>NZ_JARGYD010000018.1:0-34098 GCF_029168315.1 Psychromarinibacter halotolerans
CCGCGCGCGGCTATGACAGCCGCCACGTGATCGAGGCGCTGCGCATCCTGTCCACCCGGGCGCAGGTCACCGTGATCGATTTCGAATTCCTCTCCGAGCGGCCCCGCCGGTTCGCGGCCGAGTTCTTCCGGCTGGCCGGTGTCGCGCTGCCCGAGGGGTTCGATTACGTGCAGGGCGGCCGCAACCCGTCGATCCGCCCCGAGGGGATCAAGATCCTGGAGCACGCGAAGGACTTTCTGGAACGCAAAGACTACATGGACCTGCGCAAGTTCGTGCAGGCGCGGTTCCCGAAGACCGGTTTTACCGACGAGGAACAGGGCTTTCTCGACGACTGGGCCGGACGCAGCGCCGCGAACGAGAAGACGCGGCTGGCCGAGCTGGGCAAGTTCGCCCGGCTGATCCGGGTGCCGCCGAAGACCTGAGGACCCCGATCCGGGAACAGACCCGCCGCACTGTGGCCCGGCGTTGCCTTGCGAAAGGCAATTCGCCGCCCGGTCCCCCCTGCGGCTTGACAGCACCGCGATTGCCGACCACCCCTTCCGCCGGGGCGGGAAGCAGCGAAAAGGAACAGGCGCCATGCGTATCGCGATGATCGGAACCGGGTATGTGGGGCTCGTGTCGGGGGTCTGCTTTTCGGACTTCGGCCACGAGGTGATCTGCGTCGACAAGAACCCCGCCAAGATCGAGATGCTCGAACGCGGCGAGGTGCCGATCTACGAGCCCGGCCTTGACGCGCTGATGGTCAAGAACGTCGAAGCGGGGCGGCTGACCTTCACCACCGACCTTGCCAAGGCCGTGGACGGCGCCGAGGCGGTGTTCATCGCGGTGGGCACCCCGACCCGGCGCGGCGACGGCCATGCCGACCTGACCTACGTGATGGCCGCCGCCGAGGAGATCGCGCAGAACCTCACCGGCTATGCGGTGATCGTCACCAAGTCGACGGTGCCGGTGGGCACCAACCGCAAGGTCAAGCAGGTGATGGCCAAGGCCAACCCCGAGGCTGATTTCGACGTGGCCTCGAACCCCGAGTTCCTGCGCGAAGGCGCGGCGATCGAGGATTTCATGAAGCCCGACCGCGTCGTGGTCGGCGTGCAGAACGAACGCGCCGCCGATGTCATGGCCGAGATCTACCGCCCGCTGTTCCTGCGCGAGTTCCCGATCGTCACCACCGATCTGGAATCGGCCGAGATGATCAAATACGCCGCCAACGCCTTCCTTGCGACGAAAATCACCTTCATCAACGAGATCGCCCGCCTGTGCGAGAAGGTCGGCGCCGACATCAAGCAGGTGTCGAAGGGCATGGGTCTGGACGGCCGGATCGGCAACAAGTTCCTGCACGCCGGTCCCGGCTATGGCGGGTCGTGCTTTCCCAAGGACACGATGGCGCTGGCCCGCACCGGGCAGGACTATGCCGCGCCGATGCAGATCGTCGAGACCGTGATCAAGGTCAACGACGAGATCAAGCGGCGGATGATCGACAAGCTGCAGGACCTGCTGGGCGGGTCGTTCAACGGCAAGACGATCGCGGTGTTCGGGGTGACCTTCAAACCCAACACCGACGACATGCGCGACGCGCCCGCGCTGACCATCGTGCCGGCGCTGGTGGGCGGCGGCGCGAAGGTGCGCACGGTCGATCCGCAGGGCAAGCGCGAGGGCGAGGCGCTGTTGCCGGGCGTGCAATGGGAGGACGACCCCTACAAGGCGGCGCGCGGCGCCGACGCGGTGGTGATCCTGACCGAGTGGAACGAGTTCCGCGCGCTTGACCTGAAGCGTCTGGCGAAAAAGATGGAAACCCCGCGCATGGCCGACCTGCGCAACGTCTATTCGCTGCGCGACGCGAAACGTGCCGGGTTCGAGGCCTATGTCTCGGTCGGCCGCGACGAGCTGACGCCCGACGCGTGACGCTGCGACTGATCGGGGACTGATCGGCCCGTAACTGGCCTTCCGGGCCGGTTGCGGGACGGGATGTCGCGCATTTTAAGCAAATTCATGGCCAGTTTCATCGGTGCCGGGGAACCGGGGGCCGGATTTGAAACCATCCTTAACGCGTGCCGTGCCAGCCTGCCCGTGGAACCGGGTTCGGCAGGGATATCGGACGCTTGGAACGCATCGCGCTATTGGCAACCGCCCCGGATGGGGGCTTTCCGACCGACCCGGTGGCGGGGCTGGAACTGCGGGCGGCGGGCGGGGGGCTGCTGCTGCAGGCGCGGACCGCGGGCGACGTGCTGCTGGGCAGCTGGCTGCAGGGCGGCGACGGCGCGGCCGCGGCGGGGCACTCGGCCGACGCGCCGGGCGACGCGCTGGGGCTGGATGCGCTGCGGGTGACGCTGGACGGGGTCCGCCACACGATCACCGACGACCAGCTGGCGCGGTTGATGCAGACCGGCGCCGCCGTGCTGCCGCTGGACGGCGGCACCGGGCAGGGCCTGCGGGTGCAGGCCGTGTGGATCGCGTCGAAGAACCTGCTGTTTCTGGAAACGCCCTCGGGCGGGCTGGCGCGGTTCGGCCTGTCCGACGCGCAGCTGGCGGGGACGGGCACGCTGTCGCTGACCCCCGACGCCAGACGGGACACCGGCCCGCTGGACGACCTGCTGCACGCCCGGTCGGGCGGGCGCGACTGGCTGATCGGGGCCAGCGCCGCCGCCGACGACGTCATCGTCTGGCGCATCGGCGGCGACGGCGCCCTGACCGAGACGGGCAGACTGCCGCCGGGGATCGGCGTCGGCGATCCGTCCGCCCTGCAGCTGGTGCGCGCGGACGGGCGCGATTTCCTTGTGGTGGCGGGCGCCGGGTCGGGGTCGCTCAGCGTGCTGGAGCTTGGCGGCGACGGGTCGCTGACCCTGACCGACCACGTCCTCGACGACCGGGTGCAGACCCGCTTTGCCGGGGCCCGCCTGCTGGACGCGGTCACGCTGGACGACCGTCCCTATCTGCTGGCGGGCGGCGGCGACGACGGGGTCAGCCTGCTGACCGTGATCCCGGGCGGGCGGCTGGTGCACCTTGGTTCGGTCGCGGACAGCACCGACACCACGCTGGGCGGGCTGTCGGCGCTGGCGCTGGCGGCGGCGGGCGGCACGCTGCAACTGTTCGCCGCCTCGGAACGCGAGCCCGGCGTGACCCAGCTGGCCTTCGATCCGGGACCCGCCGGGGGCGTTCAGGGCGGCAGCCCCGGCGCCGACGTGCTGGCGGGGGGCGCGCGGAACGACATCCTGTCGGGCGGGGCAGGGGACGACACGCTGAACGGGGCAGGGGGCGACGACATCCTGCTGGACGGCCCCGGCGCCGACCGGCTGCGCGGCGGTCCCGGCGCCGACCTGTTCGTGCTGACCCCGGACGGCGCCCGCGACACGATCGTCGATTTCGACCCGGCGGCCGACCGGCTGGACCTGTCGGATTTCCCGATGCTGCGGTCGATCGACCAGCTGGACATCGCCGTCACCGACACCGGCGCGGTGCTGACGTGGCGCGACGAAGAGGTGGTGCTGCACCGCGCCGGCGGCGGGGCGCTGTCGCGGGCGCAGCTGGCGGCGGCGGGCATCCTCGACCTCGACCGCCCGGCGCGGGGCATCATCACCGACGAACCGCCGCCGCTGATGGGCGGCACCGGGCCGGACCGCCTGCTGGCGACCAGCGCCGGGCAGGCCCTGTACGGCGAGGCGGGCGACGACATCCTGTCCAGCGTCGGAACCACCGTTCTGGACGGCGGCGCGGGCCGCGACCGGGCCGATTATTCCCACGTATCAGTCCCTGTTTACGGCGATCTTGCCCTGCTTGCCGTGACCGTCGGCGCCGACTGGCACGACACCCTGTCCTCGATCGAGGATCTGTGGGGCGGGGCGGGCGCCGACACGCTGCTGGGCGACAGCGCCGCGAACCGGCTGAGCGGCGGCGACGGGCACGACCTTTTGGACGGGCGCGACGGCGACGACACCCTGTGGGGCGGCCGCGACGACGACACGCTGCGGGGGGACAGGGGCGACGACACGCTGTGGGGCGACCGGCATCACGACCTGCTGGAGGGCGGGCGCCACCACGACGTGCTTGATGGCGGCAAGGGCGATGACACGCTGGAGGGGGGAAAGGGCGACGACACGCTGGAAGGCCGCTCGGGCAAGGACCGCCTGATGGGTCGGTCCGGCGTCGACAGTCTGGACGGCGGCAAGCACGACGATTTCGTCGATGGCGGCAAGGGCGACGACACCGTGCTGGGGGGCAAGGGCGACGATACCCTTGATGGCGGCAGCGGCCGGGACCTGATGGACGGCGGCAGCGGCCGCGACACCCTGATCGGCGGCAAGCACGATGACATCCTGATCGGCGACAAGCACGACGACGTGCTCGACGGCGGCAAGAACCACGACCTGCTGGACGGCGGCCGGCATCACGACGCGCTGGCGGGGGGCAAGGGCGACGACACCCTGCTGGGCGGCAAGGGCGACGATACCCTCGACGGCGGCAAGGGCGCCGACACGCTGGACGGGGGCCGGGGGCGCGACACGCTGACCGGCGGCAAGCACGCCGACACCTTCGTGTACCGCGAAGACGGCAGCGCCGACCGGATCACCGATTTCCGCCCCGGCGACGACCGGCTGCTGCTGGACCCCGGGCTGTGGAAGGGCACGTTGTCCCCGCGCGAGGTGGTGGACCGCCACGCCACCACCGGCGGCGGCGGGATCACGCTGGACTTCGGCGACGGCGACACCCTGTGGCTGGACGGCGTCACCTCGTTCGGCGCGCTGGCGGGCAGTATCGAGTTTCTGTGACCCGGCGGATCAGGCCAGCCGGCGCAGCTCGTGCGGGTAGAAGCGCGTGAAATCGTCGTGGTAGCGGTCGATGATCTTCGCCAGCACCGGGCGCGGCAGGTCGGCGGCGATGTCGGGCTGGGCCCGGATGCGTACGTTGCGGGGCCACAGCGGCGGGATCCGCCGCCCTAACCGCACCCGCACCTCATAGCGGATGTGGTTCCAGTCGGGGACGATCGTCTCGACCCGGCCGACGAAATCCGGCAGCACCCGGCCGTCCAGCGTCAGGATCGAGCTTTGCGACCGGATATGGATGTTGCTGTTGTCATCGACGGTCTCGGCGACCCGGTCGACGAAGGCGGCGAAATCCATGCCCGGTGTCACCCCCATCTCGCGGAAGCGGGCCGGCAGCGGGCGGTCCGGGCGCCTTTCGAGAACCTTGTTGTTCCATGCCGAGTACAGCCGCGACACCGGGTTGCGCACGATGCTGAAACACCACGGCCGGTCGGCCCCGGCCTGCAACAGCGCAAAATCCGCCGCGGTCAGGCAATGCGCGACCCCGGGCGGCTGGCCGGTCCAGAACCTGTCCTTGTTGGGCAGAAGATTGGGCTCGGCTTCGGGGGCTTTGAAGCCGAACCGCCGGGCCAGCAGGTACCGGACCGAGGAATTCGCGGCCTTCGGCACCCGGCAATAGGCCAGCCCCAGCTGCGGCAGCACCAGATAATGCCGTTCGCGCGCCGGCGCCTGCGATGTCACCGGTTAGACCGTCAGGATGTCCGACAGCCCTGCCTTGCGGTCGGGATGAACGAACAGGAAGTTGCGGTCCCCCGCGCTGCGGGCCACGTTCGCCTCGTCCGCGCCGCTGGTCGGCACGGTCTTCTGCTCGTCCTCGAGGATCAGGTGGCATTCATAGCCGAGGTCCTCGAAGATCGCGAAAACCTCGCCCCGGCCCACGTCGCGGCGCAGGATCTCGCACAGGACGGTGGGCTTGGTGGCGGCCAGCGTCTGCGCCGCGCCGGTCAGCGCCAGCGCCTCGTGGCCCTCGACGTCGATCTTGATCAGGTCGACCTTTTCCTTGGCGCACAGCGTGTCGATCATCTCGGTCTGCAGCCACTTCTTGCGCGGCTTGCGGTTGGGCAGCTTCTTGTCCTTCAGCGACGCGCCCTTCGACATCATCTGCGGCCCGAGGTTCAGGTTGATCACGCTCCAGCCCGACCGGTCCGACACGCCGACGTTCTGACCCTTGATGATGCCGTTCATGCCGTTGGCCTGAATGTTGACCATCAGCCGGGCATAGATGAAGTCGACCGCCTCGAAGGCGCGGATCCGCGCCTGCGGGTTGGCCCGCGCCGCGGCCAGCGCGAACAGGCCGACATGCGAGCCGATGTCCAGAATGGTCGAGGCCTTGCGGCACAGCTTCATCCACAAATCGAGGCTGTAGGGTTCTTCCTGAAAGCCGTCGATCCACAGATAGGCCAGCGCGGTCAGGTCGTCGTTGTTGCAAAACAGGCTGATCTGCTCGCCGCCCGGCAGCGGGATGTCGATGAACCCGTGATAGGGGTACTGCTTGCGATAGCCCTGCAGGTCCGCGAAGTCGGTCAGCCCCACCTTCTCGATCTGGTCAAGCGTTTCGCGGTTCCGCGCCTCGACGGTGTTGATTCGCATGCTGGGAAATCTCCGGTCAGACAGTGGGCCGGATGGCTCTAGCAAGAAGCCCGGCCCTAGTCCATCGACCGGGCCCCGGATCATGGCCGGATCACAGGGTCATCAACCGGCGGTGGTATCTGCGCAGCAGAAGCAGGCCGAAGAAGGTGGTCACCAGCCCGATCGAAAGCACATATGAAATCGACACATACGTGGCCTGGTAATAGGAAAAGAACCCGGTCCGCGACAGGCCGGTGATATGCACCAGCGGATTGTACCAGATCAGGTTGCGGGCGAACTCGGGCAGGTCCTCGTAGATGTAGATCACCGCCGACACGATCATCAGCGGCCGGGTGACCATGCCCCAGACCGATTTCCAGATCGGGTACATCTCGAACAGCAGGCAATTCAGCGTGCCCAGCCCGAAGCCAAGGAAGGCGGCCAGCCCGAAGGCGATCAGCACCGGCACCACGTCCAGCAGCAGGCGGATCTCGTGGAACATGATCACGCCGGTCAGGATCAGGCAACTGACCAGAAGCTGCGTCATCATCGACAGGATCAGCCGCGCCAGCAGCGCGTCCATGTAGGACACCGCCGGATAGACCAGCAGCCCCCGCGAATAGCGCAGCGCGTTCGAGGTGACCTGCTGGCAGTCGGTGTACATCCGGTACGGCAGGAAGCCGGTGGCGTAGAACAGCACGAAATCGGTGCCCAGCGACGGGGTGCGGAACAGCAGGCCGAACGCCATCGACAGCACGAAGATCATGCCCAGCGGTTCGAGGATCGCCCAGATATAGCCGCCCGGCGACCGGCCGTAGGTCGACGCCATTTCGCGCAGGATCAGCGCGGTGATGGTGCGCAGGTTCTGGAAACGGCGCTGCGGCCGCGCCTTCGGAAGCGCGGGCGGCGGGGCGGGGGGCAGGGTCTGCGCCATAGAGGCGGAGCTGTCTGTCATGCGGATCGCTGGAAACCGGGGCCGGGATGTGCCAAGCATAGGCAAATCGTTGTTCGCGGATTATATTGGGATATTCCGCAGACACCAGTGCCCGCAGTCACTGGCTCCCGGCGCGGCAGCAACGAACCGGGGCGATAGAACAAGAACCGGAGACACCCGAGCACCGTGCCCGACCACGTATCACGCCCCGCCCGCCCCGCCTCGGCCGATCCGGAAACCGGACCCGAGAGCACACCGCAGGACACCCCCCGCAAAGGGCCCGCCCGCGCGGCGGACGCCGCGCCCGGCGGCCCGAAAACCAGTCCCGAACAAGGGCCGAACACGCCGGCGGGCGCCGGAAAGGGGCCCGGGAAAGGGCTGGGCAAAGGCCCCAACAAGAACCCCGGTAAAGGGGCCGGGCTGTCGGTCGTGCAGGGCGCCCCCGCGGAGTCCCCCGCAGACGCCCCAGCGGAGTCCGAGGCCGCCGCGCCAAGGCCGAAGCAGAAAAAACCGACGCCGGAACAGGACGTCGAGGCGCCCCGCCGCAAGCCCGCCGGGCGCGACGCGAACCTGCCCGCGCGCACCGACGGCAACAAGGTGCCGGCCAAGCGCCGCAAGGCGAAGGTGCCCGACCGGGTCGCCGACGCGGACGCCGAGATGACGCCGAAGCGCCCGGTGCCGCCGCCCGCCCTTGCGGCGCGGCCGCGCACCCGGCACCGGGCGATCCTGCTGACCTTCCTGCTGTTCGTGGTGCTGCCCGTGGGCGTCGCCGCGTGGTACCTGTGGAACCGGGCCGAGGACCGCTATGCGTCAGAGCTGGGCTTCACCGTGCGTCAGGAAGAAGCCCCCTCGGCGGTCGATTTCCTGGGCGGGCTCAGCAACATGTCGACCTCGGGCGCATCCGACACCGAGGTGCTGTACAAGTTCATCCAAAGCCCCGAGCTGGTCCAGAGCATCGACGCCGAACTGGACCTGCGCGGTCACTATTCCCAGCATTTCGACACCGATCCGGTGTTTTCCTACGACCCCTCGGGCACCATCGAGGACCTGACGGACTATTGGCGGCGCACCGTGCGGATCTCGTACGACCCGGGCACCGGGCTGATCGAGCTGCAGGTGCTGGCCTTCGATCCGCAGATGGCGCAGGACATCGGCAACCGGATCCTCGCGGAAAGCTCGCGGGTGATCAACGAGCTGAACGCCGTCGCCCGCGAGGACGCGATGCGCTATGCCCGCGAGGAACTGGAACTGGCGCAGGACGACCTGCGCACCGCGCGCGAGGAACTGACCGCGTTCCGGTCCACCACCCGCATCGTCGACCCCGGCGCCGACCTGCAGGGGCAGATGGGCCTGCTGACCACGCTGCAGCAGCAGCTGGCGCAGGCGCTGATCGAGCTGGACATGCTGAATTCCACCTCGACCGCGAACGACCCGCGCCGCACCCAGGCCGAGTTGCGCATCGACGTGATCCAGCGCCGCATCGACGAAGAGCGCGCCAAGTTCTCGGCCGATGGCGACGCCGACGGCGAGGGGCAGGACTATGCCTCGCTGGTGGCCGAGTTCGAGCGGCTGACGGTGGAACGCGAGTTCGCCGAACAGGCCTATACCTCGGCCCTGTCCGCCTATTCCGGCGCCCGCGCCGAGGCGGAACGCCAAAGCCGCTATCTTGCGCCCTACGTCCGCCCGACGCTGGCGGAACGGTCGCAGTACCCGCAGCGCGTCATCGTGCTGGCGCTGGTCGCGGCCTTCGCGCTGCTGGCCTGGGCGGTGCTGGTGCTGATCTATTACTCGCTGCGCGACCGCCAATAACGCGATGGCAGTGACGCGATGATCCGGCTTGAGAACCTGTCGATGGGGTTCCGGACCCGGCGCGGCTACAAGCAGCTGTTCCGCGATGTGAACCTGACGCTGCCGACCGGCCGGTCGGTCGCGCTTTTGGGGCGCAACGGGGCGGGCAAGTCGACGCTGCTGCAGATCATCGCCGGCTCGGTCGAACCGACCGGCGGCCGGGTGGTGTCGGATGGCACGATCTCGTGGCCGGTGGGCTTCGGCGGCAGTTTCAACAAGAACATGACCGGGGCGCAGAACATCCGCTTCATCGCCCGGGTCTACGGGGTCGACACCACGGAACTGCTGAACTTCGTCGCCGAGTTCGCCGAACTGGGCGCGCATTTCCACATGCCGGTACGCAGCTATTCCTCGGGGATGAAATCGCGGCTGACCTTCGGCGCGTCGATGGGCATTCAGTTCGACACCTATCTTGTGGACGAGGTGACGGCGGTCGGCGACAAATCGTTCCGCGAACGCAGCGCCGAGGTGTTCAAGGCCCGGATGACCAACAGCAGCGCCATCGTGGTGTCGCACTCGATGGGGCAGATCAAACAGCTCTGCGACGCCGCCGTGGTGCTCGAGCGGGGCGAGATGACCTGGTACGAGGACGTCGAACGCGCGATCGCCGTACACGAGGGCAACATGGACGGCGACCAGGCCGCCTGAACCGCGGTTGCCGCCGCTTGCCCGGATCGGGGCGGTCGTATATACTTTAATGTATACAGGAGGCGCCCGGATGATCGAAACCAAGATACGCAAGGTCGGCAACTCGGCCGTGATGACCCTGACCACCGAGATGCTGACCCTTCTTGACGCCAAAGAGGGCGATACCCTGTTCGTCGTGCGCGGCGATGACGGCAGCCTGAAGATCACGCCGCACGATCCCGCCGTCGCGGCCGCGCTGGCCGCCGCCGAAGTCGTGATGGACGAGAACCGCGACCTGCTTCAGGCTCTGGCTTGAGCGACCCGGTCTGGGTGCCGCTGGCTGCCGTCATCGCGATCCATGACCGGCAGATCTCGCGCCACGGCGGCGCGGCGGGCCTGCGCGACCGGGGCCTCTTGGAAACGGGCTGCGCGCGGGCGATGAACCTTGTCGCCTACGGGACGCCGCAACCGGCAGAGATCGCGGCGGCCTATGCCTTCGGCATCGCCAAGGCCCATGCCTTTGTCGACGGCAACAAGCGCACCGCCTTCGTCACCGCGCTGACCTTCCTGCGTCTCAACGGCCATGCCTTTCGCCCCGACCCGGTCGAGGGCGTGCGGATGATGGAGGATCTGGCCACCGGGGACGTCCCCGAGGCCGCGTTCGCCCGCTGGCTTGCCGCCGGGATGACAGCGATCTGACGCGCGAAAATAGTCTCTAATCAAGCATATCCGGCGGCGGGATCCGGCGGCGGACCGCGACGGGGCGGGCGCGGAAGGCGGCGATCGCCTCTTCCACCTGCTCGGCCAGCCGCGTGGCGGGGCAGAACAGCGTGCCGGTCCACGCCGGGTCGGGCGCCGACGTCTGCAGCCGCAGCACCTGCGCCGTGTCGGCCACCAGCCCGCTTTTGCCGAACAGCCGGCGCATCGGCGGCACCAGCGGGTCCAGATAGCTTTCGACGTAATCCAGATACACCAGCGTCGGCACGCCCGCGCGCACCAGATCGACGGCGGCGGTCGAGGTGCAGGTGATCCCCACCGCGGCCCGGTCCAGCACCGCGTCCATCGGGTCGGCGGTCAGCTTCAGGTTCGCCGGCAGGTCGCCCATCTCCTTCATCAGGGACGGATAGGGGTATTCCTCGCGGTGCAGGTGGCCGGTGTTCTCGTGCGGCAGGTGGCGCAGCTTCAGCCAGACGGTGCGCTCCGGGTCGGCGCGCGCGATGGCCGCCAGCATCCGCAGCAGGTGCAGCCGGGCGCGTTTCGTCGGCGGCGAGATCGCCTGCGCGAAGAAATACACGTCGCGCCGGTCCGCAAGATCGGCGGGCGGCTCGCCCGGCGTCAGGAAGGTCGGATGACCGAAGCCAAGGTACTGCGGCCCGGTGTCGGCGGTCTCGGAATGTTTGCGGTAACGATCGATGTCGCCCTGCGGCACGACGAACACCGCGTCGGCGGCGTGCCGGTTGCCGAAGCCCCGCTCGGGGTCGAATTCCAGCCCGCCCTGAAATGCGATCACCGCCGGACGGTCCGCGCCGTAACGGACGTGGGGCATCCGGATCATGTCGCGCAGCGCCGCGAACATGCGCGAGGTGACGATCGCGTCGAACTCGGACAGCGGCGTCGCCTGCCGGAAGGCGTCGGTGTGCAGCAGCACGTCGGGCCCGTTCGGCAGCACCGCGGTCAGCTGGCGATAGGACAGGTCGGAATCGTTGGTCACCCAGCCGGTGACCAGTTCGTGCCCCCGGTCCGCCAGCAGGTCGCGCATCCGCTGCACGAAGAACAGGGTGGAATCGTCGACGAAGGGCAGCAGGATCCGCGCGCCCGCCCCAGTCGTCGCCCCGGTTGCCGTCCCGCTTGTCGCCCCGTTGGACGCGTCGTTCATTTGCCGGTCTCCCGCTCGAACGCCGCCAGCGCGGTTTCCGCCGCCCGGTCGTGTGCGCGGTGTGCCGGGTTGCGGCGCCGGACCGAGGTTTCCGCCTCTTTCATCATCCGCCGGGCGGGCTGCAGCACGGGCGCGGCCAGCGGCCGGTTGCTCAGGCGGTACAGCCACAGCCCCACCGGGGTCCTGGCGAATTTTCGGACAAGGCTCATGGCGGTTCCGGGCATGGCTGCGGGTTGCGCCTGTCTACCCCATCCCGGGCCCGCGATGAAAGGGCAACGGCTTCCCAACGCAGGCAAATTCCCGTATCCCGTTCCGAAAAGGACAAAGGACGGGCAGGGCGCATGAGCACGGGTTCCACGGCGGCAGTCATCCTCGCGCGCGGCGGCTCCAAGGGGGTGCCGGGCAAGAACCTTCGCAAGGTCGGAGGCGTGTCGCTGGTCGGCCGTTCGGTGCGCGCGGCGCGGGCCGCGGTTTCGGTCGACGCGGGTGTCTGGGTCTCGACCGACGACGCCGCCATCGCCGCCGAAGCGCGGCTGCACGGGGCCGGCGTGATCGACCGCCCCGCCGAGATTGCCGGCGACACCGCCACGTCCGAGGCCGGCTGGCTGCACGCGATGGACGAGATCCGCGCGCGGCACCCCGGCCTGTCGCGGCTGGTGCTGTTGCAGTGCACCTCGCCCTTCACCACCGCCGGCGACATCGAGGCGGTGCTGTACGCGCAGGCCGACCAAGGCGCCGACTGTGCGCTGTCGGTGGTGCCGGACCACGGATTCCTGTGGCGCAGAGACGAAAACGGCTTTGCCCGCGGCACCAACCACGACGAAACGCAGCAGCGGCAGCGGCGGCAGGATCTGGACCCCGTGTTCCGCGAATCCGGCGCGATCTATACCGTGAACACCGACGCCTTCGAACGGGTCGGCCGCCGCTTTTGCGGGTCGGTCGCGATGTGCGAGGTCGACCACCCGCCGTTCGAGATCGACAGCGCCGACGACCTTGCGCTGGCCACCGCCGTCGCGGTGCAGCGCGGCACCGGCGGCATCGGCGCCGACCGGCTGAAGGGCATCCGCGCGGTGGTGATGGATTTCGACGGGGTGCACACCGACGACCTTGTCCACACCAATCAGGAAGGCACCGAAAGCGTGCGCACCTCGCGCGGGGACGGGCTGGGGCTGGAGATGCTGCGCAAGCGCACCGGCCTGACGCTGATGATCCTGTCGAAGGAAACCAACCCGGTGGTTCTGGCGCGGGCGCGCAAGCTGAAGATCGAGGCGTTCGGCGCGGTCGAGGACAAGGCCACCGCGCTGGCCAGCTGGTGCGCCAAGAAGGGCCTCGACGCGTCAGAGGTCCTGTATGTCGGCAACGACCTGAACGACGCGCCGGTGATGGCGGTGGCCGGGCTGGCCGCGTGCCCGTCCGACGCGCAACCGGCGATTCAGGCGGTGGCCGACTGGATCCTGCCGCTGCCCGGCGGCAAGGGCGCGCTGCGGTCGATGGCCGAACGGCTGCTCGAGGTGCACGGGACCGAGGCGGATCGGGGATGACCGACGCGCCCGTCACCGTGGTCGCGGGCAGCGGGCCGTCGCTTGCCGCCATCGACCCGGGCCGGGTTCTGGCCTCGGACCGGATCATCCGGGTCAACAACTTCTTCTTCGAGGACCGCTTCCATCTGGGCCGCCGGGTGGACCTGGCCTATGTCTCGGGCGACCCGCGCGTGGTGCCGTTCCTGTGCGCGACGCTGAAGAAGGCGCGCGCCCAGTACGACCTGCGCGAATGGTCCGCCCCCGGCGGCCGGGTGGCCCGGATCGCGGGGCGCCACCTTGGGCGGCTGCCCTATCGCCCGGGGCCGCCCCCCGACGCCGAGACGGCGGCCGAGATCGCCCGCCTGACCGACCGCTACGGGGTGAAACCGTCCAGCGGGGTGCAGGCGCTGTTGCTGGCGCAGGCGATGGGGGCGCGGCGGATCATCCTGGCCGGAATCGATCTCTATTCCGCGGAAAACCGCTATGTCTACACGCCCGGCCGCCACCAGCGCGACCTGCTGGGCGACGATCTCGGCAACCGCGCCTGGGACCTGCGGCTGCATCACCCCGACTTCGACCGGGCGCTGATCGGCTGGCTGGCGAACCGCCCCGGCCTGACCCTGTGGCGCGCCGCCGACGTGCCCGCCCTGAACGGGCTCTTGGACCTTGCGCCGGAACGCGACGGACCGCGGATCGTTGTGGAACCGAAAGAGCGGATCGAGGACTGGGCCGGCTGGGCCGGTCTGTACCCGATCCGCCTGCTGAAGATCCTGCGCCGCCTGCGCCGCTGGCAGCGCGGCCTGACCGGAGACCTGCCGCGATGACCCAGACGCCCCTTGCCCATTCGGATCGTGTCCGCACCTGGCTGTGCGATCACGCGCTGCCGCTGTGGTCCACCGCCGGGATCGACCCCTCGGGCGCCGGCGCGTGGGAGGCGCTGGAGCATGACGCGACGCCGCAGACGACCCGCGACAAGCGGCTACGGGTGATGCCCCGGCAGGCCTTCGTCTTCGCCTCGGCCCACGCGGCGGGGCAGGGGGATTACCTGACCCTCGCGCGGGACCTGTTCGGCTTTGCGATGACGCGCGGCTTCGACCCGGACACCGGCCATCTTGCCGCCCGCCTGTCGCCCGCGGGCGAGATCCTGAGCGCGCCGCACGACCTGTACGACATGGCCTTCATGCTGCTGGCCGCCGCCGCACTGGCCGAGGCGCGCGTCGACACCTCAAAGGATCTTGCGCGGCTGGAACAGTCCCTAAGCAGGCTCAAAGCGCCCCGTGGCTGGTTCGAGAACGCCGACCACAGCCTGCCGCGCCGGCAGAATCCGCACATGCACCTGTTCGAGGCCGCGACCGAGCTGTTCCGCGTCACCGGCGATCCGAAATGGCGCGCGGTGGCCGACGAATGCCTTGGGCTGTTCCGCGAGGTCTTCGTGCAGCCCGATGGCCGCGTGCTGGAGTTCTTCACCGAAGACTGGGCCCCGGTGACAGAAGGACAGGCGGTCGAGCCCGGCCACATGGCGGAATGGGTCTGGCTACTGGACCGCTACGAAATGGCGACGGGGAAGGACACGGGCGTCGATACGGGCGCGATGTTCGGCGCGGCGATCGCGGCGCGCGACGGCGCGGGGCTGCTGCCCGACAGTTTGCTGCCGCCCTCGGATAGCCGCCGCACGTGGCCGCAGACGGAACTGCTGAAGGCCTGTCTGGCCCGGCGCCGTCAGGGCAAGCCGGACCTGCTGCACCCCGACGCGGTGCTGGCGCCGATGTTCGCGGAATACCTCGACACGCCGGTCCCCGGCGGCTGGTACGACAAACGCGGGCTGGACGGGCGGCTGCTGTCGTCGGACATGCCGTCCTCGACCTTCTACCACCTGCACGGCGCCTGCACGGCGTATCTGAACGCGGCGGACGCCTAGGGCCGCGCTACAGCAGGAAGTCCTGCTCGGTCACCCCGGTGGTGCCCTGCAGGGTAAAACGCATGTCCGAACTGCCGTCGCCGTCGGCATCGACATAGACCAGCGTGTCGCTGCCGCTTTCGGCGGTACGGGTGCTGGGGCCGGTACCGGTCAGCGCGCCGCCGATCTGCAGCGTCATGCCCGACGCCAGCGCCGACAGGTCCAGCCGGTCCGTGCCGGGCTCGAAATCTGTAATCACATCCTCGTCGCCGCCGATGACCGAGTCCGAAACAGTCTCGAACACGAAGATATCCGCGCCGACATTGCCGATCATGATATCGGCCCCGGACCCGCCGATCAGCGTGTCGTCCTGCGCCCCGCCCGACAGCGTGTCGTTCCCCGCGCCGCCCAGCAGCACGTCGTACCCGTCGCCGCCCAGCAGCGCGTCGTCGCCGCTGCCGCCCAGCAGCGTGTCGCTGCCCGGCCCGCCGTCCAGCGTATCGTCGCCGGCGCCGCCGTGCATCCAGTCGCCGCCGCTGCCGCCCGACAGGACGTCGCGCCCGGCGTTGCCGTACAGCGTGTCGGCGCCGCTGCCGCCCTCCAGCGTGTCGTCGCCCACGTCCCCCACCAGATAGTCGGTGCCCTGAGCGCCCTTCAGCAGGTCGTCGCCGATGCCGCCATACAGGATGTCCTTGCCGTCGTCGCCGCGCAGGGTGTCGTTGCCGAAGCCGCCGAACAGGAAATCGTTGCCCGTGCCGCCCTCCAGCCGGTCGTCGCTGCGCTGGCCGTACAGCCGGTCGTTGCCGCCGCCGCCGGTGATCGTGTCGGCGCCGAACTTGCCGAGGATCTCGTTGTTGGCGTCGTTGCCGTCGATCGTGTCGTTGCCGGTGCCGCCGATCGCGTTCTCGATCAGCGACCGCGGGTCGTCCTGATACTGCAGCGCGTTATAGACGTTGCCCGCCGCATAGTAGCCATCGCCAAGGTTGGCCTGCTGCACCGCGCTGAACAGCGACGCGCCGCCGGGCGCAAGGTCGATCTGCACCCCGGTGGAATAGGCGCTGAGATCGTAGGTATCGGTGCCGCCGCCGTCCCAGACCGTGGTGAAGATCCGGTTCGCCCAGGCCGACAGCGCCACGCCGCCGTCGACCAGCGTGTCGCCCGAAGCAGGCGTCCAGGAATAGACCGTGTCGCCGCTGTTGGTGGTGAAATCCGCCCCGTATTTGTACTGCAGCGCCGCGATGTCGAGCATCATCCAGCTTTGCGCATAGCCCCATGTCTCGTTCGAGTAGCCGCCCACCATCGGATCGCCGGGGTAGGACTTGTAGGTCATCACCGAGTATTCCATCGCGTCCCATTCGGCGGGCAGGGCGCCGAAGTCGGTGGAATCGTGGCCGTGTTCCAGCCCCAGCGCGTGGCCCACCTCGTGGATCAGCGTCAGCCAGGTGTAGTTGCCGATGACGGGATTGCCGTAATCATAGCCGCCGGCGGTGGTGAACCACACGTCCCCCGAGGCCGCGCCGGTGCCGGGGAAATAGCTCCATGCGGTGGTGTAGTTGTACGGGTCGCTGGTGGTCTGCGCGACGCGGATCGTCGCGCCGGTGCCGCTGGCGGCCGAGATCGACAGGTCGGTGAACCCCTCGACGGTAAAGCCGTCGCCGACCGGGCTTGCCCAGTCCGCGTCAAGGATCGCCGCAAGCGCCGACGCCATCGTGACGGTGACCGGGAAGAACCCCGCCTGTTCGCCCGCACCATAGGTCCCGCCGTCGTACTCCGACACGTTCGTGGGCGTGCTGTAGGTGATCGCGCCGCTCCACTGGCTGTCCTCGATGATGCCGTCGATCCGGGGGTCGCCGCTGGCCGCGGTCGAGGAGGTGCTGGTGTAGGTGCCGCTCATTGCGTCCGTCGTCCTGCCTGAAAAGTCCTGCGGGGCCTGCCCCGGCCCCGGTATGTTCCGCGTCTATGTTCCGTGTCGGGCCCGCCGCGGGACATGCCCCTGGACCCCTTCCGGGTCTTGCCGCCCGGCTGCCCGCCCTAGTCCCGGGGCGGATCGGTCCTGTTGCGCAGCGCCGCCAGCCGGTCCCGCGCGGCGGCCGCCAGCGGGTGGCCCGGGTGCCGCGCCAGGAACAGGGTCCAGGCCGCCTCGGTGCCAAGCTCTGCCGCGCGGTCGAATTCCTCGCGGATCGCGATGTTGCCGTCGCGCGCCGTGTTGCCGTCCGGGGCTGGCCCGGGACCGGTCTGCGAAGAGCCTTCCGTGGACATGTCCGATGCCGATTCTGGCGGCGATTCTGGCGGCGTCTCTGACGGCGACCTCGCCATCAGGACGGTGCCGGACACCGCAAGCGGGTTTGCCAGAACGGCGATCAGAACGGCCACCAGAACCGCCGGAAGACGCAGCGTCTGTTTCATGGCGTTCGGATACACGGTTCCCAAAGGGAAATGCAGCCCCGAAACGCAGAGGTCACGGCTTTTTAACCTTTTTCCGCTCATCCAGGCGGATGGGGGCGTTACAGGATGAAATCGCCCGCCGTCACACCGGTGGTGCCCTGCAGGGTGACGCGCAGGTCGGACCCGCCGTCGCCGTCGGTATCGACGAAAACCATCGTGTCGCCGCCGCTTTCGGCGGTGCGGACGCTGGGGCCGGTGCCGGTCAGGCCGCCGCCGATCTGCAGCGTCATCCCCGACGCCAGCGCCTGCAGGTCCAGCAGGTCGATGCCGGTCTCGAAATCGGTGATCACGTCCTCGCCTGCGCCGATCGCGGAATCGCTGACCGCCGTGAACACGAACACGTCGGCGCCGCTGCCGCCGGTCAGCGTGTCGGCCTGCCCGCCGCCTTCCAGCGTGTCGCCTCCCGATCCGCCCGACAGCGCGTCATAGCCGTCGCCGCCTGTGATCACATCGGCGCCGCTGCCGCCCAGCAGCGTGTCGTTGCCCGCGTCGCCCGCGATCACGTCGGTGCCGCTGCCGCCGTGGATCCAGTCGCTGCCGGTGCCGCCGGACAGCTCGTCCTTGCCGCCGTTGCCATAGATCGTGTCGGCGCCGCCGCCGCCGAAGGCGGTGTCGTTGCCCACGTCGCCGACGATATAGTCGGTGCCGGCCCCGCCCTGCATCAGGTCGTCGCCGATGGCGCCGAACAGCAGGTCCTTGCCGTCGCCGCCCAGCAGCGTGTCGCTGCCATAGCCGCCGTACAGCCCGTCGTTGCCGCCGCCGCCGGCGATCTCGTCGTGGCCGCGCTGGCCATAGATCCGGTCGTCGCCAAGACCGCCGTCGATCGTGTCCTCGCCGAACTTGCCCAGGATCTCGTTCGCGGCGTCGTTGCCTTGAATCACGTCGCTGCCGGTGCCGCCGACCGCGTTCTCGATCAGCGCGCCGATGGCGATCGACAGGTTGCCGACCAGCCCGCCCACGTTCGAGAACACGCCCGACACCAGGCTAAGCGCCTGGTTCATCGCAAAGCCCGACAGGTCCACCGTGTCGGTGCCGCCCCCGTCCCAGATGCACAGCACCGGGTCGTCGTTGACGCTGAAATCGAAGATACCGCCGACGGTGCAGTTGAAGCCGTAGACGCTGTCGCCCGTCTCGTGGTCGGTGTTGGCCCCGTACAGCTGCTGCAGCGCGAGGATGTCGAACAGCAGCAGCCCGTCGGCATAGCTCAGGAAGCTGTCGGTGGTGTTGGCCTCGTCGAAATAGCTCATCACCGTGTACTGCTGGCTGTCCTCGGCGAAGCGCGCGTGCTCGCCGTAGGTGATCGTCACGCCGGGCCCCGCGTTGTAGTCGCCCGGGTGCGACAGGCCCATCGCGTGGCCGACCTCGTGCAGGATGGCAAAGCGGCCGAACCCGCCGGAGGGCAGCGAGGACTGGCTGACCGAGTTGTTGTTCAGCCAGACGTCCCCCGCGGCCGAGCCCGAGGCGGTCGAGCCGGGATAATAGGCATAGGCGCCGGCGCCGTCGGTGGTCGAGGTATAGGCGCCGAACAGCATGGTCGCGTCGTTCGAGGTGCCGCCGGGCGCCACCTGCGTGAAGGTCACGTCCGCCACCGCCGAATAGGCGGCCAGCACGTCGGCCACGGTCTCGGCCTGGGCCGAGGACAGGGTCTGAAAGGTGACGCTGTTGCCGCTGGCGTCGGTCGCCGGGCCGCTGGCGCGCAGGGCCCACGTGATGGTGGTCGGGGTGCCCGGGTCGCTGCTCCACGAGGTGTCAGAGCGCATCAGCACCCCGGCCGCCATCTCGGCGTCATAGCTGGCGACGGTGCCCTCGGTGAAGGACACGCCGTAATCGCCGCCGGGCGAATCCGACCACGACTGGGCGTCGACATAGTAGGTGCCGGTATAGGCCGCGGTGAAGGTCAGGTTCGAGAACAGGAAGCCCGGATAGCCCGCGTCGTCGTTCTCATCCACCAGCGTGCCGCCGGAATCGCGCAGCCGCAGATAGGTGTCGTCGACCCCGTCATCCAGCGCCCCGATCCCGGTCAGGCCGACGGTATAGGTCTGCCCCGCCTCGACCGAGATGGCGATCCAGTCGCTGTCGGTCGGGCTGTCCAGCGTGCCGCGGAACCAAGCGCCGGGCGCCAGCGCATAGCCGGTGCCGGTGCCCCCAAGGGCATCCGAGGTTTCCGTGAGATAGCTGCCCGAAGGGGCAGGAGAGGAACTCATGCGCGGCTCCCTAGCCATTACACCTGCGTGCCGTCGCGCGGGGGCCGGTCCCAGGGGGCGCCGGGGAGTTTACCGGCGCTTAACCCCCCGTTCAGGCCTCCGCGATACGATCACGGGACGGGGCGCATCGCGTGGGCGGCCGCGCAGGTCGGGACCCTGCCGCCACCGCGGGACGCATCCCCGGAAAACGGCGTGATTTATGCAGCCAGATACGGCGACAAGATGGCGAGCGACGAAAGAACTGGACCGATTTTACCGATCTCGGCCGCGGGCCCCGCGGCGGGGGCAGGTGCCGCTCCGGATTCCGGTGCAGAGCTTGGAACAGACGGCGGGGCCGGTCCGAACGCAGAACCGAACACGCGTCCGGCTATGGGCCCAACGATGGGCCCGACGATGGACAACGGCCCCGCCGCACCGCCCGGATATACGGCAGGTTGTGTTCAAAATGCCCCAAACCCCGTCGGTTGCTTTCCGCCGATGCCTCAAAACGGTTCAAAAAGCGTTTGCGCGGTCCCTCGGGCCCGTTATCTTGCAGATGCAGAAATTGTCCTGTTACAGTCACTTGTACCGTTACAGACGTTTCCGGCCCCGCTGCGGGACGGGTCGGCCACCGCCGGATCCGGGCCCGCGTCACGCGCGACCGGCGAATGTCTTTCAAAAAAGAAACATCGCGGCCCCGAACCGCGAGCAGACCATGAGCATCACGGCCGCATGAAAATCCTGAATATCGTCAAGGCCATGCCGCGCAGGCAGAAACAGGTGATCATGCTTGGGATCGACCTGCTGATGGTGCCCGCGGCGCTGTTTCTGACGCTGGGATTGCAACAGCAGGGCGCCACCGCCACCGGCGAACTGGCCCGCGCGGCGCCGATGCTGGGGCTGCTGATGGTGCTGGGCATGGCGCTGTCGCTGCTGATGGGGATCCCCAAGATCCAGCTGAAGGCCTACGACCTGTCCGGCATCGGCCGCACCGCCGTCTTCGCGATGGCGATGGCCTTTGCCGCCGGCGGGCTGGGGGCTGCGGCGGGGCTGGGCTATGCCTCGGGCGTCTACATCGTCTTCGGGCTGGTGTTCTTCCTGCTGTCGGCCGCCAGCCGGATGATCCTGCTGCAGATCCTGTGGGCGATCTATCGCGGCGACCGGCCGCGCCGCCGGGTGCTGATCTACGGCGCCGGCACCACCGGGGTGCAGCTGGCCTCGGCCCTGCGCACGCACGAAACGATCGAACCCGTCGCCTTCACCGACGACAACGCCGGCCTGCAGGGCATGACGATCCTCGGCCTGCCGGTCTATAAACCCGCCCGCGTCCCCGAGATCGTGCGCAAGCGCCGCATCGACCGGGTGCTGCTGGCGATGCCGTCCCTAAGCCTGCCGAAACAGACCCAGATCCTGCGCGAAATGGAAAAGCTGGGGGTCGAGGTTCAGGCGCTGCCGTCCTTCGCCCAGCTGATCGGCGAGGAAGAGCTGATCGACAAGCTGTCGCCGATCATGCCGGGCCATTTCCTGGGCCGCGAGAAGCTGGACGACCAGATGCAGGCGTCCGAAACCCATTACGCCGGGCGCACCGTTCTGGTGTCCGGGGCCGGCGGCTCGATCGGGTCCGAACTGTGCCGTCAGGTGCTGGCCTGCGGGCCGAAACGGCTGGTGCTGTACGAACTGTCGGAACTGGCGCTGTACCAGATCGAGATGGAGCTGCAGCTGCTGGCGCAAGAGGCCGCGGCTGTATCGGGCGCCGGAACCGTCCCCGAGATCGTTCCGGTGCTGGGCTCTGTCACCGACGCCCGGCTGGTGCGCAAGACGCTGGGCGAGCAGGCGGTCGACGTGGTGCTGCACGCCGCCGCCTACAAGCACGTCCCGATGGTCGAGGCGAACCCGCTGGCCGGGCTTGCCAACAACGTGCTGGGCACCGCCACCCTCGCGCGCGAGGCGCAGGAAGCCGGGGTCGAACGGTTCGTGCTGATCTCGTCGGACAAGGCGGTGCGGCCCACCAACGTGATGGGCGCGTCGAAGCGGCTGGCGGAACTGGTGGTGCAGGACCTTGCCGCGCGGGCGAAGGGCACCGTCTTCGCGATGGTCCGCTTCGGCAACGTGCTGGGCTCGTCCGGCTCGGTGATCCCGCTGTTTCAGGAACAGATCGCCCGCGGCGGCCCGGTGACGCTGACCGACCCGCGGGTGACGCGCTATTTCATGACCGTGCAAGAGGCCGTGGGCCTTGTGCTGCAGGCGGGCGGTTTCGCCCGCGGCGGCGAGGTCTTCGTGCTGGACATGGGCGAGCCGGTGCTGATCGCCAAGCTGGCCCGCCAGATGATCGAGGCGTCGGGATACACGGTGCGCGACGCGCGCAACCCCGACGGCGACATCGAGATCCGGGTGACCGGCCTGCGCCCCGGCGAGAAGCTGCACGAGGAACTGATCATCGGCGAAGGCTTTCTGACCACCGCCCATGAAAAGATCTTCGCCGCGCGCGAAGCCCGGCTGTCCGAGATCGAGGTCGCCTCGGCCCTGCGCGGCCTGCGCGCGGCGGTGGCGGGCGCCGACGACGACGCGGCCCGCGCGCTGGTCGCCCGCTGGGTCGAAGGCTATGGCCCCGACCACAAGGACGGCGACGAGGCCAGCACCAGCTAGGGCCGCTTCCGGGCGGAAAACAGTCTCTGCGCGGGGTCTTTTCCGGCCGCGCTTCGCGCCCTGATCCCGGGCTGCCACCCCTGTCCGCGCGGCCTTTCCGGTCGCATTAAGCAATCCTTCGTACCTGTCCCCTATGCCTTCGGCAGCGCGCGCCGATGCCCCGGAGGACCCGATGAACGAAGAGCTGCGGAAGCACCTTGCGGTGTTCGACATTGGCCCCGCCGAGATCGAGCTGCTGCGCGAGACGGGGAAGATCCTGCTGCCCTTCCTGGACGAGGTCGTCTCGGGCTTCTACGACACCGTCCGCGCCACCCCGGAGCTTGTCGCCTTCTTCGAGGACGACGCGATGATGGCCCACGCCCGCGCCGCCCAGACAAAGCACTGGACCCGGCTGCTGACCGCCGATTTCAGCGACGAACACCTTGCCTCGACCAAGCGGGTGGGGCTGGCGCACTGCCGCATCGGCCTGCCCTACGTCCAGTTCCTGCTGCACAGCGCGCAGGTGTTCTCGCGCATTCAGGCGATCCTGTTCCGCGAAAGCCGCGACCGCCTGATGGCCGGCGAGATCGAGGCGGTGGACGAGATGCTCAGCCTGCTCAGCCGGGTGTTCCAGTTCGACGCCGAACTGGTGACCTCCGCCTATTTCGAGGCGATCCAGGCCGAACGCACCCGCGCCTTCGACATGCTGTCGGCGGGGCTGCAGCGGTTCGCCGAGCGTGACTTCTCGCAGCCGATCCCCTCCCCCGAGGAAAGCGGCTTTCCGAAGGAATACGACAGCCTGCGGCAGGACTATAACGCCGCCGCCGGGCAGCTGTGCGAGGTGATGGCGGTGATCGCCGGCACGGTCGAGGATCTGACCGGCTTCGCCGACGAGATCGCCCGCTCGACCGGCGATCTGGCGCAGCGCACCGAAAGCCAGGCCGCCACCCTGCAGGAAACCACGGCGGCGCTGCAGGTGATCACCCAAGGGGTGCGCGACACCGCCGAGGGCACCGCGCAGGCCGACCGCGCGGTGCAGGCCGCGAGCGAGGGCGCCCGGCAAGGCGGCGCCGTGGTGGTCGAGGCGACGCAGGCGATGAACGCGATCGAGGGGTCGTCGGGCGAGATCGCGCGCAAGATCCGGGTGATCGACGACATCGCCTTCCAGACCAACCTGCTGGCGCTGAACGCCGGGGTCGAGGCGGCGCGCGCCGGCGACGCCGGGCGCGGCTTTGCCGTGGTCGCCTCGGAGGTGCGCGCGCTGGCGGTCCGCTCGGCCGAGGCCGCGAAAGAGATCGGCGACCTGATCAGCGCCAGTTCCGCCCATATCGAATCCGGGGTGTCCCGCGTCGGGCAGGTCGGCGGCGCGCTGGAAAAGATCGTCACGGATGTGGGCGTGGTGACCGGGCTGGTCACCGACATCTCGGCCAGTTCCCAGACCCAGGCCACCACCCTGGCCGAGATCAACGCCGCCGCGAACCAGCTGGACCAGGTGACCCAGCAGAACGCCGCGATGGCGCAGGAAACCACCGCCGCCAGCGAGGGCGTGCACCGCAACTCGCTGCGGCTGGGCGAACTGGTCGACAGCTTCCGCCTGTCCGACGTGCCGCCCACGCGGCTGACGCCGAAACAGTCTCTGGATAAGGGAAATGCCGCGAAACCGGCCCGGCCCGCAGCGGCGGTGACAGCGGCGGGGGCGGCAGCGGGGGCAGGGGCAGCAGGCGCGGCGGCGCCGGTCTTCGACGCCGAGGGTTTTCAGGACTTCTGACGCACATACATCCCCGCGCACACACCCCATGCACACACCCCGGGCCAAAAACCCGGCCCCACCTTCCGCCGCAGCGCCCGCCATGCCATCAAGGACCGGCTGACCCCGTCTTGATCCCGCAGGCCCCATGCGCATCCTTCTTGTTCACCGCAATTTTCCCGGCCAGTTCCGCTATCTCGCCCCCGCCCTGATCAAGGCGGGCCACAAGGTCGGCGTGCTGACGTGGGAGGGCAACAAGAACCCCGACCAGCTGCCCGCCGCGCGCTATCGCCACGAGATGCAGCAGGGCAAGGGGCTGGGCGGCAGCTTTGCGCAATATGCCGACCTTGGCGCCACCGTGGCCCGGGCCGCCGACGTGCTGCGCGGGCGGGGAACCTCGCCCGACGTGGTGTTCGGCACGATCAGCTGGGGCGAGACCCTGTTCCTGCGCGAGGTCTGGCCCAAGGCCCGCCACCTTGGCTATGCCGAGTTCCTGTATGCCACCGAGGGGCGCGACACCGGCTTCGACCCCGAGTTCTCGTCCCCCGACCTGAACGGCCGGATCGCCACGATGGCCCGCCGCGCCCACCTGATGATGGCCGCGATGGATGCCGACGGGCTGCTGTGCCCGACGCGCTGGCAGGCTTCGACCTTTCCCGCCGAATTGCACCCGAAAATCACCGTCGGCCACGACGGGGTCGACACCGCCCGCATCGCCCCCGATCCCGCCGCGACCTATCAGGTCCCCGGCGGCCCGCTGCTGAAAGCCGGGGACGAGGTGCTGACCTTCGTGAACCGCAACCTTGAACCCTACCGAGGCTATCACACGCTGATGCGGGCGCTGCCAAAGGTGATGGCGGCGCGGCCCGACCTGCAGGTGGTGCTGGTCGGCGGCGAGGAACCCGGCTATGGCCCCGCGCCCTCGGACGGGCGGTCGTGGAAGCAGGTGTTCCTCGACGAGGTGAAGGACCGGCTGGACCTGTCACGGCTGCATTTCACCGGGCGGGTGCCCTATGAAGACTTTCTGAAGATCCTGCAGGTGGGCCGCGCCCATGCCTATCTCAGCTATCCCTTCGTGCTGGGCTGGTCGATGATCGAGGCGATGGCGACCGGCGCCTGCGTCGTCGGCTCGCGCACCGCGCCGGTGGAAGAGGCGATCGAGGACGGGGTGACCGGCCATCTGGTGGATTTCTTCGACGTCGACGGCTGGTCCGACAAGCTGACCCGGGTGCTGTCCGACCCCGAGGCGCAGAAACCGATCCGCGCCGCCGCCCGACAGCACGCGATCGACGCCTACGACCTGAAAACCGTCTGCCTGCCAAAGCTGATGCGGTTCGTCGAAGGCCCGTAAGCCCCGCGATGTTTCGCGCGCGAAACATTTGAAGACAACATAAGACAGATTACCGGCTGTCCGGAACGCGCCCCAGCGCAAAGCCCAGCACGCCCCCCACGGTCCCCCCGTAGGCGTCTTTCAGACGGTGGCGGTTCTTCAGCGCGAAGGCCAGCCGCATCGGCCCCGCCAGCGGCCCGAACACCCGCCGCAGCACCGCCAACCGCGCCCGCAGCAGCACCGGGTCGGACCAGTCGGTCCCGGTGCTGTCGTCCGGGTGGTCGCCGATGGCGATGGGCTCGAACCGCCCTTTCGGTCCCGCTTTCAGCGCATCGGCCAGGAACACGTACTCGTCCCCCAGCGGGTGCGGCGCGCCGATGCCGAAGCCGGTATCGAACCGCACCCCCGCCGCGCGCACCGGCGCCACCCGCAGCAGGATCTCGGGCGTCGCCGTCTTGGCCGTGTTCCACAATCGCAGCGAATGCCCCTGCCCCGCATAGCGCGCCGGCACCGGCCCGGTGCGCCGCCCGGTGACCACCGCCAGCGCCGGGTCGTCCCGCAGCACCGCCCACAGCCGGCGCACCCCGGCCAGATCCAGCGTCACGTCGTCATCGCCGAACAGCAAATACGGGGTCCGCGCCGCATCCAGCGCCGCGTTGCGGCTGGCGGCGACCCCCTGCCCGTCCAGCGGCAGCACGCGCACGTCGTCGCGGCCCGCGCACAAATCCGCATACAGGCCCTCTAACGAAGATGCAGCGCCAGGGCGCTGCACCAGGATGTCGTAGAAAACAGAAGGCTCGGGCGGCGGCAGGACGATCCCGTCGGCCCGCGCGCCCAGCGTCGAGATGCCGACGGTCAGTCCCGCAGCGAAACCGGGATCACTCGGCAACCAGATCCCCGTGCCGTTCCTTGACCCATTTCAGCTTGTCGCGCTGCACCTGCTCGACCGGCAGGATGTCCTGATCCTTGTTGGTCAGGGCAAGGTTCACGTTCTTCAGGTCACGGCACAGGCGGCGCATCCCGTCGGGTTCCAGGCTCGCGGCATGGTCGGTGCCCTTCCACGTGCGGTCGAGGGTGAAGTGGCGTTCGATGTGGCTGAACTTGCCCTTGCCTTCGGCCTGCTTCATCTGGCCCACGGCCAGCGCCGCGACGTCGGCGGCAATCCCCAGGTGGTGACCCGAGAAGCCGATGCCCTTCACGCGGGGGCCGTAGATGTCCATCAGCTTGGCGATCTCGAACAGGCAGATGTCCTGGAAGGCCACCGGATAGCCCGAGGTGCAGCTGTAGACCACAAGGTCCTGCGCCCGGCCGCGTTCCTCGTAGAACTCGACGAGGTTCTTGATCTCGTCCCCGGTCGACATCCCGGTCGAGACGTGAATCTCGCCCGCGTAATTCTCGCACAGGTAGCCCTGCAGTTCGAAATGCTGGTTGGTGGCCGAGGGGATCTTCAAAAGCGGCGGGTTCAGCGCCGACATTTCCTTGGCCGAGGTCAGGTCCCACACGCTGGTGGAATACTTGATCCCGTTGGTCTTGCACTCCTCGATCAGCTCGCGGTGCTGTTCGGTGTCGAATTCAAGGAACTCGCGGTGCGCGCCGTAGGTGTCGCCATAGGCGTTTTCCGGCACCGGGTGCGGACGGTCGTATTCCTCGGGCGTCAGCAGCTCGCGGTTGGTGCGCTTCTGGAACTTGGCGATGTCCGCCTTGCACACGCCGGCAGCGACGCGGATCAGCTCTTTGGCGATGTCCATATCGCCTTTGTGGTTGCAGCCGATTTCCGCGATCACCTGGACGGGTTCGAAAGGCGTGGTCATAACCAACTCCATACGTTAATTGGGCTTCATTGGCCTTGCTGCGGGCTTATCCGTGGCCGGAAACCAAGTCAAACCGGCAAGCCAGACCACCGGGAACACCCGTGCCGCCCACCGTTACCGTTATCACTCCGGTTTTCAATGCCTTGCAGACGCTGGAACGGACCGTCGCCTCGGTCCGCGGGCAGGACTTTGCCGACTGGGAGTTGCTTCTGAGCGACGACGGTTCCACCGACGGCAGTGTCGCGCTGGCCGACAGGCTGGCCGCCGGGGACCCCCGCATCCGGGTGTTGCGCTGCGAAACCAACGGCGGCGCCGCCCGCGCCCGCAACCGGGCGCTGGACGCCGCGCGCGGCCGCTACATCGCGTTTCTGGATTCCGACGACGAATGGGTGCCGCACAAGCTGTCGCGGCAGATCGGCTTCATGCAGGACACCGGCGCCGCCTTTACCTATGCCGGGTTCTGGCGGGTCCGCGACGGGCGCACCCGGCAGGTCGTCGTCCCCGCCTCTGTCAGCCATGCCCAGCTGCTGAACGGCAACGTGATCGGCTGCCTGACCGCGGTCTACGACAGCGACGCCCTGGGCCGGGTGCCGATGCCGGACCTGCGGATGCGCCAGGATTACGGCCTGTGGCTGCGGCTGCTGCGCCGGACCGACCGCGCCGTCGCGGTGCCGGAACCGCTGGGCTGGTACCATGTCCGGTCCAGTTCGCTTTCGGCGGGAAAACTTGCCGCGACCCGTGCAACCTGGCGCCTGTACCGTGACGTGGAAGAGCTGTCGCGACTTCGCGCCGCGCGCTGTCTGTTCCGCCACCTGTCCCGCCGTCTGCTCAACTAGGCCGGGTCTGTCACGGCCCGCCACGGCCAGTATTTTGTTGCTTCGGATCATATCGATAATGAAGTAACCGCCCGGCGCACTCTCGCCCGTCGCGAAAAACCGTGCCAGTAACACGTAAATATATCGTTGAATTGAGGGTTAACTTAGTTAAATACCTCTTATTGTCGCGACGGCATTTTGTTATTATTTGCCCACCACTCAAAACAAGGACCCCCAATGACGGAAATCATCGACGATATGGTCGGCGCAGGAGATGAAATTCTCACGCTGACCACCGAAATCGTGGCGGCTTATGCCGCGCGCAACCAGATGGCGCAAACCGACCTGCCCAACCTGATCCAGACCGTCCATTCCACTCTGGCCGGCCTGGCGGGAATGGCCCCCGAGGTCGAAGAGGAAGAACCCGTGGCCGAGGCCCCGCTTGTCCCCGCGGTGCCGATCGACGCGTCCGTCACTCAGGACGCGATCATCTGCCTGGAAGACGGCAAGTCGTTCAAGACGCTGAAGCGCCACCTGCGCACCGCCTACGACATGTCCCCCGAGGAATACCGCGAGCGTTGGGGTCTGTCGAAAGACTACCCGATGGTTGCCCCCAGCTACTCGGCGAAACGGGCGGAAACCGCCAAGAAGATCGGCCTGGGCCGCAAGCCCAAGAAGTAACGCCACACTGGCGCACACGGACGCATGGGCCGGGACAGTCTCTCTGGCCGCTGCTCCGCATGAAAAGGCCCCGGCATCAGCCGGGGCCTTTCTCGTCTCGGTAAATGTTTCGCGCGCGAAACATTTGTCCTCAGCGCGTTCGCCCTCAGGCGTTGTCGCGAATCCAGTCCAGCAGCCGGCCGCACAGGGCATCCGACATCCCCTGCCCGTCCAGCACCAGCGACTGGCCGTCCCAGCGCGCATAGATCCCGGGCGCGATGCGGTTGCGCACCGCGTCGGACGGCAGCCCATCCTTCTCCACCCCGTCCTTCGCGGCCTCGCGCGTTTGCGGCTCCGGCGGGCCTGCGTCGGCCCGCTCGAACTCTGCCAGCATCTGTTCCAGCACGGCCTGTTCCCCGGCGGCGGTGTCGGGCGCCGCAGCGTCCAATGCGGCGCGCAGCGCCTCTTGCCGGGACGCACGACCGTCCAGCACCTTCGCCAGCGCCAGACCCAAACGTTCGCCGATGGCCGAGGGGAACCGCAGCAGTTCGTCGGCGGCGTGGTAAAGTTCAAGGAACGACCGGATCTTCGACCGCTTCGCCCGGCTGGCCGAGGCGTACAGAGACAACAGCGCCTTCTTCTCGGTCTCGAACACGCCCTGTTCCACCGCCTTGGCCGCGACCCGGGCGCGTTCATAGTAACTCAGACCGACGCGGATCTCGTTTTCCTCGACCATCGCGACATAGGCGTCGGCGGCCGTTTCGGGACGCCGCAGCACCGCCAGCACCGTGGCGAACCGGTCGTCGCCGGTCTCGGCCCGCAGCCGCCCCAGCGCGGTCAGCCGCCGCCAGCCCGAGATCAGGCCGAACCGCCCCTGCCCCAGATCGACCAGTTCCACCGGCGTCTGCTGGCCGCGCGCCCGCAGGCTTTCCATCAAGGCCTGCAGTTCCTCGTCGTCGGCGACCAGCCGGTCGCGCACAAGGTATCCCGTCTCGATCCGGTCCAGCGGCACCGCCTCGATCATCCGGCCCTGCGCCCGCGCCTCGCGCAGCGTGCCCGCCAGTTCCTCCAGCGCGGCAGAGGTCGACGCCTCGCCCGCGACCTGCGCGATGGGCGCCCGGCCCAGCGGCATGGATTTCGTCTCTAACGTGGCGCTTTGGGTCTCAAGATAGTCGCTTTGCGCCGGGCTCAGCCGTCTGCGTTTTGCCATGTCAGCCTCCGAAAATCCCTACCCTGCACCGAAGGCGCAAAGTCCCGGTCAACGCACCGCGCGCTGCTTCTTCTCTTTGAAAATACCTCGGGGGAGTCACGCGACAGCGTGACGGGGGCGGCGCCCCCCTTCCCCCGCAAATGTTTCGCGCGCGAAACATTCACGCCACCGCCGTGGTGTCGCCGGCCTGCTGCGCCGCCAGTTCGTCGCGCCGCCAGATCCCGAACAGCAGCCGCTTGAAGGCGGCGTATGTCTCGTCGAACGCCTCGCGGCCGCGCACATAGGTCTCGCGGTTGAAGTCGCGGTAATCGGCCTCGTAGATCCCCGACACCTGCTCGCCCGCCTGCCCGATCAGCGCGGTGAAATCCTGCCGGTGCGGCGACAGCGTCTTGCCCAGATAGGCCTGCATCAGCCCCGCCAGCTCCGCCTGCTGCGCCCCGTCGTACCGGGTCAGCACCGCGCGCACCGCGTCCCATTCGAACGCCATCTCCTCGCGCCCCAGCGCGCGGGCGGCGATGTTCTCACCGTCCTCGATCGAGGAGAACGTGGAATGCAGCATGTCGAAGAACCGCCCGGTGCTGTCGAATTCCAGAAAGGACGCGCCCAGCGGCACCAGCAGGATGTCCGCCGCCGCCAGACCGTTGATCGTCAGATAGCCAAGGGCAGGGGGGGTATCGAGGAACACGATATCGTACTGGTCCAGCACCCCGTCGGTCTCCAGCCGGTCGGTCAGCGCGTCCCACAGCTTCCAGCCGCGCGCCTGCATCCGCCAGACCGGGATCTGGAACTCGGCCCAGTACAGGTTCAGCTGCGCGCCGATCAGGTCGATGTTGGGCCAGTGCGTCGGCTGGATCAGCTGGTCGGCGGTCATCGACATCGCCTCGGTCAGCGTTTCGTCCAGCGGCAGGGGGGTGTCGCCGCGCTCGATCCGGGACTGGTTCTCGCGGCGCAGGTGGGTGCCGTAGTGGCGCGCCAGCAGCGGAAAGACGGTGCCCCATTCGTCCTCGACCTTGCCGCCGAAGATCGAGGTCATCGAGCCCTGGCTGTCCAGGTCGATCACCAGCACCTTGTAGCCGTCCAGCGCCGCCGACATCGCCAGATGCGCGCAGGTCGAGGTCTTGCCGACCCCGCCCTTGAAGTTGGCCACCGCGACCATCTTCGCGGGCTGCCCCTTGGGGCGGTAGGGCAGGTACTCCTTCGCCTTCGACCCCTCGGTCGCGAAATGGGCGCGCAGGCGCAGCACCTCGTCGAGGGTGAACCACTTGGCGCCGCCCTCGGTCTCGCTGGTGCCCTGCGGCAGGTTCGGGTTCGCCTTCAGCACCCGGCGGAAATGCGGGGTGGCGACCGGGATCAGATAGCGGGTGATCTCCCACGTCGAGAACAGGCGCAGCTGCTTGCGGCCGTCCTCTTCCAGACCGCGGCTGGCCAGATCGGCCCGGCCCCGGGCACAGGCCTCGGCGATGGCGGCGAAGTCGCCGCTGCCGGTGGGCGCCCCCAGATCGGCCAGCGCCGCGTCGGGGGATATGTTGAAATACGGAGGCTGCTCTGCCGATGCCATGCGATCCTCGAATCCGTTCTGGAGGGTGCCTGTAAGTCTGTTCGCTCCGCGTCGATGTGCGCGGTTTTGGTCAGTATACGCAAAAAGACGGCATGTGGAAGGAAATCACGCATAAAACGAGATTTTCTAAGCAAATCCGAAGGGTTTGACCGGGCGCGACGCCGGGGTCGGGGCACAGGATCGGAGGCCGTGAAAAAAAATTGCGGTTAGAATCCTGTTATCTTCTAGTTACGGTGTCCGGCCTGTTCGTGGAAAGCCCTTGTTTTGCGGGGGCTCTGGGCTGTTGCATCGGGGCCGGGCGACTCTGAACCCCCGAAAGACCGACTCTGAACCCACGTCCGTGCGACTCCGATCCCCCGAACCGGGGCGCGCCCGACGCTGGACGGGGCCTGTGGATAATTCTAGGGTGGGTGTCACCGAAACCACGATAAGCCCGAGTCGCGGGATCAACCCGCGCGAACAGGCATCCACGAGCAGAACAGCCGCCCCCGGGGCGGCGCAGGGACAGGCATATGAGCGGCGCAGGCGGCTTGCTACCGGACAGGCATCCCACGGGGGACTTCTTCGTCTGCGACGTGTTCGCGGTCCTGCCCAAGGACGACCTCGCGTCGATGGAACACCCGATCTTTTCGCTGGCCACCCGGCCCGACCGCAGTGTGCTGTCCTACACCCACAACGGCGCCTCGGTCGAGATCACCCCTAGCGTGAAGGGCCGGGCGACGATCCACGACAAGGACATCCTGATCTATTGCGTCAGCCAGCTGGTCGCGGCGCTGAACGCGGGCCGCGCGGTCAGCCGCACGCTGCACCTGAAGGCGCACGACCTGCTGGTCGCCACCAACCGCGAGACCAGCGGCGACGCCTATCGCCGCCTGCGCGAGGCCTTCGAGCGGCTGGCGGGCACCCGCATCACCACCAACATCACCACCGGCCCGAAGGACGCCCGCGTCGAGGTGACCAGCGGCTTCGGCCTGATCGAAAGCTGGGAGATCCTGCGCAAGGCGCCCGGATCGGGCAGGGGAGCGGGCCGCATGGTCTCGGTCGCCGTCACGCTGTCGGAATGGCTGTTCCGCGCGGTGCAGGCGCGGTCGGTGCTGACCCTGTCGCGCGATTACTTCCGGCTGCGCAAGCCGCTGGAGCGGCGGATCTACGAACTGGCCCGCAAGCACTGCGGCCACCAGCCCGCGTGGCGCGTGTCGGTCGAGGTGCTGCACAAGAAATCCGGCTCGGCCAGCCCGCGCCGGGTGTTCCGCGCCATGCTGCGCGAGATGATCGCCAGCGACCACCTGCCGGGCTACCGGCTGGAGGAAGAGCCGGGCGACATCCTGTGCGTCCGCCCGCGCCGCCGCGACACCGCCGGGGCAGGGGGGCCGGTGCTGTCGGCCGCCACGCTGGAAGAGGCCCGCGCCCGCGCCCCCGGCTGGGACGTGCACGGGCTGGAGGCCGAGTGGCGCGCCTGGTGGGAGGACACCGGTCGCCCCCGCCTGCGCGCGCCGGACCGCGCCTTCCTTGGCTGGCTGACCAAGCGGCTGGGGAATTCGTGAGGCGCGGCGGACAGTGAGGGGCCGGCGCAACGATTGCCGCGAATATGTCGGAAGATCACAACCTTGAGGAAAGTGTCCCTTGGTCGGGCGCGGGCGCGCGCCTATAGTTTGCGTCGCACCGCGGGGGCCTTTCGGCGGTCGGCAGGGACAAGAAGGGAAATGGGCATGATCCGGACAACGAAACACACGATCCGCGGGCTTGCGATTACGGCGACGGCATTGTCGGGCGCGCTGACGGGCAGCGCGGCGCTGGCGGACCAGGTGTTCATCGAGGATCTGATCGTTCAGGGATCGGCCTGTATCGGCGTCGACTGCGTCAACGGCGAGAACTTCGGCTTCGACACGATCCGGCTGAAAGAGAACAACCTGCGGATCCGGTTCGACGACACCTCGAACTCCGGTTCGTTTCCCAATGTCGACTGGCAGCTGACCATCAACGAGACCGCGAACGGCGGGCTCAACAAGTTCTCGATCGACGACATCACCAACAACCGCACCCCGTTTACCGTGGAAGCGGCGGCGCCGACGCATTCGCTGTATATCGACGACGGCGGCCGCATCGGTCTGGGCACCGCGTCGCCGGTGGTCGAAATGCACATCGTGGACGGCGACTCGCCGACCCTGCGGCTGCAGCAGGACGGGTCGTCGGGCTTCACCCCCCAGACCTGGGACGTGGCCGGCAACGAAGCCAATTTCTTCATCCGCGACGTGACCGGCGGCAGCCGGCTGCCCTTCAAGATCAAACCGGGTGCGCCCACCGACGCGCTGTTCGTGGCCGCCGACGGCGACATCGGCCTTGGTGTCACCAACCCCGAGGACAACCTGCATATCTACGACAACGACGGCACCGCGAGCCTGCGGCTGGACGACGGGTCGGATGGCGACGACCTGCAGTTCGTCCTGTCGGGCGACAAGCTGTTCATCGCCTTCGAGAACACCATCGGGTCGGAACTGACGATCCGGCAGAACGGACAGGTCGAGGTCGGGCTGGGCGATCTCGAGGTCAACAACGGCCACAATCTGGTGCTGGCCGGCGGCGGCAGCGTCGTGGTGAACGGCACCACGCTGAACGTGCCCGACTA
>NZ_JARGYD010000019.1:0-33610 GCF_029168315.1 Psychromarinibacter halotolerans
TTTTGAGGGGCGAACGGGCGGAGCCCCCCGGCCCGCCCTTGGGCGGCAAAAGGTCCGGGGGACCTTTTGAGGGGCGAACGGGCGGAGCCCCCCGGGACCCGCCGAAGATCGCACGGCAACTGGACGAACCGGCTTTCAAATCGCGCGAAGGGTTGTTTCCCGCTCAGGGCTCGATCCCGGCCGTTCCGCAGGCGCGCATCTCGGCCACCATCGACAGCTGACGCGCGCCTCTGTCAGGGCTGTTCCGTTACGGGCAGCTCCAGGTACTTGGCCAGCAGCCGTTTCATCTGCCCCATCTCGCGCGGTGTCAGGCCGTTTGGCCGCGCCGCGTCATGGGCCAGCAGGACGGGCAGGGTGCGTTCGACCACCCCTTGGCCAGCCGGCGTCAGCGACAGGTGGATCGCGCGGCGGTCGGCCGGATCGGACCGGCGCTCCACCCAGCCCGAGGCCTCGAACCCCTTCAGCAACTTGGTCATATAGGCCAGCTTGATCATCAGCATCTCGGCGACCTCGCCGTGGCGGATGCCGGGGTTCTCGTGGATCACGGTCAGCACCGACAGCTGGGCCGTTGTCAGCCCCTCCAGCGTGTCCAGAGCTTCGTCCAGCCGATAGACATGTGCCTGCGCCAAAGACAGCAGAAAGCCGGACATCTCTGTCAACACGCCAAAGCGTTGCGTCCCGTCGCCGGTCATCTGCGCTTCCGCCTCCCGAAACCGTTTGCGTGTGAACTTCTGGGTCGCGGTTGTGGCATGGCACCTTGCGCTGCGGCAAGCCTGTTCTGCGCTGGCGGGATGGCGCCGGCGGCGGGATGTGCTATTCGGCGGACAAAGCGCCGCGACGGCGCATGACGAGGGACGACATGGCCAAGACGATCTACATCCTGAATGGACCCAACCTGAACCTTCTGGGCAAGCGCCAGCCCGAGATCTACGGCCACGACACGCTGGACGACGTCGAGCGCAACTGCCGCGCGGTGCTGGCGGACGGGTTCGATCTGAAGCTGATGCAGTCGAACTGGGAGGGCCAGATCGTCGACTGGATCCACGAAGCGCGCGAGCAGGCCTGCGGCATCGTCATCAACCCTGCCGCGCTGACCCATACGTCGGTCGCGGTGCTGGACGCGCTGAACACCTTCGAGGGTCCGGTGATCGAGATCCACATCTCGAACGTCCACAAGCGCGAAAGCTTCCGGCACCATTCCTATGTGTCGATGCGCGCCGACGGCGTGATCGCCGGGCTGGGGATCGAGGGCTACGAGGCCGCCGTGCGCCGCGTCTGCACGTTGGCCGCCTGAGGCCGACCCGATGACCCAGTTGATTACCGGACACACGAAGATCATCGCCCACCTCGGTGTGCCGACGGAAAGCTTCCGCGCGCCGATGATCTACAACCCGTTCTTCGAGGAACAGGGCGTGGATTGCGTGGTGGTGCCGATGGGCTGCGGGCCCGCCGACTTTCCGCAGTTCATGCGCATGGTGGCCCGGCTGACCAACTTCACCGGCGCGCTGATCACCATGCCGCACAAGGTGCCGGCGGTGGACCTGCTGGACGAGATGTCGGCGGCGGTCAGGGTCTGCGGCGCCTGCAACGCGGTAAAACGCGGCGATGATGGGCGCCTGCTGGGCGACATGTTCGACGGCGAAGGCTTCTCGCGCGGGCTGCTGCGCAAGGGCTGCGGAATCGCGGGGCGCTCGGCGCTGGTTGTCGGTTCGGGCGGTGTGGGCTCGGCCATCGCTGCCGCACTTGCCGGGGCGGGGCTGGCCCGGCTGGGGCTGTATGACGTGAACGGCGCGGCGGCGGATCGCTTGGCCGGGCGGCTGTCGGACAGCTACCCGGACGTCGCGGTCTCGACCGGGTCGAACGATCCCGAAGGATGGGACATCGTGGTGAACGCGACGCCGCTGGGCATGAACGAGGGCGACCCGATGCCGGTGGACGTGGCGCGCATCGCCCCCTCGACCTTCGTGGGCGAGGTGGTGATGAAGCGCGAGGAAACCGCATTTCTTGCCGCTGCCCGCGCCCAAGGCTGCGCCACGCAGGTCGGGTCCGACATGCTGTTCGAGCAGATCCCGGCCTATCTGGAATTCTTCGGCCTGCCGACGACGACGCCGGATGTACTCCGCCGCGTGTCACGGTTAACGTATTAACGAACACACGCTGGGAGGAGCGACACGATGGAATTTCCGAAAAACCGGTTTAAGGAAGCAATCCTTGCGGGGACGCCGCAGGTCGGCATCTGGTGCTCGATCCCCGATCCCGCGATGGCCGAGATGCTGGCGAACACCGGCTACGACTGGATGATGTTCGACACCGAACACTCTCCGATGGATCCGCTGAACGTACAGCCGATGCTTCAGGCCGCGGCCCCCTATGACGTGTCCTGCGCTGTGCGGCCCACCGGCCTTGACCCGCTGCAGATCAAGAAGTTCCTCGACGCGGGCGCCCAGACGGTGATGATCCCCTACATCCAGACCCCGGAAGAGGCGGCGCTGGCAGTGGCGGCAGTCACATATCCGCCCGACGGGATGCGCGGCGTCGCGGGCGTGATGCGCGCCAGCCGCTGGGGCGCGGTCGCCGATTACGGCAAGAAGGCGCGCGACGAGATCTGCCTGATCGTGCAGATCGAAACCAAGGAAGCTGTCGACCGGCTTGAAGAGATCGCCGCCGTGCCGGGTGTCGACGCCATCTTCGTGGGGCCAGCCGACATGGCCGCCTCGCTGGGCTATATCGGCCAGAATGGCCACCCAGAGGTCCGCCGCGCCTGCGCCGACGCCATCCGCCGCATCCGCGCCGCAGGCAAACCGGCTGGCTTCCTGTCGCCGGACGACTCGCTGCTTGAGGAAATGGTGGACGCGGGTTCGGTCTTCACCGCCGTGGACCTCGACGTGACCATCCTGCGCCGCGGCGCGCTGGCTCGCGCCAAGGCGTGGCAGGACCGGCTGAAAAGCTAGGCGGCGCACTGGGGCCTTCTTCTCTTCCACAATACCTCGGGGGAGTCGCGCAGCGACGGGGGCAGAGCCCCCTTACGCTCCCGTTGATGCGCACCTTCGGTGCGACTGGGGCAGCGCCCCCTTTTGCGCGCCACCTGCCGCCGCGTTCATTGCCAAGGTGACGGGCATTGGACATTGCCGCCGCCGCCGCCTAGCGTCCGCGCATGAGCACTGCGTCCCTTCTCGATACCAAATACTCTTGGACCCGGCTGGCGATCACGCTGGCCGTCGCGTCGATCGGGAACGTGGGGATGTGGGCGGTGATCATGGTGCTGCCCTCGGTCGAGGTGCAGTTCGACGTGTCCCGCGCCGACGCCTCGCTGCCGTGGACGCTGACGATGGTCGGTTATGCGCTGGGCAACCTGCTGCTGGGCCGTGCGATCGACAGGTTCGGTGTCACGCGTGTGCTGCTTGTTGCCGCCGTGTCCAACGCCGCAGGCTTCGCGCTGGCGTCGGCAAGTACCGGTATACTGATGCTCTCGCTTTGCCAGTTGCTGATCGGGTTCGGCACGGCGGCGAGTTTCGGGCCGTTGATCGCCGACATTTCGCAGTGGTTCCTGCGTCGGCGCGGCGTCGCGGTGGGGATCGCGGCGGCGGGGAACTACCTGTCCGGTGCGGTTTGGCCGTGGCTGTTGTCCGATGTGCTGGTCGACCGCGGCTGGTCGGCCGTTTACCTGACCCTGTCGGTTGCGACCCTCGCGCTGATGATCCCCGGCGCGCTGGCCCTGCGGCGCCGGGTGCCGCCAGAGGCGCAGGCCGAATCCGACGCGGTCTCCAGCCTCAACCGCGGGCGGGTCAACCTGTCACCGGCCGTGCTGCAATGGGCGCTGGTGGTGGCCGGGGTCGGCTGCTGCGTGGCGATGTCGATGCCGCAGGTTCATATCGTGGCGCTGTGCACCGACCTTGGCTATGGCCCGGCGGTCGGCACCGAGATGCTGTCGCTGATGCTGTGGGGCGGGGTGCTTTCGCGCTTCGTCTCCGGCGTGATGGCCGACCGGCTGGGCGGCGTGATGACGCTGATGGTCGGTTCGACCCTGCAATGCATCGCGCTGCTGCTGTACCTGCCGGCGGGGGGCATGGCGTCGCTTTATGCGGTGTCGCTTGTATTCGGTCTTAGCCAGGGCGGCATCGTGCCAAGCTATGCCGTGATCATCCGCGAATACATGCCCGCGCGCGAGGCCGGTGCCCGCGTCGGCTTCGTGATCTGCGCGACCATCCTTGGGATGGCGCTGGGCGGCTGGCTGTCAGGGTGGATCTACGACCAGACCGGCAGCTACACGATGGCCTTCCTGAACGGGATCGCGTGGAACCTTCTGAACCTCGCGATCGTCGGTTACATTTTCTTCACCACGCGGCGCCGGGCGGGGCTTGCCCATGCCTGAGCACCTGCGAGATGTCGTATTCAGACGCGCCGTCCGGCGCACCCGCCTGCTAGACCCCACGCGACCCAGATAAACCGGAGGCCGAAGATGAACGTGAACCTGACCCCCAACGACCTGTCCCACGTGGTCGCGGCCGACCGCGCCCACGTCTGGCACCACCTGACCCAGCACAAGCCTTACGAAACGGTCGACCCCCGCGTCATCGTCGAGGGGCGCGGCGTGAAGGTCTGGGACGCCACCGGCAAGGAATACATCGACGCCGTGTCCGGCGGCGTCTGGACCGTGAACGTCGGCTACGGCCGCGAGACCATCGCCGACGCCGTGCGCGACCAACTGGTGAAGATGAACTTCTTCGGCGGCTCGATGGGGTCCGTGCCCGGCGCGCTGTTCGCCGAGAAGCTTCTGGAGAAGATGCCGGGCATGAGCCGGGTCTACTATTCCAACAGCGGGTCCGAGGCGAACGAGAAGGCGTTCAAGATGGTCCGCCAGATCTCGCAGCGATTCCACGGCGGCAAGAAGTGGAAGATCCTGTACCGCGACCGCGACTATCACGGCACGACCATCGCCTGTCTTGGCGCTGGTGGACAGGACGAGCGCGGCGCGCTGTACGGTCCGTTCCCCGATGGCTTCGTTCGGGTGCCGCACTGTCTTGAGTACCGCAAGCAGTGGGACGACGTATCCGGCGCCGACTATGGCCGCCGCGCCGCCGATGCCATCGAAGAGGTGATCCTGCGCGAAGGCCCCGATACCGTGGGCGCCATCTGCCTTGAACCGGTCACCGCCGGCGGCGGCGTCATCGTCCCGCCCGAGGGGTACTGGCCCCGCGTGCAAGAGATCTGCCGCAAGTACGACATCCTGCTGCACATCGACGAGGTGGTCTGCGGGCTGGGCCGCACCGGCACGTGGTTCGGTTATCAGAACTGGGGCGTCGAGCCGGATTTCGTCACGATGGCGAAGGGTGTCGCGTCCGGCTACGCCGCGATTTCCTGCACCGTGACGACCGAGAAGGTCTTCGAGATGTTCAAGGACGACGCCAGCGATCCGATGTCCTACTTCCGCGACATCTCGACCTTCGGCGGCTGCACCGCGGGCCCGGCTGCGGCGCTGGAAAACATGCGCATCATCGAGGACGAGAACCTGCTCGACAACTGCCTTGCCATGAGCGAGCGGCTGATGGGCAACCTCGAAAAGCTGAAGGAAAAGCACGCCGTGATCGGCGATGTGCGCGGCAAGGGCCTGTTCTGTGGTGCCGAGTTGGTGGCCGACCGCGAGACGAAACAGCCGGTCGAGGAAAAGAAGGCGCAGGCCGTTGTCGCGGGCGCGATGGTGCGCGGCGTGATCATCGGCTGCACCAACCGGTCGCTGCCGGGGATGAACACGACGCTGTGCCTGAGCCCGGCGCTGATCGTCACCCCGGCCGAGATCGACAAGATCACCGACGCCATCGACGGTGCGCTGACCGAGGTTTTCGGCTAAGCTTGCTACGACCGGGCGGCCCCGCGCCGCCCGGTGTCCCTTGGGGAGTTGGGGACAAGGCAGACCGCCGGGCGACAGAGGGAGGAGCCGATGGCGACATTTCTGATCCACATCCACACCGGGCACGCCGACCCAAACAAGGCGACGCTGGGCCTATTGGTTGCACTGGCCGCGAAGGACGAGGGCCACGATGTCACCGTCTTCCTTGCCGGTGACGGGGTGCACCTGCTGGCCCCCGCGAACCGCGATCTGGAGGGCGAGGGCACCGGCGTGATCGGCGCGCACCTTGACCGCCATGCCGAGGCGGGGACGCCCTTTCTTGTGTCGGGAAAATCCGCGAAGGCCCGCGGCTATGACGATGCGCTGCTTGACGGTCTAAACGCCAGTTTCGCCATGCCCGACCGGCTGGTGCAGGCGGCTGCCGCGGCGGACACGGTGCTGTGCTACTAGCCAGCGCCGCGCACCGTCCCAAGGTCCATTGCATCGCCCCCGCCTTTTTGCCATGACGCGCGGGCATCAGCGAAAGGCTTTGGGCGATGGACCATTTTCTGTACCGTGACGGCATCCTGCACGCCGAGGACGTTCCCGTTCCGGACATCGCGGCTGCGGTGGGTTCGCCGTTCTACGTCTATTCCACCGCCACGCTGACGCGGCATTTCAAGCTGTTCGACGAAGGGCTGGACGGCGTGCCGCACCTTGTCTGCTACGCGATGAAAGCGAACTCGAACCAAGCCGTCCTGAAGGTGCTGGAACAGCTTGGCGCCGGGGTCGACGTGGTGTCGGGCGGCGAATACGCGCGGGCGAAGGCGGCGGGCTTCAGCGGCGACCGCATCGTGTTCTCGGGCGTCGGCAAGACCCGCGAAGAGATGCGGCAGGTGCTGGAAGGCGGCGTGCGCCAGATCAACCTTGAAAGCGAGCCCGAGATGCGGCTGCTGTCCGAGGTCGCGGCGTCGATGGGCGTGACCGTCCCCGTGACCGTGCGCGTGAACCCCGATGTCGATGCCAAGACGCACGAGAAGATCGCGACCGGCAAGAAAGAGAACAAGTTCGGCATCCCGATCGCCCGCGCCCGCGAGGTTTATGCCGAGGTCGCCGCGCTGCCGGGGCTGGACGTGGTGGGAATCGACGTGCACATCGGCAGCCAGCTGACCGACCTGCAGCCTTTCCGCGATGCCTACAATCTGGTCGTGTCGCTTACCGAACAGCTTCGGGCCGAAGGGCACGACATCCGTCGTCTGGACCTTGGCGGCGGACTTGGCATCCCCTACGAGCGATCCAACGCGGCGCCGCCGCTGCCCACCGATTATTGCGAGATGGTGAAAGAGGTCGTCGGCCCCACCGGCTGCGAGGTCGAGATCGAGCCAGGCCGCCTGATCGCTGGCAACGCGGGCATCCTCGTCAGCGGCGTGATCTTCGTGAAATCCGGCGAGGGCCGCGATTTTCTTATTCTTGACAGTGCGATGAACGACCTGATCCGTCCCGCGATGTATGGTAGCCACCACGACATCGTGCCGGTGAAGGAACCCGTGGCGGGCGTCGAGTACGCGCCCTACGACATCGTCGGCCCGATCTGCGAATCCGGCGACACCTTTGCCAAGCAGCGCCAGATGCCCCCGGTCGCGCCCGGCGATCTTGTGGCATTCCGGTCGGCCGGAGCCTATGGCGCGGTCATGTCGTCCGAGTACAACACGCGGCCGCTGATCCCCGAAGTGCTGGTTCACGAAGATCAATTTGCCGTCATCCGCCCGCGACCTTCCTTTGACGAAATCATCGCGCGCGATAAGGTGCCTGCATGGTTGTAAGGCGCGATCCCGCGCAACAACCACTGGCACGGGTACATGACCGAGACGACGAAGCTTTCTGACTCCGCCCTCGACCGTCTGCGCTGGCCGCTGACCCTGACCCGCACGGGCATGGTCGCCGAGCGTGCTTTGCGGTCGTTCTGGCCTTTGTGGACGGTCCTGCTTCTGGCGCTGGCCGCGCTGATGCTGGGGGTGCACGAAAGCCTGCCGCTGGAAGTCACCTGGGGCTTGTTCGTCGTGGGCGCGGCCGGTCTGATCGCCACGCTTTGGTACGGCATCCGCCGGTTCCACTGGCCCTCGCGGGCCGAGGCGCTGGACCGGCTGGACCGCACGCTTCCGGGGCGCCCGATCTCGGCTCTTGCCGACACGCAGGCCATCGGTTCCACCGACGCCGCCAGTCAGGCCGTGTGGAAGGCGCACGTCGCCCGCATGGCCGAACGCGCGGCGTCCGCCCGCGCCGTCGAACCCAATCTTCGCATCGCCGACCGCGACCCCTATGCGCTGCGTTTCGTCGCCGCGCTGGCCTTTGCCGTGGCGCTTTTGTTCGGGTCGTTCCTGTCGGTGGCCACCGTGTCCGAGGCCGTGCCCGGCGGAACCAACACCGTCGCGCAGGGCCCCAGCTGGGAAGGCTGGGTCGAACCGCCCGCCTATACCGGCAAGCCGTCGCTGTACCTGAACGACATTCGCGCCGGCAGCTTCGAGGTGCCGGAAGCCAGCCGCGTGACGATCCGCCTGTACGGCGACGTCGGTGACCTGACCGTGACCGAAACCGTGTCGGGCCGCACCGCCGAGATCCCTGCCGCCAGCGACGCGTCGCACAGCTTCGAGGTCACGCAGGCCGGTCGCATCGCCATCGAAGGCGCGAACGGCACCGCATGGGACATCAGCGTCACCGCAGACACCGCCCCCGAGGTTACGATCCTTGGCGATCCCGAGCGTGGGCTGTCGGGTGAGATGCGCCAGACCTTCTCGGTCAGCGATGACTATGGCGTCGTGTCCGGTCGGGCAGAGATCACGCTGGACCTTGCGTCCATCGACCGCCGCTATGGGCTGGCGCCCGATCCCGAACCGCGCGAGCCGATCACGCTTGACCTGCCGATGACGATTTCCGGCGACCGCGCCGGGTTCGAGGAAGTGCTGATCGAGAACCTCTCGCAGCATCCGTGGGCGACGCTGCCGGTCACGATGGTTTTCTACGCCACCGACGATCTTGGGCAGGAGGGCCGGTCCGAACCGGCGCAGGTGGTTCTGCCGGGCCGCCGCTTCTTCGACCCGCTTGCGAACGCCATCATCGAGATGCGCCGCGACATGCTGTGGAACCGTGACGAGAACGGGCGCCGCGTTGCGCAGGTGCTGCGGGCCGTCAGCTATCAGCCGGACGACGTGTTCGATTCCGAGACCAACTATCTGAAGCTGCGCGACCTTCAGCGCGAGCTGGAGCTGTTCAATCGCTATGGCATGACCGAGGATCAGCGCGACCAGATCGCGCAGCTGTTGTGGGATCTTGCGGTTCTGATCGAGGACGGCAGCCTGTCCGACGCGCTGGAACGCCTGCGCGAGGCGCGCGAGCGTCTGGAAGAGGCGATGCGCAACGGCGCCACCGACGAAGAGATCGCCGAACTGATGCGCGAACTGCGCGAAGCCACGCAAGAGTACATGCGCCAACTGGCCGAGCAGCAGCGCCAGAATGGCGAGAACCAGGACGGCCAAGAGCAGGCGCAGGGCGAACGGCAGGAGATCACCGGCGACCAGATCGAGGCGCTGATGGAACGCCTTCAGCAGCTTATGGAAGAAGGCCGGATGGACGAGGCGATGGAGCTCATGGAGCGCCTGTCGCAGATGCTGGAGAACCTCGAAGTCACCGAGGGCGAGGGCCAAGGCTCGCCCGGTCAGGAAGCGATGGAAGGGCTGGGCGAGATGCTGCGGGACCAGCAGGATCTTAGCGACGAGACCTTCGGCGACCTTCAGGACCAGTTCGGCCAGAACCAGAACGGCCAGCAGGGCGAACGCGGTCAGGACGGCCAGCAGGGCAACGATGGGCAGCAGCAGGGCGACGGTCAGGGCCAAGGACAGGGGCAGGGTAAAAGCGGCCCGCCGAACGGATCTGACGGGTCGGGCCAAGGGCAAGGGCAGGGCGAGCTTGACGGCGACGCGCTTGCCGAACGCCAGCGTGCCCTGCGCGAGGAACTGGATCGCCAGCGGGGCAATATGCCCGGCGCCGGCACCCCCGAAGGCGATGCCGCAGGCGAGGCTTTGGACCGCGCGGGCCGCGCGATGGACGAGGCAGAGGAAGCGTTGCGCAACGATGACCTTGCGGGCGCGCTGGACAACCAGTCCGACGCCATCGAGGCGCTGCGCGAAGGCATGCGCAACCTTGGTGAGATGATGGCCCAAGAGCAGAACAACCAAGGCCAGCAGGGCGAGGCGCAGGGGCAGGCCGACAACAGCCAGTCCCGAGATCCGCTGGGCCGCGAACCCGGTGGCAACGGCCAGATCGGCACCGAAGAGGAAATGCTTCAAGGCGACGACATCTATGGCCGCGCGCGCGAGTTGCTAGAGGAACTGCGCCGCCGGTCCGCCGAACAGTCGCGCCCCGAAGAAGAGCTGGACTACCTGCGGCGTCTGCTGGACCGCTTCTGATCGACGGTCAGGCTCTCGACCCTTGGGCTGCACACTGTCGAGCCTGTCGACCCGACTTCGGCGGCTTCCCGGTAGTGGTGCTGATTATATCGGGACTATGGCTGCGCACGACCATACGGACGCCATTCTTCAACGACTGACGTAAAAGCCTAGGCCACGGTGAAGCCACGCAGGTCGCCATGCCCACACTGCACCGGAAGCGGCAGGCCGTGCGCGGTATCAGCCGCCGATCAGGCCGTTGATTTTGGCAATAAGGCTTTCGATGCCGCCGTTCACCACCAGCCGAAGCTGGTTCACCGCGTCGACATAGGCGCGCAGCGACGGTTCCGCCGCCGGGACCGCGTCGACGATGTTGGGTGCCAAGGCATAGACCGCGACCAGTATCGCGACGATGATCACCACGATCAGGAAGCCCGACTTGAAGCTCATGCCTGTTTCGGCCTGCGGTGGCGGTGCCATGTCCGGGATCGCGCCGCTGTCGTCACGCTCGTCCTGCCCGCGCAGGGTCGAGTTGATTTCGTCCACGTCGGGAAGCAGGCCGCTGCGGTTGCTGGCAGAGTCGTCGGGCGCGTCGGCCCCGTGCCCGCGCATCCGCGCCACCCGGCCACGGGCGGCAGGCGACCGGTCCTCGGGGGTGTCATCCTCGTCCAGCCCAAGATCGGGCTGCGAGTACAGATCGTCGCTGGACTCGGCGCGGCGCGCGGCGGCTTCGCGCTCGGCCTCTTCGCGCAGGATGTCGGCGATGCCGGGCTCTAGCTCGCGCCGGTGGTGCGGCGCGGCCCCGGCCGGATCGGTCTGCGGATCGTCCTCTGCGTCGTCCTCGTCCTCGTCGTAGTCTTCGTCATCGGAATCGTCGGGGTAGGGGTCGCCGTCCGGGTCCTCGTCGTCCTCGGTGTCCGCAGGCGCTTCGTCCTCGTCCTCGTCGTCGTCTTCCGGGGTATCCCACGCCGGAGCGATGCCAGACGTGGCTTCGTCCTCGTAGTCTTCCTCGTAATCGTCGTCGTAGGTGGCGCGGGCCCGCGTCGGGTCGTTGCCAGCGTCGGTTTCGGGAAAGTCGACGGAAACATCTTCCGGTTCGTCGCGGTCGACAGCCGCGACGTCCGCTGCGAAGGCCGACGCAAGCGTGTCTTCGTCCTCGTGCGGGTCCTCACCTTCGGGGTGCTGGAACCAGCCGTGACCGCAGTTCGAACACTGGACGTCCCGTCCCGCAGGCGGGACCAATCCCGCGTCAACTTCGTATGTCGCGCCGCAGTTCGGGCAAATCAGCCGCATAACGTCCCTTTCGGATCGCCCCAGAGGTACCTCACGATCCCTTCCGCTTTTCCACAGGGTGTACCAGTCCCTTGGGGCAATTCAAAGCTTTTGCGCCGGGCGTGATTGCAACCTATGGCCAATTTCGGCAAAAGAGCCGCAGTCTTAACACAGATTGGGGTGCCTGCGTGATCGAGCTCGAAGACGTGTCCTACAGTTACGGCGGCGGCGAGCTTCTATCCGGGATCAGTCTGACCTTGCAGCCGGGATCGTTTCACTTCCTCACGGGGCCGTCCGGCGCCGGCAAGACGACGTTTCTCAAGCTTTGTTACGGGGATCTTCTGCCAACGGCAGGCCGCGTTTCGGCCTTCGGTCAGGATGTGCGCAATCTTGGTCGCGACGACATCGCCCGGCTGAGGCGGCGGGTCGGCGTGGTTCATCAGGATTGCGAGTTTCTCGATCACTTGTCGGTTGAAGAGAACGTCGCGCTGCCGCTGACCGTGTCCGGCCGGGACTCGGCCACCGGAGAGGCGAACCTGACCGACCTGTTGTCGTGGGTCGGCCTGTCGGCGCAGGCGGGGTCGCTGCCGCCAGAACTGTCCGGCGGCGAACGGCAGCGCGCGGCGCTGGCCCGCGCGGTCATCATGGCGCCCGAGATCATCATCGCCGACGAACCCACCGGGAACATCGACTGGGAAATGTCGCTGCGGCTGCTGACGCTGCTGGTCGAGTTGAACCGGATGGGCAAGACCATCGTGATCGCGACGCACGACCTGAACCTGATCCGGTCGGCCAAGGCACAGGTGCAGGCGCGGGTGCTGCGAATTCGCGACCGGCAGCTTCAACTTGCAGGGGCAGACCTATGAGCGTGATCGGCGATATCGTCAGCGCCGCGCGCGGCGACGGGCAGGCCGACCGCGTGGTGCCGCCCACCGGCCACACCGCGTGGCTGACGCTGTTCACCTCTGGGGCGATGGCCTTCCTTGCGGTGTTCGCGCTGGCCTTGTCTCTGGCGACGGGGCGTTTGGCGACAAGTTGGGGCAACGAACTGGCCCGCACCGCGACCGTCCGGATCTCTGCCCCGGCGGGGCAGGAGGACGCGCAAGTCCGCGCCGCGGTGCAGGTGTTGGAGACGACCCCCGGTATCGCCGAGGTGCGCATTCTGACGGACGAGGAACAGCGCGGCTTGCTTGAGCCGTGGTTCGGCCCGGACCTGCCGATCGACGCGCTTCCGGTGCCGCGTCTGATCGAGGTGATCGAAGACGGCGACGGCTATGACCCCGAGGGCCTGCGCCTGCGGCTGACCGCCGAGGCGCCCGGCGCGGTACTGGACGACCACACCCGGTGGCGACGTCCGCTGGTCACGGCGGCCAACCGGCTGCGAACGCTTGGCCTGTTGTCGATCCTGCTGATCGGCGCTGCGACGGCGGCGATGATCACGCTGGCCGCGAACGCCGCGCTTGCGGCGAACGCGCAGGTGATCCGCGTCCTGCGATTGGTCGGCGCGCGCGACGTCTATATCGCCCGCGCCTTCGTGCGGCGCTTTACCCTGCGCGCGGTGACCGGCGCGGCGGCCGGGACGGCGGCGGGCATGGTGGCCGTCGCCCTGCTTCCATCCGCGTCTGTCGAGGGCGGGTTTCTGACCGGGCTTGGGTTTCAGGGCTGGCACTGGCTGTGGCCGCTGGTCATTCCGCTTCTGGCGGCAGCAGTCGCCTTCGCCGCCACCCGGGCGGCGGCTTTCCGGACCCTGCGGGAGTTGATGTGATGCAATGGATCCGCTCGCTGATCTTCGTGATCCAGATGTACCTTGCGATGGCCGTTCTTGCGGCGTGGTTCATCATCCCCGCCATCCGGTCGCCCAAGGGGGCCTATGACGGGATCCACACCTACTGCCGTTATGTGCGGTGGTCGGCCCGCTGGATCGTGGGGCTTCGGACCGAGATCCGGGGAGCCGTGCCCACCGACGAGGTTCTGATCGCGTCGAAGCACCAGTCCTTCCTCGACATCATCATGCTGTGCTCGGTCCTGCCGCGCCCGAAGTTCATCATGAAGAAGTCACTGAAATGGGCGCCGATCCTTGGCTGGTTCGCCCTGCGGATCGGCTGTGTTCCGGTCGACCGCGGCAAGCGCGGCGCCGCAGTCGCGCGCATGATGGCCGATGTCGAGAAAGGCGCGGCGCTGCCGGGGCAGTTGATCATCTATCCGCAGGGCACCCGCGTCGCGCCCGGTGTCTCGATGCAGTACAAGGTCGGCAGCGCCGTGCTGTACGAACAACTCGGTCAGGATTGCGTGCCCGCCGCCACCAACGTGGGCCTGTTCTGGGCGCGCACCGGGATCTATCGCAAGCCGGGTCTTGCCGTGCTGGAATTCCTGCCGCGGATAGAGGCCGGGCTGGACCGCCCCACTTACATGCACAGGCTGGAGTCCGAGGTCGAAACCGCCTCGAACAGCCTTCTGGCCGAGGCCGGATTTCAGCTGGAGCTAAAATGATGGATTACATTCAGGATCTCGCGGCGCTCGAGGCGCTGTATCCAGAGCCGCCAGCGGACCGGTCGTTGAAGAAGGTCGTGCCGCAGCTGACGCCGATGTACCGCAAGTGGATCATGGCGTCGCGGTTCTGCGTCCTGTCGACCGTGGGCCCCGAAGGCACCGACGCCAGCCCGCGCGGCGACGACGGCCCGGTGGTGGCGGAACTGGACGCGCATACCCTCGCGCTGCCCGACTGGAGCGGCAACAACCGGATCGACAGCCTGCGCAACCTTGTCCGCGATCCGCGCCTGTCGCTGATGTTCATGGTCCCGGGATCGCAGAACGTCGTGCGCGTCAACGGCACTGGCCGCATCACCGCCGATCCGGCGTTGCTGCAAACCTTCGAACGCAAGGGCCGGCTTCCGCGGTCGGCCATCGTGGTCGAGATCGCCGAGATCTATTTCCAGTGTGCCAAGGCGCTGATCCGGTCGGGGCTTTGGTCTCGTGGCGATGAAAGCAAGACGGTGCCGACCGCCGGCGATTTCGTGAAAGAGGTCGACGCGGGCTTCGATGGCGAAGCCTACGACCGCACCTATCCGGAATACGCCAAGCCCCGTCTCTGGTAGCTGCTTGCCGTCTCGGAACTGGCCATGCGCGGCCTTTCCGTGTCATCGTTCCAAGGGTGACCCAACGGAAGGAAGGGCGGATGCCGTCAGTTTTCGGATACGAGGTGGACGAGGCGATCACGTCGCCGGAACAGTTGCGGCAGCACTACAAGATGCCGTCGCGCTATGTCAGCGACAAGGTCATCGACCATATCGACCCGTTGGCGGAACGGTTTCTGGCGGCGACATCGCTGGTGTTTCTTTCCACGCGCCGAGCCGACGGGCAGATCAACCTTAGCCCGCGCGGCGACCCTGCGGGGTTCCTGCACGTCCTGTCGCCCCGCCTGCTGGCGCTGCCCGACCGCATGGGGAATAACCGGACCGACGCCTTCGAGGACATCCTGCGCGACCCGCAAGTCGGGCTGATCTGCGTCATCCCCGGCCATCGCGATACCCTGCGCATCTCTGGCGAGGCGCGGCTGGTGCGGGACACGGCGCTGTGCGAGACGCTCTCGGTGCAGGGCAAACCGGCGCAATCTGCCTTGCTGATCAAGGTCAACCGCGTGCTGTGCCACTGCCCCAAGGCGTTCGTGCGCGGCGGGGTCTGGGACGCCGACGGCTGGCCCGCGCGAGAGACGATCCCAACACTGGCAGAGATGATGGTGGCCCACGGCGCCCTGTCCGACTCGGTGGCGGAGATGGACGCGATCGTGAAGCGCGATGGCGAAACGCGGCTGTCCTGACCCCGTGGGTCGACGGATCAGCGCGCCCGCGCCGCAGCCCGCACGGTGCGGGTGCCCAGCTTTTTCTCGATATGTTCGATGACCCGCGTCGCGATCTCTTGCCCGGTGACCTTTTCGATGCCCTCGAGCCCGGGGGACGAGTTCACCTCCAGCACCTTCGGGCCGTTGTCGCTGCGCAGCAGGTCAACGCCCGCAAAGTCCAGCCGCATCGCCTTGGCGGCCCGAAGCGCGGTTTCCCGTTCCTGCCGGGTGATCTTGACCGCGGTCGCGGTGCCGCCCTGATGCAGGTTCGACCGGAAGTCGCCCGGCGTCCCCTGCCGCCGCATCGACGCGACGACCTTGCCGCCCAGCACGACGCAGCGAATGTCCTCGCCCGAGGCTTCCTTGACGAAATGCTGCACAAGGAAATCGGCCCGCAGCCCGCGAAAGGCGGAAATCACGCTGTCGGCGGCCTTGCGCGTTTCGGCCAGAACCACGCCCTTGCCCTGCGTGCTTTCCAGCAGCTTCAGGATCACCGGCGCATCGCCGACGAGGTTGATCAGGTTCTTGGAGTCCTTCGGGCTACGGGCGAATGCGGTGTCGGGCATCCCGATCCGGTGGCGCGCCAGCACCTGATGCGCGTGTAGCTTGTCGCGCGAGACCGAGATCCCCTCGGACCCGGTCAGACAGAACGTGCCCATTCCTTCGAACTGGCGGACCACGGCGGTGCCGTAGTTGGTGATCGACGCGCCGATGCGGGGGATGATCGCGTCGTAATGCGGCAGCTTGCGGCCGTCATAATGCACTTCGCCGCCGACACCCTGAATGTGCATGTAGCAGCGCGAGGTATCGATAACCTCCATCGTGTGGCCGCGTGCCTCGGCGGCGGTGACCAGCCGCTTGCTGGAATAGTTGTCCGGCTCGCGCGTCAGGATCGCCATGCGCAGCACGCGCTTGGTCCATTTCGAGCGCGGGATCGCACGGTATTCGTCAAAGCTCAGTTCGGGCTGCTGGAAACTTGCGGACGGGGCCACCTGCACGTCGTCCTGCAGCGCCGAGCGGCCCAGCAGCATCCGGTAGGCCATGCCGCTGCGGTCGGTCAGCGAAATCTCGATCGGCCAGCTGCGACCGCCGATGGCGATGTCGGTTTCGATGACATACCGATACTCGGTCTCGCCGTTCGAAGAGGTCACCTCGCGCTGGTCCTTCAGCGGGGCAGAGCACATGATCTCCAGCTTCGGGTCGTCGGGGTTCGGATGGATACCGAAGCGGACCATCGGCTTGTCGGCGGGGCCGAAGGGTTCGATCGCGAAGGCATGAAGCGCCGACGTCCGCGCGCCGGTGTCGACCTTCGCCTTCACCGCCGGCAGCCCTAGCTCGGGCAACGCAAGCCATTCTTCCCAGCCCAAGGTAAACCCTGTCATGTCACGTCCTCGCGAATAGATTGTCTTTGCGCGCCACAACGCGGCGGCACGGATTCAACACGCCTGAAGGCGGCCCTGTTGCCAGAGACATGTAGCACGCGCCATGACGATTTCATGAAATCCGGCGCCGCAGGCACGAAAGCCGCCTGCTTCTTCTCTTCCGAAATACCTCGGGGGAGTCGCGCAGCGACGGGGGCAGCGCCCCCATCGGACCGGCGTCAGGCCGCCAGCCCTTTCGATCCGATCGACAGGAATTTTTTACGCCGGGCCTTCACCAGCGCATCGCGGTCCTTGCCGTCGAGATCCTTCAGCATCGCTTCAAGCGACTTGCGAACGGCATCCGTCGCGGCAAGCGGATCGCGGTGGGCGCCGCCCAGCGGCTCCGGGATGATCTTGTCGATCACGCCCAGCTTGGACAGATCCTGCGCCGTCAGGCGCAGCGCCTCGGCGGCTTCGCGCATCTTCTCGGCGTCTTTCCACAGGATCGACGCGCAGCCCTCGGGCGAGATCACCGAGTAGATCGAGTGTTCCAGCATCGCGACCTTGTTCGCCGTGGCGAAGGCCACCGCGCCGCCAGAGCCCCCTTCGCCGATGATCACCGAGATCATCGGAACGCCAAGCTGCAGGCAACGCTGGGTGGACCGGGCGATCGCCTCGGACTGGCCGCGTTCTTCCGCGCCCTTGCCGGGATAGGCGCCGGGCGTGTCGACCAGCGCGATGACCGGCAGGTTGAAGCGGTCGGCAAGGTCCATCAGGCGGATCGCCTTGCGATAGCCTTCGGGGCGCGCCATGCCGAAGTTGCGTTCGATCCGGCTTTTCGTGTCGTTGCCCTTCTCGTGGCCGATCACCACGACGGGTCGGTCCCCCAACCGGGCCAGACCGCCCATCACGGCGTGGTCGTCGGCAAAGTTCCGGTCGCCGGCCAGCGGCGTATACTCAGTGAACAGCGCCTCGATATAGTCCTTGCAGTGCGGACGGTCGGGGTGCCGGGCCACTTGGCATTTCCGCCACGGGATCAGGTTCTTGTACAGATCCTTGAGCATTGCCGCGGCTTTCTCGTCCAGCGCGGCGGCTTCTTTCTCGACATCCATGCCCTCACCCGTGCGCGCAAGCGCCCGGAGTTCGTTGGCCTTGCCTTCGATCTCGGCAAGCGGCTTTTCGAATTCGAGGTAGTGGGTCATGTATGGTCCCTGCGAGTGAGCGGTTGCGGGCTATATGACGTTGCCGGGCGTTCTTTGCAACGGGCGGAACGGCGTCACACGCCGCGCGTGATGCCGCCGTCGATGCGCAGGTTCTGCCCCGTGACATAGCGCCCCTCGGGTCCGGCCAGATACGAGATCAGCCCCGACACCTCTGCCATCGTCCCGGCGCGGCCCAAGGGGACCGGCGCAAGCCGTTCGTCGTTGTGGGGGCGGCTGTCGATAAAGCCGGGCAGGATGTTGTTCACCGTGATGTTGTCCGGGCCGTGCTTGTCGGCCAGCAGCTTGGTGAAATTCCCCAGCGCCGCGCGGAACACGCCAGAAGTCGGGAACCGGGGGTCGGGTTCATAGGCGGCGAAGGTCGAGATGTTGACGATCGCGCCGCCGCCGGTCTCGGCCATGATCGGCACGACCAGACGGCAGGGGCGGATCACGTTCAGCAAGTAGGCTTCCATCCCGCGGTGCCAGTCCTCGTCCGTGATATCCAGAACGCCGCCCTTCGGCCCGTCGCCCGCCGAGTTCACCAGCACGTCGATGCGGCCCCATGCCTGCATCGCGCGGTCGACCAGCGCCTGATGCGTCGCGGGGTCAAGGTTGCTGCCCGTCACGCCGACGCCGCCAAGTTCCTCTGCCAGCGCCTCTCCCTTGCCCGAGGACGACAGGATCGCGACGCAGAAGCCATCCGACGCCAGCCGCCGTGCCGCGTCGGCGCCCATGCCAGAGCCCCCGGCGGTGATCAGTGCTACTTTCTGCTCGGTCATGTTGTGTCCTCCTCTGCGACGGCGGGAAAGTTGCACCTCGCGCGCGGGGCTGCAAGTCGGCAAGATTTGCGAACACGGGGCAGGGCACAACGGCGCCGGAACGAACCGGAGGACATGACATGGCGGGACGCTACGAGGACAGGCTGCTGCGGGTGCTGGACTATATCCACGACAACCCCGCGGGCGACCTGTCGCTGGACGCGTTGGCCGACGTCGCCGCGATGTCGCGATTTCACTGGCACCGCGTGTTCTGCGCGATGACCGGCGAGACCTGCGCGCAGGCGGTACGGCGGCTGCGCCTGCACCGCGCCGCCGGCTGGCTGATCCATTCCGACTGGACGCTGGACACGGTGGCCGAGCGGGCGGGGTACGCCAGCAAGCAAAGCTTCTACCGGGCTTTCGGCGAGGCGTTCGGCATGTCGCCCGGGGCGTTCCGAAACCGCGGCGAATTTCGGTCGCCGCTTCTGAAGCCACAGAAAGGAACCTACCCCGTGTTTCCCATCGAGATCATGACCCAGCCCGCCCGCCGCCTTGCCGGCCTCCCTCATCGGGGCGACTACATGGACGTCGCCGAAAAGTTCGAGAAATGCGCGATGCTGTTCGCGACCCGCGCGCTGTGGCCGCATGGCAGCCAGATGATCGGCGTCTACTACGACGACCCCGATGCGGTGGCCGAGCCCGACCTGCGCAGCTTCGCGGGGATCAGCGTCGATGACGGCGCTGCCGTGGATGCGCCGCTGGAAGAACTGCGTTTGCCCGGCGGGCGCTATGCTGTGATGCACTACAAGGGCCCGTATCCGGGGCTGAAGGCGGCCTATGCCCACCTGTACGGCACATGGTTGCCCGATGCGGGCGAGGAACTGGGCGATCACCCGCCGGTCGAGATTTATCTGAATGCCCCCGTCGACACCGCGCCAGAGGACCTGCTGACAGAGGTCTGTGTGCCGCTCAGGTCGCGGTAAGCAGGACCGGGATCAGGGACAGCACCAGCAGCCCCGCCATCGTCCAGTTGAAGGCGCGGATGCGGGCGGGCTTGTCCAGAAGCCGCCGGGCCTGTTGTCCGGCGGCGGCCCACAGGCTGATCACCGGAAGCGAGATCACCGCGAAGGTGGCGATGACCAGTCCGATCGCGGGCAGATCCCGCCCCGGCGCGTACAGCGTGATCGCCGCCAGAACCATCGTCCACGCCTTCGGGTTCACCCACTGGAACAGCGCCGCCTGCAGGCTGGTCATTGGCCGCCCCTCGGCCGCGCCGTGTTCGGGCGGGGCTGCATTGGCGATCTTCCACGCCAGCCACAGCAAGTAGGTCACGCTAAGCGCGGTCAGGATCGTGTGCAGCGCCGGGAACAGGTCGAACGCGCGGGCCAGTCCAAGACCCACCAGCAGGTTCATCACCGCTACGCCCGCCGCGATCCCAAGGATGTGGGGGATCGTGCGGCGGTAGCCAAAGTTCGCACCAGACGCGAGCAGCATCAGGTTGTTCGGGCCGGGCGTTCCGGTCTGAACCAGCGCGAACAGCGCGAGGGCGGGAAGGTATGCGGTATCCATGGGCCGCAATATTCCACGGCTTAGGCCGCACAGGGTTGCGATTTGCATTGCCTTGTACGGAGAAATCACAACTATTATCGGTCATGGACCGCATCGACGAGCTTATATTGCGCATTCTGTCTCGTGATGGGCGCATCAGCAACATCACCCTTGCCGCGCAGGTCGGGCTGTCTGCCTCTGCCTGCCTGCGCCGGGTGCAGGAACTGGAACGCTCGGGCATCATCAAAGGCTACCGCGCCGTGCTGGACGCGGTTCAGCTTGGCCACGGCTTCACGGCCTATGTCGGTGTCGGGCTGTCGAACCACGGATCGGCGGCGCTGGACGCGTTCGAGCGCGCGATGCGGCGGGCGCCGGAGGTCCGCGAATTGCACAACACAACCGGTACTATCGAGTACCTGATGCGGATCGAGTGCACCGACCTTGCGGCTTACCAGCATTTTCACCGCGAGGTGCTGGGGGCCCAGCCGATGGTCAGCGCGATCACCACTTACGTCATCATGGGCAGCCCGAAGGACGAACGGGCCTGAGGCTGCATGTGCTTAACATGCAACTTAACGGCGCTAGTCCGGAAACCCATACCAGCTTTTTTGCCGCCTCGGGTCTAAGATCCGCGCCGATTTGATCCGGCGATTTGCCGGTTTGGCAATGGCCCGTTTCGCGGGCATTTTTTAAGGAGGCAATCATGGCAGTGCAGCACACGGGAAGCTCGACGACGGGGATCGTCGTCTCGGCAAGCGGTGACACCTGGTATACGCGGGAAGGCTTTTACGTAGCGTCAGACCTGGACGGGTTCGACGCTGTTGATTTCGATAACTTGGAATATTTCCTCGAGGGGGACATCTTTGCGGGGGACGACGGCATCGTCTCGTATTCCGGCACGTACGACTTCGACATCGTGATCAGCGCGAACGCGTCGGTGAACGCCGGCGGCGACGGGATTCAGCTTTTCGGAGACTCGGTCAATGACTCGGGCCACGATATCGTCAACCATGGAAGCATCACGGGAATGAACGGCGAAGGCGTGGATGTGCGCGCCAGGCTCTCGTCGCTGGTCAATTACGGCGAGCTTACCGCGTCATCTGCCGCAGCGTATTTCGTAGGCGAGGGCAACGTAGTAATCAATCATGGGGAAGTGACGTCCCGCGACTACTACGCGGCGGGGGTGATCGGCGACGACGCGCGCGTGTTGAATTACGGGTCTATGAAAGGCAGCGACGAAAGCGCCGTTATTTATGTGAGTGGCGATGATACACAGGTCGTAAATGCTGGCACCTTGGCTGGAGGGACCGGCATTACCCTCACCAACGTAAGCACTTCAGCCACCGCCCAGAATTCGGGTCTCATCTTTGCGCAAGTGGTCGGCGTTGGGCTTTATGGTGACGGCGACGCGGCTGTGCTGGAGCTTTCGAATTCCGGCGAGATCCGCGTTGCAGGCGGCGGCCTTGCAATCGAGGGCGATGAAGCCACGCAAATGATTTACAACACCGGCGTCATCGAAGGCCGGATCGAATTGGGTGACGGCAACGACGTGTACGACGGTCGCGGCGGCACGCTGATCGGCGTTGTCGACGGCGGCGGCGGGGCCGACAGCTATTGGGTCGACGACAGCACCACGTTCGTCTTCGAAGCGCCGGGCGGCGGGGTGGACACGGTTTATGCCTCGGTCGACTTCACGCTTGGCGATTTCGTCGAGAACCTGACGCTGATCGGGGCGACCGACATCGACGGGACGGGCAACAGTTCAAAGAACGTGGTGGTCGGCAACACGGGCGAAAACGACATTTCGGGCGAGGGGTCGCGCGATACGCTGTCGGGCGGCGCCGGCAACGATACCGTGGATGGCGGACGCGGCGACGACGTGCTGGACGGCGACGCGGGCGACGACATCCTGCTGGGCCGCGCTGGGGTCGACATCATGGACGGCGGCGAAGGCGACGACTTTTTGTTCGGCGGGCTCGGCGGCGACATCATGCTGGGCAACGACGGCAACGACACGCTGAAGGGCGGGCTTGGCTCTGACACGATGACCGGCGGCGAGGGGCAGGACAGCTTCGTGTTCAGCCGGGTGTCCGACAGCCCCTCTGGCGGTTCTGATATCGTGCTGGACTTCACGCCGGGGACCGACGTTCTGGACTTCACCGAAATGCTGTCGGGGACGTTCGACCTGTCGATCCTTGGGGCCTATACAGGGTCGGGACCAAGCATCCGGACCAACGAGAACAGCTATGGCGATACCATCGTTTTCGTGGATGCCGATGGCGACGGCGGCACCGATATGCGCATCGAGCTGAATTTGGTGACCGGCGTGACCGAAAGCGATTTCCTTCTGTGACGGTCCGCGCCGCCCGACCCGGTCAGGCGGCGCCGATCATCTCGGCCTGGCGCACGATCACCTCGGCCTGCTTGATCGAGGCGATGTCGACCAGCCGGCCCTTGTAGACCGTCGCGCCCGATCCGCTGGCCTTGGCGTCTTCCATCGCGGCAAGGATCTCGCGCGCTTCGGTGACCTTCTCGGCGGACGGGGTGAAGACCTCGTTCGCCAAGGCGACCTGCTTGGGGTGGATGGCCCATTTGCCGACCATGCCCAGCGTGGCGGACCGGCGCGACTGGGCGATGAACCCATCGTCGTCCGAGAAGTCGCCGAACGGGCCGTCGACCGGCAGAACGCCGTGGGTGCGGCAGGCGGCGACGATGGCGGCCTGCGCCCAGTGCCACGGGTCCGGCCAGTACCGCTGGCCCTCGCGCACCATGTAATAGTCTTCCTGCGTGCCGCCGATCCCGGTGGTCTGCATCCCCATCGAGGCGGCGAAATCGGCCGCGCCGAGGCTCATGGCCTCAAGGCGCGGGGAGCCGGCGGCGATGTCCTCCACATGCGCGATACCGGCTGCACTTTCTATGATGACTTCGAACTTGATCGGCTTCTCGCGGCCCGTGGCGCGTTCCGCCGCCGTGACCAGCGCGTCGACCGCGTACAGGTCGGCGGCGCATCCCACCTTGGGGATCATGATGCGGTCCAGCCGGTGCGACGCCTTCTCGACCACCTCGATCACGTCACGGTACCAATAGGGCGTGTCCAGCCCGTTGATCCGCACCGACAGCGTCTTGTCGCCCCAGTCGATGTCGCCGATCGCGTCGATCACGTTGGCCCGGGCCTGCACCTTGTCATCGGGCGCGACCGAGTCTTCGAGGTCAAGGTTGATCACGTCCGCCGCGCTGGCTGCCATCTTCTCGAAGATCGCGGGGCGCGAGCCGGGGCCGAACAGCTGACAGCGGTTCGGACAGGCAGGGGCGGCAGGCTGTATGCGGAAGGACATGGGAACCTCGTCGCAATAAGATTTCAAGTTCGGCGCAGATCTTGGTATATTGTTACCTTCGCGTCCGCAACCCGGTTTTTCGACACCGCCGCTCGGGGCAGCAGGTCCGCGCGCTAAGCCGTGCGCGCATCGGTGTTTTCAAACTGCACATCTTTCGAGCAAGCGACGATCTGCCGGAGAATCTTCGCACATCTCGGGGAAACGACGCAGAGATTTGCGCGCCGGCCCTGCAAACCGGCGAACTTGGCAAACATCCTCGACATGCCTGTCGTTAGACTATGTCGTCAGAAAACGGAGAAACGCGCAATGATCGAGACCCCTTATCTTCTGTTCCTCGGAGATGCCCCTGACGGTCTGGCGGCCAAGGTCGCCCAAGGCATCAAGGACTGGCGTCCCCAATACGCGCTGGGCCAGTACCGGATGGACGGCTGCAAGGCGGATCTCAAGATCGAGGACATGGACCTTGCCGCCGCGAAGGCCGCCGGTGCCAAGACGCTGGTGATCGGCGTGGCCAACCGGGGCGGCGTGATCAGCCAGGAATGGAAGAAGGTGCTGATCGCGGCGCTGGAAGAAGGCTTTGATCTGGCCTCGGGCCTGCACAATCTGCTGCGCGACGAACCCGATCTGGCCGCCGTTGCCAAGTCCTGCGGTCGTGAACTGCACGACGTGCGCGTGCCGTCGGTGCAATACCCGATCGCCAACGGCAAGAAGCGGTCGGGCAAGCGGTGCCTTGCGGTCGGCACGGACTGTTCGGTCGGCAAGATGTACACCGCGCTGGCGATGGACAAGGTGATGAAGGAACGCGGCCTGAAGTCGTCGTTCCGCGCCACCGGCCAGACCGGCATCCTGATCACCGGCGACGGCGTCCCGCTGGACGCGGTGGTCGCGGATTTCATGGCCGGTTCGATCGAGTATCTGACCCCGGACAACGACGACGACCACTGGGACATGATCGAGGGGCAGGGCAGCCTGTTCCACGTCTCGTACTCGGGCGTGACGATGGCGCTGGTCCACGGCGGTCAGCCCGACGCGCTGGTGCTGTGCCACGAACCCACCCGCACCCACATGCGCGGTCTGCCGGATTACGACCTGCCGACGCTGGAGACGCTGCGCGACACCGCGCTGCCGCTGGCGAAGGTGGCGAACCCGGCCTGTCAGGTCGTCGGCGTGTCGATCAACACCGCCGGCATGGGCGAGGACGAGGCGCTGTCGTACCTTGAAAAGGTCGAGAAGCAGATGGGCCTTCCCACGGCCGACCCGTTCCGTCAGGGTGCCGAGCGTCTGGCCGACGCGCTGGACGCCATCTGATCCGCCGGGTCTTCGACCGGACAGCAGCGGGGGCCGTCATGGCCCCCGAACTATTACAGACAGGGAACGCGCCATGAAACTCGACATCACGCAGGACGCCTTCAAGATCGCGGGCAGCTTCGTCATCTCGGGGCGCGGAGACAAGACGCCGTGGGTGCGGACCGAGGCGTGGGTGCTGACCGTTACCATCGAACGCGACGGGATCGTGGGCCGGGGCGAATGCACGCCCTATCCACGCTACAACGAGACGCTGGAAAGCTCGACCGACGAGATCCGCGCCGTCGAGGCGCAGTTGAAGGCGGGGCTGGACCGGCAGGGACTGTTGGCCGCGATGAAGGCAGGCGCCGCGCGAAATGCCGTCGATTGTGCGTTGTGGGACTGGGAGGCGAAGGCCGCTGGCAAACGCGTGTGGGAGCTTGCCGGACTGCCCGAACCGAAACCCGTGCCCACGGTATTCACCCTGTCGCTGGGCGAACCCGACGACATGCGCGCCAAGGCCGCCGAGAACGCGCACCGCCCGGTGCTGAAGGTCAAGCTGGGCGGCGAGGGCGACATCGCCCGCCTGCGCGCCGTGCGCGAGGGGGCGCCGCAGTCGCGTATCGTGATCGACGCGAACGAAGGCTGGACGCTGGACACCTACCGCGAGATGGCTGGCGTTCTGCCCGAGCTTGGCGTGGACATGGTGGAACAGCCCTTGCCTGCCGGGGACGATGGCGCGTTGCTGGGCATCGACCGCCCGTTGCCGGTGTGTGCCGATGAAAGTTGCCACGACCGCACGTCGCTGCCGAAGCTGACGGGCAAGTATGACATCGTGAACATCAAGCTGGACAAGACCGGCGGCCTGACCGAGGCGCTGGCGCTGCGCGAGGCGGCGCTGGCGGAAGGCTATGACGTGATGGTGGGCTGCATGATGGGCTCGTCGCTGGCGATGGCCCCGGCGCAACTGGTGGCGCAGGGGGCGACGGTGGTCGATCTTGACGCGCCGCTGCTGCTGGCGACCGACCGCGAGGATCCGATGTTCTACGACGACGCGGGCGTGCATGCCCCGTCGGCGGCGCTGTGGGGCTGACACGCGCGCAGGCGTGCCTTGCGCGGTAGGGGGCAAGCTTCTATAGCCGCGCGCGACAGGTCCCCCCGAAACACGGAGCAGTCCCGATGATCCTTGACCGCCGCACCTTCCTTCTGGCGTCCGTCGCCGCCGTCGGAGCTGGCTTGCTTCCGTCCATCGGCCGCGCTGCCGCCGGGTATGCGCCCCGTCCCACGGGCTGGCGCGCCTTTTCCCTGACCACCAAAGTCGATCTGCCGCGCGCGGGTGCGCCTGCGCAGGCGTGGGTGCCGGTTCCGTCGCTGACGGCGGACGACTGGTTCCGTCCGGGCGACACGACCTTCACCACCACCGCCGACCGCGCACGGCTTGTGATGGATGACGCGCAGGGCATCGCCTTTGTCCACGCCGAATGGGACGCGGGCGACACGCCGGCCACGCTAGAGGTCGTTTCGCGCGCCGCCACCCAAAGCCGCGCGGTTCCGCTTGAGCCCACGGGTGCTGCGCTGTCCGACGCGGAACGCGCGCGCCAGACCGCGCCGACCGACCTGATCCCGACCGACGGCATCGTGCGCGAGACGGCCTTGATGATCACCGACGGCCTGTCCGACGATCTGGCCAAGGCGCAGGCGATCTACCAGTGGGTCATCGAAAGCACCGAGCGCAACCCCGAGACGCGTGGCTGCGGGCTGGGCGACGTCGCCTCGATGCTGACGCTGGGCGATCTGACCGGCAAATGCGCCGACCTGAACGCGCTGTATGTCGGGCTTGCCCGCGCCGCCGGACTTCCCGCGCGCGACCTGTACGGGTTGCGGGTGGCGCCGTCGGCCTTTGGGTACAAAAGCCTTGGCGCCGGGTCCGAGACGGTGACGAAGGCGCAGCACTGCCGCGCCGAGGTGTTCGTGGACGGCATCGGCTGGATTCCGACCGACCCCGCCGATGTGCGCAAGGTCGTGCTGGAAGAACCGCCGAAGACCCTGACGCTGGCCGACCCCGAAGTACAGGACGTCCGCGCGGCGCTGTTCGGCGCGGCCGAAGGCAACTGGCTGGTCTACAACGATGCACATGACGTGGTGCTGCCGGGGTCGTCGGCGGGAACGCTGCCGTTCCTGATGTACCCCCACGCCGAGATCGACGGGGTGGAGCAGGACGAGCTGTCGCCCGACGATTTCGCCTACACCATCACCGCGCGCGAGATCGTATAGACCTCCGCCCGGTTACACCGATGCGGCCAGATCCATGTGCCGCACAAAGCGCGGATCCTTCGCGGGGTCCGCGCCCGTCGCTTCCGCCAGCCGCACGACGTAATCCGCGCAGCACAAATGGTGCAGCCGCGCGACGCCGGGGATCGCCATCGCCTGTGTGTACAGCGGGTCGAAGCGGTCGGCATAGGACAGGGCGGACAGGTCCTGAACTTCGTTGCGGTTGTAGTTGTCCCAGAACTCGTCGGTATAGCGGTCCCGCCCGGCCGAGGCGCTGGGAACGCCGCGCTTGAGCGCGTAGCTTTCCGGGGTGCGGGTGATGTAGTGGTTCATCTGCGCGCCCAGATGCGTCACCCTGTCCGGCGCCGTCGCCCTCTGTGCTGCGCCGTCTGGATTGTAGCGGCCCAGCTTGCGCCCTTCGCCATCCAGCCAGACTTTGCCAGCCTGTCCCCATGTGCCCGGGCCGACATAGCGTTGCGGGCTATGGGCCCCGAAGACGGCGAATTCCAGCGGTCGGCGGATCAGCGACTTGAACGAGGTGTTCGCCTTGTGCTGCGTCTCGGCCGCGCGGGTAAACTCGCGGTGCTGTAAGGCGTCCTCCCACGTCTCGTGCCCCGAGTTGCCGAAGCATTTCCAGTGAAACCCGATGCCGTGAAACCGGTTGTCGGAGGTGTCGCCAAGATAGCCGCCGACGGTGCCGTCGCCGATGTGGAAGACAAGGAACTCGTCCACGTCGCAAAGCAGCAGCCACTCATGCGCGGCGGTCTGAGGGTGGTTGCGGATGGCGCGGTGCGCGGTCCGCTTGGGCGGCGTGCCGGGGTCGGGCGAATGGGTGGTATGTGACAGCCAGCCCGCATCATGCAGCAGGTTCAGCAGCTGTGGCGAATGATCCGTGCAATCGTTCGTCGCGACCAGCACGTCGAAGCCAAGCATCCGGTACCACGTGACCCACTCGACCAGAAAGGCGCCCTCGTTCCGCATTCCGGCGGCGACGAGAAACTCGGAATTCTGTGTCATACCCCGTGTCCCCATACCGCGGCGCCACTGACGGCCTTCCGTCGCAGGTATACCCGCACGGCGCGCCGCTTAAAACGGCGCGTCTGCCCAAGGTTGACCGGGCGCGGCGCGACTGCCACTGTCCGCGCCGGGATGGCAACGGCGGGCGCTTATGGACCTTCGAAACCAGGTGATCGGGCTGATCCGGTTTTCCTTTGCGACGATCGGAAACTTCTATCCGGGCTTCGACACGATCGAGGACATGGAAGCCTTCCTGTTCGCACCCGACAGGCTAGAGCGTCGCTTCCGCCTGTTCGAGGTTTACTGCCTGCCTTCGCTGGCACAGCAGACTGACGCGGATTTCACCTGCATCCTTCTGGTCGGCGCCAACATGCCGGCCGAATGGAAAGAGCGGCTGCGCGCCCTTTGCGCGGACGTCCCCGCCATCCGCATCACAGAGGCCGAGCCGCAGCACCATTATGCCGGCATCCGCGCCGCCTTTGCCGAGATCCCGACCGAGGGGTTCACGCACCGGACCACGTTCCGCTTCGATGACGACGACGCGCTGGACAACGGCTTTATCGCGCGGCTGAAGGACGTCGCCCCCCGCGCCGCGGCGCTGGGCGGCATCGACAACCCGACCGCCATCGCCCACAACCTTGGCTTCTACCTTGAGCGGCGGGACGACAAGACGCTGGTCTATCCGACCTGCGAACGTACGCCGATCAGCGTTGGCGCGGCGCTGATCGCGCCGGTCAGCTGGCGCGACAACATCTACAAGGTGGATCACCGCCAGCTGCCGCAGTTCTTCAACGCGTGGTCCGACACGCAGCACTATGCCTATGTCCGCACGATCCATCAGGACAACAAGGCGAACCCGCATCGCACCGGCGAGAAGCTTCAGCTTCCCAACAAAGAGATCGACGCGATCCTGCGCGAAAACTTCGGCCGCAAACTTGGGGCGTTCAAGCACATCGACTAGGCCCGGAGGTGCCGCCGGGGCACGGGCAATACCGGGGCGGGCCATCGCTCTCGTTTCGCCACTGGCAAAGCGCGGGTTTCGCTGATAGCTGCCGATACATGACGACGTCATCCAGTTCAGACAACTTGCGCGGCGCGGCGCTTATGGCGGGCTCTATGGCCTGCTTCACCATGAACGATACCGCGATGAAGGCGCTGTCCGATGAACTGCCGATGTTTCAGGCGGTGTTCCTGCGCGGCATCGCCACCTCGGCCTGGATGTACCTTCTGGCGCGGGCGCTGGGCGGGTTGCGCTTTGACTTCTCGCGGCGCGACTGGACGCTGATCGCGGTCCGCAACGTGGCCGAGGTCGGCGCGGCCTTCTTCTTCGTGTCGGCGTTCTTCAACATGCCGATCGCCAACGCCACCGCGATCCTACAGGCCATGCCGCTGACGGTGACGTTGGCCGGCGCGCTGTTTCTGGGCGAGGCCGTGGGCTGGCGACGCCTAAGCGCGATCCTTGTCGGCTTTGCAGGCGTGATGCTGATCGTCCGACCTGGAGGCGAGGGGTTCAATCACTATTCCCTGTACGCGCTGGCGGCGGTGGTGCTGGTGACCGTGCGGGACCTGCTGTCGCGCCAGTTGTCGGCTGACGTGCCCTCGATGACCGTGGCGTTCTTCAACGCCGTGTCCGTGATGGTGTTCTTCGGGATCGGCTCGATGTTCATCGAATGGCGCCCGGTATCGGGGCTGGCGGCCATGCAGATGGGCCTTGCGTCGGTGTTGCTGATCGGCGGCTACGTCTTCTCGGTCTCGGCTATGCGGGTGGGCGAGGTCGCCGTCATCGCGCCGCTGCGGTACACCAATTTGCTTTGGGCGCTGCTGCTGGGGTTCGTCGTGTTCGGGGACTGGCCAGACCGTCTGACGCTGTTGGGCGCGGCGGTCATCGTGGCGACCGGCATCTATACTTTCTACCGTGAACGCAACCTGCGCCGGGCACCGCCCAAGGCGCTGCGAGTGCGTTGACATCCGGCCGCGGCCACCCCATTTCCAGGTCACGCGCCGCCCAGGTTGACGCGCCGGAGGCCCGGCTGTTGACAAGGGTCGGGACTCACCCTATACGGCGCCCACTTGGGCAGGGGGCCTCCTGCCTTTAACAGAACTGTAGTGGTCAAGATCCGGGCGTATGCCTCGATCCTCTGAATGCCCACCGCATCGTTCCCGCGAACGGGGACGGGGGCGGTTTTCGTGTTTTGCGGACGCGCGGAGCACGCCAGATGAACCGGGGACGCGCGCCCCAGAGATGAACATGAAGTGTTGCAACACGGGGAATAAACCGGAATGCCAACGATCCAACAGCTGATCCGCAAGCCGCGGCAGCCCAAAGTCAAAAGGTCCAAGTCCCAGCACTTGGAAAGCTGCCCGCAAAAGCGTGGCGTCTGCACGCGCGTCTACACGACGACGCCGAAGAAGCCGAACTCGGCCATGCGTAAGGTTGCCAAGGTGCGCCTGACGAACGGCTACGAGGTCATCAGCTACATCCCCGGTGAAAGCCACAACCTTCAGGAACACTCGGTTGTCCTGATCCGTGGCGGCCGTGTGAAAGACCTTCCGGGCGTTCGTTACCACATCCTCCGCGGTGTTCTGGATACCCAGGGCGTCAAGGATCGTAAGCAGCGCCGGTCGAAGTACGGCGCCAAGAAGCCGAAATAAGAGGATCTGACAGATGTCCCGCCGTCACGCTGCTGAGAAACGCGAGATTCTGCCCGACGCCAAGTATGGCGATCGCGTGCTGACGAAGTTCATGAACAACCTGATGATCGACGGTAAGAAGTCGGTCGCAGAAAGCATCGTCTACAACGCCTTCGAGCGCGTTGAGGGCAAGCTGAAGAAAGCTCCCGTGGAAGTGTTCCACGAGGCGCTGGACAACATCAAGCCGGCCGTCGAGGTCCGCTCCCGCCGTGTTGGTGGTGCGACCTACCAGGTTCCGGTCGAGGTGCGTCCCGAGCGTCGTGAAGCGCTGGCGATCCGCTGGCTGATCACCGCCTCGCGCGCCCGCAACGAGAACACCATGGAAGAACGCCTCGCAGGCGAGCTGATCGACGCCGTGAACGGCCGTGGTTCGGCCGTGAAGAAGCGCGAAGACACCCACAAGATGGCCGACGCGAACAAAGCGTTCAGCCATTACCGCTGGTAATTCAGATCTAAGGGCCCTCCAATGGCACGCGACTACCCCCTCACGCGCTACCGTAACTTCGGTATCATGGCGCACATCGACGCCGGTAAAACCACGACGACCGAGCGGATCCTGTACTACACCGGACGCTCCCACAAGATCGGCGAAGTCCACGATGGCGCCGCCACGATGGACTGGATGGAGCAGGAGCAGGAGCGTGGCATCACGATCACCTCTGCTGCCACGACCACGTTCTGGCAGTGGCAGGAAGATCCGACCGAGGAAGGCACCTCGGACACGAAGTTCCGCTACAACATCATCGACACGCCCGGCCACGTTGACTTCACCATCGAGGTCGAGCGTTCGCTTGCCGTTCTCGACGGTGCGATCTGCCTGCTGGACGGCAACGCCGGCGTTGAACCGCAGACCGAAACCGTGTGGCGTCAGGCTGACCGCTACGAAGTTCCGCGCATCGTGTTCGTCAACAAGATGGACAAGATCGGCGCTGACTTCTTCAACTGCGTGAAGATGATCAAAGACCGCACCGGCGCGACCCCCGTTCCGGTGAACTTCCCGATCGGCGCGGAAGACCAGCTTGAAGGCATCGTCGACCTCGTCACGATGGAAGAGTGGGTCTGGAAGGGTGAAGACCTTGGCGCGTCCTGGGTTCGTGGCCCGATCCGCGACGAACTGAAGGACCTGGCCGACGAGTGGCGCTCGACCCTGATCGAGAACGCCGTCGAGCAGGACGACGCGGCGATGGAAGCCTACCTTGAAGGCGAAGAGCCCGACGTCCCGACCCTGCGGAACCTGATCCGCAAGGGCACGCTGTCGCTGTCCTTCGTTCCGGTTCTGGGTGGTTCGGCCTTCAAGAACAAAGGTGTCCAGCCGCTGCTGAACGCCGTTGTCGACTTCCTGCCGGGTCCGCTTGACGTTCCGCCGTACATGGGCTTCTCGCCCGACGACGAAACGGAAGAGCGTAACATCGCGCGTCACGCTGACGACGAAGAGCCCTTCTCGGGCCTCGCGTTCAAAATCATGAACGACCCGTTCGTCGGCTCGCTGACCTTCACCCGGATCTACTCGGGCGTCCTCAAGAAGGGCGACTCGATCATGAACTCCACGAAGGGCAAGAAAGAGCGCATCGGTCGTATGATGATGATGCACTCGAACAACCGCGAGGAAATCGACGAAGCGTTTGCGGGCGACATCATCGCGCTGGCCGGTCTGAAAGAGACCACCACCGGTGACACCCTCTGCGACAGCCAGAAGCAGGTCGTGCTTGAAACCATGACCTTCCCGGATCCGGTCATCGAAATCGCGGTCGAGCCGAAAACCAAGGCCGACCAAGAGAAGATGTCCGCCGGTCTGCAGCGTTTGGCCGCCGAAGACCCGTCCTTCCGCGTCGAAACCGACCTCGAGTCGGGCCAGACCATCATGAAGGGCATGGGCGAACTTCACCTCGACATCCTGGTCGACCGCCTGAAGCGCGAGTTCAAGGTCGAGGCGAACATCGGTGCGCCGCAGGTGGCCTACCGCGAGACCATCTCGAAAGAGGTCGAGCACACCTACACTCACAAGAAACAGTCGGGTGGTTCGGGTCAGTTCGCCGAGGTCAAGCTGGTCATCACTCCGACCGAGGCCGGCGAAGGCTACTCGTTCGAGTCGAAGATCGTCGGCGGTGCGGTTCCGAAGGAATACATCCCGGGTGTCGAAAAAGGCATCAAATCGGTCATGGACTCCGGTCCGCTGGCTGGCTTCCCGGTGATCGACTTCAAGGTCGCTCTGATCGACGGTAAGTTCCACGACGTGGACTCCAGCGTTCTCGCGTTCGAAATCGCCGCCCGTATGGGGATGCGCGAAGGGATGCGGAAAGCCGGCGCCAAACTGCTGGAACCGATCATGAAGGTCGAGGTGATCACGCCGGAAGAGTACACCGGCAACATCATCGGTGATCTGACCTCTCGTCGTGGTCAGGTGCAGGGCCAGGAGAACCGCGGCAACGCGATCGCCATCAACGCCTTCGTGCCGCTGGCCAACATGTTCGGCTACATCAACAACCTGCGCTCGATGTCCTCGGGCCGCGCGCAGTTCACGATGCAGTTCGACCACTACGACCCGGTGCCGCAGAACATCTCGGACGAGATCCAGTCGAAGTACGCCTAAGTGCGGTGCGTGGGAGACCACGCACCCTACCCCGTAGGGTGCGCATTCATGCGCACCGCCAGAGAACAAGGAGGCCATCATGGCTAAGGAAAAGTTTGAACGTAACAAACCGCACGTCAACATCGGCACGATTGGCCACGTTGACCACGGCAAAACGACGCTGACGGCGGCCAT
>NZ_JARGYD010000001.1:0-1043154 GCF_029168315.1 Psychromarinibacter halotolerans
CCCCTCTGCGGCTGCGCCGCATTCACCCCCAGGATATTTTTAGACAGAAGAAGCGGATGAGGGCCGCGCCGGAAGACGGGCGCGGCGCTTCAGTTTCGGGCGAGCAGGGACAGCGCGAGAATGCCGACGGCGCCGAGCAGGGCGGCGATGGCGAGTAGCGTCTGGCTGCCGAAGTTGGCGACCGCGATGCCCACGGCGGCCCATGCGACGGCGGCGCCGTATTCCGGGGCGCGGCCTGCGCGGGTCAACACGGCGGCGGCGAACAGCAGCGCAAGGACCAGCACGATCCACGCCCAGGCCAGCGCGCCGGGGCCGATGCCCCAGCCCGCGCCGACCAGCGCGACCGACACCCAGCTGGCGGCGGTCAGCCAGCCGGCATACAGGCCCAGCGGCACTTTCGCCCACCACTCGTCGCGCGCGGGCGCCTTGAGGTAGGCCCAGACGGCGGTGCCCAGCATCAGCCAGATCAGGACCGTTGCGGTCAGCACCGACTGTTGCGCCGTCGGAATCCACGCGGCGCCGATCACCAGAGAGATGGCCAGAGGCCAGCGCGTCGCGTCCCAGTCCGCCGCGTCGGCGCGTTTCAGCAGGCCGAAGCCCGCGTGGGCGACAAGCCACGCGTAGATCAGCGACCAGATCGCGAAGGCATAGCCTGCGGGCTGGGCCGGGGGGTGGTCCTGCGGAATGGGGAATTGGTCCGGCTCGAAGCCGCCGAAGCTTTGCGACACCACGGGGGACAGCACGAAGGCGATGGCCGCCGTTGCCACGATGATCGCTTTCATCCGCCCCCGGTCGTCGACCGGGGGACGGGGGGATTGTGTTTCGGTCACTCGAACCCGCCGTTTGCCGTTATCCTGGTCTTTCCACCAAGATAGGGCGCCAGCACGGCGGGCAAGTCCACCGAGCCGTCTTCCCGCTGGCCGTTCTCGAGCACGGCGATCAGGCAGCGGCCCACCGCGACGCCCGACCCGTTCAGCGTGTGCACGTAATCCGGCTTGCCGCCTTCGGGGCGGAAGCGGGCGTTCATGCGCCGGGCCTGGAAGTCGCCGCAGACCGAGACCGAGCTGATCTCGCGGTAGGTGTCCTGACCGGGCAGCCAGACCTCGATGTCATGCGTCTTCTTCGCGCCGAAGCCCATGTCGCCGGTGCACAGAACGATGGTGCGGTAGGGCAGGCCCAGCTTTTGCAGGATCGCCTCGGCGCAGCCGGTCATCCGCTCGTGTTCCTGAAGCGAGGCGTCGGGATGGGTGATCGACACCATCTCGACCTTCTCGAACTGGTGCTGGCGCAGCATGCCGGCCGTGTCCTTGCCGGCGCTGCCCGCTTCCGAGCGGAAGCACAGCGAATGGGCGGTCAGGCGGATCGGCAGGTCTTTCTCGTCGAGGATCTGTTCGCGCACCGTGTTGGTCAGCGTCACCTCGGACGTTGGGATCAGCCACCAGCCCTCGCGGGTCTGATAGCTGTCCTCGGCGAATTTCGGCAGCTGATTGGTGCCGTACATCGCCTCTTCGCGGACCAGCACCGGGGTGTTGGTTTCCGCCAGCCCGTGTTCGGTGACGTGGGTGTCCAGCATGAACTGCGCCAGCGCCCGGTGCAGCCGCGCCATCGCGCCGCGCAGCACGACAAAGCGCGCGCCCGACAGCTTGGCGGCGGTCTCGAAATCGAGCCCCGCGGCGCAGGACAGCTCGTAATGTTCCTTCGGCGCGAAGTCGAAGCTGCGCGGCTCGCCCCAGCGGCGGATCTCGACGTTGTCGTCTTCAGATGTGCCGTCGGGCACGTCGTCGAACGGCAGGTTCGGCAGGCCCAGCAGCATGTCGCGTAGCCGCTCGTCGCCGGCCTTCGCCTCTTCGTCGAGGGCGGCGATTTCGTCTTTTTTGGCGGCGACCAATGCGCGCAGGCGCTCGAACTCTGCCTCGTCGCCCTTGGCCTTGGCGGCGCCCACCTGCTTGGAGGCGGCGTTGCGTTCGGCCAGCGCGGCCTCTGCCTTGGAGATCGCCTCGCGGCGCGCGGCGTCGGCGGCGAGGATCTCGGCCGATACAGGCGACACGCCCAGCCGCCCCAAAGCGGCGTCGAAGACGTCGGGGTTTTCGCGGATGAAACGGATGTCGTGCATGGGATCGGCCCTTTGCTTGTGATGCGCGGGCGTCAAAGCATCAAACGCGGGGCCGGTCAATGAGCCTGACGCCCGCCAAGGGCGCGGGCGGCGTGCCGGTTGTCCGGCGGCGATGACACAAACCCTGCGAAACCGTGAAGCCGCGTGTGCGCCGAAAAGCGCCGCAGGGCCCTTGCCGTGGCTGTTTCCGGCGGAAATCCCACCCCGTCCGCCTTGTCACCCCACGCCAAATGCGTATGTAGCGCATGTCGCACCGGGCGGGGCGGATCGGGTTGAGTCCGGTCCTGACCGCCGCTAGGGTGCGCGCCAATTCAGAGAAGGGGGCGGACAAGCCCTCGCCACGCAAGGGAAGACCTCATGTTTGCCACGCCTGCCTTCGCGCAAGCCACCGGAGGCGGAGCCGCCGGAGCCTTCGGTTCCTTCATTCCGCTGATCCTCATCTTCGCCATCATGTACTTCCTGCTGATCCGTCCGCAGCAGAAGAAGGTGAAGGAACACCAGAAGATGGTCGAAGCGCTGCGCCGGGGCGACCAGGTGATCACGCAGGGCGGGATCATCGGCAAGGTCACCAAGGTGAAGGAAGACGGCGAGATCGAGGTCGAGATCGCCACCGGCGTCAAGGTGCGCGTGATCAAGAGCACCGTCGCGCAGGTCGTGTCCAAGACCGAACCCGCCGCCGAAGAGTGATCGACTAGCCTCGGAAGGGCGTTTCATGCTGCAGATCCCTCTGTGGAAACGGGTCGTCATCCTCGGCCTCGTGGTGTTCGGGCTTCTTTTCGCGCTGCCCAACCTGTTCTATCCGCGCGTCGAGATGCACAACGACGCCGTTGCCGAAATCGAGCGCATGGGCGCCACGCCGGAGCGCGAGGCGGCCGCGTCGTCCTGGCCCTCGTGGCTTCCGGCGACGCTGGTGAACCTTGGTCTCGATCTTCGGGGCGGGGCGCACCTTCTGGCCGAAGTCCGGGTCGAGGATGTCTACGTCGACCGGATGAACGGCTATTGGCCCGAGATCCGCGATGCCCTGCGCGACGAGCGTGACACGGTCGGGACGATCCGCCGTGTCGACGCGCCGGCCGGGGAACTGCATGTCCGCATCAGCCAGTCCGACGGCATGGCCCGCGCGCTGGAGGTCGTTCGCGGCCTTGCGCGGCCCGTGGTCAGCCTGACGGGCGCGGGCGCCACCGACATCACGGTGGCGGGCAGCGGCGACACGATCATCGTGCAACTGACCGACGCCGAGAAGCAGGCCACCGACGACCGCACCATCCAGCAGTCGCTGGAGATCATCCGCCGCCGCGTCGACGAGGTCGGCACGCGCGAACCGACGATCCAGCGGCAGGGTGCGGACCGCATCCTGATCCAGGTGCCCGGCATCGGGTCGGCCGAGGAACTGAAGGCGCTGATCGGCACCACCGCGAAGCTGACCTTCCAGCCGGTCGTCCGCCGCACCACCAACGCTGACGAGTCGCCCGGCGCACGCAACGTGATCCTGCCGTCGCTGGACGAAGAGGGCGTGTATTACGTTCTAGAGGACACCGCAGTCGTCACCGGCGAGGAACTGAACGACAGCCAGCCGGCGTTCGACCAGAACGGCCAGCCGGCAGTGACCTTCCGGTTCAACCCGTCGGGTGCACGGAAGTTCGGCCAGTACACCGCCGAGAACGTCGGATCGCTGTTCGCCATCGTGCTGGACGACGAGGTGATCTCGGCGCCCCAGATCCGCGAGGCGATCCCCTCCGGGTCGGGGCAGATCACCGGCAACTTCTCGGTCGAGGAATCGACCCAGCTGTCCGTCCTGCTGCGCGCAGGCGCGCTGCCCGCCGAGATGACGTTCCTTGAAGAACGCACCATCGGGCCGGAACTGGGCGCGGACTCGATCGCCGCCGGTCGGATCGCCTGTATCATCGCCTTCGTTGCGGTGCTGCTGTTCATGGGCCTCAGCTATGGCTGGTTCGGCATCCTTGCCAACGTCGCCCTGCTGCTGAACGTGGGCTTGATTTTTGGCCTGCTGTCGATGATCGGCGCGACGCTGACGCTGCCGGGCATCGCGGGGATCGTGCTGACCATCGGTATGGCGGTCGACGCCAACGTGCTGGTGTTCGAGCGTATCCGCGAAGAACTGAAAACCGCGCGCGGACCGTCCCGCGCCATCGAGCTTGGCTACGAGAAGGCTCTGTCGGCCATCCTTGATGCCAACATCACCACGTTCATCACCGCCGTGATCCTGTTCGTCATGGGGTCCGGCCCGGTGCGCGGCTTTGCCGTCACGCTGGGTCTGGGCATCCTGACCTCGGTCTTCACCGCCATCTTCGTGACGCGCCTGCTTATCGTGATGTGGTTCGAGCGCCGCCGTCCGAAAACCATCGAGGTGTAAGATGCGACTGAGACTTGTTCCGCAGGAAACCAACATCGACTTCTTCAAGGCGCGGAAGATCACCTTCGGCGTGTCGATGGTGCTGATGGTCCTTTCGCTGGTCGCTTGGTTCACGCTGGGCCTGAACTTCGGCATCGACTTCCGGGGCGGCACCACGCTGCGGACGGAATCGGTGAACGCCGTCGACGTGGGCGCCTATCGCGATGCGATGCAGCCGCTGGAACTGGGCGACGTGGCGATCTCCGAGGTGTTCGATCCGACCTTCGGCGACGACGAGAACGTTGCGATGATCCGCATTCAGGCGCAGGACGATCAGGAAAGCGTCACCGCCGAAACGGTGGCGCAGGTCGAGGCGGCCTTGCAAGAGGTCGATCCCGAGATCCGCTTCACCTCGGTCGAAAGCGTCGGTCCGAAGGTGTCTGGCGAATTGATCCAGACCGCGTTCCTTGCGGTGGCGTTGTCGCTTGCGGCGATCATGATCTACATCTGGCTGCGGTTCGAATGGCAGTTCTCGCTGGGGGCCGTGGTGGCGCTGTTCCACGACGTGCTGCTGACCATCGGGATCTTCTCGATCACGCAGATCCGCTTCGACCTTGCGACGATCGCGGCGCTGCTGACCATTGTGGGCTATTCGATCAACGACACCGTGGTCATCTTCGACCGGGTGCGCGAGAACCTGATCAAGTACAAGAAGAAGGCCCTTCAGGACGTCATGAACCTGTCGGTGAACGAGACGCTGTCGCGCACGGTGATGACGTCGGGCACCACGCTGATCGCGCTGATCGCGCTGCTGATCCTTGGCGGCGACGTGATCCGGGGCTTCGTCTTCGCGATCACTTGGGGCGTTGTGGTCGGGACCTATTCGTCGGTCTACGTGGCAAAGAACATCGTGCTGATGCTGGGCACCAAGCGCGACTGGTCGAAGCCGGACAAGACCGAGGGCAACCAGTTCGCGAACGTCGACCCGTGAGAGGGTCGGCCTTGATGGAAGACAAAAGCGCGCTGCCCAGCCGGGTGGCGCGTTTCTTTTGGCCGCCGCGCGACGCGCGCCTTCTGCCGCCATGCTGACCGCCGCACTGACCGCCGTGGAAGCCGCGCTTGGCACCGATGGTTTCGCTTGGCTGGCCGTCGCCGCGATCCTTGCGGGGCTCGTGCGCGGCTTCACCGGCTTTGGCACCGCGATGGTGTACCTGCCGATCGCGGGGCAGTTCCTGCCACCGGTGCAGGCGCTGGTCACGCTGATCCTGATCGACTTCATCGGCCCGATGCCCGCCGTGCCCCGCGCCATCCGCGAAGGCCACACCCGCGACGTGATGCGGCTGGTCGCGGGCGTGCTTGTGGGTGCGCCCATCGGGGTGGCGATCCTGCTGCTGCTGCCGCCCGACGCGTTCCGGGCGGGGGTGTCGCTGATCAGCCTTGCCCTGCTGGCGGCGCTGATTTCTGGTGTCCGCTATACCGGCACCGTGAGCCGCCCGATGATCTACGGGATCGGCGGGATTTCCGGCATCCTGCACGGCGCAGCGGGGCTGCCGGGGCCGCCGGTGATCCTGCTGTACATGGCGCGCCCGCTTCCGGTCGAGGTGATCCGCGCCTCGGTTCTGTTGTTCCTATTCCTTGCCGACATCCTTGTGATGGCGATCTTCGGCATCCGGGGACTGCTGGACGGCCCGTCGCTGGTGCTTGGCCTCTGCCTTGTGCCGCCCTATCTTGCCGCCGTGATGCTGGGCGCACGCCTGTTCCATCCGCGCCTTGCGACGGTCTACCGCTGGGCCGCGTACACGATCATCGCCGTCTCGGCGATCAGCGGTCTGCCGATCTGGTCCTGACCACCCGGGACCGCGCCCGCGACCCGAAACCGAACCCAACGGAGGCACCATGCGCCTGAACGAGATCCGCAACTTCGACGGCCCGCCCATCGACGGTTACGGCCCCGGCTTCTTCCGCGTCGGCGGTACCGTCTGGCAGGGCGGGGTGTTCGTCACGCCATCGGGCGTGCAGGGCTGGACCGGGTTCGACGATACCGCGCCGCTTGTCGAAGCGGCCGGGGACATCGACGTGCTGTTCATCGGCACCGGGGCCGATCCGGAATATCTGCCCGCCGCCTTCCGCACCGCGCTGGAAGCAGTCGGGCTGGGGCTGGAACCGATGGCCTCGCCGCCCGCGGCGCGCACCTACAACGTGCTGCTGTCGGAAGGCCGCCGCGTCGGAGTGGCGCTGTTGCCGGTGTAAGCTTTCCCGCGCCTGCGCGATCCGCTAAGCGTTCCGGCATGGTACTGACCGTCCAAGATTTGGCCTGCGCGCGCGGGGGCATCCCGGTGCTGGAGCACGTCACCTTCGCCCTGTCGCCGGGCGAGGTGCTGCTGTTGCGCGGGCCGAACGGGATCGGCAAGACGACCCTGTTGCGCACCATCGCGGGGCTGCAGCCGCCGCTGGCCGGCGTGGTCGACTGCGCGCCGGACGCGATTGCCTACGGCGCCCATGCGGACGGCCTGAAAGCAACGCTGTCGGTGGCCGAGAACCTGTCGTTCTGGGCCGGGGTCTATGGCGGCACGGATATCGAGCCGGCGCTGGCGGCGTTCAACCTTGAGAAGCTGCGCGACCGCGCGGCGCAGAACCTGTCGGCGGGACAGAAGCGGCGGCTGGGGCTGGCGCGGCTGTTGGTGACCGGGCGCCCGGTCTGGGCGCTGGACGAGCCGACGGTCTCGCTGGACGTGGCAAGCGTGGCGCTGTTCGCCGAGGCAGTGCGCAGCCATTGCCGGGCCGGGGGCGCGGCGCTGATCGCGACGCATATCGATCTGGGTTTCGAGGCGCGGGAACTGGACGTGGCGCCGTTCCGCGCGGTCGAGCCCGCCGTCGCGACCGGATTTGACGAGGCGTTCCTGTGATCCGGCTGTTCCTGCGCGACCTGACGCTGGCGGTGCGGGCGGGCGGCGGCTTTGGCCTTGGGCTGGCGTTTTTCCTGATCGTCGTGGTGCTGGTGCCCTTCGGCGTCGGCCCCGAGTCGCAGACCCTTCGCATCATCGCGCCGGGCGTGCTGTGGGTGGGCGCGCTGCTGGCCTGCCTGCTGTCGCTGGACCGCATCTTCCAGCTGGATTTCGAGGACGGCTCGCTGGACCTGCTGGCCACCGCGCCGATCCCGCTCGAGGCGGTGGCGGCGATGAAGGCAGCGGCGCACTGGATGACCACGGGCCTGCCGCTGACGCTGGCGGCGCCGGTGCTGGCGATTCTGCTGAACATGGAGTCGGGCTTTGGCTGGCTGACCCTGTCGCTGGCGCTGGGGACCCCGGCGCTGTCGATGATCGGCGCGTTCGGCGCGGCGCTGACGGTGGGCCTGAAGCGGGGCGGGCTGCTGCTGTCGCTGCTGGTCCTGCCGCTGTACGTGCCGACTCTGATCTTCGGCGCCGAGGTGGTCCGCCGCGGGACCGAGGGGCTGGCCGTGGGCACGCCGCTTGCGCTGTTGGCGGGGATCACGCTGGGCACGCTGGCGCTTTTGCCCTTCGCGGCGGCAGCGGCGCTGCGTGTGAACCTGCGCTAAGGCTGGTGGGTGGACAGGGGGCTCTGCCCCCGCCGCGCTTCGCGCGACTCCCCCGAGGTACTTGGAAAGAGAAGAAGCAGGACTTTCCACCGGGGAGCGGTTGCGCTAAGAGCCAATCCGTCGGGGCGTGGCGCAGCCTGGTAGCGCGTCTGTTTTGGGTACAGAAGGTCGTGAGTTCGAATCTCGCCGCCCCGACCATCCACCACATCTGGGTTTGTTGGCGCCGTGTGGGCGATTCCGGCGCGATTGCGATCCCGTTCTCTGACTACATCTGGTGGGGTGCCGGGGCGAATTCACACCAGATGATGCGGTTTCGGCGTCGTGGAATCGCCCAAAATTGGCGCAGCTTCGGTGACGGAAATGCTTGGCGTTGTAGGGATGCAACGTCGCGTCACCCGGCCGATGCGGGCGCCGGCCGCGGTCTGCGGCCCGGCGGCGAACATCACCCCGTTTACCAATAATGCAGGCTAAGCCTCTTATCTGCGGATCATATTCGTTACGGTCCCCCCGCGCGGCGCCGTGACGAAGGCCCGCAGGGAATCGCCTTGCGCGTGCAGGGCGCGGTCGGCTGTCATCCACAGACGGGAAGTTTTCTGTGGACAGCGATTCATTTGGCGTTGACCGACCCATCCTCTCACGCCAGTTTGTACGGGCCGAGTGACAGACCACAAAATCTGGTGGCGACGCGCACGGCGAGGGACACAATCTAAAAGAGAAACCGCGGTGGCAACCCGCGGCATCGCGGCGGAGGCACTCTTCCGCTTGCGGTACGGTTTTGCCCTTCGCCTGCCTGAAACACACGGCGTGACGATCGTGCCGGTGATCCCGCGTCAGACGGGAGGCCGGTGGCAACAACAAGATACCACGGGGCATTTTCCACGATGAAAATCGAACGCAAGTTTACCAAGGCAGGTTTCGACGCGTACGCCGATATCGACTTCACGACGACGGTCTCCGAGATTCGGAATCCGGACGGCACGATCGTGTTCCGCAATGACAAGGTCGAGGTTCCGGCCAGCTGGAGCCAAGTCGCCAGCGATGTCATCGCGCAAAAATATTTCCGCAAGGCCGGCGTTCCCGCCCGGCTGAAGAAGGTCCGCGAGAAGGACGTTCCCGAATTCCTGTGGCGGTCAGTTCCCGATGACGCGGCGCTGGCCGACCTGCCCGAAGACGAGCAGAAGATCGGCGAAACCTCTGCCCGTCAGGTGTTCGACCGTCTTGCCGGCGCCTGGACCTATTGGGGCTGGAAGGGTGGCTACTTCACCACCGAGGACGACGCGCAGGCCTATTTCGACGAGATGCGCTTCATGCTGGCCACCCAGAAGGCCGCGCCGAACAGCCCGCAGTGGTTCAACACCGGCCTGCACTGGGCCTACGGCATCGATGGTCCGGCGCAGGGCCACTATTACGTGGACTACAAGACCGGCAAGCTGACCAAGTCGAAGTCGTCCTACGAGCATCCGCAGCCGCACGCTTGCTTCATCCAGTCGGTGAAGGACGACCTTGTGTCGGACGGCGGCATCATGGACCTGTGGGTGCGCGAGGCGCGCCTGTTCAAATACGGCTCGGGCACCGGCACCAACTTCTCGTCGCTCCGCGCGGAAGGCGAGAAACTATCGGGCGGCGGCAAGTCGTCGGGGCTGATGGGCTTTCTGAAGATCGGCGACCGGGCGGCCGGCGCGATCAAGTCGGGCGGCACCACCCGCCGCGCGGCGAAAATGGTCATCGTCGACGCCGACCACCCGGATATCGAGGACTTCATCGACTGGAAGGTGAAGGAAGAGCAGAAAGTGGCGTCGATCGTCGCGGGCTCGAAGATGCACGAGAAGATGCTGAACGGCATTTTCGCGGCGATCCGCGCGTGGGACGGGGCCGAGGCGGACGCCTATGACACGTCGGTCAACGAGGGCCTGAAGAAGGCGGTCCGCGAGGCCAAGAAGGTCGCCATTCCCGAGACCTACATCAAGCGCGTGCTGGATTACGCGCGGCAGGGCTACGACTCGATCGAGTTCCCGACCTACGACACCGACTGGGACAGCGAGGCCTATGCCAGCGTTTCGGGGCAGAACTCAAACAACTCGATCCGGGTGACGGACGGGTTCCTCGAAGCCGTGCGCAAGGACGAAAACTGGAAGCTTATCAACCGTGTGGACGGCAAAGTTTCCAAGGAAGTGAACGCCCGCCAGCTGTGGGAAAAGATCGGCCACGCCGCGTGGGCCTGCGCCGACCCGGGCATCCAGTTCCACGACACCGTGAACGCGTGGCACACCTGCCCGGAAGATGGCGAGATCCGGGGCTCGAACCCCTGTTCCGAGTACATGTTCCTGGACGACACGGCCTGCAACCTTGCCTCGATGAACCTGCTGACCTTCTGGAAGGACGGCAAGTTTCAGGCGCAGGACTACGTACACGCCACCCGCCTGTGGACGCTGACGCTGGAAATCTCGGTGATGATGGCGCAGTTCCCGTCCAAGGAAATCGCGCAGCTGTCCTATGACTTCCGGACGCTGGGCCTTGGCTATGCCAACATCGGCGGTCTGCTGATGAACATGGGCCTTGGTTACGACAGCGACGCCGGCCGCGCGATGGGCGGTGCGCTGACCGCGATCATGACCGGCGTGGCTTATGCCACCTCGGCTGAGATCGCCGGTGAACTGGGCGCCTTCCCGAGCTATGACCGCAACGCGGCGCACATGCTGCGGGTCATCCGCAACCACCGCACCGCCGCCTACGGTAAGACCGATGGCTACGACAACCTTGCGATCAAGCCGGTGCCGCTGGATCACGCCAACTGCCCCGACAGCGAACTGGTCGCGCTGGCCGAAGCCGCGTGGGACGAGGCGCTGGAGCTGGGCGAGAAGAACGGCTACCGCAACGCGCAGACCTCGGTCATCGCGCCGACCGGCACCATCGGTCTGGTGATGGACTGCGACACCACCGGGATCGAGCCCGACTTCGCGCTGGTGAAGTTCAAGAAGCTGGCCGGTGGCGGCTATTTCAAGATCATCAACCGCTCGGTTCCGGCCGCGCTGGAAGGGCTGGGCTATTCCTCGGCCCAGATTGAGGAAATCGTGTCCTACGCCGTGGGCCACGGCACCCTGGGCAACGCGCCGGGCATCAACCACACCGCGCTGATCGGGCACGGCTTCGGCGAGGCGCAGATCGAGAAGATCGAGGCGGCGCTGCCGTCGGCCTTCGACATCCGCTTCGTGTTCAACCAGTGGACGCTGGGCGAAGAGTTCCTGACCGGCCCGCTGGGCATCCCTGCGGAAAAGCTGTCCGATCCGACCTTCAACCTGCTGGCGCACCTTGGGTTCACCAAGCGCGACATCGAAGCGGCGAACGACCACGTCTGCGGGACGATGACGCTGGAAGGCGCGCCGCACCTCGACCCGGCGCATTACCACATCTTCGACTGCGCCAACCCGTGCGGCAAGAAGGGCAAGCGGTTCCTGTCGGTGGACAGCCACATCACCATGATGGCTGCGGCCCAGTCGTTCATCTCGGGTGCCATCTCGAAGACGATCAACATGCCGAACGACGCCACGATCGAGGACTGCCAGAAGGCCTATGAACTGTCGTGGTCGCTGGGTGTGAAGGCCAACGCGCTGTACCGCGACGGGTCGAAGCTGTCGCAGCCGCTGGCCGCCGCGCTGGTCGAAGACGATGACGACGCCGCCGATACGCTGGAAAGCGGAACCCCCGCCGAGAAGGCGCAGGTGCTGGCCGAGAAGATCGTCGAGAAGGTCATCGTCAAAGAGATCGTCAGCCGTCAGCGCGACAAGCTGCCCGAGCGGCGTCGCGGGTACACGCAGAAAGCCGTCGTCGGCGGCCATAAGGTTTACCTGAGGACCGGCGAGTACAACGATGGAAAGCTTGGCGAAATCTTCATCGACATGCACAAGGAAGGCGCTGGCTTCCGGGCGATGATGAACAACTTCGCCATCGCGGTTTCGGTCGGCCTTCAGTACGGCGTGCCGCTGGAAGAGTTCGTCGACGCTTTCACCTTCACCCGGTTCGAACCGGCGGGCATGGTGCAGGGCAACGAGACGATCAAGAACGCGACGTCGATCCTTGATTACATCTTCCGCGAACTCGCGGTGTCCTACCTCGACCGGACCGATCTGGCCCATGTGAAGCCCGAAGGCGTGTCCTTCGACGAGCTGGGCCGCGGCGAGGAAGAGGGCAAGCGCAACTTCACCGAAGTGCCGGACAGCAACGGAACCTCGCCCTTCGAGGTGCTCAAGCAGGTCGCGTCGGCGGGCTTCACCCGCAAGCGTCTGCCGCAGGAACTGCTGGTGGTTCAGGGCGGTCAGTCCGGTGCGGTCGCGCTGGCGGCATCGGGCGACCCGGTCGCCACGCTGCAGACGCTGGTCCCCGAGCCCGGCGGTGCGGCCAGCACCTCTGCCACGGCGGTGGCCAGCGGGACCATGTCGATGGACCTGCGCACCAAGGCCAAGATGCAGGGCTACGAGGGCGATCCCTGTGGCGACTGCGGCAACTACACGCTGGTGCGCAACGGCACCTGCATGAAGTGCAACACCTGCGGCGCCACGTCGGGCTGCAGCTAAGTTTCGGACCGGGGCGTCGCGCTTTCCCCAACCAACAACCCGCGACGCCCCGATCCACCCGCTGGCCCGGCGGCAAATGGGCACGAACAGGGTGGGGGCGGGCTATTGTCCTTGCCCACCTTAACCCGGGGCGAGTGCGCTTGCCCTGAATGCAGGTCGGGCCGCAGGCAGAAACCGGGCGGTACAAACGATGAGTCCGATCGGCAAAACTGGGGCGCCCTTGGGCGCCCCGATTTCTTTTGGGGTGCCGGCAAGCCGTGGTGGTCCGCCATGCGGACACGCTGTCCGTTTCAGCTAGGACGGCTTTCGCGCGATTGCCGTTGCGAAGGCCTGATACCCATACAGAGACCCTGCTTCGGCACGGCGGTCATGTTCCGCCACAAGCGCGTCCGCCAATTGCTTGCCGATGTCGCCACGCTCAACCATTCTTTGTGTTGTAACCTCGACCCACGGCAGCATTTGTTCTCGGGTTGTGACGATACGGCTCACGACGTCAAAGCTGGCGATCTCCATGCCCGCGTTTGAGATCAGGGATCTCAACTTCCCGACAATAAAGGCATCGGTGACGAACTCTCGGACGAACTCCTGAGCGCAGATGTTCAGCGGATCGTTTGGCATGCTGCTGAATGTCGCCTTCGAAAAATCCGCATCGCATACCACAAGCGATCCGCCTGCCTTCAGAACTCTGAACGCTTCGACCAAAAGAGAGTCCGGGTGCGTCACATGGGTCAGAACCGTATGCATGATGACGGCATCGACGCTGTTGTCTTCAATCGGAAGATTTGCGCCATCGGCGACCGTGAATGACAGATTGGCGTGGGACCGCGATCGTTCGATTGCTTCGTTCACAAAGCCCTGAGACGGGTCAAAGCCGACCACCTTCGCCGGATCTGCCGCTGCTGCGATGCGACGTGTCACGGCGCCCGCGCCAGCCCCGACTTCGATCGTTATACTGTCGGGGGCAAGCGGCAGCCGTCTTAAATAGTCCGCAACGATCCGCTCCATTGTCGGATCGGCTTGGCGCACGTCCATAGAGTCGGCGAACATCTTGATGAACTCGGGCCCGGCGGCATCTACGTCTTGAAATGGGTCTGCCATCGGCGTGCTCCAGGTAAGCTGAACGCAATGCTACAAGGAAAATCATGAAACTCAAAATATGCACGCCGGGCTGGAAGGAAGCTTTTGCCTAACACCAGGCTTACGATGTGCAGCTAACCTCTGCCGGACGCGTACCCTCCAGCCGCTTCACGGCGCCTTTAGCGCGCGTTGGATCGCGGGCAAGGTTCCGGCATCTGACAAATAGTTGAACGCGCCGTGCGGGCCGAATTGAAACCGTCCCGCGACCCCTGCCGTACCTTCCAATAACCCGAGGCGCTGTTTGTCCGGGTGTAAATGGTAAACGGGAGGACCCCACAATGTTCAAGACCATCGCTTCTGCCGCCGTCCTGATGACCGCGACCGCTGGCTTCGCCGCCGCTCAAGGCAACCCCACTGTCGGCGGTGCGCCGATGATGGCCGACATGACCATCGCCGAGAACGCATCCGCCGCGCCGAACCTGACCACGCTGGTCGCCGCCGTGACCGAGGCCGACATGGTCGACACGCTGATGAGCGCGGGCCCCTTCACCGTGTTCGCGCCGACCAACGCCGCCTTTGGCGAGATCAACGCCGCGTCGCTTGAAAAGTTGCTGGCGAACAAGCCGCAGCTGCAACAGGTGCTGGGCTGCCACGTCGTCGCGACCGAGGCGTTCTCGCAGGACATCGCGGGCATGATCGCCGATGACGGCGGGATGCACCCGGTCGAGACCGTGGGCGGCTGCACGCTGACCGCTTACATGGAAGGCGGCATGCTGAAGCTGAAGGACGAGAACGGCCGCGTTGCGACCGTGACCGTCGCGGATGTCGACCAGTCGAACGGTGTGGTCCACGTCATCGACAAGGTTCTGATCCCGGCCGGTCAGGTCAACTGATCGCCGGACACGGTATCCCAGACGTCAAAGGGCGGCCACTGGCCGCCCTTTTTCTTTGTGCGGATCGGCTGTGCCGCAATCAGAGCGCCAGCTCCAGTTCGCGCGAGACGGCCGCGCCATCGGCTTCGGTCAGGCCAAGGCGGGCGCGCAGGTCGGCCGGCAGCAGACGTGCGCTGGTCACGCGGGGCAGGGCCATCTCGGCAATCGTGCGGTCCTCGCCGAACCGGGCGACGTAGTCGGCATAGTTGTCGTAAGCGGCGCGGCCGTTCGCCTCGACGAAGCTTTCGGTCGCGGCGCCGTTGGCCAGCAGCACGTCGTGACGCGCGGTCTCGACGTGGTAGACGGTGACCTCGGCGTTGCGCGCTTCGGCCAGTTCAAGGCGGATCGTGTCGCCGTTCACCAGCGCGGCGGCGTTGACCAGCATTCCGTCCAGCACCATCGCGTGTTCGGCGGTAACGACCAGTTCGCGGTGCGGCAGGCCGTTGCCCAGTGCGCCAGCCGAGATGCGGACAAGGTCGCCCTGCGGGTACAGACCGTGGATCATCTGCAGCGTCTGGCGCGCGACCCACAGAACTTCTTCCGAACGGCCGTCAGCGGTCAGAACCCGGTCGCCGGCGGACAGCGCGTCGATGCGCACTTCGCCATCGGGGGTCGCGATCAGCGTGTCACCGGCAAAGCAGTTGACGACCGACGCCTCGGCGGCCTCGGTCACGTCCATGCCGGAGGTAAAGTCCGACGGCTCCAGTTCGCCGTTGTGCGGAATGACGACGCTGCCGGGCAGGTAGTAATAGGTGAAGACGCCGTAGGTGTCGCCGTTGATCTCGACGGTATAGCCGGTATAGCCCGCGTCGCCGCCGTGGTCGTTCCACAGCTTGTCGCCGTCGCTGGCCGTGCCGGAATCGTCGCTGTCGATGACCGGGCCGCCAGAGCCATATTCGCTTGCGTCGTTATAGGTCAGGGTGAAGCCAGAGCCGGTGTCATTGAACGTGGCGCTGGAAAGAATGATGCTGTTGGTGGTGAGTACGTCAGCCATTGCTGATCCCCCTTCGGTTCGGATGTGCTGAGAAGCCAGACGGTGGCGGCTGGCTGCGCTCACACTCCGCGAAAAGGGGCAGTGTCGCGTGGCTGTAGCTAAAGGCCCGGTTGGACGGGGCGATTCCCCGTCGTCCGGACAAAAGTTAACACGCGAGTCATCGTTCGGAAAGAAAACCTGACTGAATTAGTCGGAGGTTTACCTGACGTTCTCAGCAGTTCGGCACGTTTACCGCGAGCCCGCCAAGCGAAGTCTCTTTATACTTGTGGCTCATGTCCGATCCGGTCTGCCGCATCGTCTCGATCGCGGCATCCAGCGGCACAAGGTGGGTGCCGTCGCCGCGCAGGCTCAGCGACGCGGCGGACACCGCCTTGATCGCGCCCAGCCCGTTGCGCTCGATGCAGGGGACCTGCACCAGCCCGCGCACCGGGTCGCAGGTCATGCCAAGATGATGCTCCAGCGCGATCTCGGCGGCGTTCTCGACCTGCTCGGGCGTGCCGCCCATCACCGCGCACAGACCGGCTGCCGCCATTGCCGACGCGCTGCCGACCTCGGCCTGACAGCCGCATTCGGCGCCCGAGATCGACGCGTTGTGCTTCACCAGCCCGCCAATGGCGGCGGCGGTCAGCAGGAAATCCGGCAGCTTCGACGGGCCCGCGCCGGGCACGTGGTCCAGCCAGTAGCGGATCACGGCGGGCACCACGCCCGCGGCGCCGTTGGTGGGGGCGGTGACGACCTGTCCGCCAGCGGCGTTCTCTTCGTTCACCGCCATCGCATAGACCGACATCCAGTCGTTGATCACATGCGGCGGGGCAAGGTTGGTGCCGCGTTCGGCCACCAGCCGGTCGCGGATCGCGGCGGCGCGGCGCTTGACGCCCAGCCCGCCGGGCAGGGTGCCATGCGTGTCCAGCCCCCGATCCATGCAATCGCGCATCACCTGCCACACCCGCGCGATGCCGTCGTCCAGCGCGGCGCGGCCGATCCGGCTGAGTTCGTTGGCGCGCTTCAGGTCCGCCACCGACTTGCCCTCGCGGGCGCACATCTCAAGCATCTCGGCGGCGGTCTTGAACGGGTAGGGGACGGGCGGGCCGTCGTCGGTGTCCTTGCCGCGCGCCAGTTCCTCGGCGGTCAGGACGAAGCCGCCGCCGACCGAGTAATAGGTTTCCTGCAAGATCACGTCGCCCTGCCGGTCGGTGGCGGCGACGGTCATGCCGTTCGCGTGACCGGGCAGGGGGTCGCCATAGTCCAGCACCACGTCCGTGTCTGGGTCCAGCGCCAGCGGCGACAAGCCTTCGGGCGTGACCGTCCCGGTCTCGGCGATCTGCTTCAGCACGCGCTCGGCGGCCTCGTGGTCATAGTCCTGCGGCGTGAACCCGGCGAGGCCAAGGATCACCGCGCGGTCGCTGGCGTGCCCGATCCCGGTAAAGGCGAGCGAGCCGTACAGCCGCGTCTTCAGCCCGTGCGCCGTAAAGGCCGACCCGCGCAGCGTGTCGAGAAACCGCGCCGCCGCCACCATCGGCCCCATCGTGTGCGAGGACGACGGCCCGACGCCCACCTTGAACATGTCGAATACGGAAATGAACATCGCGCGCCTTTCCCAGTTGTCCCTTGGTGCCAAAGCCGCGCGGGGGACGCCATGCGAAAAGCGACCGCTTGACGCGGGCGGGCGGCACGGCGGGACGTAGCGCCCACGCTTACCCGTCGGGCCGCGTCCAGACGAAGATCGCCGCAGGGATCATGCAGGCGGCCTGTATCGCGATCAGGTACAGGTCCAGCCGCATCAGCACCGACAGCAGCAGCACCGCCGCCATCGTCGACACCGCCATGATCTTGGCCCGCCGCGAAATGGCGCCGGTGGCCTCCCACCGCTGGATGTGCGGCCCGAAATGCGCGTGGTCGATCAGCCACGCGCGGGCGCGCGGCGATCCCTTGCCGAACAGGAACGCCGCAAGGATCATGAAGGGCACCGTCGGCAGCACCGGAAGCACGACGCCGACCAAGCCAAGCGCGACCGAAATCCACCCCAGTGCCAGAAAGACGTGTCTGCCCATCGTGCTCGTTCCTTGCCATCCGACGTTTGATGATAGCCTGCTTGCACGGCGCGGCGAACCTCCCTTCCGCAGGGCCCGATCTGCCGCGGCGTGCGGCGGGGAAATCCGCACTCGCGCCCCGGCGTCTTCTTGCCTATAAGGCCGGGGACTTTCAGGGGAGCTGCCAGGAATGAACGGAGACCTTTCGCCCATCGACACCGCCAAGTTCGTCGCTGCCAAGCGGGCCGTCGAGTTTGTCGAGGACGGAATGCGCGTGGGACTGGGCACCGGATCGACCGCCGCGTGGATGGTCCGTTGCCTTGGCGAACTGGTGCGCGAGGACGGGCTGCGCATCAAGGGCGTGCCGACCTCGACCCGCACCGCCGAACTGGCGCGCAAGGTCGGCATCGAGGTGATCTCGCTGGACGAGGCGAAGTGGCTCGACCTGACCATCGACGGCGCCGACGAGTTCGATCCCGACCTGAACCTGATCAAGGGCGGCGGCGGCGCGCACCTGATGGAAAAGATCGTGGCGACCGCCTCGGACCGGATGATCGTGATCACCGATGCGTCCAAGAAGGTGGAAACGCTGGGGAACTTCCCGCTGCCGATCGAGGTGATCCCGTTCGGCTGGCAAACGACCAAGGCACTTGTGGAGGAGACACTGGCCGGGCTTGACGTGCTTGGCCAGACCACGACGCTTCGCCTGAACGGCGAGGCGCCCTTCCTTTCCGACGAGGGGAACTACATCGTCGATCTGCACCTCGAACGTATCGCCAACCCACGGCAGCTTTCGCTGGTGCTCAATCAAATTCCGGGCGTGGTCGAAAATGGCCTGTTCATCGACATCTGCGACGTTGTGGTCATCGGCCACGGCGACGGGCGGGTGGAAGTGAACGACATCAACGCGGGCACGCACGAGGAGGGCCGGATCGAATTCGCCGAGAGCGACAACATGTTCTCGGATCTATCGGAGTAATATCATGTCCTTCGACTACGACCTTTTCGTCATTGGTGGCGGTTCCGGCGGCGTTCGCGCGGCGCGCACCTCGGCGCAGGAAGGTGCCAAGGTGGCGCTTGCGGAAGAATACCGTCTGGGCGGCACCTGCGTGATCCGCGGCTGCGTGCCCAAGAAGCTGATGGTGTTCGCCTCGTCCTACGCCCAGCGGATGAAGGATGCACAGGCCTATGGCTGGGACGTGACGCCCGGCGACTTTTCTTGGCCCGACTTCCGCAAGAAGCTGCACGCCGAACTCGACCGTCTGGAAGGCGTCTATGGCCGCCTGCTGGACGGCTCTGACGTCGAGGTGTTCGCACAGCGCGCCAAGGTGAAAGACCCGCACACGGTCGAGCTTGCGGATGGCACGACCTATACCGCCAAGCACATCCTGATCGCCGTCGGCGGTCACCCCGTCCGCCCCGACATTCCGAACGCCGACCTTGGGCTGGTGTCGAACGACATCTTCCTGATGGAAGAGATGCCGAAGTCGGTGCTGATCATCGGCGGCGGGTACATCGCCTGCGAATTCGCCTGTATTCTCAACGGGCTGGGCGTGAAGGTCACGCAATTCTACCGTGGCGCGCAAATCCTGCGTGGCTTCGACGACGAGGCGCGCGGCCTGATCGCGGAACAGATGAAGGCGCAGGGCATCGACCTGCACCTTGGCACCAACATCGTCGAGATGGCCCCCGCCTCGCACCACGAGGAACGCGCCGACACCGAGGCGGTGATGGAAGAGCCGGTGGGGCTGACGAACATCGGGGACAAGACGCTGGGCAACAACCCGGAAAGCGCCACGTCCGAGGACGCGGGCAAGCCGATCTGGGTCAAGGCGACGAACGGCTCCGAAGGCGTGTTCGACCACGTCTTCTTCGCCACTGGCCGCACCCCGTCGGTCGAGGGGCTGGGTCTGGAAGAGGCCGGCGTCAAGCTGGGCCGCCGGGGCGAGATCGAGGTCGACGACTATTCGCAGACCTCGGTGCCGTCGATCTATGCCATCGGGGACGTGACCGGTCGGATCGAACTGACCCCGGTCGCCATCCGCGAGGGCATGGCCTTCACCGAGACGGTGTTCAAAGGCAACCCGACCAAGCCCGATCACGAGCTGGTTCCGTCCGCGATCTTCACGCAGCCGGAATACGGCGCGATCGGTCTGACCGAAGAACAGGCCCGCGATCAGGAGCCGATCGAAGTTTACGCGACCTCGTTCAAGCCGATGAACCACGCGTTCGCGGGACGCGACGACCGGGTGCTGATGAAACTGATCGTCAGCCAGGAAACCCGGAAGGTTCTGGGATGTCATATCGTCGCGGATGATGCCGGCGAAATGATCCAGTTGGCGGGCATCGCTGTAAAGATGGGTGCGACGAAGGAAGACTTCGACCGTGTTTGTGCGGTACACCCGACAATGGCAGAAGAGCTTGTCACGATGAAGTCACCAGCGAGAACCAGCTAAGCTTCGGCTTGATTTCGCGCGCTTCGGCGCACAGGTAGCTAGGAACGCTGTTACGGCAAGGGAAGGAACGACACGTAGATGGCCAATAATTCAGGCGGACCCTGGGGTGGAGGAGGCGGTAATCGCGGGGGTGGTGACGACGACCGCCGTCCCGCAGGCGGGCAGGGCCCGCGCCGACCGGGCGAAAGCTCGCAGATCCCCGAGATCGACCAGATCATGAAAAAAGGCCAGGAGCGTCTTCGCGTTCTCATGGGCGGGCGCGGCGGTGGCCGTCCGAACGGGCCGAACGGCTCGGGCGGCGGCGGCGGCTTTCAGTTCACCCGTGGCACGCTGGGCCTCGGCGCCCTGCTGCTGGTGGGCGCATGGCTTGCAGCCTCGCTTTATACAGTGCGTCCCGAAGAACAGTCGGTCGAACTGTTCCTGGGCCGCTATCACTCGGTCGGTAATCCCGGTCTGAACTTCGCGCCGTGGCCCTTCGTCACCGCCGAGGTGCTGCCGGTCACCCGCGAAGAAAACATCAACATCGGTACCTCGAACGGGCGCAGCGGCGACACCGGCCTGATGCTGACCACCGACGAAAACATCGTCGACCTGGACTTCCAGGTGGTGTGGAACATCAAGGACCCGGCCCAATTCCTGTTCAACCTGCGCGACCCGTCCGAGACGATCCGCGCGGTGTCTGAATCCGCGATGCGCGAGATCATTGCCGCCTCGCAGCTGGCGCCGATCCTCAACCGTGACCGGGGTCTGATCGCCGACAACGCGCAGGCGCTGATCCAGGAAACGCTGGACAGCTACGACGCTGGCGTGAACATCGTCCGTCTCAACCTCGACAAGGCCGACCCGCCGGCCGAGGTGATCGACTCGTTCCGCGAAGTGCAGGCTGCCGAGCAAGAGGCCGACCGTCTTCGCCGTCAGGCCGACGCCTACGCCAACCGCGTCCTCGCCGGCGCGCGGGGTGAGGCCGCCCAGATCCTCGAAGAGGCCGAGGCGTACCGCGCTCAGGTCGTCAACGAGGCCGAAGGTGACGCCAGCCGCTTCCTTGCCGTTCTGACGGAATACCGCAACGCGCCCGACGTGACGCGCAAGCGGCTTTATCTGGAAACGATGGAATCGGTGCTGGGTGACGTGGACAAGATCATCCTCGACGATGCCGTTTCGGGCAATGGCGGCGGGCAGGGCGTGGTTCCCTACCTTCCGCTGAACGAACTGCGCCGCGGCGCGGACACCTCTACGGCAACCCAATAAGGCAGGGAGGACACGACTATGCGTAAGACAACCTTCATCCTTCCCGCCATCGTGGTGCTTCTGGCGCTCGTCGGCTCTTCGATCTTCGTGGTCGATGAACGCGAAAAGGCGCTGGTGCTTCAGTTCGGCCAGATCAAACGGGTCAAGGAAGACCCGGGTCTCGCCTTCAAGGTGCCCTTCATCCAAGAGGTCGTGACCTACGACGCCCGGATCCTCAGCCTCGACACCGACGAAACCGAGGTGACGCCGTCGGATGACCGCCGCCTCGTGGTCGATGCCTTCGCGCGGTACCGGATCGCCGACGTGGTCCAGTTCCGGCAGGCGGTTGGCGTGGGCGGTATCCGCTCGGCCGAGGACCGGCTGGAATCGATCCTGAACGCGCAGATCCGCGCGGTGCTGGGTTCGGACGGCGTAACCTCGAACACCATCCTGTCGTCCGACCGGTCCGAACTGATGGAGCGGATCACCGCACAGGCGCGCGCGCGCGCCGAAGCCATCGGGATCGAGGTGATCGACGTTCGGCTGAAGCAGACCAACCTGCCGGAGCAGAACCTTGATGCGACCTTTGCCCGGATGCGGGCGGAACGCGAACGCGAGGCTGCCGACGAGATCGCCCGAGGCGAGGAGCTGGCGCAGATCACCCGCGCTCAGGCCGATCGTACCGTGGTGGAACAGGTGTCCAACGCCCGCCGCGACAGCGAGATCATCCGGGGTGAGGCTGACGCCGCCCGGAACCGCATCTTCGCCGACGCGTTCACCCAGGACGAGGATTTCTTCGAGTTCTACCGCTCGCTGACGGCCTACACCCGGTCGATCAACGGCAACAACTCGACCCTCGTGATCTCTCCGGACAGCGAGTTCTTCGACTTCCTCGAAAGCTCGACGGGCCGCAACGGTCCGGCTCCGGTGGCAACGCCGACGGACACCGCCGGCACCGACACCGCAGCGGACGAAGCGCCCGAGGCTGAACCCGAGGCCGAAACCGAAGCCCCGGAGGTTCCCGAGGCGGACGAGGCCGAGCCAGAGCCCGAGGAACCCGCCACGGACGCCGAGCAGAACGGCTGATATGGCCACGCTCGTCCTGGCCCTTGGCCTTGTACTGTGTATCGAGGGGCTGGTGTTCGCACTGGCCCCTTCGCGTATCGAGGACCTGCTGCGCAGCTTGGCGGAACTTCCCGTCGAAACCCGCCGCGCCTTCGGCCTTGGGGCGCTGGCCCTTGGTGTCCTGCTGGTCTGGCTAGCGCGGTTGCTGGGCGTTTGACGGCGCGCGGTGACCGGGCGGTTTCTGCGCCAAGCGTCCGGTCTGCGACACGGCAGGATCTTCCTGCGGTTCTGGACCTGTACCGACACCTGAACAGCGACACCGACAGGCCGTCCGTCACGACGGCAGAGTCGGTGTTCAATCGCTTCCTCGCCTATGATGGCAGCGCGATTTTGCTCTGCTTGGTCGGCGACGTGGCCGTGGCCTCGTGCACGCTTGTCGTCGTGCCCAACCTGACCCGGGGCGCACGCCCCTACGCGCTGATCGAGAACGTGGTGACCCACGGCGATCACCGCCGCATGGGGTATGGCCGCAAGGTGCTGGACGCCGCCTGCGACGCCGCGTGGGCGGCGGGGTGCTACAAGGTCATGCTGATGACCGGCTCCAAGCAGCCCGGAACGCTCGACTTCTATCGCAGCGCAGGGTTCGAGCAGTCGAAGACCGGCTTCCAGAAACGCCGATAACCCGCGCCGCCGCACGCCTGACCCGAAAACCTGTCCGCTCAGCCGTCCAGATCGGCGCGCGTGAACAGGGGCAGGACCGGCAGCCCGGGCACGCCCTGAACCTGCGGCGCGCCGTCGCCGCGCCAGATCGCGCAGACGACCGCCAGAACCTTGGCATCTTCCTGCGACGCAAGGCGGTACGCGTCGGCGACCGCGCCGCCGGTGGTGATGATGTCCTCGATGAAGGTCACCTTCCTGCCGCCGACGTCCTGTCCTTCAAGCGCGCGACAGGTCCCATAGGTCTTGGCCTCCTTGCGCACGAAGGCGGCCGGCAGCCCGGTTTCCAGCGAAATCGCCGTGACCAGCGGCACGCCCCCCAGTTCCAGACCGGCCAAGATCTCTGTCTCGGCGGGCAGAAGGCGGCTCATGCCCCGGGCCAAATGCTTCAGCAGCACCGGGTCCCCTTCGAAGCGGTACTTGTCGAAATACCGATGCGAGGTCTGCCCCGACCGCAGCACGAACGTGCCGTCAAGCGTCGCGACATCGGCCACCCGGCGCGCGAGATCTTCTTTCGATATGCTGTCGTCTTCAGCCATATGTGCGCCCCCGATAAGCGTGAATTAGACGTGTCCAATCTCTTTAGCCGACCGTCCGGGCAAAAGCTTTGACACCGATCGTCCGGTGCCCGCACCCTCCGTCGCATATTCATCAGTTATTGCAGGACCGCCGCCAATGCCCAATGACCAAGACTATTTCAAAACCCTCATCTCGCTGCTCGAAGCGGACAAGCAGCAGTTGATGATCCTGATCGGGTTGGAAATCGGTCTGCCGATCCTGACGCTGAAGGATCTGTCTTTCGGAAAGGTCGTGTTCGACACGTCCGAAACCATCCCCGATGCGCTGCGGATCTCACTCGGGATCAGCATCGTGCTGTTGTTCGCGGCCGCCGCCGTCCATTGGACCTATATGCGCCGGGTCCACATGAACGCCTTTGCCGTCGCCCGTCTCATGCTGCAGACCGGAAACGGCGAGGACGCGCGACAGCTGGTCTTCGATGGCGAAACCGGGCTTTGGGCGCGGCACGGCTACAAGTTCAACCTTGGTATGGCCTTGCTGGTCGCCGGGCTGCTGACCTACGCCGTGTTCGTCTGGCTCCACGTCAGCGGCATGTCCGCCTGATCGGCGCGCCACGACCGCCTCGCACAATCCGGGGCTTGCGGTCGCGGCGTGCGCGGCGAAAGACCGCGAAAGTGTTGCGCGTGCGAAGGGAAAAGATCGCTGCATTAACGAATTGGAAGCGAATCTTCGCCTTCCTCGGTCACGGGACTGGCGCGCGCCCCCCGCGTCGTGCCACAGTTTTCGTTACAGGACCCTCACGTTGACTTGAGACTTTGCGACGGGGGTTTGAGTTGTGCATTTCCGCACCTAGGTAAATGGTCCGACGCACAGTACGTCCCGGCTGCGTTTCCCGCCGGGAAGACAAGCAAACGGAGAGACGTGTGAAACCTCAGGCAATCTCAATCCAACGACAATCCGACGATGCGCGCTGGATGCGCGCCGCGTGGATCTCGTTCCTGGGTCTGGCCCTGCTTCTTGCGCAGGCCCTCGTCGCGACCGCACAGACGCGGCCCGACAGCTTCGCCGACCTGGCTGAACGGATCAGCCCCTCGGTGGTGAACATCACCACCTCGACCAGCGTCGCCACCAACGGCGTTCCCGGCCCCGTCGTTCCCGAAGGCTCCCCCTTCGAGGACTTCTTCCGTGACTTCATGGACCGCAACCAGGGTCCCGACCGGCCCCGCCGCAGCCAGGCGCTGGGTTCGGGCTTCGTGATCTCGGAAGACGGGTTCATCGTCACCAACAACCACGTCATCGAAGGCGCCGATCAGGTCACGATCGAATTCTTCTCGGGCGTCGAACTGGACGCCGAGATCGTCGGCACCGACCCCAACACCGATATCGCGCTCTTGAAGGTCGAAAGCGAGACGCCGCTGCCGTTCGTCACCTTCGGCGACAGCGACACCGCCCGCGTGGGCGACTGGGTCATGGCGATGGGCAACCCGCTGGGGCAGGGCTTCTCGGTCTCGGCCGGGATCGTCTCGGCCCGCAACCGGGCACTGTCGGGCACCTATGACGACTACATCCAGACCGACGCTGCCATCAACCGCGGCAACTCGGGCGGCCCGCTGTTCAACATGGACGGCGACGTCATCGGTGTGAACACCGCCATCCTGTCGCCCAACGGCGGCTCGATCGGCATCGGCTTCTCGATGGCCTCGAACGTCGTCACCCGCGTGGTCGACCAGCTGCAGGAATACGGCGAAACCCGCCGTGGCTGGCTGGGCGTGCGCATTCAGGACGTCGACGCCGACATGGCCGACGCGCTGGGTCTCGAAACCGCCTCGGGCGCGATGGTCACCGACGTGCCGGAAGGCCCCGCGATGGAAGCGGGCATTCAGGCCGGTGACGTGATCACCAGCTTCGATGGCACCGAGGTCGAGGATACCCGCCAGCTGGTCCGCGTCGTCGGCAACTCGCCGGTCGGCAAGGCCGTACGCGTGATCGTCTTCCGCGATGGCGAAACCCAGACCCTCATGGTCACGCTGGGCCGGCGCGAAGAAGCCGAGGGCGCCGTGCCCGCCTCGATCGAACGTCAGGCCGACCCGGTCGAGCAAGAGATCCTGGGCATCACCATCTCGACCCTCAACGACGAACTGCGCGAGCAGCTGGGCCTTGACGAGAACATGACCGGCCTTGTCGTGACCGACGTCGACGAGATGAGCGAAGCCTACGAGAAGGGCCTGCGCGCGGGCGACCTCGTGATCGAAGCCGGCCAGCAGAAGGTGCAGTCGGTCGAGGATCTCGAAGACCAGATCGCCGAGGCGCAGGACGCCGGCCGCCGCTCGCTGCTGCTGCTGGTCCGCCGCGAAGGCGAACCCCGCTTCGTGGCGCTGACGCTGGAAGACAGCTGACGACCCCACCACTCCGAGAACTGGAAAGGGCGCCTCCGGGCGCCCTTTTTTCTTGCCCGGGCGTCCGACACCCCGGGCACCGCCCCTGCTTCTTCTCTTCCCCAATACCTCGGGGGAGCCGCGCAGCGGCGGGGGCAGAGCCCCCATCCATCCCCCCGCGACCGCCCAGGCCCGCCGAAACCCCGACACCGCGTCTGGCCAAGCGCGGCGGAATGCGGCAAGCCTTGGCGTGATGCTGGACAGACTTCGACACCTCTACGAGGGCCACAGCCCCGCGGCGCACAGGTTCCGCTATGCCTTGCTCGGGTTCGACCTGATCACCGTGATCTTCGTCGTGGTGACTTCGTTCTTCCCGCGCAGCACCGGGGTCGAGGTGGCCGACGCGGTGTTCGGTTTGGTGATCCTTGGCGATTTCCTTGCCCGTCTGGCGATTGAACGGCGGCGGCTGCACTGGTTCCTGCGCCCGCCGGTCTGGGCCGACATCATCGCGCTGATCTCGTTCCTCGCCCCCGTCGCGGGCGAGGGGTTCGGCTTCCTGCGCATCCTGCGCACCCTGCGGCTGCTGCACACCTACCAGATCCTGTCCCGGCTGCGGCTGGACTTCCCGAAGTTCCGCCAGTTCGAAGAGGCGACGCTGGCCGGGGTCAACCTCGTGGTTTTCCTGTTCGTGACCACCGGGCTGATCTATGCGCTGCAGGTCGACGAGAACCCGGACATCCGCAACTACGCCGACGCGCTGTATTTCACCGTCACCACGCTGACCACCACCGGCTTCGGTGATATCACCCTGACCGGAACGGCGGGGCGGATGCTGTCGGTCGGGGTGATGATCGTCGGCGTGACGCTGTTCCTGCGGCTGGCGCAGGTGCTGTTCCGACCGACCAAGGTGCGCGAGGAATGCCAGACCTGCGGGCTGGCGCTGCACGATGCGGACGCGGTGCATTGCAAGCATTGCGGCGCGACCATCCACATCGACACCGACGGCGACGTCTAGCGGGGCCGGGCAGCCGCTAGCGGGTGATCCGCTCGACCTCGACCAGCCCCAACTGCCGGGCGGCGGCCAGCGACAGCACGGCGCTGTTCAGCCCCTGCGGCTTCTGGAACGCGCGGATCGCGGCGCGGGTGCCGGGGGTCATCCGGCCATCCGCCGCACCGGTGTATAGCCCGCGCACCGCCAGCGCCCGCTGGACCGAGGCGACGAACTCCGGCGTCAGCTGGTCGGGGCACAGGCTTTCGAACCAGACCTCTTCGCGTTCTTCGACGATCTCCTGCACCACCTCGGTCCGGACCGAGGCCGGGCTGACCACGTCGCCCTCGGCGTCCAGCACGGCGGGCACCTCGACATGGTGTGTGACCGTTTCGATCACCGCCGGTGTCTCGTCCTGTCCGTGGCAGGTCTCTGGGTTGCTGCCCGGCGGGCCCTCGCCGCGCAGGCGGATCGGGGCGGGCTCGTCGATGCGGGTCACGTCAGGCAGCCCGTCGCCCGAGCCGCAGGCCGTCAGCAGGCCAAGCGCCATCCCAAGCGTCACCGCTTTGCGTCTGTGTCCGATCACCGCTCGTGCCTCTCTAAGGGGCTTTTCGTTGGGTCAAAGAATAACCCGGATGCGGGGCGGGCGAAAGCCTCAGGGCGCGCCGTCGTGGCGGGCGGGCTCGTGCTGCAACAGGCTGTCCAGCATGTGCGACAGGTCCTCGATCTCTTCGGCGACGATGTGGACCACGCTCGCCTCGCGCTGAAGCCGTCCGGTCACCCGCAACAGCCGCCCCGCGATCACGGCGCGGCGGAAGCGTTCGTAGATCTTTTTCCAGACCACGACGTTGGACACCCCGGTCTCGTCCTCCAGCGTGACGAAGATCACGCCCTTCGCGGTGCCGGGGCGCTGTCGCACCAGCACCAGCCCGGCCACCGTCACCCGCGCGCCGCCGGGCACGCGATCCAGCCACGCGTGCGGGCAGCACGAGGGCGGGCGGGGCCAGTCGTCGGGAACGGCATGCGAGTCTGTCATTAGAACAAAGGTAGAACAAATGCCGCGTCCTGCCAACGGATTCGGCATGATCTCGGTAAATCCGCCATGGCGTCACGGAATCCGGGCGACGGCCAGAAAGCGGCTGGAAAATCCCGGTGACAGGGCTTATTTCGCCTTTGAACCACGGACGACAGGCGAAAGGCAGACGATGGCGCGCATCACCTATATCGAACACAACGGCACCGAGCACACCGTGGACGTGCCCAACGGCCTGACCGTGATGGAAGGCGCGCGGGACAACAACATCCCCGGGATCGAGGCCGACTGCGGCGGCGCCTGCGCCTGTTCGACCTGCCACGTCTATGTTCATCCCGACTGGATCGGCAAACTGCCCGAGCGCGAAGCGATGGAAGAAGACATGCTGGACTTCGCGTTCGAGCCGAACCCCGACCGCTCGCGCCTGACCTGTCAGCTGAAGGTCAGCGATGCGCTGGACGGCCTTATCGTGCAGATGCCCGAAAAGCAGATCTGATGCGCCGGGCCGCGCTGGCTCTGGTCCTTGCGATGGCGGCTGTCGGGTCCACCGGGCCCACTGGCGCCGCCGCCTGCGACCGGCCCGCGTGGCTTGATACCGACTATCCCGACAGCCTGACCGAGGACCGCGAGGCCAGCGGCCCCGTGCGCCGCGCGTGGTTCGCCGATGCCACGCGCCGCTATGACCACGCCATCCTTGGCCGCGACCGCGAACCCGGGACGCTGTGGGTCGATGCCGATGGAAACCGGGGCCTGTGCGGCCATGCCATCACCCTGGACCCCGCCCACGTGTTCGAGGACATCGCCCCCCGGCTGGCCGATCTTGACGGCAACGGCGTGAACGAGGTGATCGTGGTCCGGACCCATGTCGGGCAGGGCGCGCAGCTTGCCGTCTACCGCTGGACCGGCGACGACCTCGTGCTGGATGCCGCCACCCCCTACATCGGTCAGACGCACCGCTGGCTCGCGCCGCTTGGGGCGGCGGATCTAGATGGAGACGGGGCGATGGAACTGGCCTATGTTGACCGCCCGCATCTGGCGAAGGTGCTGCGGGTCTGGCGTTACGCCCCGGGGCGGCTGACGGAAATCGCGGCGGTGTCTGGGCTGACCAACCACCGCATCGGCGAAGACCACATATCGGGCGGCATCCGCGAATGCGGCGACGGCCCCGAGATGATCACTGCAAGCGGCGACTGGTCCGCGCTGGTGGCGACCCGCATGAAGGACGGGGCGCTGACGTCGCGCGGATTGGGGCGTTACTCGGCGGATGCCATGACGGCGGCGATGGCCTGCCTCTGACGCGGGCTTAGTCCAGCGCGCGCCAGCCGATATCGCGGCGGCAGAACCCGTCCGGCCAGTCGATCCCGTCGACCATCGCATAGGCCCGGTCCCGCGCCTCGGCCAGCGTGGCGCCGCGGGCGGTGACGTTCAGCACGCGGCCGCCTGTGGCGACGATCTGGCCATCCTTCTCGGCGGTGCCGGCGTGGAAGACCATGTTGAAGCTGTCCTCGGGAAGCCCGTCCAGCCCCTTGATCGGCGTGCCTTTTTCATAAGAGCCCGGATAGCCGTTGGCGGCCATCACCACCGTCAGCGCGTGGTCGTCGGCCCAGTTGGCCTGTGCCTCGGCCAGACGGCCTTCGGCACAGGCGTGCATCAGGTCCAGCGCCTGTGCGCCCAGCCGCAACATCAACACCTGACATTCCGGGTCGCCGAAGCGGACGTTGTATTCCACCAGCCGGGGCGCGCCGTCCTTGATCATCAGGCCGACGTACAGCACGCCCTGATAGGGGGTGCCGCGCTTTGCCATCTCGGCCACCGTGGGCTTCACGATCTTGTCCAGCGCACGCTGTGCCACCGCGTCGGACAGCACCGGCGCGGGGGAATAGGCGCCCATGCCGCCGGTGTTCGGGCCGGTGTCGCCGTCGCCGACGCGCTTGTGGTCCTGCGCGGTGCCCACGGGCAGCACGTTCTCGCCGTCGCACAGCACGAAGTACGACGCTTCCTCGCCGTCCATGAATTCCTCGATCACCACCTCGGTGCCCGCCGCGCCGAAAGCGCCGCCGAACATCTCGTCGATGGCGTCCAGCGCCTCGGCCTCGGTCATCGCGACGATCACGCCCTTGCCAGCGGCCAGCCCGTCGGCCTTGACCACGATGGGCGCGCCCTGTTCGCGGATATAGGCCTTGGCGGGCTCGGCTTCGGTGAACCGGGCCCATGCGGCGGTCGGCGCGCCGCAGGCATCGCAGATCTCTTTGGTGAACCGCTTCGACGCCTCAAGCTCTGCCGCCGCTTTCGAGGGGCCAAAGACCAGCAGACCCGCATCGCGCAGATCGTCCGCCACCCCGGCGGCCAATGGCGCCTCGGGGCCGACGATCACGAAGTCGATGGAATTGGCCTGCGCGAAGTCCACCACGGCGCCGCCGTCAAGGATGTCCAGCGCGGCGCATTCGGCGATGGCCGCGATCCCGGCATTGCCCGGCGCGACGATCAGCCGGTCGCATTTCGGGTTCTGCATCGCCGCCCACGCAAGGCTGTGCTCGCGTCCGCCGCCACCGAGAATGAGGATGTTCATGCTGCCGCCCCTTGCTTGCTGCCGCCCGTGCTGCCGTGGCGGCTCAATAGGCGGACCTGCGCTTGGTGACAAGGTGATGGAACAACCCCACGCGATGCCTCGTTGACACCGCAACACGGCAAGACAGGAGAAACGATCATGTCCAAGCTGACTGGAAAGAAAATCGCCATTCTGGCAACCGACGGCTTCGAGCAGTCGGAACTTGAAGTGCCCCACGCCAAGCTGCGCGAAGAAGGGGCCGAGATCGACATCATCTCGCTCAAGCCCGGGGAAATCACGGGCTGGGATACCGACAACTGGGGTCGCTCCGTCAAGGTCGACCGCACGCTGCCGGAAACGCTGGCCGCCGACTACGACGCGCTGGTTCTGCCCGGCGGGCAGATCAACCCCGACCTGCTGCGGGTCGAGGACAGCGCGCTGAACTTCATCCGCGCGTTCCACGACGACGGCAAGGTGATCGCCGCGATCTGCCACGCCCCGTGGCTGCTGATCGAGGCGGGCATCGCGCGTGGCCGCGAGATGACCTCGTACCCCTCGGTGCGCACCGACGTCGAAAACGCCGGCGCACGCTGGACCGACGCCGAGGTCGTGGCCGACAACGGCATCGTCACCAGCCGCAACCCGGGCGATCTGGACGCGTTCTGCGCCAAGATCATCGAGGAAGTGAACGAAGGCCTGCACGTCTGCGAGGCGGCCTGATCTTTTCCTTCGCGATCGGATCGGGCATGGTCCGCCCATGTCCGATCTGATCGACGATCCCGCACCGGGCGAGAACGCCCACGAGTACACCGTCTCGGAGATTTCCGGGGCGGTGAAACGTGTTCTGGAAGGCGAATTCGGCCGCGTCCGGGTCAAGGGCGAGGTGGGCCGCGTCTTCGTCGCCCGCTCGGGGCACCTGTATTTCGACATCAAGGACGACCGGAACGTGCTGGCCTCGGTCGCGTGGAAGGGGCAGGCGGCGCGCCTTGCCGTGAAGCCCGAGGAAGGCATGGAGGTGGTCGCCACCGGACGCCTGACCACCTTCGGGTCGCAGTCCAAGTACCAGCTGACGGTGGAAGACATCCGCCCGGCGGGTGTCGGCGCGCTGATGGCGATGCTGGAAAAGCGCAAGAAGGCGCTGGCTGCCGAAGGGTTGTTCGACGACGCGCGCAAGCGTCCGCTGCCGTATCTGCCCGAGGTGATCGGCGTCGTGACCTCGCCCTCGGGGGCGGTGATCCGCGACATCCTGCACCGGCTGCGCGAGCGGTTCCCCCGCAAGGTCCTGATCTGGCCGGTCGCGGTGCAGGGCGACCGCTGCGCCCCCGACGTCGCGCGCGCCATCGAAGGCTTCAACCGCCTGACCCCCGGCGGCGCGCTGCCGCGCCCCGACCTGCTGATCGTCGCGCGCGGCGGCGGCTCGATCGAGGATCTGTGGGGCTTCAACGAGGAAATCGTCGCCCGTGCCGCCGCCGCGTCGGAGATCCCGCTGATCTCGGCGGTGGGGCACGAGACGGACACGACGCTGATCGACTACGTCTCGGATCGCCGCGCGCCGACCCCGACCGCCGCCGCCGAGATCGCGGTGCCGGTGCGGATGGAATTGCAGGCGTGGCTGTCGCAACAAGAGGCGCGTCTGGACCGCGCGATGGCCGAGGCCGTGGCCCGCCGCCGCCAGCGCCTTGCCGATGTCAGCCGCGCCCTGCCGCGCCCCGAGGCGCTGGTCGGGCAGGCCCGCCAGCGGCTGGATTATGCGTCGGCCGGTCTGCCCCGCGCCCTGACCGCGCTGGTCGAACGCCGCCGCGGCCGCCTGAACGAGGCGGCGGTGCATCTGCGCCCCGCCGTCCTGCGCCGGTCGCTGGCGCAGCGCAAGGCCGACACCGACCGGCTTGCCGCGCGGCTGGGTCCGGCGCTGGACCGTCTGCGGCGCGACAAGGATCGCGGCTATCGCACCGTCGCGGCCCGCCTGCGCGGCTCGGTTCTGGAGCGCGATCTTGCCCGCCAGCGCGATCTGTTCGCCCGCACCGTGCGGCGCCTGTCCGCCGCGGGCGGGGCGCAGGTTTCCGGCTGGACCGCCCGGCTGGAGGCTTTGGAACGGCTGCGGCAAAGCCTTGGCTACCGCGAGACGCTGAAACGCGGCTATGCGGTGGTGCGCGGCGACGCGGGCGTCGTGACCCGCAAGGCCGAGGCCGAAGCGGCATCGGGGCTGGAGATCGAGTTCATGGACGGCCGTCTTGCCATTGGCGGCGGCGGCAAGCCCGCGAAGCGGAAGCCGCAAGGCGAGGCGTCGAGCAGTGCGCCCGACAAGAAGCCCGAGCAGGGATCGCTGTTCTGACGCCGTCGCGCCAAGGGCGTTCATGGACGTGTGCAGGGGGGGCTCCGCCCCCGTCGCTGCGCGACTCCCCCGAGGTATTTTGAAAGAGAAGAAGAGGCTCAGGACGTGGTCAGGCGGAACCGTCTGAACGTCTCGCCGTCGTGGTCCACGTCGCCGGTATAGGTGGCGCCCAGACGGCCAAGCGCGCCAAGGTGGCGGCGGGTCGGCGGCAGCAGGAAGGTGACATAGGGAATGCGCGGATCCTGCCGTGCGACGTCCAGCGCCATGCGGCTGAGCGGCAGCCCGAGCCCGAAGCGGTCCGGGCGCAGCACCAGCCCGAAATCCCAGTCTTCGCCTTCCTTCTGGAACCCGCCCCAGCCGGCATAGTCGCCGTCCGCAAGGAACGCCCAGTGGCCAAGGCCGTCGCGCGTCCAGTAGGTTTCTTTCATCGCGACGAAGGCGCGGGCGTCGTCCGCCGTCCAGGCGCGGCCCGACAGCAGCGGCATATGCGCGGCCATGCGCGGGTCGGACATGTGGGCCGCGATCGCCTCGGGGGCGACGTCGGTCAGGCGGGTGAAGGACAGTTGCGGCATCGGCTTCATTGGTGGGCAGGCGGGATCAGGCCCACGCCGGGCGGGGCGGGGCGTTAGGGGTGGGTCCGTATGCGATCGGCATGGCGATGGTGTTGCCCTTCTCGTTGCTGGCCTGCACCGGGTGATAGGCCACTGCCGGGGCGGGGGCAATCGGCGGCGCGTCTTGGAGGGAACGAGGTTTTCGTATCGCCGATGGCGCGCCGCCCCTATGGTCGGGGAAGGCGATGCAGGAGAGACCGGATGGATTTTGCCAGCCTTGAGCGCCGGGAATGGTCGGACCCCGCCGTCGCGCAGTCCTATGCCGGGGCCTTTGCCCGCGCCGCCGACATGGTGGCGCCGCGGCTGGTGGCGGCGGTCGGTGCCGCGCCGGGGGTGCGGGCGCTGGACCTGTGCTGCGGGCATGGCAACGTGACGCGGCGGCTGGTCTCGGCGGGGGCCACCGTCACCGGGCTGGACTTCTCTGCGGCGATGCTGGCGATGGCGCGAGAGGCGGTGGCCGATGCCACTTTCGTCGAGGGCGATGCGATGGACCTGCCGTTCGATGCCGGTGCCTTCGATGCGGTGACCATCGGGTTCGGTATGCCTCACGTTCCCGATCCGCCCTGTGTGCTGGCCGAGGCGCGCCGGGTGTTGCGGCAGGGCGGGCGGCTGGCGTTCTCGGTCTGGTGCGGACCCGAGGTCGAGACCGCGCTGGGCTATGTGTTCGGGGCGATCGCGGCGCATGGCGATCCCGCGATTCAGCTGCCGCCCGGGCCGGGGGCGAACGACTATGCCGACCCGGCGCTGGCCTTCCCGGTGCTGGACGCGGCGGGGTTCGGCCACTGCGGGCAGGACACGGTTGCCTCGATGTGGCGGGTGACGGACCCCGGCGCACCGTTCGATTTCTTCCGCGAAGGCACCGCGCGCGGCGGGGCGTTGCTGCGCCCGCAGCCCAAGGCGAACGCTGCCGCCATCCGCGCGGCGGTGGTCGAAGAGGTCTTGGCCCGGCATGGCGCGGGGCCCGAGTGGGAGGTGCCGATCCCGGCGGTGGTGACCGTCGCGACGGCGGTCTAGCGGTCCAGCCAGCGCGCGGCCAGCGGCGCCATCGTGACCACGAAAGCCACCCGCGTCAGGTGGTGCGTAATGACAAAGGCAAGGTCCGCGCCCGACACCAGCGCGACGACCACCATCTCTCCCTGTCCGCCGGGCAGGAAGGACAGCATCACGTCCAGCGCCGGTGCTCCGGTGACCCACAGCACTGCCTCGATGAAAACAAGGCTGATCACCGCCAGCATCAGCGAGAAGGCAAGCCCCGCGCCGACGTCCACCCGGATTTCGCGGGCGGTGATACCGGTGTAGTTCGCGCCGACGGCCAGTCCGATGAAGAATTGTGCCGCCCAGATCAGCTCGGCCGGGGGGCGGTGTTGCAGCACCCCGGTCAGCGACAACGCGGCCGTCAGCACCATCGGCCCGATGATCGATGCGCCGAACAGGTTGATCCGTTCCGCGATTTTCCAGCCGACAAGCCCGGACGCGACCATCAGGGCGATCTGGACCAGCGGCAGGTCGGTCGCGCGGGCGCCCGGTGCCGCGGTCAGGTCCAGATCGTACCAGAAGGTCAGCAGAAACGGCGCGACGGTCACGATCACCAGCACGCGCGTCGCGTGGATCAGGGACATCGCCCGGACGTCGCCGCCGGCCTCTTCTCCGAAGATCAGCATGTCCTGCAAACCGCCCGGCATCGCCGAGTAGAACGCCGTCGGGTGGTCGAACTTCATCACCTTGCGGAAGAACGGATATCCGATGCCGCCGATCACCAAGATGAACACCGGGATCATCGCTAGCGTCGGAGCATAGCCCGGCAATTCGCGCACCAACTCGGGGGTGATTGACGCGCCGATGGCCACGCCCAGCAGCGTCCGCATCGCGACGCCCAGCGTCCCGGTGCCCTGCAGTCGCACGCCGCCGAGCGCGGCCAGCAGGCAGCCCAGCATCGGCCCCAGCAGCAGCGGCAGCGGCAGGCCCAGCATGACGAAGACCGCCGCGCCAATGGCGGCGATGGCCAAGGTGCGTAGGCGGGCGGGCGTCAGGATCGACATGGCGTTCCCTAAGCCACGGATTTCAGGTGGGGACAAGACGCTCGCTAAGTCATTCCCGAAGTCACCCTTGACCCCTGCGCGCCTGCATGACCCCATGTCATCTCTATGGGACATCCCGGCGAGAGGAGGCGCAGGTGACGGAACAGGTGGAGGGGATCGAAGCGGTTCAGGCGCTGTTGTCCGAACAGGGCTATGTCTGCGGGCGGCCACTGGCCACGGTGGTGTTTCTGGCGCTGCGGCTGGGCAGGCCGGTGTTTCTGGAGGGCGAGGCCGGGGTCGGCAAGACCGAGATCGCCAAGGCGTTGGCGGCGGGGCTGGGGCGGCGGCTGATCCGGTTGCAGTGTTACGAGGGGCTGGATGCCTCTTCGGCGGTCTACGAATGGAACTTCGCGGCGCAGATGGTGGCGATCCGCGCCGCCGAGGCAGGCGGCGGCATGGACCGCGACGTGCTGCAGGACGAATTGTTCTCGGACGAGTTCCTGATCGAGCGCCCGCTGCTGCAGGCGATGCGCCCGCAGGCCGGGGGCGCGCCGGTGCTGCTGATCGACGAACTCGACCGCACCGACGAACCGTTCGAGGCCTTCCTGCTAGAGGCGCTGTCGGACTTTCAGGTGACGATCCCCGAACTGGGCACCGTCAAGGCGCCGGAGCCGCCGATCGTGGTGCTGACCTCGAACCGCACGCGCGAGGTGCACGACGCGCTGAAGCGGCGCTGCCTGTACCACTGGGTCGATTATCCCGACTTCGACCGCGAGATGGAGATCCTGAATGCCCGCGCGCCCGAGGCGGCAGAGGCGCTAAGCCGCGAGGTGGTGGCCTTCGTCCAGCGCCTGCGCACAGAGGATCTGTTCAAGAAGCCGGGCGTGGCCGAGACCATCGACTGGGCGAAATGCCTGCTGGCGCTGGACGTAATCACGCTGTCGCCCGAGGTCATCGCCGACACCATCGGCGCGATCCTGAAGTATCAGGACGACATCCAGCGCCTGCAGGGCGGCGAGGCCAAGCGCCTGCTGGACGAGGTGCGCACCGGGCTGGCGGCCGGCTGATGACGGGCGCGGCGAAGCAGGGGCGGTGAGCCGGATGGCGGAACAGATCCCCCTAGAGATCCCCGAAGACGGCAAGCTGACGCATAACATCGTCTGGTTCGCCCGGGCGCTGCGCAAGGCGGGGCTGCCGGTGGGGCCGGGCCGCACGCTGGACGCGATCCGCGCGGTCGAGGCGGCGGGCTTCACCGAGCGCACCGATTTCTTCTGGACCCTGCACGCCTGCTTCGTCTCGCGCCCCGAGCACCGGGCGGTGTTCGCGCAGGTGTTCCGGCTGTATTGGCGCGACCCGCGCTATGTGGAACACATGATGGCGATGATGCTGCCCGCGATCCGTGGCGTGCAGGAGGACCGCAGCGCCAAGGCCGCCGAGCGCCGCGCCGCCGAGGCGCTGCTGGACGGGGTCGACCGCGACGCGCCCGAACAGGACAAGGCGGGCGGCGACGAGGACAGCGAGATCCGCATCGACGCCTCGCAGACCGCGTCGGGCGAGGAACGGCTACGCACGCTCGATTTCGAGCAGATGACGACCGCAGAGATGGCCGAAGCGAAGCGTATGCTGGCGCGGATGACGCTGCCGGTGAACCCGATCCGGTCGCGCCGCACGGTGGCGGACGCACGCGGCACCCGGCCGGACTGGCGCGCGACGATGCGGGCCGCCCTGCGGAACGGGGGCGAGGTCTATGATTTCTCGACGAAGAACCGGCGTCTGCGGTGGCCGAACCTTGTCGTCCTGTGCGACATCTCGGGGTCGATGTCGCAGTATTCCCGCGCCGCGCTGCATTTCCTGCACGCGGTGTCGAACCACAAGGGCGCGGGCTGGGCGAAGGTCCATGCCTTCACCTTCGGCACCCGCCTGACCAACATCACCCGCCATCTTGCCACCCGCGATGTCGACGCCGCGCTGACGGCCGCCGGGGCCGAGGCGCAGGATTGGGAGGGCGGCACCCGCATCGGCGATTGCCTACATGCCTTCAATCGCGACTGGGGCCGCCGTGTGCTGGGGCAGGGCGCCGTGGTGCTGATCATCACAGACGGGCTTGAACGCGGTGACCCAAGCCTGCTGGAGCGCGAGATGCAGCGCCTGCATCTGTCCGCCCGGCGCGTGATCTGGCTGAACCCGTTGCTGCGGTGGGACGGCTTCGCGCCCCGTGCACAGGGCATCCGGGCGATGCTGCCGCATGTGGATAGTTTCCGATCTGGACACAATATTGCGTCTTTGCAGGGACTTGCCGCCGCATTGGCGGATTCTCGCGATTCAGGCAAAAAAAATCGCGCGATTTCGCTGCTTCACGCCGACTGACGCGAACCCCTTGGAACCGTTTCGATTTGCACCGCGTTGAGGCGCCAACGGGGCGGAGTACCTTTATGGACCCCGCAATGCGCCGTCCCCGTCTATAACGGAGAAAGGCAAAAGATGACGCATCCACTCACGAAACTCGGCGCCTCCACGGCGCTGATCACCCTGTTCGCCGCCGGTCCGCAGATCGCCGCTGCACAGACCATTCCGTCGTGCAACGGCGACGGTGCTGGCATCGCGTTGTCCGAGGTGACGCCTGACCAGCTGAACGGCAACCAGTCGATCGACGATGTCGCGGCGATGGCCGCAAGCGGTCAGGTCTGCGTTCAGAACAACGGCAACATCCGCATGACGGGCGAAGGCTCGGCGGGCGCTGGTGCCGGCGCTGGCGCTGCACCCGAGCAACCGCAGAACGAAGACGCCGCGGCGGCGGAAGAAGCCCCCGCAGAGGACGCCCCCGCCGAGGACGTGGCCGAGGAAGAGACCCCCGCGCCCGAAGCGGCACCCGAGGCGGAACCTGAAATGGCCGAGACGCCCGAGCCCGAGGCTGCCCCAGCTGAAGACGTGACGCCGGAATCGCTGGCCGAGGACCTTGGCGGCAACGCTGGCGCCGGGGCCGAGGCAGAGGCCGAGGTGACCGAAGCCCCCGCCGAGCCGGAGGTGGTAGAGGAAGAGACCGCCGAAGACGCGGCCCCCGAAGTCGAAGCTGAACCCGAAGTCGCGGAAACCCCCGAGGTCGAAGAAGCCCCGGAAGAGGTAACGCCCGAGTCGCTGGCCGATGACCTTGGCGGCGAAGCCGCCGGCAACACCGAAGGTGCGACCGCTGTGACGGAAGCCCCCGAGGAACCGGAAGCCGTCGAAGAAGAGGTGGCAGAGGAAGAAGCGCCCGCCGCCGAAACCGAAGAGGTCGCCGAAGACGCCGCGTCTGAAACCGAAGCGGCTGACGATGACGTGGTCGTCGAGAACAACGGTCGCCCCGCCGCTGCCGCGTCTGCCGCCGCAGCGACCGAAGGCGAGGCCGAAGCGGTCGAAACCACCGAGACCACGGTCACCGAGGAAGACGCCCGGTCCAGCGACGAGGACTTCGCGGAAACCCCGGACGCTGCTCCTGCGGCCCGTAACAACGACGACGATGACCGTGGCGGCCTGTCGAACTTCGAAAAGTTCGCGCTGGGCGCGGCTGGTCTGGTCGTTCTTAACGAGCTGATCGGTCAGAACGACGAGGTGGTTGAGAACACCGGCGACCGTGTCGTGGTCCAGCGTCAGGACGGCAGCTACTACGTTCTGAAGGACGATGACGAACTGCTGCGCCGTCCCGGCGCGGACGTCCGCACCGAAACCTTCAGCGACGGCTCGACCCGCACCACGGTCACGCGCGACAACGGCGTGCAGGTCGTGACGGTCTCGGCCGCCGACGGCACGGTGCTGCGCCGCACCCGTCTGCTGCCCGACGGTCGCGAGGTGATCCTGTTCGACGACACCGTCGAAAGCCGCCCGGTGCGTCTGAGCGACCTGCCGCAACCCGCGCAAAGCCGCGAAATCGCGGTCGACAACGACGCCGAACTTCGGGCCGCGCTCGAAGCAGAGCGCCGCGCGGATCTGGACCGGACCTTCACGCTGGGTCAGGTGCGCAACATCGAGCAGGTGCGCGAACTGATGCCGGTGATCAACGTTGACGCCATCAACTTCGAAACCGGCTCGGCGGCGATCCGTCCCGAAGAGGCCGAAAGCCTTTATGCGCTGGGACGGGCGATGGCCGACTTCATCGCTGAAAACCCGGACGAGCTGTTCCTGATCGAAGGCCACACCGATGCGGTCGGTAATGACGCGCTGAACCTCGCGTTGTCGGACCGCCGTGCGGAAAGCGTGGCGCTGGCGTTGACGGAATACTTCGACGTTCCGCCGGAAAACATGGTCGTCCAAGGCTACGGCGAAGAGTTCCTGCTGGTCCCGACGGGCGACGCGGAACGCGCGAACCGCCGCGCCGCCGTCCGCCGGATCACCCCGCTGCTGCAGACCGCGGCAGTGCGCTGACCGGCCGCACAGGCTGACCTGAAGCGATCCTAACCGGGCGCGCCCTTCGCGGGGCGCGCCCTTTTCGTTGCCAAAACCGGACCTTTGGCGCCCGACCGCACGCTTCCCTCTGCGGGGGCGCACGGGTTTTCCGGTGGCGAAGCCCGATGCGCCACCCCATATTGCGCGCATCAGGAGGTGGTCCCATGCAACAGGGTTTCGACGACATCCCGGAAATCGCGCTGGACTGGCATCGCGCCGGTAAGGGCGCGGTGATTGCCACGGTCGTGCAGACGTGGGGCTCGGCCCCGCGCCCGGTCGGCGCCATGCTTGCCGTGTCGGGCGAGGGCGAATTGATGGGCTCGGTCTCGGGCGGCTGCGTCGAAGGCGCGGTGGTGGCCGAGGCGTTCGATGCGCTGGACACCGGCATCTCGAAGATCCTCGAATTCGGCGTCAGCGATGACGAGGCGTTCGCCGTCGGTCTTGCCTGTGGCGGCCAGATCCGGGTGATGGTGCAGCCCGTGGGCTCGGACAAGGGCCTGCCCGAGGACGTGCTGGCCGATCTCGTGACCGCGCGCGCGGCCCGTACGCCGATTGCCCATGTGGTCGACACCAACGACTGGTCCCGCCGCACAGCCACCCCGGCCGAGTTTCCTGACCGCTTCCGCATGGACCGTTCCGGGTTCGAGGAAGACGCAACCACCTTCGTCGCGATCCACAACCCGCCGCTGCGGATGGCGGTTGTGGGGGCGGTGCATATCTCGCAGCCGTTGCTGCAGATGGCGCGTCTGGCGGGATACGATCCCTTCCTCGTCGACCCGCGCGAGGCGTTCGCGTCCGAAAGCCGGTTCCCCGATGAAACGATCAGCCACGACTGGCCGGACGAGGCGCTGGCCGCCTACGGGCTGGACGCCCGCACGGCGGTGGTGACGCTGACCCACGATCCCAAGATCGACGACCCGGCGATTGCGGCGGCGCTGAAATCCGACGTTTTCTATCTTGGCAGTCTCGGCTCGAAGCGGACCCACGCCAAGCGCGTGGCGCGGCTGGAAGAGGCCGGGTTCACCGCCGACCAGATCGCACGGATTCACGCGCCGGTCGGGCTGGACATCGGGGCGATGTCGCCCGCCGAGATCGCCATTTCCGTGATGGCCCAGATCACGCAGGTGCTGCGGAAGGGCGCATGAGGTTCGGTCCCGTTCCCCTGGACGAAGCGGGCGGCGCCGTTCTGGCGCACTCGCTTCAGCTTGGCGCGAAGAAGCTGCGCAAGGGCCGCGTGCTGGACGCCGCCGACGTCGACGCCATGCGCGCCGAGGGGCTGACCGAGGTCATCGTCGCGCGGCTGGACACCGGCGATCTGGCCGAGGACCCGGCAGCCCAACGCATCGCCGACGCGATGGTGCCCGACCCGGACGCGGTGCACCTGCGGATGACCAAGGCCAGCACGGGCCGGGTGAACCTGTATTCCACCGCCCCCGGCGTGCTGGAACTGGACGTCGCCCGGATCGAGGCCGCGAACCGGATCGACCCGCTGGTCACCGTCGCCACGCTGCCGCCCTTCGCGCGCTGCGGCGACCGGACGATGGTGGCGACGGTCAAGATCATCTCTTACGGCGTGGCCGAAGCGTCGGTCGCCGCCGCCGAGGACGCGATCCGCGACGCGATGCGGCTGTGCCCGGTGACCCTGCGCACCGCGACGCTGATCCAGACGGACATCGGCGCCGGGGCAGGGAAGGGCGAGGACGCGATGCGCACCCGGCTGGAAACGCTGGGGATGGACCTGATCGCGACCCGCACCGTGCCGCACCGCACCGCCCCTCTGGCCAAGGCGGTGACACAGGCCGAGGGCGATCTTGTCCTGATCCTGACGGCGTCGGCCACCTCTGACCCGCACGACGTGGCGCCGGAAGCGGTGCGCGCGGCGGGCGGAGAGGTCACGCGGTTCGGAATGCCGGTGGACCCGGGCAACCTGCTGTTCCTTGGCGCGCAAGGCGGGCGACCCGTGATCGGCCTGCCGGGCTGTGCGCGGTCCCCGGCGCTGAACGGGGCCGACTGGGTGCTGGAACGGGTGGCCTGTGGGCTGGACGTCAGCGACACCGATATCGCCGCGATGGGCGTGGGCGGTCTGCTGAAGGAAAGCCCGGCGCGCCCGCATCCGCGCGAACGAAAGTCGCGCTAGGGGGCGTTGGTTCCGCCTGTAAGGAAGCGGGAAAGACCCGGCGACACAAGGCCGCCGGGTCGCAAGATGATTACGGCCAGCAGCTGACCAGAACGGTGACCTTCGCGGCATAGGCGGCAAGGTCCTCGCCCGACAGCCGCGCGATCTCGGTCGAGGCCGCGGGCGACACGCCGTTGTTCGACAGGAACTCGGCGACCGCGGTGCCCGCGGCGGTGAAGGTCACGTCCTCGGGCAGGCGCTTGCCTTCCGGGTTCTCGGCGGGCAGCAGCATCCCGACAACCGCGCCGGTGCCATCCAGAACCGGACCGCCCGCGTCGCCGGCGCTGGCATCCAGCGCAAGACGGTTCAGGCCGGGTTCGCCGTTCAGCCCCTGCGCATCGGCGAAAGTGCCATAGGTCAGCGTCGGGGCGCTGAGCAGGCCTTCATAGCTGTAGCCCGACACGGCGATTTCCGACTGCAAACGCACCGGGGCGGACTGGAACCGGGCAAAGTCCAGCGGCGCCAGCCGTTCCTGCGGTTGCAGCAGGGCAAGGCCAAGGCCCGTGTCCTCGGCCACCACGTCAGCGGTGTACACCTCGTCCAGCGAGATCCGGCCACAGCCCGCGACCGCCTCGGTCGTGGTCAGGACCATGCCGCTGTTGTCGACGAAGAACCCCGACCGCGAGCTGGTGGGACGGCGGATCTTCAGGCCCGAGATCAGGTCGACCGACCGGTCCAGCGCGGCGTCGCCGATGGTGTCGGGCAGCACCGCGCCCGGAACCGCGCGGAAGCTGTCGCGCATCGCGCGCAGCGCCACGTCGAAACGGCGGTCCTCGCCAGCGGGCCAGATTAGGGTGAACCCCTTCAGCGCGCCGCCCGTCAGCACCGCGTAGGTGTAGCTTTTGATGCGGTTGTTCTCGCCCGTCAGGGTGAAGCTGTTGGCGGTGCGGTTGCGCTCGCCCTCGACCGGGACGATCTCAAGCGTCTGCATGATGTCGTACAGGCCAAGCAGCGTCGACTCGGTGCCGGTCTGGCTGATCAGCAGGACGCGGACACCGCTGTCGTTGATCGACTCGTAATGCGCGAAGGGCGGCTCGTAGCGGTCGAACTCGACCATCGCCAGCGGCATGGTCATTTCGATCCCCGCCGTCTCGTCCATCCGCAGGCCAAGGCCCAGCGAGGACAGCACCGACTGGTAGCTGCCGACAAGGCGGTCCCGCTGCATCGTGGTCAGCACGCCGGTGACGGGCAGGCCCTCGGCTTCTTGCCAAGCGGCCATCGACCGGCGGGTGCCGGGGCCGATCGCGGCGTCGATGGCGCCAGCGTAGAAGCCGAACCATTGCAGCGCGCGCTGCAGTTCCATCTTGGCCTCGCGGCTCAGCGCGGCCTCGGACTGATAGGCCTGCTGCTGGGTCTCGGTGTCTTCGATGACTTCGGGCTCTGCCACGATCTCGGGCTCGGGCTCAGGCTCGGGTTCCGCCACGACCTCGGGTTCTGCCTCGGTCACCAGCGGGATCTCATTGGTCTGTTCCGCCTCGGGCGTTTCTGCCTCGGCCTCTGCTTCAGCTTGCGTCTGGGTCTGGCCCTGCGCCTGCGTGCCCGTCGGCGTGTCCGTTTCCGTCTGGGTTCCAAGCGCGTTGGCGCCCACCGGATAGAACTGCTGGGTATAGGCGGCGGCCTCGGTCAGGAAGCTGTCGGGCGGGATGGCGCCCTGCGCGCGCAGCTGCGCCAACGCCTGAATCGCCTGTTCCTCGGTGTAGGGGCCAAGCGCGATCCCGTACCAGCCGCTGGCCATGCGGAACCCGTTCACCTCGGTCAGGTTCGCGGCATAGGTCCGCGCCGCCTGCGTGGCCGAATTCAGGTCGGGCCGGGCCTCGAGCTGGATGAAAGTGCCCTGCGCCGCGGCGACGCCGGCCCAGACAATGAAAACAAGTGAATAAAGGGCGGAAAAGGCCTTCTTCATCGGTACGATTTCCCCTGAACGCTAGGCACGGTATTTTGATCCCATCCTTTCAAAGCGGGAACGGTCCGAAGGTCAACAACCCGTTGCGAAGGTTGATTGACCCTGTCCATCCTGTTGCCTATTCAGAACGCGATTTTCACGAACACGTCAGGACGGACGATGGGCGACGCGCCGAAGAGTTTCCAGGAGATCATCCTGCGGCTCCAGAGCTACTGGGCCAAGGCCGGCTGTGCTGTGCTGCAGCCCTATGACATGGAGGTCGGCGCAGGCACCTTCCATCCCGCGACGACGCTGCGCAGCCTCGGAACCCGGCCGTGGGCGGCGGCCTATGTCCAGCCCTCGCGCCGACCGACCGACGGCCGCTATGGCGAGAACCCGAACCGGCTGCAGCACTATTACCAGTACCAGGTCATCATCAAACCGTCGCCGCCGGACCTTCAGGCCTTGTACCTTGGGTCGTTGGAAGCGATCGGCATCGACATGTCGCTGCACGACATCCGCTTCGTCGAGGACGACTGGGAAAGCCCGACGCTGGGCGCGTGGGGCCTTGGCTGGGAAGTCTGGTGCGACGGCATGGAAGTGTCGCAGTTCACCTATTTCCAGCAGGTCGGCGGCCACGACTGCCACCCTGTCTCGGGCGAACTGACCTACGGGCTGGAACGTCTGGCGATGTACGTGCTGGGTATCGACCACGTCATGGAAATGCCGTTCAACGACCCGCAGACCCCCATCGCGCTGACCTATGGCGACGTGTTCAAGCAGACCGAAGAAGAATATTCGCGGTTCAACTTCGACACGGCGAATACCGACATCCTGCTGAAACAGTTCGAAGAGGCCGAGGCTGAGTGTGCCCGGATCCTGAACGAACCGGTGATGGACCCGAAGACGGGCAAGCGCATCATCATGGTGCACCCGGCCTATGACTTCTGCATCAAGGCCTCGCACCTGTTCAACCTGCTGGACGCGCGGGGCGTGATCTCGGTCACGGAACGGCAGGCCTATATCGGCCGCGTCCGGGCGCTGGCCAAGCAATGTGCCGATGCCTTTGTGCAGACGGGGTCCGGCGGCTACGTGGCCGAAGATGCGGCCTGAGGGCAGCGTCGAATACCTGACCCGCTCGGCGCCGCAATACGGCGTCGGGTTCCGGGGCCAGTCGAACCTGCAAGGGGCCGACACCTCGATTTACGCCGCCCGCTGCACCGGCGTGTCCGACGGCTTCTTCGGCGGCGGGACGGACACCTTGTCCGGCCTGACCACACACGTCGTCTTGTTCGACCGAGCAACCCTGTCGGGCCGCCGCGCGGGCCTTGGACCGTTTGCCAAGCTTTACCTCGAAGGGGACCGCCCGGAATGGGCGGTGCTGTTCCTGCCGGTCTCGGGCGGGTTCATCGACCGGGTCTTCGGCCACGCGCTGAAGATCCAGATGGTGTTCGACAAGGGCTGGGACGCGTTCTCGGGCGGGGCGCAGATCGACGAGCAGGGCGACAGCTATCTGTTCGCCGAGGCGCTGCGCTATGTCGTTGCGGTGGACTCCCCGCGCGAGGCCTAAGCCTTAACGCGGGTCGGGGCCGGGAAAGATCCCGTGTTCGGTCCACGTCTTGCCCGTGCTGCGCGCGGCGCCGATCATCTCGCGCTGGCGGCGGATCGCCTCGGCATCGCGATAGCCGCGCGGGTGATCCAGATGCACGGCAGGCGCGGTGAACCGCAGCCGCCGTCCTTTCACGCCACTGTTCGACAAACGGATGCCGAATTCCTTGTCGCCGCCGCCGTAGGCCATCGTCTCGTCAAAGCCGTTCACCGACAGGATCGCATCCCGCAAGGCCGAGGCATTGGACCCCATCCAAGTGATCCGGATCGGGTACAGCGCATCCAGCGCCGACTGGACGGGCAGGGGGAACGGCATCGACTTCAGCCACGTCGTCGTGCGGTCGAACGTGCCGCGCGCCTTCAGCCAGTCCTGCTGGAACACCCGCCTGGTGGCCACGTCGCCCTCGGTCACGTTCTTCGTCGCGGCGTCGGTCAGCCGGATCAGGCTGCCGCTGCAAAACCGGTCCGGCCGTACCATTTGCCGGTGACGCGCGACGAAGCCCGGCGCCAGCAGGCAGTCGCCGTCGGTATAGATCAGGTGATCGGCATCCGAGCTTTCGGTCGCCCGGTTCAGGATCACGTTCTTCCGAAACCCGTTGTCCGCGTGCCAGACATGGCGCACCGGGATCTTCGGGTGCGCGGTGCGGAACGCCTCGATCACCCGCAACGTCTCGGGGCCGGACCCGTCGTCGGCGATGGCGATGCTGTCGGGCCGGACATCCTGCCCAAGGATGCCGGTCAGCGTCAGGTGCAGGAACCTTGGCGCGTTATAGGTAGAGATGATGATCTCGGTCCGCATGGGCCGGAAATGGCACGTTTGCGGGCGGCCGACAATCGGGAATGGCGTGGGCCGCGAAGCGGCGCGACGCCCGCGTTTGTTGCCGAAGACGCTTGCAAGCCGCCCCCGTTCGGTCTACCCGACAACCCCGTCCGGAGGCCTATGCATGAACGGAAAACTGGTAGGAGGCGTGATCGTGCTCGCTGCGCTCGTGACCGGCATCTCGATCTATTATCTGCAGGTCTATGCCTTCTACGTGCAACTCGATCCCGCCGAGGTCGAGATCCGCATGACCGGCATCGCCAGCGAGGAACCCGAACCGATCCTGACCGACGCGCTGCAGGCGATCGACGGCGACAGTTCCCCGATCCGGTTCCGCGCCTGTTTCGAAACCGGGCGGTCCATCGCCGGGCTGACGGAACAGTTCGTGATCTACGACGCCGCCGACCCGCTGAACGCGCCCGAATGGTTCGACTGTTTCGACGCCCGCGAGATCGGCGAGGCGCTGGCCGCAGGAGACGCCATCGCCTTTCTGGGCGAGAAGAACATACACGACGGGGTTGACCGCGTGGTCGCCGTCTTCGATGACGGGCGCGCCTACGCGTGGCACCAGCTGAACGAGACATACCAGGACTGACATGCCCGACCTTCTGATAGAGCTGTTCTCGGAAGAGATCCCCGCCCGGATGCAGACGCGCGCCGCGCAGGACCTGAAGCGTCTTGTCACCGACGGCATGGTCGAGGCCGGCCTGACCTATGCCCACGCGGGCGCCTTTTCGACCCCGCGCCGACTGGTGCTGACGGTCGAGGGCCTGCTGGCCGAAAGCCCCACCACCCGCGAGGAACGCAAGGGCCCGCGCACCGACGCGCCGGAAAAGGCGCTAGAGGGCTTCCTGCGCTCGACCGGGCTGACGAAGGACCAGCTTGAAGCGCGCGACGACAAGAAGGGGCAGGTCTACTTCGCCGTGATCGAACGCCCCGGCCGCCCGGCGGCCGAGATCGTCGCCGAGGTTCTGGAAAACGCGATCCGCAACTTCCCGTGGCCCAAGTCGATGCGCTGGGGCGCGGGCAGCCTGCGCTGGGTGCGTCCGCTGCATTCGATCCTGTGCCTGATGTCGGACGAAGCCGGCGCCACCGTCGTTCCGATGGACGTCGACGGCATCAAGGCGGGCGACACGACGGAAGGCCACCGCTTCATGGGGTCGGGCCGTTTTTCGGTAACGTCGTTCGAGGATTACGAGGTGAAGCTCAAGCGCGCCAAGGTGATCCTGCGCGCCGAAGAGCGCGCCGACCACATTTGGACCGACGCCCACAACGCCGCCTTCGCGCGGGGCCTTGAGGTCGTCGAGGACAAGGGCCTGCTTGCCGAGGTCGCGGGGCTGGTCGAATGGCCGGTCGTGCTGATGGGCGACATCGGCGAAGACTTCCTTGGCCTGCCGCCCGAGGTGCTTCAGACCTCGATGAAGGAACACCAGAAGTTCTTCTCGGTCCGCAACCCCAAGACCGGCCGCATCGAGAAGTTCGTCACCGTCGCGAACATCGAGACCGCCGACGAAGGCGCCACGATCCTTGCGGGCAACCAGAAGGTGCTGGCCGCCCGCCTGTCGGACGCCAAGTTCTTCTGGGAAAACGACCTGCGCACCGTCGAACGGCAGGGGATGACCGGGCTGGCCGAAGGTCTGTCCGCCGTCACCTTCCACGCGCAACTGGGCACCGTGGGCGACAAGGTGGGCCGCGTCGCCGCGCTGGCGTCCGAGATCGCGCCGATGGTCGGCGCCTCTCCGGACCTCGCGGACGAGGCCGCGCGCATCTGCAAGGCCGACCTCGTGTCCGAAATGGTCTACGAGTTCCCCGAGCTTCAGGGCATCATGGGCCGATACTATGCCGCCCACGCCGGTCTGCCAGAGGCCGTCGCCGAAGCCTGTGAAATGCACTACAAGCCGCTTGGCCCCTCGGACGAGGTGCCCACGGGCCCCGTGTCCATCGCCGTGGCGCTGGCCGACAAGATCGATACGCTGACCGGCTTCTGGGCCATCGACGAAAAGCCCACCGGGTCCAAGGACCCCTATGCGCTCCGCCGTGCTGCGCTGGGAGTGATCCGGCTGGTGCTGACGAACCAGTTGCGCCTGAACCTGACCGAGGTGTTCGCCAAGGGCTACCCGGGCGCGGACGCCGCCGACCTCCTGTCCTTCTTCCACGACCGCCTGAAGGTCCACCTGCGCGACGAGGGCATCCCGCACGACGTCATCGACGCCTGCCTGTCGATGGACGGCAACGACGACCTTGCACTGCTGGTCAACCGCGCCACCGCGCTGGCGGGCTTCATGAAGACCGAGGACGGGGCGAACCTTGTCGCGGGCTTCAAGCGCGCCAACAACATCCTCAGTCAGGCCGAAGAGAAGGACGGCGTCGAATACAGCTTCGGCGCCGACGTGAAATTCGCCGACGATCCGGCCGAGAAGGGGCTGTTCGCGGCGCTGGACGACGCCGACAAGCGGATCAAGCCCGCGATGCAGTCCGAGGATTTCGAAACCGCGATGGCCGCGATGGCCCAGTTGCGCGCACCGATCGACGCCTTTTTCGAGGCTGTGCAGATCAACACCGACAACGACGTGGTGCGCCGTAACCGCCTGAACCTGCTCAGCCGTATCCGCCAGACCTGTGTTGGCGTCGCCGACCTGACCCGGCTGGACGGCTGACACGAACCGCTGCTTCGGCCCCGCAGGACCTGTCCGGTCGGGGCGGCGACATGCCACGCGATTGCCGCGAAGTCGTGCTTTAATGTTGCCCGAAGGGGCGCGAACGCTATCATGACGCGACCGAGCGGAGATGCCGCAGTGCAGAAGATCGTCACCCTCAAGCCATTCGTCCACATCACAGCGACCGCGCCGATCAGCGTGCACACGCATGGTGGCCGGGCGAAGTGCCTGCAGCGGCTGATCCGTCTGAACCTGCCGGTGCCGACGACCGTCGCGCTAAGCTTCGAAACGGTGACCCGGATCGCGGCGGGGCAGCTTCCGTCGATGACGTCGATCCTGTCGGAATTCGGGTCCGACCCGCTGCTGTCGGTGCGGCCCTCCAGCGAAGATCCCGACTGGGGCGGCCCCGGCGCGATCCTGAACATCGGCATGAACTGGGACCGCCACGCGGCGTTGTCCGAAAGCCTTGGCGAACCGGCGGCGACGGCGCTGTATCTGCGGTTCGTGCAGGCGTACTCGGTCCATGTCGCGCGGCTGGACCCCGATATGTTCGAACAGCCGGAAAAGGTGGACCGCAAGGCGCTGGACCGCGCGCTGGACACCTATCAGGACGAAACCGACGATCCCTTCCCGCAAGACCCCGCCGCGCAACTGGGCGAAGTCCTGCGCTCGATGGCGCGGGCGTGGGGTGGCACCACCGCGCGCCTGCTGCGGCAGGCCAAGGGCGCGCCCGCCGATGCCGGTCTGGGCCTTGTGGTGCAGCGGATGGCGCTGGGCGTGGGGCCGGGGGAATCCGGGGCAGGGGTGATCCAGTTCGTCGACCCCGCCACGGGCGAGCCGCAGATCACCGGCCGCTACCGCTGCCAAAGCCAAAGCCGCGACGCGCTGAAGCCCGGCAAGGGGCAGGTCTATCTCACCCGCGACGAACGCGGCCCCTCGCTGGAAGAGATCGTGCCAGAGATCTTCGCGGACCTGTGCCGCTATGGCGCGCTGTGCCGCGAGAAGCTGCGCGAAGAGATGCAGCTGGAATTCACGATCGAGGACGGCAACCTGCGCATCCTTGATGCCCTGCGTGTCCAGCGGTCCAGCCGCGCGGCGGTGCGGATCGCGGTCGCGCTGGCCGACGACGGCATCATCCCGCAGTCCGACGCGCTTCTGCGCATCGCCCCCCGCGCCCTGACAGAGGTCCTGCACCCGCAGATCGACCCGACCGCCAAGCGCGTGCTGGCCACGCGCGGCATCGGCGCCAGCCCCGGCGCGGCGCGCGGGAAGATCGTGTTCAGCTCGACGGCGGCGCAAGCCTCGGCGGCGCGGGACGAGCCCTGCATCCTTGTCCGCCGCGAAACCGCGCCCGAGGACATCCGCGGGATGCACGCCGCGCGCGGCATCCTGACCGAACGCGGCGGCATGACCAGCCACGCGGCAGTGATCGCGCGCGGGCTGGGCCTGCCGTGCGTGGTGGGGGCATCGTCCGTCACCATCAGCCACCGCAGCAAGACGCTGACCACCGCCGAGGGCAAGGTCTTTGCCGAAGGGGACGAGATCACCATCGACGGCGGCACGGGCGAGGTGCTGGCCGGCGCCGTCCCGATGCTGGAACCGGCGCTCGACGACAGCTTCCGCTCGCTTCTCAGCTGGGCCGATGCGGTGCGCGACATCGGCATCCGCGCCAACGCCGACACGCCTGCGGATGCACGTCTGGCACGCAGCTTTGCGGCGCAGGGGATCGGGCTGTGCCGGACCGAGCACATGTTCTTCGAACAGGACCGCCTGACGGTCATGCGCGAGATGATCTTCGCCAAATCCGCTGGCGACCGCGCGGCGGCGCTGGAACAACTCTTGCCGATGCAGCGGGCCGACTTCGTCGAACTGTTCGAGATCATGCAGGGCCTGCCGGTCTGCATCCGCCTGTTCGACCCGCCGCTGCACGAATTCCTGCCGACCGACCGCAGCGCGATGCGCGGGCTGGCGGAATCGCTGGACCTGCCGATCGCCGAGATCACCCGCCGGGTCGAGCAGCTGACCGAGTTCAACCCGATGCTGGGGATGCGCGGCGTGCGGCTGGGCATCGCCATGCCCGAGATCTACGAGATGCAGGCCCGCGCAATTTTCGAGGCCACGATCGAGGCCAGCCGCAACGGCGACCCCATCGTCCCCGAGATCATGATCCCGCTGGTGTCCGCCAACCGCGAGGTCGAGCTGGTGAAGACCCGCATCGATGCCGTCGCCGCCGCCGTCCGCAACGAACGCGGCAAGCCGTTCGACTATCGCCTCGGTGTGATGGGAGAGACCCCGCGCGCCTGCCTGCGCGCCGACGAGATCGCCCAGCACGCGGCGTTCATGTCCTTCGGCACCAACGACCTGACCCAGATGACCTATGGCCTGTCGCGCGACGACGCGGGCCGCTTCATGTCGGACTACGTGAACCAGGGCGTGTTCCGCGAAGATCCGTTTCACATGCTGGACGTCGACGGGGTGGGCGAGCTGTTGAAGCTGGGCGCCGAACGGGCACGGGCGACGGACCCCGACATCGTGCTGTCGATCTGCGGCGAACACGCCGGGAACGCCGAATCAATCGCCTTCTGCCGCGACGTCGGATTCGATTATGTCTCGTGCTCTCCGTTCCGCGTGCCCGTGGTGCGGTTGGCCGCGGCGCATCTGGCGCTTTTGAATCCGAAGGACTAGGCCATTCGGCCAAGTCGTTGGAATCCCTTGCACCACATGGTTCGCAAAAAACAATAATTTGTAATTTTAACGCTTGCTTTTGCCGCGCTAGTGCCATTAGCCCGGCTGGCAAGACTCGACTCAGTCTTGTTTTTTAGACTATCCCTCGTCTCAGGTTGGATTGTGCCTGTTGCGGGCACAGCTGGGGGAAATGTTATGGGTATCCGGCGTCTCGTACAGACGGCATTCATTGTTGCTGCGGTCTCCGTGGGCGGCGTGGCGACTGCCGATGAAGTGCTTAGCGAAGCGAACGATCCCGGCATCGCCCTGAACGGCCGCCTGACCGACCTTCTCACACGCGAACGCACGGCGCTGGAACGCATCGGCGTGGGCCGCCTTGAACGGCTTGCGAACCTGCCGACCCGTGGCGCCCGGCCGGACGTACCGGAAGGGGTGGAATTCTCGGCCGCGTTTCTCGACGCTCTGCCGACGCCGAAAGGCGGCGACGCATGGAGCTGCCTGACCGAAGCCCTGTATTTCGAGGCGCGCGGCGAAAGCATCCGTGGCCAGTTCGCCGTGGCCGAGGTGATCCTGAACCGCGTCGACCGGGCCGAGTTCCCGAACAGCGTCTGCGGCGTGGTCAAGCAGGGCACGGGCCGCAAATACCAGTGCCAGTTCAGCTATACCTGCGACGGCGCCCCGGAAACCGTGCACGAGCCCCTGTCGTTCGAGCGGGCGGGCAAGATCGCCGCGCTGATGCTGGGCGGCGTTGACCGTCGCCTGACGCGCGGCGCGACGCACTACCATACCGTTGCTGTCGATCCTTATTGGGCCAGCCGCTTTCCGCGTACCACGACCATCGGCGTTCACCACTTCTACCACATGCCCTGACCCGCGCGCGGCGGACGACGCTGCGTTCCGGCCCGGCGCCCTGTCGCCGGTGCGCGCCGCGACGGGTGTCAGCGGTCGTAGGTCCATGATATGCTGCACGGCAGACAGGCTTCAGGAAGACGGGCGATCAGCCCGCACCGGCCGTTCATGGAACGAGGTTAGGGCATGACACGTAAGATTTTCGGCACCGACGGTGTTCGCGGCCGCGCGAACAGCTACCCGATGACGGCGGACCTTGCCCTGCGCCTTGGCGCGGCAGCCGGCCGCTTCTTCCGCAAGGACGGCACCAACGGCCACCGCGTGGTGATCGGCAAGGACACGCGGCTGTCCGGCTACATGATCGAGAACGCGCTGACGGCGGGGCTGACCTCGACCGGCATGAACGTGCTGCTGCTGGGCCCGGTGCCCACCCCCGCCGTGGGCTTCCTGACGCATTCGATGCGGGCCGACGTGGGCATCATGATCTCGGCCAGCCACAACCCGCACCAGGACAACGGCATCAAGCTGTTCGGCCCCGACGGCTTCAAGCTGTCGGACGACGCCGAGGCCGAGATCGAGGCACTGCTGGAGGGCGAGATCGACTATGCCCGCCCGGAGAACATCGGCCGCGCCCGTCGGATTGACGATGGCCGCCGGGGGTACATGGAATTCGCCAAGACCACCTTCCCGACGGGCCGCCGCCTGAACGGGCTGAAGGTCGTGGTGGATTGCGCCAACGGCGCCGCCTACCGCGCCGCGCCCGAGGTGCTGTGGGAACTAGGGGCCGAGGTCATCTCGATCGGCACCTCGCCCAACGGCACCAACATCAACGACGGCTGCGGGTCGACCGACACCGCGCTTGCCGCCCGCACCATCCGCGAGACCGGGGCCGACGTTGGCATCTGCCTTGATGGCGACGCCGACCGGGTGATGATCCTTGACGAGAACGGAGAGGTCGCAGACGGCGATCAGATAATGGCGCTGTTCGCGGCCCGCTGGGCCGAAAGCCAGCGGCTGGCGGGCAACACGCTGGTCGCGACGGTGATGTCGAACCTCGGGCTGGAACGCTTCCTTGGTGGCCGGGGCATCACGCTGGAACGCACCCCGGTGGGTGACCGCTATGTCGTCGAGCGGATGCGCGCGGGCGGCTGGAACCTTGGCGGCGAACAGTCGGGCCACATCGTGATGACCGACTACGCCACCACCGGCGATGGCCTGATCGCGGGCCTGCAGTTCCTGTCGGCGATGGTCGAAGGCAACCGCCGGGCCTCGGACCTGTCGGTCAGCTTCGACCGCGTCCCGCAGCTGTTAAAGAACGTCCGCTACGCCGCCGGAACCGAACCGCTGGCGCTGGCCAACGTCAAGTCCGCCATCGGCGACGCCGAGGCGCGCCTGAACGGCAGCGGGCGGCTTCTGATCCGCAAATCCGGGACGGAGCCCCTGATCCGCGTCATGGCAGAGTGCGAGGACGAGGCGCTGCTGACGCAGGTCGTCGACGGCATCGTCGCCGAGGTCGAGGCAGCCGGCGTTTCCTGAACGCGCCTAGCGTCCCTCGCTCAGGGCCCGGTACACCTCGGTCCGCAGATCGCCTTCGGGCGTCTTCTGCGGATCGTCGATGTAAATTTCCCAGACCGGCATCGCCGCATCCAGATCTTCTTCGGTGATGTGGTCCCACAGCGCGCCATGCGTCTGGTTCAGCGTCGAATAGGGTCCGACGTGCACAGTCTTCATCGCAGGCCCCTCGGGCAGGGTGCCGCCTTGGACCATGCGTTCGCCCTTGCCCAGATCCTCGGCCCGCACCAGCGCCCCACAACGGAACCGCACCGTGTCGGCGGACGGCATCGAGGGATAGACCGCCATCGGCCCGCCCTGCGGCTGGATACCGTGTCGGGCGAAGAAATCGAACAGCTCGGTAAAGGCGGTGCCCATGTGCTGGCCGATCTCGGCCATCGGGCACGCGCGCTCGACATACATATAGGGTTGCTCTGGCAGGGTGACGCGTTCGAACTTCATGGCTGGCTCCCTCGGGGTCTCACTCCGACGATAGGGCGATGCCGGCGCCGGTACAGAGAAATCTAGGCCAAAGGTGCCGGTTTTTCGGGCGTGCCGCCCACTTTAACGGCATTCAGAACCTCTGGGCCGCGCGCATTTGCTGCGGTGCAGCATTTTCGGGGGTCCGGCATGGTCAAACCCGACTGCGCGGCACAGTTTTCAGATGTGGGAGGACAAGACCGGGCAGAAAGGATCTATCCCATGTGTCTCACCACCGAAGCTCTCATGCTGTTCATTGGAATGCTGCCGGCGCATATCGTCGACGTCTCGGACGACCGGATCGTCGTCCGCGCCGAGGTCCGCGATGCGGTCTGGCAGGTCAAAGGCGACCAGTGGTGCACCAATGCGCCGAAGATCGACGCGGCGTTCCGTCTCAAGCAGGGCAGCGACGCCTGATCGGTCTGGCTACAGCGTGCGGGTGATCCGCTCGACGCTGTCCGCCACGCTAAGGCGGCAGGTATCCAGCCGGACGTCCGCCGTGTCCCACGGCGTGTAGTCGCGGTCCAGAACCGCCTGCCAGTCCGGCAGCTTCAGCCCCGGCACCTCTGCTTTGCGTTGTTCGATGCGGGCCCTGTGCACGGCGGCATCGGAACACCGCGTCTCGACGCCAAGGAACCGTGCGCCCGCACGTGTGGCGGCGTCCGTGAAAATGGCCCGCGTCAGGTCCCACGGGTTCACGCAATCGACAATCGTGTCGTGCCCAATCTCAAGGTTGGACACGGCCAGCGCGGCGGCGATGTGATAGCTTTCGGGTCCGATGTCGCGGTCGGGATCACGGGCCCAAATGGCGGCGTCGATCGCGTCGATCCGCAGGTAAACGGCGCCGGTCTCGCGCGACAACGCCCGCGCGACGGTGCTTTTCCCTGTTCCGGGCAGACCGGAGAATGAGATGAGGACGGCCACGTCGGTCTCCCGTGTTGTCGGGGCAGAGTGGCACGTCCTTGGGGGCGGGGACACCCCGGCCGCCGGATCGGGTCCGGCAGACCGGGGGATCGCCCTTGGCTTGGTCTCAGACCTTGTTGCGGCCCATCGCAAGGATACAGGCCATCGTGATCGCCGCAGCGCCCAGCATGTAATAGCCGACGTGGGACAGGCCGTAGGTCGACTGCAGATAGGTCGCGGCATAGGGCGCCAGCGAGGCGCCGAAGATGCCCGCGAAGTTGAAGGTCAGCGACGACCCGGTATAGCGCACATGCGTCGGGAAGGGCGCGGCCAGCGCGGCGCCGATGACGCCATAGGTCAGGCCCATCAGGAACATCCCGACGGTCACGAAGCCATAGATCCCGGCCAGCCCGCCGCCCAGCATCGGCGACAGCAGGAACGAGAACGCGGCGATCAGCGCGGTGACGACGATCAGGAACGCATACCGCCCCGTCTTGTCGGCCACCATGCCGGCGACGACGATGGCCGCCGCGAAGATGACCGAGCCGTAGATCTGGATCAGCAGCGCATCGAGGAACGCGATCTGGGCGACCTGCACGTTGTACGACAGCAGCCACGCCGAGCAGATGTAGAACAGCACGAAGGTCACCAGCGCCACGAAGGTGCCAAGGAACAGGCTGCGCTTGTGGCCCTTGAAGATCTCGGCCACCGGCACGGCGGCGCGCTCGTCCTTCTCGACGGCCTTCGCGAACTCGGGTGTCTCGCTGATCGACAGGCGGACCCACAGGCCAAGCCCGATCAACAGCAGCGACGACAGGAACGGCAGGCGCCAACCCCACGTCAGCAGCGCATCCTCGCTGATGAAATGCAGCAGGACCCAGAAAAAGCTCGACGACAGGAACAGCCCGACCGGCGCGCCCAGTTGCGGGAACATGCCGTACCACGACCGCTTGCCCGGAGGCGCGTTTTCCGTGGCCAGCAGCACCGCGCCGCCCCACTCGCCGCCCAGTCCGAAGCCTTGGCCGAAGCGGCACAGCGCCAGCAGGGCAGGGGCCGCGACGCCGATCTGGGCGTAGGTCGGCAGCAGGCCGATCACGACGGTCGAGACGCCCATTGTCAGCAGCGCCGCGACAAGCGTCGCCTTGCGGCCGACCCGGTCGCCGAAGTGGCCGAAGACCACCGCGCCGAAGGGCCGTGCGAAGAACGCGATCGAGAAGGTCGCGAAGGACGCCAGCAGCGCGTTCATCGGGTCGGACCCCGGGAAGAACAGCGCGGGGAACACCAGCACGGCGGCGGTGGCGTAGATGTAGAAATCGAAGAATTCGATGGTGGTGCCGATCAGGCTGGCCAGCAGAACCTTGTGCGGGGCGTTGACGGGCTTGGTGGGCGCGGCGGTCGCGCCCGGCGTGGTCAGTGTATCTGACATGTTAGAATCCGGGACAGTTTCGTTCGTATCGTTAGGCGTAAGGGACTTTTAGAAGCGAGAGCCTGCGCTACGCCCGGGCGGGGCGATTGGAAAGGTCCGCATCGGTCCTGGTTGACGGGGTTGCCGGAAACGCATGGCTAACCCCCTGAAATGAAATCGCCGGCCCCAAGGGGCCGGCGATCGAAAGCGTGTCGCGCGATGTGTCGCGGGATCAGTTCTTTTCTTTGTCGACCATCTTGCCGGCCGAGATCCACGGCATCATGCCGCGCAGCTTCTCGCCGGTTTCTTCGATCTGGTGCTCGTCGTGGATGCGACGGGTCGCCTTGAAGAACGGCTGGCCGACGGTGTTTTCCTGCATGAAGTCACGCACGAACTTGCCGGTCTGGATGTCGGTCAGGACCGCTTTCATCCGCGCCTTCGTTTCGTCGTAGGGCAGGATGCGCGGGCCGGACACGTACTCGCCGTACTCGGCGGTGTTCGAGATCGAGTAGTTCATGTTCGCGATGCCGCCTTCGTAGATCAGGTCCACGATCAGCTTCACTTCGTGCAGGCACTCGAAATAGGCCATCTCGGGGGCATAGCCGGCTTCCACGAGGGTCTCGAAGCCCATGCGGATCAGCTCGACAAGGCCACCGCACAGCACGGCCTGCTCGCCGAACAGGTCGGTTTCGCATTCCTCGCGGAAGTTGGTCTCGATGATGCCCGAGCGGCCGCCGCCGATGGCCGAGCAGTAGGACAGGCCGATTTCCAGCGCCTTGCCCGATGCGTCGTTGTCGACCGCCACAAGGCAGGGCACGCCGCCGCCTTTGGTGTATTCGCCACGCACGGTGTGGCCGGGGCCCTTCGGCGCCATCATGATGACGTCGACGCCGGGCTTCGGCTCGATCAGGCCGAAGTGCACGTTCAGGCCGTGGGCGAAGGCGATGGCAGAGCCTTCCTTCAGGTTGTCGTGGACGTACTTCTTGTAGGTCTCGGCCTGAAGTTCGTCGGGCATGGTGAACATGATCAGGTCACACCACGCGGCGGCTTCGGCGATACCCATGACGGTCAGGCCCTCGGCTTCGGCTTTCTTGGCCGAGGCAGAGCCTTCGCGCAGGGCGACGACAAGGTTCTTGGCGCCCGAGTCGCGCAGGTTCAGCGCGTGGGCGTGGCCCTGAGAGCCATAGCCCAGGATCGCTACCTTCTTGTCCTTGATCAGGTTGATGTCGCAGTCACGGTCGTAATAGACGCGCATGATCGGGTCCTCCGGTTTGAGTTCGACCCCGTTCCTAAACTGCCGCGAAAAAAGGCGCGAGACATGCGGGGCATGGAATGCGCCGCCATTTCGTGATAATCATGCGCCAAATTGCGGAATGGCGAGAAAATCATGCTTGATGACACGGACAGGCGATTGCTGCGCCTGTTGCAGGACGATCCGGCGCGCGGAGTGGGCGACCTTGCCGAGCACGCCGGGCTGTCGGTGGCGCAGGCCCAGCGGCGGCTGGACAAGCTGAAGGACACGGGCGTGATCCGGGGCACCCGCGCGGTGATCGACTGGCGCGCGATGGGCTGGACCGTCGAGGTGTCGCTGCGGGTGACGCTGGACAAGACCCAGCAGAACGCCTTCGACGAGCTGCTTGCCGCCGCCCGCAAGGTGCCCGAGGTGATCGAGATCCAGACGTTCCTCGGCAAGGTCGACGTGCGGCTGTACGTGATCGCGCGGGACATGAAGGATTATCAGCGGATCTACCGCGACCACATCCTGACCCTGCCGCATATCGCGGACATCGAGGCGCTGGTGCATGTCGCCACCGTGAAGGCCGAAGAGTGGCTGCCGGTATGACGGACGACGTGACGGACCTTGACGACACCGACCGCCGCCTGCTGCTGCTGCTGTCCGAGGACGCGACCCGGTCGGCGGGGCAACTGGGCCGCATGGTCGGCCTGAGCCAGCCCGCCGCATGGCGCCGGGTGCAGCGGCTGTACCGGTCCGGCGCGATCCGGGGGCGGCGGCTGGATCTGGACGCCGAAAAGCTCGGCTTTGGCGTGACGGTGTTTCTTGGCGTGAAGCTGGCGACCAAGGGCCGGGTGTCGCTGGACGACTTCGAACGCATCCTCGGCGCGATCCCCGAGGTGCAACGGGTCGAGCATGTCCTTGGCCTGTACGACTATCGCCTGCGCGTGGTGGCCCGCGACCTTGCCGATTTCGAACGCGTCCTGCGGCGGCGGATCATGGCCCTGCCGGGCGTCGGCTCGGTCGAGGCGAACGTGATGCTAAGCGAAGAGCGGCTGCCGGGGCCGCTTTGACGTTTTATCCGAGAGGGGGCGATGGGGGCTCTGCCCCCGCCGCTGCGCGGCTCCCCCGAGGTATTTTTAAAGAGAAGAAGGGGCGCGCGCGCGGAATCTTGGTCTGACAGAAAATTGATCCGGCGGTGAAACTTTTCCGTAACCCACGCGTGGATGTCTGCATCAGGGCCGGAAACGTTGAACCGGGGTGCCGTTTGCGGCACTCTGGCGTTCGTGTCAGCCCGCAGCAGATCCGCAGGAGGCGGCCGGCGTCTTGGAAGACGAAAAAACAGCACTCGCAGGGGAACTCGCGCTTGGCCTTCTGGAAGGCGAAGAGCGACGCCATGCGCTGCGGCAGGTCGCGCGCGACCCCGAGCTGCGCGCCGCGATGCAGTTCTGGAACGCGCGCCTGTCGACCCTGTGCGACGAGGACGAGGTGCCGGAAGTCGCGCCGCCGGCGCGGGTGCAGCGCGCGATCGAGGCGTCGCTGTGGGGCGACACGGTGGCATCGCGCCCGGGATTCCTGGATGCGTTGCTCGCGCCGGAAAACCGTGGCCTTGTGGTCGCGGTCGTGGCGGCGAAAGTCGCGTTGCTGGCGTGGATTTTCTACCTGTTCTTCTGATCCCGCGTCGAAGCCGGGATCGTATGCCCGCAGATCATTCCGCCGGAGTGGGCAGGGCGTCGTCCATCGCGCGTCCGATGTAGGGAACCGCCAGAAGCGTTGCCAGCAGGGTCGAGCCAAGCGCGATGCCCATGATCGTCAGGTGCTGCGTGAAGCCGGTCGAAACGGCATAGGCCACGATGGCGACAAGCGGAACGTGCAGGAACAGCGCGCAGACCAGCTGCAGGCGGCGCTTGAGGGTGAACGTGGTCATCGGTGGCCTCCCTTGGCCTTCGGCGAGTGGGATGAGACAAAGTCTCAGGTGAGCGGGGGGAATGCAAGCGGCGCGTCGGGCGATCCCGGCCTTGCGGCCGATCATCGCGCCCGCGTCACTGTGCTGTCCCGTCCCGAGGTTTGTTTACCACGTAAAGTCACCGACAGTTTAACAAAATCGTGGCGCTCGCTGGGCGGCGGGCTTGCGTGCCACGCCCGCGATCCCGTCGGTGCGGCGCGTGCCGCGGCGCAGAATTTCGGTCGCCGTGTCTTTCCAATCCTGCGGCGATCCCCGATGCTGGTGCCGAATGCGCGAGGGCAGGGGATCCGATGCGACTGGTCATCTTCACCGATCTGGACGGCACCTTGCTGGATCACGACAGCTATTCCCACGCCCCGGCCGCCCCGGCGCTGGCGGCGCTGAAGGCGGCGTCGGTCCCCTTGGTGCTGGCCAGTTCCAAGACCGGGGCCGAGATGGCGCCGCTGCACGCCGAGCTGGGGCTGGGCGACGCGCCGATGATCGTCGAGAACGGCGCCGGTGTGCTGGAGCCGGGCGCCGAGGCCGAGGCGGACGCCGCCTATCGCCGGATCCGGGCCGCGCTGGACGCGGTGCCTGCCGCGTTGCGCGCCCGCTATCGGGGATTTGGCGACATGACCGACGCCGAGGTCGCCGACATCACCGGCCTGCCGCCGAAAGGCGCGGCGCTGGCGCGGCAGCGGTGCCATTCAGAGCCGGGCCTGTGGTCCGGCGACGACGGCGAACTGGCCCGGTTTCTGGACGCGTTGGACCGGCAGGGTGTCTCTGCCCGCCACGGTGGCCGGTTCCTGACCCTGTCGCTGGGCCGCACCAAGGCGGACGCCATGCGCGAAGTCGCGACGCGGCTGGGCGCGGACACGACCATCGCCCTTGGCGACGCGCCGAACGATGTCGAGATGCTGGAACATGCGACCCACGGCGTCATCGTGCGCAACGATCACGGCACCCCGCTGCCCCGCCTCGCGGGCGAGGACACGGGGGCCATCCGCCGCACCGCGCAAACCGGCCCGACGGGTTGGAACGCCGCGGTTCTGGCGCTACTTCAAGATCTTGGGGCAACGACAGGCTGACGGGAAGGCTTTCGGGACATGGCTGACTTTCACCAGAACGGTAACATCGCGCAATTCCACAATCTCCGGACGCGTCCGGTCGAGGAATTGATCTACGAGCTCGAGACCTTCGCGCAGACCCGCAAGATCTCGCTGATCCTGCCGTCGCTGTACTCGGAGCTCGAGGCGCAGGCGCTGTCCGGCATCCTCGACGAGCTGTCGAAGGTCCGCTACCTGCACCGGATCATCATCGGCCTCGACCGGGCCGACGAGCGCCAGTACCGCATGGCGCGGGACTATTTCTCGCGTCTGCCGCAGAACCACGTCGTGATCTGGAACGACAGCCCCCGGATGAAGGCGCTGGGGGCGAAGCTGGACGATCTGGGGCTGGCGCCGCAAGAGCCGGGCAAGGGCAAGAACGTCTGGTCCTGCATCGGCTATCTGATCGCCTGCGCCGACAGCGCGGTGATGGCGATCCACGATTGCGACATCGTTACCTACGAGGCCGAGATGCTGGCCCGTCTGGTCTATCCGGTGGCCAACCCGAACTTCAGCTACCAGCTGTCCAAAGGGTTCTATCCGCGCATCGGGCAGGGCAAGCTGAACGGCCGGGTATCGCGTCTTTTGGTGTCGCCGCTGCTGATCGCGCTGAAGAAGGTGATCGGCGACAACGACTATATCGATTACCTGCGGGCGTTCCGCTATCCGCTGTCGGGAGAGTTCGCGCTGCGCACCGGGATGCTGCCCGACCTGCGCATCCCCTCGGACTGGGGTCTGGAGATCGGCGTGCTGTCCGAGGCATGGCGCAACCTTGGCCGCAACGCCGTGTGTCAGGTCGAGATTTCGGACGCCTACGACCACAAGCATCAGGACGTGTCGGAAGAGGACGCGGCAGGCGGACTGAACCGGATGTCGACCGACATCTGCAAGGCCGTGTTCCGCAAGCTGGCCGCCGAGGGCACGGTGTTCACCCCGAACATCTTCCGCACCCTGAAGGCCACCTATTTCCGCCGCGCGCTGGACCTTGTCGAGGTCTACGCCAACGATGCGCGGATGAACGGCCTGACCATCGACCGCCACAAGGAAGAGCGCACGATCGAACTGTTCGCCGAGAACCTCATGCGCGCGGGCCAGATCTTCCTTGAGAACCCGCACGAGACCCCGTTCATCCCGAACTGGAGCCGCGTGCACGCCGCCGACCCCGGCCTGCTGGCGGAAATGAAGGCCGCCGCGGCGGCGGATGAAGAGGAATTCGCGCCGATCCCGTTCGAGGGGTGACGCGGACAAGCCTGCCGCGATCCGAAAACGAAACGCGCCGCCCGAACAGGCGGCGCGTTTTGCGTTTCAACGGTGGTCCGGTCGGGCCGCTTGCGCCGCCCGTCAGTCGCGGCGGCGACGCCGGCGGGCTCCGGCGGCGGCCAGAACGCCCACGCCCAGCCCCAGCATCGGAAGGGCCGCGGGCAGCGGAACCGCCGCGGCAGCCGCCGCAGGGGCAACGCCCGACTGGCCATCGACCGAGAACACGAAGCCGCCCCACGACCGGGCATAGCGCTGGTCCCACGTCGCGCCGCCGTCCATCGACCGGCTGTTGATCATGTCGCCAGAGCGGGTGCGCGCCCAGTACACGGCGTGATCGGCCATCGGCGTGTCGACGGCCAGCGTCAGCCAGTACTCGCCCGCGCCCAGCAGCGTGTCGACGATGTCCAGCGTGAAGGTCACGTGGGTAAAATTGTCGGGGACCTGCCCGCGTTTCTGGTGCGTGGGCGCGGCGGTGCCCGAGGCCAGCACGCTGCCCGGCTTCGCGCCGTCGTCGGACATCAGCGACCAGTTGACAGTCATGCCGATCGGGTTGGCCCAGTTGCTGAGATAGGCGTCGAAGGACACCGTCTCGATCAGCGAGTTATCGGTCAAAGTGAAATTTTCGGCGCCGATGGCGTCGCGGCACTCGAACGTGCAGCTGCCGCCGCGTTCCCCGTCAAAGGGGTTCGAGAAAAGCGTGGTGGCCGACACCGGCAGGGAACCGGCGATCACGACCGCCGCGGCAAGCAGGGTTTTGCCCATCGTGCGCATTGGAATACATCTCCATCGAAAAATCGTACTCTGTTGGCATTGGAAGTAGCCCTGTGCCGGAACTCGGTCAACGAAACGACTTATTTCTGCCTGATTTCGGGCCGGGGCGACGGGGCGTGCGACTGACCCAAGGGCGCAATCCCCCGCTGCGACACACTCCATAGTGGAAAATACCTTCACGCAATTGCCCCGACGCGCGAAGCGGGGATCTGGGAAATGCGGCTGAAACAAGGCGGTTATTGTGGCGAAGGCAGGGCGCGCCCGCTGTGCCACACGCGCAGCACGGGGCGATCATAACCGTAAAAGACACGCTAAGGTTGTGGCTTCCGCGCGTTGGCCGGCCCGTTTCCGCCGCCGCGACGGTGCGATGCGCCGACCGTCATTGTCACGCAACCCCGAAGCCGACGGGAATCGTGCGGCCCGCGGCGGACCTGTCGAAACCGCCGCAGGCCAGTCTTCGACGGTGTCCGCCGCCGCCTCAGAACGCGTTGGTGATCCACCGGCACTGATAGGGGGCAAGGGTGATCGTGTCCGTTTCTGGCTCGACCCGCTCGCCCGACAGCAGGTCGACCCAGCCCTCGTCCGCGATCAGGTTCAGCGACGACGACGGGATCTCGACCGTGTCCGCCGAAACGTTGTGAAGCGCGAAGATCGACTGCGTCCGGTCCAGCGCCTGCCGCCACACGCCGAAGATGCGCGGATCAAGCGGCAGGGTGAACTGCGTGGCGTTGGGATGGAACGCGGGTTGGCGCGCCCGCAGCCGCAGCCGCTCGGCCAGCGCAGGCAGGATGCGCGCCTGTTCCGACCCCGGGTCCGCCATCCGGGCCCGCAGCGTGGGATAATCCCAGCGGTGCCGGTTGATCGCCCGGTTCATGCTGCGCCGCTCGACCCCGTCCAGATCGTTCGGCGTCGCCAGCAGCGAGTGGATGTAGAACGCGGGCACGCCCTCCAAGGACATCACGATGGTCTGCGAACAGACGAACCGCGCGATCTTGAAGTCGTCCTCGCCCTCGAAGGTGCGGGTCATCGCCGAGAAATACGAGGTGTTCAGCTCGTACACCGACTGGCCGCCGTCGGGCAGGGCGCGCATCGACACCAGCCCGCCCGAAGACTGCACGGTCTGGATCATCCGCGCGATCTCGTCCTCGGGCAGCAGCCCCTCGGCGGGCCGCATCCCGACGCCGTCGTGCGAGGCGGTGAAGTTCAGATAGGCGCAACCCAGCGGCGCGGGCGGCATCGCGCGGGCCCACGCGGCAAGATACTTGGCGGTCCCCGACAGCAGCGAATACAGGATCAGCGGCGGCAGCGGGAAGTTGTAGATCGAATGCGCCTCGTTCCGCTTGCCGAAATACGACAGGTTCTCGGCCTTGGGCACGTTGGTTTCGGTCAGCAGGATCACCGGCTCGGACGCGTAATCCGCCAGCAGCCGCATCAGCTGGATGATCGCATGGGTCTGGGGCAGGTGGATGCACTTGGTGCCGACCTCCTTCCAGATGAAGGCCACCGCATCCAGACGGATGATCCGCACGCCCATGTCGACGTGCAGCCGGATGATCCGCAGGATCTCCAGCAGCACCTCGGGGTTCTCGAAATTCAGGTCGATCTGGTCATGGCTGAACGTACACCAGACATGCCGGTCGCCCATCGCCGTCTCGACTTCCTGCAACAGCGGCGTGGTCCGCGGACGCACCACCTCCGACAGGTCCTCGGATGGATCGGCCTCGTAGAAGAACTTGTCGAACGGCTCCTGTCCCTGCCGGTAGGCGTTGAACCACGTCCCCTGTGACGAGACGTGGTTGCACACAAGGTCCGACATCAAATGGAAATGACGGCTGATCCGGGTGATGTCCTGCCACTCGCCAAGCGCGGGGTTCACCTTGCGGTAATCGGTGACGGCGAAACCGTCGTCCGACGTGAACGGGAAGAACGGCAGAATATGCACCCCGTTCACCGCCCCCTGCAGATGGTTCAGCATGAAGTCCAGCAGCAGGTCCAGCGGCTTGTGCACCCCGTCGATGATCGAGTCGCCGTAAGTGATCATCACCGCGTCCCGCTGCGACCACAGCGAATTCCCCGCCTTGCGCGGCAGCTTCCGCGCCGGAGACGCGTCGTCGGGCCAGAAGGCTTCGATCACCTTGCCGGCAAGGGCATGGGTATCCTGATCGGGGTAGATGCGGTCGAGAATGGCGGCGGTGCGGGCACGCAGGGAAGAGGCGGTTTTCGACATCTGTCCGGTCGGACTCCGGCTTGTTGCTGGTCAGAAGGCTGATTTGCGGGCGTTTTCCCCGGTTTAGGCCGCTTGGCTGGCAAAAAACAAGGTTGTCCGTCCGGAACCCCATCAAATGCGTGGCAGTCGCTGAAAAAGGCACCATCCGCAAAAGTCCCGCACGCCTTCGCCGCCTGCTTCTTCTCTTTCAAAATACCTCGGGGGAGCCGCGCAGCGACGGGGGCAGAGCCCCCATCGCCGCCCTTTCCAAGCGCACCTGCGGTGCGACGGGGGCAGCGCCCCCGATCCCCGCCCGCCACGCACCCGGCGCGCGGCGTGGGTGCATTGCAACCGTTGCGTCCGCGCATAACTGAAGGCAATAATGTTACCTGCAGGGGAGGCGGGAGGACACCATGACGGGCCAGCCCACGGGACAACGCAAGCACGTCGACCGCGTGCTTCAGTCGGTCGGATCGGGCCGCGCGGCGGCGCAGTCGCGTCTGGCCGCGTCGTGGCAGCGGTCCTTCGCCCGCTACGGCCTCGACCCAGCGCGCCGCGACGATCCGGGCGTGGTCGACGAAACCGGTCTGCGCCTGCGTCGCGAGGCGATGGACCGGTTCCTGCAAATCGCCGCGCCCAAGCTGGACCAGCTGTTCGGCCTGATCGGCCATTCCGGCTGCGGCGTGCTGCTGACCGACGCGGGCGGCATCGTGCTGGACCAGCGGTGCCGCGACGCCGATGCGGCGGTGTTCCGGTCGTGGGGCCTGATGCAGGGCGCCGACTGGAGCGAGGCCGCCGAGGGCACCAACGGCATCGGCACCTGCCTTGCCGAGATGCGCCAGCTGACCATCCACCGCGACGAACACTACATGGCGCGCAACATCGGCATGAGCTGCATGGACGCGCCGATCTACGGCCCCGACGGCACGGTGGTCGCGGCGCTCGACGTCAGCTCGGCCCGCGCTGACCAGACCGAGGCGTTCAACCGCCTGATCGAGGCGATGGTCGCCCAGACCGCCCGCCAGATCGAAACTGACACCTTCCGCGCCAGCTTCCCCGCCGCCCGCATCGTGGTGGCCGACAGCGACGACACAGGCGGCGCGGTGCTGCTGGCGGTCGATAGCGACGACATCATCGTCGGCGCCACCCGCGAAGCGCGGCGCTGTTTCGAACTGGAAACGGCGGGCCCGCTGACGCCGCGCCCCGCCTCGGACCTGTTGGGCCGCGAGGACGAGGCGACCGGCTTCGAACGCGCCGAACGCGCGGCGGTGAACCGGGCGCTGGCCCGGGCCGGCGGCAACGTGTCCGAGGCCGCCCGCGCGCTGGGCGTGGGCCGCGCCACACTGTACCGCCGGATGAAACGGCTGGGGATCGGCTGAAACCCGGCCGCGACTGTCTCAGTCCTGAGACAGTCGGACGCCGTCACCTGCCGCCCCGGTCTGCCGCGCGGGCCGGAACGGGTCCATTCTGCCTCTATCGCCTGCAGAGGAGCGGGCGCACAGGAGGAGATTTCCATGAACGAGATGACTCAGGTCCAGCAGACCTATGCGTCGCCTTTCAAAAGCCGCTACGACAACTTCATCGGCGGCAAGTTCGTCGCCCCCGTGAAGGGGCAGTATTTCGACAACGTCACCCCGATCACCGGCGCGAAGGTCTGCGAGATCGCCCGCTCGACCGCCGAGGACGTGGAACTGGCGCTGGACGCCGCCCATGCCGCCAAGGACGCGTGGGGCCGCACCCCCGCCGCCGAGCGCTCGAACATCCTGCTGAAGATCGCCGACCGGATCGAGCAGAACCTCGACCTGATCGCCACCGCCGAGACGTGGGACAACGGCAAGCCGATCCGCGAAACCACCGCCGCCGACATTCCGCTGTCGGTCGACCATTTCCGCTACTTCGCGGGTGTGCTGCGCGGGCAGGAAGGGTCGATGTCCGAGATCGACCACGACACCGTGGCCTATCACTTCCACGAACCGCTGGGCGTCGTCGGCCAGATCATCCCGTGGAACTTCTCGGTGCTGATGGCCGCGTGGAAACTCGCGCCCGCGCTGGCCGCTGGCAACTGCGTGGTCCTGAAGCCCGCCGAACAGACCCCCGCCGCCATCATGGTGCTGGTCGAATGCATCGCCGACCTGCTGCCCGACGGCGTGCTGAACATCGTCAACGGCATGGGCGCCGAGGTCGGCGGCCCGCTGGCCGAAAGCAACCGCATCGCCAAGATCGCCTTCACCGGCTCGACCGAGACCGGGCGCATCATCATGAAGGCCGCGACCAAGAACCTGATCCCCGTCACGCTGGAACTGGGCGGCAAAAGCCCGAACATCTTCTTCTCGGACGTGATGGCGCAGGACGACGCTTTCCTCGACAAGGCGGTCGAGGGCTTCGTGCTGTTCGCCTTCAACCAGGGCGAGGTCTGCACCTGCCCGTCGCGCGCGCTGATCCAGGAAGACATCTACGAGGAATTCATCGCCCGCTGCATCGAACGCGTGAAGGCCATCAAGCAGGGCGACCCGCGCGAGATGGCGACGATGGTCGGTGCTCAGGCCTCGGCCGAGCAGCAAAGCAAGATCATGTCCTACCTCACAATCGGGGTCGAGGAAGGCGCCGAGGTGCTGGTGGGCGGTGACGCCGCGCATTTCGACGGCGATCTGTCGAATGGCTATTACATCCAGCCGACGATCCTGAAGGGCCACAACAAGATGCGCGTCTTCCAGGAAGAGATCTTCGGCCCGGTGGTGTCCGTCACCACCTTCAAGGACGAGGCCGAGGCGCTCGCGATCGCGAACGACACGATGTACGGCCTCGGCGCCGGCGTCTGGACCCGCGACGGGACCCGCGCCTACCGCTTCGGCCGCGAGATAGAGGCGGGCCGCGTCTGGGTGAACAACTACCACGCCTATCCGGCGCACGCGGCCTTCGGCGGTTACAAGCAGTCCGGCATCGGGCGTGAAAACCACAAGATGATGCTCGACCACTACCAGCAGACCAAGAACATGCTGGTCAGCTACAACCCCAACAAGCTCGGCTTCTTCTGACCCGACGAAGCCGTTCAGGGCGCGCGGGCCCGTCTTCCTCCCCCTTTGGACCCGCACGTCCGCCCCACTGGCCCCCGCACCCGGCGGGGGCCATTTTCGTTTTCTGGGGCGCCCCCGGCATAGGGGACATTCCGCGCGACAAGGGCGCATCGGGATGGCAGGATGACGTTAGGGCATTTTGTGCGGGAGGACGGAATGGCAACCGGACGCGAACTCATCTCGAACGGCAACCCGATGGAAAGCGTCGTCGGGTTCAGCCGCGCGGTGCGGGTGGGCAACTTCATCGCCGTGGGCGGCACGGCCCCGGTCGATGCCGAGGGCAAGACTGTCGGGGTCGGAGACGTCTTCGAGCAGACCAAGCGATGCTTCGAGATCATCAAGGATGCGCTGGACCGGGCGGGGTCGGGGCTGGAGGACATCGTGCGGACGCGGGTGATCCTGACGGATATCGACAACTGGAAACAGGCGATCGAGGCGCGCAAGCTGTACTGCCGCGAGTCCCGCCCGGTCGATACGATCATGGCGATCAATCGCTTCGTGAACCCCGAATGGCTGGTCGAGATCGAAGTGGATGCCATCGTCCCCGACTGATGGCGGGGCGGACACACGCGACCGGCATCCGCGTCCCCGGACGTGCGGTCCGCGACGTCTTCTGTCTGCGGCAGCTTGCCGCGACCGTCCTGCGTGTGGACCCTAGTAATCATCAAAACATTCTACTATGTGAATGTGACTGGCGGGAGGAGCCGCCCCAAGCAGGAGAGTTGCCATGAACGTCAACGTCGGAACGCTGGATCGCATCATTCGCGCCGTATTGGGCGTGGTGCTTTTGTGGCTTGCCTTCTTCAGCGGAGTTCCCGCGATGGAAGCGGGCGCGCTAAAATGGATTGCCGCCGTGGTCGGTATCGTGATGTTGGTCGTCGCGGTCGTGCGGGTCTGTCCGATCTACTCGATCCTCGGCATTCGCACCTGCCGCGCCTGACCCGCGCGACCCCAGATTCAAACGCGCCGCTGGACAAGCGGCCCCGGAAATCCGCCTGTGAAAGGACCCGAAACATGACCGACTATCCCGTTGATATGTCCGTTAAACCCGAGATCGAAGCCTTCTTCGACGAGGATACGAACACCATCAGCTATATCGTGAAGGACCCGACCTCGGACGCCTGCGCGATCGTCGACAGCGTGATGGACATCGACTATGCCGCCGGCCGCATCACCTATGACCACGCCGACGCGCTGATCGCCCGTATCAAGGAGATGGGCTGCAAGCTGGAGTGGATCATCGAAACCCACGTCCATGCCGACCACCTGTCCGCCGCGCCCTACATTCAGGAAAAGCTGGGTGGCAAGATCGGCGTCGGGTCGAAGATCCTTGTCGTGCAGAACACCTTCGGCAAGGTCTTCAACGAAGGCACCGAGTTCCAGCGCGACGGCAGCCAGTTCGACGCGCTGTTCGAAGACGGCGACACCTACATGATCGGCAACATGCAGGCCGTGGCGATCTATACGCCGGGCCACACCCCCGCCTGCATGGTGCATGTCGTGGGCGACGCGGCCTTCGTGGGCGACACCCTGTTCATGCCCGACGGCGGCTCGGCCCGCGCCGACTTTCCCGGCGGCGATGCGGGGACGCTGTACGACTCGATCCAGAAGGTTCTGGCGCTGCCCGACGACATGCGTCTGTTCATGTGCCACGACTACGCCCCCGGCGGTCGCGAGATCCAGTGGGAGACCACGGTCGGCGAGGAAAAGGCGAACAACATCCACGTCGGACAGGGCAAGTCCCGCGAAGAGTTCATCAAGTTCCGCACCGAGCGCGACGCGCAGCTGGGAATGCCCCGCCTGATCATCCCGTCGCTGCAGGTGAACATGCGGGCGGGCGAGATCCCGACCGACAAGGACGGACGTCCGATGCTGAAGGTGCCGGTGAACGGCCTGTAAGCCCTTCGATCCAAAGGAGCGACAAGATGCGATCCACTCTGATTGCGGCGGCCGTCATGGCCGTCGCCGGCACCGCCGGACCCGTTGGCCCCGCTCTTGCGCAGGGCGAAGGCCCGGGCGTCCACTTCGTCGAGAACTGGGATCTCGACGGCGACGGCACCGTGACGCTGGCCGAGCTGGAAGAGCACCGCGCCGACGTCTTCTACATGTTCGACGAGAACGAAGACGGCATGCTTGCCGCCGCCGAGTACACCCTGTTCGACGAAACCCGCGCCGCCGACATGGCGAACAACGGTGGCGGTCACGGGCAGGGCAAGGGGCAAGGCGCCCTTCAGCGCGCGTCCGACGGCATGTCGCTGGCCTTCAACGATACCGACGGCGACGGCGCCGTGTCCGAGGCCGAGTTCATCGGCAAGTCGGGCGACTGGATGGAACTGCTCGACCGCAATGGCGACGGCGTCGTCACCACGGACGATTTCGGACGTCACTGACCGCTAACGGAGGAGAAGGCGGAGTCATGAATATCAGGAAACTCACCGACACGCTGTCGGTCGACGGCCAGATCGCCGCGTCCGACGTACAGGCCCTGAAGGACGCGGGCTTCCGCGCCATCATCTGCAACCGGCCCGACGGCGAGGGCGGCGACCAGCCGACCCACGAGGAAATCGCGCAAGCCGCGGCAGCGGCAGGGCTGGAGTTTCGCTATATTCCCGTCACCTCGGGCAAGGTCACCGACTCGGACGCCGCCGTCTTCGGCGCGGCGCTGGCGGAACTGCCGGGCCCGGTGTTCGCCTTCTGCCGGTCTGGGATGCGGTCGTCCACGCTGTGGGCGCTCAGCGAGGCGGGCCAGCGCCCGATGCCGGAAATCCTCGGGGCCGCCAAGGCCGCGGGCTATGACCTGAACGGCGTGGCCCGGCGCATCGCCAACGGCGGCCGGACCCCCACCGACACCGGCGACGCGTCGTTCGACGTCGTGATCGTCGGCGCGGGGGCTGGCGGCATCTCGGTCGCGTCCAGCCTGCGCGCCCGCAAGCCGGACCTGCAGATCGCGCTGATCGACCCGGCGGACATCCATTACTATCAACCCGGCTGGACGATGGTCGGCGGCGGCATCTTCGAGGCGCAGGACACCGCCAAGACGATGGGCAGCCTGATCCCGCGCGGGGTGCACTGGATCAAGGCCGCCGTCGCCGCGTTCGAACCCGAGAACAACGCCGTCGTGCTCGACGGCTGCCGCGTGGTGAAATACGGGCGCCTTGTCGTGACCCCGGGGCTAAAGCTGGACTGGGCCCGCGTCGAGGGGCTGGAGGAAACGCTGGGCCGCAATGGCGTGACGTCGAATTATCGTTACGATCTTGCGCCTTACATGTGGAAGCTTGTGCAGGACATGAAGGCCGGCACGGCGATCTTCACCCAGCCGCCAATGCCGATCAAATGCGCCGGCGCGCCGCAGAAGGCGATGTATCTGTCCGGCGACCACTGGTTCCGCACCGGCGTCCTGAAGAACATCGACATCCGGTTCAACAACGCGGGCGGCGTGTTGTTCGGGGTCAAGGACTACGTCCCCGCGCTGGAAGGCTACGTGCAGAAATACGGCGCCACGCTGAATTTCTTCCACAACCTAATCAGCGTCGATGGCCCGGCGAAGAAGGCGGTGTTCGAGGTCAAGAAACCCGACACCGACCCCACCACGGTCGAGATGGACTTTGACATGATGCACGTCTGCCCGCCGCAGACCGCCCCCGATTTCATCCGCGTGTCGCCGCTGGCGGATGCCGCCGGCTGGGTCGATGTCGACCAGTCCACCCTGCGCCACAAATCCTTCGACAACATCTGGAGCCTTGGCGACGTGATGAACGCCCCCAACGCCAAAACGGCGGCGGCGGCGCGCAAGCAGGCCCCGGTGGTCGCCGCGAACCTTGCCGCCGACATCGACGGGCGGTCCGCTGTGGCGCAATACGACGGCTACGGCTCGTGCCCGCTGACGGTGGAACGCGGCAAGATCGTTCTGGCTGAATTCGGCTATGGCGGCACGCTGCTGCCGAGCTTCCCGAAGTTCCTTGTCGACGGCACCCGCCCGACGCGGGCCGCATGGTTCCTGAAGGAACGGCTGCTGCCGCCGATCTACTGGAAAGCGATGCTGCGCGGAAAGGAATGGATGGCCCATCCCGAACCGTTGAAAGCGACCGTGAAATAAAAGACGATCCTGCCCGCCGCCGTCGCGCCGGGCAGGGCAACCCCGCAGGTCACAGCGCCACCGGCGCGGGCCAAAGACCGTTCAGGACACTCGATGCTTACTAGCCTTCGCCAGTATCTCCCCATCCTTTCGTGGGGCGCCCGCTATGACCGCAACGCGCTGTCGAACGACCTGATCGCGGCGGTGATCGTCACGATCATGCTGATCCCGCAGTCGCTTGCCTACGCATTGCTGGCCGGCTTGCCGCCCGAGGCGGGGATCTACGCGTCCATCGTCCCGATCATGCTGTATTCGGTGTTCGGCACCAGCCGCGCGCTGGCGGTCGGGCCGGTGGCGGTGGTGTCGCTGCTGACGGCCAGCGCCGTGGGGCAGGTGGCGGACGCGGGCACGGCGGGCTATGCCGTCGCCGCGCTGACGCTGGCGCTGCTGTCGGGCGTGTTCCTGCTGGTGCTGGGCCTGTTCCGGCTTGGCTTTCTTGCGAACTTCCTCAGCCACCCGGTGATCGCCGGGTTCATCACCGCCTCGGGCATCCTGATCGCGGCCAGCCAGCTGAAGCACATCCTTGGAATTCAGGCCAGCGGGCACACGCTGGTCGAGACGCTGATTTCGCTGGGCGAGCATATCGGCGACGTGAACGTCATCACGCTGGTGATCGGCGTGCTGGCGACCGGCTTTTTGTTCTGGGTCCGCAAGGGTCTGAAACCGCTGCTGCGCAAGGCCGGGCTGGGGCCGCGCATGGCCGATGTGCTGACCAAGGCGGGCCCCGTCGCCGCCGTCGTCGCAACCACGCTGGTGGCATGGGGCCTTGGCCTGCAAGACCGTGGCGTGTCCATCGTCGGCTCGGTCCCGCAAAGCCTGCCGCCGTTCACCATGCCGGGGCTGGGGCTGGACCTGATCCGGCAACTGGCGGTTCCGGCGGTGCTGATCTCGATCATCGGATTCGTGGAATCCGTGTCCGTCGCGCAGACGCTGGCCGCGAAAAAGCGCCAGCGCATCGACCCGAACCAGGAACTGATCGGCCTTGGCGCCGCGAACATCGGCGCTGCCTTCACCGGCGGCTACCCGGTCACCGGCGGCTTCGCCCGCTCGGTCGTGAACTTCGACGCAGGCGCCGAGACGCCCGCCGCCGGTGCCTTTACAGCCGTCGGCCTTGCCATCGCCGCCGTCGCCCTGACGCCGCTGGTCTATTACCTGCCCAACGCCACGCTGGCGGCCACCATCGTCGTGGCCGTCCTTAGCCTTGTGGACGTTTCGATCCTTAAGAAGACGTGGCGCTATTCCCGGTCGGATTTCGCGGCGGTCGCGGCGACCATCGTGCTGACGCTGGTGCTGGGGGTCGAGATCGGCGTCGCGTCCGGCGTGATCCTGTCGATCGTCCTGCATCTGTACAAGACGTCGCAACCGCACGTGGCCGAGGTCGGGCTTGTGCCGGGCACCCAGCATTTCCGGAACGTGAACCGCCACGAGGTGCACACCGACCCGACGCTGCTGACGCTGCGGCCCGACGAAAGCCTGTATTTCGTCAACGCCCGCTTCCTAGAGGACCTGATCACCGACCGCATCGCGCGCGACGCGCAGGTGAAGAACGTCGTCCTGATGTGCTCGGCGATGAACGACATCGACTACTCGGCGCTGGAAAGCCTAGAGGCTCTGAACGAACGGCTAAAGGAACTGGGCATCGGCCTGCACCTGTCCGAGGTGAAAGGCCCGGTGATGGACAAGCTGAAAGGCACCCACTTCCCGGACGAGATGAACGGCCGCGTGTTCCTTGCGCAGTACGATGCGTGGCGCGCCCTGACCGACGACAGCACGGTCCGCGCCGCCGAGTAACGCCCCGGCGCAGGGGCGGCAGGTCAGAAGCTGGGATAGTCGCTGCCGTTGAAGGTCAGCACCGCGTCCCGGCCGCAGACAAGGTCGCTCATCCCGCCGGTGCGGCTGTCCAGCACCCCGATCCGTTCGCAGCCCTTGTGGATCTCGACCACGCCGCCGCCGTCCAGCCGGACCTCGCAGAGCAGCGCGCCCCAGCGGTCCCACCAGCCGCAGGACACGACGTCGGACCGCCCGTCGCCGTTGATGTCGTGGCTCATTTGCAGGGTTCCGGTCTTCGGCGTGCCGGTGCGGTCGAAGTCGCCCGCCTTCAACTCGACCAGGGCGGGGATATGCGCGTCGCTGACCGCCTGTTCGACCAGTTGCAAGGCCCCATCGCGATAGGCGAAGACCGAGAGCGTCACCTCGTCCGAGCTAAGCCCGACGCCCGAAACCACGCTTTCAACCCGCAGGCGCGGCTCTGGGCCGGTGTCGATCAGGTCGGGCGTGCCCCATGTCCAGAAGTCGTCATGCGTCGCGTTCGAGAAGATGCCGTTGCCGCGATAACTGAGCACCGCGAAGGTGGTGGGGCAGCAGTTGCCGCCACCGGTCCATCCGTGCACCAGCTCGGCAAAGCCGTCGCCATCAAGATCGGCTGTCAGGGCGATGCTGGACAGGCCCGACGCAGGAACGAAGGCGACATACTCGCGCCCGTCCACCGTGGCGAGGATTCGCTGCGCGGACAGGTCGCCGTCGATCCGGTACGTCACCTCGTGCGGCTCGACCGGCTGCGGCACGATCAGGGGCAGCGGCGCGGGCGTTTCGGGCGCGGGCGAGGGGGCGACACCGGCGGCAGGGCCCTTGGGGGCGGCGGTGTCCTGTGCGCTGGCGGTCAGCGGCGACAGGACCGCACCCAGCACAAGAACAAGGCGGCACAGACGGGCAAGCGGCAGACGGGTCATGGATCCTCGGCAGGCTGAACTGACGCTGCGTAGGCTAGGTCGAGTGGTGCGGGTTTGAAAGGGCGCATCCCGGAAGCAGGATCTTCTAGAAGATCCTGCCTGTCAGAATTTTCCAGAAAATTCTGCGCGCGCCCCCTCAACCGGCGCGTGCCGCCGCGAAGGCCGCGAACCAGTCGAGCGCGCCGGGGTTCTTCGTTGCGTCCCGGCTGGCGACCGTCTCTGGCGGGTCGCCCAGCAACAGCTTGCGCACCGGGACCTCCATCTTCTTGCCGGTCAGCGTCGCGGGGATCTCGGGGGCTTCGACCACCTCGTCCGGGACGTGGCGGGGGCTGCGTTCCGACCGCAGGCGGCGGGCGATGGCCGCTTTCAGGTCGTCGGTCAGGCTGTGCCCCTCGGCCATCTGGACGAACAACGGCATGTAATAACCGCCGCCCGGTTCCTCGATACAGACGATCAGGCTGTCGGTGATCTCGGGGAAGGTTTCCATCGTCCGGTAGATCTCGGCCGACCCGATGCGGACGCCGAAGCGGTTCAGCGTGGCGTCGGAGCGGCCCAGAACGAAGGCGCCGCCGTGGGCGTTGAACTTCACCCGGTCGCCGTGGCGCCAGACGCCGGGGTAGGTGTCGAAGTAGCTGTCGGTGTAGCGGGCGAACTCCGTGTCGCCCCAGAAAAACAGCGGCATAGACGGCATCGGCGTCTCGATCACCAGCTCGCCCACCGCGTCGGTGACCGGCTGCCCGTCCTCGGAATAGGCGCGGGCGGCGGTGCCAAGGCCGGGGGCCTGAATCTCGCCCGCGCGGGTGGGCAGCAGCGGCGATCCGGCAAGGATGCCGGAACAGAACTCTGTGCCGCCGGATTGCGAACTGGCCCAGATGTCGGACCCGATTGCCGCGTAGGCCCATGCGAAGGTTTCCGGCGTGGACGGAGACCCCACCAGCATCACCGATTGCAGCGCCGACAGGTCGAAGTCGCGGCCCGGCACGATGCCCTGCTGGCGCACCATCTGGATATAGGTCGGGCTGACGCCCATCACCGTGGCCTTCGTGTCCGCCGCGATACCCCACAGCAGTTTCGCATCCGGGTAGGCGGGGTGCCCGTCGTACAGCACCGCGCGGCCGTTCATCAGCGGCCCCCACATCAGCGTGTTCCAGACCATCCAGCCGGTGGTCGAATAGAAGAACAGCGCGCCGCCTGCGCCCAGCTCGAAGTGGAAGGCGGCCGATTTGTAGTGTTCCAGCACGATGCCGTGGTGGCCCTGCACGATGGGTTTCGGCAGGCCGGTGGTGCCGGACGAGAACAGCACCCACAGCGGATGATCCGACGGCACGCGTTCATAGGCGAAGCCTTCGCGCGGCACATCGGGGCGGTTTAAGATCGCCTGCCAAGTAATTGTTTCGCGCGCGAAACATTCTGACGCAGCGTCAAGGTGTCCGACGGATACGACCTGCTCGACCGTGGGCAGCGCGCCAAGGATGCGCGACAGGTCCGCGCCGCGGTCGTGGTCCTTGCCGCCATAGCGATAGCCGTCGACGACAAAGATCAGTTTCGGCTCGATCTGGCTGAAGCGGTCGATCACGGTCTGCGCGCCGAACTCGGGCGCGGCCGAGGACCACGTCGCCCCGATGGCGGTGGTGGCCAGCATGGCGATCACCGCCTCGGGGATGTTCGGCATATAGGCCACCACACGGTCGCCGGGGCCGATCCCCATCTCGCGCAGGGCGGTGGCCAGCTTGCGCACGGACGCGCCGACCTCGGCCCAGCTGACGGTGGCCTGCGGTCGAAGCTCGCTGGAATGGTGCAGCATCGGGCGGTTCGGGTCGCCGGTGGTTTCGTGCCGCAGGACATGTTCGGCATAATTCAGGCGGGTGCCGGTGAACCAGCGGGTGCGCGGCATCGGGTCGGCGGTCATCACCGCGTCGATCTCTCCATCGTGGAGGATCTCGAAATAGTCCCAGATGGATAGCCAGAACGCCGCCGGGTCATCCACCGACCACTGCCACAGGTCCCAGTACCCTTCGAAGCGGTGGCCCCGGTCCGCAAGCCACGCCATGTAGCGGGTGATGTTCGAACCGGCCAGCCGATCGCTGCCGGCCTGCCAGAGGATGTCGCCCTCGGCGACCGGCGGGGTCTGTATGTCTGTCATTCGGGCAGCTTAGGGAACCACGGCTGGGCGGCAAGGCCCGTCAGGTCGTCCAGAACCACATGGGCGCGCATGTCTTCGGGAACGCCGTTAAAGGCGTCCCGGTCGGCGATGCCGGTCGTGACGCCGACGCAGAAGGCACCGGCCTTGCGGCCCATGCGGATTTCGAGCGTCGGGTCGTCACCGATCACCGCCATGTCCGACGGCCGCGCGCCGGTCAGGTCGGTCACGATTTGTAGCCCAGCGGTTTCCGGTTTGCCGAACACCGTGACCTTGGTGTCGGTCGCGTTCTCCAGCGCGGCGGCGATGGCGCCCGAGATGCCCAGCATCCGGCCCTTGGACGAGGCGAAGTAGGGCGCGACAGAGCCCGCGAAGGGCGGTGCGCCGTCCCAGACCGCCTGCACGACAGCCTCAAGCGCGGTGGCGCCGAAGTCGCGGGTATAGCCCAGCAGCACCGCATCCACGGGGCCCGCGTCGGGCGTGGGCTCGACCACCTCGATCCCGGCGTCGCGGACCGGCACGCGGGTGCCGTCGCCGCCCATGACCATGATCCGGCGATACCCCATCCGCGCCAGCGCCTGCGCGGCGACGGCGGCGGGGGTCAGGACATGGCCCGCGTCGATCACGATCCCGGCGTCGGCAAGCAGCGGATAGTAATGGGCGGGCGGGAAGAAGGTGCCGTTGGTATAGGCGACCACCTTGATCCCGGCGGCCCGGCAGGCGGCCAGCGCATCCACCGCGCCGGGCAGGGCGGTGAAGATGCCGGCCTCTTTGTTCATCAGGGCAAGGGTGCCGTCGATGTCGAACACCGCCGTGCGGATCGTCGGGGTCATGGTGCGGTCGGTCTCCTGCGGGCGTGCGTGCGCGGTGCCACAGGGTCAAGCCCGAGGCGTGCGCGGGGTCAAGCCCCCGGTGTTATGGTTGGGCGCCTTGGTCCGGTCTCATGGCGGCGAGATTCGCGCAGCAGCGCGCAGGCCGGGTAGGGAGGGTCTCCTGGCCTGCGCGACCCGTCCGGGGCCCGGCATGGCATCCCGGGCGGGCTTTTCGGCAGTCAGGCGTTCGTCGATGGCATGGCCGCCGAGGCTGATATCCCCCTGCGGGGGCAGGAGGAGAGCGCCCTTGGCGATAAAGATCCGCCGAGCGGTCGGATTGCGCCCGGCGGTCGTGGTCTTCACCGGGTGGTCCGCCCGGATGCGGGCGTTCATATTCCGAAATTAGAACGTTTAACGCCCTGCGTCGACACTCAATTCGACCGTTCCAAACGATATGTGACAACCTGTGGCCCGGATTCAACCGAAGCGGTCGCGCGTCAGTCGTCGCGCGGGACGCTGGAGCGGACCGGGAAGGGCGGCAGCCACGGCTCGCGCCGCACGGTCCAAAGCTCGTAATCGGGGGTGAAGACGCCGGGGTCGTCCAGCGTGCCCAGATGGACTTCGATGTCGCCGTCGCTTTCGGCATAGACCGACGATCCGCAGCGGGGGCAGAAATGCCGGCCCTTGTAGGACCGCGTTTCGCCGGTGACCGTGACCGCCGCAGGCCGGTAGATCGCCGCCGCGTAGAACAGCGCGCCGTGGTGCTTGCGGCAGTCAAGACAGTGGCACAGGCCGACCCTGTCCGGATCGCCGGTGGCCACGATCCTTACGTCGCCGCACAGGCAACCGCCGTGGTGCTGGTTCATGTGCTGTCCTCCGGGATCGCGTTGTCCGCAGTCTAGGGCAGCGGACCCGTGCGCCACAACGTGACCTTGATGCCGCCCAGCGGGACCGGCGGGCCGGGGCGGTCGAAAGGAAGGCCGGTGGCCTTGGCCAGCCCGCCTTCGCTGGTGACAAGGCCGACGCGCCAGCCGCTGAACCGTTCGGTCAGCACCTTGCCCAGCGTGCCGTACAGGCCGTGCAGCATCCCCTTGTTGCCGATCCGCGCGCCGTAGGGCGGGTTCACGATCAGCAGGCCCGGCGGCCCGTCGGGCGGGGTCAGGTCGCTGACCGACTGGCAGGCGAAGGAGGTGAAGGCGTCGACCCCGGAACGGGCGGCGTTCGCGTCGCTCATGCGGATCGCGCCCTGATCGCGGTCATAGCCGTAAAACACCGGGGCGGGGGCGGCGTGGGGTTGGCCCGCGCGCATCCGCGCCCAAGCGTCGGGGGCGAAGCTTGCAAGATCCTCGAAGGCGAAGCGCCGGGTACGGCCCGGCATCAGCCCGGCGGCGATCTCGGCGGCTTCGATCACGAAGGTGCCCGAGCCGCACATCGGGTCGACCACCGGCTCGCGCCCGTCATAGCCGCACTGGCGCAGGAAGGCCGCGGCGAGGTTTTCGCGCATCGGGGCCTTGTTCACCGCCTCCTTGTGACCGCGCCGGTGCAACGGTTCGCCCGAGGTGTCCAGCGACACGGTGACAAGGTTGTCCTCGATCCGCACCTTCACCGACACGGCGGCTTCTGCGGCCTCTTGCACCACCGGGGCGCCCAGCGTCTCGGCGATGGCGGTTTCGATCCGTTGGGTGGCGGCGCCCGCGTGGTAGATCTTGTTCTTGCGGCTGGTCGCGGTCTCGACCCGCACCGGGACGTCCGCGCGCAGCACGTCGGCCCACGGGAATTTGCGTGCGCGCTTGTCCAGCTGGGCAAGGTGGAAGGCGCGGAAGGCGCCCACGCGCACCAGCACGCGGGCGGCACAGCGCAGGGTCAGGTTGGCGCGCCAGACCTCGGGCCAGCCGCCCTGTGTCTCGACCCCGCCCGGCACCGCGCGCGGCGCGGCGAAACCGGCGGCGCGGGCCTCGTCGGCCAGCACCTGTTCCAGCCCCGGCGGGCAGGCGAGGAAGATGTCGAGCGGGGTGTCGGTCACTCCGCGCCGCGCGACAGCGCCGCGACGCCGGTCCGGGCCATCTCGTTCAGGCCCAGCGGGCGCATCAGTTCGGCGAAGGCGTCGACCTTCTGCGGCGTGCCGGTGATCTCGAACACGAAGCTTTCCAGCGTCGAGTCGACCACGTTGGCGCGGAAAATCTCGGCCAGTCGCAGCGCCTCGATCCGGTTGTTGCCGGTGCCCGCGACCTTGAACAGCGCCAGTTCGCGTTCGACCGCCATGCCCTCGACCGTCAGGTCGTGCACTTCGTACACCGGCACGATGCGGCCCAGCTGCGCCTTGATCTGTTCGATCACCTCGGGCGTGCCGGTGGTGACGATGGTGATCCGGCTGAGGTGGCCTTCGTGGTCGGTCTCGGCCACGGTGAGGCTTTCGATGTTATAGCCGCGGCCCGAGAACAGGCCGATGACGCGGGCAAGGACGCCCGCTTCGTTCGCCACGAGCACCGAGAGCGTGTGCCGCTCTTCGGCTTGCGCGTGGGGGTCCTTGAGATCGTAGGCCGAGTGCTTCGACAGGCCCTTTTTGAGTTTCAGTGCCGACATGTCCGCTTCACTTCTTCTATTCGTTCAAACCGGGTGGATGCGCGGGGGCTGGCCCCCGCGCGGGATCACACCAGCACCGCGCCGCCGGCTTCGATGGCGCCTTGGGTCTGCGCGTTCTCGCCCAGGATCATCTCGTTGTGGGGCTTGCCCGACGGGATCATCGGGAAGCAGTTCTCGTGCTTCTCGACGAGGCAGTCGAAGATCACCGGGCCGTCGTGGTTGATCATTTCCATGATCGCATCGTCCAGATCGGCGGGGTCCGAGATCATGATGCCCTTGGCGCCGAACGCCTCGGCCAGCTTCACGAAATCGGGCAGGCTTTCCGACCACGAATGCGAATAGCGTTCGCCGTGCAGCAGTTCCTGCCACTGGCGGACCATGCCCAGACGCTCGTTGTTGAGGATGAACTGCTTGACCGGCAGGCGGTACTGAACCGCGGTGCCCATTTCCTGCATGTTCATCAGCCACGACGCTTCGCCCGCGACGTTGATCACCAGCGCGTCCGGGTGCGCGACCTGCACGCCGATCGAAGCCGGGAAGCCGTAGCCCATCGTGCCCAAGCCGCCCGAGGTCATCCAGTGGTTTGGATCCTCGAAGTTCAGGTATTGCGCGGCCCACATCTGGTGCTGGCCGACCTCGGTGGTGATGAACCGCTGCGGGTGGTCCTTGGTCAGTTCCTCCAGCCGCTTCAGCGCGTGCTGCGGCTTGATCGTCTTCTCGCTGCTGGTGAAGGCGAGGCAGTCGATCTTCCGCCACTCGTTGATCTTGTGCCACCACTGCTGCACCGCGTCGGCGCGGGTTTTCGAGCCGCGCGACTTCCACAGGGCCAGCGCGTCTTCCAGCACCGAGGCGACGTCACCGATGATCGGCACGTCGACGTGGATGACCTTGTTGATCGACGAGGGGTCGATGTCGATGTGGACCTTCTGCGACTTGGGGCTGAAGTCCTGCACGCGGCCGGTGATCCGGTCGTCGAACCGGGCGCCGACGTTGATCATCAGGTCGCAGCCGTGCATCGCGAGGTTCGCCTCGTACAGGCCGTGCATCCCCAGCATCCCCAGCCAGCCTTTGCCCGACGCCGGGTAGGCGCCCAGACCCATCAGGGTCGAGGTGATGGGAAAGCCGGTGCCGTCGACCAGTTCGCGCAGCAGCATGCTGGCCTTCGGGCCCGAGTTGATGACGCCGCCGCCGGTGTAGAACACCGGGCGCTCGGACTGTTCGATCAGCTCGACAAGCGTTTCGATCGCCTCGGCGTTGCCCTTGGTCTTGGGGCTGTAGTGCGAGGTGCGCGCCTGCTTGGGTTCGGTATAGGTGCCGTTGGCGAACTGGACGTCCTTCGGAATGTCGATCAGCACCGGGCCGGGACGGCCGGTGGTGGCGACGTGGAACGCCTCGTGGATGGTGCCCGACAGCTTGTCGGTGTCCTTCACCAGCCAGTTGTGCTTGGTGCAGGGGCGGGTGATGCCGACGGTGTCGGCCTCTTGGAAGCCGTCGGTGCCGATCATGAAGGTCGGGACCTGACCGGTCAGCACGACCAGCGGGATCGAGTCCAGCAGGGCATCCGTCAGGCCGGTGACCGCGTTGGTCGCGCCGGGGCCCGAGGTGACCAGAACGACGCCGGGCTTGCCGGTCGAGCGGGCATAGCCTTCGGCCGCGTGGACCGCGCCCTGTTCGTGGCGAACCAGATAGTGGCGAATGTCGTTTTGCAGGAAGATCTCGTCATAGATCGGTAGCACGGCGCCGCCGGGATAGCCGAATACCGTGTCCACACCCTGATCCTTCAGGGCCTGAACCACCATTTTCGCTCCGCTCATCTGACGTGTCATCGTGCTGTTTCCTTGGTTACGTCATCGCTGCTTGGGTTCGGACATGAAAAAGCCCCCGGCGTTCTGTCGGGGGCGCATGGGGACCTGATAGGGTTACCGGCGATTACCGGCCCATGCGCCTTTCTCCTACGAGTACAAGAATACGGTCCACGGACCTGCTCCTTCATGTGCGTGGGCGGACATTATTGAGGGGCGTTCCGGGCGTCAACCGCCGAAAGGGCACTTTTTGGAGAAAGTTTCCGCACGACGCCCCGCCGCGAAAGATTATTACAACGTCGCGAATCTCTTTGGATGCATGACGAAAGCATGTTTTTATTTCGTTCACTGGTTAATGAATGAAACAATGTTGCGGGCGCGCTGGAACGGTCCGAGGCGCGCGATGCGTGTATGTCCCTGCGTCATTTCTTCGGTTTCACGGCCAAATGCCTAAAACTAAGCCTTTATTTGAAATGGCCATCTGGCTAGTGTGCGCCCACTCTAACGATCCGGCCGCGCGGGGAGCACGGCCAGCATCCAAGGTTAACGGGAGGAAATAGCTTATGGATCGTCGTTCCTTTTTGAAGAACTCGGCGCTGGGTGGCGCGGCTGCGGCTGGCACCACTTTGGCCGCTCCGGCCTATGCGCAGGGTAACCGGACCCTGACCATGGTCACCACGTGGCCCCGCGGTCTTGCCGGCGTGTGGGATTCGGTCGAGCGCGTCGCCAACAACATCACCGCCGCCACCGATGGCCAGCTGACCGTCGAGCCGAAGGCCGCCGGTGAACTGGTGGGTGCGTTCGAGGTGTTCGACGCCGTGACCGCCGGTCAGGCCGACATGTACCACGGCGCCGACTACTACTTCGTCGGTCAGCACCCGGCGTTCGCCTACTTCACCGCGGTTCCGTTCGGCATGACGGTTCCCGAGCTGATGACCTGGTACTATGGCCAGGACGGCATGGCGCTGCACCACGAGCTGGGCGAGATCTTCGGCCTCAAGTCGTTCATCGCGGGCCAGACCGGCGCGCAGGGCGGCGGCTGGTTCCGCAACCCGGTGAACTCGGCAGAGGACTTCAACGGCCTCAAGTTCCGGATGCCGGGCCTTGGCGGCGAAGCCCTGTCGAAGCTGGGCGCCTCGGTTCAGAACGTGCCGGGCGGCGAGATCTATCAGGCGCTGTCGACCGGCGCGCTGGACGCGACCGAGTGGATCGGCCCGTGGTCGGACGAAAAGCTGGGTCTGCAGGAAGTCTGCGACTACTACTATCCGGCCGGCTTCCACGAGCCCGGCGCGGCACTGTCGGTCGCGATGAACCTTGAACTGTTCGAAAGCCTGACGCCGTCGCAGCAGAAGATCGTCGAGATCGCCTCTGCCGACGCGCACCAGGCCAACTATGCGCAGTTCATCGCCAACAACGGCCCTGCGCTGGAGCGTCTGACCTCGGGCGGGACGCAGGTCCAAAGCTTTGCCGACGACATCTGGGATGCGTTCGGCAACGCCTCGATGGAAGTGCTGAACCAGTACACCGACGACGACATCTTCAAGAAGATCCACGACTCGGCTCAGGCGTCGATGCGGTCGTCCTCGGGCTGGCTGTCGGAATCGGACAGCGCCTATGCGCAGCAGCGCAACCGCGTTCTGTCGACGATGTAAGTCACCACTTGTTTGACACGACGGCCGCGCGCGACACCCCGCGCGCGGCCAATTGGATTTGAGGGCAGGGCGCATGGGCGACGCACTGATCTGGTTCTTCACGAACATCGGCATGGGGGTCTACAACCTCTTTTATGCCATTACGCATCCGGGGCTTTGGCTGAACTGGGCCGAGAACGAAGCGATCATGCGCTTCATCTACTACGGCGGTTCGGTCCAATTCTTCTTCGTGATCTTCGTGCTGTTCCTTGTGCTGACGGGGATCGGCATTTGGAAACGCGGCGTCATGTGGGGCGCTGTCCGTGTGCTGGAAGGGTTCAGCAACGCGGTCGGGCGGTTCTTTGCGTGGGCGGGCCTGTTGATGGTCCTGCAGCAGGTGATCGTCGTGTTCCTGCAGTCGATCTTCCGGATGGGCAACCTGACCATCGCGCCGTTCGGGGTGGGCTTCACCCAGTCGGTCGGATGGTTCAGCGAGGAACTGAAGCTGTACAACGCGCTCGTCGTGGCGCTGTGCGTGTCGTACACGTTCATCCAGGGCGGGCACGTCCGGGTGGACCTGTTCTACGCGACCGCCAAGTACCGCACCAAGAAGATCGTCGACATGCTTGGGTCGCTTCTGTTCATGATGCCGGTCGCGGTGCTGACGTGGATGTACGGCTGGTACTTCCTGTGGCGGCACCTTGTGGTGCCCAAGCCCTCGGCCTCGGATACGCTGGACCGGCTGCTGACCAAAAGCCGCGCGCTGCGCTGGAACGTCGAGACGATCGGCTTCTCGCCCAACGGCTTCAACGCCTACTTCCTGTTCAAGATCCTGCTGCTGTGTTTCGCCGGACTGGTGTTCCTGCAGGCCATCGCCTTCTTCTACCGCTCGTACCTCGAACTTGTCGAAGGACCGGAGAGCGAAGGCAAATACCACGACAAGGACGTGCTCGAGGCTGGTGAAGAAGCCTACGACCACGCGGAATTCTAGGGGGCAGGGACATGCTTTTCGGACTGGACGGCATCGAGATCGGCCTGATCATCGTCTTCCTCTGCCTGTTCGGAGGAATCCTGTCGGGCTTTCCGGTGGCCTTCGCCATCGGCGGCGCCGGCATCATCTCGTTCGGGATCATCGCGTCGCTGGATAGCGCGGGGCTGCTGATCCACCAAGCGATCGACACAGGAAGCCAGGCCTACAGGGATCTGGTGGGGACGGGGGTGAACCCGTCCAACATCTCGGTCTTCCGATACCCCGACCTGCCACGGCTGGGCGAACCCGTCTTCCCGCAGGGCTGGGAAGTGGCGATGGACCGCAACCTGAGCTTCATCGTGAACCGCATCAACGAGCGGGTGCTGGCCGGCCAGTCGATCGAGACGCTGCTGGCGGTGCTGATGTTCGTGATGATGGGCATCACGCTGGAGCGGTCGAAGATCGCCGAGGACCTGCTGACCACGATGGCCCGCGTGTTCGGGCCGCTGCCGGGCGGTCTGGCCGTGTCGGTGGTCGTGGTGGGCGCGTTCCTTGCCGCCTCGACCGGCATCGTCGGTGCCACCGTCGTGACGATGGGCCTGCTGTCGCTGCCCACGATGCTGCGCAACAACTACTCGCCAGAGCTGGCGACGGGGGTGATCGCGGCATCGGGCACCTTGGGCCAGATCATTCCGCCGTCCATCGTCATCGTGCTGCTGGGCACTTTGGCGGGCGACCTTTACGCCACCGCGCAGGAAGCCCGCGCGCAGGCGGTGGGCTGTACGGACGCGCTGACCTATCTGGGCAAGCCCGCCGTCGTTTCGGTCGGGACGCTGTTCCAGGCGGCGATGCTGCCGGGGATCCTGCTGGCCATGCTGTACGGTCTGTACGCGCTTGGCTATGCGCTGCTGAACCCGTCGAAGGCCCCGCCGGTCGAACTGGGCGCCGCCAACGGCGAGCCGCTGACCCGGCAGGATGCGCTGGCATGGTTCGTCGGCGCGCCGATCCTGCTGATCGGTGGCGTGATCCTTGCGGGCCAGATCGGGCTCGTCGGAAGCCAGGACGTGCGCTATGGCCCGAATGGCAGTGAAGACCGCGTGTCGGTGCTGCGCACCAGTGTCAGCCCGGAATGCCAAGCGGCGATGATCGAGCTGCACGGCCAGTCGGCTTGGGACGAGGCCGTCGCGGCCCGCGCCGCGGGCGCGCAGGACACGGCGGTTGAGGAAGAGGTCGCCGAGCCGACCGAGGAAGAAACCGCCGCCGCGCTGGCCGAACGTGTGCGCGACGCCGCGCCGCTTGGCACCGGGGTCGCGATCCTGATGCTGATGGGCGCGCTGATCCTGACCACCGCGCGGGGCGTTTCGCCGCGCAGCGATCCGAAACCGCTGTTGGTGGGGGGCGTGGGCGTCATCCTTGGCGTGCTGGCCGACATCCTGCTGATCACCCCGGCCACCTCGCCGGGGGCCACGGTGGTGATCCTTGCGATCCCGTTCGCGCTGATCGTCTATGCCAGCTATTTCGCGATGCAGCGGATGGCGAACAACGACCTGCTGCGGGTGGTGTTCCCGCCGCTGGTCCTGATCGTCGCGGTGCTGGGGTCGATCCTTGGCGGCATCACCAACCCGACGCCAGCTGCGGCGCTGGGCGCGGCGGGGGCCATCATGCTGGCCGCCTATCGCCGGCTGAAGGACGAAGAGCGGTCGGGCCGCATCATCATCCTTTCGACGCTGGCGATCGTGGTGATGATCCTGCTGGGGATGAACTTCGACCTGCGGATCTCGCAGGCCGACAGCTTCGAGGATTACGCGGCCTATGTCGTCGCCTATGCGGCGTACATGTTCGCGGTCTTCGGCCTGCTGTTCGGCTGCTGGGTGCTGCTGCGGGGCGGCGTGCTGGGCCCGATCGTGCGCGAGACGGCGAAGGTCACGTCGATGGTGTTCACCATCCTCATCGGGTCGCAGCTGCTGAACCTTGTGGTGATCTCTTTCGGGGGCGAGCATTACATTCAGGACTTCCTGAAGAGCTATGACAACGAGTTCACGGTCTTCCTGATCGTGATGCTGGTGTTGTTCATCCTTGGCTTCGTGCTCGACTTCCTCGAGATCATTTACATCGTCATCCCGATCGTCGGGCCGGTGATCTACGGCGGCACGATGGACCCGAAATGGGTGACGATCATGATCGCGGTGAACCTGCAGACGTCGTTCCTGACACCGCCCTTCGGCTTCGCGCTGTTCTACCTGCGCGGGGTGGCGCCGCCATCGGTGACGACGGGCCACATCTATCGCGGCGTGGCACCGTTCGTCGTGATCCAGGTGGTCGGGCTGGCGCTGCTGTGGTTGTTCCCGGGCGTGGTGACCATCATCCCGGACCTGATCCCGAACTAGGGCGGTCCATATCCAGACGAGAAAGCCGGAAGGGTCCCCTTCCGGCTTTTTCTTTGCGAGGTGGCGGCTTAGCGTTTCCCGACCTTGTCCCAGACTCGGCCCGGCCCATGTCATGCGTCACCGCTGCGGCAGACTGGGGGAAGGCGGGGGGAAGGCCGAGGCCAACGGCGCACGCCACGCGTTCCGTCGGCCAGTTCACGCCAAGTCACGCCGGTTTGATCGGTTCGATATGGAACCAAGCGCCTTTTCGCTGGTTCTACCTGCACGTCATCGGCGGGCAATGGCCGTGCTTCGCGCCGCCACTGGAAACTTCCAATGGATATGCCATTTCCGTCGAACAGGCAGCCGTGGGACTAACCCGCGGCGACTTGGAACGAGCTTGGAGTAGTAAAAATGAAAACCCTTCTGATCGCATCGGCCGCCGCGGCAACGCTTGCCGCCCCCGCGTTCGCCGGCAGCCTGACCCCCGCGGCGCCGGAACCCGTTGTGCCCGCACCCGCACCGGCCCCGATGCCGGTTGCTTCCTATGACTGGACCGGCTTCTACGGCGGTGCCCAGTTCGGCTGGGGCACGGCCACGGCCGATGACGGCGTGACCGAGGAAGACGGCGACGGCATCCTTGGCGGTGTGCACGCCGGTTACGACTGGGACCTTGGCAACTACGTGCTGGGTGTCGGCCTTGACTACGATGCCGCGGACATCGCGTTCGACAACAACGCAGGCAGCATCGACTCGGTTGCCCGTGCGCGTCTGCGCGCCGGTTACGACGCTGGCAGCTGGCTGATCTACGGTGTGGGTGGTGCAGCGCACGCCGACGCCGACATCGGCGGCACCGACTACAGCGACATGGGCTGGTTCGCCGGCGGTGGTGTCGAATACCGCGTGAACGAGAACGTCTCGGTCGCCGGTGAAGCCCTGTACCACGGCTTCGACGACTTCGACGACACCGGCGTGGACGCAAGCGCCACCACGCTTCAGGGTCGTGTGACTTACCGGTTCTGATCTTTCCCCAGACAGACCGTGATTGGCCGGGGCGGGTAACCGCTCCGGCCTTTTTTTGTGTCTACAGGGTCGCGGCGAGTTCGGTGACGACCGCGTGCACCGCCATGACGTCGTCGCGGGTGCAGTCGAAGCTGCCCGCCGTGACGCGGATCACGAATTTGCCCTGATGCCGGGTCTGGGTGAGATAGATCCGCCCGTCGGCGTTCACCTTTTCCAGCAGCCGTTCGGTCAGCGCGTCGGCATCGCCGCCGTCCGGCGCATAGCGGAACGAGAACAGCGCGAGGCGCGGCTCGGTCGTGATCTCGAACCCCGGGGTGGCGCGGAACGCCTCTGTCAGCTCCTCGATCCACGCGACGTGGTTGCGGATGCGGGTGCGCAGGTTGTCCAGCCCATAGGCGCGCAGCACGAACCACAGCTTCAGCGCGCGGAAGCGGCGGCCCAAGGGCACCGTCCATTCGTTGAAGTTGACGATCTCTTCTTCGCCGAGGGTTTGCAGATAGTCCGGGCGCAGCCCCAGCGAGCGGATTTGCGGCGCGGGGTCGGCAAGGAACTGAACCGAGCAGTCGAACTGCGCGCCAAGCCATTTGTGCGGGTTGAAGACGATGCTGTCTGCGCCCTCGGCGCCTTGCCACAGGGTGCGGAACTCGGGGCAGATCATCGCGGACCCGGCCCATGCGGCGTCGACATGCGTATAAAGCCGGTGGGCGCGGGCGACCTCGATGCATTCGGCGATCGGGTCGAACGCACCGATCGAGGTGCCGCCGGTGCACAGCACCACGCCCGCCGGGGTGCGGTCGTTGAAGATGTCGTCGCGGATCGCGGCGTCCAGCTTGTCCGGGTCCATGCGGTAATCGGCGTCGGTGTCGATCTTCACAAGGTTGCGCTGACCGATGCCCGCCAGCCGCACCGCCTTGTCGACCGAGCTGTGGGTCTGGGCCGAGGCATAGATCCGCAGACGCTGGCCGGTCAGCCCCTCGTCGACGCTGCGCCAGCCCGACGCGCGGTCACGCATGGTGATCACCGCCGACAGGGTGGCCACGGTGGCGCTGTCGTGGATGGTGCCGGTGAAGCTGTCGGGCAGACCCAGCGCCTGCCGCAGCCAGTCGGTTGTGACCTGCTCGATCTCGGTCGCGGCGGGCGAGGCCTGCCAGATCATGCAGTTCGACGCGATGGAGTTCGCCAGTTGCTCGGCCAGCATCGACGCGGGCGAGGCGTTGGCCGGGAAGTAGGCGAAGAACCTTGGATGCTGCCAGTGGGTCATCCCGTCGGGCACGATGCGTTCGAAATCGGCGAAGATCTCTTCCATCGGCTCGGCGGTCTCGGGCGGGGCTGCGGGCAGCTTCGCGGCGATCTCGCCGGGTTTCGTCTGCGCGCGAACCGGGCGGTCGCGCAGGGTGGAATGGTAGTCGTGCGTCCAATCGGCCGCGCGCTTTGACCAGTTTTTAAGATCGTCGTGATTCATGCCGCGCAGTTGTCCACGCGTCATGCGGTTTGGCAAGCGGGAGGGTGTCGCAGGGGGAGAAGACAGCGGCCCGTTAAGGCGCGGGTTCGCGTCAGCTGTCGCCGAACCGGGCCAGCAGGGCGTCCACGTCCGAACCGGGCATCACCTTGGTCAGCGGGCTGAAATCGCCGTTTCCGAACATCGCCTGCGCCGCGTCGCGGATCGCGGCGTGGGTCACGCGGGCCAGCGCCGACCCCAACGAGATGCGGGCGATCCCCGCCGCGGCATATTCGGCGCGAGAGACCTTCGCGAAGGGGCCCGCCGCAAGCGCGTTGACCGGCTTGGACGTGGCCTTCGTCACCTCGGCCAGCGCGGCCATGTCGGGCGGAAGGGGCACGTACAGGCAGTCGGCACCGGCCTCGTCGAAGGCGCCGACGCGGGCCAGCGCCTCGGCCATGTCGTAGGCGCCGGTCATCACCCCGTCGGCGCGGGCCACGAGAACGAAGTCGCGGGGCAGGGCGCGGGCGGCGGCGGACGCGGCGCGGATACGTTCGGTCGCCAGCGCGCGGTCGTAGTGCCCGCCCGAGGCAAAGGCGGTGTCTTCGATCGAGATACCGGCCAGCCCGGCCTCTGCCGCCAGCCGCACGGTTTCGGCGCAGGTGTCGGGATCGTCGCCATAGCCGTTTTCGAAATCGCCCGAGACCGGGACCGGCACGGCGGCCACGAGATCCTGCGCGTGCGCAAGGGCTTCGTCGCGGGTGACGGTGCCGCCGTCCGGGCGGCCCAGCGTGAAGGCATGGGCCGCCGAGGAGGTGGCGATTGCGGGCGCGCCGAGCGCGGCCAGCATCCGGGCGCTGCCCGCGTCCCACGCATTGCCCAAGATGAACGGATCGCCGGGCCGGTGCAGCGCGCGAAAGACCGCGCCCGGATCGGACGGCGCGCCCATCAGGCTGCGCGCGCCTCCGCTTCGGCGAAGCGCACAAGGCGGGTCAACGCCTCGCGCAGCTGGTCCTCGTCCACGGTCAGCGCGATGCGGACGTGACCGGCGGCGGATTCGCCGAAGCTTTCACCCGGCATCACGCCCACAAGCTCGGAGTCGAGCAGCGCGTTGGCGAAGGCTTCGCCGGTCATGCCGGTGTTGCGGATGTCCAGCATCAGGTACATGGCGCCCTGACTGGGCACGGTGATGAAATCGTTGGATTTCTCAAGGATGCTCAGCGCCGTCTCGCGCCGCTGGCGGAACCGTTCGGCGATGTCGTCCTCGATCTCGCCGCCTTCTTCCAGCGCGTAGATCGCCGCGTCCTGAATATAGGCGGGCAGGCCATAGGTGGTGTGGGTCGACAGGTTGATCAGGTGGTCGATGGCCTCTTCGGGGCCGACGATCCAGCCGACGCGGCTGCCGGTCATCGCGTGGCTTTTCGACAGAGAGCCGATCACCAGCGTGCGGTCCGCCATGCCCGGCAGGGCGCGCGGGCTGAGGTGTTCGCCTTCCCAGACCTGCGTGTCGTAGACCTCGTCCGAGATCAGCCACATGTTCCGGTCGATCATCACCTTCGCGATGCCTTCCAGCGTCTCGCGGCTGTAGACTACGCCGGTGGGATTGTGCGGCGTGTTGATCAGAAGCGATCGCGTCCGCATGTCGATGGCGTCGATGATGTCCTGCGGCTGCGGTTGGAAATCGAATTCGGGCCGGGCCGGGACGGTCTTGGGGATTGCGCCGATGCCACGGACCGAGCCGGGGTAGGTCGCGTAATAGGGTTCGACGAACAGGGCGGTGTCGCCGTGATCGCAGGTGGCGGCATGGGCCGCGAACAGCGCGCCCTGTCCGCCGGGCATCACCACGACGTTGTTGCGCCCCGTGGGAACGCCGGTGCGTTCGGTGACCCGTTCGGCGATCGCGTCGCGCAGTTCGTCGGCGCCGGGCACCAGCGGATAGCCGGTGTTACCGTCCAGCGCCGCCTCGTGCATCGCGTGCAGGATGTCCGGGTCGGTTGGAATGTCATGGTCGCCGAGGGTGAGGTTGATAACGGGTTTGCCGGCATCTTCCATCGCGCGTGCGCGTCTGAAGACGTCCCAACCGTCGCTGCCCCCGCCGGTGAGGTTCGTGATCCGTTTTGAAAGTCGCATGCCCTTAACGACGGCCTCGGGGCTGGTGTTGTCAACCGGAAGGGCCTCAAATTTTAGGGAAACTTCATCTTGACATGAGGCGATGCCAATAATGTTCGCGATGCCTTTTAATGCGTCAGTTGTCGCCGGTCTAATCGCCAAGGCTTGCTTGGGTCTTCTTCGGCAGCTTGTCGCGGATCAGGCGTTACGACGCCTCGATCCGGTGCCGCGCTTCGTCCGCGGTGGCGTCCCACGGCAGCAGCACCCACGAGCGGTGGAAGTACGGCGCCTTCGTTGCAACGCCGGTTTCGATCAGCATCTCGGCGGTGTCGATCCCGTCGGTCTTGACCGCGATGCCGGGTGAGACCGTGCCGATGCAGGCGAACATCTTGCCGCCGACCTTCCACGCGTCATGGCCACCGCCCCACGGGTCGGAGACTTCGGCGCCGGGCAGGGCGGCGCAGATCGCGTTCATGTCGTCGCGGGTCATGCGGGGGAGGGTAGCACGGGGCGGGGACGTTGTCGCGGGGGGGGGGTGTGGGGATGGGGTGGAACCCCACGGAGCATGTAGGATGGGGTTTCACCCCATCATCCGCCCCCACGCGCCGCCGTCCCCCCGAAACGTCTTGGCAACCGCGCCGCGCCCCGTTAGACATCTGGGCATGACCAAGACCGTCTGCATCATCAACTGCTGCATTATCCGCTGACATCGTCAGGCGGGCCGGTCTTTTCGTTTCCTCTCATCCTCGAAATCGCCTAAGCCCGCCGCGGCTGAGTGCGTGTGCCCGAAGGAAACGACATGACCGAGATCTGGCTCCACAACACCCGGACACGGAAGAAGGAGCGTTTCGCGCCCATCGACCGTGAAAACGTGCGGATGTATGTCTGCGGGCCGACCGTCTATGACCGCGCCCACCTTGGCAACGCGCGGCCCGTGGTGGTGTTCGACGTGCTGTACCGCCTGCTGCGCCACGTCTATGGCGCGGATCACGTCCGCTACGTGCGCAACTTCACCGACGTGGACGACAAGATCAACGCCACCGCGCTGGCGCGGAAAGAGACAGGGGCCGACGGCTCGCTGGAGGACCTGATCCGCGAGCGGACCGAGGAAACCATCGGCTGGTACCTGTCGGACATGGCGGCGCTGGGGGCGATGGAGCCCACCGACATGCCGCGCGCGACGGGGTTCATTCCCCAGATGATCGAGATGATCGAGGGGCTGATCGAAAGCGGCCACGCCTATGCCGCCGAGGGGCACGTCCTGTTCCGGGTCCGGTCCTATCAGGCGTATGGTGCGCTGTCGGGCCGGTCGGTCGACGACATGATCGCCGGTGCGCGGGTCGAGGTCGCGCCCTACAAGGAAGACCCGATGGACTTCGTGCTGTGGAAGCCGTCGACCGATGAGCTGCCCGGCTGGGACAGCCCGTGGGGCCGGGGGCGTCCGGGCTGGCATATCGAGTGCTCGGCCATGTCCTATGACCTGCTGGGCGAGAGCTTCGACATTCACGGCGGCGGCAACGACCTGATGTTCCCGCACCACGAGAACGAGATCGCGCAAAGCTGCTGCGCCCACCCCGAGGGCGGTTTCGCCAAGGTCTGGCTGCACAACGAGATGCTGCAGGTCGAGGGCAAGAAGATGTCGAAGTCGCTTGGCAACTTCTTCACCGTGCACGACCTGCTGGAACAGGGTGTGCCGGGCGAGGTGATCCGGTTCGTGTTTCTGGGGACGCATTATCGCAAGCCGATGGACTGGACGGAGCAGAAGCGGCGCGAGGCGGAGAAAACTCTTCGCAAGTGGCGAACGCAATTGGACGGTGTCGAGAGCCAAGCCGTCAAGCCGAATTTGGAAATTGTTGATGCAGTCGCTGATGACTTGAATACTCCCCTAGCGATTTCCATCCTTCATCGGCTTTCAGCCGAGGGGAGGCTCGAAGAACTTTTTGCAAGTCTACGCTTCTTGGGCATCGGTTCGGATTGGAAGGATGGGCTTCGAGCCGATGTAGAGACTCATGTCGATGGGTATGTTGCGGCGCTGATCGAGGCGTTGCTGACCGACCGGACCGAGGCGCGGAAGGCGAAGGACTTTGCGCGGGCCGATGCCCTGCGCGACGGGTTTGCCGCCGCCGGGCTGATCGTGAAGGACACGCCGCAGGGCGCGGAATGGGAGATGGGGCCCGATTTCGACGCGGCCAAGCTGGAGGCGTTGAAATGATCGTTGTGTACGAGACCAAGGGCGGCGCCCGGCCCGTGGGTGGGCGCAGAAGCGCCCGCCCTGTGGGGCGGGTCGGGCGCTGCCCGGCGCTGCCGGGCGGGAGTTTCGCCTTGGGCGCTGGACGTTTCGATACCGGGAGGGGGGCTGTCCGCCCCCCGCTTGCCTGCGGCAAGCCCCCCCGAGGATATTTGCAGACAGAAGAAGGAGCCGGGGCATGACGAAAGAGCGGCTCTATCTGTTCGACACCACACTGCGCGACGGGCAGCAGACCCATGGGGTGCAGTTCTCGTTTCCCGACAAGGTGGCGATTGCGCGGACGCTGGACGACCTTGGCATCGATTATATCGAGGGCGGCTGGCCCGGGGCGAACCCGACGGACAGCAGTTTCTTCGCCGAGCGGCCGAAGACGCGCGCGACCTTCACCGCCTTTGGCATGACCAAGCGGGCGGGGCGGTCGGCGGAGAACGACGACGTGCTGGCGGGCGTCATCAACGCGGACACGCCGGCGGTGTGTCTGGTCGGCAAGACGCATGACTTTCACGTCACGACCGCCTTGGGGATCACGCTGGACGAGAATGTCGAGAACATCCGCGCCTCGGTCGCGCATCTGGTGGCGCTGGGGCGCGAGGCGCTGTTCGATGCCGAGCATTTCTTCGACGGCTACAAGGCGAACGCGCCTTATGCTTTGGAGTGCCTGAAGGCGGCCTATGACGCGGGCGCGCGGTGGATCGTGCTGTGCGACACCAACGGCGGCACGCTGCCGGGCGAGGTGGCGAAGATCGTGGGCGAGGTGATCGCGGCGGGTCTTCCCGGCGACCATCTGGGCATCCACACCCATGACGACACCGGCAACGCGGTGGCCAACACGCTGGCCGCCGTCGATGCGGGCGCGCGGCAGATCCAGGGCACGCTGAACGGGCTGGGCGAGCGGTGCGGCAACGCGAACCTTGTCACGCTGATCCCGACGCTGCTGCTGAAAGAGCCCTATGCCAGCCTGTACGAAACCGGCGTCAGCGCCGCGAAGCTGCCGGGGCTGACCCGGGCGTCGCGGGCGCTGGACGATATCCTGAACCGGGTGCCGCTGCGCAGCGCGCCCTATGTCGGGGCCAGCGCCTTTGCCCACAAGGCGGGGCTGCACGCCAGTGCGATCCTGAAGGACCCGACCACCTATGAACACATCGACCCCGCGTCGGTGGGCAACGCGCGCATCGTGCCGATGTCGAACCAGGCCGGGCAGTCGAACCTGCGCGCGCGCCTGTCCGACATGGGGCTGGAGGTCGAAAAGGGCGATCCGGCGCTGGCCGCGATCCTTGACGAGGTGAAGCGCAAGGAAGGCGAGGGCTATTCCTATGACAGTGCACAGGCGAGCTTCGAGCTGCTGGCGCGCCGGGAACTGGGGCTGGCGCCCAAGCTGTTCGACGTCGAACGCTACCGGGTGATCTCGGAGCGGCGGCGCAACGCCAAGGGGCAGATCGTGGTGGAGTCCGAGGCGGTCGTCACGATCTCGACACGCGAGGGCGCGCGCACCAGCTATTACAAGAACGACCATGCCAGCGACATGATGGACGACGGCCCGGTCAACGCCTTGTGGCAGGCGCTGAAGTCGGATCTGGGTCCGTTCCAGGACGGGGTCGCGGACATGCGGCTGACCGACTTCCAGGTGCGGATCACCAACGGCGGCACCGAGGCCGTGACGCGGGTCATCATCGACTTTCAGGACGACGCGGGCCGCGACTGGTCCACCGTCGGCGTGTCGGCGAACATCGTTGACGCGAGTTTCGGGGCGCTGTTGGATGCGATCAACTGGAAGCTGATCCAAGGCGGAGCTGTATGAGCGACCCGATCCTGACGTTGTATCAGGGGCTGGAGCGGTTGGGACCGGGCGCGCCGGAGGATGTGGCGTGGGCAGCCCACGTGGCCGACGTGCCGCCCGACGCGCGGATCTGCGATGCGGGCTGCGGCACCGGCGCGGACATTCCGGCGCTGATGACGGTGGCGCCGGTCGGGGCGATCACGGCGGTGGACGATGCGAAGCTGTTCGTCGACGAGGTGCTGGCACGGTTCGGCACCCGCGTGAACGCCTATGCGGGCGACATGGCGAAGCTGAAGGGGCCCTACGATTTCATCTGGTCGGCGGGCGCGGTCTATTTCCACGGTGTGACCAAGGTGTTGCGCGCGTGGCGGCCGGTGCTGGCGAAGGGCGGGGCGGTGGCGTTTTCCGAGCCGTGCCTGTTCACCGACACGCCGTCCGAGGCGACGCTGGCCTTTTGGGGCGGGTACGAACGGTTGACCGATGCCGAGGGGATCGCGCGGCAGGTGGCCGATGCCGACTATGAGGTGCTGGCGACGCGGCGGGTGTCCGACGCGGCGTGGGCGGCCTATTACGGGCCGCTGGCGGAGCGGGTCGCGGCGCTTCGCCGGAACGCGGACCCGGTGCTGGCGCTGGCGCTGGATGCGGCCGAGACCGAGATCGCGGCGTGGGAGCATGTGCGCGCGGAAACGGGATACCTGCTGAGCGTGGTGCGTCCCGTATGAGCCTTCAGGCCTGTGCAGACCTTGTGCGGAAGGGCGACCCCGACCGGTTTCTGGCCGCGATGGCCGCGCCGCCTGCCGCGCGCCGGGTGCTGTTTCCGCTGTATGCCTTCAACGTCGAGGTGTCGCGCGCGCCTTGGCTGACCTCGGAATCGATGATCGCGGAGATGCGGCTGCAATGGTGGCGCGACGTGCTGGAAGAAATCCGCGCGGGCGGTGCCGTGCGGCGGCACGAGGTGGTGGACGCGCTGGTTCCGGTGCTGGACGCCGAGGGGGCCGCGCTGTTGGACGACCTGATCGAGGCGCGGCGCTGGGACATCTACACCGAACCGTTCGAGGACGACGCGGCCTTTGCGCGGCATATCGAGGCGAGTTCGGCCAACCTGTTCCGGGTCGCCGCGCGGGCGCTGGACCCTGATGCGGACGCGGCGGCCGTGGCGGCGCGGGGCTGGGCTGCGGGGCTGGCGAACTGGTTTCTTGCGGTGCCCGAGCTGGAGGCGCGGGGCCGGATGCCGTTGCCGGACGGGCGGCCCGAGGCGGTGCGGCGCTGGGCCCAAGAGGGTCTGCGGCGGCTGGGCGAAGGCCGGGTGTCGCGCGGGGCGCGGCCAGCGGTGCTGGCCGCGTGGCGGGCGAAGGGCGTGCTGCGGCGCGCGGTGGCGGATCCGGGGCGGGTTGCGGCAGGCGCGTTACCCGAATCCGAGTTCCGCAAGCGGGTTTCCCTGATGTGGAAGACCTTTGGCGGCTAGCCCTCAGGCGTCCTTCGGGCGCAGCGCCAGCCAGATCAGCGCGCCGCCCGCCAGCACCAAGAACGGCGCCATCGCAATGTTGACCGCGGCCCAGCCGTCCTGCGGTGTGCCGCCCGAGCAGTTCATCAGCCCGCCCGACGCCAGCGAGGCCAGCGTCACGCAGCCGAACACGATCATGTCGTTCATGCCCTGCACGCGGCCGCGTTCCTCGGGGGTGTGGGCGCCAGACAGCATCGCGGTTGCGCCGATGAAGCCGAAGTTCCAGCCGATCCCCAGCAGCACCAGCGCGACGAAGAAGTTGCCCAGATCCACCCCGGCAAGACCCACGCCGCCAGCGGCGGCAAGAATCATCAGCCCGGTGGCGACGATCTTCTCGACCCCGAACCGGGCGATCAGGTGGCCGGTAAAGAAGCTGGGGGCGAACATTGCAAGGACGTGGCCGGTGACCACGTCGGCGGCGTCGTCCTGTTCGAAACCGCATCCGACCACGGCCAGCGGCGTCGAGGTCATCACAAGGTTCATCAGTGCGTAGGACACCATCGCGCAGATGATCGCGACGGCGATGCGCGGGGTGGTCAGCAGTTCCCACCGGCTGCGGCCCTTCGGGGCGTCGGCGGCGGGCGCGGGCGGGCGCGGGATGTCGAGGAACAGGAACAGGACAGAGCCGATGACATTCACCGCGATGACGGCAAGGTAGGTGCCAAGGAACGGCACCACCATCGCGGTGCTGGTCGCCTTGACCACCTGCGGACCGATCACCGCGCTAAGCAGGCCGCCCGCCATCACGAACGAGATCGCCTTGGGGCGGAACGCGTCGGACGCGGTGTCGGTGGCGGCGAAGCGGTAGAAGCCCTGCGCCGACATGTAGACGCCGGTGAAGGCAGAGCCGACAAGGAACAGTGCGAAGCTTTGGTTCAGCAGCCCCAGCGCGCCGATGCTGCCGCCGATGGCGCCGCAGGTCGTGCCCAGCCAGAACCCGGCGCGGCGGCCAAAGCGTTGCATGACCGCTGACATCGGCGTGGCCGACAGCATCGAAAACAGAACGATCAGCGAGATCGGTAGCGTCGCGAAGCAGGGGTTCGAGGCCAGCGACTGGCCCGCCAGCCCGCCCAGCACGAAGATCATCGGCATCTGCGAGCCAAGGAACGCCTGCGCCGCGACAAGGATAATCACGTTGCGCTTGGCGCGTTGGTCCTCTGCGCTGGTGGGGGTGGGGGCAAGATCTGTCATACGTGATCCAGTAGACCCGCCGCAGGGGAATGGGAAGCCTTAGACCGGCGCGACAAGGTGCGCGAAGGAGCCGCAGGCGCGGCCCTCGATCAGGCCCATCGGGGGAAGGGCGTTGCCCTCGGCGTCCCATGCGTCGAACAGGGGGGTGCCGGTGGCGGACACGGTGGTGGCATAGTGGAACTCGTGCCCCCGGAACGCGCCGGACAGGCATCCGCCCCTCGCGGTCAACTGACGGTAGCCGAGGTGGCGCTTGCGCTGGGCAAAGCTGGTGTGCAGGCGCAGAAGGCCGGCCATCCGATGCGTGGTTCCACTGGCGTCGGTCAGGTGGTCGCCCATCACCATGTAGCCGCCGCATTCGCCATAAATATCAGTGTGCTGCGCGGCGTTCCTCAGGCTGTCGATAAAAGCCGACGCATTCGCGATCTGCGCGGCGTGCAGTTCCGGGTAGCCGCCCGGAAGGTAGACGCGGTCGGCGTCTGGAACCGGGTCGTTGGCGAGGGGTGAAAAGAAGGTGATCCTGGACCCGGCGGCAGACCAGTCGCGCAGCAGGTGGGGGTAGATGAAGGTGAAGGCGGCATCGCGGGCGATGGCGATCCGGCGCGGGGCTGGCGCGGCTGCAAGCGCAGGGGCTTCCGGAAGCGGCCGGGCCAGCGCGGTGATTGCGTCGAGGTCAATGCCCTTGGCCACCGCGTCGGCGGCGTGATCGAGGAACGCGTCGAGCGCCGGATGCTCGCGGGCCTGCACCAGCCCAAGGTGGCGCTCCGGCAGGGCCAGTTCCGCATCGCGCATCAGCGCGCCCAGCAGGGGAATGCCCGCCTTTTCAAGCCCGTGGGACAGCATCCTGAGGTGCCGGTCGCTGCCGACGCGGTTCAGGATCACCCCGGCGACCCGGACGTTCGGATCGGCATGAGCGAAGCCTGCCGCCAGCGGCCCCACCGAATGCGACATGCGGCCCGCGTCGACGACCAGCACCACCGGCAGGTCCAGCATCCGGGCAAGGTCGGCGGTGGCGCCCGTGCCGTCGGGCGGGGCGCCGTCGAACAGGCCCATCGCGCCTTCGACGATCAGCAAGCCGTCGCCCCGAGCAAGCGCGCGCACGCGGTCCGGCGTCATCGACCACGCGTCCAGCGTCATCGAGGGCGCGCCGCAGGCGGCCTCGTGAAACGCGGGGTCGATATAGTCGGGGCCGGATTTCGCGCCGCGCACCGGGGTGCCACGCCGGTGCAGCGCGCGCAGAAGGCCAAGGGTCAGCGTGGTCTTGCCGCTTCCCGACGCGGGGGCGGACAGGATCAGGCCGGGCAAGGAATGTCTTTCATGAACAATGCGCTGCGCATCGAAGCTCAGACGGTTTCCGCGGGCAGTCCGCGGTCCAGCGGGTCAAGGTTGCGGGGCGCGGCCCCGGCCTCGAGCGCCTGCCAGTCCAGCACCTGCCGCATCAGCACGGATCGCCCGACGCAGATGATCGCCGGAGGTTCCATGCCGGATGCGGCGATGTCGGCCTCCATCGTGCCCAGCGTCGTTTCCAGCACCTGCTGGGCGTCGGTGGTGGCCGAGGTGACCACGGCGCAGGGTTCCGACGCGGGGCGGCCCGCGTCCAGCAGTGCGCCCGCGATCCGGGCGATGTGCTTCATGCCCATGTAGATCACCAGCACCTGCGATCCTTTCGAGATCGCCTGCCAGTCAAGGCTGGTCGGTGTCTCGCCCGATTGGTCGTGGCCGGTGACGAAGGTGACCGACTGGTTCACGTCGCGGTGGGTGACGGGGATGCCGGCATAGGCCAGCCCGCCGATCCCGGCGCTGATGCCGGGGATGATCCGCACCGGCACGCCGTGCTGGATCAGCGTCTGCGCCTCTTCGCCGCCGCGCCCGAACACGAAGGGATCGCCGCCCTTCAGGCGCAGCACCCGCTTGCCCGCCCGTGCCAGTTCCACGAGGTGAAGCGAGATGTCGCGCTGTTTCGCCGAGGGCTTGCCGCCGCGCTTGCCCGCATAGATCGCTTCGGCCTGCGGGGCCCAGTCAAGGATCGCCGGTTCGACAAGGGCGTCGTAGACGATCACGTCGGCTTGCTTCATGGCGTTCAGCGTGTGCAGGGTGACCAGCCCGGGATCGCCCGGACCGGCGCCGCACAGCCAGACCCAGCCGGGCTTCAGCTCGGGCCAGTCGAAGGATGGAAGGGGCGGCGAGTCGGTCATGTCCTTGTTATGCCGTGGCTAAGCGGTTCGGGAAAGCGTGGATTGGCGCGGCGGCGGGGCGGGCCTATAGTCCCGGCGGCATCCGCGCCGGGTGCGGACGGAGGAGACGGCAAGATGGGACGTGCGGCATGAAGCTGTTGCTGCTGGCCGGAACGGGCGAGGCGCGGCGCATTGCCGAGGCATTGCCCGCAATCGCCGGGGTCGAGGCGGTCGCCTCGCTGGCGGGCGGCACCCGTGTGCCCGCGACGCTGGGCGTGCCAGTACGGTCTGGCGGGTTCGGCGGGCGGCAGGCGTTCGCGGACTATCTTGGGGCGGAAGGCATCGGCGCGGTGCTGGACGCGACGCATCCCTTCGCCATCGACATAACGCGGCGCACGGCCGAGGTCTGCGCCGATCTGGGGCTGCCCTATGCGCAGGTGCTGCGCCGCGGCTGGACGCCGGGACCGGGCGACCGCTGGACCTTTGTCGACCGCGAGGAACAGGTGGCCGACCTTGTGCCGGACGGGTCGACCGTGTTCCTTGGCACCGGCACCAAGGGGCTGGAGCGGTTCGCGAACCTGACTGGGCGCGAGGTGATCTGCCGCCGGATCGAGACGCCGGATGCGCCGTTCCCGTTTCCCGGCGGGCGGTTCCTGCAGGGGCGTCCCCCGTTCAGCGTGGCCGAGGAGGTGGCGCTGTTCACGAAGCTGGGCGTCGACTGGCTGGTGGTGAAGAACTCGGGCGGGGCGGCCAGCCGGTCCAAGCTGGACGCGGCGCGGGATCTCGGGCTGCCGGTGGCCTTGCTGAACCGGCCCGCACAGCCCGCCGCGACCCGGTTCGAGACCGAGGCCGAGGCGCTGGAATGGGTCAGGAGGCTGGCGGCATGATCGGACGCATCATCGAGACACCGGACTGCGTGGCAGAGGGGGCAGAGTACCTTGCCCGGATCGAGCCCCGGTTCGCGGCGGCGCTGGAACAGACCGGGCCGCTGCCGTTGCGGCGCAAGAAGGACGGCTTTGAACCGTTGCTGTCGGCCATCGTCAGCCAGCAGGTCAGCGTGGCGGCGGCGAACGCGATCTGGCGGCGGCTGCGCGACGCGAAGCTGACCGGCCCGCGCAAGATCCTGTGGGCCACCGACGACGAGCTGCGTGCCTGCGGGCTGTCGCGGCAGAAGATCCGCTATGCCCGTGCGCTGGCCGAGGCGCGGATCAATTTCAAGGACTTGCGCGGCGTTCCTGACGAAGACGTCGTGACCCGGCTGGTCGAGGTTCCCGGTGTCGGGCGCTGGACGGCAGAGATTTACGCCATGTTCTCGTTGGGGCGGGCGGACGTGTTCGCGCCTGCGGACCTTGCGCTTCAGGAATCTGCCCGGATTCTGTTCGAAACCGACGCCCGGCCGACCGAGAAACAGCTTCGGCAGATGGCAGAGCCGTGGGCGCCGTGGCGCGCGGTTGCGGCACGGCTGCTGTGGGCCTACTACCATGTGGCGAAAGACAGGGAAGGTATCCGGTAATGCGCGAACTCAACAGCGGGCGCCGCGCGGCGGCCTCGGGGCAGACGAAATCGGTGGTGGTGTTCCTGCACGGCTATGGCGCGGACGGAAACGACCTGCTGGGGCTGGCCGATCCGCTGGCAGAGCACATGCCTGACACGGTCTTCGTCGCGCCGGATGCGCCCGAGAAATGCGTGAACAACCCGATGGGATACCAGTGGTTCCCGATCCCGTGGCTTGACGGGTCGTCCGAGGCGGCAGCGGCCGCGTCGATGGCGCAGTCGGCCGAGGATCTGAACGCCTTTCTGGACAAGGTGATCGCGGACGAGGGTATCACGCCCGCGCAGCTTTTGCTGCTTGGGTTCTCGCAGGGGACGATGATGAGCCTGCACGTCGCGCCGCGCCGGGACGAGGCGTTCGCCGGCGTGGTCGGGTTCTCGGGGCGGCTGTTGCAGCCCGAGACGCTGGAGGCCGAGTTGAAATCGAAGATGCCGGTGCTGTTGATCCACGGCGATCAGGACGAGGTGGTGCCGCCGCAATCGCTGAACGAAGCGGGCAACGCGCTGCAGGCCGCCGGGTTCGAGGTGTACGCGCATGTCTCGAAGGGGACCGGCCACGGCATCGCACCGGACGGGCTGTCGGTGGCGCTGGCCTTCATGCGGGATCGCCTGCCGGGCTAAGGCCGCCCGAACAGGGTGCCGCCTCTGTGGCAATTTGCGCACGTCACCCGCGCCCCGTGCCGGACACAGCTTTGTGCGGGGGCGCCGGTGCTGCATAATGTCCTGAAAACAATGCAATCGCATGAGGAGCAGTCATGCGTCGTGATCTTAACAGTTTCCTCCGCCGCGGGGCGGCCTTTCTGGCGCTGTGCACCGGCCTGACCGGCGCGGCGCAGGCCCAGCCGTTCGAGCCGGGCTATGCCCCGCTGGAAGGCGACATCTACGAAGTGCCCGGCATCGCGGTCGCCGACACCATGCCCAAGGGGACGTGGCAGGGCCACATCGGTCAGTTGATGGCGGATCGCGGCAACGCGGGCGGGACCGGGAAACAGCTGTATTTCTACGGCATCGACGTGGCGACGAGCGACCGGCTTCAGTTCGGCGTCGAGTACACCCGCCACGCCGACCCGGCGGTCATCGCCGGGGTCGAGGGCAGCCTGAAGTTTCAGGCGCTTAGCTTCCACGGCAAGTACAAGATCGCCGAGTTCAACGGGTTCACCGTCTCGGCGCGGGCCGCGGGTGGCTATTTCTACTTTTCGTCGGACTACTACGACACCAACACCGACGGCCACGACCAATGGGCCGCGTCGTTCCATCTGCCGGTCAGCTATGAGATTTCGCCGCGCCTGACGTTCCACCTTACGCCCGGCGTCACCGTCTACCCGGACGAGCTGAAGGGCAGGGAGTTCTACGGCGTCGTGCCCAGCCTTGGCGCGGGCGCGACCCTCCGGGCGTCGGAGCGGCTGGCGTTCTACGGCAGCGTGAACATGCCGTTCGGCGACTCGGGCAACACGGTGATGTCGGACGGATCGGTCGACAACGTGCCGATCTGGACCGTCGGCGGGCGGTATCTTGTGTCGCCGCAGGTGGCGCTGGACGTGTACCTGACCAACGGGTTCGGGACCACGCCGCTGACCGAGATCCAGGCGTTCATCCCCGACGGGGAAGAGCCGGTGCTGGGGTTCCAGATGACCTATACGCCCGGTCACGCGCCGAACTACCGGTCGAACTATCGTGGCATCCGCCCGCTGACCGAGCGCGAGCGGCATTTGCAGTTCCGCGGCCTGACGCTGGCGTCGGCCGATACGCTTGATCCGGGCATGGTGCTGCTGACCGGCGCTTATGGCACCGACGATCACGCCAGCTTCGGCGGCGTCTTCGCGCCGACCTACGACATGGAGATCGGGTACTACGTCGAGCGTCTGTCGGACGACGGCAGCCGCAGCGGCGACCGCACCGTGGGCCGCGAGCGCGAGGAGCGTTACATGGCCGTCGGCAAGCTGCGGTTCATGGATCAGAACAACGGCAGCCCGTTCTCGATGTCGGCCAACGTGCAGGCGGGGCGCGAGTTCGTGACCCGGTTCGGCGTGTTCTACGCAAGCCTTCCGATGTCCTACAAGTTCGCCAACGGGCTGGCCGTGACCGCCGAGCCGAAGGCGGCGGGCTTCAGCGACGAGCGCCTTGTCGGGCTGGGGCTGGGGGCCAATTACGAGCTGTGGCGCGGGCTGGAGGTCATCGCCGAGGTGACGCCGATGTCCGGCGGCGACGATCCGACGTGGTCGCTTGGCGCGCGCTATCACGTTCCGGACAGTTCGATCAGCTTCGAGGCGCAGGCGACCAACACGATCGGCAACTACGGCGTCGGCACGATGATCGCGCAGGACGAGGTGCGCTATTCGGTCGGCGTGAACGTCGCGCTGGATGCCGGGCGGTTCTGGGAAAAGCTGTTCTAGGCCGCCGGTCGATACCGTCCTGACATTGCTGCATTTCACCGAAGCGGGCGCATCACGGATGCGCCCGTTTTCGCATTGCCCGTTTCATGGGCGACGCCAAGGTTCGAAATGTCATATCCCTGTCGCTTAGGCGAATTAACCAGCCTTCAGCGGTACTGCATCTAGCGGGACTTGCCAGGTCGGTAACGCCATATATAGTCAACGTGTAGCTGGGGCGGTTTCCCCGCTCTGGGGCCACGATATTGGGCAGACCGGGCGGAGACGGAGTCGCAGAATGCACGCGGATTTCAGGACGAGTTTCGTAAGGGAGCCGAACTCCCTCAGGCACCATCCGGCGTTGGTGCTTAACGCGGACTATCGTCCGCTTTCCTACTACCCCCTCTCGCTGTGGCCGTGGCAAGAGGCGGTGAAGGCGGCCTTCCTTGACCGGGTGGATATCGTGGCGGAGTACGACCAAGTGGTTCGCAGCCCGTCGACCGAGATCCGAATACCGTCGGTGGTGGTGCTGAAAGATTACGTAAAACCCCAAAAGCGCGTGGCCTTCACGCGCTTTAATCTTTTCTTGAGGGACGAATTCAGCTGCCAGTACTGCGGCTCGCGCGGCGATCTGACCTTCGACCACGTCGTGCCGCGGGCGCGGGGCGGGGTGACCAGCTGGGAGAACGTGGTCGCGGCCTGTTCGCCCTGTAACCTGAAGAAGGGCTCGAAAAGCCTGCGTCAGGTCAGCATGAACCTGCGCAAGACGCCGCGCCAGCCCGGCGCGGAAGAGCTGCGCAACATGGGCCGCCGGTTCCCGCCCAACCACCTGCACGACACCTGGATCGACTTTCTCTACTGGGATGCCGAACTAGAGGCCTGATTCCCTCTTACCAAGCCGCCCGCGCTTTGCTAGAAGCGCGCCCGTGCGGGTGTGGCGGAACTGGTAGACGCACCAGATTTAGGTTCTGGCGCCTTTGGCGTGGGGGTTCGAGTCCCTTCACCCGCACCACTTCATTCCCCTTTCGGTTGGACCGTGACGCCGCCACGGCGCGCCCTGTTGTGCGCGCGGGCGACCGTCAAATTGTCCGGCGCGTATCCAAGTAATTCCGCATTGTCCTGCTACGATCCCGCAAAGGTCTGAGAAATACCGGGAACCCGAATGCGCGGCGGCTGTCGGAACTGCGAGCACTCTCCTGCGGATCAGGCAGGAACGTGTCCCCAATGTGGTACGCGCGGACGGCGTCTGTTCAATCTGCTTCTTTCGGTCGTGAATGATGCTGTGATCGCGTTGGTCGTCGTGATGGCTTTACTTGCCTTGATCGGCGCGCTGTTGAACTGAACCGCATTGCACGCGTTATGTATTGCAGGCATCAAGCTGTTTACGCCTGAAGCGGAGGGGACGGGTGACATGATGAAGACGATTACGGCCAGCGACGGCCATACGCTTGAGTGCTGGTTCCAACCGGCCGAGGGGACGCCGCGTGGCGGGCTGGTGATCCTTCAAGAGATTTTTGGCGTGACCGAGCAGCTGAAAAGCGTCGCGCGCCGCTATGCCGCGTTGGGGTTCGAGGTTGCGATCCCGGCTCTGTTCGACCGGCAGCGGACGGGCGCGGTCGTCGCGTTCGACGATATCGCCACCGCGCGTAGCCTGATGCAGGGTGCCGATCCCGCCAAGGCGATGCTGGACATCGACGCGGCCGTCTCGGCGCTGGCAGATCAGGGCAAGGCGCCCGCGCTTCGGGTGGCCGTGATGGGCTTTTGTTGGGGTGGCGGGCTTGCCGTGCGCGCGGCGCAAGAGCTGAACATCGCCGGTGCGGTGGTGTTCTACGGCACGCGACTGCCCGCTTATTTCGGAACGCCCGTGCGGGCGCCGGTGCAGGGGCATTTCGGCGAAAGCGACGATCACACCCCCGCCGACGTGTTGGAAGCCGCGCAGGCGGAATGGCCGGAGCTTGAGGTCTTTCTTTATCCGGCGGGCCACGCCTTTGCCAACGAAGAGCGCCCGCAGGCCCACGACCCCGAGGCGACCGCCGTCGCGCACGAGCGCAGCGCGGCCTTTCTGGCGCGTGTCACTGGCTAGGCGTTGAGTATCCGGTAGTCCGCGTCGCGGCTTCGCTCCAGCACGAGACGGGCGTTCGGAAGGTCGTTGCCTTCCATCTTCGTCTCGAAGTCGTCCGGGGCCAGTGCCTTCCAGCGGTCGGTCAGCCGGGCCTTCAACGTGTCATAGGGCACGTCGAGGAACACTGTGGTGTCGAACTGCGATGCCAGCGCGTCCCACGGCGGGTCCTGCAGCAGCAGGTAGTTCCCTTCGACCACGATGTGGCGCACCGATTGCGGGATGATGCGGGCGGCGTTGCGCGACGTCTCGATCGCGCGGTCGAACACGGGGACGGCGATCTCGGGTTCGGCATTGGCGCGCAGGCGGCCCAGCATATGCGCAAAGCCCGCCACGTCGAACGTATGCGGCGCGCCCTTGCGCGGACGCCAGCCACGGGCGTTCAGGATCATGTCGTCGTAGTGGAAGCCGTCCATCGGGAAAACCGCCGCGCTGTCGGGCTGGTCCGCGTTCAGCATCTCGGCCAGCCGGTCGGCCACGGTCGACTTGCCCGCGCCGGGCGGGCCAGCGATGGCGGTCAGGGTGCGGGTTGCGCCGTCGTTCGCCCGGATCAGGCCGGGCAGGTCGGCGATGTCGATGATCTTGCTGTCCATGGCCAAGTTCTAGCCGGGCGCCGCCGTTGCGGCAATCGCCCGGTCTGCGTGCTTGGGGCCCGGTCGCTTAGGCCTCGGCCATCATGTCGGGGGTCAGGTACTTGCCCCGGTACTGTTCGAACAGCGCCACGGTGCGCCGCGCGATGCCGGTCCAGCCGAAGGTGCGGCGGGCAAAGCGCGCGCCTTCCACGTTCAGCTTGTGACGCAGCCAGTCGTGCTGCATCGGCATGTTCACCATCGCGGCGAATTCGATCGGGCGGGTCGGGTCCGCGATCAGCGCGTGTTCGCCGAAGGTCACCTGTTCGAACAGCCCGCCGCGCGTGGTCAGCACGGTGGGGGTGCCGCAGGCCATCGCCTCGACCGCGGTCATGCCGAACGGTTCATAGCGCGAGGGCAGGGCAAAGACGCCGGGCGCGCGGTAATAGTCGGCAAGGTCCTCGTCGGCGACATAGCCGCGCCAGTCGATGCGGTCGCCGATCTCAAGCTCTCCGGCAAGCTTTTGCCACGAGGCCAGCAGTTCCTTGTCCTTGGCCGAGTTCGCCCCGGCGGCCAGCACCAGCCGCGCGTCGGGCTGAAGTTCCGCAAGGTAGGGCATCGACTTCAGGATCAGGTCGTAGCCCTTGTTGGTGGCGGCGCGACCGACGACGTAGACATCCTTGGCCGACATGCCCAGCCGCTGGCGCACGTCGGACAGCTGGCTTGGCGTCACGGCGGTGAACCGCTGTTCGTCGATGCCGGGCGGGATCATCGTGATGTGGTCCGAGGGCAGGTCGTAGTGATCCTCGATCAGCTGGGCCTGCTGTTCCGTGGTGGCAATGACGTGGTCGCAGGCGCGGTACAGCACGAATTCCTTCTGAATCCGTTCCTTGAAGCGATAGTTGCCTTCGCCGTCATCCTTGCCCAGCGACTTCATGTCCTTCTGCTTCCACCAGCCAAGGCTGTGCGGCGTGTGGACGTGCGGGATCTGAAGTTCCTCGGCGACCTTCTGGCCGGACACGCCCGCGTCCCAATAGTGCGAGTTGACGACATCGTACTTCAGGTCGTTGGCGCGGATCGCGGCGAGCAGGTTCGACACGAAGTCGCCGTACCAGTCGTGCATGTCTTCCTTGCGGATGAAATCGCGCCCGCCGAACGGGATGCGCCAGACCCGCAGGTTGTCGTTGATGCGATCCTCTTCGGGCTGGTCCTCGAACCGGCGGGTGATCACGTCGACCTTGTACCCGAGGCGGGCGAACCGCTTGGCCAGTTCCATCACGAACACCACCTGTCCGCCGGTGTCAGGCTTCCCGAGTTCCGGCGACCCGGCCACATAGCCGTGCAGCGAGATCATCATGAGAGAGCCCATAGAGGCGGAGTTGTCGCGTGGCGCGGTATCGCGTGGCATCGTGTATCCTGGTCCGATCATTGTATTTTCATTAATTCTCTGTCTTGTGAGGAAGCGCGCCGTAGTGCCGAAGCCCCTCCAGCACACCGCCAGCATGGGCTGCCTTGGCGTGGTGGAAAGCTCCGGGGGTCAGCGCGTCCAGCAATTCGGAGCGCGCGTTTTGCACGGCGATCCCCATCGAGGTAACGCCGAACATCGCCAGATCGTTCCCGCTGTCCCCGGCGACAATCAGTTTACCGGGCCCAAGCCCCAGATATTCCGCCAGAAAAAGCGCGGCCTTGTCTTTGCCTCCGGCGGTCGGGATCACGTCGAAATCGTCGCTGCCGGACGCGATGATCGTGCAGTCGAAGCCAGACAGCGCCTCTCGCGCGGCGGGCTGATCGGACGGTGGAATGGCGAAGCTGACCTTGCGCTGGGTCTGAAAGGCGGGGTCGTGCGGGCGATGGCCAAGGCGGTCGAGCGTGTCGAAGATCCGGGCGTGGGGCCAGCCCTCGAACCGCTGTTCCCAGCCATCAAGCGGCGCGCCCTGCCACGCGATTTCCGTCCCCAGCGCGGTGATCACCCCGTCTGGACGTAGCTGGGGCGGGAAGACCGATGACAGCGTTTCGGCCACGCTGCCTGCGGGGCGGCTGGAGTTCACTGCGAACCACAGCCGGTCGCGATCCGCGTCGATCGCGGCCCCAAGCGCCTGCATCGCGGCATCGTCGCCGGTCAGGGTATCGTCGATGTCGCTGACCAAAAGCCAGGGGCGGGCGGGGGGCTGGGTCAGGTGTCCGATGGGGGCTCCAGTTGCGGCTGCACATCGATCAGGTGGAACTGCGGGTCCGGCGGGTTGTGCCGGGTGGCGGTGTAGACCGGTTCTTCCTCGGCGGTGCGACGGTCCAGCTTTTCGATGAAGATGTCCTCGGCCTTCAGCGTCGCGCTTTCGGTGTAGAACCCGATATGGCCGTCGCAATAGCCGTCGTCGACGACGCACAGCGTGACCTGACCGTTCAGCGAGAACTCGATGTACGAACCGTGGGTGACGACCTCGACGTCGATGTCCGTGGCTTGGAAAAGCGGGACGAAGTTGCCCGCCTGAAGCGTCTCGTACCGGAAGGCGTGCTCGAACTCGGGCCGCGGGTTCGCGCCCCAGCGGCGCAGTTGGGCGTAGCCCTTCCACAGGTCGAGCGCGAGGTAATAGCCGTCGCCTTCTTCGCTGACCCGCAGCACCAGCCCGCATTTGCCGTGACCGTCCAGCGTGATGCGGGCGCGCAGGCGGAAATCCTCGTGCTGGCCGGGCAGCAGGAAGGCCTCGAACCCCGAGGGGCAGGACATGGAGATGGCGTTCTCGCCGCAGGTCATGGTCGCGTTGGGGTTGCCATACAGCTGGCTCATCTCGGACGAGCGGGTGATCTGCACCGGGCGGTGCGCCAGCGCGTCGAAGCCCGAGAAGGACTTGAGCAGCAGGCGCCCGCGGCGGTCGGTGATCAGTTCCTTCGGCGGCGGCAGCATCCGGGCGATGACCTCGCGGCCATAGATGATTTCCTTGCGCTGGAAGAAATTGAACAGCAGCCAGCGGTCGCCGACCTTGCAGACCCGCGCGGCGTAGTTGCCCTTGGGCAGCAGCACGTTGTCGGCAAAGTTCATGAACGGCCCGCCGATGTCGTCGGCGTACCAGTAGTGGATCTTGGTATCCTCGCGGATCGACCCGATCAGATAGACCTTGTCGTCCAGCCGGAACAGGTTCGGCACCTCGACGTCGTCGTACAGGCCGGGGCGGTACAGCGGCGGTTCGAACTGCCAGTCGTTGGCGGCGGTCTCGCGCGCGACGCTGACACAGCCGCGCCGTATCACCGGCCCCTCGTTCACCCGCGCCGCCGCCAGAAGCAGGCGGTCGCCTGTCTCGGGGTCGTGGTAGAAGAACGGGTCCCGGAACGAGACCCAGTTGCGGCCCTCGTCCGAGCTGCATTCGTACCACTGGCCGGACACTTCCAGCGGGTAGGCCGGGTCTTCGGACCGGGTCCACGTATAAAGGTCGTCCGACACCGCCAGCCCGACGCGCTGCACGCGTCCGTATTCGTGGCGGCTGAGGCCGGTGTAGAACATGCGCCAGCGGCCTGGCACGTCCGGGTCGGCCGTGACGTGCATCGTCCACAGCATGTCGTCGTCCCATGCGCCGGGATCGTCGACGAACAGCGCGTTCTGGACCCGGCGCCACGTCATGCCGTCGCGGCTGACCGCATGGGCGATGAAATCGTGGTTCGGAAGAACAAGGTGAAAGAGGTGATATTCGCCGTCGTGGTAGACGACGTCGACGTCCCCGATGTCGGAGCGCAGGAAACCGTGAGAAGCGTACATGCGCCAAGCATGTAGCGCCCGGCGGCGGGTTGCAAATCCCCGCTGTCGCTGCGGAAGAGCCAAATGCCGCACCGGGCCCCGGTTTGCACCGGATGAACCGTGCCATGTGTCGTTCGCATATCGCACTGCCGAAAAAGTGACCACATGCACCTTTAGCGCACAATAATTGGGCGAAACCCACGGACCTGTGGGATGCTGCAATGCCAAAACCGACGCTGACGCTCCGCCCAGCGTCATCGCCGCCGTATCAACGCGCTCGGAAGTTCCGAATCCAATCGGGGCTTTCGGAAGTGCCGGTGCCGCGTTCATGGCTGTCCGCGACCCCCGGCATGGGTGCAACAAGAACGGCGGGGGAGTAGCCGGCAGACTTGGTGTCACGGGAGAGGTTCCGCTTGGTCTGCCTGCAATAATCTTCACGCCAGAATCCGAAGGGATGGATACATGTCTAAATTCACCAAGGCCCTGCTTGGCGCGACTGCCGTTGCCGCGTTCGCAAGCCACGCCTCTGCGCAGGATGTGGCCTGCCCGATCAAGGTCGGCGTGCTGCACTCGCTGTCCGGTACGATGGCGATTTCCGAGACCACGCTGAAAGACACCATGCTGATGCTCGTCGAGCAGCAGAACGAAAAGGGTGGCGTTCTGGGCTGCGAACTGGAAGCTGTCGTGGTCGACCCGGCGTCGGACTGGCCGCTGTTCGCTGAAAAAGCGCGCGAACTGCTGACGGTGCACGAAGTCGACGTGATGTTCGGCAACTGGACCTCGGTGTCGCGGAAATCCGTCCTGCCGGTGATCGAAGAACTGAACGGCCTGTTGTTCTACCCGGTGCAGTACGAAGGTGAAGAGTCGTCCAAGAACGTCTTCTACACCGGCGCCGCCCCGAACCAGCAAGCGATCCCGGCTGTCGACTATTTCCTTGAGGAACTGGGCGTCGAGAAGTTCGCGCTGCTGGGCACCGACTATGTCTACCCGCGCACCACGAACAACATTCTCGAGTCCTACCTGCAGGACAAGGGCATCGCCGCCGAGGACATCTTCGTCAACTACACGCCCTTCGGCCACTCGGACTGGGCGACCATCGTCGCCGACGTGCGTGAACTGGCCGCCGACGGCAGCCAAGTCGGCGTGATCTCGACCATCAACGGCGACGCCAACGTCGGCTTCTACAAGGAACTGGCCGCCGCTGGCGTCGACGCCGCCGACATCCCCGTCGTCGCCTTCTCGGTGGGCGAAGAGGAACTGTCGGGTCTCGACACCTCGGATCTGGTCGGCCACCTGGCCGCGTGGAACTACTTCATGTCCGCCGACACCGACGCCAACGAGGAATTCATCGCCGCATGGCACGAGTTCATCGGTGACGACGCGCGCGTGACCAACGACCCGATGGAAGCCCACTACATCGGCTTCAACATGTGGGTGAACGCGGTCACCGAGGCCGGCACCACCGACGTCGACGCCGTGCGCGAAGCGATGTGGGGCCAAGAGTTCCCGAACCTGACCGGCGGCACCGCCGTGATGGGCGTGAACCACCACCTGTCCAAGCCGGTGCTGATCGGCGAGATCCTTGCCGACGGTCAGTTCGACATCATCTCGGAAACCGATCCGGTTCCGGGCGACGCATGGACCGACTTCCTGCCGGAATCGGCTGTCCTGAAGTCGGATTGGAAAGATCTCGAGTGCGGTATGTACAACACCGAGACCGAGACCTGCGTGCAGATCGAATCCAACTACTGATCTGACCCGACCAAAGGGTGGGGGGCCGACCGTGGTCCCCCGCCTGCATCTCTAGAAGTCTGCGGCACCGCGAAGCCGCACAACGTCCGGGACCGCGCATGAACCGCCTCCACCGACTTCTTGCCGCTTGTCTGCTGACCCTGCTGCTTCCCGCCGCCGTCATGGCGCAGGAGACCGAAGAGCTCAGCGAGATCCAGGCCCTTCTGCAGGAACACCGCGAGATCATCGAAGACAGTTCGCGCCGCACCATCGGCCCGGCCATCGACGCCATCGCGGCCAGTGGCATTCCGGCGGCGCAGGACGTGCTGGAACGCTGGCAGGCGCGCGAGCTGTGGCAGCGCACCGACGACGGCCTGTTCTTCTTTACCGAGGACGCGGGCGAGGACGCCGACGGCGAGGACTTGCTGACCCTGATCGACATCGCGACCGGGGACGAGGTGGGCACCGCGCTTGAAGACGACATGGACCAACTGCGCCCCAACAGCGGCATCCAGCGGATGATGGCTGCGGCGCTGGTCCGCTTTCAGTTGACCGACCCCAGCGTGATCGTCCGGACCGAGGCGCTGGACGCCATCGCCCGCAGCCCCGAGGAATCACACCTCGCCGTCCTGCGTGACGCGATCGAGCAGGAAGAGAACGCCGCGATCCGTCAGCGCATGGACCGTCTGAGCCGCCTTCTGACCATCCAGTTCGCCGAAAGCGACGCCGAACGGATCGAGGCGATCGAAAGCTTTGGCGGCGACCTGTCGCTGGACGTGCGGGCTACGCTGAACCCGCTGGTGCAGACCCGGCTGGAAGTGGCCGAAGGCGCCGCGCCGGAAGGCGAACAGGTGGCCCGCGTGCTGCGCCCCGGCTCCGAGGCGCTGAGCAAGGCCGACGCCTATGCGCTGCTGGTCGAGGACGAGCTTGCCCCGCCGCTGATCAGCGGCGACGACCAGAAGGCCGCGCTGGTGGCGAATATCGCCGACGGGCAGGTGGCCGGCATTCAGGTCGCCGACCTGAACACCGACGACGCCCGCGATCTGGCCTATGCGGAACTGGTCCGGCAGGGCGCGGTCGAAGCCGCCGCCACCGAGGACGAGATCGACGAAATCATCGAGGGCTATGCCTTCTACGAGGTCTACACCGCGACCTCGCCCGAGGTTGTCGCCGCCGCGCTGGGCGCGCTGCGGGCCATCGACCGGACGGTCGCGATCCACCAGTTCCTTGACCTGACGCTGGACGCGCTGTCGCTGGCGTCGATCTATTTCCTTGCCGCCATCGGCCTTGCCATCACCTTCGGCGTCATGCGGGTGATCAACATGGCGCATGGCGAGTTCATCATGATGGGCGCCTACACCGGCTATGTCGTGCAGCAGTTCATCCCGAACTACACCGCGTCCATCGCCGTCGCTATTCCGCTGGCGTTCCTTGTGACCTTCTCTGCCGGTGTGGCGATGGAACGGCTGGTGATCCGCTGGCTGTACCACCGCCCGCTGGAAACCCTGCTGGCGACCTTCGGCATCTCGATCGCGCTGCAACAGCTGGCCAAGAACATCTTCGGCACGCAGGCGCGTCCGCTGACCTCGCCCGACTGGCTGGGCGGCGCGCTGGTGTTCAACGACGTGGTCTCGATCAGCTATATCCGGGTGGCGATCTTCGTGCTGGCGCTGATCTTCCTTGGCGTGTTCCTGTTCATCATGAACAAGACGCGCGTGGGGCTAGAGGTGCGGGCCGTGACCCAGAACCCGCGCATGGCCGCGTCGATGGGGATCAACCCCGACAAGATCAACATGCTGACCTTCGGCCTTGGGTCCGGCATCGCGGGCATCGCGGGTGTCGCCATCGGCCTGTACGCGCAGGTGACGTCGGAAATCGGTCAGGCCTATATCGTGCAGTCGTTCATGACCGTGGTCGTCGGCGGTGTCGGCAACATCTGGGGCACCCTGCTGGGCGCCACGCTGATCGGCTTCCTTCAGAAGTTCATCGAATGGTTCAACCCGTCCAACACGCTGGCGGCCCAGACCTACATGATCATTTTCATCATCATTTTCATCCAGTTCCGGCCAAGGGGTCTTATCGCCCTCAAGGGCCGCGCGGCGGAGGCATAGGCATGAATATCCACGCCCCGACCTTCGCCCGTACCGCGCCGGACCGCATTTCAAAGAGGACGTTCCATGCCTCGGATTGCCCATTGCCTGTTCGCCGCCCTGCTGGCCGCCGCGCTGGCGCTGCCGTCGCCGTCCAAGGCGCAGGGCATGGACATCGTGTTCGAGACGCCGTCGGGCAACATCGAGTGCACGATGGTGTTCAAGATGAACGCCAGCTACATCGTCTGCACCATCGTCCAGCGCAATCCCGGACCCACGGCATTGCCGCGACCGGCGGATTGCACCGGGTACTGGGGGCACAGCTTCACGATGCTAGACACCGGCCCGGCCAGCCTGCGCTGCGAGCCGACGCCGCCGCGGGACACCTGGATCGAGAGCAAGCTGAACTATGGCGAGACGGCACCCTATCGCGGCCTGACCTGCACCTCGACCGCCAGCGGTCTGCAGTGTGTGAACACGGACGGGCACGGGTTCTTCCTGTCCCGTGCGCGGCAGGCCGTTTTCTGATCGACGCCCACACGACAGGGGAAGCCACGCGATGACCGCCACCACCACCAATCCCGCGATGGGCGGCGGCCGCCGCACGCCTTTCGTGATGCGCAACCCGTCGGTGCTGATCTTTCTGGCCTGCCTTGCGGTGTTCACCGTGGGCGTCACGATCCTGTCCGAGGGCTTCGGCATCGGCGTGATCTCGACCTCTTTCATCAAGACGCTGGGCAAGACGCTGTGCCTGTGCCTGATCGCCGTCGCGATGGACGTGGTCTGGGGCTATACCGGCATCCTGTCGCTGGGCCATTTCGCTTTCTTCGGGCTGGGCGGCTATGCCATCGGCATGTGGCTGATGTACGAACGCACCCGGCTGATCGTGGCCGAGTCGATGTCGAACGCGGCCCTGCCACCGACGCCAGAGGAAATCTCCAGCGGCATTGCCACGCAGATCTTCGGCGTCGTCGGGGCGTCGGACTTCCCGCCGATCTGGGCTTTCGCCCATTCCCTGCCGCTGCAGCTTCTGGCGGTGGTGCTGGTGCCGGGGCTGCTGGCGCTGGTGTTCGGCTGGCTAGCCTTCCGCAGCCGGGTGACGGGCGTTTACCTGTCGATCCTGACGCAGGCGATGACGCTGGCGCTGTCGCTGTACCTGTTCCAGAACGACAGCGGCCTGCGCGGCAACAACGGCCTGTCGGGCTTGCAGAACCTGCCGGGCGTCACCGCCAGTCAGGACATCGTGTCGATGTGGTTCCTGTGGGCCTCGGCGCTGGCGCTGGGCGCGGGCTATGTTCTGTGCGCGTGGGTGGTGTCGGGCAAGTTCGGCTCGGTCATCCGCGGCATCCGCGACGACGAGGCACGGGTGCGGTTCCTTGGCTACTCGGTCGAGGGCTACAAGCTGTTCGTCTTCACCTTCACCGCCATCATCGCCGGTATCGCGGGGGCGCTGTACTATCCGCAGGCGGGCATCATCAACCCGGCCGAGATCGCGCCGATCGCGTCGATCTACCTTGCGGTCTGGGTGGCGATCGGTGGCCGCGGGCGGCTGTACGGTGCGGTGATCGGCGCGGCCTTCGTGTCGCTGGTGTCGACCTACTTCACCGGCGGGCAAGCCCCGTCGATCAACCTTGGTTTCTATACGATCAACTGGGTCGACTGGTGGCTGATCCTGCTGGGCCTGACCTTCGTGCTGGTCACGCTGTTCTTCCCGAAAGGCATCGGTGGGCTGTTCGACCTGCTGGCCGACCGCCGGTCGCCCGACCGGCACGGCGCCGATCTTGGCCCCGATCAGGGCGCCCTGCGTGAAAAGGAGGCCGACGAATGAACGCCGCAGCCGCAGCCGCCGCCACGCCCGCCGCCCGGAAGGACCGCCTGCTGGAAGTCTCCGGCGTGTCGGTGTCGTTCGACGGGTTCAAGGCGATCAACAACCTATCCTTCTCGATCGGCAAGGCCGAGCTGCGCGCGGTCATCGGACCGAACGGCGCGGGCAAGACCACCTTCATGGACATCGTCACCGGCAAGACCCGGCCGGACGAGGGCAGGGTGATCTGGGGCGACCGCAGCATCTCGCTGCTGCGGATGAACGAGGCGAAGATCGCGCAGGCCGGGGTGGGCCGCAAATTCCAGCGCCCCACAGTGTTCGAGGACCAGTCGGTGTTCGACAACCTGCTGATGGCGCTGCGCAACGCGCGCTCGGCATGGTCGGTGCTATTCTATCGGCCCACGGACGAGGACCGGGCGCGGGTCGTGACCCTTGCCGAAGAGATCGGGCTGGACAGCCAGCTGGCGCGCAAGTCGGGCGAGCTGTCGCACGGCCAGAAGCAGTGGCTGGAGATCGGCATGCTGCTGGCGCAGGAACCGCAGCTGCTGCTGGTCGACGAACCGGCGGCGGGCATGACCCCGGCGGAACGCGAGCACACCACGGATATCCTCAAGGAGGCCGCGAAGACCCGCGCCGTGGTCGTGGTCGAGCACGACATGGAATTCGTGCGGCGGCTGGAGTGCAAGGTGACCGTCCTGCACGAGGGCTCGGTGCTGGCCGAAGGCTCGCTGGACCACGTCACGAAGAACGAACAGGTGATCGAGGTGTACCTTGGCCGCTGACACGACACGCGCCCCGTCGCACCGCCCCGCGAAGGCAGGAGACTGACATGCTGGATACCCGCGATCTTACGCTCCACTACGGCGGCAGCCAGATCCTGTACGGCATCGACCTGTCCGCCGAGGCCGGCAAGGTGACCTGCGTGATGGGCACCAACGGGGTGGGCAAGACCTCGCTTCTGAAGGCGCTGTCGGGCACCCACCAAAGGACCGCCGGCAGCTACAAGCTGGACGGCGAAGACATCGGCCGGATCCCGGCGCACATGCTGGCGCAGAAGGGCATCGGCTACGTGCCGCAGGGCCGCGACATCTTCCCGCTGATGACGGTGCGCGAGAACATGGAAACGGCCTATGCCTGCCTGCCGAAGTCGGAGCATCACATCCCCGACGAGATCTTCGAGCTGTTCCCGATCCTGAAGGATTTCATGAACCGCCGCGGCGGCGACCTGTCCGGCGGCCAGCAGCAACAGCTTGCGATTGCCCGCGCGATGATCACCAAGCCGAAGGTCCTGCTTCTGGACGAACCGACCGAGGGCATTCAGCCGAACATCATCCAGCAGATCGGCCGGGTGATCGAGTACCTGCGCGACCGCGGCGACATGGCGATCATCCTTGTGGAACAGTATTTCGCCTTCGCCTACGACCTTGCCGACACGTTCTACGTGCTGGAACGCGGCGCGGTCACCATGTCCGGCGCAAAATCCGAACTGAAGCGCGAAGACCTGCTCGCCGCCGTCTCCGTCTGAGGCCCGCGTGAAAGGGGCGCTGCCCCCGCCGCACCTGCGGTGCGGCTCCCCCCGCCTTTTTAAGGGTATCGGGGCAAAGCCTCCCGACTTCTTAGAGGTAGTCGGGGCAAAGCCCCAATTCGCCGTTTCGGATCAGTAGTCTCGTTCGAAGTAGATCCCGATGCCGGTGTCGCCGGTCGAGGTGACCCGGCCGCGCGCGGTGACGGAGGGCGTGATCTGCAGGTTCAGCTCGACGTCGGTCTCGCCCGTCGCGTTCACCGTGACGTCGGTATAAAGGTTGTCGCTCAGGTATTTGCCCGCCGTAACCTCGGCGGTGCCGTCCGCGTCGGTGGTGACGTCAAGGTCGTCGAGGCCGACGTTGGTGCGCAGGCGTCCGACGATGCCTTCGCCACCGCCGCCCGCAAGGGTACGGATCGCGAGGGCGAGTTGGACCGCCTGCAGCGCCGAGATTTCCTTGATCCCGCGGTCGAACAGGAGGCGCGCGAGGACTTCTTCTTCGGGCAGTTGCGGTTGCGAGGTCACTTGCAGGTCGGGGTTTGACGCGAAGCCCTCGATTACGATCTGCACCGTGATGTCGCCCGACACCGTCGCGGCCACCAGCCGGATGTAGGGATCGAAGTTGCCTTGCAGTTGCAGGCTGCCCTCGGTCAGTTCCAGCCGTTCGCCAAGGATGTCGAGCCGGCCCCGGATCAGGTCGATGGAGCCTTCGGTGAAGATGTTGTTGGTGGTGCCGCCCAGCCGGATCTGGCCGCCCATCTCGGCGTCGAGGCCGCGACCGCGGATGAAGATCTGCTGCGGCGCGCGGATCAGGATGTCGAGCCCATAGCCGGGGCCCGAGGCGCCGCCGCCACCGGATGCATCGCCCATGTCGCGCAGCAGGCCGGCGCGGTCGCGGGTGCGGCGCACTTCGGCCGGTTCGTTGATGTGCACGAGGCTGGGCAGGCTGCCCGAGGACAGGCCGCCGGTGTTGGGGATGCGCACCTCGACCGCGTCCAGCGAGAGGTCGCCCGAGATATTGGCGCCGCCGGTCAGGCCGCCGTCGAGCCCGACGGTGCCGGAGACGGTGGTTTCGTAAAAGCCGGGCTCGGCGACGACCACGCGTTGCAGGTTGATCCCGAGGTTGGCGTTGAACGGTGCGCTGAGCGTTATGGGACCGGACACCGTGATGCGGCCGCCGTTCGACACGCCGGTTTCGGCGGTGATGTTGGCGCGGCCGCCGCCAAGCTGCGCGGTGACGTTCATCGGGGCCAGCCGGATCCGAAGCGCGGGCAGGGTGACGCCCGCGCCGTTCGAGGTCACGGTGCCCGACAGCGAATTCAGCGCGAGGGGGCCGTTCAGCGAAAGGTTGAACCGGGCCAGCCCGTCGACAAGGCGCGGGGCTATGAAGCCGTTCGCCAGTTCCAGCGGCGCGCTGCCGTTGATCGACAGGTCGGCGGTCGAGAAGTCCTGCGCGAAGCTGCCCGAGGTGGTGCCGGACATGCCGCCCGGGCCGGTCAGCGAGGTGTCGATCTGCCAGCCGTTCCCCGACGAGGACAGCGTGCCCGAGGCGGTGGCCGGGCCGTTGATGCCGGGCGCCAGCAGGCCGACGTTGGCCAGCCGCACGTCGTAGCGGCCGGAGCCGCCTGTGTCGGCGCTGCCCTGGCCCGAGACCTCGGCGGTCAGTTGCGGGTTCTCGAAGGTGGCGCGGTCGATGGTCAGCACGCCATCGGCATCAAGCGCCACGGCGACGCGCAGGTCGCTGGTGCCCGATAGCAGCGGGTCCGCCGCCGCGATGCCCGACCGCAGGCCGGTGCCGGTGGCCGACAGGTCGGCGGTCAGGGTCATGTCCGACAGGTCGCCCTGCGCACTGGCGTCCAGCGACAGGGCACCGCCAAGGTTCAGCCCCGCGATGGCGCCGAAGGGCGCGAGCGAGGCGATGTCCGCGTCGACGTCGGCGCGGAAGGGGCCGGGCTGGCCATCGACCAGCGTCAGCGCGCCGTCGATACGGCCCTCGGTGTCTCCGGGGCCGGTCAGGTCGGCGTCCAGCGCAAGGTCGTCGCCGTCGCGGGTCAACTGGCCGTTCAGTCCGATGGCGCCGGTCAGTCCCTGCGCCACGGCGCCGGCGCTGGCCAGCCGCACGTCAAAGCCGACGTCGGCGGTGGTCGCGCCGACCGTGCCCTCGACCGAGGCAGCCAGTTGGTCGCTGTCGAACCGGGCGCGGTCGAAGGTCAGCAGCCCGTCGCCGTCACGGGTGACCGCGACGTCCAGCGTGCTGTCGCCAGCGATCAGCGGATCGACGGCGGCGATGCCGGTGCCAAGGTTGCGGCCCTCGGCGTTGAGCGCGGCGGTGACGCTGAGGTCGGACAGGTCGCCTTGGGCGCCGAAGTCCAGCGACAGGGCGCCGGACAGGTCCAGACCGGCCAGCGGTGCGAAGGGGGCGAGGTCGCCGACCGTCGCATCGCCGCTGGCGCGGAACGGGCCGGGGCCGTCGTCGGTCAGGGTCACCTGCGCGGTGACCGTGCCGCCGGTGTTGCCCGGCGCCGAGAAGCCGCCGTTCAGCGTTACGTCCTGCCCGTCGCGGTTCAGGGTGCCGGTCAGCGTCGCCGGTCCGCTGAGGTCGTCGAGGATCAGCGCCACGTCCACCAGCCGCGCATCGAAGTCGATGGCGCCGGTCTGGCCGTCGATGGTGCCGCCGAGATCGGCAGAGACCTGATCGTTTTCGAACCGCGAGTCGCGGAAGGTCAGCGTGCCGTCCCCGTCGCGGGTCACGTCGATCGCCAGCGTGCTGGTGCCCGCCATTAGCGTGTCCGCGATGTCGTTTCCGATCGCAACGTCGGTGGCGGTGCCGTTGACGCTGGCTTCGAAGCTCATGTCCGACAGGTCGCCGCGACCTGCCAGCGTCACATTCGCGGCGCCGTTCAGGTCGGCGCCCGCAAGGTCGGCATAGGCCGCAAGATCCGCGATGGCGATTTCGGCGATGCCGTTGACCGGTCCGGGTTCGCCGTCGGGCAGCGACACGGTGGCGTCGATGTCGGCGCGGACGCCGCCGGGGGCTTCGAGGTTGGTGGTCAGGGTCCAGTCCTCGTCGACCTGCACGGCGGTGCCGGTCAGCGAGACCGGGCCGTCCAGCCCTTCGGCGACAAGGCCCGCCTCGCGCAGGCGCAGCGCGAACTGGGCCTGACTGTCGCCCGAGGCAAGGTCGGCGGTCGCGGTCAGCTCCGTCTCGGGCGTGGTGATGCCGAAGTCGGTCAGCCGGGTGCCGTCCTCGTCGCGGGTGATCTGGCCCTGAAGCTGGCCGTCGCCGCCGATCAGCGGATCGACCACGGCGTTGCCGATGGCAAGGTCGCCGGTGCTGCCGCCCAGCGTCAGGTCGAAGCTGCCGCTAAGGGGTTCCATCCGGCCGCTGACGGACAGGTCCGCCGAACCGGACAGGTCGGTCCCCGCCAGCGCGGAGAAGCGCGACAGGTCGCCGGCGCGCAGGCCGACGCGGCCAAGGATGTCCAGCCCTAGCCCTTCTTCGGGCAAGTCCAGCGTGGCGTCGCCGGTCAGCACGGTGTCGCCTGCGGTCACGTCCAGCCCGATAAAGCGCAGCGTCTGCCCTTCGGTGAAGTCGAAGCCAAGCGCGCCGGTCACGGTTTCGCCCACGGCTGCCTGCAGCGCGGGGTCGGGCAGGGCGATGCCGCCGACGTCCAGTTCCATCTGGCCGGTGACCTCGCCGATGGCGTTGCCTTCGCCGCGCACGATGCCGCCCTGTCCGGTCAGGGCGGCGCGGCCGATCTCGATCCCGTCGCGGCGGAAGCCGTCGGCTGTCAGCGCGGCGGTCCACGTGTCGCCGTCGGTGCTGTCGAAGTCGATCGCCAGTTCGACGCCCTGCACCCACGTTTCGGGTCCGGCAAGCGGCAGCAGCACCTCGTTGCCATCGGGCGGGGTGATCGCGCCAGTGACGTCGATGCGCACGGGCCAGCTGTCGCTGTCGAGTTGCACGGCGCCGTTCAGCACCAGCGACTGGGTTTCCACCGACAGCTGTTCAAGGTCCAGACCGCCCGCGCCCAGCAGGGTGCCCGCCACGGTCAGCGCGACGTCGTTGCCGAGGAAATCGCGGTAGTCGGGCAGGAACAGCGGTGCAAGGTCGCCCGCAAGGTCCAGACCGAACCTGCGGTCGGCCTCGCCTTCGCCATCGTCGGCGCCGAACGCGCCAAGGGTGGCGGTGCCGCTGAGGCGTTCCTCGCCATCGGTCAGCAGAAGGATGTCGGCGTTGAAGTCGTCGGCGGATCCGTCGCCCTGCACGGTCAGGTCGACCGCAGGCTCGCCGGGCAGGCCGATCAGGCTGGCGGCGATGCCGCCGGGGCCTTCGCGGAACGACAAGTCGAGGTTCAGCGCGCCGGTGGCGTTCGAGTAGGACCCCGCTAGGGCGATGTCGCCTTCGGGGCCGTCCAGCCGGGTGATCTGCAGGTCGGCTTCGCCCTCGCCGCCGGCAAGGCTGGCGCTGCCATCCAGCGTGATCGCGACGGCCTCGCCCAGAAGCGGTTCGCCCAGTTCGGCGCGTTCGATGGCCAGCGTGGCGATGTCGATGGACACTGGCAGGTCGGGCAGGGCGAAGGGCGTCGCCTCGGGCGTGGGCAGATCGTCGGAGGTGCCGGTGTCGGGCACGCGCTCGATCACCAGTCGTTCGGCGGACAGTTCGTTCACCTCGACCCGTCCGCGCAGGAGGGCAGAGCGGTTCCAGTTCAGCACCGCGCCTTCCAGCCGCAGCCAGACGCCGTCGTCGTCCGAGATCGTCAGGCTGTCCAGCGTCGCGTTCGAGGACAGCGCACCGCTGAACCCTTCGATCCGGACGTCGCGCCCGGCGTCGGACAGGTTGTCTTCGATGAAGGCCTGCAGGATGCCGCGGTCGCGTTCTTCTTCCTCGGCGGGGGCGTCGGGCGTGCTGTCCGAGTCAGCCTGAGCAAGAAGCTGACCCGGCAGGGCCAGCATGAGAATCAACAGAAGGTGGCGCATCAGAATGCCTGCCCGATACCGATGTAGATTTGGACACCGTCGCCGGTGTCACCGCTGGTGGGATAGGCGACGTCGAACCGGATCGGCCCGATGCCGGTCATGTAGCGCACGCCAAGCCCCGCGCCCGAGTGCCAGTCGCCGCTGCCGTCATAGAACTGTTCCGCGCCGATATAGCCGGCGTCCGCGAAGGCCACGAGACCGATGGTGTCGGTGATCTCGGTGCGGACCTCGGCGGAGAAGCCAAGGAAGCTGCGGCCGCCCAGCGTGTCGCCGCCGCCGAGGTCGACGTTGAGCGACTGGTAGGGATGGCCGCGCACGGTGCCGGACCCGCCGGAATAGAACAGCATGTCGGGGTGCGTTCCGGTGGTGCTGGCCCCGGCGATAGAGCCGAACTGCAACCGTCCGGCCAGAACCACGCGCTGATCGTCGCCGAACCCGTAATAGCCGCGCGCGTCGCCGTAGGTGCGCACGCCGCTTTCGGTGTCGTTCAGCCCGACGAAGGGGGTGATGTCGAGATTGACGTAGAACCCTTCCTTAGGGTTCAGACTGTCGTCGCGCCGGTCGTAGGTGGCGCTGATCGGCAGTTTGAACAGCGAGAAGGTCCGTTCGCCAAGCGCGTCCTCGGTTTCCGAGTAGAAATAGGCCAGCGAGGCGTCGAGCTGGAAGTTGCCGCCGACGCGGCGGGTGATGCCGAAGCCGACCTCGACCTGTTCGGACAGATAGTCGGCCTCGTCCAGACGTTCCAGCGTGCCATAGGTGAAGGCCGTCGTCTCGGGGCCGATGGGGGCGGGCACGGTCAGGCGTCCGCCCAGCGTGTAGTCCATGCCGCTGTTGCCGCTGCCGATGTTGGCGACCTCGGCGTCAAAGCGCAGACGTTCGGCGCCGCCGAAAATGTTGCGGTGCATCCAGAACGCGGTGACGCGGCCACCGTCAAGCGACGACACCTCGGCGCCGACACCGATCCGGCGCCGCTTGGCGTCTTCCAGCGTCAGAAGCATGTCCATCTCGCCGTCGGCGCTGAGCGTGTCGGCTTCTTCCAGCGCGACGGCGCGCCACGCACCGGCACGGCGCAGGCGGTCGGCGACGCGCTTGGCTTCCTCGGGCGAGAACGGGTCGCCGCGGTCCAGCCCGGCGATCCGGCGGATCGCTTCGGCGCGGACGCGGCTTTCGCTTTGGATCACCAGACGGCCGAACTTGACCGGCGGGCCGGGGTTCAGCGCGATGACGCTGTCGAGCGTCGCGTTCTCGTGGTCGGCCACGACGCGTTCGCCGGCGACCTCGACCTTGGCGTGGCTCGCGTCGCGCCAGCCGTCGGCGGCGGCATCGACGGCGCTGCGCACCACCGGGGCCCTTGCGGGCTGGCCGGGCGCGAAGCCTTCGGGGATCTCGGTGCCGGGGGCCAGCGGGCCGATGCGGGCGTCGCCGAACCGGAACGGACGCCCCGGGCGCACGTTGATCGCGACCTCGGTGATCCGGTCGGGCGCGCGCAGCAGCGGGGTCGCCGCCGCCTCGCGTCCGTCGACGTAAATGTTGATGACGCCGCCGTAATAACCTTCGGCGTACAGCACATCGAGCAGGCGGGCATAGTCAGACAGGGCCGAGGCGAAGACGTTGTCTGCCTCGGTCCGGCCTTCGGTCTTGGCGGCCACCACGAGCGAGGCGCTGACGATCGCGTCCTCAAGATCGCCGTCGTTGCCTTCGACGTGGATCCGGATGCGATCCAAAGCCTGTGCACTGGTTGTCAGGAAAAGCCCGGCGAGTGTCGCCGTCGCAAGCTTTCCGAAATACCCGACGAGGTCGGTTCTCACGCTACTGCCCCCTTATTCTCCGCAAAACTCCGGAGTGCCCCGAGGCTATCCGCCATTCCGGCGGTCATCTACCACAAATAGCCCGCGACGCGGCTTTTAGGACTAGATAGCTGCCTGCCAAGGAAAGTCACGACGGATTTTCGGGCGTGTTTTCCTGAGCGTCCGCAGGGGGTTCGTGATCGCTGTTCAACTCTTCGCGAATTTCGGCGTCGCTTGCCGCAAGCACCGCCGTCGCCGGTGTCGCGTTCTTGGCCATCGGCGTTGCCGAGAACGACTGCTTGTCCGCATCGGGCACCGCAGAGCGGGCTCGAATCCGGTAGACCGTGAACAGGATCAGGAGGATATGCGACGCGATTGAAGTGGCGAACAGGCCCGCAGGTCCGATCTGTGACATCCCGACACCGGCGATCAGCGGCCCGGCGATTCCCCCGAATCCGAACACCATCAGCAAGCCGCCCGAAACCTGAATCGCGGTGCCCTCGGCTGCGTGGTCATTCGCGTGCGCAAGGATCACCGGGTACATCGAGAAGATTGCGGCGCCGAAGCCTGCGGCCAACGCAAGGTTCGCGGCTTGGTTGGCGGGTTGCCACAGGATGAAGGCCAGCTCCGAGCTGGCGGCGACCACGGCCAGCCCGACCAGAACCCAGCGCCGGTCGGTGCGGTCCGACAGGTAGCCCACCGGCACCTGCGCCACCGCGCCGGCCAGAACGGGGAGCGACGCGAACAGCGCGATCGACGTCAGTTCCAGCCCCACGCGTTCGGCGTAGACCGCGCTGAGCGTTCCGAAGGCGCTGTTGGAAATGCCGACGAGAAACACGCCGAACAGCGCCACCGGCGAATTCCGCAGCAGGCCACGCAGGTCGATCTTCACGTTGAACAGCGGCTTGGGCGACGCGCTGGACGAGATCGCGGTGGGCACCAGCGCCATGCAGTAGAAGATCGCGCCGACCACGAAGAACAGGAACCCCCGCGTGTCGCCCAGCGTCAGCACCATCTGGCCCGCCGTGGACGAGAACAGGTTCACCATCGTGTAGATGCCGAACACCCGCCCGCGCTCCGACGGCGCGGCGCGCTCGCTCAGCCAGCTTTCGACGATCATCGCCGCGCCCGCGAAGCAGAAGCCCGAGATCGCGCGCAGCGGAATCCACGCCCACGGCGTCAACAGCAGCAGCGACGCAAGGATCGAGATCGCGGCCAGCGCGGCCATCACCCCGAAGGACCGGATATGCCCGACGCGCGACACCAGTCCCGGCGTGGCAAGGCAGCCCGACACATAGCCGATGGCCCAGCCGGTCCCAAGCAGGCCAAGCGAGAAGCTGGAAAAGCCCTCGGCGGTGCCGCGGACGGGCAGGATCAGGCCGTTGACGCCACCAGCGAACAACAGGAAGGCAGACCCAAGAAGCAGGGCGGAGATGGGAAGAAATTGGCGCATGTCAGGTCCGGCAAAGTCAGGGTCGGCAAGAAGACTCGCGCAGGATCATAGCGGCGCTGCCGGGGCTTTCCATTCTTCGCGTGCTGCTGCATCGCGGCGTTCGCGACATGTGGCCAGCGCGACCGAATGACCGCGAAGTATTTTGCGATTTGGCGCACATACCCGGTTTCCAAAAGCGAAATCCCATGATTACCTGCCTGCAAAAGCCAGTCGAAAGCTACCAGGGAGGAACCCACATGCCGACAGTTTCAATGACGGTGAACGGCAAACCCACGTCCGGCGAGGCCGAGGGTCGCACGCTTCTCGTCGATTTCCTGCGCGGGCCGCTGGGTCTGACCGGGACCCACGTCGGCTGCGACACGTCGCAGTGCGGGGCTTGTATCGTTCACGTCAACGGCGAGGCGGTGAAGGCCTGCACCATGTTCGCGGCAGAAGCCGATGGCGCCGAGGTGCAAACCATCGAGGGCATGGCGAACGCCGATGGCTCGCTGAGCGTGATCCAGCAGGCGTTTCAGGACCACCACGGCCTGCAATGCGGCTTCTGCACCCCCGGAATGGTGATGTCTGCGGCGGCTCTGCTGAAGGACAACCCCAAGCCCACCGAGACCGAGATCCGCGATTATCTCGAAGGCAACATCTGCCGGTGCACGGGCTACCACAACATCGTCAAGGCGATCATGGCCGCCAGCGGTCAGGACGTCAGCGCCATCGCCGCCGAATGACAACGGCGCGCCGCCTTATCGTGGTCCTGCCGGCCCGCGTGGCCGGCCATGCGCGGGCGCGGTGCCGGTCCTTCGACGGGGCGGGGGTCTTCGGGACGCCCCGCATTGCGGAACTTTGATGCCGGGGAGAGGAGCCCCGGCGTCTGATGGAAAGGGTACGTACCAAAGCCGCGGCTGACCGAACGGCGCGTCGCGCAATAGGGAGGAGATCAAGATGCCGAAAGATCATGGCATTGGGGCCGCCAACAAGCGGCGCGAGGACGTCCGGTTCCTGACCGGGAAGGGACGTTACACCGACGACATCAACATTAACGGACAGGCTTACGTGCACTTTCTGCGCTCCGACGTGGCGCACGGGAAGCTGACGAAGGTCGATACCTCGGCCGCCGAAGCTGCGCCGGGCGTGCTGCGTGTGTTCACCGGGGCCGATTTCGAAGGTATCGGCGGGCTGCCCTGCGGCTGGCAGGTGACCGACCGCCACGGCAACCCTATGCAGGAACCGGCGCACCCGGTGCTGGCGCAGGGCAAGGTCCGTCACGTCGGTGATCCGATCGCCGCGGTGGTGGCGGAAAGCTATGCACAGGCCCGGGACGCGGCCGAGTTGATCGAGCTGGACATCGAAGAACTGCCCGCCGTGATCGACATGAAGGCGGCGCTGGCCGACGATGCGCCCAAGGTGCACGACGATCTGACGTCGAACCTGTGCTACGACTGGGGCTTCGTCGAGGAAAACCGCGACGCGGTGGACGAGGCGATCAAGGGCGCGCACCACGTCACCACGCTGGAACTGGTGAACCAGCGCCTTGTCGCGAACCCGATGGAGCCGCGCGTCGCCGTGGGCGATTACGCGTCCCACAGCGACGAGTCGACGCTGTACACCACAAGCCAGAACCCGCACGTCATCCGCCTGCTGATGGGCGCCTTCGTGCTGGGCATCCCCGAGCACAAGTTGCGCGTCGTGGCGCCCGACGTGGGCGGCGGTTTCGGGTCGAAGATCTTCCATTATGCCGAGGAAGCCTTCTGCACTTTCGCCGCCAAGCAGTTGAAACGCCCGGTGAAATGGACATCAAGCCGGTCCGAGGCCTTCATGACAGACGCGCATGGCCGCGACCACGTCACGAAGATCGAACTGGCGATGGACAAGGACGGCACCTTCCTTGCGCTGCGCACCGACACCCACGCCAACATGGGCGCGTATCTGTCGACCTTCTCGACCTCTGTTCCGACGTGGCTGCACGGGGTGCTGATGGCCGGCAACTACAAGACGCCGCTGATCTACGTGAACGTGAAGGCCGTGTTCACCAACACGGTGCCGGTCGACGCCTATCGCGGCGCGGGCCGCCCCGAGGCGACGTACCAGTTGGAACGCGTGATCGACAAAGCGGCGCGCGAGATGGGGATCGACCCGGTAGAGCTGCGGCGCAGGAACTTCATCCGCGAGTTTCCCTATGCCACGCCGGTCGCGGTGGAATACGACACCGGCGACTATGACGCGACGCTGGACAAGGCGCTGGACCTGGCCGACGTGTCGGGCTTCGACGCGCGCGCGGCGGACAGCGCCAAGAACGGCAAGTGGCGCGGCCTTGGCATCAACTGCTACATCGAGGCCTGCGGCATCGCGCCCTCGGCGCTGGTGGGGCAGTTGGGCGCGCGGGCGGGCCTGTACGAATCCGCCACGGTCCGGGTCAACGCGACCGGCGGTCTGGTGGTCATGACCGGCAGCCACAGCCACGGGCAGGGGCACGAAACGGCCTTTCCGCAGGTGATCGCCGACATGATCGGCATCGACGAAAGCCAGGTCGAGATCGTGCATGGCGACACCGCCAACACGCCGATGGGCATGGGCACCTACGGTTCGCGCTCGCTGGCGGTGGGCGGGTCCGCGATGGTGCGGGCGACCGAGAAGATCATCGCCAAGGCGAAGAAGATCGCGGCTCACTTGATGGAGGCCTCGGCGGACGACGTCGAACTGAAGGACGGGGCGTTCAGCGTCGCGGGCACCGACAAGTCGGTGGCGTGGGGCGACGTCTGCCTTGCCGCCTATGTGCCGCACAACTATCCGCTGGACGAAATCGAGCCCGGGCTGGAGGAAACCGCGTTCTACGACCCGGCCAACTTCACCTATCCGGCGGGCGCCTACATCTGCGAGGTCGAGGTCGATCCGGACACCGGCAAGGTGACGGTCGAACGGTTCACCGCCGCCGACGATTTCGGCAACGTGGTCAACCCGATGATCGTCGAAGGTCAGGTCCACGGCGGGCTGGCGCAGGGGATCGGGCAGGCCATGCTTGAAAGCTGCGTCTACGACGAGAACGGCCAGTTGGTTTCGGCGTCGTACATGGATTACGCCATGCCGCGCGCCAACGATCTGCCGAACTTCACGGTCGATCATTCCTGCCAGACGCCCTGCACGCATAACCCGTTGGGGGTGAAGGGCTGTGGCGAGGCCGGGGCGATCGGATCTCCGCCCGCGCTGGTCAATGCGGTGGTGGACGCGCTGCAGAGAAACGGTAAGGATGTGACCCATATCGACATGCCGTTGTCGCCGGCTCGGGTCTGGGCGGCGATGAACGGCTGATCCTTCCGGCGGTGTCCCACGCGGCCGCCGCCGGATGACAGAATTTGGACCAAGATGAAGGCCGGCCGGTCTTCGCAAGGAGAAACGAGATGTACGACTTCGAACTGGTGAAACCAACGACGGTCGAAGACGCGGTCGCGGCGCTGGCCGGCGACGAGGCGCAGCCCCTTGGCGGCGGCCAGACCCTGATCCCGACGATGAAGCAGCGTCTGGCGATGCCCGGCACGCTTGTGTCGACCTTGGGGATCGAGTCGATGAAGGGCGTGTCCGCCGAGGGCGGCGTTCTGACCATCGGCGGCGCGACCACCCATGGCACCGTCGCTGCCGAGGCGGCGTCGAGCTATCCGGGGCTGGCGGCGCTGGCTGGCGGCATCGGCGACCCGGCGGTGCGCAACCGCGGCACCATCGGCGGTTCGCTGGCCAACAACGACCCGGCGGCGTGCTATCCGGCGGGCCTGCTGGGCTCGGGCGGCACGGTGGTGACCAACACGCGCGAGATCGACGCGGATGACTTCTTTCAGGGCATGTTCACGACGGCGCTGGAAGAGGGCGAGCTGATCACGGCGGTCAAGTTCAACATTCCGGAGAAAGCGGCCTATGCCAAGTTCGCGCAACCGGCGTCGCGCTTCCCGCTGACGGCGGCCTTCGTGGCGAAGACCTCGGACGGGGTTCGGGTGGCGATCACCGGCGCGTCGGAAGAAGGTGTGTTCCGCTGGACCGAGGCCGAAGAGGCGCTGTCGTCGAATTTCTCGGCGGATGCGGTCGACGGGCTGTCGGTCGATGCGGACGGCATGATCGGCGACATTCACGGCACGCCGGCCTACCGCGCGCACCTTGTAAAGGTGATGACCAAGCGGGCCGTGACCGCCGCCGGGTGAGCCTTGGCGACAGACAGATGAAAGCGGCCCGCCAGAGCGATCTGGCGGGCCGTTTCCTTTTTGGTACAGCGCGTTGCGGCGGTATCTTAAGGCAACGCGTGGCGGCCCCGGATGCTATCGCCCGCCGCTGACGTCGAAGGTGGTGCCCGTGGCATAGCTGGCCTTGTCGGACAGCAGCCAGACCACGGCTTCGCCGATCTCTTCCGGCTCGCCGATGCGCTGCATCGGGATGACGTGCGCCAGTTCCTTGGGCCGGTCGGCATAGCCGCCCTTTTCGTGGATCGGCGTATAGATCATGCCCGGCCGCACCCCGTTGACGCGGATGCCTTCGGCGGCGACCTCAAGCGCGAGACCGCGGGTGAAGGTGTCGATCGCGCCCTTCGACGTCGCGTAGTCCACGAACAGCGCGGGCGAGCCTAGCTTGGCGGCCACCGACGAGATGTTGACGATCGCGCCGCCGCTGCCGCCGTGGCGGGTCGACATGCGTTTCACCGCGCCCTGCGCCACCAGCATCGTGCCGGTGACGTTCACCGCCATCATGCGGGCTATGCGTTCGGGCGACATTTCGTCCAGCCGCGCGGTCACGTCCACGATGCCGGCGTTGTTGACCAGACCGCTCATGACCGGGAAGGCTTCGTCGAAGCCGGCATAGACGGCCTCGATCTCGGCGGGGTCGGACACGTCACCTTGCAACAGCACCGCACGACCGCCGGCCTTCTCGACCGCCTCTACCGTGGCTTCGGCCCCGGCGCGTTCGCTTCGGAACCCGATGCCGACGTCCCAGCCTGCCTCGGCGCACAGCCGGGCGGTGGCGGCGCCGATGCCCGAACTGGCGCCGGTGATCAGGACGGCGGGCCGGGTCATGCCGACCCCAGAATGCGGCCGACCATCTCGGTGGTGTCGCGGCTTAGCCCGCGCGTGGCGGCGATGCGCTGAAGCGCGCCGCGCATCAGGGCCTGCCGGTCAGCATCGTAACGGTTCCAGGTCTCGAACATGGTTGTCATCCTCGCTGTCGTCTGCGGGTTCATCGGATCAAGCCGGATCAGCCAGTCGGCCACCAGCTCGTAGCTTGCGCCCGATGGATCGTGGAACCCTGCGGCGTTCGTGGCAAGCCCGCCGATGACCGAACGGAAGCGGTTGGGGTTCTTCCAGTCGAAATCCGGGTGCCGCGTCAGCGCCAGCGTCGTGTCGGCGGCCTTGCCGGGGGCGGCCAGCGAGCTTTGCAGGGCGAACCACTTGTCGATCACCAGCCGGTCCAACTGCCACTGCCGGTAGAAGGTGCCCAGTTCTTCCTGCCCGTGGCCGACGCTGAGCAGGACGCCAAGCGCGCCAAGCTGTTCGGTCATGTTGTCGGCATCGCGGAACTGCTTGGCCGCCGTCTTGCCGTCGTCCAGCCGCGCCATCATCGCCAGCGCGGTTTGGCGCAGCGCGCGGCAGCCTGCGGCCTTGCTGTCGGGCGAGTAGGGGCCGGGGATGCTCATGTCCTCGTAAAGGCCGGGCAGCACCGACGACAGGTGTTCCGCCAGCGCCAGCATCAGCTTCTCGCGCGCGTCGTGGATCGCCAGCGGGTCCGGCGTGACGCCCGCGTCGAACAGCGTCTGGGCCATGTCGTCCTCGGACGGCAGGCGCAGCGCAAGGGCGCGGAACGCGGGGTCCAGCGTCTCGTCCCGGGCGACGCGTTCCAGCGCATCCAGATAGGCGGGCCCCGGCGCGGCGCGGTCGGTGACCATGCGGGCCAGCACGTCCTTGGCCAGCGCGCGGCCGGCTTCCCACTTGTTGAACGGGTCGGTGTCATGCGCCAGCAGGAAGGCGCGTTCCTCGGTCGTGGTCTTGCGGTCAAGGATCACCGGCGCCGAAAAGCCGCGCAGGATCGACGGCACCGGCTTGGCCGAGAGACCGTCGAAGGTGAAGCTTTGCTGTTCCTCGGTCAGTTCCAGAACGGTGGTGGGCTGCACCTCGTCCCCGTTGGGGTTCAGCAGTCCGACGGCCACGGGGATCACCTGCGGCTGTTTGTCGGGCTGACCGGGCGTGGCGGGCGTTTCCTGTTTTAGATGAAGCGTATAGGTGCCGTCCTTGAAGTCGTCGGTCACTGTCACGCGGGGGGTGCCGGCCTGCGTGTACCAGCGGCCGAACTGCGACAGGTCGCGGCCCGTGGCGTCCTGAAACACGGCAAGCCAGTCCTCGATCGTGGCGGCGTCGCCGTCGTGGCGGTCGAAGTACAGGTCAAGCGCCTTGGCATAGCCGTCGTCGCCCACCAGCCGCTTGAGCATCCCGATCACCTCGGCGCCCTTTTCGTAGACGGTGGCGGTATAGAAGTTGTTGATCTCGATATAGGACGAGGGCCGGACCGGGTGCGCCAGCGGGCCGTTGTCTTCGCGGAACTGGCGGGCGCGCAGTTGCAGCACGTCCTGAATCCGCTTCACCGGCTTCGACCGCATGTCGCCCGAGAACTGCTGATCGCGGAACACGGTCAGGCCTTCCTTCAGGCACAGCTGGAACCAGTCGCGGCAGGTGATGCGGTTGCCGGTCCAGTTGTGGAAATACTCGTGGGCGATGATGCCCTCGATGTTCTCATAATCCATGTCGGTCGCGGTCGACGGGCTGGCGAGAACGTATTTCGAGTTGAAGACGTTCAGCCCCTTGTTCTCCATCGCGCCCATGTTGAAGTCGTCGACCGCCACGATGTTGAAGACATCAAGGTCGTATTCGCGGCCATAGACGTCCTCGTCCCACTTCATCGACCGTTTCAGCGCGTCGAGCGCATAGTCGCATTTGCCCTCGTCGCCGGGGCGGACCCAGATGCCCAGCTCGACCGGGGTGCCGGAACGGGTGGTGAAGCTGTCCTTCGCGGCCACAAGGTCGCCCGCGACCAGCGCGAACAGATAGGCTGGCTTGGGCCACGGGTCGGTCCATTCGGCAAAGCCGTCGCCGCTGGCGCCCGGGTTGCCGTTGGACAGCAGAACCTTCTCGTCGCTTTCGATGCGGACGTGGAACGGCGCCATCACGTCGGGGCGGTCGGGGTAATAGGTGATGCGGCGGAAGCCCTCGGCCTCGCACTGGGTGCAGTACATGCCGTTCGACATATACAGACCTTCCAGCGCGGTGTTGGCGGATGGGTCGATCTCGACCTCGGCCTCGAACACGAAGGGCTCGGCGGGCAGGCGGCTGGCGGGGATCGTCAGGCCGGTGTCGGTCTGCGTGTGATCGCCGTCCTTCACCGCTTCGCCCGCGACCGCCGCACCGATCAGTTTCAGCTTCTCGCCGTCCAGCACCAGCGGCTGGCCGGGGGCGGCGTCGGGGTTCGGGCGGAATTCGATCCGGGACAGGACGCGGGTGGCGGCGGGGTCCAGCCGGAACACCAGCGAGACCTTGTCGACCAGATAGGCGGGCGGTGTGTAGTCCGAGAGGTAGACCGCCTGCGGGGTTGCGTCCTTCATGCCATGTCCTGCCGTGTTCTGTTGCGCTGTCGTCGCAAGGTAGTCGGCGGGGCGGACGGCTTCAATGGCACGTCGGGCGCGCCGCCGGGGCAGGGCAGGCCGCGCCGGATGCGCGGCGTCTTGCCGGTGCAGAGGCGGCGGCGGCGGGGTGCGTGGCATTTCGGCCTGTATGTCCGGCCGTTGATTCCATTCACGGTTGTGTGACGCAGCGGCAGGGTGCAGGATTGCCGCTACGGCACGCGCCACGGCATAGACCGCGGCCCGGACCGTGCATTCATGGAGGAGTGAATCATGCTCAGAGAGCTTCGTTTCATCTTGGTTGCGGCGCCCCTGGCGCTGGCGGCCTGCGCCCAGCAGGAAGAGCCGATGCCGCCACGCGTCATCAAGGGCGAGCCGATCTACAACAAGTACGGCAGCGTCGTCGGCTGCGAGCAGGGCCTGTACATCCCCGGCGCGCAACTGCCCTATCAGTGCATGCCGCCGCCGCCGCCGGGCGAGCAGTGCGATCCGACCTATGCGTCCAACGATCCCAACTGTCTGCCGCCCTACGGTCGCCAGCCCGATCCGACGACCGGGCGCACGCCGAACCAGCGCGGTCCGATGGGCACGCCGTAAGGAGCGGTTCGAGAAAGTGGGTCGCGGCTTAGACGAGGCCCTGTAGCAGCCGCCGCGCCTCGTCGCGCGGGTCGGCAAGCACGCTGCGGTCCTCGCCCGGGAAGAACCGGGCGCGGACGGCGGTGGGCATCGGGCGCGGCGACAGGACGCGGACCGACAGGTCCAACGTCTCGGTCTCGGCGGCCCATGCGCGGGCCAGCGCGATCTGCGCCTGCTTCGACGCAGCGTAGGCGCCGAAGAACTTTTCGTCCGCGTGATCGTCCGCGAAGAACAGCGCCTGCGCACCGGGCCGGTTCAGCAGGGGCGAGACATAGGGGATCAGCACCGACGTGGCGGTGACGTTCACGGCAAGCGTCTTGGCGAAGTCCTTGGCGTCGACATGGTCGGCGGGGGACAGCGGCGGCGCATGCACGGCGGCGTGCGCCCACAGGTCGATGCCGCCCCAGCGGTCATAGACCGACCGGCACAGGTGCGCCATCGCATCCGGCACCGTGATGTCCATCGGGGCCAGCGTGGCCTTGTGCCCGGCGGACTGAATGCGGTCGTCCAGCTCTTCCAGCGCGCCGGTCGTCCGGGCCACGGCAATCACATGGTGGGTCGCCGCCAGCGTCTCTGCCAGCGCGGCGCCCAGCCCGCGGGAGGCGCCCGTCACGAGCGCGATCTTTTCAGCCTTGTCAGTCACGCGGGTGGTGTGTCGCGGGGCGCGGAAAAGGTCAAGAGAGGAACGCGGCGCATGGCGCGGCACCGTGTCGCCGCGCTTGACTTGGCCTGCGCCGCGCCGCAGAACGTCCTGTAACCGAGAGACACCTTAACCAAGGAGTGCCACATGACCCTGACCCAAGCCACGCTGGGCGAACGGACCCTTCTGAAGAACATCGCGCTGATCGTCGGCGGTTCGGCTTTCATCGCCGTGGCCGCGCAGATTGCCGTGCCGATGTGGCCGGTGCCGATGACGCTGCAGTCGCTGGCCATCCTGATGATCGGCCTGACATATGGCGCGCGCCTTGGCGCCGCGACGCTGGTCGCCTATCTGGCCGAGGGCCTTGCCGGTCTTCCGGTGTTCTCGAACGGCGGCGCCGGTGCCGCGTACTTCTTCGGCCCGACCTGCGGCTTCCTGCTGGGCTTCGTCCTGACCGCGTGGGTCGCGGGCTTTGCCGCTGACCGCGGCTGGACCAAGGGCTTCCTGTCGACCTTCGCGGTCGCCGTCGTCGCCGCCGCCGCGATGTACCTGCCGGGCGTGGCGTGGCCGATGGGCGTCGCTTCGGTCTTCGGCGTGGACGCCGCATGGGTCGGCACCTCGGCCGCCAAGATCTGGGCCGGCTGGGTCAGCCCCTTCCTGCTGGGCGACGGGCTGAAAGCCGCCATCGCCGCGATGTTCGTCTCGGGCGCGTGGGCCGCGCTGAAATCGCGCAACGCCTGACCCCGGCGACACCGTCTTACCAAGGGCCCGTCGGTTTCCGGCGGGCCTTTTTCCATGCCGGGTCGCGTCGCGCGCGATCGTGATGCCCCGAGCCGCTTGCAGCCGCCGCGCGGGGCGGGCAGAAAGCGGCATGGCCAAAGCACCCGCCTTCGTCTGCGCCTCGTGCGGCGCGTCCTACACCAAGTGGTCCGGCCGCTGCGAAGCCTGCGGCGAATGGAACACGATTCAGGAAGAGACGCCCCTGTCGGCGGGTCCGTCGGGCAAGTCGCTCGGCGCCACGCGCGGCGCGTCCGTCACCCTGACCGACCTCGCCACCGAAGAGGCACCGCCCGCCCGCGCCATCAGCGGCATCGCGGAACTGGACCGCGTGCTGGGCGGCGGGCTGGTGCCCGCGTCGGCGATCCTTGTCGGCGGCGACCCCGGCATCGGCAAGTCGACGCTGCTGTTGCAGGCCACCGCCGCCTTCGCCCGGAAGGGGCTGAAGTGCCTGTACATCTCGGGCGAGGAAGCCTCGGCCCAGGTGCGGATGCGGGCGCAGCGGCTGGGGCTGGAACAGGCGCCGGTCAAGCTGGGCGCGGAAACCAACCTGCGCGACATCCTGACCACGCTGGAAACCGAGAAACCGCAACTGGCGATCATCGACTCGATCCAGACCATGTGGGCCGACAATGTCGACAGCGCGCCCGGATCGGTCACGCAGGTGCGCGCCGCCGCGCACGAGCTGACCCAGTTCGCCAAGCGGCGCAACACGGCGGTGATCCTTGTCGGTCACGTCACCAAGGAAGGCCAGATCGCGGGCCCCCGCGTGGTCGAGCACATGGTCGACACCGTGCTGTATTTCGAAGGCGAGCGCGGCCACCAGTTCCGCATCCTGCGCGCGGTCAAGAACCGCTTCGGCCCAGCGGACGAGATCGGCGTGTTCGAGATGACCGGCGGCGGCCTGCAAGAGGTCGCGAACCCCTCGGCCCTGTTCCTGTCGGAACGCGGCGAGCCCGCGCCGGGATCTGCCGTCTTCGCCGGGATCGAGGGCACGCGCCCCGTGCTGACCGAGCTTCAGGCGCTGGTGGCCCCCACGCCGCACAGCCAGCCGCGCCGGTCCGTCGTGGGCTGGGACGGGGGACGGCTGGCGATGATCCTCGCGGTGCTCGAGGCGCGGTGCGGGATTCCCTTCGCGGGGCTCGACGTCTATCTCAACGTCGCGGGCGGCATGAAGATCGGCGAGCCGGCGGCGGATCTGGCGGTGGCGGCGGCGTTGCTGTCGGCGCGTGAAGACGCGGCATTACCCGCAGATTGTGTCGTTTTCGGCGAAATCAGCCTGTCCGGTGCCCTGCGTCCGGTCAGTCAGACCGAAAACAGGTTGAAAGAAGCCGCGAAACTTGGTTTCAGCACCGCCATCGTTCCCCAAAGCACGAAGGCCGGCGGGACCGGGATGGAACTGCGCCCGATGGGCGACCTTGCACAGGTCGTGGGCGAGATTTTCGGAGCGGGCTGACGCCCCAGAAAAAGACGGGCAGGAGAAGGCATGGACGGCTTCACTATTGTCGACGGCGTCGTCGCGGCTGTGATCATTATTTCGGCCATTCTGGCCTATTCCCGGGGCTTCGTCCGCGAGGCGATGGCGATCATCGGCTGGATCGCGGCCGCGGTTCTTGCGTTCCTCTTCGCGGCGACGGCAGAGCCGCTGGTCAAGGAAATCCCCTACGTCGGCGACTACCTGCGCGACAGCTGCGAACTGTCGATCATCGCGGCCTTCGCGGCGGTCTTCGCGATTGCGCTGGTGCTGGTGTCGCTGTTCACCCCGCTGTTCGCCAGCGTCGTGCAACGCTCGGCCCTTGGCGGGCTGGACCGGGGCCTTGGCTTCTTCTTCGGCGTGCTGCGCGGCCTGCTTCTGGTCGCGGTGGCGCTGGTGGTCTACGACCGCATCGTCGTCAGCGAAGACATCGCGATGGTCGACAACAGCCGCACCGCGAAGATCTTCGAACGCGTCCGCGGCGACATCGACAACCAGATCCCCGACGACGCGCCGGGCTGGATCGTGTCGCGCTACGAGACGCTGGTCGGCAACTGCTCCAGCTAAACCCGGGGCTTCTTCTCTTCCGAAATACCTCGGGGGAGTCGCGCACCGCGCGACGGGGGCAGCGCCCCCATCGCTCTTCCCGTTTGCGCACCTGCGGTCCGACGGGAGCAGAGCCCCGATCGCCCTTCTTGTTGGCGCACCTTCGGTGCGACGGGGGCAGGGCCGCGCGTTAACCTAAGAACCTGTCCACCTCAGACACGCAGCGCGCCCACATCGGGTCGCTGGGGACAAGGACGTGGTTGGGGGAATCCAGCAGGTGGTACTCGGCGTCCGGCACCCGCCGCGCCAGCAGTTTCGACTGTTCCGGGTCCTGCACCGAGTCGCCTGACGAATGCATCACCAGCACCGGACAGGCGATCCGCTCCAGCCGGTCGCGCACGTCGATGTCGGCGATCACCGTGCGGATGCCCGCCGCGATATCGGCGCTGGCCGACAGGCCCTGCATCTCTTCGAAACTCGCCAACTCGTCGGGTGTGGCGCGGGGCATGAACACGGTGGCCACCGCCTTCATGAAGGCCGACCCCGGCACCGCCCAGCCGCTGCGGATCATGCCGACCATCGTGTCGGTGCGGGCGCGGTCGCCGGCGGCGGTGCTGCCCAGCACCAGCCCGTTGACCAGCACCATTCGGCTGACCCGCTCGGGGTGCCGCGCGGCGAAGGCGATAGCGACCGGCACGCTTTGCGAGATCGCGTAGATCGGGAAACGGTCCAGCCCCGCCGCGTCGGCCACCGCTTCCAGATCGTCGGCCAGCCGGTCGACGTCGGCCTCGTTCAGCACCCGGTCCGACAGGCCGGTGCCGCGCGGGTCATAGCGGATCAGCCTGCGGCCGCGCGACAGGTCGTCCAGCACCGGCTGCCAGACCGGGCTGTCCCAGTCGTGCTCGAGGTGGCTCAGCCAGTGCCCGCCGCGCAGCAGGGGCGGCCCGTCGCCGGTCTCGGCCCATGCGATGGCGGTGCCATCCCGCGAGGTGGTGTAGCGGATCGATTGCCGCCGGGCGGCCGCACCGGTCGGGGCGCCGTCTGCCTCGACCGGGACGGCAAGCTGCACGCCGCGGCGGGGCAGGGTGCGGATCACCGCCTGCCGCCTGCCGTCGTCGCCCACTGCCGCCCGCGCCGCACTGATCCGCGCGGCCATCGTGGCATCGGACACGATGCGGCCCTGCCACACCTGCGCGATCAGGTCGTCGTAGGTCACCAGTGCGCCGCGCGCCGCGACAAGGCAGGCGATCAGGTCGAACACCTGCGGTTCGACATGCACCGGGGCACCGGCGCGCAGCAGGCTGTGGCGGGCGAGGTCAAGCTCGCAGTCGGCGAAACGGATGCGCATGGCGGCAGAATGCGTGGACGGCGGCGGCCTCTCAAGCGATTCCAGTCGCTTCTTTAGACATCAGAAGGGTTTCCCAAGGCCTTCTTCAAGCGCGCAGGGCCGGACAGGCGCAGGGTTGTTCCCAGAGCAAGGGAGCTTTGTGATGACCCATCAAACCGAAATTCGCCGCCGTCCCGACGGCTCTATCGACACCGCGTACCACATGGCGCAGGGCCGCATCGCCCGCAGCCGCGCCGCGCGCGAGGCCGGTTCGGGCCTTGCAGACAAGGGCCGCGGGCCGGTTGCGCTGTTGATCGCGCTGCTGGCGCTGATGCCGGTGTTCGGCGGCCGCGCCTGATCCCGGCGGGGCGCCGTGGCCCATGCCGAACCGGACACGATTGTCGTGGAACTGTCGCAATTCGGTGATCGCACCGTGACAGGCCGGTCCGGACCCTCTATGTGAGGGGCAACCGCTGCCACCGGATTCGGAGCCCCGCTGAGATGCGTGAGACCTCCCGCCCCCTGTCGAACGATGACAGGATGCCTCGCCACCCCTTCGACGACGACAAGCTGCACGAAGAGTGCGGCGTGTTCGGGGTCATCGGGGTAAACGACGCCGCCAACTTCGTCGCCCTCGGTCTGCACGCCTTGCAGCACCGCGGTCAGGAAGCCGGCGGCATCGTCAGTTACGAAAGCGAAAGCGGGTTCAACTCTGCCCGCCGCTTCGGCTACGTGCGCGACAACTTCACCAAGGCCTCTCTGATGGAGACGCTGCCGGGGTCTTTGTCCATCGGACACGTCCGCTACTCGACCAGCGGGTCGAAGGGCGCGACGCAGATTCGCGACGTGCAGCCGTTCTTCGGCGAGTTCTCGGTCGGCGGTGTCGCCATCGCCCACAACGGCAACATCACCAACGCCGAGGCGCTGCGCCGCGAGCTGATCGAGCGCGGCTCGATCTTCCAGTCGTCGTCGGACAGCGAGTGCATCATCCATCTGATGGCCCGTTCGTTGCAGCGCACCATCCCCGAGCGGATGAAGGACGCCCTGCGCCGGGTCGAGGGCGCGTTCTCGGTCGTGGCGATGACCCGCACCAAGCTGATCGGCGTGCGCGACCCGCTGGGCGTGCGGCCGCTGGTGCTGGGCAAGGTCGGCGACGGCTATGCCCTGTCGTCCGAGACCTGCGCGCTGGATATCATCGGCGCCGAGTTCATCCGCGAGATCGAACCGGGCGAGATGGTCGTGATCACCGGCAAGGGGATCGAAAGCTTCCACCCGTTCGAGCGCAAGAAATCGCGGTTCTGCATCTTCGAGCAGGTCTATTTCAGCCGCCCGGATTCGATCCTTGGCGGCCGGTCCGTCTATGAGACGCGCCGCCAGATCGGCATCGAACTGGCCAAGGAAGCCCCGGTCGAGGCCGACCTTGTCTGCCCGGTGCCCGACAGCGGTACTCCGGCGGCGATCGGCTATTCCTTCGAAAGCGGCATTCCCTACGGCATGGGGATCATCCGGAACCAGTACATGGGCCGGACCTTCATCGAGCCGACCGAGCAGATCCGGAACATGGGCGTGCGGCTGAAGCTGAACGTCAACCGCGCCCTGATCGAGGGCAAGCGCGTGATCCTTGTCGACGACTCGGTCGTGCGGGGCACCACGTCGTTGAAGATCAAACAGATGATCCTCGACGCTGGCGCGAAAGAGGTTCACTTCCGGATCGCGTCGCCGCCGACCGCTTGGCCCTGCTTCTATGGCGTGGACACGCCCGAGCGGTCCAAGCTGCTGGCCGCCACCATGAGCGAGGACGAGATGCGCGACCACCTTGGGGTGGATTCGCTGCGGTTCATCTCGCTGGACGGCCTGTACCGCGCCGCGGGCGAGGCAGAGGGGCGCAAGGCGTCGTCGCCGCAGTTCTGCGACGCGTGCTTCTCGGGCGAATACCCGGTGGAACCGGCGGACATGATCGAGCGCGGGTTCGAGCTGAAGGCCGCCGAGTAGACAGGTTCAGACACGGTTATCGAAGGCGCGCCCGGCACTGCCGTGGCGCGCTTTTTTGTTTGCCAATGCATCTGTTGGCTAGCCGCGCGTCGCTGGGCCGCGGATCGGCGATCCGAACTTAAGTTGCTGCCACTTTATGGTGGCCAAGTCCCTTTGACTTTGCAGTGGTTCTTTGCCGCGTGCCAAATCGCCGGGCCGGGGGGCGGCCCAGCGATGCGCGGCGGCCCGGTGGGCCGCTGTTTCGCGCTACGTGCAAATCGGGCGCAAGGTTTACTCCGCCCGTTCCAGCGCGCCGATGATGCCGCCGAAATCCGCGGCCTTCAGCGAGGCGCCGCCAACCAGCGCGCCGTCGACGTTGGACACGCCGAAGATCTCGTCCGCGTTCGAGGGTTTCACTGACCCGCCGTACAGCAGCGGGATACCGGCGCCCTCGGCGCCGAACCGGTCTTCCAGCTTGGCGCGCAGGAAAACGTGGACCTCGGCGATCTGGTCCAGCGTGGGCACCTTGCCGGTGCCGATGGCCCAGACGGGTTCATAGGCGACGACGGTATTCGCGGCGGTGCAGTCGTCGGGCAGCGAGCCGGCCAGTTGCCCGCCCACCACGTCCAGCGTTTCGCCGTCTTCGCGCTGGCCCAGCGTCTCGCCGATGCAGACGATGGCGACCAGCCCGGCGGACCACGCGGCCTGCGTCTTGAGCCGGATGCTGGCGTCGGTCTCGCCATGATCGGTGCGGCGTTCCGAATGGCCGACGATCACGTAGGACGCGCCCGCATCGGCCAGCATCGCGGCCGACACGTCGCCCGTGTGGGCGCCGCTTTCGACGGCGTGGCAGTTCTGGCCACCGACCGCGATGGCGCTGCCGCCGACTTTCGCGGACATCGGCGCGATCAGCGTCGCGGGCGGACACAGCAGGACGTCCACCTTGGGAGAGGGAAACGCCTTTGCCAGCGCCTCTGCCTCGACGAGGTCGGCGGCAAGGCCGTTCATCTTCCAGTTTCCGGCGGCGAGTTTTCTGGCGGTCATGCGATGTCTCCCTGCAAATGCTTCAGCCTTGGGTAGCTGGTTAACCGTGCGCTCGGAAGGGGGAAAGGTGCCGCAGCCGCAGGACGGTCAGAGATGCGCGAGAGACCGCCGCGCCCAGTCGCAGGCGACCTCGGGGTCGTCCAGCGCCGCGTCGGGCAGGGGCCAGTAGGGCATCGCCGAGGCGCTGCCGTCCTTGCGGGTGTAGGTCCAGCGTTCGCAGCCCTCGGCTTCTAGCACACTGGCGAAGTCGCCTGCGCCTTTCAGCAGCAGGACGCCGTCGCTGCGCATCAGCGCAAAGATCGTGCCGTCATGGTAGATGCCGATGCCGCCGAACATCCGGCGTGTCGAGACGTCGCCCAGACCGGAGAAGAGCTCGCGGACAAACGCGACCTCTTCGTCCGACAGGCTCATTCGGCGGCGCGCTCGGCGGCCAGTTCCTCGACGTCCTTGAACTTGATCGACTCGCCGCAGCCGCAGGCATCGGCCACGTTCGGGTTGCGGAACTTGAAGCCCGCTTCCAGCAGCGAAACCTCATAGTCGATCTCGGTCCCGAACAGGAACATCTGCGCCATCGGAGCGATCATCACCACGGCGCCGTCCTGTTCGACCACCTCATCGTTGGGGTCGATCTCGGACACGTAGTCCATCGTGTATTCCATGCCCGCGCAGCCGCCCTTCTTGACGCCGATGCGCAGCCCCTTGGAGCCGTCCTTCGTCATCAGTTTAGAGATCTGCGCCGCCGCCTTCGGGGTGATGCTGACAGCCTGTTTGCCGGGAATGCCGAACATGTCGCGCCTGTCCTTTCCTGTTCTGGTCCTAAACCTAGGGGTTCGGGGGCAAAATCTCAAGCGGAGGCAGGGCACTGCGAAGCGTTTCGCACAGAAGGGTGATGGCGATCGCCCAGCCGAACGAGGCCAGCGTGCCGATGATCACGTACTCGCTGGCGGCCCGGTTTTCCTGCACCGTGCCGAAGCGCAGCACCGACTTGGCCGCGATCAGAAAGCCGATGGCGGCGGGCTGGCCGGCTGCGATCAGGATGAAGATCATCGCCCGTTCCAGAACGCCGATCACCAGCCCGCCGCGCGGCAAGCCTTTGGCGTCGGCTGCCGCATCCTCGGCGTTGGCGTCGGCATCGGGGGCGTTCAGGGCGGGGACCGGCAGTTCGATGTCCTGCATCAGCGTCGCGACGAAATAGCGCCCGCCCTGCGTGACCAGCACCAGCGCCGCCGCAAGGGTCGCGACCTGTAGCACGATTGGCGGGGCGGCGGCCCACAGGCCGGTGTCCCACAACTCCGGCGCCCATGCCGCGATCCCGGCAAGGGTGGCAAGGTGTGCCGCCTGATCCAGCAAGAAGCCCAGCGCGCCGCGTGCGGCGGGGATGCGGGCCTTGGCGATGTCGATCAGCGCATGAAGGCCCACCAGAACCAGCAGCGCGACATGGGCGGGCTGTCCGGTCGCGATCGCGGCGGTGGCCAACACGACGCCTGCATGGGACAGAAGCGGCAGGGCCCGGCGCTTGTTGTCGGCCATCCACCCGGTCTGCAGCAGGAAATCTGCCGCGACATGGGCGACAAGAAGGGCGGCGAAGGTTTCGATCATGGTGCGGCGTCTCCGAAATCGTAGGTTCGAAAGGCGTGCAGCGCCTCTTGCAGATAGGCATACCCGGCGGAGGACAAGCGCGACTGCACCGCCTGCCGCGTGATGCCCAGTTCGGCGGCGATGTCATCCTGCGTCGGATAGCTTTCGGTGATCGCCATCGCGACCGCCTGCGCCTGTGCGGGGGACCATCCGGCCGAGATGAAGTCGAGCAGATCGAACAGGGCGGACTGGAACGGGCCGATGCCTGCGCCGGCCACGACGATCCTGCGTCGTTTGCCGATCTGTTCCAGATGGTCGCCCGAGATGTGAAACGCGGGCCCGTCGGCATCCGCAAGGTCGGTGGTGCCGGTGGTCGTGACCGGGCCGACGCCGACCGACAGCCGGGTTTCGACCGCGACATCGGCGCTGCGGAGGCGGGCGATCATATACAGCGCGGCGTCCAGCCCAAGCGACGGATCCGCAAGGTGGATCTGCCAGCCGTCGCCCCGGAACCGGGTAAAGCGCAGGTCCATCGTCCATTCGGCCCCGAACGCGGCGGCCGCCTGCGACAGCGTCGCCATCGCATGCTCTGCCTGCGCGTGGGTGGCCTTGCGCGACGCCACAAGATCGCCCGTCAGGACGGCGGAGAGGGTGGTTTTTACCATTGAAGCAAGCTTTAACGCTTGCAATTGAATAAAGCAAGTTATTTGGCTTGCTATGCGGCAAAGCAAGCCAAAACGCTTGCACCTCTACGGTGGTGGCCGCAGCGCCGGGTCGCTTAGCAGCGCGAACAGGGCGTCGATTGCGGCGCGGACGGGTGGGTCGTGGCGTGCGTCCTGGTGCATGACCAGCCATTCGTCATGTGCGATCTCGGCGATGGGCGGTGACAAGCGGGTCAGGCCATTCACCGTATCCCCCGCGAAGGTGGGCATCACGATGCGGCCAAGCCCCGACAGGGCCAGATCCAGCATCAGCCTTGTATCCGAGGCGCCGGTCACGATCTCGTCGCCGTGGTGTTGCCGCACCCATCGGTCCGAGGGTGTGGTGGGGTAGCCATCGGGCAGGGCAAGAAACCCCCGCACCTGCGGCCCGGTGCCGTAGACGGCATAGTGAACGGGCAGGGTGATCCGCGCGGCCAGCCAGTTCTGGTCGGGGCGGCGGTTGCGGACCCCGATGTCGGCCTCGCGCCGGGCAAGGTCGACATTCGCGTTCGAGGCAAGGAACTCGGGCACCCACGGATCGCCAGAGGCCCAGACCCGTCCGATATGCCGCGCCAGAAAGCGCGAGGTCCAGTGGCCGGTGGTGATGCGAACGCGCGGTGTCGGGTCGGTGCTGGCCCAGCGCGACAGCCGTTGGCTAAGGGCGCGCAGCGGCTCTGCCTCGGCCAGCAGGTCGCGCCCGGCGGCGGTCAGCGTGTAGCCCCGCGCGCCGCGTTCGAACAGGCGGCGGTTCAGGGCGCGTTCCAGCGCGGTCATGCGGCGGCCCAGCGTTGGCGGGCTTTGGCCCGTAGTGCGCGCCGCTCCGGCAAGGCCGCCAGCGTCGGCGATGGCAAGAAACAGGGCGAGGTCGTCAAGGTTCTGTTGCATTTTTGAAATGGTGGTTGCGGTTGGCGTGGCTTATTGGGCCAGAAAAAGCGAGCTAGAGTCCATCATCAATTCCGAAAATGAAATGATGGAGGCGCAAATGCTATCTGCCGACCAATACCTGCTTGTCAGCCGCATGGCCCAGTCTGCCGCCGAGACCCCGGTGCGCCCAGAGCGCCGCAAGATCGAGGCAAGGATCGCCAGCCACCGCAAGTGGCGGCGGCGCCGAGCCCTCCTGCGTCTGCAAGCCGCCGTGTTCGGGCGGCGGTGGCGTGGTCCGCGCGGGGACGTGGGTGGACCTCCGCATGGCAAGACATATTACCCGGGTGTTATTGACAGAAATTTGACCCGGGTATAAATGCGCGCTGCAACCGGAAAGGATCAGCCGCATGGATACTGTCACCGCGAATGGCATCGCGATCGCATTCGAGACCTTTGGGGCTGCGGACGCCGAGCCGATGCTGCTGGTTTCCGGGCTTGGGACGCAGATGATCCGATGGGACGACGGCTTCTGCCGGGCGCTTGCGGCGTGCGGCTATCGCGTCATCCGGTTCGACAACCGCGACGCCGGACTGTCCACGCATATGGGCGACCTGCCGTCGCCGGATTTCGGGGCGCTGGCGGCGTCGCTGATGGCCGGCGTCCGGCCCGAGGTGCCCTATACGTTGCTGGACATGACGGCGGATGCCGTGGGGCTTTTGGATGCGCTGGGCATAGAGTGGGCGCATGTGGTGGGGCGGTCGATGGGGGGCATGATCGCGCAGTGCATGGCGGCAGAGTATCCTGGGCGGGTCCGCTCGTTGGTGTCGATCATGTCGAGCACCGGCAATCCCGACCTTCCGCAGGCCGCGCCCGAGGTTATGGCGCTGATGCAGCGCCCTCGGCCCGACCCGGTGACGGACCCCGAGGGCTTTGCCGAGGTCAGCATTGCCTTCGCGCGTTGTATTACGGGGAGCGGGGCGCCTTTCGACGCCGAGGCGCAAGGGGAGCTGGCGTTGGAAGAAGCCCGCCGCGCGCACGACCCGGCGGGGTATGGGCGTCAGCTTGCGGCGATGGTCACGGCTGGGGATCGCCGCGCGAGGTTGGCGACCGTTCGCGCGCCCACACTGGTCATCCACGGCGCCGACGATCCATTGATCCCGGCGGCCTGTGGGGCGGACACGGCCGCCTCGGTTCCGGGGGCGGAGTTCCTGCTGATCGAGGGGATGGGCCACGATCTGCCGCCAGCCTTCTGGAGCCGGATCGTCGCGGCCATCGACGTCAACGCCAAGCGGGCAGCGTGACGCTATTGTGCGTCAGGCGGCCTCGGCCGGGTTCGCCTCGGGGAACATGCGGTTGTCGTCCGAGTCTTCAAGCTCGGCAGCGGCGGCGATGATCTTCTCGCGCGCGATACAGGCCATGTCCCAAGACGTGTTGGGGTCGGCGCAGGGCAGGCAGAACCAGACCTCTTTGCCGAAGACGTCCTGATCGGCCACGCGGACCGACACCTCATCGAGGTTGGCCAGTTCGTCCTGATCGAGATCCGCGACGACCTTGTCGAACGCCGCGCGCAGGCGGTCCACATCGGCACCGTGCGCCAGCTTCAGCTTAATCACCCGCAGCATCTCGGGCTCTTGCATCGTCCAGTTCTCGAACGGTTCGGACAGGAACTCTTCCACCGGCACCACCAGCCGGGTGCCGTCCCAGTCGCGCAACTGCACGTAGGTGAAGTTGATCCGTTCGACGTGGCACAGGTGATCCTTGTAGACGATCCGGTCGCCGATCCGGGCGGATTGGTTCATGGCGATCTGCAGCGACGCCATGATGTTCCCCAACACCCGGCGTGCGGCGAAGCCGAAGACCAGCGTCAGGGCACCAGCGGTCCCGATCAGCGACAGGCCAAGGTTCTGGTACAGCGTGGTCGAACTAAGCGCGATGCCGAAGGCGGTGGCGACAAAGACGACGATCAGCGCACGGCGCCCGGCGGCGACCTTGGTGGCCATCGCGCGCTGTTCCTGCTGCTGCCGGTGAGACAGCGTGTCCGAGGCAGAGATTACCAGCCGGTCCAGCACCGCGTCGATGGCGTTCACCACAAGCCACAGGATGCTGGCGGCGATGCCCAGCGTGATGGCCGGGGTCAGCACGGTGTCGATCCGACCGGAGAATACGAAGAGATGCTTGGTCGCCAACGCCATCAGCGTTACGACGGTCCCGAAGATCGCCGGACCCCGGATCGCCCGAAGGACGTCGGTCATCGTTTTCGTCTTGGCCCGCCGCGACGCGAAGTCGAGCGCGTAACGCACCATTATTCCAACAATCGCGGCGACCGCGATCAGAAGCGGCAGCCCGACCAGTTCCCACAGCATCAGACCGAAGGCGACCTTCTGCTTCACGACTTCGGGGAACGCCTGTTCCAGTTCTGACGGGCCATAGATCGCATAAAGCGCACCGATGTTCTGGACGGTCTGCGACGGAAAGATCCAGACCGGGTCTTCGTCGCCGACCTGAACCCGTTCCAGCCGCAGCGAGGCGGGACGGCTGTCCAGTGGCAGGGTCCAAAGCAGGATGGATCGCCGGGTCATCCCCGCCGTGGCGCTGTTCGTGCTTTCATGCGCATCCAACGCGTCGGGACGGTCGATCAGGTCGGTCCAGTTGATGACCGCTTTGCGGTCGATCACTGCTTCCAGCATCATCGCGAGCTCGGCCCCGTAGGACGCTTGCTCGTCCACATCGACGCCGTTCAGGTTCAGCAGGTGCGCGGCATCGACCCATCGCTCGTCTTCAGCCGCCTGAAGCAGCGTTTCAAGCGTGCCTCGTGGGGTCGATCTGTCAATGGTGCCTGCAGGCTCTGGCAGTCCTTCGTTCAGCACGTCCAAGGGGAAGACGTTGTCGGGCTGCTGCTCCTGCGCCGCGAGGGGGGCGCAGAAGGTCAGGGCCAGCAAGACAGCGGCGACTAGGCGGGCAAAGGCGCTCGAAACCATGAAGCTCGAACGCCGCAGCGCGGAAAAGGTTCCGGCCCGGTCTGATTTGCTGCCCGCGCGGCGGGCTTGATTACATGAAGCCCAGTTCCAGCCGGGCCTCGTCGGACATCATGTCCATGCCCCACGGCGGGTCCCACGTGATCTCGACGTCGATGCTTTTCACGCCGGGCAGCGGGCCGACCGCATCGGCGATCCAGCCCGGCATTTCGCCCGCGACGGGACAGCCGGGCGCGGTCAGGGTCATGATGACCTTAACGTCGTTCTCGTCCGAAATCTCGATCGTGTACACAAGGCCCAGATCGTAGATGTTCACCGGAATCTCCGGGTCGTAGACCGTGCGGCAGGCGTCCACGATGCTGTCGTAAAGCTCGTGATCGGTGCTGGAGGGCTGAATGAGGGGCTGCCCCTCCATCGGTGCGGTATCGGGCATGGGATTTCCCTGTCTATTCCGACCGAATATATAAGGATACTCCCCGGGGGCGTAAACCCCGGCAGCACGTTGCCTATCTTCGGATCGTCCGGTGAATTAAGTTGAGGTCAACGTAAATCACTGGCACGCTGATCCGGCAAAGCAATCGAACAGGGAGACGACGATGAGCTACGTGCAAGGGTTCATGCTGGCCGTGCCAGAAGCGAACAAGGATGCCTATCGCGAAATGGCGGAAAAGGGCTGGTCCATGTTCAAGCGGTACGGCGCCCTGTCGATGCAGGAAAACTGGGCCTCGGACGTGCAGGACGGCAAGGTGACCTCGTTTCCGAAGGCCGTGAAGCTGGAAGAGGGGGAGGCGGTCGTCTTCTCTTGGATCGTCTGGCCGGATCAGAAAACCTATCACGCGGCGTGGGAAAAGATGATGCAGGACCCCGAGATGGAAGGGATGGAGATGCCGTTCGACGGGATGCGCATGATGTGGGGCGGCTTCGAGGTGCTGTTCAGCTCCTGACCCGCACTGCATTTGCCCTAGGCAAGACCCATGCGCCGGGATAAGCCCCGGCGCATGTTTTCGTTTGATCTGCAAGCCACCGACGGCACCGCCCGCACAGGCGTGATCCGCACCCCGCGGGGCGAGATCCGCACCCCCGCCTTCATGCCCGTCGGCACAGCCGCCACGGTCAAGGCGATGATGCCCGAAAGCGTCCGCGCCACCGGGGCCGACATCCTGCTGGGCAATACCTATCACCTGATGCTGCGCCCCGGCGCCGAGCGGATTCACCGGCTGGGCGGGCTGCACAGGTTCATGAACTGGGACCGGCCAATCCTGACGGACTCAGGCGGGTTTCAGGTCATGAGCCTTGCCGAGTTGCGCAAGCTGACCGAGAAGGGCGTGACGTTCCGAAGCCACATCGACGGCTCGAAGCACGAGCTGACGCCGGAACGGTCGATGGAGATCCAGAAGCTTCTGGGGTCGGACATCGTGATGTGTTTCGACGAATGCCCCGCGCTTCCCGCCGACGATGCGCGGGTGGCCGAGTCCATGCGGTTGTCGATGCGCTGGGCGCAACGGTCGCGGGACGCGTTCGGCGACCGGCCGGGCCACGCGCTGTTCGGCATCCAGCAGGGCGGCGTCACCCGTGACCTGCGCGAGGAAAGCGCCGAGGCGCTGACACGGATCGGGTTTGATGGCTATGCCATCGGCGGTCTTGCCGTGGGCGAGGGGCAAGAGGCGATGTTCGGCGTGCTGGACTATGCGCCCGGTATGCTGCCCGAGGATCGGCCGCGGTACCTGATGGGCGTCGGCAAACCCGACGACATCGTCGGCGCCGTCAAGCGCGGGGTCGACATGATGGACTGCGTGCTGCCGTCGCGGTCGGGCCGGACCGGGCAGGCGTTCACGCGGCGCGGCGTGGTCAACATCAAGAACGCGCGCCATCAGGACGACCCGCGACCGCTGGATGAACAGTGCACCTGTCCCGCCTGCAGCAACTATTCCCGCGCCTATCTGCACCACGTCTTCCGGTCGCAGGAGATCATCAGCTCGATGCTGCTGACATGGCACAACCTGCACTACTTCCAGGAACTGATGGACGGGATGCGGGGCGCCATCGCCGAGGCCCGGTTTGACGCATGGGAAGAAACCTTCCACGCCGAACGCGCGAAGGGCGACATCGAACCGATCTGAGGCCCGTTTCGCCGACGCTAAAGTTCTGTCAGTGTTCGCGTTTCAATCTGCGCGCGTATTTCGCGGGCGCAGCATGGTTTCTGTTTCAGAGACAATCAAGGTGTGGTAGGTAAACCCTTAATAATAACGAGCAGGGCTATAGGAGGCTCTATTTTGGGTATCTTCAAGAACGGCCTGACGGCTGCGGTTCTCTGTCTTGCGGCAGGCGCAGCGTCGGCAACCACTGTGTTCGACTTCCGCAACCCGACGCTGGGCAATCGCGGAATGAACGCGTGGGACGGCAATTTTGGCATGACCGTCGACGGATTGACCGTCAAGGCGACCGCCGGGATCTATTCCACCCTTGGTGGGACAGAGACGATCGTGACCACCGACTGCAAATCCATCGCGCTGTGCTTCAGCGAGGTGACGGAAACCAAGGTCGGCCTTGGCGTCGGCGGTGCGTTCGGCCTGCGCCGGACCGCCGGGATCGGCGGGCTGCCGTTTTCCTTCGGCGAGCTGATCACGCTGACCTTCGACAAGGAAGTCGCGTTCGACGAGGTGCTGTTCAAGCGCCTTGGCGGGCCGGTCGGCCCCACGTTCGACCTGTTCGTCGACGGCAAGGTCGTTGCGAAGGACCAGCTGATCCAGCGCAAAAGCCCGTACAGCCTGACCGGTCTGACCGGCATGTCGATCAGCTTTGGTGCTGACAAGTTCCGCCTGCCGTACTTCGGCACGCAGCGCGACAGCTTCATGATCGCGGGCATGAAAGTATCCGAGATCGAGAAGGCGACCAACGTCGCGGCGGTTCCGCTTCCGGCCTCTGCGCCGCTGCTGGCAGCGGGCCTGCTGGGCTTTGCCGCCCTGCGCCGCCGCCGCAAGGCCGCCTGACGCGCCAGACCTGAACAGTTAAGAAAGGCCCGCATCCTGTGCGGGCCTTTTGCGTTTTATTCAGCGGTATCCGGGCGGCGTGCGGGCCCGCCCCACTGCGGCGGGCGATTGCCCGGTATGCACGCACCGGGCGGCTTGGTGAGGAAAGGCTGTCGTTTCCAATCGGTTACGCTTTGCGACGCTGCGCCCGCGATGGGGCGCGTGCGATGCGGGGGTTGCAGAAGACGGCAGCCGCCATAGCTCGCATCAGCAAACGAAATCCCAGGAGACACCTCATGTCCCATCCGCTTTTTGAGCCCTTCGACGCGGGCGACCTGCATCTGAAGAACCGTGTCGTCATGGCGCCGCTGACCCGCAACCGGGCCGACAACGACTCCGGCGAGGTCAACGACCTGCATGTCGAATACTACCGCCAGCGCGCCGGGGCCGGCCTGATCATCACCGAGGCCACCCAGATCAGCCCCGAAGGCAAGGGCTATATCAGCACTCCCGGCATCCACACCGAGGCGCAGGCCAAGGCGTGGAAGAAGGTCACCGATGCGGTGCACGCCGAAGGTGGCAAGATCGTCGTGCAGCTGTGGCACGTCGGACGGATCAGCCACACCTCTTTGCAGCCCAACGGTCAGAAGCCCGTGGCGCCGTCGGCCATCGCCGCCGACGTGAAGACCTTCACCGCCAACGGGTTCGAGGACACCTCTGAACCGCGCGCGCTGGCGCTTGAGGAACTGCCTCGGGTGATCGACGATTTCCGCCACGCCGCGCACATGGCCATGCAGGCCGGGTTCGACGGGGTCGAGATCCACGGTGCCAACGGCTACCTGCTGGACCAGTTCCTGAAAACCGGGGCGAACACGCGCGACGACGCTTTCGGCGGCTCGGCCGAGAACCGCGCCCGTCTGCTGCTGGACGTGGTCGAGGCGGTCACCCACGCCATCGGCGGCGGTAAGACCGGTTTGCGCCTGTCGCCGTTCAGCCCCGCGAACGGCATCGACGACGCCGACCCGATGGAGACCTTCGAATACCTGATCCCGAAGCTGAACCCGTTCGGCCTTGCCTATCTTCACATGGTCGAGGGCGCGACCGGCGGCAGCCGCGAGCTGGACGAGGGGCAAAGCATCGCCAAGCTGCGCCAGCTGTTCGACGGCGCGTACATGGGCAACAACGGCTACGATCGTGACCTTGCGAAGCAGGCCGTGGACAGCGGTGCGGCGGACCTTGTGGCCTTCGGTCGCCCGTTCATTTCCAATCCCGATCTCGTGAAGCGATTGGAGACGGGCGCCCCCCTGAACGACGGCGACCGCGACACCTATTATGGTGGCGGTGCCAAGGGGTTCACCGACTATCCCACGCTGGATGCAGCCTAGCAAATAAGGGTGACGCGGCGTATAGGGCGTTGCGCCACCCGCAAGACCGCCCTTGCTCAACCGGGCAGGGACAGGCACAGTGCCTCAACGCAATGCCGGTGTGGTTGAACAAGAGGGGGAGAACCCCCAAATCCAGAGGCCAAGACCGGAGATGGCCAAGCGCTGCCGAGAAACGGGGCCGGCGCCATCTTGCCAGAGCAAGGAAAGAGCATGTCTGAACAATTTCCGTCCTACCCTGTCCTGCCGCTGCGCGACATCGTGGTGTTCCCCCACATGATCGTGCCGCTCTTCGTGGGCCGCGAGAAATCGGTGCGCGCGCTGGAAGAGGTGATGCAGGACGACAAGCAGATCCTGCTGTCCAGCCAGATCGACCCCTCGGTCGACGACCCGACCCCCGAAGGCATCTTCGAGGTCGGCGTGCTGGCCAACGTGCTGCAACTGCTGAAGCTGCCCGACGGAACCGTGAAGGTCCTGGTCGAGGGCCGCAGCCGCGTCCGCATCAGCGACTATGTCGATAACGAGAACTTCTTCGAAGCCCACGCCGAACCTCTGGACGAGGTCGACGGTGACGAGGCCACGGTCGCCGCACTGGTGAAATCCGTCGCCGAGGACTTCGAACGCTATGCGAAGGTCAAGAAGAACATCCCCGAGGAAGCTTTGGGCGCCGTTGCGGAAACGCGCGAACCCCAGAAGCTGGCCGACCTTGTGGCCGGTCACCTTGGCGTCGAGGTTGCCCAGAAGCAGGAGCTTTTGGAAACCCTGTCCGTCGCCGAGCGGCTGGAGAAGATCTATGGCCTGATGCAGGGCGAAATGTCGGTCCTGCAGGTCGAGAAAAAGATCAAGACCCGCGTCAAGTCGCAGATGGAGCGCACCCAGCGTGAGTACTATCTGAATGAGCAGATGAAGGCCATTCAGAAGGAACTTGGCGATGGCGAGGACGGTGCGAACGAAATCGCCGAACTCGAAGAGAAGATCGCGGCGACCAAGTTCTCGAAGGAAGCCAAGGAGAAGGCCGAGGCTGAGTTGAAGAAACTCAAGTCGATGTCGCCGATGTCCGCCGAGGCGACCGTCGTCCGCAACTACCTTGACTGGATGCTGTCGATTCCGTGGGGCACCAAGTCTCGCGTGAAGAAGGATCTCGGCCGCGCCGAGGACATCCTCGATAACGATCATTACGGCCTTGAGAAGGTCAAGGAACGCATCGTCGAGTACCTTGCGGTGCAGCAACGCTCGAAAAAGCTGAAGGGGCCGATCATGTGCCTCGTCGGCCCGCCGGGCGTCGGCAAGACCTCGTTGGGGCGATCGGTGGCGAAGGCCACGGGGCGCGAGTTCATCCGCATCAGCCTTGGCGGCGTGCGCGATGAATCCGAGATCCGCGGTCACCGTCGGACCTACATCGGCTCGATGCCGGGCAAGATTATCCAGGCGCTGAAGAAGGCCAAGACCACGAACCCGCTTATCCTGCTCGACGAGATCGACAAGATGGGGCAGGACTTCCGTGGCGACCCGGCCTCTGCCATGCTGGAAGTGCTTGATCCGGAACAGAACTCGACCTTCGTCGACCACTATCTTGAAGTGGAATACGACCTGTCGAACGTGATGTTCCTGACCACGTCGAACAGCTACAACATGCCCGGACCGCTGCTTGACCGGATGGAGATCATCCCGCTGGCCGGCTACACCGAGGACGAGAAGACCGAGATCGCCAAGCAGCACCTGCTGCCGAAGCAGATCAAGAACCACGGTCTGCGCGCGTCCGAGTTCGAGATGGCCGACGAGGGCATTCAGGACATCATCCGCTACTACACCCGCGAGGCGGGCGTGCGGAACCTGGAGCGCGAGCTGGCCAAGATCTGCCGCAAGGCGGTGACCAAGCTGATCAAGAAAGAGGTCGAGACGGTCCGCGTGACCTCGGACAACCTCGGCGACTTCCTGGGCGTGAAGAAATTCCGCTATGGCCTGGCCGAACAGGAAGATCAGATCGGCGTTGTCACCGGACTGGCGTGGACCAGCGTGGGCGGCGACCTGCTGTCCATCGAGGCGCTGCGCCTGCCGGGCAAGGGCCGGATGAAGACAACGGGCAAGCTGGGCGACGTGATGAAAGAGTCGATCGATGCGGCTTCGTCCTACGTTCGCGCCATCGCGCCTTCGATCGGGGTCAAGCCGCCGCGGTTCGACCGGATGGACATCCACGTGCACGTGCCGGAAGGCGCGACGCCCAAGGATGGCCCGTCGGCGGGTATCGCGATGGTGACGTCCATCGTGTCGGTCCTGACGCAGATCCCGGTCCGCAAGGACATCGCCATGACTGGCGAGGTCACGCTGCGCGGACACGTCCTGCCGATCGGCGGCCTGAAAGAGAAGCTTCTCGCGGCTTTGCGGGGCGGCATCACCAAGGTGCTGATCCCCAAGGAGAACGAGAAGGATCTGGCCGAGATTCCGGACAACGTGAAGGAAGGCCTGACCATCGTTCCGGTCGAGACCGTGCAACAGGTTCTGGAACATGCGCTGGTGCGCAAGCCCGAGCCGATCGAGTGGGACGAGGAGGCCGAGGAAGAGGCCGCCGCAGCCCGCGCGGCGATGAACCCGACCGCCGGGGCACCGGGCGCGATCGCGCACTGACCCGACCGTCAGCTATCGGAAAGGGCGTCCTTCGGGGGCGCCCTTTTCATGCGCGGGTGCGTGCCGGCCGTCGTTGCCGCCTGCGCCATATTTGGGCGGTTTTCGCACCGCGAATTGTGGAAACCGGCCGGACCGTCATGTACCGTTTGGTTAACTCTGCTGCAGGGAGCGAACGACGGGGACATGGCCGCACCGACCGAAACGGGCAACACGACGACACCCTCCGCGACGGACACCGACGACACGGCTGCCACGCCGGTCAAGGTGCTGGGCAAACGGGAACTGCTGGAACGGGTGGTCATCGCGTCGGGCATCAAGAAACGGGCCGCCAAGCCCGTGGTCGAGGCGATGCTGAAGGAACTGGGCGACGCTTTCGCGCGGGGCGAGACGGTGAACCTGCAACCCTTCGGGAAGGGCATCGTGAAATCCTTCAAGGACCTTGAGAATGCGCAGGTGCTGGAACTGCGCCTGCGGCGCTCGAAAACCGCTGTTCGGGCGGCCGAAACCGGCCCCAAAGACCCTCTTGCAGAGGCTGCGGAGTAGGGTTATACGGCGGCTCCGGCGGGTGATTAGCTCAGTGGTAGAGCGCTTCGTTCACATCGAAGATGTCGGGGGTTCAAATCCCTCATCACCCACCATCTTCCTCTGACCGGGGTTTTGCATCCGAGATATGGCGCCGACCGATGGGTCCGGCGCGGTTGTTTTTTGTATCTGTTCGCAATGACTTGTGGCATCTGCGCCGTGTCGTGCGGGCGGTCACTTCGGCTGTGGATCGCGCGGTCCGCCGACTGGCAGGCAAGGGCGGTTGGCCCGCAGCACGGGCTGTCAGATGGGGCAGGGCGATGTGCTGAAGGTTGTCCGCCCCGCTGCCTGATTGCCCGAACGTAAGGGCGGCACATGCCACGGCATATAGACGTCACCGTGCGATCATCTGGCGGGTCTTGATTCGGCGTCAACGGCATGTGAGCCTTGTTCTCAAGTGCACTTGAGGTCAGGGGAACAGGACCGCGATGGCAAGCGATCTGAGTGTCGGAGATTTCGCAAGACGCGCCGGTGTCCCGGTGTCGACCGTCCACTACTACGAGGCCGAGGGGCTGATCCAAAGCTGGCGAACGCCGGCCAACCATCGCCGCTATGACCGCCGGGAATTGCGTCGGGTCGCGATCGTGCGGGTCGCGCAGTCAGTGGGCATCCCGCTGTCCGAAGTCCGAGCCGTCCTGGATCGCATCCCGCGCGACGCTGCAATTTCTGGCCGGCAATGGGCCGACGCCGCCGCGCCGTGGCGCGCGGCGCTGGACGAGCGCATCGCCTTGCTGACCCGCATGCGGGATCAGATGGGCTTCTGCATCGGCTGCGGCTGTCTGTCGGTGGACAACTGCCCCTTGTACAACCCGGACGACCGGCTGGGCCAAAATGGCGCCGGTCCGCGCCGTTGGGTCGGCGCCAGCGAGGAACGATCAAAGCTGGGCTAGCCGGCGGCGCTTGGTTTCTTCTCGCAGGCCTCTGATTTTGTGTGGTTATCCTGTAGCCCTCATATCGGTGCCGGCCACCACGCAGGAAATTTGTACCTTCGAGAGGCCTTGCCCTGGTCGGTAACGCCGCTTTCGTTTTCGAAGAGAGGAGATCGTCGCACGAAGGTTGGAAAGACGTCGGCCCACCAAGGCGCGGCACAGTATGGGCACAGGATAACCCTTCACCGACCCGACACGCGTAGGGGACTTGCGCGCAGCCCCACGCTTCGCTATCAGCCCTGCCACGGCGGGTGATTAGCTCAGTTGGTAGAGCGCTTCGTTTACACCGAAGATGTCGGGAGTTCGAGTCTCTCATCACCCACCATTCCCTTCCGATACCAGTTCCGATGCTTGAATCGCTGACAGGAGCGGATCTTGAAAGCGTTGCGGAACCATGCGGTCTGAGCTTTACCGCCGCAAACCGCCGAACCGCTTGAAGCCCGCTCGACGCGAGTGTGTGAGGCCACAGTAATAGGAGCGGCGCCACAGTTGTGGATCGGTGGGGCGTTGTGATGGGGCCGTGGGCTGCAAATGCCCGCACCCCGCAGTCGCTGGCGCCCGCTCGGGAGCGGACGCCGCGCGTGGGCTATAGCAGATGCTGCGCATCGACCCCGACCGTGATGGCCCCGATCGGAGCGCCGGTATCGGGATCGACAATCGTGATCGAGATCTGCCCTTGATAGGTTTCACTTGAGGCATCGAATTCGATGTCACTGATGTGTACGGCATCTGGCCCGGCGCCGTAGGTCATCTGGAACTTGTCCTCGTCGCCCTGCCAATAGTCAGATGTCGCCGCGCTGGACGCGACGTTCAGGCCATGATTGTCCATCACGAAGGCTTCCGAGATCGCCCCGCTCGAGGCCGCAACCTGCTCTCGCAGGAAATCCGCCGGGGCGCCGGTCAGAACACCGTCGACAAGGTCGGACCCTCCGGCATCGACCGTTTCACGCCAAGCCGTATCAAGGGCGTCGATCTCCGATTGCGAGAGCCCTTCGTGTTCGTCGTTCTGCGCGCGGATGGCCTCGATAAGGACGGGATCGGTGATCCAGGGCCGCAGATCGCTTTCAAGGAACAATTGCATCGCCAACCTGAACTCATCGGCCCGCGCGTTGGGGGCGGATAGGGCAAATAGCAGCGCCGCAGCGCTGGTCAGCAGACCTTTGACGGCACGGCGGTTCGGGGTATTCTTGCGGGCGTTGGGGTGTCGCATTCAGAAAATCTCCACTTCTCCGGCATGTGTCGCCGGGTCGTTTTCCGGATCGCGCCCGTGGGCCAGGCGCGATCGAAGGTCCTCAAGAAAAACATCGCGCAACACGACGTTCAGGTCGTATTCGCGGTGGGCGATGGGAAGTTCGGACAGACCTTCCAACGCCGTGCCAAGGCAGACGAGGCTTTGCGTCAGCATGTCCGCCGACTGAAGAACGCGGCGCGTATCGGTGGTGCTGTGTTCCAGCGGAAGATTGTGGATCGCCTCCTGCAAACCGGCTGAAAGCTCACCCAGCGACGACAACTCGTCGGACAGGCGCGACAGGAAAATGGTCTGTGCGACCATGTGCGGCGGGTCGGTCGGCGGCGACGTCATCAAAGCCGCCCGAACACTTTTTCAATACATTCCCGCAGGTTGGCGGCGGTAAAGGGCTTTTTGAGGAAGTTGTTCATCCCCAGCTGCGCGCCCTGTTGGATCACCGTCGCATCTTCCGATCCGGTGACCATGATGAACCCCGTCTTGGCGGTTGCGGCAGTAGACCGGATCGCACGTAACAGTCCCAGCCCGTCCATCTCGGGCATGTTGTAGTCCGAGATCACCAAGTGGACCGGTGTGCGGCCGAGGTACTGCATCGCCTCCTGCCCATTGCTGACGTAGTCGTAGTTCCGGATCCCGAGCTGATCGAGCGCCTGAGTCAGCAGACCGCGGCTGACGGCCATGTCGTCGACCACGAGGATCTTCAGTTTTTCCCTCAATGACATGCGGTGTCTTCCTTCGGCTTTGCGCTGGCGGGTCGCCGGCGATAGGTCGTCGTGTGGATAAGTTCGGTCCGGCGCGCCGCATCGTCTGTCAGCCGCTCCGAATGCCCGGTGATCAACCAGCCCTCCGGCGTCAGCTGGTCCACGAACCGCGCCCAGATATCGGCTTTGGTTTCGGGCCCGAAGTAGATCACGACGTTGCGGCACATGATCACGTCGAACGGGCGGGTGAACGGCCAGGGGCCGATCAGGTTGAGGCGGCGGAACGTGATCAGTTCGCGCATCTGCGGGCCGACGGACCACAGGTCGGCGCCTGTCTCGGCGCGGGTGAAATGGGCGCGGCGTTGCTCTTCGGGAACCTGCGACAGCGAGCGTTCGGTGTACAAACCGGCGGCGGCGGCACGCAGGATGGCCGGGTCGATATCGCTGGCAAGGATCCGAAAATCATAGCGCGCGATGTCCGGCATCTCTTGCAGGAAGGTTAATGCAAGCGAGTACGGCTCTTCCCCCGACGCGCAGCCAGCGGACCAGATCCGAACCTGTCCGCCCCGTTTCAGGACGTCCACAAGTTCTGGGATGCGTTTCTTGCGCAGGAACTCGAAATGGTGCGGCTCTCGGAAGAAGCGCGTCACGTTGGTGGTCAGCACGGACAGCATTTCAAGCCGCTCGGGCTTTCCCGCATCGCTTTCAATGTAGTCGCAATAGTCCCCGTAGCTTTTGATGCGCAGGCTGCGGAGCCGTGCGCTTAGCCGCGAGTGGACCAGCGGAAGCTTGCCTTCCGTCAGTTCGATACCCGCTTCAGAGAGGAGCAGGGCGGCGATGCGCCGGAAGTCCCCGACGGATAGCTCGCGCGATGCGCCTCGTCCCGGGGTGACAGGACCGGAGACCGAAGCGGTTGTCATGCAGCGACGCCTGCCTTTTCGGGCACGATCGCGCCGAGGTTCAGCAACCGGATCATTCGATCTTCGCGGGTGATGATGCCGGACAGGAACTCGCTGCCATTCGAAGCGACGTCCGGCGTTGCCTGCACCTCTTTTTCCGAGACGGACAGGATGTCCGACACCGCGTCCACCAACAGCCCGACGATCGGGCCGTCCACCTGCGTAATGATGATCACGTTACGGGCCGTGGGCTCTGGCACTTCGAGGCCGAGACGCGCGGCCAGGTCGACGATGGGAACGACGGCGCCGCGCAGGTTGATCACGCCGCGCACGTAGCTGGGCGCGTGCGGGATGACGGTGGCGGGAGTCCAGCCGCGAATCTCGCGCACAGACATGATGTTGAAACAGAAATCCTGTTCGGCGATGCGGAAGGCGATGAGTTCGTTGACGTCTTCGCCGTCGTTTTCAGTTTGGTCGCTCATGGGGTCACTCCGCAGCAAGAGGGGTCGTTAGGACGGCGGCGCCACCGGCGCCGTTGTGGCCGACGATGGCCGAGGGATCGAGGATCAGCGCGATGCGCCCGTCACCGAGGATGGTCGCTGCCGCCACGCCGGGGACCTGGCCGTAGTTGTCCTCGAGCCCTTTGATCACGACCTGACGTTGGTCGTGGATGACATCGATCAGCAGGGCGGCACGCACGCCGTCGGCGGTCTCGACCAGCAGGATGACGTGATCGCCGGTCGGATCCACCGCAGGCCGGTAGCCCATGACCGCGCCCACGTCGACGATCGGGACATAGCTGCCCCGGATGCGCACGACGGCGTTCTGCGTGCCCAGTTGGAACACCTGATCGGTGGGGACGCGCATCGTTTCGATGATCGCGGAAATCGGCACCACAACGGTCTGCCCCCCGACCTCGATCACCATGCCGTCGAGCACGGCAAGCGTTAGCGGAAGGACGATCGAGAAGGTGCTTCCCTTGCCGGGTTCGGAGGCGATCGACACCCGACCGCCAAGCGACTGGATCGAGCGTTTGACCACGTCCATCCCGACGCCCCTGCCGGACAGCGCCGTCAGTTGGCTGGCGGTGGAGAAGCCGGGTTGGAAGATCAGGTTATCGATGTCGTTTGACGTCAGCTGAGCGTCCGGCGGGATCAGGCCTTTCTTCTCGGCGATGCTTCTGACCCGTTCGCGGTTGATGCCGGCGCCGTCGTCGGTGATCTCGATCACCACCCGCCCGGACAAGTGCGCCGCCGACAAGCGGATCGTCCCTTCGGCGGTCTTGCCCGCGGAAAGCCGGTCTTCGGCGTTTTCCAGCCCGTGGTCGACCGCGTTGCGGATCATGTGGGTCAGTGGATCGGCGAGCTTTTCGATCACCGTTTTGTCGATCTCTGTCGCGGCGCCTTCGGTCACCATTCGCAGGGTCTTGCCAGTGTCGGCCCCGGCCTCGCGCGCGATGCGCGACATGCGCTGGAACAGCGCCTTCACCGGTTGGGCGCGGATCGCCATGACGCTGTCCTGGATCTGGCGGGTCAGCGTGCGCAGTTCCTCTAGCCCGACGTCGATGTCGCTGCCCTGTGCGATGCCATCGCGCTTGACCGCCTGGGTCAGCATGGCCTGGTTGATCACCAGTTCTCCCACCAGGTTGATCATCCGGTCGATGCGATGCAGGTCGACGCGGATCGTCGAGGCAACGGGCTGTGGCGGTTGCGCCTTGGCGGGGGGATCGGCCTTTCGCGGTGGGTCGGCGGGGGCGGAAGCCGACACGAGGGCAGGGGCGGCGGCTTCCGTGGCCGGTTCATCGGCCGCCGCGGTGTTCGACGATGCAGGGTCTTCCGAAGCGGGCCCATCCGTTGGCGACAGGTCCGGCAGATCGGGCAGGTCGTCCGTGGACCCGTCGCTTCCGGTTTCCTCGATGTCGAGCGAGCAAAGCCCGTCGACGAATTCAAACACTTCGCGGACCGCCGTCTGGGACGACTCTGTCCGCAAGTCGATCTGCCAGGACAGATAGCTGGCCTCTGTGTCCAGGGCGTCGAACTCGGGCAGGGCCGAGATATCGCAGTCGACCTGCGCCTCGCCCAAGGCGCAGAGTTCGCGCAAGAGGAAGACAGGCTCGTTGCCGCTTCGAAACAGGTCGTCATGCGGCCGGAACGCCACGCGGAACTGCATCTCTGACGGGGCGGCCGCGCCGAAGTCGCCAAGATCCAGCGTCATTGGCTGGAAGTTCACCTCTGCCTCGGACGGGCCTTCGTCTGCTTCGGCGCCGGTCAGTGCCATCAGTTCGGCAAGAAGCGGTTCGCCGGCGGGGTCGCCATCGTCCGGAACACCGTCACGCGCCTGCTCCATCAGGACGGTCAGGTGGTCCGAGCTTCGCATCAGGATGTCCAGCACCTGCCCGTTCACTGCGAGCTTTCCGCTGCGCAGGGCGTCCAGCACGTTTTCAAACCGGTGGGCGAAGCGGACGACCGCGTCGAGTGCGAAGGCCCCGGCGCCGCCCTTGATCGAATGCACCGCGCGGAACACAGAATTGACGGTTTCGGTGTCGGCGTCGCCGCCGGACATTTCCTCTAGGCCGTCGGTAAGCTGTTCCAGCAGATCTTCCGATTCCTGGAAGAACGTGGCGCGCAGTTCGTCTGTCTTGCTCATCGATGCACCTCAGACCGCGCTGACGCGGCGGATGGCCGTGGCCAGCGCGACATCGTCGAAGGGTTTCACGATCCAGCCCGTAGCGCCCGCATCGCGGGCCCGGGTCTTCATCGCGGGCGAGCTTTCGGTGGTCAGCACCAGGATCGGTGTGGCCCGGTATTCCGCCTTGGCGCGCACCGCCTCGATCACGCCGAAGCCGTCCAGCCGGGGCATGTTGATGTCGGTGATCACCACGTCCGGCTGCGCCGTCTCTAGCTTGTCGAGGCCGTCGATCCCGTCCTCGGCCAGGGTGATGTCGAAACCGGATTCAGTCAGAGAGACCTGAAGCAGGTCGCGCATCGTCCGGGAATCGTCGATCGCCAGCACCTTGAGTGTCATTCCTGTGCCTCCTTTGCGCCAAGCTGCGATGGCGGCAGGCCACACAGCAGCAGACCGTCCCGTACCTCGGCGGACATGTTCTTGATTTCGAATGCGGTGCCTTCGGCCTGCCAGACGCGGTTGGCTGCCAGCAGCACCTGCAGGCACTGGGCGCCCACCTGTGTGACCTGGCCGAAATCCAGCGCCACGGGGCGGCCGCGCCGTTCGGCGAGCATTGCCTTCAGGCCCTGCGCCTCTGCGCCCTTCAGCTTCGCGGGCACCTTCAGCACCGTCAGTTCTTCTGTTCCGGCCATCAGCGGCTTTCCCTTTCTGTTCCGGCATCGCGGCGGCGCGCACCCACGGGGCGGGGCTGGGCCGAATCGCCGGGTGTCCGTGGCGTGGGTCGCATCGTTTTTCTCTTCCCCTTTTGCGGGCGGATGGTTGATATTTCCTTCAGAACAGCTCGACTTCGCCCGATCCCCCGGGCGGCACGGCGGGACGCCGGCCCTGAACGGGCTTTGGCGGACGCGGCGCTTCGATTGGAACCGCCTCTGCCGTCAGCATTTGTTTGGCGTGGCCGGTCGTCGGGAAGAACCGCACCCTGCGGGCCTGTTTTCCGCCGACGCTTTCCGCCGCGATGGGGATCGCTTCCGTTTCAAGAAAATCGCGCACGAAGGCGGCGTTCGACACGCCGATGGCAAGACCGTTCTCGAACGTGCTGGCGCCGCCGAAGATCTTGGCCACGAGGTTCGATTTGCGCGCGCCTTTTTGCATCAGGCCGTTGATCAGCGCCTCCATCGCGAAGACGCCGAATTTGTTGTGCGCGACGGCTTCGCCCTTTCTGCCAGGCAGCAGGATGTGATTCATCCCGCCGACCCGGGCGGTCGGGTCGAACAGGCACGTCGCGATGCACGAGCCGAGAATGCAGCTTAGCACCACGTTCGGATCGTCCGACACCGACAGTTCGCCCTGCAGGACCGGGATGACCTTCGGCGCGCTCATGCCCGACCCCCGGCCCATTGTCTCGAAGCGTGGCGGGCAGGCAGCGCGGGCCCGATCGAGGTTTCCTGGCGGATGCGATGCACTGTCTTCTCCGTTCCGGGGCCTGCGATGTCGAATCGCGTTGCGTTCGGCCTGAAACTGGCACGGTCGCGTGAAGCAGCCCTTAACGCCGGCCGAGACGCCCGTTTCCGGCTGGCATCGCGGTCGAAAGCGCCCCACAAACGGGGGCACCACCAGGGGAGGAGACCAGATGGACATTCGCATCAGACCCGCGACGACGGCCGATTTAGGCGCGATCCGCGACCTGCAAATCGAAAGCTGGCGGGGCGCTTACGCGGGCATGCTGCCCGACACGTTCCTGCGCGACGGCGTGGTCGACGTGCTGGCAGAGCGTTGGAAGGCGCTGCCGGGCGACGGCTGGATCGTCGACACGGCCTGGGCGGGCGACCGCCTTGTGGGATTCGTCACGGTGGACCGGGCGAAGGGGCCGGGGGCCTATGTCGACAACCTGCACGTCGCGCCGGACACCAAGGGCAGCGGGGTGGGCCGGAAACTGATGGCCGGGGCCGCGGCGACGCTGGCCGCGGAGGGCGTCGACCGGCTTTGGCTGACGGTGATCGACCAGAACACGCCCGCGCGCGCGTTCTACCGGCGGATCGGCGGGCGGGAACTGACGGCGTTCGACGAACTTTTGTACGGCCAGCCGGTGACCGCGATCCCGGTGGAATGGAACGATCTGAAGGCTCTGGCGGCCCAACATGGCCCGTCGAAAGGCGCGACGCCGGGGCAGACAGACCGGGCGACGTCGGGGTAGGCAAAAAATCCGGCAGACTTCGCCGGAATTCCGCTTGACGGTACCATGTGACTCGCTTATCCCCCGTCGGCACGCGGTTGTAGCTCAGTTGGTTAGAGTACCGGCCTGTCACGCCGGGGGTCGCGGGTTCGAGCCCCGTCAACCGCGCCATCCACCCCACGGTGGATCGAAAAAGCGACCTTCGGGTCGCTTTTTTCGTTCGCGCTTCTTTAACCCAGATCGGCTTTCTTCGGGCAGAGCAGTCATCCCGAAAAAGGTCACTCGAATGGTGAAACAGGCGCGGAACGAATTCTTCTTCACGGATGGGTCCAAGGATCGCGACCGGGATGCGGGACAGGCGCCGCAGGCCGACCGCGTGGGCCGGCTGATGCGGCGCACGCAACGGGTCATCGCGGGGGTGAACGCCCAGATGCGGGCCGGGCGGCGCGCGGGGATGCGCGCCGCGCTGGACGAGGTGCGCGGCCTTCTGCACGAGGCTGGCGATATCGCGAAGGATGCGGGGCCCGGTCCACGGCTGGACGCGCTGCGCATCGCGCTGGAGGCCGCGGAAAGCGCGCTGCTTCAACGGATTATCGAGACATGGCGATTGGCGACCGCGGGCCGTGAATGGCCGGAACCAAGCGAGACGCTGGATGCCGAATGCGTGGTCACCGGTTTCGAGCGCGAGGCGTTGGATCTTGAGGCATTGCGCCCGTGGCTGAGCGAGAGGGCGATCTTCGATGCCCTGCGCCAGCAAAAGCGGACCGAGGGCGGAGAAGTCAGCGGCGCCCGGTACGAGATGCGGGTCACCGGTGGCGGGCACGGATGACGCGCTGTGCCACGGCGCAGGGTCGTTGGGCAGCGACGTGGGGCGTCACACGCGCCAACGCACGGGCCACCACGCGGGCCGGTCGGACCGGCCCGCGTGAAATGTTGGATCAGGTCAGCGCATCCAGCACCCGGGCCCAGCTGCGGATGCCCCGGTGAAAGCTTTCCAGCGCGTATTTCTCGTTCGGGCTGTGGATCTGGTCGTCATCACGGCCAAAGCCGATCAGCATAGAATCGACACCGAGGATCGTCTTGAAATACCCCGCGATCGGAATCGAGCCGCCGCAGCCGATGAAGGCCGCCGGGTTCGGCCATTCGTCGGACAGCGCAAGGCGCGCTTTCTCGAACGCCGGGTCCTCGGTCGCCATCACGCTGGCAGGGGCGCCGTTGGTGATGTTGAACGCGACGGAACAATCAGCAGGCAGCTGCGACCGGATGAAGGCGCGGAAGCTGTCGCTGATCGCCTTCGGGTCCTGCTGCCCGACAAGGCGGAAGCTGATCTTGGCGCTCGCCTCGGACGGCAGCACCGTCTTGAAGCCCGCGCCGGTATAGCCGCCCCAGATGCCGTTCACCTCGCAGGTCGGCCGCGACCAGATCATTTCCAGACCGGTGCGCCCCTGTTCCCCCGCGGGCACCGACAGGCCGACACCGCCAAGGAAGGCGGCCTCGTCAAAGCCCAGCCCGTCCCACTGCTTGCGCAGCTCGTCGCTGAGTTCGGGCACGTCGTCGTAGAACCCGGGGATCGTCACGCGGCCCTGATCGTCGTGCAGCGCGGCCAGCGCCGTGGACAGAACGTGGATCGGGTTCGCCGCGATGCCGCCGTACATGCCTGAATGCAGATCCTTGTCGGCGGCGGTGATCGTCAGCTCTTCCTTCACCATGCCGCGCAGCATGGTGGTGATCGCCGGCGTCTTCTCGTCGAACAGCCCGGTGTCGCAGATCAGCGCAAGATCAGGGGCCGAGAATTCGGCAAGGTTCTCCTCAAGGAAGGGCACCAACGAGGGCGAGCCGGATTCTTCTTCGCCTTCAAGGAAGAAGGTCATCTTGCAGGGCAGGGTGCCGTTCACCTCTTTCCAGGCGCGGCACGCCTCGATGAAGGTCATCAGCTGGCCCTTGTCGTCATTGGCACCCCTTCCACGGATCACCTTTCCGGCGGGGGTATCCTCGACCTCGGGATCGAAGGGATCGCGGTTCCACAGCTCCAGCGGATCGACCGGCTGCACGTCGTAGTGCCCGTAGAACATCAGGTGCGGGCCGTCGCCGTCGATATGGCCCACGACCATCGGGTGGCCGGGGGTCTGACGGGTCTCGGCCTGCACGCCAAGCGATTCCAGATCCTCGACCAGCCAATTCGCGGCGCGGGCGCATTCGGCCTTGTATTCGGGGTCGGTCGAGATCGAGGGAATGCGCATCAGCGCCTTCAGGCGGTCCAGCGCCGCGGGCAGGTCCGCGTCGATGCGGGAAAGGACGGCGTCGAGACTCATGGGAGGGCTCCTTTGGGTGGTCTTGTCGGCGCGCGAGGCTAGCAGCCTCGTGACCGCTGTCCAGAGCGTGGCGGGTGGCTAAAACCCGTTGGGCACGCTAGGTTGCGGCCCGAAACGAACAGCCAAACCCGACGGAGCGCGCCATGCGATCGACCGCCCTAGCCATCCTGACCGCCAGCAGCCTTGCCGTGGCGGGCCTTGCGACGGCTGTCACGGCCCAACCGATCGACGGCGCCGCCGCCGAGGGTATGTTGTTCGGGGCCGACACGGCGCGGGTGGCGGTGAACCCGCGGGCCGCCCTGTCGGAAGAAGACGAACAGATGCTGCGGCTTTTGGTCGAAAGCAACGAATTCACCTATTACGGCGCGATCGCCTTTGCGCCCGGCGACGGCATCGTGTCGCCGTCGCTGCAGGGCGCGTTCAACTACCACGACGTCGACACCGCCAGCCGCACCGCGCTGACCGCCTGCGAAGCGGCGCGCAGCCCGGACGCGGACGCCTGCATCCTTGCGCTGCAACTGTTCCCGTCGGGCTATGCGCCCCGGGCATTCCAGTTGTCGCAGGATGCAACGCGGGCCTTCGGCGCGATGCGCGACACCGGCGGCGAACAGGCTTTCGCGGTCTCGACCACCACCGGCGCGTTCGGGGCCGGAACGGGGCAGGGCGCTGATCTTAAAGCCCTTTCCGCCTGTCAGCAGACCGAGGGCGCCACCGATTGCGCGGTGGTCGTAAAGGATTGATTTAGATCAGGGTGGCAAATCGTAACACCTGCTAGACCTGATGTTGGATTATGGGCGTCGAGCCTTTAATTAGAACAAAACAAAGAAGACCCGAGGGGAATCACGTTGGACTACTCGGCCCACATCGACGCGGCACTGCAGCGGCTTCATGATGAAGGACGGTATCGGACCTTCATCGATATCGAACGCACGCGCGGGAATTTCCCGCATGCCACTTGGCAGAAACCGGACGGGTCCGAGCAGCCGGTCACGGTCTGGTGCGGCAACGACTATGTTGGCATGGGCCAGCATCCGGTCGTGTTGCAGGCCATGCACGAAGCGATCGACGCCACCGGCGCCGGGTCGGGCGGCACGCGCAACATCTCGGGCACCACGGTCTATCACAAGCGGCTCGAGGCCGAGCTTGCGGATCTGCACGGCAAGGAAGCGGCGCTGCTGTTCACCTCGGCCTATATCGCGAACGACGCGACTTTGAGCACTCTGCCCAAATTGTTCCCGGGCCTCATCATCTATTCCGACGAGCTGAACCACGCCTCGATGATCGAGGGTATCCGCCGCAACGGCGGTGCGAAGCGCGTGTTCAAGCACAACGACGTCGCCGACCTGCGCGCCAAGCTGGAAGCGGACGACCCCGAGGCGCCGAAGCTGATCGCATTCGAATCCGTGTATTCCATGGACGGCGACTTTGGTCCGATCCGCGAGATCTGCGACCTTGCCGAGGAATTCGGCGCGCTGACCTATCTGGACGAAGTGCACGCCGTCGGGATGTACGGCCCCCGTGGCGGTGGCGTCGCCGAGCGGGACGGGCTGATGCACCGGCTGGACATCATCAACGGTACGCTGGGCAAGGCCTATGGCGTGCACGGCGGCTATATCGCTGCCAGCGAGAAAATGTGCGACGCCATAAGGTCTTACGCGCCCGGCTTCATCTTCACGACGTCCATTCCACCTGCGGTTGCAGCCGGTGCTGCCGCGTCGGTGCGTCATCTTAAGACCGATCAGGCGCTGCGGGACCGTCACCAGACGCAGGCGAAGATCCTCAAGACCCGTCTGCGGGCGCTGGGACTGCCGTTCATCGACCACGGCAGCCACATCGTTCCGGTCATCGTGGGCAACCCGGTTCACACCAAGATGATCTCGGACATGCTGCTGGAAGATCATGGCATCTACGTCCAGCCGATCAATTTCCCGACCGTGCCGCGCGGCACCGAACGGCTGCGGTTTACCCCGTCGCCGGTCCACGGGCCCGACGAGATGGACCGCCTTGTGCGGGGTCTCGACGCCCTCTGGTCCCACTGTGCGCTGAATCGTGCCGAGCTATCGGCGTGAATGTTCTAATTGTGCATTGCTCGCGGGGATGTGTTAGTTTGTAAGCAAGACGGGATCACTGGGGCGAATCAAGGGTGGTCTGGGAAACGTCAAAAAGGACTAATACGGGGCATGATCGGGCGGCGGACAGCTCCACCACCGGGTGAATCAAACGAAGCACAAGGCGGCCCACGCGGGTTCGACGACTTCGAGGTTCGCTTGGGCGATGTGATGAGGGGCGAGCGGGCAACGCTTGGCAAGTCCCTTCTGGATGTTCAGCGAGAACTCAAGATCAAGGCCAGCTACATTGCCGCGATCGAGAATGCCGATCCGTCGGCCTTCGAGACACCCGGCTTCGTAGCAGGCTACGTGCGGTCTTACGCGCGGTATCTCCAGCTTGACCCTGAATGGTGCTATGCCCGCTTCTGCGAGGAAGGGCACTTCGAGGTCACGCACGGACTATCGCCTAAGGCGAGCTCGCCGAAGACCCGCAAGCCCGAGGGCGCGGTGCGCGGCACCGTGTCGGCCGATCCGTTCAAGAACCCGAACACCCCGTTCACGCCGCATTCCGAAGGTATCCTGTCCCGCATCGAACCCGGCGCTTTGGGCTCGCTGACGGTGCTGGCGCTTTTGGTGGCCGGTCTGGGCTATGGCGGCTGGTCGGTTCTGCAGCAGATGCAGCGCGTGCAGCTGACCCCTGTCGATCAGACGCCCGGCGTTGTGGCGGATCTGGACCCGCTGGCACCGGCGACGACCCTGCCGGAAACCGAATCCGCCGGACTGGAGCCGCCTCCCGCCGACGCGCTGGACCGGCTGTACCGTCCACAGGCGCTGGAAGTTCCGGTGCTGACCGCGCGGGATGGCCCGATCGCGACGCTGGATCCGCGCAACAGCAGCAATTTCGCGGGCTTCGTGTCCGAAGACCCCGCGCCGCTCGAGACGCCCGAGGTCGCGCAGATCGAAAAGCCCGTTCCGACCGCGTCGACCCCGGTTGCCGATGCGTCCACCGTGAAGGTGGTCGAGGATGTCGCCCCCGCCGTGGTGATGTTCGCCGTCTCCCCGTCGTGGGTGCGCGTGAGCAGCGCAGATGGCACCATCCTGTTCGAGAAGATCCTCGACGCGGGCGAGAAATACGTACTGCCGCAGACCGAAGAAGCGCCGCAGCTTCGTGCGGGCAACGCGGGTTCGGTCTATTTCGTCGTGGCCGGCGAAACCTACGGTCCGGCCGGGCCGGGGGGTGGCGTCGTCAAGAACATCGCGATGGGGGCGGAAGATCTTGCCTCGACTTACAAAGTGGCGGACCTGACCGTGAACCGCGAGCTTGCCCGCATCGTCGCTAGTCTCGAAATCTCGTTGATCGGCGGTGCCGAGATCGAACCGCGGATCAGCACCGACTGATACGGTCGGACAGGACCTGCTGGGGCGGCGGTGCCGCCCCTTTGTGTTTAAGGACCGCGCCGCCTTTCACGCCATTGTCCATTGCGTCGCGGTGTCATCCGTCCTAACTCAGGCTTGAGTTTCCGGGACCAGAGGACCCCTTCCCATGTCGCTGAACCCCGTCCGCCCTTGGCGGAACATCTATCGCCGCAAATCCCGTCAGATCATGGTCGGCAATGTCCCCGTTGGGGGCGACGCGCCGATCTCGGTCCAGACGATGACGAACACCGATAGTTCCGATGTGCAGGCCACCGTCGCGCAGGTACTGGCCTGTGCCGAGGCGGGCGCCGACATCGTGCGCGTGTCCACCCCCGACGAGGCCGCGACGGCCGCGCTGCGCGAGGTGGTGAAGGAAAGCCCGGTGCCGATCGTCGCGGACATCCACTTTCACTACAAACGCGCGATCGAGGCGGCCGAGGCGGGCGCTGCCTGCCTGCGGATCAACCCCGGCAACATCGGGGACGAAAAGCGGGTGAAAGAAGTGATCCGCGCCGCAAAGGACCACGGCTGTTCGATCCGCATCGGCGTGAACGCCGGGTCGCTGGAACGGCACCTGCTGGAGAAATACGGCGAGCCGTGCCCCGACGCGATGCTGGAATCCGGCATGGATCACATCAAGATCCTGCAGGACAACGACTTCCACGAGTTCAAGATCTCGGTGAAGGCGTCGGACGTGTTCCTTGCCGCCGCCGCCTACCAGTCGCTGGCCGAGGCGACGGACGCGCCGATCCACCTTGGCATCACCGAGGCGGGCGGGCTGATGTCCGGCACGATCAAATCCGCGATCGGGCTGGGCAACCTGCTGTGGATGGGCATCGGCGACACGCTGCGCGTCTCGCTGTCTGCCGATCCGGTGGAAGAGGTGAAGGTCGGCTACGAGATCCTGAAGTCGCTGGGCCTGCGCCACCGTGGCGTGAACATCATCTCTTGCCCGTCCTGCGCGCGGCAGGGCTTTGACGTGATCAAGACGGTCGAGGTGCTGGAAAAGCGGCTGGAACACATCAAGACGCCGATGAGCCTGTCGATCATCGGCTGCGTGGTCAACGGCCCGGGCGAGGCGCTGATGACCGACGTCGGCTTTACCGGCGGCGGCGCGGGCAGCGGCATGGTCTATCTGGCCGGCAAGCAAAGCCACAAGATGTCGAACGACCAGATGGTCGATCACATCGTCGAAGAGGTCGAAAAGAAAGCCGCCCAGATCGAGGCCGAAGCCGCAGCCGCCGAACAAGCGGCGGAGTAGGGCACCCCCAACAGACATTGAAAAGCGCGGCGCCCGAAAGGGCCCGCGCTTTTTCTATGTGCCGTGCGTCGCGGGGTGGTGCGATAGCGCCGCCCCATGGGGGGCGGGCCGGTGCTGCCCGGCGTGCCGCCGGGTGGGACACATTCCAGGGCCGGATGCAGAAAGGGCGACCCGAAAGGGTCGCCCGATGGTTCAGGCCACTTCGGCCAGCCGCGACAGAGCCTCGCGCAGCTTGGCGGCCTCTTCCTCGCGCGCGGCAAGGTTGTCGCGGGTTTCTTCGACCACCTCGGCCGGGGCGCTTTCGGCGAACTTGGGGTTCGACAGACGCCCGGCCAGACCGCGGATTTCCTTCTCCAGCTTGGCCAGCGTCTTTTCCAGCCGCGCCTTTTCCTCGGCCACGTCGATGATGTCGGCCAGCGGCAGGCCGAACAGCCCGCCCTCGACCGCGATGGTGATCGCGCCCTTGGGCATCTCGGCGACTTCGGTCAGGCTGTCGATGCGCGCCAGCCGCTTGATCAGCGCCTCGTTGTTGGTCCACGCGGCGCGGCCTGCGTCGTCCAACTGCACCTGCAGCACCGGCACCTGAAGGCCGGCAGGGACGTGCATCTGCGCCCGCGCCGAACGGACCGCCTCGATCAGCGAAATCGCCCAGTTCATCTCGGTATCCGCTGCCGGGTCCAGAAGGTCTGCGGTGGTGTAGGTCGGCCAGTCGGCGTGGACCAGCATCCCGTCGCGTTTGACCGTGGACTGCCACAGCTCTTCGGTGATGAAGGGCATGATCGGGTGCAGCAGGATCAGGCACTGGTCCAGAACCCAGCCCATCGTCGCGCGGGTCTCGGCCACCACGGCGGCGTCGGGGCTGTCCAGCAGTGGCTTGGCGAACTCGACGTACCAGTCGCAGACCTTGCCCCACGTGAAAGCGTACAGCGCGTTGGCGGCGTCGTTGAAGCGGAACGCGTCCAGCGCGGCGTCGACGGTCTCGCGGATCCGGGCCGTTTCACCGATGATCCAGCGGTTCGCGGTGGCCGTCGCAGCGGGCGCGGCGGCTTGCGGCACATAGGCTTCATAGACGCCGTTCATCTCGGCGAAGCGGACGGCGTTCCAGATCTTCGTGGTGAAGTTCCGATAACCCGCGATCCGCTGGGTCGACAGCTTCAGGTCGCGCCCCATCGCCGCCATCGAGGTCAGCGTGAACCGCACCGCGTCGGCGCCGTATTCGTCGATCAGTTCCAGCGGGTCCAGCACGTTGCCCAGCGACTTCGACATCTTCTTGCCCTTCTCGTCGCGCACCAGCGCGTGGACATAGACGGTGTCGAAGGGTTTCTGGTCGACCACGGCGTATTGCATCATCATCATCCGGGCGACCCAGAAGAAGATGATGTCGAAGCCTGTGACCAGAACCGAGGTCGGGAAGTACTTCGCCATTTCCTCGGTCGGTTCGGGCCAGCCCAGCGTTCCGATCGGCCACAGGCCGGACGAGAACCACGTATCCAGCACGTCCGGGTCGCGCCACACCGGGTAGACCAGCTTGGTCGGGTCCTGCGTGACGTTGTATTCCGCAAGGCTTTCGGCCAGCAGGTGCCGCGCGGCGGCGCGGTCTTCGACCTCGACCACGACGGCATGGTTCAGCGGCGTCGGCAGACCTGCCAGCACGTCGTTGAACTGGCCTTGGACGTGGGCGAAATCCGGGCCGCAGTGGTGGCGTTCGTCACCGCGCAGCAGGGCCTGCTCGATCAGCAGGCGGCCGATCTCGACCTCGTCCAGCGCGCCGTCGTTCTCGTCGTCGCGGAACCCTTCGCCGGACAGGTCCAGCCCGTACCAGACCGGGATCTGGTGGCCCCACCAAAGCTGGCGCGAGATGCACCACGGCTCGATGTTTTCCAGCCAGTTGAAATAGACCTTCTTGTCCTGCTCGGGCAGGATCTCGACCTCGCCGCTGCGGACCGCGTCGATGGCGGGGCCCACGATCTTTTCGGCGTCGACGAACCACTGGTCGGTCAGCATCGGCTCGATCACGACCTTCGAACGGTCGCCGAACGGCTGCATGATCAGCTTGGCCTCGACCAGCGGCACCAGCGCGTCGACATCCTCGTCGACCTCGCCGCCTTCTTCGGGGGCCAAAGGCTTCTTGGTGGCGGCCTTGCCCAGACGCGGGTCGGTGGCGACGGTCATCACCGCCAGCCCCTCGTCGGTGATCTGCTGGACCACCTGCTTGCGGGCTTCGAACCGGTCAAGGCCGCGCAGTTCGTCGGGGACGAGGTTCAGCGCATCGACCTCGGCGCCGGTGAAGGCGTCGCCGTTCGCGATCTCCTGCGCGCGGGTGGCGCAGGTGGCATAGTCGTCGCCGTCGTCCCGCATGTGGCCCTTGGTGTCCATCAGGCGGTACATCGGGATGTTGCCGCGCTGTGCGACGGCATAGTCGTTGAAGTCGTGCGCGCCGGTGATCTTCACCGCGCCCGACCCGAAGGTGGGGTCCGGATACGGATCGGTAATGATCGGGATCAGGCGGCGATGCTCTTTCGGGCCAACCGGGATCTCGCAAAGTTTCCCAATGATTGGCGCGTAACGTTCATCCGAAGGATGAACTGCGACGGCACCGTCGCCCAGCATGGTTTCGGGGCGGGTCGTCGCGATCGAGATATAGTCCCGCGTCTCGCGCAGGGTGACGTTCCCGTCCTCGTCCTTTTCGACGTATTCATAGGTCTCGCCGCCGGCCAGCGGGTACTTGAAGTGCCACATGTGGCCGTTGGTTTCGGTGCTTTCGACCTCGAGATCCGAGATCGCGGTCTCGAAATGCGGGTCCCAGTTCACCAGCCGCTTGCCGCGATAGATCAGGCCCTTGTCGTACATGTCGACGAAGACCTTGATGACGGCGTCGTGGAAATTCTGCTTCGTCGGCTCGGGATCGCCGGGTGCGCCGCCCATCGTGAACGCCTCGCGGTCCCAGTCGCAGGACGCGCCCAGACGCTTCAACTGGCCGATGATGGTGCCGCGGGATTTCACCTTCTGCTGCCAGACGCGCTCAAGGAACTTCTCGCGGCCCATCTCTTGCCGGGTGGGTTCCTGGCCGAGGGCCATCTCGCGCTCGGTCACCATCTGGGTGGCGATGCCGGCGTGGTCGGTGCCGGGCTGCCACAGGGTGTCAAAGCCGCGCATCCGGTGCCAGCGGGTCAGGATGTCCTGCAACGTGTTGTTGAAGGCGTGGCCCATGTGCAGGGCGCCGGTCACGTTGGGGGGCGGGATCACGATAGAGAAGGTTTCGGGGCGCGAGGCATTCGCGCCGGCGGCAAAGGCACCGGCCTGTTCCCACGCGGCATAGATCCGGGGTTCGGCATCGTTGGCGTCGAAGGTCTTGTCCATAGACATCTGGGGCATCCCGCTTTCCGAAAATCGGCCATCACTTAGCGCGGCGGCGGGCCAAGGGGAAGGGTGTCGCGTGCCTTACATGCGCCGTTTGGCTGGTCTAGGCTGTCTGTACGGGACGGTGGACCACCGGACAGGTCAGGGAAAGAGGACGCGGACATGACGATGGCGGCGGATCCGGGACGCGGGGTCGTGGGGCGGCGGACGCTGATGGCGGCCGTGGGCGCGCTTGCCGGGCTTGCGGGCTGGTTCCTGATCGAGGAACTGCCCGGCCTTGTCGACGGCGACCGGCTTGTCCTGTTCCTGACGGCTGCGGCCGGGGCGTTCTTTTTCGCCCTGCTGGCGGCGTCGGGCGCGCTGGCCATGCGCGCGGCCCTGGCGGTCTCGGCGCTGGTGTCGGTTGGGCCGGCGGCGCTTTTGACATGGGCGAGCCTGCGCTATGACGCGGTCGACGACTTTCTGGCCACCGGGCATCCGCTGGTGGCCTTCGGCCTTGTCGTATGCCTGTCGCTTCCGTTCCTTGTGGTGGCCTTCCGCCCCGAAGAGCGGTGGCGCAGTTACCCGGCGCTGTTCCGGCAGTCGTGGGACATCGCGGTGCGCTATGCGGCTGCGTGGATCTTCACCGGCGCGTTCTGGGTCGTGCTGTACCTGTCGGACGCGCTGCTGGATCTTGTCGGGCTAGAGATCATTCGAGACATTCTGGACATCGAGGTGATGCCGCCCGTGCTGACCGGCGCCGCGCTTGGCCTTGCGCTGGCGGTCGTGGCGGAACTGGCCGACTATATCTCTCCCTTCCTTATCCTGCGGCTTCTGCGCCTGCTGATGCCGGTGGTCCTGCTGGTGACGCTGGTGTTCCTTGGCGCGTTGCCGTTCCGGGGGCTGTCGGCGCTGTTCGGCGGGCTGTCCGCCGCCGCCGTGCTGCTGGCGATGGGGGTGGGGATCGCCACGCTGATCACAGCCGTGATCGACCGCGAGGATGCCGAGGCGGCCAGCACCGGGGTGCTGCGGCTGTCGGCACAGGTGCTGGCGCTGACCCTGCCGCTGCTGTCGGGGCTGGCGCTGTATGCCGTTTGGCTGCGGGTGGCGGACTATGGCTGGAGCCCGGACCGCGTCGCCGCCGCTTGCGCGGGGGCCGTGGGGATGGGCTATGGCGTGCTGTACAGCGCCGCCGTCGTGGTGCGGCGCGACTGGATGGAGCGCGTCCGCCGCGCCAACATCGCGATGGCGCTGGCGGTGATCGCGCTGGCGGCGCTTTGGCTGACGCCGCTTCTGAACGCCGAGGCGGTGTCGGCCCGCAGTCAGGTCAGCCGCTACGCGTCCGGCAAGGTGCCCGCCGAGGCGCTGGACCTGTGGTTCATCGGTCGCGACCTTGGCCGCGCCGGCGATGCGGCGCTGGACCGGTTGCGGGCGGTCGGGGACGGCGACGACGCACTGGCCGAGCGGATGGCGCGGCTTGAGACGGCGGCGAGCCGGTGGGATTTCGAAAGCGCCGACCGCGAGACGACCGCCACAGAGACGGCGAACGGCCTGTTGGCAGAGATCTTGGCGACGGTCGCGGTGGTGCCGTCGGACCGGTCGCTGGACCCGGCGCTTCTGGCGGGCGCGGCGTTGCCGCAGTTGCGGACGTGGCAGGCCGCCTGCCGCCGCGAGACGCCGGTCGGCAATCCGGGGTGCGTGGTGATGTTTGCCGACCTTCTGCCGGACAGCGCGGGGGACGAGGCTGTCCTGTTCACGATGAACGCGGCGGGCGTCGTCAGCCTGAACGCACTGGACGCCGGAAACTTCTCGGCGCTGCGGTATCTGCGCGGGGTGCCCGCCGACCTGTCCGCGGCGACGCTGGACAGGGTGATCGACGGCGATGTCGCGATTACCCAGCCCGCGCTGCGGTCGCTGGATCTGGGCGGGGTAGAGGTTCTGATCCTGCCCTGACCCGGCCGCGTCGGGGACCAGCGCGGATTGAAGGTTTGTTAAACGCTGTCGGCTAGCCTTGCCGCGACAACGATGCGAGGCGTGGCGATGCACGGGATGATCATCCGGTCGATCCAGTGTTTTCTGGAAGACACCTATGGCCGCCCCGTGTGGGAGGATATCGCGAAAGGCGCGGGGCTGGACCCCGAAGCGTTCGAGCCGATGATGCCCAACCGTGAGACTCGCACGGATGAGGTTCTGCGCGCCGCCAGCCGACGGCTGGACAAGCCGCGCGACACGCTTCTTGAAGACCTTGGAACCTATCTTGTCGCGCATCCCGCCATGCAGGTGGTGCGCCGGCTGTTGCGCTTCTGCGGGCCGGATTTCCACGATTTCCTGTACTCGCTGGAAGAACTTCCGGAACGCGCGCGGCTGGCGGTTCCGGATCTGGAACTGCCGGTGCTGGATCTCAGGGAACACGATAGCGAAAGCTATACGCTGACCGTCACGCATGACGTGCCGGGGTTCGGCCATGTGATGGTGGGGATGCTGCGGGCGATGGCGGACGATTACGGCGCGCTGGTCCTGCTGGACCACATCGGCCGCGACGCCGCGTCCGAGGTCGTAAGCATCCGCCTTGCGGAACCCGCGTTCAGCGCCGGGCGCCGCTTCGATCTGAGGTTGAAGGCGGGATGACCGCGCCCCCGACCGATGCCGTGGCGGACGAGGGCGTGATGCTGCCGGGCACGGCGGTGGACCTTCTGATGCCGATGGCGGTGACCGTGGCCGCCACCGGGCACATCCGCCACGTCGGCCCGACGCTGGCGAAGCTGCGGCCCGACATGGTGTTGACCGGGCGCCGGTTCCTTGAGGTGTTCGAACCCCGCAGGCCGCGCGGGGTGAAGACCTTCGACGACATCCGATCCGCCGCCGGCGCGCCCTTGGGTCTTGCCTTCCGCGATCCGCCGCGCAGCACGCTGAAGGGTCACGGTCACGCGCTGCCTGGCGGCGGGATGCTGGTGAACCTGTCCTTCGGCATCGGCGCGGTCGAGGCGCTGGCTGCCTATGACCTGACCGCCGCCGATTTCGCGCCCACCGACCTGACGGTGGAAATGCTGTACCTCGTCGAAGCGAACGCCGCCGTGCAGGCCGACCTGCGCCGCCTGACCTTGCGGCTGGACGGCGCGAAAAGTGCCGCGGTCGAGCAGGCGCATACCGACACGCTGACGGGGCTGCGCAATCGTCGCGGGCTGGACATGGCGCTGCAACGTCGCGCCGCCTCGCGCGAGGGCTTCGCGCTGATGCATCTCGACCTTGACCGGTTCAAGGCGGTGAACGACACGCGCGGCCACGCCGCGGGCGATCACGTCCTGCAGCAGGTCGCTGCCATTCTGGGCGAGGAAACGCGCGAGGTCGATACCGTCGCACGGGTCGGCGGGGACGAGTTCGTCTTTCTGTTCCATCGCCTGACCGACCGCATCCGTCTGGCCCGCATCGCCTCGCGCCTGCTGCGCCGCCTGTCGCAACCGATCGAGTTCGAGGGCGCAGCGTGCGAGATTTCGGGCAGTATCGGCATCGCGCTTAGCCAGGATTATCCGCGCCCAGATCCGGATCGGATGCAGCAGGACGCCGACGCCGCGCTGTACCGATCGAAACGCGCGGGCAGGGCGCGCTATGCCTTCGCCGGAGAGACCACGACCCACACGCCCGAACCCGTGGAAACCGCTCCGACCCCGTCAGCGTCCCAACAGGGATAGGCCGCTCCGGCTTCGTGATCTACAGGTGCGCGCAGACAAGTTTGATAGGGTGCCGGGCTGGCGCCGTTGCAAAGAAAAGGGCCGCGGAAGATCCCGCGGCCCCTGTAATCGTCATCGACGTCCGTCCCGGCCCCGTCACTCTGCCTTCGTGATCGCCAGCGGGATCTCGAACTTGAAGCTGAAGCCAAGCGCCTCGTAGTCGTCGCGGAACAGGCCGTCATAGCTTGCGCCCAGCGACAGGCTGGCGCCGTCCTCCAGCGCGAAGCTGACGCCGGTCTGGAACCGGCCGCGCCACCCGTCGGAATTCGGCGTGTCGTCGGCCAGCGTCACGCCCATCGTGGTGCCCATGTTGTAGATCGCCTCGAGCGTGAAGTAGGGGCGATAGGACAGCCCGTCGGCGGTGACGAAGTTGCCCGCGATGGTCGGACCGAACCGGGCCTGCCCCAGCGCGATCGTCTGGCTTGGGATGGCAACACCCAGACTGTCGACGTAGCCGTCCTGCGTTTCCTGGAAATAGGCCAGCGACGCGTTCGGGCGGATCGACCACGGCCCCTTGCGGTAGTCGCCGGTCAGGCTCATCTGCGCCATCCACCGCGAGGTGTCGAAGCTGTCCGTATAGGTGTTGAACGGGCTGATCTTGTTGCTCGACGTCCCCGCCGCGATGCGGGCGTCGAAGTACAGGTTCGGCGACAGGCGCGCGGTCATGTAGGGGCCCGCCATCCAGCCGCCGCCGGTCACCGTGGTGTTGTTGGCGGAGGATTCCTCGGTGATCATGTCGATGCTGGTCATCAGGCCGACCAGCACGTTCTCGGTCACAAGATAGTCGGCGCCGAAGTAGATCACCCCGAACCGGCCTTCGCCCTCGCTGTCGTCGAACTTCTTGTACTGCGCCTCGAACCACGCGTCCCAGCGATAGTTCGACACATAGGCGGTGTCGCGGGTCGCGCCGTGGGCCAGCGCAAGGCTTGCCCCGGCCTGCCGCATCGTCAGCAGGCTGCCCGACACGTTCACGGTGTCAGAGTTCAGCGACATCGGATCGAAGTCGAACGGCGAGAAGGACATAAGGTCGCCCGTCGCGAAGCGCAGCGCGCTGGCATTGCCGAAGCCGCGCGTCAGGCGGTCGATGCGGCGGCCCATGTCCGGCTCGGACGACAGCAGCAGGTCGGCGCGGCGGAACAGGAAGCGGTTGATCGTCTCGACCGTCTTGGTGTCGGTCTGGACAGAGGTCAGCGTGCAGACAATCGCCTCGCCCGCGGCCACGTCCAGAACGATCTCGCCGGTTTGCGCGGTGGCGGTGCTGTCGGTGTCGTTGCAGGACACGGCGGCGTTGCCGAACCCGGCGGGCCGCGATTGCAGCACGCGGTAGAGGCCCGGCGCAAGCGTGACGGGGCCATAGCTGCCTTCGCCCGCGGTGGTGGCGATCGAGAAGTTCAGCAGCGTCTCGGTCGAGGTGAAGCCAAAGGTGCCATCGGGGTCGGCGCGCTGGATGAAGGTCACGGTGCCGCCGGTGACGGCCTCGACCTGCAGCGTCGCGGACGCGGTGCTGCTGGCGCCCAGCGACGAGGTCAGCGGCCCGGCGGTTTCGGTGAAGGTGCCGACAGCGGTGCCGGTGATGGACACGCCGATGGCACAGCTGGCCCCGGCGGGGATCGTCGCACCGGACAGCGACAGGCTGCTGGCGCCCGCAGACGCGGTGACGGTGCCGCCGGTACAGCTATTGGACACCGCCGGATCGCTGGCCAGAACCAGCGAGGGATCGAAGGCGACCGCGAAGGCAGCCGCGTCGGCGGCCACCAGAGCACCGCTGTTGTCCAGCGTGAAGGTCACGCGGGTGGTGTTGCCCTGCGGGATCACCGACGGCGCGAAGCCCATCGCGAAGCCCGGTGCCGGGGCAGGGGTGACGGTCAGCGCGGCGCTGGCGTCCACCGGGGTGGGGAAGCCGGTCGCGGTGACCGAAGCGGTGTTGGTCAGGTCGGACGCGCCGGTCACGGTGACTTCGGCGTTCACGGTACAGGTTGCGCCGGTCGCCAGCACGCCGCCGGTCCAGCCGATCGCGCTGTCGCCCGCCGCGCCCGTCAGCGTGCCGCCGGAGCAGCTTGCGTCGGCGGTGGCGTCCCCGGCCAGCACCAGCCCGGTCGGGAAGGTGTCGGTCAGCGTCACGCCGTCCATCGCGGCCACGCTGTTGGGGTTGGTGACGGCCAGCGTCAGGGTCAGGGTCTCGCCCTGCACCGCGGTGGTGGCCGAGAACGTCTTGGTCAGCTCTGGCCCGCCCGGCGGGGTCACCGCCAGTGCGGCGGTGGCCTGAATGGCGGTTGTGTTGCGGTCGGACAGAAGCTCTGCGGTGTTGCTTAGGCTGGTGTCGCCGGTGGCGGTGACGCGGACCGTGATGGTGCAGGTCTCGCCCGCCGCCAGCGTGCCGCCTGTCCAGGTCAGGCTGGTGTCGCCCGCCGACCCGGCAAGCACGCCGGTGGAACAGGCCGCGTCGCCGGTGGCGTCGGTCGAGATTTCCAGATCCGCCGGGAAGGTGTCGGTCATCTCGAGGTTCGCGATGTCGACAAGCGTGTTCGGGTTGCCGACCTCGATGGTCATGGTCAGGGATTCGCCCTGCGTGACGCCCGTCTCGGAGAAGCTTTTGGCCAGCGTCGGCAAGGCGCCCGCCGTCACCAGCAGCGTATCGCTCGCGGTGATCGCGGTGGCGTTCGCATCCGACGTCAGTTCGGCGGTGTTGGTCAGGTCGCTGTCGCCGGTGATGCGCACGGCGACGGTGACGGTGCAGGTCTCGCCCGCCACGACGCTGCCGCCGGTCCACGACACGGCGGTGTCGCCATCGGTTCCGGCAAAGCTGCCGCCGACGCAGGCCGCATCGCCGACCGGGGTGCCGGCGGCTTCCAGCCCGGCGGGGAAGGTGTCGGTCAGGCTGATGCTGCCCACCGTGGCGAAGGCGTTGGGGTTGGCGACGGTCAGCGTCATGTCGACCGTCTCGCCTTCGTCGGCGCCCGACACGGCGAAGGCCTTGGTCAGCGTGGGCGCAACCGCCGCCGACACGGTCAGGGTGGCGCTGGCGGGCCCCGAGTTGCCAAGGCTGGACGTCAGGTCGCCCGTGGTGTTCGCCAGTGCACCCGCCGCAGCGCCGATCACGTCGACCGTCACGGTACAGGTCGCGCCCGCCCCGACGGTCCCGCCGGTGTAGGACATGCTGCTGGCCCCCGCCACGGCGGTCAGGGTGCCGCCGGTACAGGTCGTCGCGGCGTTGGGCGGCGTCGCGACCGACATGCCTGCGGGCAGATTGTCGGTCACGTCCAGCGACGTGGCGGCAACGGGCTGGGCCGCGTTGTCGATGGTCAGCGTCATCGTCGAGGTTTCGTCCAAGACCACGGTGGCCGGAGCGAAGGCCTTGGCGAAGGCGGGCGGCGCCACGATCTCAAGGCTGTCGCTGGCCGCTGCGGCAACGGTCAGGCCGTTGCTGGTCAGCGCGCTGGTGGTGTTGGTGTAGTCGCCCGGCGTCGCGCCGACCGGAACCGTCAGCGTGACCGAGAAGGTACAGGTCTCGGACGCGGCAAGCGTGGCGCCGGACATCGCAAGGAAAGACGTGCCCGTGATCGTCGAGCCGGTCCCGCAGGGGTTTGCCGGCAGGCCGGTCGCAACCGCCCCCGACAGGAACGCGGACAGGTCGTCGTTGAATGCCAGCGCGGACAGGGTGGACGCGTCGTTGTTGGTGATCGAGAACGTCACGTCGACGCTGGTGCCGACCCCGGCGACCGGCGTGTCGAAGGTCTTGGTAAAGGTCGGTGCGATTGTGTCGGTGACCGACAGGGTCGCGCCGGTGGGCGTGAAGGCGGGGGTGGACGCGCCGAAGCTGTAGCTGCCCGCCGCCGGAGAGGTCGTATAGTCGCCGGGCGTGGTGCCGCCGGGCACGGTGACCGCCAGCGTGACCGTGCAGGTCGACGCGGGCGCCAGGTCGATGCCCGAGAAGCTGGCCGTGCCGCTGCCGCTGACGGTGCCGCCGCAGGTGTTGCCGCCCACCGTGAAGGTCGCGCCTGGGATGGCGGTCGCGATCGCGTCGGTGAACGCGATGCCGGTCGCCGGTTGCGTGCTGCTGGTGTTCTCGAAGGTGTAGACAAGCTGCGCGATCTCGCCGGCAAGCACGGGGCTGTCGGTAAAGGACGACAGCACGGACAGCGGATCGGCCTCGACGACCAGCGGCGTGCTCGAGGCATTGCCGGTATAGGCGTTGCCGTCGATCGTCGAGACGACGGCGCTGGTCAGGTTGCTGTAGCTGCCGGTCCCTGCGCCGGCCGGTACGGCCAGCGAGACGTCGAAGCTGCAATTGGCGCCGGCCGCCAGCGATCCGCCGCTGAACAGCAACGACGTGGTCCCAGAGATCGTGCCACCGCAGGCCGCCATCGGAAGGCCGGTGGCGGTCAGGCCCGACAGCGTGTTCGACAGGTTGTTGGAGACCACGATCCCCGAAGCCGCTGCGGCCGGGTCGGTGTTCGGGTTGTCGATGGTGAACCGCAGCGTGACATCGCCGCCCGGTTCCACCGGGTCGTCGACGAACTCCGTCGCCAGTGCCAGCGCCGAATAGGTGTTCACCGCCAGCGAAGCCGTTGCGGCGGTGCCGGTCAGTTCGGACGCGGCGCCAGCGTCGGCGGCGGCGGTCAGGTTGCTGGTGGTGTTGTCGAAAGAGCCGGTCGCGGACGCACCCAGCGTCAGCGCGACCTCGATCTCGCAGACCGTATCGGGCGCGACGGTGCCGCCGGAGAAGGTCAGGGTCGAACTGCCGCTGACACTGCCGCCGCAGTTGTTCGACACCACGGACGACAGCGTGGTTCCCGCGTAAAAGGCATCAAGGTCGTCGGTGAACGACACCTGCGTGGCCGACACCGTCTCGGACGTGTTGGACAGCCGCAGCGTCATTCCGACGGTGGTGCCTTGCCCCGCGGTGGCCGTGTCGAAGGACTTTGCAAGTGTCAAGCCGCTGAGGTCGCTGATGGCCTCGACCACCAGCTGCTCTGACACGGCGCCTCCGACAAAGGTCGAGTCGTCGGGAAAGGTGCCGGTGACGGTCGAGGAGGTCACGGTGTAGGTGTCTGCGGGCGTCGCCGCCGCAAGCGTGAAGTCCGCGGTGACCGTGCAGGTCGCCCCTGCCGAAATCGCACCGCCCTGCAATATGATCACGCCCGCAGGCGACTGGCCGGCGAAGCCGCCGCAGGTCGTCGCGATCCCGGTGAAAAACAGGTGCGGCAAAAGCCCGGTGAGGTCGTCGGAGAACGCCACGTCCGTCACGTTCAGCGCGCCGTTGGGGTTGGTCAGGGTGTGCACCAACTGGCCCGTGTCGCCCGCAGTCATGGTGCCGGGCACGAACGCCTTCGACAGTTCGACCGGGAAGGCGTCCAGCACGCGCAGCGTATCGGTGTCGGCCGGGCCGGTGGTGGCCGCGCCGTCGATGGTCGCTGTCACAGAGCTGGTCGTGTTGACATAGTCGCCGCCCGCCGCACCGCCGGGCACCTGCACCGTCACCGTAAAGCTGCACGAATCGCGCGCCGCGATCGAGCCGCCCGTTAACGTCAGCACCGACGTCCCGCTTAGTGTCGATCCGGTGCCGCAAGGGTTGGTCGGCAGGGCACCCGTCACACTCGCGCCCGCCAGCATCGCGTCGAGATCGTCGGAAAAACTGATCCCGGTGGCGGCGCTGGTCGTGCTGGGGTTGGTCAGGGTGAAGGTCAGGTCGACGGTCGCGCCCGGTGCGACCGCGTTGTCCGCAAAGTCCTTGACCAGTCCGACAACGCCGGTCGGCGGGGATGCGACTGTAAGCGTCGCGCTCGACGCGCCGGCATCCTGCTGCGGGCCGCTCGTGCCGATATATTGCAGGTTGGACGAGGTCAGCTCGAAACTGCCGCTTTGGGTCGGTGTGATGGCCAGGCTGATCTCGCACGACTCACCCGGCGCGACGACATAGTTGCCAGGGCTGTTAAACCCCTGCAGCGTCACGCTGATCTGGTTCCCTCCCGCAGGGGCCGAGATGATGCTGTTGAAGCCGCCGCAGTCGGTCGTAAAGTTAGGCTGCGCCTCGATGACGACACCGGTCGGAAACGTCTCGCTGAAGACGATGTTTGTGACCGGGCTCGCGCTGGCGGTATTGTCGAGGGTGTAGGTCAGCGCAACGGTGTCGTTCGTGCCAACGGACGACGGGGATAGCGTCTTCGAGAACCCCGGAACCGCGTCATTGACGGTCAGGTCGTCGGGCAGGCTCGCCGAGCTTCCCGCCGAACTGGTCAGGGTAATGGCAGGGTTGGTATGCGCGCCAAGCGTCGTGGCCGTCACCCGAACCGAGATGGCGCAGGACGTACCCGCGCCGACCCCGCCGCCGGTGTAGGACACGCTGCCGCTGCCCGCCGTGGCTGTCAGGGTGCCGCCCGAGCAGGTGGACGACGCGCTGGCCGGGTCGTCGACGGTGATCGCGGCCGGGAAGAGGTTGGTAAAGTCCAGATCGGTCGCCGGCGCGCCAGAGCCGTTGGTGATCGTGTAGGTCAGTACCGAACTGCCGCCGGGGCCGATGGTGTCGGGGGAAAATGCCGCCGAGAACGTGGGCTGCGCCTCGGCCGTCTGCGCCGACAGGGCGGCGGCAAGGCTCAGCAGAAGGGCGGAAAGGCATTTCGCAAGTGCGGTGGTGCGCATGGGGGTCCCCGGCATATCTTCAACGTCGCAGGGGAAGGCACAAAGACGGCAAGGGTCACGGGCGAGGCGCTGCCCTGCAACGGGCCGCCGCCGCACCCGCCGCCGGAAAAGGGTTCAATCTTTACCCTGTTCGCATGTCTCCCCAGACAACCTTAGCTTGCCCCCACGTCGGCGATTCCGAAATGGTTAACGCGCTGTAAGAGGGCCGTTTTCCGGGCGGCCATGCAAAAATGCGACACTCGCTGCGGCCGGTGCGCGCCGGGTCACAGGCGCACCCGCTCCCCGGTTTCCGCCGAGCGCCGGATCGCCTCGATCACCGCCATGTTTGCGATACCATCGGCGCAGCTGACCAGCGGCGCGGTGTCGCCCCGCGCCAGCGCGCCGAAATGCTCCATCTGCCCGACGAACGGATCGGCCGGGGCAAAGTCCAGCGTTCCGCGTTCCATCCGGTCGAACCAGTCCGGCGTGCCGGGATGGGTCCAGAACGCCGCGTCCGGCAGCGACATGCCGGCCTTCGTCCCGGCATAGCTATGCGCATAGATGTCATGCACCGGCAGGCGCGGGCTTTCGCCCGACCCAAGGTCATAGGTCCACGGCCCGCACCCGGCGTCGGTCGTTACGACGCTGGCGATGCCGCCGTTTGCGAAGGTCAGGATCGCGGCGGCGCTGTCTTCGACCTCCAGCCCGCGCACGGCGCCCGAGACCAGCCCCTGCGCTTCGGAAATCTCGCCGAATAGGTGCCGCAGCAGGTCGATCTCGTGGATCAGGTTGATCGCCATCACCCCACCGGCCCCCGGCTGGCTGCGCCATTTGACGTCGAAATAGGCCGCCGGTTTCGCCATCACGGCCTGCACGTTGGCGGTGACCAGCGTGCCGAACAGACCGTCCGCGATGGCGGCCCGCGCCGCCTTGACCATCGGGTTGTGACGCCGGTGATGCCCCACCAGCAGCGGAACCCCGGTTGCCTCGACGACCGCCTGCAATTCCAGCCCCTCGGCCACGCTGTTGGCGACCGGCTTCTCCAGCAGCACGGGAAGGCCCGCCCGCAACAGGACCGTCGCGATCGGAACGTGGGTGTGGTTCGGCGTTGCCACCACCGCCGCGTCGGCGCCCCCGGCGTTCAGTAAATCCGAGACGTCGCGATAATGCGGCACGTCCTGTTCGGCGGCCTGCGCCGCGCCGGCGTCGGTCGGGTCGACCACGGCGCACAGCGCCACACCCCGGCTTCGCCCCAGCGTGGCGATATGGGTGCCCCCGATGATTCCCGCACCGATAACGGCGACGCGCAAGTCGGCCATGTCCGCTCCTCCCTTCAGACACCCGGACGCTAGCGGCGCGCCCCCGATTTGGAAAGCGCCCCTGCTTCTTCTGTCCGGAAATATCCTGGGGGGAGGGCCGAAGGCCCCCGGGGGGCAAAGCCCCCCTAACTCAAAAGTAACGGGCAAAGCCCCCCGACTTAATTGAAGTGGGCAAAGCCCCCCTAGCTTCAAAGCAACGGGCAAAGCCCCGGACGTTCAGCGGCCGTAATACTCGCGGTACCACGCGACGAACCGCGCGATCCCTTCGCGCACGTCGGTTTGCGGGCGATAGCCGGTCAGGCGCTGCAGCAGCGATGCGTCGGCCCATGTCGCGGGCACGTCGCCGGGCTGCATGTCCATCATGTTGCGGCGGGCCGGAACGCCCAGCTCGGCCTCGATGGCGTCGACGAAATCCAGAAGCCGCACCTTGTCCGAGTTGCCGATGTTCACCACCCGCCACGGCGCGACGGGGGACAAGCTGTCGCCGTCCTCGATCTGCGACGCGTCGGCGGGGCGCTCGGGCACCGCGTCGATCAGCAGGCGGATGCCATGCACCAGATCCTCGACATAGGTGAAATCGCGGTACATTTCGCCGTGGTTGAACACGTCGATGGGGCGGTCGTTCAGGATCGCGTCTACGAACTTGAACAGCGCCATGTCGGGCCGGCCCCACGGACCATACACGGTGAAGAACCGGAACATCGTCGTCGGAATGCCGTGCAGGTGGGCATAGGCGTGCGACATCGATTCCGTCGCCTTCTTCGTCGCGGCGTAGATCGTCAGCTGCGTGTCGGCCTTGTCGGTCTCGGCATAGGGCATGTCCTCGTTCGCGCCATAGACGGACGAGGTCGAGGCCATCAGCAGGTGCGCCACCTTCAACTCGCGCGCGGCTTCCATCACGTTGAAGGTGCCGATCACATTGGCGTCGAGATAGGCGCGCGGTGCCTCCAGCGAATAGCGCACCCCGGCCTGCGCGGCGAGGTGAACGATGATGTCTGGCGCGAAGTCGAGGGCGACGCGAGCGAACAGCGCCTCGTCCTCCAGCATTCCTTCGGTGGCAGAGAAGTCCTCGTTCTGCAGCAGGATCGCGTGGCGGCGGCGTTTCAGCGAGACGTCGTAGTAATCCGTCATCCCGTCATAGCCATGCACCCGGAAGCCGTCCTTCAGCAGAACCTGCGCCAAGTGGAAACCGATGAAACCGGCGGTTCCGGTGATAAGAACGCGGGGGGCGGTTTCGGGCACGGTTTCGGGCACGGGCAGGGCTCCTGACTGGGGTGCTCCGGGACTGTTAGCGCGATCCGCCGCCGCTGCCTACCCGCCGCCGCCTACCCACCGACAAGCGCGCCGGTCAGATAGGCGACGGCAGCGCACAGCGCGCCCACGCCCACGGTTTCGCCCACGGCGGTCAGCGCCCCCTGTCCGATGGCGCGCCAGCGCAGCAGGCCAAGCGCCAGCAATGCGCCGAAGGTGGCCCCGACCGACAGGGGCAGAGCGTTGGCGTGCCCGGCGTCCAGCAGCAGGTAGGGCGCCAGCGGCAACAGGCCGAAGACGATGAAGGCCGCGAAAGTGGTCAGCCCCTCGCTCAGCGGGCGGGCAAGCCGCATGTCGGTCAGCCCCTCGCCATAGGACAGCCGGATGTCTGCGGCCAGTTCGGGGCTGCGGGACAGATACCGCGCCGCGGCTTCGGCATCGTCGGGCGCCAGCCCCCGCGCCGCCAGCAACCCGGCGATCTCGGCCCGCGCGGCCTCGGGCCGGTCGCGGAACCGGGCGAGACCCGCGGCCCGTCGCGAGCGGTACAGATCGCGCTGGGACCGGGTGGACAGGAACTCTCCCATCCCCATCGACACCCCGTCGGCCACAAGGTTCGCCAGCCCGAACACCAGCACCGCCAGCGCGCCGACCTTCCCGGCGCCGTCCGCCGCCGCACCGGCATAGCCTGCGACGATCGCGAAGGTGGTGACGATGCCGTCGTTGCCGCCATAGACGATCTGCTTGAGAAAGCTTTGCACGCGGCCAAGGACCGGGACTTCCGGGGCGGTTAGGGCGGACATGCTGGCTCCTTTGTTGGCTGGCTGACGCGCCAAAGCTGCCGCAGGCAGCGGCGCAAGGAAAGCGGTTCCGACTGCGCGTCGGCGTCGCAGGGCGCGGATTCGGCTTGGACCCGGCGCCGTGGGGGTGCAGGGTCCCGCCGCGAACAGGACGACACCCGATGACGGACACCCAGCAGCAAAGCCCGCAGGCCCGGGCCACGGCGCGCATCATCGCGCCCGTCCGGCATGGCCTGACCCAAGCGGGCGCGTTGGCGGTGCTGGCCGGGCTGATCTGGCCCGCGCAGGCCGCGTGCATCGCATGGGTCATTTCCGGCTGGGCGGCGGGCGACACGGCGCTGGGCCGCACCGCGCTGGGCGCCGGGCTGTTTGCGCTGGGCGGGCTGCTGCGCGCCGCACTCGACGCCCGCGCGGGCGCGCTGCTGTTCGAAGCCGCCGACCGCACCATCGCCCGCGAACGCGCCGCGCTGATCGAACGCGAAATCCGCGCGCCGGGGCCGGAAAGCTCTGCCGCCGTGGCTGCGCTGGCGGTGCAGAAGCTGCCGATGCTGCAACCGTGGATCACCCGCTATCACGTCGCCATGACGCGCACGCGGGTGCTGCCGCTGGTGTTTCTTGTGCTGGCCTTCTCGCAAAGCTGGGCGGTGGGGCTGGTTCTGCTGGTCGCGGGGCCGCTGATCCCGCTGTTCATGGCGCTGGTGGGCATGGCGGCAGAGCAGGCGTCGCGCCGCCAGCTGGACGAGATCGGCGGCATGAACGACATGCTGATGGACCGTCTGTCCGCGCTGCTGGACCTGCGGCTTTTGGGCGCCGCCGACCGCGCGGCGCAGGATTTCCGCGACCGAGCCGAGGCGTTGCGCGACCGGACGATGGCCGTGCTGCGCATCGCCTTCCTGTCGTCCACCGTGCTGGAACTGTTCGCGGCGCTGGGCGTGGCGATGGTCGCGGTGTTCGTGGGCTTCTCGCTTCTGGGCGAGATCGGGTTCGGCACATGGGGCGGGCAGATGACGCTGGCGCAGGGGCTGTTCCTGTTGCTGATCGCGCCCGAATACTTCCAGCCCCTGCGCGACCTTGCCGCCGCATGGCACGACCGGGCCGCCGGGATCTCGGTGGTGGCGGAACTCGACGCGCTGGATGCGGCCGACCGCGTGGCGCTGATCGGGACGGGCGCGGCAACGGCGCCGCTGGACGGGCCGCTGTCGGTGGACCTGCACGGCGCGGCGGCGTTGCCGGGGCGGGCGGTGCCGCTGCCGTCGCTGCAACTTCGCGCGGGCGAGGCGTTGGCCTTGACCGGCCCGTCGGGCGTTGGCAAGACGACGACGCTGGCAGCCGTCGCGGGGCTGGTGCCGTTGGCCGAGGGGCGCGTCATGGTCTGCGGCCAGCCGCTCGACGCCGACACCGCCGACGCGTGGCGGGCGCGGCTGGCGTGGCTGCCGCAGGTGCCGCATTTCCCGGATGTGACATTGGCGGACTTCCTGGACCCGCGCGGCACCGGCGCCGATCCGTGGGCCGCGCTGGACCTTGTGCAGGCGCGCCACATCGTGGACCGGTTGCCGGATGGTCTGGAAACCCGGCTGGGCGAAAGCGGCGGCGGCGTGTCGGGGGGCGAAGCGCGGCGGCTGATGCTGGCGCGTGCCGTCGCCTCGGGCGGCGATCTGATCCTTGCCGACGAGCCGACCGCCGACCTCGACTCCGAGACGGCGGCGCAGATCGTCGCGGCGCTGACCGGGCTGCGCGATCAGGGGCGCACGCTGCTGGTCGCCACCCACGACCCCGCGCTGGCCAAGGCGCTGGACCGGGAGATCGCGCTATGACGCCGCTGTTGCGCATCCTGTGGCGGCTTCTGACCGCCGACCGCCGCGCGATGGCGCGCGGCGCGCTGTTGTCGGTGCTGGTGCTGGTGATGGGCGCGGCGCTGCTGGGGCTGTCGGGCTGGTTCATCACCGCCACCGGGGTGGCGGGGCTGGCGGGCATCGGCATCGCCTTCGACGTCTTCCGCCCCTCGGCGGGGGTGCGGCTGCTGGCGCTGGGCCGGACGGCGGCGCGCTATGGCGAACGGGTGCTGACCCACGACGCCACGCTGCGGGCGCTGGCGGTGCTGCGGGTGGACCTGCTGCGGCGGCAGGCCGGGCAGGGGGCGCGGGCGCTGATGCGGCTGCGGGGCGAGGCGGCGCTGACCCGGATCGTGGCCGACGTCGACGCGCTGGACGGGCTGGTGCTGCGGCTGTTCCTTCCCGCCTTGGCGGCGCTGGCGACCCATGCGCTGGCCTTCGCGATGCTGGCGTGGCTGTCGGGCCTGCCGGTCGCGGTGGCAGTGGCGGCAGGCTATCTGCCGGGGGCCGTGCTGGCGTTGTGGCTGCTGGGGCGTCGCGCGATTGCACCGTCGGCGCAGGGCGAGCGGCAGGCGCAAGCCCTGCGCACCGGGCTGATCGACGCGATGCGCGACCGGGCGGCTCTGGTGCTGGCGGGCGGGCTGCCGGGGCGCGAGGCGGCGCTTGCCACGCAGGACGCGGCCGCCCGAGATGCGGCGCGCACGCTGGACCGGATGGACCGGCGCGCGGGGGTCGTCCTGTCGGCCCTGTCCTCGCTGGCGGCGGCGCTGGCGCTTTTGGCGGGGGGCTGGCTGGTGTCCAGCGGCGCGCCGCCCGCGCCTGCCGCCATCGGCTTCTTCGTCGCGCTGGGTCTGGCCGAGGCCTTGCCACCGCTTCGGCGCGGATTGGGCGAACTGGGCCGCATGGTCGATGCCGCGCGGCGGGTGGACATCGGCCGCGCGGACGCACCGAACCGCGCAGGCCCGGCGGCGGACGGACCGCTTCTGACGGTGGAGGATGGCGCGCTGTCCTTCGAGCTGAAGCCGGGCGGGGGACTGGCGCTGACCGGCCCCAGCGGCGCGGGCAAGTCGACGCTGCTTCTGAAGATCGCCGCGCTCTGGCCCGTGGGCGATACGCGGATCGCCATCGCGGGCCGGGCGCCGGGCGATTGGCCGGAGGCGGACCTGCGCGACGTGGTGACGATGGTGCCGCAACGAAGCGTGCTGATCGGCGGCACGATCCGGGACAACCTTGCCCTTGCCGCGCCGCCGGACACCCCGGACGCGGACCTGTGGCGCGCTTTGGACGCCGTCGACATGGGCGACGCGCTGCGCGACCGGGACGGGCTGGACACCCGATTGGGCGAAACCGGCGCGGGGCTTTCGGGCGGGCAGACGCGGCGTGTTGCACTCGCCCGCGCGATCCTGCGGCGGCCCCGGCTGTTGCTGCTGGACGAACCGACCGAGGGGCTGGACGACGAAACCGCCGCCCGTGTTCTGGATGGCCTGCGCGCCGCCCTGCCGGACACGGCGATCCTTGCGACACTCCACCGCAACGCCGGTCACCGGGTATTCGCTGAGTGCAAGCGCGTCGTTTTGTGACGGAGCTTCATAACACGTATTGGGAATATGTGTTTTACGTTAAGCGCGGGGTCCCGAATCAACCCTTGCGCAAGATTGGGAGAAATTGGGTATGGAACTCGATGTCGTAGAGCTGTCACGGCTGCAATTCGCCCTGACCGCCATGTATCATTTCCTGTTCGTACCCCTGACGCTTGGTCTGTCCATTCTCGTCGCGATCATGGAGACGGTCTATGTCATGACCGACCGTCCGATCTGGCGGCAGATGACCAAGTTCTGGGGCACGCTGTTCGGAATCAATTTCGTTCTGGGTGTCGCCACCGGCATCACGATGGAATTCCAGTTTGGGATGAACTGGTCGTACTATTCGCATTATGTGGGCGACGTGTTCGGCGCACCGCTGGCGATCGAGGGGCTGATGGCCTTCTTCCTCGAAGCCACCTTCGTCGGGCTGTTCTTCTTCGGCTGGGACAAGCTGTCGAAGACCGCGCACCTTGTCGTCGCGTGGCTGGTCGCCATCGGCTCGAACTTCTCGGCGCTGTGGATCCTGATCGCGAACGGCTGGATGCAGAACCCGGTGGGGGCAGAGTTCAACCCCGACACCATGCGGATGGAAATGACGTCGTTCTTCGAGGTCATGTTCAACAGCGTGGCGCAGTCGAAATTCGTGCACACCGTGTCCGCTGGATATGTCACGGCGTCCGTGTTCGTGCTGGGCGTGTCGGCGTGGTACCTGCTGAAGGGGCGCCACACAGAGCTTGCCAAGCGGTCGATCACCGTGGCCGCGTCCTTCGGCCTTGCCTCGGCCCTGTCGGTCGTGGTGCTGGGCGACGAGTCCGGGTACGAAACCTCGCACAACCAGCGCATGAAGCTCGCCGCGATCGAGGCGATGTGGGAAACCCACGAGGCGCCTGCCGCCTTCACGTTGGTCGGCTTCCCCGATCAAGAGGCGCGCGAAACGCACTATGCGCTTGAGATCCCGTGGGTCATGGGGCTGATCGGCACCCGGTCGCTGAACACCGAGATCCCCGGCATCGCCGATCTGGTGGCCGAGGCCGAGGACCGCATCCGGTCGGGCATCGTCGCTTACGATGCGCTGATGACGATCCGGGCCGAGCGCGACGCGACCCCGCCCGAGGTGCGCGCCACCTTCGAAGAGCATTCCGACGATCTTGGCTATGCCATGCTGTTGAAGCGGTATGTCGACGACCCGAGGGACGCCGACGACGCGCTGATCGAGACGACGTCCTGGGATACGGTCCCGACCGTCTGGCCGCTGTTCTGGGCGTTCCGGATCATGGTGGTGCTGGGCTTCTCGTTCATCGCGGTGATGGCGTATTTCTTCTACCGCTCGTCCTTCAAGGGACAGACCTATCCCCGCTGGGCGCTGCATGCGGCGGTCTGGATCATTCCGGCCCCGTGGATCGCGGCCGAGATGGGCTGGATCGTGGCCGAGTTCGGTCGCCAGCCTTGGACGGTGGACGGGGTGTTGCCCACGGCGCTGTCGGCCAGCAACCTGTCGGTCGCTGACCTGCTGCTGACGCTGGCCGGGTTCGTCGCCTTCTATACCATTCTCTTCATCGTCGAGATGGGCCTGATGCTGAAATACATCCGCAAGGGCCCGCATCAGGATGTCGATGAAACCGAAGTCTGGACCGCGCGGCATGAAGCCCGCCTGCGTGGCCCGGTCGGCACCCCCGCGGAGTAAGCGCCATGATCCTTTACGAACTGTTCAGTTATGACCTGCTGCGCGTGGTCTGGTGGCTGCTGCTGGGGGTGCTGTTGATCGGCTTCGCGCTGACAGACGGCTTCGACATGGGCGTTGGTGCGTTGCTGCCCTTCGTGGGGCGCACCGATGTGGAACGCCGCGTGGTGATCAACACCATCGGCCCCGTTTGGGAAGGCAACCAGGTGTGGTTCATCCTTGGCGGCGGGGCGATCTTCGCCGCGTGGCCGCCTCTGTACGCAGTCAGCTTCTCGGGGTTCTACCTGGCGATGTTCCTGATCCTTGCCGCGCTGATCCTGCGGCCGGTGGGGTTCAAGTACCGGTCCAAGCGCGACAGCGCCGCATGGCGGTCGGGCTGGGACTGGGCGCTGTTCATCGGCGGCGCGGTCCCGGCGCTGGTGTTCGGCGTCGCGGTGGGCAACGTCCTGCAGGGCGTGCCGTTCGAACTGACGCAGGACCTGTACCCGCTGTATCCCGGTTCCGCCTTCGGCAAGCTGTTCGGCCTGCTGAACCCCTTCGCGCTGCTGTGCGGTCTGGTGTCGCTGTCGATGCTGCTGACGCATGGCGCCGCGTGGCTGTCGATCAAGACCGAGGGCTTCGTGCAAACCCGCGCGCAGAACATCGGCGCGATGACCGGCGTGCTGACCATCGTGCTGTACGCGGTGGCGGGGCTGTGGCTGGCCTTCGGGATCGACGGCTATGCGCTGGTGACCGAGGCCGCGCCGGACGGCCCGTCGAACCCGCTGTACACCGAGGTGACGCGCGGCGTGTCGTGGATGGCGGCCTATGCCGACCGTCCGTGGATCGCCATCGCGCCTGGCTTGGGTTTCCTTGGCATGGCGATGGCGGTTCGGGCGATCCGGTCCGGCGGCGAAGTGTCGGCGCTGTTGTGGTCCAAGCTGGGCATCTTCGGCGCGATCTCGTCCGTGGGCCTGACGATGTTCCCCTTCATCCTGCCGTCGTCGCTGTCTCCGGACAGTTCGCTAACGGTGTGGGACGCGTCGTCCTCGCATCAGACGCTGTTCGTGATGCTGGTGGCCACGGTCATCTTCATGCCGATCATCCTTGCCTACACGGCGTGGGTCTACCGGGTCCTGTGGGGCAAGGTGACCGAGGACGACGTGACCGGCAATTCCGAAACCCTGTACTGAAGGAGACCCGACGATGTGGTATTTCGCCTGGATCCTCGGCCTTCCGCTGGCCGCCGTGTTCGCCGTGATGAACGCGATGTGGCTGGAACTGCAAAGCGACCGCGACCTTGTCGCGCGCGGGAACGAGGACGACCCCAGCCTGCGCGACTAGGCGCCGGCCGACCCGATACCGAAAACGCCGACCTCCCGGACGCTGCGGTTGCGTGGCGTCCGGGGAATGGTCATTCCGCGTGAATGGGTCTAGCCCTTTGGCATAGCCATACAGGACCTGCCCATGACATCGCCCGAACCAGTCCCCTTTTTCGACGGTCACAACGACCTTGTCCTGCGTCTGCTGCGCGGCTCGGTCACGCCTCAGGGCGTGGTCGACGGGCTTCCGGACGGCCATATCGACCTGCCGCGTGCGAAGGCGGGCGGATTCGGGGGCGGCTTCTTCGCCATCTTCGTGCCCAGCCCGGCCGGGGCCTCTGTCGATTTCGACGAGATGCAGAAGCCGCAGTACGACCTGCCGCTGCCGCCGATGCTGGACCCGGCAGAGGCGCTGACCACCACGCTGGACGGCTTCGGCGTGATCGAGGCGCTGGAGGATGCAGGTGCGCTGACCATTTGTCGCACCGCCGACGAGATCGACGAGGTGCTGAAGCGCGGCGAACGGATGGCCGCGGTCATGCACATCGAGGGGGTCGAGGCGATCGGCCCCGACCTGAAAGAGCTGCACGACTTCCACGCCCGGGGCCTGCGCTCGCTTGGTCCGGTCTGGTCCCGGCCCACGATTTTCGGGGAAGGGGTGCCGTTCCGCTATCCGTCCGACCCCGACATCGGCGGCGGTCTGACCGAGGCGGGCAAGGCTTTGGTGAAGGAATGCAACGCGCTGAAGATCATGATCGACCTCAGCCACCTGAACGGCAAAGGGGTCGAGGACGTCGCCGCAATTTCGGACGCGCCGCTGGTCGCGACCCACTCGAACGCGTGGTCGGTCTGTCCCCATGCCCGCAACCTTACCGACCGCCAGCTAGAGATGATCGCGGACAGCGATGGGATGGTCGGAATCAACTTCGCGTCCGCCTTCCTGCGACCCGATGGCAAGATGGATGACGATTTCGGGCTTGACGTCATGATGAGACATCTTGACCATCTGATAAAATTTCTGGGCGAAGATCGCGTAGGCATTGGTTCTGACTTCGACGGTGCGCTGATACCGAAGGGGATCAAGGATTGTGCAGGTCTGCCCAATTTGCGGACCGCGATGCGGGACAACGGGGTAGACGACGCACTGATGAAGAAGCTGGCCCACGGAAACTGGTTGCGCGTTTTGCGCCTGACGTGGGGACAATAGGTCAACGAACCACCAACCCGGTCGCCAACGAGCGGCCGGGGCACACAAAAACCAACTGGGAGTAAGACACGTGAAACAACTCAAGACGTTCAAGGTCGCGGCCCTGACCGCGCTGATGCTGGGGACTTCGCTGACCCCCGTCATGGCCGAAACGCCGCCGAACATGCTGGTGATCGCCAACCGGATCGACGACATCAAAACCTTCGACCCGGCCGAAAGCTTCGAGTTCGCGGGCGCCGACGTGTCGCGCAATGTGTACGAGAAACTGGTCAACTTCGATCCGATGGATCTTGATGCCGGTTTCGGCCCGCAGCTGGCTGAAAGCTGGGAAATCTCGGAAGACGGCAAGACCATCACCTTCACGATCGCCGAAGGCCACGTCTTCTCGTCCGGCAACCCGGTGACCGCCAAGGATGCCGAGTTCTCGCTGCGCCGCGCGGTGCTGCTGAACAAGACGCCCTCGTTCATCCTGACGCAGTTCGGCTTTACCCCCGAAAACGTCGAGGAAACCATCGTCGCCACCGATGACATGACGCTGCAGATCACGCTGGACCAGCAGTACGCGCTGTCCTTCGTGCTGAACTGCCTGACCGCCACCATCGGCGGCATCGTGGACATGGAAACCGTCATGGCCAACGAGGTCGACGGTGACATGGGCAACGCATGGCTGCGCACCAACACCGCAGGATCCGGCCCCTACAAGGTGGTCGAGTGGAAGCCGAACGAATCGGTGCTGATGGATCTGAACCCGAACTACGGCGGCGAAGCCCCGGCGATGGAGCGGGTGATCGTCCAGCACATTCAGGAATCGGCCACCCAGCGCCTGCTGCTGGAACGCGGGGACATCGACGTCGCCCGCAACCTGTCGCCCGAAGACATCGCCGGCCTTGACGGCGTGGACGGCGTGAAGGTCGTCGACGAACTGCGCGGCCGCCTGATGTATTTCTCGGCCAACCAGAAGGTCGACATGCTGGCCGACCCGAAGGTGCTGGAAGCCCTGAAATACGCGGTCGACTACGAAGGCATGGCGAACTCGTTCCTCAAGGGCCAGTACACCGTGCATCAGGCCTTCCTGCCGCTGACCTTCCTTGGCGCGCTGGAAACCAAGCCGTTCACCTACGACATGGACGCCGCAAAGGCCGCGCTGGCCGAATCCGGCTATCCGGACTGCGGCCCGATCGCGATCTCGGTGCGCGACGCGCAAGAGCGGATGGACATCGGCCAGTCGCTGCAGAACACGTGGGGCCAGCTTGGCTGTGACATCGAACTGATCGTCGGCACCGGCGCCCAGACGCTGGACCGCTACCGCGCTCGTGAACACGACATCTACCTTGGCGCATGGGGCCCGGACTATCCCGACCCCAACACCAACGCCGGTACCTTTGCCTACAACCCCGACAACTCGGACGAAGCGGGCGCGACCGGTCTTCTGGCTTGGCGTAACGCTTGGGGCATCCCGGAAATGAGCGAGGAAACCCTTGCCGCCGTCGTCGAGAACGACACCGCGACCCGGGCCGAGATGTACATGGCGCTGCAGGAAGAGCACCAGCAAGTCTCGCCGTTCGGCGTGATGTTCCAGCAGATCGAACAGAACGCGATGGGCGAAAGCGTCGAGAACTTCGTTGCCGGTGGTGCGACCACCGCGGTGTCCTACTGGGTCATCACGAAGTAAGCGCCGCACAGTGGTAGAACAGGTCAACATTCCGGGCGGGCGGCGCAAGCCGCCCGTTCCGCCTTGGGCAAAGAAGACCGGCGCGACCTTCGCGACGGTGGCGGCAACGCTTCTGGGACTTCTTTTCGTGACATTCATGATCGGCCGCGTGATGCCGATCGACCCGGTTCTCGCCGTGATCGGCGAACGGGCAACGCAGGCGCAGTACGACGAGACCTTCCGCGAGCTGGGGCTGGACAGGCCGCTGATCGTGCAGTTCGGCATCTACGTCGGAAACGTGCTGCAAGGCGACTTCGGCACCTCGATCCGCACCGGACAGCAGGTCGCCGACGACATCGCACGGGTATTCCCGGCCACGCTGGAACTGGCGACGCTGGGCACGCTGATCGGCGTGTTCCTTGGCGTGCCGCTGGGCGTCGTGGCCGCCGTCCGGCGCGGCTCGTGGATCGATCAGGTCAGCCGCTTCGTCGGGCTGATCGGGTATTCCATGCCGATCTTCTGGCTGGGGCTTGTGGGCCTTTTGCTGTTTTACGGCATCCTTGCATGGGTGGCCGGTCCGGGAAGGGTCGGGATCTTCTATCAGGGGATCGTCGAGCCGATCACCGGCATGTTGCTGGTCGACAGCCTGCTGCGCGGCGAATGGGCCGTGTTCAAGGACGCGTTCAGCCACATCATCCTGCCCGCCTCGCTGCTGGGCTATTACTCGCTGGCCTACATCAGCCGGATGACCCGCTCGTTCATGCTGGAACAGCTGAATTCGGAATACGTGACCACGGCGCGGGTGAAGGGGCTGTCGGAAAGCACCGTCATCTGGAAGCACGCCTTCCGCAACATCCGCATCCAGCTGATCACGGTGATCGCGCTGGCCTATGCCAACCTGCTGGAGGGCTCGGTGCTGACCGAGATCATCTTCGCATGGCCCGGCATTGGCCAGTACATCACCACGTCGCTGCTGGCGAACGACATGAACTCGGTCCTTGGCGGGACGATCGTGATCGGCACCATCTTCGTGTGCCTGAACATCTTCTCTGACCTGCTGTACCGCTTCTTCGATCCGAGGTCGAAATGACCGAGACTGTTCAAAAACAAGGGCTGCGCGACTGGCTGCTGGCGGAAGAGCCGACTTCGCGCAGGCAGGCCCGCGCCGCCGCGTGGTATCAGGGCTGGCTGTCGTTCCGGTCCAACACGCTGGCGATGGTCGGGCTGATCATTCTGGTCTTCCTGATCCTGTGCGCGATCTTCGCGCCGCTTCTGGCCACACAGGATCCCTTCGCGCAGGATCTCGCCGCGCGCCTCCAGCCGCCGGGGACGGACGGGCACCTGTTCGGCACCGACAGCCTTGGGCGGGACATCTTCTCGCGGCTGCTTTATGGCGCGCGGATCTCGATTTACATCGTCCTGCTGGTGGCGATGGTCGCGCCGCTGCTGGGCCTGCTGATTGGGACGATCTCGGGCTACATGGGCGGCTGGGTCGATGTGCTGCTGATGCGCTTCACCGACATCTTCCTTGCCTTCCCGCGCCTGATCCTTGCGCTGGCCTTCGTGGCGGCGCTGGGGGCGGGGATCGAGAACGCGGTGCTGGCGATCTCGCTGACGGCGTGGCCGCCCTATGCGCGGATCGCGCGGGCTGAGACGCTGACGATCCGCAATTCCGACTATATCCACGCGATCAAGCTTCAGGGCGCGGGGACCGCGCGGATCATCACGCGGCACATCTGGCCGCTGTGTATCTCGTCGCTGGTGATCCGGGTCACGTTGGACATGGCGGGCATCATCCTGACCGCAGCCGGCCTTGGCTTTCTGGGCCTTGGGGCGCAGCCGCCGTCGCCGGAATGGGGTGCGATGATCTCGGAAGGGCGCAAGTACATCCTTGATTACTGGTGGGTCGCGACAATCCCCGGTCTGGCGATCTTCTCGATCTCGCTGGCGTTCAACCTGCTGGGCGACGGCCTGCGCGACGTGCTCGATCCGAAGGAGGGCGGCCAGTGACCCAGACCAACCTTCTGGACATCGAAAACCTGTGGGTGCGCTTTCCGACCCGCAACGGCATCTTCGACGCGGTGCGCGGCATCAGCTTCAGCCTTGACCGCGAACGGCTTGGGATCGTGGGCGAATCCGGGTCCGGCAAGTCGATGACCGGACGCGCGATCCTGCGCCTGATCCGCAAGCCGGGCTTCATCACCGCCGATCGGATGGAGATGGACGGCGAGGATATCTTGAACGTGCCGGAAACCCGGATGCGCAAGCTGCGCGGGCACAAGGCGTCGATGATCATGCAGGACCCGAAGTTCTCGCTGAACCCGGTGATGACGGTCGGCCAGCAGATCACCGAGGCGCTGCGCACCCATGAAAAGGTGTCGAAATCCGTCGCCCGGACCCGCGCGCTTGAGATGCTGGACCGCGTGGCGATCCGCGAGCCCGAGCGAGTGTTCGACCTGTACCCGCACGAGGTCTCGGGCGGCATGGGGCAGCGCATCATGATCGCGATGATGCTGATCCCGGGCCCCGAGATCCTGATTGCGGACGAACCGACCTCGGCGCTGGACGTGAGCGTCCAGTTGCAGGTGTTGGAAATCATGGACGAACTGGTGCGCGAGCGGGGGATGGGACTGATCTTCATCAGCCACGACCTTAACCTTGTGTCGAAGTTCTGCGACCGGATCGTGATCATGTACGCCGGGCGCATCGTCGAAGTCTGCGAGGCGGGCCGCCTGAACGAGGCGACCCATCCCTACACGCGGGGGCTGCTGAACTCGGTTCCCGACCTAGAACACCCCCGCGACCGGCTGGAGGTGCTGCAACGCGACCCCGCCTGGCGCGAGGCCCCATCCGTGAGTGCCCTGCTGTGAACGCGCTTGAGATCAAGGACCTGAACGTCTGGTTCGGCGAGGGCGCCGCGCGCACCGACGCCGTGAAGCATGTCAGCTTTGACGTGGCCGAGGGCGAAAGTTTCGGCCTTGTCGGGGAAAGCGGATCGGGCAAGTCGACGGTGCTGCGCGCCATCGCCGGGCTGGTGCCGACGTGGAACGGCGAGATGCGGGTGATGGGAGAGCCGCTTGGCGTCGCCCGCACCCCGAAGTTCTACAAGACCGTGCAGATGGTGTTTCAGGACCCCTATGCCTCGCTCCACCCGCGTCAGACGGTGGACCGTGTGCTGTCCGAGGTGCTGGGCCTGCATGGTTTCAAGGACATCGACGCCCGCATCGACAAGCTGCTGCGCGACGTGGGGCTGGGGCCGGGCTTTCGCTTTCGGTATCCGCACCAGCTGTCGGGCGGCCAGCGCCAGCGCGTCGCCATCGCCCGTGCGCTGGCGCCAGAGCCGCGCGTGCTGCTGCTGGACGAACCGACCTCGGCGCTGGACGTCAGCGTGCAGGCCGAGATCCTGAACCTGCTGGCGGAACTGCGCGCCGAGCATGGCCTGACCTACATCATGGTCTCGCACGATCTTGGCGTCGTGGGGCACCTGTGCGGCCGGATCGCGGTGATGCAGACCGGCGAGGTGGTGGAACTGCTGGGCGTCGAGAAGATGCGCGCGCTGCAGGCCGAACACCCGTACACGCGGCACCTGCTGGAAAGCTCGATCGGGGCGGTGAGGTAGCAGGATCTTCTAGAAGATCCTGCCCGCCGGAATTTCCTAGAAAATTCCAGCGCCTATCAGCGGACCTTCACCCAATGCATCATGCCGCTGGCCGAGTGGTCGAGCATGTGGCAGTGGAACATCCAGTCGCCGGGTTCCTCAGCGACGAAGGCGATTTCGGTCCGGTCGCCCGGCATCACGAGGACCGAGTCGCGCCACGGGCCGCCGGGGCGGTCGCCTTCGATCACGCGGAACGGATGGCCGTGCAGGTGCATGACGTGTGGCCATGCGGTGTCGTTGATCAGCGGCATCCGCAGCGTCTCGCCCGGTGACACCGTGGCGATGGGCGTGTCGGGCACACCGGCCGCGCCGTTCAGCGCCCAGACCAGACCTTGCTGGACAAGATCCTGCATCGGCATTTCTACACCATCGGCACGGGCGGCGGTCATGCGGCCCATTGCGCCGCCCTCGATCCGCACTTCGGTCGCGCGGGCCTTGGACAGGTCGCCCAGCGGCGGAAGCGGGTTGGGCGGAAGCGGTGCGGGCGCGGCGCGGGCCGCGTCGCGTTCGGCCTCGGACGGCGTCACCTCGTACAAAACCGCCGCACTGTCGCCTTCGACCAGCCCCAGATAGGCGGTCTCGTCGCCGGTCGCGCTGACATCGACGATCAGGTCCATGCGCTGGCCCGGTCCCAGCACCAGCATCTCGGGCAGGGCCGCCGGTGTTTCCAGCGGGTGGCCGTCCTCGGCCACGGTCCAGCCTGTGAAACCGGCGTGCACGATCTGCATGACGCGCGAGGCGGCGGCGTTGATCAGCCGCAGGCGCAGGCGGCCATGCAGCGGCAGGTCACGTTCGATGTAGGACTGGCCGTTCGCGGTGACGTAGTTGCCGATCCGCCCCGCGTGCGCCATGTCGTGCAGCGCGCCGAAGTCCTCGACCATGGTGCCGTCGGGCTGCATCCGCCAGTCCTGCAGAACCAGTGCCTCGTCGCGGTCGACCTCGGGGGCGTCCGCCTCGGTCACGATCAGCGCCCCGGCCAGCCCGCGGCCGACCTGTTCATAGCTGCGGTCGTGCGGGTGGTACCAGTAGGTGCCCGCGTCCTTCAGATCGAAGCCATAGTCGAAGGTGCCGCCCGGCGCGACGCTGTCCTGCGTCATTCCAGCCACGCCATCCATCGCGTTGGGCAGACGCAGGCCGTGCCAGTGGATCGTGGTGGGCTGATCCAGCCCGTTCACCAGCCGCCGGTCCAGCCGCGCGCCCTGCGGCAGCCGGATCTCGGGGCCGGGCATCCCGCCGTAGCCCCAGACGTCGGTGGTCGGGTAATCGGACGGCAGGATTTGCAGGTTTGCCGGGGCAGGGCGAAGCTCGGCGACTGCCGCCAAACCGGCCCGCGGCAAAGCCAGCGTGGCGGCGACAGAGCCAAGGAAGGTGCGTCGGGTCAGCTTCATTCGTCGAGACTCCCGTGGATGGCGAACTGGTCAAGCCCGGCCTCCTGCGCCTCGATCACGCGGTAGGCCTCGCGCACGCCGGCCTCGGTCAGCTCGCGGGCGACGGTCAGCACGGTGTTGGGCGCGTGATCCTCGCACAGTTCGATCATCTGGGCGAGTTCCTCGCGTGCGACGGGCAGGGCAGCCTCTTCCGAGGGCGCGCCGTAGTAGGTCACGAAGTGGCGGGCCAGCCCCCGGCACAGCGCCTCGTGCTCGGCGGGTTCCAGCGTGGTGACCGCCACGAAGGTGACGCGGCCGAAGGTTTCCAGCCCCATCCAGCCGTTCGCGAAGGCCTGCCGGGCCTTGCCGGTCAGGTCGGCCTCGGTCCAGTTCGAGAACTCGAACCCGCCCGAGATGCACCACTCGCCGGTGCGCGCAGGCGAATGGAACACCCGGCTGTCGCTTTCGTCGAAGTGAATGGCGCGGGCCAGTTTCATGCGGGGTCCTCCAGAAGCTCGGTCAGCGGGATCAGCCGGGTGGTGTCGCCGCTTTTCAGCAGCATCCCCAGCCGTTCGTCCACGCCGGTGAATGTACCCGTGACGCCGCCCTGCGTCACCTGTTCGTCGATGCCGTGGGCGATGCCGATCCATTCCTTGTGGATCGGTCGGACGCCCTCGTCCTCCCATCGGCCCAGCCAGACCAGCGTGTGGCGGGCCCAAGCCTCTAGCAGCTGCGGCAGTTCGATGTCGCCGCAGCCCTCGTTGTACAGGGCGGTGGTGTCTGGCTTGACGCCGGGGTCCTCGGTCGCGTCGACCGCGATCAGGTCCAGCCCGATCACCATCCAGCCAGGCACGGTTTCCGGGTCGCGCGTGTCGGCCGCCATGCGCAGCCGACCGCACAGGCCGCCGTTCACGCGGATGTCGCCGTTCCAGCCAAGGTAGACCCCGACCGACGGCGGGGCCAGCGCGCCAAGCGCATTCTGGAACCCGATGCCGCACACCGGCAGCGCCAGCACGGCATCGGCCAGCGGCACCTCGGGGGCGAAGACGATGGCCGCCTCCAGCCGCTCGGGGGCGGGGCGGTAGGTGATCAGCCCGGCGTCGCACCCCGCTGCCGCACGGGCGCAGGCGGCGGCGAAGGGATCGCCCCGCACCGCCTCGCCCGTGAACAGTGGCGGAAAGGACGGCTCGGTCACGCGGCGCCCTCGGACACCAGTTTCGAGGCGATGTCCTGAAACGCCTTGGCCTGCGCGCTGTCGGGCTGCGACACCACGATGGGCGCGCCGCCGTCGGACGCCAGCCGGATATCCAGATGCAGCGGCACCTCTGCCAGCAGCGGCACACCCAGCTTCTCGGCCTCGGCCGCGACACCGCCGTGGCCGAAGACGTGTTCCTCGTGGCCGCAGTTGGAACAGATATGGGTCGACATGTTCTCGATCATGCCGACGATCGGAACCTTCAGCTGCTGGAACATGTCGATCCCCTTGCGGGCGTCCAGCAGGGCCACGTCCTGCGGCGTCGACACGATCACCGCGCCATCGACATGGGCCTTCTGCGCCAGCGTCATCTGCACGTCGCCGGTGCCGGGCGGCAGGTCGACGATCAGCACGTCCAGCGCGCCCCACTGCACCTGCGTCATCATCTGCTGCAGCGCGCCCATCAGCATCGGCCCGCGCCAGACCACCGCCTGACCTTCATTGGTCAGAAGGCCGATGGACATCAGCGTGACGCCGTGGTTGCGCAGCGGCAGGATCGTCTTGCCGTCGGGCGAGGCGGGGCGACCCGACACGCCCAGCATCCGGGGCTGCGAGGGGCCGTAAACGTCGGCGTCCAGCAGGCCGACGCGGCGGCCCTGCTGCGCCAGCGCGCAGGCAAGGTTGGCCGACACGGTCGACTTGCCGACGCCGCCCTTGCCGGATGCGATGGCAAGGATGCGGTCGACGCCGGGAATCTTCTGCGGGCCCTGCGGCTCGGCGGCGCGGCGCGGTTTCAGGTCCGGCGGCGCCTCGGGCGTCGAGGTGGGGCCGGTCATCACGACGGAAACCTTGGCCGCGCCCGCCTGTTTCAGCGCCGTCTCGGCGGCGGCCTGCACCGCCTCGTAATCCTTGGCCCGCTTCGGGTCGATCTCCAGCACGAAGCGCACGTCGCCGGCGTCGCCGACGTTCAGCGCCCGCATCACCCCGGCGGCGACGATGTCGCTGCCGGAAACCGGATCGTCGATCTGTTTCAGCAGGCCAAGGACGGTGTCTCGATCAAGTGCCAAGTTTCAGTCCTGCCCCTTGATGGTGCCGCTGACCGTGTGTTCCAGACCCAGCTCGGGGATCGTGATGGTGGCGGTCGCGGTGAATTCCTTGCCCGACGTCTCGGCGTCGCGCATCGCTTCCTCGATGGCCTGCTGCGAGGTGACGCCCACCTGCTTCAGGAACTTGCGCATCGACATGTTGAAGTCTTCGCTCATGGTCTGTCCTTCCCTTGGTTCAAGTTGTCTTGACGGTTCGGTTGCGCGCTTTCTAGGATCGGTCCATGCACGGCATCCGGCAGATACTGGCGGCGGCGGTCGTTCTGATCCTCGCCCAGGCACTCGCGCCCGTTCCCGCCCCGGCACAGGACCGAACGGTCCGGCTGGCCGCGCCCGCGGCGCTGGTGGATAGCGGTGTGTTGCGCTATGCCTTGCCGCGCTTCTCTTTGAAAACGCAGGTAAAAGTTCAGGTCGTCGCGCCCGGCGACGCGGCCGATATTGCGTTGGGCGACGACGGCGTCGCGGTGTTCGAAGGCCCGGATCAAAGCTGGCACGTCGCCGTTCTTTCGTCCGACAACGACGGGGCCGCGCGGCTGGCGGATTGGTTCGCCTCGGACGTCGGGCTGGCGACGATCACCGGCTACGCGCCGGATGGGGCCGCGCTGTTCGGGCCGCCCGAAGTGGTCGAGGCCGCACCCGAAGAGATCGAGATCGACACCGAACTGGCGCGCGCCGGGCTTGTGGCGTCGCGCGTCCACTGCGTGCGCTGTCACGTCATTTCCGAAGACACGCGCATGACCTCGATCGACAGCACGCCGTCCTTCTTCCTGCTGCGCGCCTTCGACGACTGGGAATACCGGTTCCAGGTGTTCTACATCCTGAACCCGCACCCGGCCTTCACCCAGGTCGAGGGCGTGACCGAGCCGTTCCCGATCAGCCGCCCGTCGCCCATCGTCCCGGTCGAGATGACCGTGGACGAGGTCGAGGCCATCGTGGCCTATGTCGCCGGGCTGGAGCCCGCCGACCTGGGGGCGCCGCTTCAGCATCAGTGATCGCGGCGCTTCGACAGGTAGTCGTCGGTGGTGCGCACGCGGGGCCGGTCCGGTCCGCGCAGCGGCGAGTTGTCGGCGTGGTACTGCGCGTTCACCCGGCAGTCGTCGCACATCTGGATCATGCGGATCGCCTGCGGGTTCTGGTACATCGCGTGGCCTTCTAGCTTGGCCGTGATCCGTTCGATGGTGGACTTCACCCCGAACAGCGTGCCGCATTCGACGCAGGGGAAGGGTTCTTCCTCGTGGAGGACCACCTGTTCCAGCGCCTGCGGCGTCAGGTTCAGGCGCGGCTCCAGCGTGATCGCGGTCTCGGGGCAGATGTTGGCGCACAGGCCGCACTGCAGGCAGGCGTCTTCCTGGAACCGAAGCTGCGGCAGGTCCGGGTTATCGCCAAGCGCGCCGGACGGGCAAAGCGACACGCAGGACAGGCACAGCGTACAAGCGTTGGTGTCGACCAGCACCGCGCCATAGGGCGCGCCTTCGGGCAGGGCGAGGATGTCCGCATCGGGGCGCAGGCCCTTGGCGGCGGACCGGGCGATCTGGCGGCGGCTGCCCAGCGGTCGCACCGGGTTGGCGCGCGGCGCGGGCGTGTCGGCGCCATACAGCGCGTCGGTCATCGCGTCGGGGTCGTTGGTGTCCAGCACCGCGACCGACCCGTCGGAGATCGCCGTCACCAGCGCCACTTGCGCGGCCAGCGCGTCGCGGTCGGTGCCGGGCGTGGGCATCACGGTGACGGTGGCGAAGCCTGCGGCCAGCGCGGCCAGCATCTCGGCGTGGCCGAAGCCGTTCACCGCGTCGACCTCCATCGGGATCACGTCGGCGGGCAGGCCGCGCCCGTGGCGGGCGGCAAGGCGCACCATCTCGGCCCCGTGCGCGCCAGTGACCAGCAGGCGCGGCGCCGTGCCGCCAGCGTCGAGATAGGCTTTCGCCAGCGTCTGCACCCGGCGCATCGTCAGGTCGACCGGCGGCGCGTCATAGCTGATCGCGCCCGACGGGCAGGCCGCCGAACAGGCGCCGCAGCCAGCGCAGATCATCGGATCGACGGTGACGTGTTCGCCGTCCGGCACGATCGCGCCGGTGGGGCACAGGTCAAGGCAGCGGGTGCAAGCCGTCTGACCGGCCCGGGAGTGGGCGCACAGCAGCGGCTCGGTCCGCACGTAAAGCGGTTTCTCGAAGGTGCCGACTAGATGCGACGCGGCCATCACGGCGGCGGCCACGGCGGCGGGGCTGCCCGGATCGGCGCGCAGGTAGCCTTCGCGCTTTTCGTGGGCGGGGAACAGCGGCGGATGCGCAGGCCCGCGCAGGTCGAGGATCACGTCGCAGTCCGACACCGCGCCGTCGCGGGGCGCCGTCAGCGTCAGCGGACCGCGACCGGCGGGTTCGACCTGCCGCAGCGTGTCAAAGGTCACGCGGAAGCCCCCCAGCGCCCCCGTCGCGCTGCGCAGCGAACCGGTGACCGCGTCGAAGGCGCGGGTGTCGGGCACGTCCTGCGGATCGGCCAGCAGCACGGTGACGCCAAGGTGGTCCTTCAGCTGCTCGGCAGCCGCCAGCGCGGTGTCGGTGGGGCCAAGGATCAGGCACAGACCTTCCGAGATCACGTCCACCGACTTGGCCGCAGGGGCGGGCAGCGTGGCCTCGGCCGCCAATGCGGACATTTTGGGTAGCTTGGGGGCGGGGTCGTCGGACCATCCGGCCCGGTCGCGCAGGTCAAGGAAGGCCGGAACGTCGGCCCCGATCTCTTCCGCGAGATCGGTGAAGGTGCGCGTCTCTTGTCCGCAGCAGATGATCGCGTCGCCCCCCGCGATGGCCTTCGCGGCGGTCTCCAGCTCGCGGGTGCACAGGGCGGTGCAGGGCGGGCGCACCTCTAGACCGGTGGCCCGTTCCAGACCCGCGGCGTCGATGCGCTGCGACCCCTCGCAATCACATGTTATCAAGCACTTGGACATTGATTTCCTCAGGCTCCCTGGTGCCTTGTCGCGTCCGGATCGCGGCGCGAAACGCCGCCGGACAAGGGCTGATCCGTGTCGTTTCGGACCAGCCTAGGCAGGATTTCCAGCCGCCGTAAAGCGGGATTCGAGGCGGCGCAAGGGGGCGATCAGGTGCTTGTGACCACAAACCGTTGATGGCCTCAGAGGTGATTCACCGGCGCCGGATTCCGACTAAAAAAGTCATGATGGACAAAACGTCCACTCGTCCCGTTCGGGTGACGCAAACCTGCCCATTCTGTCCAGTCATACGGTCTTTTGCACCCCGGGTGTTTGAATTCACTTCCATTCCCCTTTCGCAATGCGCTTAGAATCCGTGCAAGTTGGAGGATACCCAGACCATGAAATCATCCGGGCGGAGCCAGAGCCTGCCAGTCGGCGTCGTTTTGCGCCGCGCCCCCGGGGTGACCCGTTGGGCGAAATGGGCTTGGACCGTGGCTGGCGTGCTGCCCGGTGCGGGCAAGGCGGATTGGCGGATGCTGCGCAGCGAAGGCGACGTGACCGAGTATCACGCCTTCACCGGAACGGTGCACCTTCATGCCACCGAAACCGAGGCCTACATGGTAGCGCTGAACGACACGCCCCCCAGCCTGTACGTGATCATGCGCCGCGAAGGCACGGGCGATAGCCCGCTGTCTCTGGTGACCGTGACCGCATCGCCCTACGACGCACAGGACTATGCCGACAGCGGCGAGGAAGTGGTCGAGAAGGTGCCGATGCCCGACGGTTTCGCCGCGTGGGTCGAAGCGTTCTGCGATGCCCACCACGTCGAGCACGAGTTCAAGAAACGCCGCCGCGACCGGTCGCGGGTCGATCTTGTCGAAGATGGTGTGGGCGACGCCCGGATCGTGCAGACCACCGATGTATACCGCTCGCCGCGCTCGGCCCGGCAGGGGAGACTGAATTGAGTTTCTGGGCCAACCGCCGCGCCGCCGTCGCCGCCGAGGAAAAGGCCGACCGCCTTGCCGCCGAGGTTCGCGAGGCCGAGGTTCGCGAAGCATCCGTTGCCGAAAAGACCGACGCCGAGCTGCTGGCGCAGTTCGGGCTGCCGGATCCCTCGACGATGAACGCGGGCGACGACTTCAAGGCGTTCATGGCCCGCGAGGTGCCCGCCCGCCTGCGCCGCCTTGCACTGCGCCGGATGTGGCGGACGAACCCGGTGCTCGCCTGCGTTGACGGGCTGAACGACTATGACGGCGATTTCACCAACGCGGCGACCGATGCGCCGGGGGTGAAGACGGCCTATCAGGTCGGCAAGGGGCTGACCGCGCATGTCGAGAAGCTGGCGCGCGAGGCGCTGGGAACTGACGCCGACGATCCGCAGGTCGCGGTCGCGGACGACATCGCCGAGGCCGAAGAGGCCGCCGCCCTGACGCCCGAGACCACGGCGAATACTGGGACCACGACGACCGAGCGCCGCGAGGATCAACCGCAGGCCACCGCATCCGCCGACGCGGCGCATCAGACCGAGGCGCCGACGCTGCGCCCGCGCCGGATGCGCTTTGCCTTCGACGACACGGCGACACATGGGGAGCAACAGACAGCATGACCGCCACCGCCCAGCCCGTAAGCCAGGTGATCGCCGACGAAGACCGCCTTCGCGCGGATCTTTACAATTTCCTCGGCGTGCTGCTGGCCGGCCCGCCGGACCAGCTGATGCTGGATCAGACTGCTGGGCTGACCGGGGACGAGACCGATCTGGGGCAGGGCATCACCGCGCTGGCCGCCATCGCCGCGAAAAGCCGTCCGGCTGCCGTGCAGTCCGAGTTCAACAAGCTGTTCATCGGCCTCGGCCGGGGCGAGTTGCTGCCTTATGCCAGCTATTACCTGACGGGTTTCCTGAACGAAAAGCCGCTTGCCGTGTTGCGCGAAGACATGCGCGCCCGTGGCCTGACCCGCGCCGAGAACGTGTTCGAGCCCGAGGACAACATCGCCTCGCTGATGGAGATGATGGGCGCGATGATCGTTGGCCGCTTCGGTGTGCCGGCCTCGCTGGACCAGCAGAAGACGTTCTTCAACAAGCACATCCGCCCTTGGGCGGGCCATTTCTATACCGATCTCGAGGGCGCCAAGAACTCGGTCTTCTATGCCGCCGTCGCCCAGGTGGGCCGCGCCTTCATGGAGATCGAGGCGGAAGCCTTCCGTATGACATGACCACGGCCCCACAGGCCGCAACCCCCACAAGCCAGACAGACAGAAAGCCAAGAGGAGGGAACGACGTGACGAAAAAAGACGAACCTCAGAAAAGCAGGCGCGATTTCCTGAAGCTCGCCGGGACCACGGCGCCCGCCGCTGCCGTCGCTCTCGCCTCGGGCACCGCGGCAGAGGCCGGACCGGCCGAACCCGATCTTCAGTCGGACAGCATGCAGGATACCGCACACACGCGGGCCTACTACGAAAGCGCCCGGTTCTGACCCGGACAAGGTGACCGCCGGCCCACGGGGAACGATGGGGCCGGACCAAGATAGTACCAAGCGCGCGGCCAGCAGGGGCAGGTCGTCAGCCAAGGGAGAAAAAGAATGCTGAGGAAAAAGACAAACGGGGTGGCACGGCGTCCGCAGCGGACAAGCATGCTGTCCGAGGTCGCGAACACCTCGGTCGACCGTCGCGCGTTCCTGCGCGGCTCCGGTCTTGCCATCGGCGGCCTTGCCGCGATCGGCGCGACCGGCGGAACGGTGACCCAGGCCACGGCGCAGTCCGCCGAAGAGGCCGTCGAGATCCGCAAATCCGTCTGCACCCACTGCTCGGTCGGCTGTACCGTGATGGCAGAGGTCCGCAACGGCGTCTGGATCGGACAGGAACCCGGCTGGGACAGCCCGTTCAACCTGGGCGCTCACTGCGCCAAGGGCGCTTCGGTGCGTGAACACGCCCACGGCGAGCGTCGCTTGAAGTACCCGATGAAGATGGTCGGCGGCGAATGGGTCCGCATCAGCTGGGACGAGGCGATCAACGAGATCGGCGACAAGATGCTGGAAGTCCGCGAAAGCAGCGGCCCCGACAGCGTCTACTGGCTGGGCTCGGCCAAGCATTCGAACGAACAGGCCTACCTGTTCCGCAAGTTCGCCGCCTACTGGGGCACCAACAACGTCGACCACCAGGCGCGGATCTGTCACTCGACCACCGTTGCGGGCGTTGCCAACACATGGGGCTACGGCGCCATGACCAACAGCTACAACGACATCCACAACAGCCGTGCGATCTTCATCATCGGCGGCAACCCCGCCGAGGCGCACCCGGTGTCGCTGCAGCACGTGCTGCGCGCGAAGGAACAGAACAACGCGCCGCTGATCGTCTGCGACCCGCGCTTTACCCGCACCGCCGCCCACGCGGACGAATACGTGCGGTTCCGTCCGGGGTCGGACGTGGCGCTGGTCTGGGGCATCCTGTGGCACATCTTTGAGAACGGCTGGGAAGACCGCGAATTCATCCGCACCCGCGTCTGGGGCATGGACGAAATCCGCGACGAGGTTGCCAAGTGGACCCCCGAAGAGGTCGAGCGCGTCACCGGCACGCCCGGTTCGCAGCTTGAGCGCGTCGCGCGCACGCTGGCCAACAATCGTCCCGGCACGGTGATCTGGTGCATGGGCGGCACCCAGCACACCAACGGCAACAACAACACCCGCGCCTACTGCATCCTGCAGCTTGCGCTGGGGAACATGGGCGTCGCCGGCGGCGGCACCAACATCTTCCGCGGCCACGACAACGTGCAGGGCGCGACCGACCTTGGCGTTCTGGCCGACACGCTGCCGGGCTACTACGGCCTGAGCGATGGCGCCTGGGCGCACTGGGCCCGCGTGTGGGAGGAAGACCCCGAGTGGCTGAAAGGCCAGTTCTCGGATGCGACCTTCGACGACACGCCGATCATGAACCTGAACGGCATCCCGGTGTCGCGCTGGATCGACGGTGTTCTGGAAGACCCCGAGAACATCGACCAGCCCGACAACACCAAGGTCATGGTTCTGTGGGGCCACGCGCCCAACTCGCAGACCCGTATGCCCGAGATGAAGACGGCGATGGAAAAGCTCGACATGCTTGTCGTGGTGGACCCGTACCCGACCGTTTCGGCCATCCTGCATGACCGCACCGACGGCGTGTACCTGCTGCCGGCCGCGACGCAGTTCGAGACCTACGGCTCGGTCACCGCGTCGAACCGGTCGCTGCAATGGCGCCAGCAGGTCGTCGAGCCGCTGTTCGAGTCGCTGCCCGACCATGTCATCATGCACAAGTTCGCCACCAAGTTCGGCTTCGCCGACCGGATCTTCCGGAACATCGAAGTGAACGGCGAGGAACCGCTGGTCGAGGACCTGACCCGCGAGTTCAACCGCGGCATGTGGACCATCGGCTATACCGGCCAGTCGCCGGAGCGGATGAAGATGCACATGGAGAACCAGCACACCTTCGACCGCACCACGCTGCGCGCCAACGGCGGGCCTGCTGACGGTGACTTCTACGGTATGCCGTGGCCCTGCTGGGGCACCGCCGAGATGAACCACCCCGGTTCGGCCAACCTGTACGACGTGTCGCTGCCGGTGGCCGAAGGCGGCATGGGCTTCCGTGCCCGCTTTGGCGTGGAACGCGATGGCGACAACCTGCTGGCCGACGGCGTTGCGCCGGTGGGCTCGGAAATCCCGGACGGGTACCCCGAGTTCACCATGCAGATGCTGATGGACCTTGGCTGGGACGGTGACCTGACCGACGAAGAGCGCGCCGTGATCGAGCGTGTCGCCGGGTACGAGGCGCCGGAAGAGGCCGACGAGGGACAGGAAGAGGTCGGCGAGACCTCGCAGCAGGGCGAACGGCCCAGCGACTATGCCGAAAGCGTCGGTGGCGTGAACTGGAAGACCGACCTGTCGGGCGGCATCCAGCGCGTTGCCATCGCCCACGGCTGTGCGCCCTACGGCAACGCCAAGGCCCGCGCCGTGGTCTGGACCTTCCCGGATCCGGTTCCGCTGCACCGCGAGCCGCTGTACTCCAACCGTCGCGATCTTGTGGCCGACTACCCGACCTATCAGGACAAGAAGTTCTGGCGGGTGCCGACGATGTACGCCTCGATCCAGGAGAACGACTTCTCGGAAGAATACCCGATCATCCTCACCTCTGGCCGACTGGTCGAGTACGAAGGCGGCGGGGACGAAACCCGGTCGAACCCCTGGCTGGCCGAGCTTCAGCAGGACATGTTCATCGAGATCAACCCGCGTGACGCCAACGACCTTGGCATCCGCGACGGGTCGCAGGTCTGGGTGGAAGGTCCGGAAGGCGGTCGCGTTCGGGTGATGGCGATGGTGACGCCCCGCGTCGATGCGGGCGTGGCGTTCATGCCTTTCCACTTCGGCGGCTACTACCAGGGTGAAGACCGTCGGTCCAAGTATCCGGACGGTGCCGATCCCTACGTGCTTGGCGAAAGCACCAACACTGCGCAGACGTACGGCTATGACTCGGTCACCCAGATGCAAGAGACCAAAGCCACCCTCTGCAAGATCATGCCGGCGTAAGGAGAGACACACATGGCACGAGCTAAATTCCTCTGCGATGCCGAACGCTGCATCGAGTGCAACGCCTGCGTCACCGCGTGCAAGAACGAGCACGAAGTTCCGTGGGGCATCAACCGTCGCCGGGTGGTGACCATTCAGGACGGCCAGCCGGGCGAACGCTCGATCTCGGTCGCCTGTATGCACTGCTCGGACGCGCCCTGTATGGCCGTCTGCCCGGTGGACTGCTTCTACCAGACCTCGGACGGTGTGGTGCTGCACTCCAAGGACCTGTGCATCGGCTGCGGCTATTGCTTCTACGCGTGCCCCTTCGGCGCGCCGCAGTACCCGCAGGCCGGCAACTTCGGATCGCGCGGCAAAATGGACAAGTGCACCTTCTGCGCCGGTGGCCCGGAAGAGAACAACTCCACCGCCGAGTTCCAGAAGTACGGCCGCAACCGGATCGCGGAAGGCAAACTGCCAATCTGCGCCGAGATGTGTTCCACCAAGGCCCTGCTGGCTGGCGACGGTGACGTCGTGTCCGCGATCTACCGCGAACGCGTCGTGGCCCGTGGCTTCGGCTCGGGTGCTTGGGGCTGGGGCACCGCCTACGACCAGAAAGGCGGCTAAGGCCTTCTTTCCGGACATTGGGAAAACGTGCGCGGCCCCTTGGACGGGGCCGCGTGCAGTTCAAGTAACTCCCTGGCGCGAAGGGGAAATTCTATGATCCGTACGATCCTTGCCCGTCTCATGGTGGCACTGGTGGTTTCCGTCACCATGCTGCCCCTCGCGCTGCCGCTGGCCGCGCAAGAAGTCGACCGCCCCGAAACCGAAGGCAGCCCGACCGGCGGCGCCCCGACGCTGGAGGACATCCTTGCCCGCCAGCGCGGCGAGACCGTGGACGACAGCGACCGGCGCGCGAACATCGGCGATCCGGACAGCGCGGCGTCGATCGCCGATCAGCTTGGCACGCTCGGCGGCGCCTCGGACCCCGACCTGTGGCGGTCGATCCGGTTCAACGAGGAACCGAACATGAGCGTCTCGGCGGGCGGCGACGTCGCCAAGGTGCTGGTGCAGGACGGCGGCATGGCGTGGTACAATTTCCGCGCGGGCCCTCTGCGCGAATATGGCGGCTGGCTGCTGATCGGCACCATCGCGGTGCTGGCGCTGTTCTTCCTGATCCGGGGTCGTATCCGCATCGACGGCGGCAAATCCGGGCGGACCGTCACCCGGTTTCAGTTCATCGAACGGATGGCGCACTGGACGCTGGCCGGCTCGTTCATCCTGCTGGGCCTGACCGGCCTGCTGACCCTGTTCGGCCGCGTCGCGATCGCGCCCTACCTTGGACTTGATGCGAATGCGTGGTTGCTGCACATCTCGAAGCTGATCCACAACAACGTATCCTGGGCCTTCATGGTCTCGCTGGTCGTGGTCTTCGTGATGTGGGTTGCCCACAATATCCCGAACAAGACCGACCTTGTCTGGATCAAGCAGGCCGGTGGCATCATCGGCAAGAACCACCCCCCGGCGAAGAAGTTCAACTTCGGTCAGAAGATCATCTTCTGGTCGGTGATCGTGCTGGGTGTCTCGGTCTCGGTGTCGGGGCTGTCGCTGCTGTTCCCGTTCGAGCTGCCGCTGTTCGCCAAGACCTTCGGCATCCTGAACGACACGGGCCTGCCGCAGTGGGCGGGCTATGGCCCGCTGCCCACCGCGCTGGCGCCGCAGGAAGAGATGCAGTTCGCCCAGCTTTGGCACGCCATCGTGGCCTTCGTGATGATGGCGATCATCCTTGCCCACATCTATATCGGCACCGTCGGCATGGAAGGCGCGTTCGATGCGATGGGCTCGGGCGAGGTGGACGAAGAATGGGCACACCAGCACCACGCGATCTGGCTGGAAGAGGTGAAAGAGAGCGAGGCTTCGGCCCCGAAGGGCGGCACCACCACCCCGGCAGAGTAACGCGGTGATGCGGGCGCTGATCGGCGCCGCGATCCTTGCCGCCGTCATGGCGGACCGGGGCGCGGCGCAGGATTTCACAACGCTGAAGGGGCACGGCGGGCCGGTCATGGGCATCGCCGTGTCCGAGGACGGCACGGTGGCGACGGCGAGTTTCGACAACTCGGCCGCGCGCTGGACCGGCCGCACGCCCGCGTGGCTGGAAGGGCACGACGCGGCGGTGACCGTGGTGGCCTTCGTGGATGAAACGCGTATCGTGTCCGGCGGCGACGATTTCACCGTCCGGCTTTGGCAGGACGGGCAGGGCCGTCTGCTGGGCGAACACCTTGGCAAGGTCACCGCGCTCGCCGTGTCTCCGGACGGGGCGACCGTGGCCAGCGGCAGCTGGGACGGCTCGATCCTGCTGCACCCGCTGGCCGAGGGCGAGACGCGCACGCTGGCCGACCCGCGCAGCGGCGTGAACGCGGTGGCGTTCTCGGCCGATGGCGGCACGCTGTACGCAGGCACGATGGACGGCGCGCTGCTGGCCTACGACCTGTCGACCGACGACACCCCCACGGTGCTGGTGGAACATGGCTTTGGCGTGAACGAGGTGGTCGCGGGCGACGGCTGGATCGCCTATGGCGCGGTCGACGGCGGCACGCGGGTCATCGACGCGGCCACCGGCACGCAGATCGCGGATTTCACGCTGGACCGCAGGCCGATCCTGTCGATGGCATGGGACGCGGGCAGCGCGCAGCTCGCCGTCGGGGACGGGCAGGGGTACATCATGGTGGTCGACACCGCCGGCTGGACCATCGCCCGCGATTTCCGCGCCACTCGGCAGGGGCCGGTCTGGGCGCTGGATTTCTCGCCCGACGGGCAGACGCTATATGCGGGCGGGCTGGACGACGTGGTCTACGCGTGGCCCGTAGCCGCGCTGGACACGTTCGAACCGGCGATGGGGCAAGAGCGAAGCTTCCTGCGCGACGCGGACACGATGCCGAACGGCGAACGCCAGTTCATGCGCAAGTGCTCGATCTGTCACGCGCTGGAACCGGGCCCCTCGCGCAAGGCCGGGCCAACGCTTTACGGCGTGTTCGGGCGGCAGGCGGGCACCGTCGCGGACTACCCCTATTCGCCAAGGCTGGACGGTTCCGATATCGTCTGGACCGAAGAGACCATAGACGACCTGTTCGAAATCGGTCCGGACCACTACATACCGGGTTCGAAGATGCCCATGCAGGTGATCGCGGGCGAAAACGACCGCGCCGATCTTGTCGCCTACCTTCGGCAGGCGACCGCAAAGGAGACTGACCAATGAAGGCAATGTTCACCGGCTTCGTGGCCATCGCGGTGATCGCGGTCGGCGCGCATTTCGCGCTGGAGAACGCGGGGTTCTCGTCGCAGGACGTCAACAGCGGCAACAGCGTGCGGCTGGACTAGGGGCGTGTCGGCAGAGCCGATTACCTACGGCAGCGAAATGGCCGACGCGTCGATCCTTGTGATCGACGACGAGATCGGCATGCGCAACTTCCTGACCAAGATCCTTGAACCGCGCTGCAAGCTTGTCGAGCAGGCGGGCTCTGCCGCGCAGGCCGAGGCGCTGCTGGACAAGCGGCACTTCGACCTTGTGATCCTGGACAACGTGATGCCGCGCAAATCCGGGCTGGCGTGGATCGCCGAACAGCGGCGCGTGGGCTTCTACGCCGACGCCATCATGATCACGGCCTATGCCGACCTTGAAACGGTGATCGAGGCGATGCGCGCCGGCGTGTCGGACTTCGTGCTGAAACCGTTCCGGTCGAACCAGATCCTGACCGCCGTGGCGCGGGTGCTGGACCGCAAGAACCTGCGGCGCGAGAACTATCTTCTACGCCACGAACTGTTGGCCGAGGCGTCCAACGCGCGCGGCAAGCTGGTCGGCACCTCGCCCGCGCTGGAAGAGGTCCGCGCGATGCTGGGCAAGCTGTCGGCGCTGCCGACGCCGGTTCTGTTCACCGGCGAAAGCGGCACCGGCAAGGAACTGGCGGCGCGCACGCTGCACACGATGTCCGACCGGGGCGAACGGCCTTTCGTGGCGGTCAACTGCGCCTCTATCCCGCCCGACCGCATTGCCGAGGAACTGTTCGGCGCGATCGGGGCCGACGGGCGCCCGCGCGACGGCCTGCTGCGCCACGCCGACGGCGGCACGCTGTTCTTCGACGAGGTGGCGCAGATGCCCGAGCCGCTGCAGGTCGCGCTGCTGCGGGTGCTGGAGGACCACCGCGTCCGCCCCGTCGGCGCAGAACGCGAATTGCCGCTGGACCTGCGCTTTCTGTTCGCGACGAACGACGATCTTGACCGTCTGGTGGCCGAGGGGAAATTCCGCGCCGACCTGTATCACCGGATCAACGTGGTCGGCATCCGGATGCCGTCGCTTCGGGATCGGGCGGACGACATCGTGGAACTGGCGACGCTGTTCATGATGAAGTTCTCGCAGTCGATGGGAAAATCCGAGCTGGCGCTGGATGAAGAGACCTTGCTGAAGCTGCGGCTGTACGACTGGCCGGGCAACGTGCGCGAGCTGCGCAACCTTGTGGAGCGGTCGGTGATCCTTGGCCAGTTCCCCGAGGAATTCCGCGGCGCCGGAGAGATCACCGGCGCCCGTGCGGTCGAGGATCTGGACCTTGTCGTACAGCGCCACATCCTGCACATGCTGGACCGCTGCGGCGGCAACCGCGCCGAGACCGCGCGCCGTCTGGGGGTGTCGCGCAAGACCATCGACCGCAAGCTGGCCGCCTGGGCCATCGACTAGGGGCGCTGGTGCCGAGGCGAAGGAGGGGGCGCTGCCCCCGCCGCTGCGCGGCTCCCCCGAGGTATTTTGCAAGAGAAGAAGGGCCGGGGCGTCAGTCTTCGGATGGCGCGGTGGCCGGAAGCCACACGGTGAAGCGCGCGCCGCTTTCGTGGTTCTCGGCTGTGATCAGGCCGCCCGCGCGCTGCACGAGGCTTTGGCTGATCGACAGGCCAAGCCCGGTGCCTTCGCCCTGTTTGGTCGTGAAGAAGGGGTCGAAGACCGACGCCAGCCGGTCCGGCGGGATGCCGGGGCCGGTGTCCTCGACCACGAGGGCGACGCCGTCCGTACCGTCGCGCGGTTCGGGGCCAAGTTCCAGAAGCAGGCGGCCCGCGTCGCCCATCGCCTGTACCGCGTTGACGATCAGGTTGATCACCACCTGCTGAAGCTCGCCGGGTTCGATGCGTACCTCGGGGCACGGGCTGAAGCGGGTGGTGACGGTGATGTCCTTGCGGGCGAAGACGTGTTCGACCAGCGTCAGGCAATCCGCCACCAGCGGGCCCGGATCGACCGCGTTGTCGTAGCCCGCGTAGTCGCCGGGGCGGGCGAATTGCAACAGCTTGCCGACGATGGCGCCGATCCGCATCACCTGCCGGTCGATCAGGGCGAGTTCGGTGTCCACCGGCTTTGCCGCGTCGCCCAGCGTTTCGCGCATCACGTCGACATTGCCCTGGATCACCGCGACGGGGTTGTTGATCTCGTGCGCGACGCCTGCCGTGATCTCGCCGATCGAGGCGAGTTTCTCCGACATCACCAGCTGGCGGTAGGTTTCTTCCAGCTTGGCATTGGCGGCGTGAAGTTCGGCAGTGCGCTGTTCGACGCGGCGGTTCAGTTCGGCGTCGCGTTCCTGCACCTGGTCCAGCAGGTCGTCGAGGTGGCCCGCCACGCGGCCGATCTCGTCCCGCGCGCGCATCGGGCCGTTGCGGGCGGACAAATCGCCGTCCTCGACCCGGCGGATCGTCAGGGCCATGCGTTCGAGCGGCGAGAAGATGCCCTTCGCCAGCCACAGGAAGGTGGGGATCGACACCGCAAGCACGAAGGCGAAGGCGCCCAGCATCCACAGGTAGGCGGCACGCTTGGCGGTGTTGAACGGCGCTTCGAGGAAGCCGACGTACAGCATCCCGACGCGGCGGTCGAAGCTGTCGAGGATCGGAACGTAGCCCGATATGTACCAGTCGTTCACCACGAAGGCCCGGTCCAGCCATGTGCGGCCCTCGTCCAGCACCGCGCCGCGCACCGCCGCCGAGACGCGGGTGCCTAGGGCGCGGACGTCCTCGAACAGGCGCACGTTGGTCGACACGCGCACGTCGTCGAGGAACAGCGTCGCGGTGCCTTGGCGGTCGCCGCCGGTGATCGCGTTCAGGAACACCAGCTCGTTGATGGTGTCGATGAACTGAAGGTTGCGGTTCAACAGGATGCCGCCCACCAGCGCGCCGCCGCCGCGCACCGGGCTGGCGGTGTGGACCACCATGCCGCGGTCCTCTTCGGTGCGGTCGGTGGGCACGGCGGCCTCGGTCGGGATCAGCTCGATCCTTGCGCGTTCGGCCAGCGCGGGGTCGATGCCGGCAAGGTCGTCGGGGCCGAACAGGTCGATCCGGGTGGCGACCCGGCCCGCCAGCGCCGTCTGCACCACGGGCCAGTCGGACGCCGAATTGGGCGGCAGATAGTACAGGAAATCGAGGTGCAGGTCCTGCATCTGTGCTGCCAGCAGCGGCGCCAGCATGTCGCCGCCCATCGCCAGCGCGGTGCGGAACTCGATCGCGCGCGACAGGCTGCGGACGTCGGTGCCGGTGCGTTCGACCAGCGTGGACAGGTACTGTTCCGCGATCTTCAGGTCGCTTTCGACGTTGGCGATCAGCACCCGGTCGTAATCCGCCGTCCAGCGCGCGAAGCCCAGCATCAACAGCAGCGGCATTAGCACCACCAGCGGCGCCAGCGCCAGCGTCAGCAGGCGCAGGCGGACGGAACGGAAGCGGCTGAGATCGAGGCGGGCCATTGCCTTTGCTATCCCGCGCGGGCGGGGGATGTCACCCTTCGACCCAGGCGGCGGGGCGGCGGTCGAAGAAGGCGGCGATGCCTTCCACCGCTTCGGGCTGTTCCCACTGGTCGGCAAGGGCGGCGGCGGTGCGGTCCAGCAGCGCGTCGTCGATCGGGGCCGCGAAGCCCGCCAGAAGCTGTTTCGCCGCGCCGACCGCGCCGGGGGCGCAGGACAGGAACGCCTCGGCCTCTTCCATCACCAGCGCGTCCAGCGCGAATTCGGGAACCACGCGGGTCAGCAGCCCAAGATCGCGCGCGGTGTCGGCGTCGAAGCGGCGGCCCGACAGAAAGACCGAGCGGGCGCGGCCGGGTCCGACCCGGGCGGCGACATAGGGGCCGATGGTGGCGGGGATCAGGCCCAGCCGGGTTTCCGTCAGGCCCATCAGGACCTCGGGCGTGCCGATCGCCATGTCGCAGACCGAGAGCAGCCCGACGCCGCCGCCGAACGCGTTGCCGTGGACCCGCGCGATCAACGGTTTCGGCATCCGGTCCAGCGCGCGCAGCATCATGGCCAGCTTGTTCGCTTCGGCCATGCGGGTGGCGCGGTCGGCGTCGACCTGCGCGCGCATCCAGCCAAGATCGCCACCGGCGCAGAAGGTGGGGCCTTCGGCGGCAAGGATCACCGCGCGAACGCCGGGGTCGGCACCCAGCACGCCTGCGGCCTCGGTCAGTTCGGCGATCATCTGGCCCGACATCGCGTTGTGCTTTTCGGCGCGCGCAAGCGTGAGCGTGGCGATGCCGCGTCCGTCGGTGTCGACCCGGATCGTTTCCATCATGCAGTGCCCTTTCTCATGTCGCGCGCCATCGCTTCTGCCTCGAACAGCAGGGCGGCGTCCAGCCCGGTGTCGAACCCCATGTCGTCCAGCCGTTGGCGCACCAGCCCGGTGGCCACGTTGCCCGCCGCGCCGGGGGCGAAGGGGCACCCGCCAAGCCCGCCTGCCGCCGCGTCGAACACCCGAAGCCCCTTGGTGACGGCGGTCTCGATATTCGCCAGCGCCATGCCGCCGGTGTCGTGGAAGTGGCCCGCAAGTTTGGCTGCCGGAACCCGGTCCAGTACCGCGTCCAGCATCGCGCCGACCTGTTCGGGCGTGCCCCTGCCCAGTGTTTCGCCAAGGCTGATCTCATAGCAGCCCATCGCGTCCAGCGCGGCAGCGACGCGGGCGACGGCGTCGGGCGGCGTGGCGCCGTCGTACGGACAGACCGTGACGCAAGAGACATAGCCGCGCACCGGGACCGTCGCCGCCTTCGCGACCTCGGCATAGCGGGCAAGGCTTTCGTCGATGGTGGCGCCGATGTTCGCCTTGCTGAAGCCTTCCGAGGCGGCGGCGAAGATGGCGATCTCGTCGGCCTTCGCGTCCGTCGCGGCCTGAAGCCCGCGCAGGTTCGGGACAAGCGCGGCATGGGACACGCCCGGCGCGCGGGCGATGCCGTCGAACACCGCGCCACTGTCGGCCATCTGCGGCACGCGTTTCGGGTTCACGAAGGACCCGACCTCGATCCGGCGAAACCCTGTGCGGGATAACAGGTCGACGAAGGCGATCTTGGCGGCGGTGGGGATCGCGGCCTTCTCGTTCTGAAGTCCGTCGCGCGGGCCGACCTCGAAAATCTCGGCGCGGTCGGTCATGCGTCGTCCCCGGCAAAGCGGATGAGCGGGGCGTGCGCCTCGATCTGGGTGCCTTCGGGGACCAGCACCTCGGCCACCACCGCGTCGCGGGGGGCAGTCAGGGCGTGTTCCATCTTCATCGCCTCCAGCACGGCCAGTTTCTGGCCTGCGGTAACACTGTCGCCCGCCGCGACAAGCATCCGGGCCAACATCCCGGGCATCGGCGCTTCGATGATGTCGGACCCGGAGGCATCCGCCGCCGCGCGGTCGAGCGGGTCGAGGATGCGGGCCGAGACCCCGTCGGGGCCGAACAGGGTGACAGTGCCGCCTTCGATGTGGCTGGCCGCCGCTGGGGCCTCATCGAACGTCCAGCCCGCGGCGTTGCGCGCGGTGACGGTCGTTCCGGCGACCTCGATCTCTGCCTCGTCGGGGCCGGTGCGGGCGACGCGGGCGGTGATCTCTTGGCCGTCGATCTCAAGCGTCACCGTCCGCCACAGCGGCGCCCATAGGGTGAAGCCGGTCAGGGCGTCGGTCTCGGTGTCGGTCGCGGCAAGCGCCGCCTGCGCCAGACGGGCGGGCGAGGGCGGCGTGACCGCAGTCAGCGCGTCGAGGTCGCGGGCGATCAGCCCGGTGTCGACCTCGCCGCGCGTGAATCCCTCGTGCCGCGCCAGCGCGCCAAGGAAGGACAGGTTGGTGACGCAGCCGACGACCTCGGTCGCGTCCAGCGCGGCGGCGAGTTTCTTCAGCGCGACGGCACGGGTCGGGCCGTGGGTGACGACCTTGGCGATCATCGGGTCGTAGAACGGGCTGATGGCGTCGCCCGCGCGGACGCCGCTGTCGATGCGTGCGGTGGCGGGGAAGGACAGATGCGACAGGGTACCGGTCGCGGGCAGGAAGCCTGCGGGCACGTCTTCCGCGTACAGCCGCGCCTCGAAGGCGTGGCCGGTCAGCGGCACGTCCTGCTGGCGCATCGGCAGCGGTTCGCCCGCCGCCACGCGAAGCTGCCACGCGACAAGGTCGAGGCCGGTGATCGCCTCGGTCACCGGGTGTTCGACCTGCAGGCGGGTGTTCATTTCCATGAACCAGAACCCGTCGGGGCGCAGGCCGTTCGCGCCATCGACGATGAACTCAACCGTGCCCGCGCCGGCATAGCCGATGGCCTTCGCCGCGCGCACGGCGGCCTCGCCCATCGCGGCGCGCATGTCGGCGGTCATGCCGGGGGCGGGGGCCTCTTCGATGACCTTCTGGTGGCGGCGCTGAAGCGAGCAGTCGCGTTCGTACAGGTGAATCGCGTCGGTGCCGTCGCCGAACACCTGCACCTCTATGTGTCGTGGCTGTTCGATGTATTTCTCGATTAGCACGGCGGGGTTGCCGAAGGCCGATTGCGCCTCGCGCTGCGCGGCGGCCAGCTGGTCGGCGAAGTCCGCCGCGTCGTCCACCCGACGCATCCCTTTGCCGCCGCCGCCCGCGACGGCCTTGATCAGCACGGGATAGCCGATGCCGTCGGCCGCAGCGGACAGATGGTCCGGGTCCTGTGTGTCGCCGTGATACCCCGGAACCACCGGCACGCCCGCGTCCTGCATCAGCGCCTTGGCCGCGTCCTTCAGACCCATCGCCCGGATCGCCCCGGCAGACGGCCCGATGAACACCAGACCGGCGGCTTCGACCGCCTCGACGAACTCCGGGTTCTCGGACAGGAAGCCATAGCCGGGGTGGATCGCCTGCGCACCGGTCTCCCGCGCGGCGGCGATCACGCGGTCGCCGTTCAGGTAGCTGTCGGCAGGTGCGGCGCCGCCGATGTGGACCGCCAGATCGGCCATCGCGACATGGCGCGCGGTGCGGTCGGCGTCGGAATAGACCGCGACCGTGGACACGCCCATCGCCTTGGCCGTGTCGATCACCCGGCAGGCGATTTCTCCCCGGTTCGCGATCAGGATCCTGTCGAACATTCGCCGGACTCCTTGCTCATGCATCGCACCAGCTGCGCCGCTGGCCCCCGTCATAGGGGCGGGCCAGCCCTGACCGGATCATCCGCGTGCTGGCAAGGTCGCCGTCGAAGCCCATCAGCGTCAGCACCCGGTCATAGCGGTCCCGGTCGCGTGGCGTGGCGACGACCTCGCGCGCGGTCCACAGCTGCCAGCGCAGGTAATAGGTGGCGGCAACCGCCATGCCCAGTTCACGGGGACAGCGGGCGTTCATCTCGGGCGTGTCGAAGCCCACGAGGCGTCCCGACACGAAGCCCTGCACCGGACAGTGCATTCGGACGGTGTCGCCGTCGACGACCATCCAGACCGTGCAGCCCTTGCTGTCGCGCCACAGCAGGCTTCCGGCGTCCAGAATGTTGGGGCCGAACAGGAAAAGGAACATCGCGCCACCAAGAAGCACCGGCCAGACCCGGCGCCGTCGCGCGCGCTTGCCGGGCCGGCCCCGGCGCTGGCCGGGCGGGGTGCCCAGATCCCATTTCGGGTGGCGCCGGGCGCCTCTGTAGAAGCGGGTTACCCCTTTGCGGCGCGCCATGGCTTGCCCTTTCCCGACCTAGGCATCCGCCAAATCCTCGACCACGCGGAACCGTTCGCAGATCAGCATCATTTCGGGGTCCCAGCCGCCGTTTCTCTCGAAATAGGCGCGGTGGTCCTGCCGCCAGCCTTCCAGCGTCTCGTTCTCGCCCTCGGCCAGCGCGAATTCCGCGTCCATGTCGCAGAACCGCTTTTCGGTCACGGACACGGTTTCGATCACCACGGCGGGCGTGCCATCCCAGTTCAGCGAGATGTCGCGGCGGCCGACCACGGGCTTCGGCTCGCCGCCCGCGCCGAAATCGCGCAGCGCGCCGCAGGTGGCGGTCTTGGCGCCCGCGCGCACCAGCGCCAGCAGTTCGGCGCACATCTCGGGGCCGTCGCCGAACCGGAAGGTTACCGCGCCGGGATATTTCCGCATCGCTTCATCAAGGGTCATGGCATCCTCACATCCTGAACACGCCAAACCGCGTGTCCTCCACCGGCGCGTTCAGCGCCGCTTGCAGCGATAGCGACAGCACCTGCCGTGTCTTGCGCGGATCGACGATGCCGTCGTCCCACAGCCGGGCCGAGGCGTACAGCGGGTGCGACTGGCGCTCGAACATCTCGAGCGTCGGGCGCTTGAACTCGGCTTCCTCTTCGTCGGACCACGTGCCGCCCTGCCGCTCGATCGCGTCGCGCTTTACGGTGGCCAGCACACCCGCCGCCTGCGGGCCGCCCATCACCGAGATCCGGCTGTTGGGCCACGTCCACAGGAAGCGCGGCTGATAGGCACGGCCCGCCATGCCGTAGTTCCCCGCGCCGAACGAGCCGCCGACCAGCATGGTGATCTTCGGCACCGAGGTCGTCGCGACCGCCGTCACCATCTTGGCGCCGTGCCGCGCGATGCCTTCGCTTTCGTATTTCCGGCCCACCATGAAGCCGGTGATGTTTTGCAGGAACACCAAGGGGATACGGCGCTGGCTGCACAGTTCGACGAAATGCGCGCCCTTGGCGGCGCTTTCGGAAAACAACACGCCGTTGTTGGCGACGATGCCGACCGGCCAGCCGTCGACATGGGCAAAGCCCGTCACCAGCGTCTCGCCGAACCGCGCTTTGAACTCGTCGAAGCGCGAACCGTCGACGATGCGGGCGATCACCTCTCTGATGTCGTAGGGCGTCGATAGCGACGCGGGCACCACGCCAAGGATCTCGTCCGGGTCGTAATACGGGTCCTCCGCCGCCTGCCGTAGGATGGGGTTCACCCCATCGAACCTGTCCAGCCCAAGCGAGCCCACCGCCTGCCGCGCCAGCGCCAGCGCGTGGGCGTCGTCCTCGGCAAGGTAATCGGCCACCCCCGACAGCCGGGTGTGCACGTCGCCGCCGCCGAGATCCTCGGCGCTGACGACCTCTCCGGTGGCGGCCTTTACCAGCGGCGGCCCGGCAAGGAAGATCGTGCCCTGATCCTTCACGATGATCGTGACGTCCGACATCGCGGGCACATAAGCGCCCCCGGCGGTGCACGAGCCCATGACGACCGCGATCTGCGGGATGCCTGCCGCGCTCATCCGGGCTTGGTTGTAGAAGATGCGGCCGAAGTGGTCCCGGTCGGGGAACACCTCGTCCTGATTGGGAAGGTTCGCGCCGCCGGAATCCACAAGATAGACGCAGGGCAGGCGGCATTCGGCGGCGATCTCTTGCGCGCGCAGGTGCTTCTTCACGGACAGCGGATAATAGGTGCCGCCCTTCACGGTGGCGTCGTTGCACACGACCATCACGTCGCGCCCCTGCACGCGGCCAACCCCCGCGATCACACCCGCCGCCGGGGCGGCGCCGTCGTACAGGCCGTGCGCCGCCGTCGCGCCGATCTCAAGGAAGGGCGCGCCGGGGTCCAGCAGGTTCGCCACCCGCTCGCGTGGCAGCATCTTGCCGCGAGACAAGTGCCGCGCGCGGGCCTTGTCGCCGCCGCCCGCCGCGGCCAGCGCCGCCGCCTCGGCCACGGTGTCCAGCGCCGCAAGATGGGCCGTCCGGTTCGCCTTGGCCTCTTCCGATGCGGGGATGAATGCCGATCTGATCCGCATGCTGGTCCTCAGTTTTCCTCTGCCACGGCGGTGGCGCGCCCATAAGCCGACGCCGCGCCGCTGGCGATCAAGTCTTCGCAGGCGGCGGGGTCCAGCCCAAGGACCTCGGCCAGCACGTCAAGCGTGTCCTCTCCGGCAAGCGGCGGCGCGCGGCCAACATCGGGGGCCACCCCGTCGAACCGCAGCGGTCCACGCACCACGCGCATCTCTCCCGCCGTTGGGTGGGTGACGGTCTGGACCAGACCGCGCGCGGCGACGTGCGGCTGTTCCAGCGCCTCGTCCACGTCAAGGATCGGGGCGTTCGGCACGTCGTTGGCGTCCAGCCGGTCCAGCCAATAGGCCGTGGGTTCCTGCCGCATCCGGTCGTCGATGATCGCTTCCAGCGCGTCGCGGTTGGCCAGCCTTTCGTCATAGCGGGCAAAGCGCGGGTCTTCCGCCAGTTCGGGCAGACCCAGACAGCGGGTGAAGCTGACCCAGAACGTCTCGGTCAGGCAGGCGACGATGACGTGCCCGTCCGAGGTGGGGAAGGCGCCGTATGGCACGATGCTGGGATGCTTGGTGCCCACCGGCGCGGGCGGCTTGCCGGACACGAAATAGATCTGCGCGTGGTAGGTCAGCATCGCCATCAACGAGTCCAGCATCGCCACGTCGACTTTCTGGCCCTTGCCGGTCTGGCCGCGCTGATGCAGGGCCGCCAGCACGCCGTGCACGGCGAAGATGCTGCCCGCCATGTCGCCCAGCGGCAGGCCCAGCTTGTTGGGCGGCTGGCCGGGGGCGCGGTTCAGGCTCATGGCGCCGGACAAAGCCTGCGCCACGATGTCGAAGGCAGGGCGGTCGGTCAGCGGGCTGTCGGCGCCAAAGCCCGAGATGCCGCAGTAGATAAGGCCGGGATTGTCCTGCGACAGCTGGTCATAGCCCAGCCCCAGCCGGTCCATCACGCCGGGGCGGAAGTTCTCGATCACGATGTCGGCCTGCGCCGCCAGCGCCCGCGCCACGCCCAAGCCGCGCGGGTCCTTCAGGTCCAGCGCGATGCTGCGCTTGCCCCGGTTCAACGCGATGAAATAGTGGCTGAGCGGCCCCTTGAACGGCGGAAAATCCCGCGTCGCGTCGCCGGTGCCAAGCGGTTCGACCTTGATCACGTCCGCGCCCATGTCAGCCAGCGTCAGCGTCGCATAGGGGCCCGACAGGATGCGCGAGAAATCAAGCACCTTCACGCCCGCCAGCGGCCCGCCGCGATCCAACGCTCCCCATGCCGTCATCCGTTCCTCCCTTGCGGCGCCGGTGTCCCCGGACTCGCGCCACCCACTGCCAATTGCCCTTTGGCCCCTTTCGACAGGCTGACGCCGCCGGGCCGCTTATGCAACCGGCGACACGGGCCTCAGACCAGTTCCACCGCCACGGCCGTCGCCTCGCCGCCGCCGATGCACAGCGACGCGATCCCGCGTTTCAGCCCCTGCGCCTGCAACGCGTGCACCAGCGTCACAAGGATGCGCGCGCCCGAGCAGCCGATCGGATGCCCCAGCGCACAGGCGCCGCCGTTCACGTTCAGCCGGTCGCGGGGGATGTCCAGTTCGCGCATCGCCGCCATCGCCACGACCGCGAAGGCCTCGTTTATTTCGTACAGATCGACATCGCCCGAGGTCCATCCTAGCCGGTCCTGCAACTTGCGGATCGCGTGGACCGGCGCGGTGGTGAACCACGCGGGCGCCTGCGCGTGGCTTGCATGGCCAAGGATGCGCGCCACCGGGGCCATGCCCTTCGCCTCGGCCACGTCGCGCCGCGCCAGCACAAGCGCCGCAGCCCCGTCAGAGATCGACGACGAGGTCGCCGCCGTGACCGTGCCGCCCTCGCGGAAGGCGGGCTTCAGCTGCGGGATTTTCTCGGGCCGCGCGCGCGAGGGCTGTTCGTCCTCGGCCACGCCGTCCAGCGCGACGATTTCGGCCGCGAACCCGCCGCCGGAAATCGCCGCCTTCGCGCGGTCGAGCGAGTCCAGCGTGTAGCCGTCCTGCGCGTCGCGGGTGAACTGGTAATGCTCGGCACAGTCTTCGGCGAAGGTGCCCATCGACCGGCCCTTGTCATAGGCGTCTTCCAGACCGTCGAGGAACATATGATCGGCCACCCGCCCATGCCCCATCCGGTAGCCGCCGCGCGCCTTTTCCAGCAGGTACGGCGCGTTCGACATGCTTTCCATGCCCCCGGCGACAACGATGCCTGCGCTGCCGGTCAGGATCGCGTCATGCGCCAACATCACCGTCTTCATGCCGGAACCGCAGACCTTGTTGACGGTGGTGCAGGGGACCGCCTCGGGCAGGCCCGCGCCAAGCGCCGCCTGCCGCGCGGGCGCCTGTCCTAGCCCGGCGGGCAGCACGCAGCCCATCAGCGCCTCGTCCACGTCGCCGGCCTGCGCGCCGGCACGGTCCAGCGCCGCCCGGATGGCCGCAGAGCCAAGCGCGGTCGCGGTCTGCTGCGACAGCGCGCCCTGAAATGCGCCCATCGGGGTGCGCGCCGCGCCGGTGATGACGATCTCGGTTGTCATGGTGTCCTCCCTTTGACCCAAGATTGCCTGCCCCGGACGGGACAGGCAAAGGGTTTCGGTGCGGGAGGCGCGGGTCAGCCCGTGCGATCAGACAAGGAAATCGCTTTCAGTGACGCCGGTGGTGCCCGCAAGCAGAACGCGCATGTCGGTGCTGCCGTCGCCGTCGGCATCGACCCAGACGGTGGTGTTGCCGCCACCCTCGGTGGTGCGCAGTCCCGGCGAACCGGTGTAGCTGCCAAGAATGCTGACGGTCAGCGTCCCCGCGACAAGACCGGTGAAGTCCAGCACGTCTTCGCCCACGGTGAAATCAAGGATCGTATCCTCGGCGCCCGAGGCGCTGTCCGACACGCGGGTGAAGACGAAATCATCCTGACCGCTGCCGCCGGACATCTCGTCGATGCCAAGCCCGCCTTTCAGCGTATCGTTGCCGTCGCCGCCGTCCATCGTGTCGTTGCCGATCCCGCCGAACAGCAGGTCGTCGCCTTCGCCGCCCTCCATGATGTCGGCACCGGCGCGGCCCGTCATCTCGTCATCGCCGGTTTGGCCGTAGATCAGGTCGTTGCCGCGCCCGCCGTCCATCGTGTCCGATCCGGCGCCGCCCTCCATGGTGTCGCGCGACCCGTCGCCGAACAGCATGTTGTCGCCCGAGTTGCCATAGATGCCGTTCTGCGAACTGTTGCCGGTGCCCGCGAAGTCGCCGCTGCCCAGCAGGCGCAGGTTCTCGATAAAGCCGCCAAGGGTGAAGTCCGTCTCGGCGTTCACCTCATCGACGCCGCCGCCGGGGGCTTCGAACAGCACCGTGCTGCTGTCATCGACGTAATATGTATCCGCACCGCCGCCGCCAAGGACCCAGCCGACCACGGTCCCTCCGCGTCCGTCGAACACGTCGTTGCCGTCGCCAAGCTCGACGTCGCCGGCAAGGGTGCCGGCGTTTACCAGCCGGTCGCTGAAAATGCTTAGTCGCACCGACAACACGGGCCCCGCGATCAGGCCGGTATTGACGACCTCAATAGAGTCGTTGGCAGCGTCGGCCTCGACCCCTGCCACATTCTCGTCCGTGCTTCGGATCTCACCGCTGTTGTGGACAGAGCCGTATGACGAGATGAATTCGACGCCGCCGCCGCCCGACGCAAGGCCTGTGTTGGTGACGGAAACGTTCGCGGAACCCGTCAGGTAAATCGCAGACTGGTACATGCCCAGCATGTTGCCGTGGTTTTCGACAATCCCGTTGTCGTAATCGACAAGATACGCCGCCCAGTTGCCCGAAACATCGCCAGCGTTCTGAAGGAAGCTGTCCGAGCCGATCATGTAGATTGCGGAGTTGCCGGTAATATTCAGCGATCGCACAATCCCATCCGGGCCGATATCGAGACGGTTGTCGCCCACGTTAGATTCGTCGTCGAACAGGCGAATCGCGTTTCCGGTTACCGCGATGACACTGCCATCAATGGCCACCTCGTGGCCGTTGAAGGGGGTCTCTGAGCGTTGGACCGCATGGCCCGAGGCAACAACCAGCTCTGCGTCGGAAGATACGTAAAGCCGCTCTTCATCCGCAAGTTCGACGGCCGTGCTTGAATCCACCGTTATCGTTATTGTCATATTACTTGCTCCAAGAATTTGGTTTCAGCGCCGATCAATCAATGACGCAAGGTAAAGATTACCACGTTCCAGGAATGCTTCATAAAAATGCGCGAGCATAGGCGAAAAATTGCACGCATAAGCTGAACGCCCCGCCAGCGCGGGGCTGGCGGGGCGTTCGGTGTCAGACGGCGGGAAGCTGGTCCAAGTAGCGGTCCAGCGTCACCGGATAATCGCGGATGCGTACTCCGGTCGCGTTGTGAACGGCATTCGCAATCGCCGCCGCCACACCGCACAGGCCAAGCTCGCCGACGCCTTTCGCCTTCAGGGGCGACGAAACGGCGTCCAGCGTATCAAGGAAGATGACCTCTTGCTCGGGGATGTCGGCGTGTACCGGCACCTCGTAGCCCGCAAGGTCATGCGCCGGAAAGTAGCCGCGGGCGTGGTCGACGGCGGCGTCTTCCATCATCGCCGCGCCGACGCCCATGACCATGCCGCCGATCACCTGACTGCGCGCCGTGATCGGGTTCAGGATGCGGCCAGAGTCGCAGGCCGCCAGCATCCGGCGCAGACGGATCTCGCCCGTCAGAGCGTGCACGCCAAGCTCGACGAAATGCGCGCCGAAGGTCGAAACGACCTGTTCGTCGCGGAAGTCGCCAAAGGCTATGCTGTCCTCGACCACGATCTCGCCGTCGGTGGCCAGTTCGGCAAGTGTCGTCTGCTTGTCGCCGGTCGTAACGCCGCCATTGGCGAAGGTCAGCGTTTCGACATCGTTCACGCCCATGCGGCTTGCGATCTCTTCGCGCAGGGCAAAGCACGCGGCGTAGACCCCCGCCGTCGACGACGCGGCGCCCCACTGGCCGCCGGACCCGGCGGAGACGGGGAAGTCACTGTCGCCCAGCCGCACCTCGACGCTGTCCAGCGGCAGGCCCATCGTCTCGGCCGCCGTCTGGGCAAGGATGGTGTAGCTGCCGGTGCCGATGTCGGTCATGTCGGTCTCGACGATCAGCATGCCCGAGGGTTGCAGCCGCAGCCGCGCGCCCGACGCCATCACCGGTCCGCCGCGATACGCGCCCGCGACACCGTGGCCGATCAGCCAGTCGCCATCGCGCGTCGCACCGGGGGCGGTGTTGCGGTCGGCCCAGCCGAACGCGTCGGCGCCGGTGCGCAGGGCCTCTACGAAATGCCGCTCCGAGAACGGCGTATCCGGGTTTTCCGGGTCCACTTGGGTGTCGTTGATCGCGCGGAACTCGACCGGGTCCATGCCCAGCTCTGCCGCCATCTCGTCCATCGCGATTTCCAGCCCCATCAGCCCCGCAGCCTCGCCCGGCGCGCGCATCGCGTTCGCCTCGGGCAGGTGCATCTCGGCAAGGTGCGTCACGATCAGCCGGTTGTCGCCCGCATAGAACTGGCGGGTTTGCGCGGTGGCGTTCTCGCCGGTGCCGCCGGGCAGCGTGTTCGAGATCGCCTCGTGCGAGATCGCGGTGATGCGCCCGTCGCGGGTGGTGCCGATCCGGATACGCTGGATCGTCATCGCGCGGTGCGTGGTGTTGTTCATCACCATCGGACGGGGCAGGGTGACCTTGACCGGCTGACCCACCTTGCGGGCCGCCAGCGCCGCCATCACCGCATCCGCGCGCAGGAACAGCTTCGCGCCGAAGCCGCCGCCGATGTACGGGCTGTCGACGCGGACGTCGTCCTCGTCGATCTCCAGCGTCGTAGCAAGCGAGGCTTTGTTCCACGCGATCATCTGGTTCGAGGTCCAGACGTTCAGCTTGCCATCGCGCCATTCCGCGATGGATGCGTGCGGCTCCATCATCGCGTGGCTGTGGGCGGCGGTGCGGTATTCGCGGTCCAGCGTAACCTCGGCCTCGGCGAAGGCGCCTTCGAAATCGCCGGTGCGGTTGTCGGGGTCCGAATAGTCGCCCTGTTGCTCGGCCCAAGCGGCCTCTAGGTCGAAGCTGCCCTCGGTGACGTCATAGTCCACCTCGATCAGCGCCGCGGCGGCGCGGGCCTGTTCGAACGTCTCGGCGACGACGACCGCGATGGCCTGATGATAGTGCCAGATCTCATCCCCACCGAACAGCGGCGCGACGTTCATGTCGGGCTTCGGCATGTCGGGGTGGTCCAGCGTGCTGACGATGTCGATCACGCCGGGGGCGGCCAGCGCCGCCTCGGTCCGCATCGCGGTGATGCGCCCGTGGGCGATGGTCGAGCCGACGGGATAGCCAACCAGCTGCTTACCTTCGGTGACGTCGTGGCGTTCATAGGCATAGGGCGCCTGGCCCGACACTTTCAGCGGACCATCGATGCGGGTTTGTTTCTTGCCGACGACCGTCGCGCTATCGAACAGATTGGTGCCTGCGGGTTCGTTGAACTGCATCTCAGGCCTCCTTCAGCATGGCGGCGAGCGTGCGCTCTGCCAGGGTGATCTTGAACGCGTTTTCCTCAGTCGGGCGTGCCCCGTCGAGCAGGCGGGCCATTACCGCAGACGCGCCGTTCGGCAGCTCTGCATCGGCCTCGGCCGATCGCCACGGTTTGGGCGCGACGCCGCCAAGGGCCACGCGTCCGGTGCCGTCCGGCTGACGGATCAGCGCGACCGAGACCAGCGCGAAGGCATAGGACGCGCGGTCGCGGACCTTGTGATAGGCATGCGTGCCGCCGACCGGAGCGGGCAGGGTGACATGGGTGATCAGCTCGCCCGGCATCAGCGCCGTCTCGTCTTCGGGCGTGTCGCCGGGCAGGCGGTGGAAGTCTTCCAGCGCGATGCGGCGCGTCATGCCGGTGGGGGTCACGGTTTCGACCACCGCGTCCAGCGCCCGCATGGCAACGGCCATGTCGGACGGGTGCGTGGCGATGCAGGCGTCCGAGGTGCCGATGACGCCAAGCTGGCGGCTGAAGGCGCCCTGGGTCAGCGCCGCACAGCCCGAACCGGGCGCGCGCTTGTTGCAGGGCTGGGCGGTGTCATAGAAATACGGGCACCGCGTGCGCTGCAGCAGGTTACCGCCGGTCGTCGCCTTGTTGCGCAACTGGCCCGACGCGCCCGCCGCGATGGCGCGGGTCAGCACGCCATAGTCGCGGCGAATGCGCGTGTCGGCCGACAGGGCGGTGTTGGTCACCAGCGTGCCGATGCGCAGGCCGCCGTCGTCGGTTTCGGTGATCTCGTCCAGCCCAAGGCCGTTGACGTCGATCAGGTGGACCGGGGTTTCGATCTCCAGCTTCATCAGGTCCAGCAGGTTGGTCCCGCCGGCGATGAACTTGGCGCCGGTCACCTCGGCCGCGCGCGCGGCGGCGTCGGCGGCGTCTGTCGCTCGTTCGTAGCTGAACTGTCTCATGCGCTTTCCTCCGCGACCTGAGTGATGGCGGCGAGGATGTTGGCATAGGCCCCGCAGCGGCAGATGTTGCCCGACATCCGTTCGCGGATCTCGGTGTCGGTGATCGCGATCTCGGCGGTCAGGTCGCCGGTGACATGGCTGGGAATGCCGGCGCGGATCTCTTCGATCACGGCGCGGGCGGATTGGATCTGTCCGGGCGTGCAATAGCCGCACTGGAAGCCGTCGTTCTCGACAAAGGCGGCCTGCATCGGGTCAAGAGTCTCGGGCGTGCCGATCCCCTCGATCGTTTCGATCTCGTCGCCGTCATGCATCACGGCAAGCGACAGGCAACTGTTCACCCGTGCGCCGTTGACGGTGCAGGTGCAGGCGCCGCACTGGCCGTGGTCGCAGCCTTTCTTGGTGCCGGTCAGCTGCAGGTGTTCGCGCAAAGCGTCCAACAGGGTGGTGCGGTTGTCGACGGTCACCTCGCGCTGTTCGCCGTTGACGGTAAGCTTGACGGTGCTGCTGTCGGGCCCGGCCGGGGTCGGCGCGGAGTCGGTCTGGGCCGCGCCCGAGCGGGGAAGACCGGCGGCCAGAGCGGTGGCGGTGGTGCCGGCAAGAAGCGTGCGGCGGCGCAGTTCGAAGTCGATGGGAGGAGACATAGATCGTCCTATTGGCTGAGTTCACCGGCGAATCCCGGCGGCAATGGCTGTGCGGGCGACCTGTCCGGTTCTGCGCGCGGTCGGCGGAGTGAGGCAGGTCGGTGGGGCCGGGCCCGTGGCCCGCGCTGTTACTGTGCGAACGTCACCCAAGCGGCTCGGGTTCCGCCGCCTGACGCCGGATCACCTTTGACGAGGGACAGGGGCGCTTGGCGGTCCAAGCCGGAAGTCCCGGCAGGGCGTCGCACACAGTGCAGGTCATTATCGGATGTACGTCATGGGGTTGTCGGGCAAAGCTCATGTCCTCTTGCAGTTCTGGAACGGCGGCGCGGACAGCCGGGATGCCGGCCCATGCCAGTCCATCCCCGAACCCCTCGGGATACTCAGACAGGCCGCGTGGGTCGCAGCCAAAGCATCGCGCCGTTCCGTTTTGGTCATGAAAGCGAGGTAGCCGATCACCCCGCCGGGACTATCCCGGCTCAGCGACTGACACACATGAAGAAGGCTCATCAGTGTGACGCCTGGCGGTTGGCCGAGCGGGGGTGAGCGCGGAAGGGGCGCTCAATACGGCGCCAGCCGTTCGCGCATGTCGCGGAACTCGGCCAACGCGCGCATGGTGCGGCCGTCGTCGATGGTTGCGAGGTCCAGGATCACGGTGTTCGTCACCGTCATCGGCACCACGAGGCTTTGCGACTCGCCCGCCTCGCCGCGCGACACCGCGATGTGGTGGTCGGGGGCAGGGTCCAGCGCGGCGCCGCGTTTGTCGGTCAGCGCCAGCGTCGTCGCGCCGCGCGTGGCGGCGACCTGCATGATCCGCGCAACCGCGGCCGGCACCTTGCGGAAGTTGACCAGCCACAGCACGTCGTCGCAAGTCATGCCCGCCACCTGTTCCAGCCACTGATGCTGCATCAGCGACAGGTCGACCGCGTCATAGCCCGACCGGCGTAATCGCAGCGCAACAAGGTGGCACAGCGGCGCCGCATGGCTCTGGCCGAACAGGAAGACCCGCCGTGCGCCCAGCAGCGCCTCGGAAAACCCGCGGATGTCGGCGTCGGTCACGCTGGCGCGCAGGACCTCCAGCGCGGTGATCTCGCTGTCCAGAACCGAAGCCAACAGCCCGCCTTCGCCCGCCTTGGCCAATCGGGCAGCAATGCGGGCGGTCGGGTCCTCGAACTCGCCGTTGCCCTCGACCAGCCGCTGCTGAAGGAAGGCGCGGAACTCGGGGTAGCCGCCGAACCCCAGCCGTCGCGCCAGCCGCACCGCCGAGGCGGGATGCACCCCGGCGCGAAAGCTGACCTCTTTGCCGTTCTCCATCGCCGCGCGGATCGGGTCGCGAACCATCACGTCAAGGATACGGGTGTCCGCCTCGGTCAACTGATCCGAATGGCGGGTGATGAGGTCGTTCAGGAACGTGGTGTCGTGGCTTTGCATCGAGGCAATGGTCCCTTGAACGGGCCGCGTGGTCCAGTCCGGCGGCGCACCGCGTCAGACGCGCGCGCCGCTTTGCATGTCGAACAGGTGTGCGGCGGCGACGTCGTATTCCAGCCAGATCCTGTCACCCGGGGCGGGCAACTCCTGCCCCCGATGGGCGATGGCGGACATGGCGCCCGACTGGGTCTGGCAGTGCAACACGACCTCTGATCCGGTCATCTCGGTCAGGGTCAACCGCGCCTCGATCGACGCGGCGCCCGGTTTCTTGCGGTGCAGCCGCAAGGTATCGGGGCGCAGGCCCACCTCGACACCGCGCCGCCCGGTCCAGCCCGTGACCGAGTCGGAGGTGACGAAGTTCATCTTCGGCGTGCCAAGGAAGGACGCGACGAAGCGGTTGGCGGGCCGGTCGTAGATCGCGGCGGGCGTGTCGAACTGCTGCAGGTGGCCGTCCTTCATCACCGCGATCCGGTCGGCAAGCGACAGCGCCTCTGTCTGGTCGTGGGTGACGAAGACGATGGTGGCGCCCAGCTGTTGGTGAATGGTCTTGATCTCGGTCCGCATCGCGTTGCGCAGGGCGTTGTCGAGGTTCGACAGCGGTTCGTCCATCAGAAAGGTCGAGGTATCGCGCGCCATCGCGCGGCCCATCGCCACCCGCTGACGCTGGCCGCCCGACAGCGCACCGGGCTTGCGGTCAAGGTAGGGCGTCAGCTGCAGCGTCTCGGCCACCTCACGGGCGCGTGCCTCGCGCGTCTTGCGGGGAACCTTGCGCAGTTCCAGCCCGAAGGCGATGTTTTCCAGCACCGACATATGCGGGTACAGCGCGTAGTTCTGGAAGATCATCGCGATGTCGCGGTCCTGCGGCGGAAGCGCGTTCGCTTGGCGGCCGTCGATGACGATCTCGCCGTCCTCGCAGCGTTCCAGCCCCGCGATCAGGCGCAGCAGGGTGGATTTGCCGCAGCCCGAGGGGCCGACGATGACGACAAATTCGCCGTCACCGATGTCTAGGTCGACACCATGCAGGACCTGCGGACCGTTGGCATAGCTTTTGCGGATGTTGCGAAGGGTGATCGAGCTCATGCTGCGGTCTCCTTGTGGAACGCTTCGCGGCGGGCGATGGCAAGGCTGGGGCGGTCGGTGGTGAACACCTTGGCACCCAGCCGCAAGGCGTGGTCGACCTGGTCCGCCGTGTGGGCGGCCCAACAGCCGAATTCCAGCCCCGCACCCCGGATGTGGTCGCGCAGCGTTTCGGTCGCGGTGTCGACGTTCACGCCGATTTCGGGAATGCCATGCGCTTTTGCCAGTTCTGCCACGGCGCTGGCGCCAAGCTGGGTCAGCACCGGCGGGCTGACCAGCCACAACAACGGACGGTCGGTGAGGTCGCGCAATTCGTCCAGCGTCGGCACGAGGAACGAGGTGAAACCGGTGTTGGCCAGCATCCCGCAACGGTCGATCTCGGCCACGACGCGGTGGGCGAAATCGGCATAGGCCACGCCGCCCGGTCCCGGCTTGATCTCGCAGCGCAGGGTGACGTGGCTGTCCTTGTAGATGTCGCACAGCTCTGCCAGCGAGATCGGGTGCTGCCCGCCGGAATAGTCGATGACGGCGGCGCGCACGGCGGCCTCGGTCAGGTCGCGGATCGCGCCGGTGCCGTCGGTGGTGCGGTCCAGCGTGGCGTCGTGATGCACCATGATCGCGCCGTCGGCAGTGGGGTGGACGTCGAACTCGACCTCGTCCACGGGCATGGCGGCGGTGGTGCGGAAGCCGTGCGGCGTGCTGTCGCCGAATTCCAGCGTGCCGCCCCGGTGCGAGGCGATGCGGGTGAGGGGGGGAAGATCAGTCATTGCGATTTCTTCTTCTTGATGTTCGGGGTAGGGGCGCTCATTTCACCGCCCCCATCGTGATGCCGCGCACAAGGTGGCGTTCGACCAACACGAAGCCCACCAGCACCGGCAGGATGGTGATGGTCGACGCCGCCATCACCAGCGGCCAGTCGATCACGTCCTCGCCCGGGTTCACGCGGTACAGCCGCGCCAGCCCGATCTGCAGGGTGTAAAGGTCGCTTTCGCTGATTGCGACGAGCGGCCAGATGTAGTTGTTCCACTCGGCGATGAACAACTGCAGCCCCATCGAGAAGATCGCCGGTTTCGAGATCGGCACGATCACCCGCCACAGCACCTTGAGCGGCGTTGCGCCGTCCATATACGCCGCCTCGTCCAGCGCACGGGGAATGCCGCGGATGTACTGGCGCAGGAAGAAGGCTGCGAAGCCCGACGAGATCGCGGGCAGGATCAGCCCCGCGTAGCTGTCCAGCAGCCCGGCGCGGGCCAATGTCAGGTAGTTCGGGATCAGCGTGATGTGGCTGGGGATCATCAGCGTCGCCACCACCGCGCCGAACATCAGGTTGCCGCCCCGGAACTCGAACCGGGCAAAGGCGAAGGCTGCCATCGTGGCGAACGAGATGCCCAGCAGCGTCACGATCCCCGACACGATCACCGAGTTCAGCAGGTAGCGGGCGAAGTTGTACTGCCCGACCGCGACGTCATAGTTGCGCAGCGTGAACTCGACCCCGCCGGAGTAATAGGCATCCGAGGTCTGGAAGCTCATCCAGATCGAATACAGCACCGGCGACAGGAAGATCACGGCGGCCAGCAGGGTCAGGCCGTTGATGATCCACAGCGCGCGGGCGGATGTTTCACGAGTCATAGTGAACCCTCCGGCCGATCACGCGGGCCTTCACGACGGCCAGCGCGATCAGGAAAATGAACAGCAGCACGGCCAGCGCGGACCCGGTACCGATGTCGAACAGGGTAAAGCCGACGCGGTACAGCATGTTGACGATCATGTCGGTCGCGCCCGCAGGCCCGCCGCGCGTCATCACGTCGACGATGGTGAACACCTGAAAGGCGTCGATCACCGAGATCACCAGCAGGAAATACGTGGTCGGCATCACCAGCGGGAAGGTCACGCGCCGGAACACGTGGAACCTTCCCCCGCCGTCCACCGCCGCCGCGTCATAGTATTCCATGGAAATGGCCTGAAGCCCGGCGGTGTAGATGATCACGTCGTAGCCCAGCTGCTTCCACGTGTTCACGAAGATGATCACGTACAGCGCCAGCTGCGGGTCCTGCATCCACGGCACCTTGTCGAAGCCCAGCATCTGCAGGAAGCCGTTGATCGCGCCGTAATCGGTCGAGAACACCCAAGAGAACACCACCGCGATCGACACGGTCGAGGTGACGGCGGGCAGGAAGATCGCGCCGCGCGTGATGCGGGAGACCGGCGTCTCGCGGATCAGGAAGGACGCCACCGCCAGCGCCAGCGCCAACCGCAGCGGCACCGAGATCAGGGCGAAGACCGCGGTGACCTTCAGCGAGTTCCAGAAATCGCGCGAGCTGAGCAGCAGCCGGTAATTGTCGAGCCCCACCCAGGGCTTGGTCGGCGACATGAAATCCCACTCGCGGAACGACAGGTTCACGCTTTGCAGGATCGGGATGTAGGTGAAGACCGCCATGAAGCCGAGAAGCGGCAGCACGAACAGGTACGGGGTCAGTTTGCGAAGCATGTCGGGAAATGTGCCTTGGGCGCAGGGTCCGTGGGACCGGACGGGCAAGGGGCCCCGTGGCGGGGCCCCTCACCGGTGGCTCGGACGGGCTTACTGGCCCATGCGGCCGGCTTCGTTGCGGGTGCGTTCGGCGAAGTCGGTCAGAACGTCCTCGACCTCGCGCTGACCCAGCGCCATCGCCTGCCACATGTCGTACTCGGTGGCACGCATCCAGGTCACGACCGGCGGGCGCGGACGGCCACGGGCGACGTCCAGCTGTTCGATCGACACGCGGATGCCCGGCTCGTTTTCCAGCGTCTCGGCGGCCAGAGGCTGCTCGGCGGTGTTGCGGTTGATCGGCATGTAGCCGGTGCCAGCAAACCAGATCGCGTTCGATTCCGCTGATGCAGCGAAGCTGATGAACTCATAGGCCGCGTCCTGCACTTCGGCGTCCGCCGTCGACAGGATGCCGATGCCAGCGCCGCCGATCGGCGCGGCGCAAACCTTGTTGCAGGGCAGCGGACGCACGATCAGGTCATCGCCCAGCGACGCCTTGGACTGGCGGTAGTTGCCGGTCGAGTTCAGCATGATCCCGACATTGCCGGCAAAGAACGCATCACGGCCGGTCTTCTCGTCGGTGACGTTGTCGGCGGACGCGACGCCGTGGTCATGCACCAGCGACGCCATCCACTCGTAGGCCTCGATGGTGTTCGGCGCGTCGATCAGGATTTCGCCCGAGACGCTGTCGATCAGGTCGCTGTCGTTGTCCATGATCAGGCCCCAGCGCGCGAACTGGCCAGGCGCCGCGATGCCGTAGATGCCTTCGTCGCCCAGTTCGTCCTGGATCTGCTGCGCGGCGGCAAGGATCTCGTCGTAGGTGGTCAGCGGCGTGTCTTCCGACAGGCCTGCGCGCTCGAAGATGTCCTTGTTGACGTAGGTCACCGGGGTCGAGCTGTTGAAGGGCACGATGTAGTTCTTGCCTTCGAAGACGCCGACCTCGCGGGCGAAGTCGAACAGTTCGTCCTTCAGCGGATCCGCTTCAAGATAGTCGGTCAGGTCCATCAGAACGCCACGGTCGGCGAACAGGCCGTAGCGGGTGACTTCCATGATGACGGCATCGGGGCCACGGCCAGCGGGGATGGCGGCCTGCAGGCGAGCGACGATGTCGTTGTAGTTGCCGACATGCTCGGCTTCGATGGTGATGCCGGGGTTGGCCTCTTCGAAGTTGGCGATGATCTCGGCCAGCGCGTCGCCGGACGAGCCGCCGAAGCTGTGCCAGAATTCGACGGTGACGTCAGCCGCCGCGAGAGAGGTCGAGCCAAGCAGGCCAACAAGGCCGAGCCCGGCGATACGGGTAAGTTTTCTGTCCATGGGGACCACCTTTTTGCAATTTGGGTTGCACGTTGTTCCGGTGGTCGGGATAGAGGCGGTATGTGACGGGAAACCGAACGATATGTTAAGGTTTCTTGACGGTTTCGTCGTGTCGCAGGTGCCGCGAGGTCAGGGCGGTCGGGGCGATGTCGGCTGAGATTGCAGCAGAGGGGACGGCGAAATTCCCGTTTCTGCAATGAAACTTGCAGTTCTCCACAGGTTGGTTTGCCCCAGGTTTCTTCCGTCCGATTTTGCTGCGCAAAACTACATGGGTCTGGTTCGGTGAAACCGTATCATGGCGACGCTTATCGGGAGGGGCCGCCGCGTGTATGCGCCTCCTTGCCTCGGAGGTCGGCGGCGGAGCGTCTACAGCTCCAACGCCACCAAGGGACTTTCCTTACCCGAACACGGTGATCCAGCGGATCAGCATCGGGCCGAGGCAGATCATCAGCAGCACCGGCATCATGCACAGCGCGATGACGGCGGACATTTGAACAGGCAGGCGGTTGGCCTTTTCCTGCGCGCGCAGCTCGCGGTCCTGACGCAGGCCCTTGGCATAGGTGGTCAGGGCCGTCGCAACGCTGGAGCCGAAGTGGGTGGCCTGCAGGATCACGTTGGCGAAGCTTTTCATCTCGTCGATGTCGCAGCGGTCGGCCATTTCAAGGAAGGCGGCATCGCGGTCCTTACCGGCCTGAATCTCAAGCTCCATCATCATGAATTCCTGCGCGATGTCCGGCGCGGTCGTGGACAGTTCGCGCGACACCCGCAGGATCGCGGCGTCAAAGCCCAGCCCGGCCTCGATCGAGATTTGCAGGAAATCCAGCGCGTTGGGCAGGCCCAGCCGGATCCGTTCGCGGCGGTCCTGAATGCGGGCGGTCAGCCAGACGACCGGTCCATAGAACCCCGCGACCGACAGCGCGACGGCGATCTGGAACACTGTGAGCAGGTTAAGCTCGTTCAGGCGCGGGGCGACCGGCAGGAACGACAGCGTCTCTGTCGGGATCATCCAAAGACCGACAAAGGCGGCGGGCAGCGCCACGCCGAAAAGCGCGCGAACCACGTAGTAGATGTAGACGGCGTCGGACCGGGTGATCCCCGCCTTGCGCATCCGGCGGGCGATCCGGGTGCGTTCGCTTTGCGACGAGGGCACGAAGGCGCGCAGCAGGCCGCCAAGGTCGAAGTTGTCGTGCTGCACCAGATCGGCGCGGCCCCGCGACTGCATCCGCTGGGCGCCGGCCTGCATCCGCACGACGGCGGTGGGCTTGCGGGCAAGGCTGGCAAGGGCAAGGAACAGCAGCATGATCCCGGCGGCCAGACCCGACAGCGCAAGCGCCTGGGTCGAGATGTCGATCCCCTCGACGGTCCGCTGCAGGTCCTCAATCAGCGTGTAGAACATTTCCATGTACCCGCCTCCCGGTCAGAACTTGAACGTGACGAGGCGGCGCAGAAGCAGCCCCTGAAAGATGACCAGCCCAAGGATGGCGGCCGCGAAGGGCTTGAACAGCGGGTCGTCCATGACGTCGCCGTAGAAGCTTGGAGTCGAGGTGTGGATCGCCATGAAGATGATCGCCGGCAGAACGGTCAGGATCAGCGCGCTCAGGCGACCTTCCGAGGACACGGCCTTGATCTTCTTGGTCATCGCTTGGCGGTCGCGGATGACGGTCGACAGGATGTCCAGCACGCGGGCAAGGTTGCCGCCCGTGCCGTGCTGGATACCGATGCTGACCGCAAGGTAACGGGCGTCCTCGCTGCCGACGCGCTCGGCGAATTCGTGGAAGGCGGCGGTCATCTCGTCGCCATAGGCGATCTGGTCCTGAATGATGCCGAATTCGGTGCCGATCGGGTCGGGCATGTCCTCGGCCACGCTTGCGATCGTGGCGGCCAGCGGATGGCCGACGCGCAGCCCGCGCCCCATGAGGTCCAGCGCGTCGGGAAGCTGCTTGGTCAGCTTCTTCGACCGCTCTTCCTTCAGCGCCACCAGAACCAGCAGGGGCAGGACGGCGGCGACCAGCGCAGCGATGCCGCCCGCGTGCAGCGGCGGAAGGAACCGCGAGGCGGGCAGGAACAGCGCGGCGCCAAGCATGACCTGCAACAGGCCGAACACGCCAAGGCTGATGCGCAGGCCGGACTGGCGCAGCAGCTTCTTCAGGCGGGCGATCGGGCTTCCGGCCCCCTTGGCGGTGGCGAAATCCGGGTCTTTCAGCAGGCTCAGAACCTCGTCCGTGGATTTGCCGCCCTTGACCATGCGCATCCGGCGATTGCGGGCCTCGGTCAGGCTTTCGGCACGCGACAGCCAAGCGCGCATCCCTTCGAACAGAAGCAGGACGCCGACGAACAGCGTGAGATAGACGATGATGCCGATCGCAGAGTCGGGAAGGTTCAGGTTCATGACACGGTCTCCCGCTTGAAGATCGACGGATCGATGTGGCAGCCGAAGGCCTGAAGCTGCTCAAGGCACCGGGGCCGGATACCGGTGCTGATGAAGTCGCCCAGCACGCGGCCGTCTTCGGACCGGCCGTTGCGGCGGAACACGAAGATGTCCTGCATCGTGACCACGTCGCCTTCCATCCCGGTGATTTCCGAGATGCTGGTGACGCGGCGCGAGCCGTCGTCGAGACGGTTCAGCTGGACCACGATGTTCACCGCCGACGCGACCTGTGCGCGGATCGTGCGCAGCGGCAGGTCGATGCCCAGCATGGTGACCATCTGTTCGACCCTGCCAAGGGCGTCGCGGGCAGAGTTCGCGTGCACCGTGGTCATCGACCCGTCGTGGCCGGTGTTCATCGCCTGCAGCATGTCGAAACATTCCGAGCCGCGCACCTCGCCCACGATGATGCGGTCGGGCCGCATCCGCAGGGCGTTGCGGACGAGATCGCGCTGGCTGACCGTGCCGACGCCCTCGGCGTTGGCGGGGCGGGTTTCCAGACGAACGACGTGGTCCTGCTGAAGCTGAAGTTCGGCGGCATCCTCGATGGTGACGATCCGGTGCGAGCCGTTGATGAAGGACGACATCGCGTTCAGCATCGTCGTCTTGCCCGACCCGGTCCCGCCCGAGATCAGGATGTTCATCCGGCCCTCCACAAGGTTCTGCAGGAAGGTGGCGGCCCGTCCGTCCAGCGCGCCGCGTTCGACAAGGCGATCCAGCGACAGCGGCGAGCGCGAGAATTTCCGGATCGACAGCGACGGCCCGTCGACGGCGCAGGGGCGCACGATGGCGTTCACCCGGCTGCCGTCCTCAAGGCGGGCGTCCACCCAGGGCTGCGATTCATCGATCCGGCGCCCAACGCGCGAGACGATCTTGTCGATGATCCGCAGCAGGTGGCGTTCGTTGCGGAACCGGACAGCGGTCTTTTCCAGCTTGCCGAAGCGTTCGACATAGACCCGGTCGAAGCTGTTCACGAGGATGTCGTTGATCGTCGGGTCTTCCAGCAGCGGCTCTAGCGGGCCAAGGCCCATCACCTCGTGGATCAGTTCCTCGACCAGCCGCGAGAAGGCGTCGGCCCGCAGGAACACGCCCTCGGCCTCGACCAGCCCGGACAGCAGCGATCCGATCTGGCGCTTCAGTTCGGCCTTTTCGACCTTGTCGATCACGGCAAGGTTCAGGCGGTCCAGCAGGGCGACGTGCAACCGGCTTTTCAGCTCGAGATGCGCCTGCAGTTCCTTGTCGACCGTGTCCTGTTCGGCCACCGGATCGGCCATCGCCTCGGGCGTCAGCCGCATCGGAACGACCTTTTCGGTCTCCGGGCGGGGCCTGCTTTTGAATTCCTTGAACATGCGTCTCCGCCCCCTGTTAAGCGTTCTTCTTCGACGTGGGGGCCAGCATCGCGGCCTCCACACTGTCCGCGAGCTTGCGCATCGCCTTGGCAAGATCTGTCTTGGCCTGCGTCAGCAGCACCGGGCTGCCGTAGTCCACCGCCTTGCGCGAGGCGGCGGCATTGTCCGGCAGCCAGTTCGCGAAGGGCCGGTCGAGGATGCGCTCTGCTTCGCGGACGTGTTCGGGCTTGAACATGGCCTTCTTCTCGCGGCTGACGGCGACCTGCACGGGCAGGCCGACGTTGTCCTCGTGGAAGAAATTGATGATCCGCTGCGCCTGTCGGATGCAGGGCACGCTGGTGTCGGTGACCAGCATCAGCATCGACGCGGCCTTCAGCACCGGCTCGATCCAGTCGATCATCGCGCGCGGCAGATCGACCACGACATAATCGTATTCGTCCTGCAGCACCGACAGCAGCGCCGCGATGGTGTCGGGCGACACCGATTGCAGCGGCACGAAGCGGTCGGGGGCGCACAGCACGTCGACGCCGGACTTGTGCGACTGCATGATGCTGCGCACCTGATGCGCGTCGGGCACCTGCCGCGCGTCGATGATCCGCAGCAGGCCGCCATTGTCCTCGAGATCGAAGAACACGTTGGCGTTGCCGAATTGCAGGTCGAAGTCGACAAGCGCGACCCGCTTCGCCGGGCCTTTCTTCGAGAACTTGCCGGGCTTTCCAACCAGCCCGCAGGCAAGGTTCACGGCCACGGTCGTCGACCCGATGCCGCCGCGCGCCTGCGTGACGGCGATGACGTGGCCGGGGATCGCCGTTACCGCCCGCGTGGCCGCGACCGGCGCCGAGGACTCGGCCACCTGCGCGATCTGTTCGCGAAGGTCTTCCGCCGACAGGTCGTCGGGCAGAACGTCATGCGCGCCGGCCTTCTTCAGGCGGCGGGCGAAGTCGAAGGCGCTGTGTGCAGGCACCATCGCGATGATCGTCGCGGCGTCGCCACAGGTATCGCGCAGGGACGAGATGTAGTCAGCGAGATCGGGAAGCTCGGGGTCGGCGTCCACCAGCACGGTGACGGGGCGGCCACCAAGGCTGGCGGGCAGGGCGGTGTCGCTGATCTCGGACACCTGGTCGGGGCCGAGTTTCTCGATCAGCGTCTCGATGAAGCCCTCGCGCGGCGAAAGCGCCAGGACAGGGGCCATGTCCGCGTGCTGCATGATGCGCGTGTGATAGGTCATCCTGCTTCTCCTGAGCTAAGGTCTTCCGCCGGAAGCGAAACGCTGAACAGGCCACGCCCGACGGTCGCACCCGTGGTGGGGTCGTCGGCGTCGCGCATCAGCGGGGCGACGGGGGAAATGAACTGAAAGTCGGGAAGGTCGATCTCGACCGTGACCATCGGCGTGTACGGACCGCCAAGGAAGCCAAGGTTCTGATCGAAGCTGTACGTAAACTGCAGGTTGTCGATGCTGGCATCGGGCGGCAGCATCGGCGCGATGCGGGTCCAGATCTCTTGCGCGGTCGCGTTGTTGGCGTCGCCCACGCAGCTCACGGCGTCGACCGTCGCGCAGACATCGGTGTCGGCGCTGCACGAGGTGCCGAACCGTGGCGGGATCACGCCCCCGATAGGCCCGCGCACGTTGGTGGCGGGGAGACCGGCGCAGGCGGCGGCGCGCACCACGGCGGTGCGGGCCGCGAGGTCGGTGGCCTTCTGCGCCAGCACGCGGGTGTAAGCGAAGCGGCCGAAATCCAACGCGACCCAGAACAGGACGCAGAACAGCGTGATCACGACGCCGAATTCGACCAGCACGCCGCCGCGCGTGTCGCGGCCGAACCGGCGCAGGCGGGATATGAAGCGCGGCGCGGTCATTGGCCGAAGATCCGCGCCTGATCGGCGATGTCGGTGGTCACGCCGCCAAGGCCGCCGCCGAACATGTCGAGGATGCCGCGCAGCGGGAAATCGATCGTGACGTTCGCGGTGACCGTGGCGATGGACACGGTGCCCGAGCGATAGTTGCCGTTCACGCAGGTCAGACCCGGAACGACCGTGTTCACGGTGACGGCGGACGGGAACAGGATCTCTCCGTCGATGCTGCGTTCGACCATCGTCTTCAGTTGCGCCGACATGGCGTTCAGCGACCCGCCGGTGGAACAGATGTTACCGGGAACGGACCGTGCGACGTAGCGGCTCGCCTCGCGCACGCCGGTGATCGCGGACTGGTAAGACCACAGCATCCGCGCCGCTTCGATGCTGAGCGCGAAGACCAGGATCATGAAGGGCATGACCAGCGCGAATTCCACCAGCACCGCACCGCGATCCTCGCGGGCGAAGCGGCGGATGGAAGAGAGGAGACGCGTTTTCATCCCGCCCTCTACCGATACAGCTGCACGACATCGCGGAAGATCCCGCCGAACGCGCTTTCTTCAGTGCCCGAGCTATCTGCGAAGCCAAGGAACTCGCCGTGGATGTCGAAGCTGGGCGGCGAGCCGGCATCGTCGCCGACCGGCTCGGTCAGGAACATCGCAAGGTAGCGTTCGACCGGGATGCCGCTGGCGGCGCCGCCGATCGGGTTCGCGGCGCAGTCGACTCCGGCGGCCACGACAACACGGCGCAGCGGGTCGTTCGACATCTGGCTGGAACACTGCGGGCGGCCGTTTTCGGACAGGTCCGGGTCGAGGATCGAGTAGGGGCCATTGCCCGTATCGGAGTGCGGGTTGGAATTGGCGTAGGCGATCTCGCGCAGGTACATGCCATAGCGGGTTCCGGCGAACACGGCGTCGTCGCCGGTCAGCACCGGCAGGTGCGCGTCGGTGGCGGGCGTCGCCGGGTCGCCATCCAGATCGTGGTTGGCGTTCAGATAGGCCTGCCGGTCCCAGACGCCGTCGCCGAAGCGGCCGCAGTTGGGCATGCAGGTGTCGCGGGGCAGGCCCATCGTATCGCCGGTCAGTTCCTCGTTGCCCTGAATGCAAGAACCGCCACCCTTCGGCTTGATGCCCTTGATGACGTTCGGGGCGGGCGCGAAGTCGGGGTTGTTCTTTTCGCCGTTCAGAACCGACCGGAAGATGTCGAACCGGACGTTGAACGCGGCGTTGGTGATCCCGACCTTCTGGCCCGGCTCAAGCTCGATGGTGCCGTCGGTGTTGACGCAGGCAGTGATGCCTTCCTGCGCCGCGATCAGGCAGGCCAGCTTGTTGCCGCCTTCGTCCGCGCAGACGCCGTTCGGGTCGTCGAACAGGTCTAGATCGATGAAGCCGAAGTCGCCGGGACCCCAAGCGGCGCTTTTGCCGCCGCTGCGCAGAAGGATCAGGTCGCCGATGTCCAGCGTGTCTTCCCAGTCGGACGGCAGGCAGAACATCAGCGGGTTGATGTCGCAGGCCTGGATCGAGAACCCGGCGACCGCCGTGGCGCCCACGGTGGCCGTCCCGGTGTCCGCGTCGTCGGCGGTGCCCAGCATCCGCTCGACGGCAAGGGCGAAGGACATCGACAGGGCGCGCGGGGTCACGTTGACCTCGACGATGCGCGCAAGGCGCGGATCGTTGGTCGCGTCGGCGCCCATCGGCGTCGCGTCGCTTTCGGGAAGGGCCGAGTGGAAGGTCAGCGTATAATCCAGCGCGCCGGACAGGACGCCGTCGCCATCGCCGAAGGTTTCGGTGTCCGAGATCAGATTGGCGGCGGCGGCGGTGGCGCGATCGATCGCGTCGGCGGTGCCGTCGAGTTCAGCGGCCGAGGTCAGCGCGACATGGTCCGCGAAGGACTGAAGCTCGCTTTGCGTGGCGCCCAGCCGGCCCACGTCGAACACCAGCGCAAGAAAGCCGATGAAGACGATCAGGGCAGAGCTCCAGATCAGGGCGATGGTGCCGTCTTCGGAGCGAAGGAACCGGCGTGCTGCGGTCGAGATGGGCATGACGCGTTCCTTTGCCAAAGGTTTCGGTTGCAGGCGGCCGGGTGCGGCCGATCAGTTGTTCGAAGCCGGGCCGCTCAGCGGGACAAGCTCCGCCGTGTTGCCACGCCGCACGGTGATCGTCGGCGCGCGCTCGTCTTCTTCCATGGGTGATTTCATTTGCAGAAGGTCGCGAAGCTCGACCATGTCCAGCGGGCGGTCCTCGACCCCGTCGAGGGTGCGCAGCGTCAGGCTTAGCGTGCCGGCCTTCTGCGCGAGCGCAAGGCGCTGACCCTGTTCCGGCGTGACCTCGACAGTCACGGTGCGCACGTCGGACGGCTTGTCGGTCTGCTCTTCCGAGCTTTGGTCGACGCCGATGACGCGGACGTTCTGAAGAATGGTGACAGCGCGCAGCTCGGTCTGGCTGCCCTGCGTCAATACGATGTCGACGAAGTCGCCCGGTGTCACGAAGCCGCCGACGGCGGTAACGGCATCGACCTTGATCGCCATGGCGCGGGTATTTTCGCCCAGCTTGCTGACGATGGTCACCTTGTCGCCGTGCTCGGAAACTTTGGTACGGAGGATGACTTCCCCGACGAAGAACTGACCCTTCGCGCGGCGCGGGCCTTCCTCGACAGTCGGGAACAGCGTGTCTGCGTCGGCGAAGACGCCGACGGGCAGGAATTCCTTGGGCCACTTCTGAGTCGTCACCAGATGCGGTTCGATCGGCTGACCGAACGGGATCTCTTGGCGGGCGACGTAGATCTCGACAAACTCGACCTGGGCCGCGGCGGCCTCGGCGGCAAGCTGGTCATCGAACATGGCCTGTTTCGCGATAACGACCGATCCCCCAGCGACGAGGACTCCGGTCACGGCAGTCAGGAAGGGCTTCAGTCGCATGGGTGTCTCCTCGGTGTCTCGGGGTGGGGCGGTCGGCGCCCCGGAAGGGACGCACTGCGCCGGCGGCAGCTGACGCAGTGCGGTCTTGTTAGATCAGCAGGTCGCGCCGACGGCGGCACAAGCAGCATCGACGTTGGCGTCGGTGGTGGTGCCGAGCGCGCTGAAGGCACCCACGCCGATGCTGGCGACAACCAGCAGGGCCAGGCCGTATTCGACGATCGCAGCGCCGCTTTCGTCTTTCGAGAACATTTTGATTTTCTTAACGATTTTCATGGTCTTCCCCCAAAAGGTGCAATGGATGGGCCAGGATTGACCCGGTAAGCGGAACCCGAAAGCAGCAGCGTCGAATTCCTTGCCATAAAGTTAACGAGATTGATGGCCCGCCGAATATTCGACAGTTGTCCGAGGATTTCGCGGCCAGGTTGTAGGGGTCTTTCGGCAGATTGCCTCGCCGGGAAAAACCGCGACAGGTGTGAAATGGATCGCCGTCCACGAATCGGCAGCGCATCGCGATTCGGGCAGAAAGAGGGCGGAACGGGGGATTCGGTTCGGCATGCCGGGCGCCGTATTCGCGGAATCGGCGCCGCCTCAACGCTAAACGTTAAAAGAGAGGCGCCGCTAGGTTTACAGTGCCGCACCAATTCCGTGGTTTGTTGACGGATCAGGCGTCAATCTGTGGGTAATTACCATGTGTAATTGACGTGACGTTCATTCAAATTAATGAATTCCAGACCGATTTATTTGTACGGCCGGGTTTTTGGCCGATTGCTGGTAGGTAAGTTGATATGATCTCGGAATTGCGAGGTTCAACCACCCAAGGCCAAGTTCCAGTGCGTGCCATGTTAGGCATCGCAGTTTCCTGGACAGAAGCCGTTCAGGGACGGGGCGACCTAGACGAAGCCATTTGCGCTCTTATGCACCTGTTCACTGCGGACGCCGCGCTGCTTGTCCGCGGAGACCCCAAATCCGGCACCTTCCGCCGCGTGCTTCTGACCCAGCGTGAAACCAACGCGCTGTATAGAAGCGCCGTAGGAGAGGTTCTGTCCGACAGGGTTCTGGGCAGCTACCTGAGTTCTGCGCAGGCGGGGTCGGTCTGGCGTTTGTCTGAAAGCCGGTCTCAAGACGGGATGCCCCGTCACGCCGGCGCCCGGGACGGCGTCGCGGAAGCGATCACCATCGTCATCGGCCGCGCGAACGGGTTCATCGATTGTCTCGAGCTTCAGTTCTCCGCCGCGCCCGCAAGCCGGACGGAAAGCCTTGTCTCGTACCTTGCACAAGTTCTCACGGACACTTGGTCGCGGCGTGCGATGGGCGTGGTGCAGGCTTTGATCCTTGCGGCCGTGCCGAAGGATCTGGAAGCCGCGCCCAAGCCGGCCTCTCTTCCGATCATGGACGTGTCCAACCCCGCCGGGCTCAGCCGCAGCGAATTCCGCATCTGCTCGCTGGTCGGGCAGGGCATGGCGCCCAAGGCCATCGCGCAGCAGCTGGCACTGCGTGAAACCACGGTCCGCACCCATCTGAGCGCGATCTACTCGAAGACCGCGACGGCGGGGATCGTCGACCTTGTGCATCGGCTGAATGCAGGCGACCAAAGAACTGGCCGCGCAATTTGAGTGCTGCGGATTTTCCGGTCATTGAGACTGCCAGGCGCTATCCTCGCGATTTCTAGTCAGCAAAGCTAGGATGCAAGGCGAGGTTAGGCCGCACGTAGCGAATGGGTGACATTTGCTCCGACCGGCAATTTTCCTGTGACGTGTATCGCGCTCCGCCAACTCGCACGATTGTGGTGCACCTCCGAGTTTTGGCTAAACGGGCAAAAGGGTGTGAGGTCAGTCGATGGGATGTATTTGTTATAACTTCTAATGGGATAGCATTACTCGGGATCGCGTTTGCCGATCCGTAAATGGCCCTTCGTCGACCCACGACGCTAACCGAATGCCCTACAAACGTTCGACGCAGTTAAGGAATCGCAGAAGACAACCCGTCAACGGGACAGCAAGTGGCCCGTGAGGGGAGGGTAACCATCCAGGAGGGGGCAAGCCATTGTCGGCAATGTCGAAGCAAGCGGAAAGGGCGACGACGAGAGATGACATCGACCCCATGTTGACGGCCAATTCAGCACTAAGGTGCCGCGCTAAGCCCAAGCGAACCGGGTGGCCGTGTCGGGCTCTTGCTGTCAGTGGAAGGTCGTTCTTTCGTATGCACGATGCGCGCGTTGGTGCGAAAGCGGGTTCAGAAAGCCCTCGTTGAAAACACGGTGGGCGAAGTGCCGAAGCGGTAACGATGCGCAAGTTCGCAAATCAAAAGGGCCGCGAGTTCCGCGAACCGGCGTAGATGCTCCACGACGAACAGCAAAATTGGCGGTCGTGCGCCATCAGTTTGGAGGATCTTCTTGGGAATGCGCCCAATTGTAACGGACCTTTTCGTAGACGTTTCAGAGTACTACGGGGAAAAGGTGGCAGCCCGTAGGGGATTCCGACCTCGATCCTAAGTGATTGATTTTGCTTGTCTTGGTGTCCCACGAACTCGCTCAGACAATCTTATGGAGTTCAATGACTTGCCAGAAGGGTGTCCCACGGCCGACCTACGCCTGATCCGCCCGGCGCCAGTTCCGCCGTGCACGCAGTTCGGGCCGAGAGAGCGTTTCGCTCTTGCCATTGATCACCAGGGCGACTCCTTGTCCGTCACGAGGAAAGAGTTTGCCCGGTGACCACGGCGAAACCTTCGGCACCAGTTTGACCTGCACCTGGGAAACCTCGTCAGTCTCGACGTTGATCTGCGGAATCAGGACACAGTCCACCCCCAGTCTCAACCCGACTTGCCGTGCAGCCGTCAACCATCGCTTCTTCACTTTTAGCCAAGCCCCATCCCTGGACTGTTTCCATGGAAGGACGAACTTCGGATAATCGCTCCGCAGAACCATCGCGGATCGCGTATAGAATTGGATTTGCTCCGGTTTCCTTAGAGTTCGCACCTGATCAACGTCCACGAACGCGAACTTGTCGTTCTTCTTTCTCACGGCGTCGTCAGGATATCTATTCGCGAAGTGAAACGTCAGCTTTCGTCCGCTCTCATGAAGATCAAGATAATTGAAGATCTTGCAGCCCTGAAGCTCCTCGACTCCCTCCCTGATCATGTCGAAGTCGTTCGCCTCTGGCGTCCCGGTCACCTCCAGCAAGGTCTGGCAGCGCACGGTGTAGTGTCTGTCCTGGTGCAGGGCCATGTTCTGCATGGAAAGCCCTGGGGTCTGATCCACAAAGTAGTGGCAGGCATGGACAAGTCGCAGAGCATAGAGGGGAAGGTGGGCGTCTTCGATGTGCTGGATGCACCGCTCGGTACAGAGGAATTCGCTGGGTTTGGACATCGGTCTCTCCTATTTTCGTTGGAGAGGAGATGGTTCCGATCGAGCGCCGCAAAAAATGCAGAACCCACCGAATAACTGGCAGCGGATCACACAGAATCGTCCGACAACGCCACGAAGATTGCCATGCCACGGGAAATTCCGACTCCGACATCCGAAAGACCGTCCTGCCGGGCCACGATATGATCCGAAACGGCCGCAAAACTCCCGGACATCGCCACAGAAGTGGAAGGCGTTGGGCTACAACCCTCTGGATTGTCTCGATATTGTTGCCAGAGAACCGGGAGAAACGCAGAAACTGAGGTAGAACCCCCCAATAACCGGAAATCGGCCTCGGCACGTCGGACGGCGATCTCGACGCCTACATCCTGCGTGCCAGGGCCTCAGCCTGCTTGATGACGAGTTTCACGGCCTCGGCCTGCAAGTCCGGGGGATATCCATACCGCCGGAGAATCCGCTTCACGGCCACGCGCATCTTTGCGCGCACGTCATCGCGCTGCCACCAGTCCACGCCAGAATTTTCCCGAACAGACCTGACGAGCTCGGCTGCGATGACCTTTAGCTGGTCGTTGTCCATGACATCCACCGCGCTCTCGTTCTGTGCCAGAGCGTCATAGAAGCTTCGCTCCGCCTCCGACATGTCGTCCTCGGGCTCGGCGCTTAGGTCCTTGGCCATGCCGATGAGTTCCTGGATCACCTGGAGAGCATCCACGCTCCGGTTGTGATATCGCGCGATCGCGTTGGTGAGCCGCTCGGAGAACTTCTGGTTCTGCACGATATTGCCCCGCGTCCGCGCCTTTATCTCGCCGTTCAGAAGCTTCTTCAGGGCTTCCACGGCGAGATTCTTGTGCTGCATGTGCTGGATCTCGACGAGGAACTCCTCGGATAGAACGCTGATATCGGGGCGGTCGAAACCGCACGCCTCGAGGATGTCCACGACCTCGGTCGAGGCGACAGCCCGGTTCAGCAACTGTTCTATCGCGAAGTCCGGTGAGGACTTCCGCCCTCCGCCGCCCTTCACATCGAGTTTCTGCAGGGCGGACCTCACAGCCAAGAAGAAGGCCACTTCTTCGGTGTGCTCCTTGGCTTCCGGCGACCCTGCCGCCAGCTTGAAGGCCTTGGCGAGCGCTGCAACGGCATCCAGAAACCGCTTGCCGAAGTCCTTGTGATCTTCCTGCCCATCGGCACGCGCATGATGGAGAACATGGTTTGCCGCCGCTGGCAGAATCTCGATACGATCCGCCGCCGTGCCACCGAGGACTCGGGAGTAATCAAAGCCATGGAACAATCCACGCGCGACATCCAGCGCACTCAGGAAGGCTGCGACGGCCTCGCGCTCGTCGACGCCCGTCTGGGCCTGGTCTCCCTGCGAGTAATGCGCGAGTGCCTTCTTTAGATCGGCCGCAAGGCCGATATAATCGACGACGAGACCGGCGGGCTTTCCGGCGAAGACCCGGTTCACCCGGGCAATCGCCTGCATCAATCCGTGCCCCTTCATGGGCTTGTCTACGTAGAGGGTGTGCATGCAAGGGGCATCGAAGCCGGTCAGCCACATGTCACGGACGATCACCAACTTCAGCGGGTCGCCCGTATCCTTGTATCTTTTCCTGAGGCCTTCCAGCTTCGCCTTGCTTCGAATGTGGGGCTGGAAATTCTGCGGATCGGTGGCGTTTCCGGTCATGACGACCTTCACCGCGCCGGTCTCGTCGGTTTCCGAATGCCAATCAGGGCGGGCAGCGACGATGCGCTCGTAGACCTCGACGCAGATACGGCGGCTCATGCAGACGATCATCGCCTTGCCGTCGATGGCCTCGAGGCGGGCGTCGAAATGCTCGAGGATGTCGGCGACGACTGCATCCAGGCGCGGACCAGCGCCGACCAGTTTCTCGATCTGCGACCACTTCTTGGCCGCGGCCCCTGCCTCATCCTCAGCCAGTGCCTCGGTCGCCTCTTCGAACTCCTCGTCGAGGCTGTCGCGTAGATCCTCGGCGATGTCCACGCGGGCCACACGCCCCTCGTAGTAGATCGGCACGGTCGCGCCGTCCTCGACCGCCTGAGTGATGTCATAGACGTCGATGTAGTCGCCGAACACTGATCGCGTGTTCGCGCCAACCAGTTCGACCGGTGTGCCGGTGAATGCGACGTAGACGGCCCTCGGTAAGGCCGTGCGGAGGTGATGGGCCAGACCATGGCGAACCTCGCCGGTCTTCTGGTCCATCCTGGCCTCGAACCCGTATTGTGTCCGGTGCGCCTCGTCGACCATGACGATGACGTTGGAGCGGTCGGTGAGCTCCGGGAAGTCCTGGCCGCGCTCCGGCCGGAATTTCTGGATCGTCGAGAACACGATGCCGCCGACCTGCCGGTTCAGCAGGGCCTTCAGTTCTTCGATGTTGTCCGCTTGCACCGGCGTCTCGCCGAGAAGGTCCTTGCATCGGCCGAACGTGGCGAACAGCTGGTTATCGAGATCGTTGCGGTCGGTGAGGACCAGAACAGTCGGGTTCTCCAGCTCCGGCAAGTGCATGGCGCGCCCGGCGAGAAAGGTCATCAAGAGCGACTTTCCGGAGCCCTGAGTGTGCCATATGACGCCGCCCTTGCCATCGTCACCTCGGGCCCCGAGGATCGACTCCATGGCCTTCCGGACCGCGTGGAACTGGTGATAGCCGGCCGCCTTCTTGATCGGCCCCTTGCCCTCGTCCTCAAAGACCGTGAACCAGCGCAACATGTCGAGCAAAACGGACCGGTTCAGCAGACCCTTGGTCAGCGTATTCAGAGCGAGACCTTCGCGCTCCGACAGGATGGTCTCGCCGTCGATGGTCCGCCACCGCATGAACCGGTCCAAGCCAGCCGAGAGAGTGCCGTATCGGGCGTTCAGCCCGTCGGAGATCACCGAGAAGACCGAGGTCCGGAACAGGTTCGGGATGTCCGCCTTGTAGGTTTCGATCTGGTTGAAGGCCGCCTCGATATCGGCGCCCTCGGTGCCCTTCAGCTCCACCACGACCAGAGGCAGACCATTCAGGTAGATCACGATGTCGGGGATGCGCGGGTTCCGCCCGACCATGTCGACCTGGTTGAAGGCATGCCAGGCGTTGTCCTGATCGCCCCAGTCCACAAGGCGCGCCCGTTCATGGCGCTCCTCTCCCTGGCTGAAGTATGTGATCGGGACGCCGCCGGTCATCAGGCCGTGCAGGCGGCGGTTCTCGGCCATGAGGTCACCGGCGAAGACCTCGTCGGTGACGCGGGCCATCACCTCCTGGACGGCGCCGTCGGGCAGCCCGGGATTGAGGCGCCGAACGGCCTTCTCGAAGACCTTTCTCAGGATCGCCTCGTGAAAGCTTCGGCGCTCCGGATCACGTTTCTCGGGCGAGATCTCGGCGCCGGAGTCGGCGGCATAGCCCAGCCCGGCCAGCTTCCCCATCATCCAGTCTTCGAGGTCGGATTCCGAGTTCCAGGCCATCAGGAGCCTCCACCTGGCTTCATGCGCGCCGCCAGCCCCCGCACGGGCTCGGAGAAGGCCTCATCCATCTTCCGGTAGTGGTCCACCAGCCAAGCGATCATCTCCGGCCAGTTCTCCTTGCTGTAGCCCTGGACCGGCGTCTTGCAGACAACCATGCTGACCTTCTTGTCGTCGATCCGGCGCCACTCGAGTTCCTCGCCGACGGTCTGCTCATACGTCTCCCTGTTCTCGGCAAGCTGGTCGAAGAGCCACTTGTTCTCGTCACGGTCGGATCGGTTCAACTGGAACTCGACCCGCACCTCGTGTCGCAGGAAGATCAGTGTCAGCGTGACGCCCGAGACGCCGATGCTGGAGTTCAACCAGTGATCCCGCGACGGCGTGATGTTCTGCCATCGCTCGAGGCCGGCGCCGCGGAGCGCCTCCAGAGCCTGCTCCCAGAACTCGAGCCGCATCTGGTGGCTCCATTTTTGGGCGCCCTTGGCCGATTTCTCCTCGCTGTCCTTCTCGGCCATGCGGATCATGTAGTCGGCCGCCTCGGGCGTGGGGATCACCTGCTGGAGGTCGACGAAGATCTCCTCGCCGAACCGGTAGGGCACGACCTTGACGCAGCGCGCGTCGATCTGGTGCTCGCGCAGCCAGAGCACCGTCGCCGTGACCTCGCGTTGGAAATTCGCCGCGATGAAGACGACGCGTTGGTTGGTGCCGTCGTTCAGGACGACCTCATCCAGCGTGTCCTCCCCCAGGAAGTCGCAGATAAGCCCGGCCGCGTCGCCGCCGCCCTGGCGGTCGAGATACTGCTGGAAGATGCCGACGATCTCTGCCTTCTTCAGGCTTGAGCAATAGGCGGCGTATTTCAGGGCCTGCCAGACGACATCCCGGCCGGAATCGTCCAGCTTGTTCTCGATGATGACAAGCTGCCCGGCCCGGTCCAGCGCCAGCAGGTCGAGGCGCTCCCGGGTGCCGTCGAACCCATCGAACTCCTTCTGGATGATCAGCAGGCCGTCCTCGCCCTCGCTCATCGCCTCGCAGAGCGCGTCCGGCATGGTGGCCAGCCATTCCTGGAGATGCTCCCGTTCCCGGAACCCGACCTCGGAGAAGCTGGTGCGCTCGAGCTTGCGCAGGCGGTTGGCGGAACGGTCGATCTGGAACATGGGTCAGCCTTCCTGCCGGGAAGTGATCAGGGCAACGCCCTGAACATCGCGGTCAGTCAGGACACGGTCCATCGTCTCTCGCCTGACCTCCTCATTGGCACTTCGAAATTCGCGAAGCATGATAACCCACTCGGGCGTGGGCGATCTCGGTCGGAATTCTTGGCCGCCCGGCATATGCTCGGTGGCTTTCTGCGTCCCGCAAGTCTTTCCGAGCCGGAAGAATCGGTGCCACGGCCGCGATCCCTTGATCACGGTGGCGAGGTTCTTATCCGGGTTACCCTTTGTGTCCGATATGCCCTTGATGAACTCTGCGGTCGCGACCGAGCACCCCCAACAGCTTCTGCCGAACCAGTCCGGCTGAACCGACGGACCGAAAAGATGATGATTCTGAACCCATCGGTGATTGTAGAAAATGTAGATCGGGTTCAGCCCGTATTTCTTGGCGTCATCGATTAGTTTTTGCGTCTGACCCGCAGGCTTGCCCAGTTGCGCGTATTTTCCCGGCGAGCCCTCGCCCCGCTTCAATACCTTCGCCTGAATACGGAATCCGACTGAACACTCCGGACCATCGAAGAACCATTCCCAGTCGGCGCCGTTCTCGCCCTCCTGGCCTTTGTTGAACATCAGGACCTCAAGCCCAAGAGGCGAGAAGTCCCTCGCCATTTTTAACAACAACGTTTCGGTGAGCGTCTCTTCCTGCAGGGTGAGGCCATGGTGGAAAGCATCATCCTGATCATGCCAAATCTGGCCCGCCAAGAGGCGTAGATAGGCCCGCAGATCCCCGGCCGCCACGCTCATCAGACGACCTCCTCGACCCGTTTCTCGGCCTCGCGGATGCGGAGTTCGCCGGACATGAGGCGCGGCAGAAGGCTGTCGCGGAGGGTCGCCAGAGTCTGGCTTTCAAGGTCGGCGGAAATTGCACGTTCAAAGGCGGGGCCGATCAATTCTCCCGCCGCGGCAACGACAGCATCGTCTTCCGGCATCGCAATCATCGCCTCTTTGAGATGATGCCGCTGGATATGGCCCATCGTTGTTGCCTTCGACGCGGCAACCTGTCGGAACTCCTCCATGTGCTGATCTACCGCGAAGAAATGGAACCATTTCGGGACGACCTCGGAGCTGACCTTGAACAGGTGCTGGTTCAGCGCGCCGGGGCCTTCTGTCCATACCTTCTGAAGCAGCGAACCCGACCACGAGAACAAGACATCGCCATCGCTGATCTTGTATTTTTCCGGGACCTGAAGCCCGGCGCGGCCGGACTTTGAGGTGATGCCAGACCGAAGCTCCGCGATCTTGATGACAGGCAGGCTCTCTGCTCCGTCCTCGGGCGGAAATTTCTGTAGGGCCGCGCCGTTCAGAAAATCTACGATATCATCGAGGGACCTTCGTTCCCACCCCTTCGGCAGGCCGTCGGGGCCGAAGCTGTCGGGGAAAAGGGCGGCGGCGGTGGGGTCCATGTGGGCGGGGGACTGGCCGAGGGCGCGGGCGTGGACGGGGTCGAAATCCACGAACCAGGACCGATAGAGCGCCCGCGCCATCTCCTCCAGCGTCGCGCTCATCCGGCGGTTCAGCTCGATCTTGTCGTCGAGGGCCTGTAGTAGAGCCGCGATTGCCTCCTGCTCGGCTATCGGAGGCAATGGTATCTCGAAGTTTTCGATGTGCCCCTTGGTGATAGCCCGCCTCGAGCCACCGGCGTTGAAGCTCTCTATGTATGGCTTTGCTTCTGGATGCGTTAAAAAGCTCAGCAAGAAACCAGGCGACAGTCTCGCACGATCAGGACGAATGATCGCCACGTGCTGGTTGACGACTGCGGGGAGGGCAGCGTCAGGAGCAAGGCAACAACGACCAAACGTGACGCCATCCCCGGTGATGTTCAAAAGAAGATCACCACTGCGCACCTCGACGCCTCGGAGGCCCTTAGCCTGTTCGGGAGAGATGAACGAAAGGGCGTCGAGATCGAATTGCCGGTCATGGACGCACTGACTTCGGATCAACGAGTGCTCTATGCGTGCCGGGAGGTATGTGGCTGCACCCCCTCTCGGAGTCGCACCACTTCCGATCTTGGATGTCAGATCCTTCAAGCGTGCGGTCTTCCAGTGGTCGGGCAATTCCCCAATAGCGGCAGAGACCGTCACGACAGGCTCTCCAGCCGCGCCTCGATCTCCTTCTCCAGCCGCCGCCCCTCGGCGAACTGTGCCCGAAGCTCTGCCGTCAGCCGGACGAATTTCTCCTCGAAAGGCTCGCCGTCCTCCTCGGCCGCGCCGGCGCCGACATAGCGGCCCGGGGTCAGGACGTAGTTGTGCTTCGCGATCTCCTCCATGGAGGCCGCCTTGCAGAAGCCCGGCTCGTCGGCATAGGCGCCCGCGTCCGGCTCTCCACGCCAGGCGTGGTAGGCGGTGGCGATGCGCGCGATCTCCTCCTGCGACAGTTCCTTCTGCTTGCGCGATCCCGGCACCAGCGCGCCCATCTTGCGGGCGTCGATGAACAGCACCTCGCCGCGCCGGTCACGCAGCTTGGCGTCCTTCGCCACGCCGTTCGACTTATCCTTCGCCAAGATCCAGATGCAGGCCGGGATCTGGGTGCCGTAGAAGAGCTGTCCCGGCAGGGCGATCATGGCGTCCACCGCCTCGGCCTCGACCATGGCGCGGCGAATGTCGCCCTCTCCGCTCGACATGGACGACATGGAGCCGTTGGCCATGACCACACCCGCGATGCCGGTGCTGCCCAACTTGTCGTAGATGTGCTGCATCCAGGCGAAGTTGGCGTTGCCGACCGGAGGTGTGCCGAATTTCCAGCGACGGTCCTCCGCCAGGATGTCACCGGACCAGTCGGAGATGTTGAACGGCGGATTGGCCATGACGTAGTCGAACTTCTCGTCCGGGAAGGCATCGCGGAGGAGCGTGCCCTCGGCGTTCCATTGCAGGTTCGCAACGATCCCACGGATGGCGAGGTTCATCCGCGCGAGGCCGTAGGTCGTGTGGTTCCGCTCCTGCCCGTAGATGGCGAGGTCGGCCCGGCGATACTTGTGCGCCTCGAGGAAATTCTCGGACTGGACCATGAAGGAGCCCGACCCATGACAGGGCTCATACAGGCGGCCGCGCGCGGGCTCGATCATCTGGACGATGAGCTCGACGATCGGCTTCGGCGTGTGGAAGTCGCCGCCCCGCTTGCCCTCGTTGCTGGCGAATTCGGAGATGAAATACTCGTAGATGCGGCCGATCAGGTCGAAGTCCCGGGGCGTGCCGTCGAACTCGATGTTCGAGAAGAGGTCGACTAAGCCGGTCACGATGGAGGGGTCGAGAGACTCGCGCCCGAAGACCTTCGGGAGCGCGCCTTTGAGCTGCTCGTTGTCGGCCTCGATCGCACGCATGGCGTTATCGACCTTGACCCCGATGCCCTTATCCTTGGCGTTCGCGGCCAACGTGCTCCAGCGCGCCGCCTCGGGCACCCAGAAGATACCGTCGGCGAGGTATTCGTCGACATCCTCGGCAACCTCCTCACCCTCGGGCAGGAGCTCGTCATACTTCCGCTGGAAGGCGGTGCCGATGTAGCGCAGGAAGAGCAGGCCCAAGGCCACGTGCTTGTATTCGCCCGGATCCATGGACCCGCGCATCTTGTCGGCCGCCGCGAAGAGCGTCTTTTCGATGGTCATCTGCCGTCCCTTCCCTGGCGTTGGGTCGCCAGTCGGTTGATTTGCTTGCGCCATTTATCGTCGGAAAAAGGGTTGGGATCAATTCTCCCAGTGCGGAGGTTCGAATGCTGGCGCAAAGTATACTTTTGCGAAACCCGGCATTTTCTTTTTCGTCGAACCCGGGAAGCACCATGTGACCGGAAGAGGGACACCGGACTCTGCGATGCTCGACCGAGGGAGGCAGCGTCACACGGCTCCGGGCCCTCGATCATCTCCTTCAGGAGGCAAAAAAGAAAGGCTGTCGGCGGGCCGACTTTTTTCTTTTCGGCGTTTTTTGCCTATTAGAAGTAGACCCATCTCCTCAGCACCACCCCGTCGGGGCGGTAGCGCGAGGTAACGGTATTACCGGCGCTTACCATTACCAAAATGGGAGCCGGACATGGCCCAAAAGAAGAACAACACGTCCCTGGAAAAGCAGGTCCGTGACGCAATCCAACAGCTTACCGCCGACGGCAAGCCGGTCACGAACCAAGCGGTGCGCGACCTCCTCGGAGGCGGATCGTTTCGGGACATCTCTCCGAAGGTGAAGCAGATCACCGCGGAGATCGCGGCGAAGGAACAGGCGGCCCGGGCCGCCCCGGAGATGCCCGAGGATTTTCGCGATGCCGCAGCCGCCATGTGGCAGATGTCCTGGGAACTCGCGGACGAGATCGCAGCATCGGACCGTCGGGCGCATGCCGTCGAACTCGAGCGCCTCAAAGGCGAAGTCGACGAGGCGCTCGCGAACTGCGCGCTGGTCGAAGACGAGCGGGACGACGCGGAGATGCGGGTCCAAGACCTGGAAAAGCGGCTCGACGAAGCCCAGGCCACTCTGCACGACGCGCAGCTTGAAATCGCGCGTCTCAACGGGCGTCTGATGGAGCGCGAGAAGGACATCGTCAGCCGGGTGAAGCGGACGAAGGCGCCTCGCAAGACTAAGAACCCGACCGATGATGCCGACGACACACCGCCGGCGACCGAGGAGAACGTCGACAACCAGCTGGACATGTTTCCCAACGACAAGCTTGGCGAGAAGAAGCACGGTGATCCCGAGCCCATCGCGGCCGAGTGATTTCGCTCAGAATCTCTGGCCGGATCCCAGGTCAGGAAACTGCTGACGGACTCTTAGCTGGCCCCCGGGCGGCACTCCGCCCGGTGGCGGCTCCCAATAATGCCCCCAAGATGATCTTATCGGACGAGCTGGCGAACCCGAACCTTGCGTTTCACCCGTATCGGCTTCGGCGGCGTATCGATGTGCAGGTGGGCGCGATCCTTGCTCAGAGCCTTCGCGGGATCATGGCGTCCGGTTTCAAGATCCAGACCGCGCTGCCTCGCCTCGTGGAAGAGCAACCTGACGGCAGTCGCGTACGTGCCTTGCAGCGCACCATCACTGTCGCCGTCGGTCAACAGAAATGCGTCCTGCGTCGCGGAGAAGCAGTTCGAGAGGGATGCGTTGGTCATGTCGTCCAGCTCGAGCTGCAGCGCACTTCGGTCCGCATTTTTCGGAATGCTCCAGGCGCCCGGGAAGGCATCGGCCGTCTTCTCGGCAACCGGGTCCTCTCCTCGCTCAAGCGCGTCGACGACGAACTGTACGGGTTTCGGCACCCAGCCTCTCATGGAGCTCACGACCTTAGCGAGAGCTCGGGATTTCCAGTTGAATAGGGTCTCGGACCGATCCACCTCGATCTCGCGGTCTTCGACCCGCGCCTGGTTCGCGCGAACATTCTCGAGCATCGAGTCAGCAACGGCCACCCTTCTGTCGGCAGAAGTCTTCATCTGGTTCACCGACGCCAGTTTCTTTGCGAACTTCACGACGACATCGAAGGCCGGCTGAATTCGCCGCGCGAGTTGATTGCGGTCTTTCGGGTCGGAGGGCGCATTCGGGCCGAAATTAAGTCCTTCCGACTTCGCCGAGGTCGCAGGCCTGTATGCGATCTTCTCGTCGAGAACGGCAGCGGTGCCTGCGTCGATCGCCTCCGCTTTCTGCTCCGCCGTCGCGGCGACGACCTTCGCGCGTTCGAGTTCGTCGGTGATGCGCATCTCGGCATTTTCGAGCTCCGTGCGCCGTTGCTCGTCCTCGGCCCGGAGTCTCGCGGACTCCTTCGCCCGCTTGTAGTCCGAAGTGCTCAGGCGCTCACGCCTCGGTCCATATCTTAGCAGCCCGGCATCCTTGAACACGGCCGCGTAGAAATCATCTTGCCATCCTCGCATGGCGTCGCAGTAGGCAATGTTTCCCAGCTTGTTGACATGGCGCTTCGAGAGCTTGCGGCCTTCGGCTTCCGTGAAAACCCGACCCTTCGCGGCATGTCCGGGATGCAGATGCTTCACCGAACCGCGCTCGGGGTCCAGCGCCATGATGTGAGCGTGCAGAAATTCTTCGTCCCAGTGCACCACCGCCATCATGAAACGCCCCCCGGCTTTCTCGATCCGTTCGCGGTCGTGCTTGATCGCCTTTTGGAGAACCTTTGCCGCGCGAGCACGCACCACCGGATCCGAAAGGGCTTCCTCTGTTCGAACCGGCAAGGACACGACGCTTGCATAAATCGAGGCGGTGTCGGCACGGATCTTGCGTTCGCGCAGCATGACCGACCCATCAGGTTGTTCATAGGAGACCGTGGTCTTGACGGCCGCCGCCCTTCTTTGTGCCTCCCGCAGATCGACGAAATTGTCGACGTCTCCGGGAATGACCTCGGGGCCCGGACGACCGGGAATGACATGCTGGGATGCGTGCTCGAGGCGCTCGAGTTCGTCGATGATCTCTTGTGCCGTCCAAGCCTTCTGCCCATTCTTGCGCTTGCCGAAGAACTCATCCGGACTGGCGGCCGACTTGCCTTTCGCAGAATAGGTTTCGATATGCGCGAATTGAGGTCCTTCCATTTGCTCCACCTTCCGAGGTTCAGGTGAAGCGGAAATGGGTCCCGCTGGCGCGGGCGGGCGGTATTCAGGCCAACCGGGATCGGCTTCCTCGATACACATAGGGACCGACTATGTGTATTACTCTGCGCTGCGCTTGCTCCATACACACCGCCGGCCAAAGGGGCGCTGCGCCCCCTCTGGACACCCCAGGAGGGAGAGCGCTCGCCGCCTCTCCCTGTGACCCTCTCAGGCGCCTCCGGCGGGCAAGGGGTCGTCGTTCGCCACTCCCCCCTCTGCACACCCCCCTGGCGTCTCCGACGGGTCGAGGAAGGTCGTTCCGCACTCCTTCCCCGACACCCCATCCTGCTCGCGTCCCGCGCGGCCAAGAAAGGGTGCCCCTCTCCTGGACCTCTCCCGTCGGACAGACATGATCGATAGGAGTGGGAGGCAAGGCGAAGCCGGGAAAACGTTCGCCGGATGCCTCCTTGTTGCCGCGCCATCTCGGTGAGACGCGGAGACAAGGAGGCATCCGATGACCTGGGATCCGAAGCTGGCGATGATGCGCACTGAGCTGTCGCGTGACCTTGGCCAGGTAAAAGCCTGGTGCGAGCACAAACACCCCGGCCGGCCGCGATACACCCTCGTCGCTGTGGCGAAATTCTACGAGGCCATGGGAGTATCCCTGGAAGTCGGTGTCGCGGAAACCGAGCATCCCTTCGACGAGGATTCGATCATCAGAACCGCAGTCAAGGGCCTCGGCGTGCTGGGCTACTTCACAAGCACGTCTGGTGCCAAGTGGACATCGCCAGGCACGATCGTGTTTGCCGCGGACCTTTCTGCCCACGAAAGCCTCGCGGCGGTGAGATACTTCCGTGAGATGGGCCTCTCGGAATAGCGCCGAGACGCAGCGCCGCGGTTTCCGAAGCCGGTCTTTTTTGCGAGACCGGCTTCGCAAGTCGCGGCCCCACGAAGGCCCGAACCGATCAAGGGCATGTACCGAGCGGACCGGAACATCCGCGCATGCCCTCGAGGATCACCGGCGAAGTACTCGCGAGTGATCAGCCCCGCCGAACCTCCTGCTGGCGGGGTCTTGAAGAAAACGGCACCGACAAAGTTCCGGGCTGCATTGGGCAGCCCATCGGATGCCAGGGAGACCCGGAATGGGTAGACAAGAACTCATCACCATCGATCCGAAGACCGGCGTGCCGCGCGCGACAGCTCATCGCCTGACGCGCAGTTTTCTCGCCCGGCACGGGACAGGCCTCGACGATCTTCTCCGGCGTTTTCCGACCGGCCCGGGGCCGGCGTTGCGGGCTGCAATAGAGCGCTGCCTCGCGCCCGGAGGTGCAGAACCAGAACTGCAGATCGCTCTCGACGAAGCATGCGACACGCTGCTGTCGCTACGGGCTGAGGAAATTCACTTGTCGCCCGCTGACGCTGACAAGCGCCTCAACATCGACGCCGGACTCCGCTGGTATGCCGCGCGTCTATGCGACCTCGCGAAAGCCGCACGGCGCATGTGATGCGTCCCCGGGGCCCGCGTTTGCATACTCAGTCGCGGGTCCTTCTCTCGATCCAGCCCCCGGTCAACTCCAGATATCAAACCCTGGTCAAGATCATCTCCGAGCGACGGGAAACCGCCGCATCTCCTCGAAAATGAGGAGCCAGACATGCCTGCTGCAAAACTATCCAAGGCCTCGATGGCCAACGCTCTCGATGCGATTGTCGCGGCGGGTCTGACACCCGGCCATGTGCGCGTCGATCCCGATGGCTCATTCTGGGTCGATATTATCCCCGCCTGCGGAGCAATTGAAAGGGCGGCTTTGGTTGGTGAAGATGAACCCGAGAAGTTCGAGGACGTGAAATGAAACTGGAAGTGGATTACCCGGGCCTGCTGCCAGAGAAGACGCCTGCCGGAAATCCGCGTTGGCGTGTTCGTGTCCTTGGTAACAAGAAGCGACGTATCACGCTGGCAGTCGCACCTGGTCACCCCGACTTCGAGGTCCACTACGACGCCGCACGGCGTGGCAAGAAGCTTCAGGTTCAGCCTCCCCAGAAAGCGGCTCGCGCAACGCTCGATGAACTTCGTGAAAGGTATTCAGCGGCCATGTCTGACATGGTCAACGCTGGGACCATGTCGAAGGACACTATGGCCAGCAGGGTACGTGGCCTCACGCAAGCCTGCAAAGTTGAACACAAGGGCCGCCGCATGGGGGCCTTGCATGTCGATATGCCCAAAGATGCGTTCCTACTTATCAGGAACAGTTTCGGTCCCAGGACTGGTGCGGCGGAGACATGTCTGAAGGCATTGAAGGCCGCGTATCTCTGGGGCGAGGATCACGGCTTTCCGAGGGATTCTGCAGTTCACAGGGTCACCAGCCCCCACAAAGGAAAGGGCGGCGCGAAGGTCTGGTCCGAAGCAGACGAATCGAAATTCCTTGCGAAGCACGGTCGTGGAACAATGGCCCGTCGCTGGTTTTACTTGGCCAAGAACATGGCCGGACGCATTGGCGATACGTTCGACATCGGCCCAGAAAACATCAAGCTCAAGGACGGACGCGCCTACCTCGGGTGGCAACCGAAGAAGAAGGGCTCGAAATATGTCCTGGTGCCCATGATGCGTGAACTCGTCGAAGAATTGGAACTGGGTGATATGCATGAAGATGCTTTCATCCTGACCGCCCACGGACGGCCGTTCGAGTCCAAGAACTCTCTCAGCAACAGGATTGCAAAGTGGGTGGAACAAGCCGGCCTGACTCGTGACGTCGAGGTAGAGGACAAGAAGACGGGTGAGAAGGTGGTCGAAAAGCGTGCCGCCCGGTCTCAGCACGGTGTTCGCAAAGCGACCGCGCATGAGCTGGCTCAGTCCGGCGCGAACGTCTTCGAAATCGCCGCCCGACTGTCGCACTCCGACTTCAAGTCGGCGGCGCCCTACGTCCAGGATGTCGACCGCGAGCGCCTTGCCGAGTCCGGCTTCGATCGTGCGGAGAAGGCTCGTCAGGCACGAGGTGTCCCACGCAACCAAAGCCGTGGGACACCTGATGACTCAGGTGCCAGTAAAATAAGGCTCTTCGGGAATAAGTGGCAGCCCGTAGGGGAATCGAACCCCTCTTTCCAGGTTGAAAACCTGGCGTCCTAACCGATAGACGAACGGGCCATGCCGTGGCGTGGGGAGCTATCTAGTTGAGGTCCGCAGTCGCCGCAAGAGGGTTTTTTCGCCTTTCGGCACCTTTTTCAATCTGCCCTTGCGGCATCCTCCAGACGCAGCTGAACCGTCTGTCTTCCTTGCCAGTGATTGATCTCCAGACGGCCTGCCAGATGGAAGCGCGCGCCGCCGTGATCTTCCAACGCCGGGCCAAGCGGGCCGTCGAAGGCGCCAAAGCATATGGCGTCGATCTTCGCGCCCATGCCGTCGCCGAAGCTGAGCTTCAGATGCGATTCTCCGACCCGTTTGCGAAAGCCGATGGCGACGTCCGGAAAGGCGAATCGCGGGGCAGGGGCGCCGGCGCCGAAGGGTCCCGCCTGCTCGAGTCGCTCAATCAGCTCGATCGTCGCCGCGCCTGGCATCAGAATGCCGTCCACGTTCAGGTCGCGGGGGCCGATGTCTGCGGCGCCCTGTTTCGCCAGCATCTCGCCCAGCCGTTCCATCGCGGCCTCGATCTTCGGCTCTGCCACCGTCAGGCCTGCCGCCATCTTGTGGCCGCCGCCCTTTTCCAGCAGCCCTTCGGCCGCAAGCCGGTGGATCGACGCGCCAAGGTCGATGCCCGACACCGACCGGCCAGACCCCTTGCCGATGCCGCCCTCGGTGCCGATGACGATGGCGGGGCGATTGGTGGCCTCTTTCAGGCGCGAGGCGACGATGCCGACCACGCCGGGGTGCCAGCCTTCGCCCGAGGCCCAGACCAGCGGGCCGTCCAGCCCGCGTTCCGCCGCCTGTTCCAGCGCCGCGTCGCGCACGCGATTCTCGATTTCGCGGCGTTCGGTGTTCAATTGATCCAGCCGTTCGGCCAAGGCCTGCGCCTCGTGCGGGTCGGCGGTGGACAAAAGCCGGGCGCCAAGGTCCGCCGCGCCGATCCGCCCGCCGGCATTGACCCGGGGGCCCAGCAGGAAGCCAAGGTGATAGGGCGTCGGCGCGGTGTCCATCCGCGCGACGTCGCCCAGTGCCACCAGCCCCGGCCGCGCGCGCCGCGCCATGACCTTCAGCCCCTGCCGCACCAGCGCCCGGTTCACACCGATCAGCGGCGCCACGTCCGCCACGGTCGCCAGCGCCACAAGGTCGAGATAGCCCATTAAGTCCGGGCCCTTCACGCCCTCGGCGCGCAGCAGGCGGTTTGATTCCACCAGCATCAGGAACACGACGGCGGCGGCGCACAGGTGGCCAAGGTCGCCATCCTCGTCCTGCCGGTTCGGGTTCACCACGGCCAGTGCGGGCGGCAGCGTCTCGGCGCCAAGGTGGTGATCCAGAACCACGACATCGGCGCCCTTGGCGGCGGCGATGGGCTCGTGGCTGAGGGTGCCGCAGTCGACGCAGACGATCAGGTCGTGGTCGCGCGCGAGCGCCTCCATCGCGGTCACGTTCGGGCCATAGCCCTCGTCGATGCGGTCGGGGATGTACAGCGTCGCGGCCAGCCCCATCTCGCGCAGCCACGTCAGCAGCAGCGCGGCCGAGGTGCCGCCATCCACGTCGTAATCGGCGAAGACCGCGATCCGCTCGCGTCGCTTGACGGCGGCGACGAAGCGGGCGGCGGCGGGGCCCATGTCCTTCAGCGTCAGCGGATCAGGCAACAGGTCGCGCAGCGCCGGTGCAAGGTAGGTCGCGGCGTCTTGCGCGGGAACGCCCAGACGGGCCAGCGTGCGGCAGACCGACAGGGGCAGGCGCGAGTCCTGCGCCATCGCCTCGGCCAGCCGCTCGGCCTCGACCGACAGACCGACCCAGCGGCGTCCGGTCAGCGAGGCGGATACGTTCAGAAAATCACCCATGCCAAGGATGTCGCAAGCCGCGCGGGGATTGGCAAGCGGGGGCTTCCCGGACGTCCCGTTAAGGCGCAACATGTGAAGAGGGAGGACACTGACATGTCAGAGATGACGATCCGCGATGCGCGGGTGCGCCTGTTCCGCGTACCGCCCGTCACCCGGCTGGAGGATGCGACCCACGTCGTCAGCCATGTCGAGCTGATCACCGTCACCCTGCGCACCGACGCGCACGAGGCGACAGGGCTGTCCTACACCGCCGGTGTCGGCGGCTCTGCTGTGGCGGCGATGCTGCGCGACGACTGCCTGCCGCATCTGGTGGGCCGCGATGGCGGCGACGCGGCGGCCTTGTGGGACTGGATGCGGGGCCACCTGTACCGCACCGGCTTCGGGGCGACGACGACGCTGGCGCTTGCGGCGATCGACACCGCCCTGTGGGAGCTGCGCGCGCAGGCGGACGACCAGCCGCTGTGGCGCTTGGCGGGCGCCGAGACGCCCGGCATCCGCGCCTACGCGTCGCTGATCGACCTCGCCCCGCCGGACGCGCTGGCAGAGCGGCTGACCCAGCTTCGGGCCGAGGGCTATCGCTGGTTCAAGATCAAGGTGGGTCTGCCCGACATCGCCGACGACCTTGCCCGCCTGTCCGCCGCGCGCGAGGCGATCGGGCCGGACGACCGCCTGTCGGTGGATGCCAACATGGGTTTTGACCTTGAAGAGGCCGTGCGCCGCGCCCGGGCCTTCGATCGCTTCGGGCTGGAATGGCTGGAAGAGCCGCTGCCCGCCGAGGATATCGCGGGCCATGCCGCCCTGCGCCGCCGCTGCGGCATCCCGGTTGCGGTGGGCGAGTCGCTGTATACCCCCGAGGACATCGCCCACTATCTTCAGGCAGGCGCGGTGGACATCGTGCAGGCCGACATTGCCCGCATCGGCGGCATCACCCCGTGGCTTGCGACGGCGCGGCTGGCCGAGGCGGCGGGCCGCCCGGTGGCGCCGCATTACATGGCGGAATGGGCGGTTCACCTGCTGCCAGCGGTGCCGAACGCGTTGGTGCTGGAAAACGTGCTGGGTGCGGGGCTGGCCGAACTGGGTGTCGCCTCGCCGCCGCTGCGCATCGAGAAGGGCCGCGCCCTGCCGCCCGAGGGCGCGGGCCACGGCTTGCAGTTTCACCTCGACGACAGCCCGCACGAGGTGCCGCTGGGCCCACCCCTGTTCACGCCGCAGCGAAGTCGGAAGTGACCGCAGGGGGCAGGCAGCCCATCCCCTGCAACGCGTGCCGCAGGGCGGTGTCGATCGGCGTGTGCGGCTCGGACCCAAGGAGGTCGACCAGCGCGGCATTGTCCAGACGCACCGGCACCTGCCAGAGATACCGCATCTCGCGCAGTTCCCGCAGCGTGACCGAGAACGGCGCCAGCAGCGGCAACAGCGCCCACGGCATCCGCCGGATCGGTGCATCCGGGACGCCGGCCACCACGCGCAGGCGCTCGGCTATCTCGACGCCGCGGTCGAACCAGTGGCCCCCAAGATGGAACCGCGCGAAACGGGGCAGGTCGTCCCGTGCGACCAACTGCGCGACGGTTTCGGCGAAATCCGGCAGATAGGCCCAGGCGTGGCCGATGTCGGGGCGGCCGGGATACAGCACCGACCGCACGGGCCGGCCCGCCTTCACCAAGGCGCTGGTGAACCACGAGTTGCCCGACACATGCGGCCCGAAGAAATCGCCCGCGCGCAGGATCAGCACCGGCACGCCCTCGGCCTTGGCGGCGCGGTGCAGCCGCTGTTCCAGCGCGACCCGGATGCGGCCCTTGCGCGTCGCCGGGGCCTGCGCGTCGTCCTCGCGCAGCAGCGGGAAGGCGTCGGGTCCGAAGTTGTAGACGGTGCCCGGCAGAACGATCCGCGCGCCGGTCCGGCGGGCGGCGGCGATCGTGGCCTCGGCCATCGGCAGCACGCGCCCGGCCCAGTCGCGGTATCCCGGCGGGTTCACACCGTGAAAGATCACGTCGCAGCCCACGGCCGCCGCTACAACGTCGTCCTGCCGCATCGCGTCGCCGGGGACCCACGCGGCATCGGGCAGCAGGGCGGACACCTTCTGCGGGTCGCGGTGCATCGCCCGGATGCGCCACCCGCGCGCCGCCAGTGCCTTCGCGGTCTCGTACCCTGCGCCGCCGGTGGCGCCCAGGATCAACGCGGTCTTTCCAGTCGTTTCGGTCATCTCGGTCTCCATTCCTGAATGACCCGACAGATGGCGCCAGCTCGAGGTAAAAGAAATTGCCAGAATGTGTGGCTTTGCTATACGAAAATATATGAACAAAGCGCCCGCCTGGGATCACTTCCGGTCTTTTCTAGCAGTCGTGGATCACGGCAGCCTGTCTGCCGCCGCCCGCGCGCTGGGGCTGACCCAGCCGACGCTGGCGCGGCATATCGAACAGCTGGAACTGTCGCTGGGCGCGCCGCTGTTCACCCGGTCCCCGCAAGGGCTAAGGCCGACAGACCGCGCGCGCCGGCTGGTGCCCCACGCACAGGCGATGGCGGCGGCGTCGGCGGCCGCGATGCGCGCGGCGGACGGAGACGCCGAAACGCTCACCGGCACGATCCGCATCGCCGCCAGCGACGTGATCGGGGCCTTCGTGCTTCCCGCCTTGCTGCGCGATCTTCGCGCCGCCCACCCGGGCCTGCAGTTCGAACTGGCGCTGTCGAACGCGCCCAGCGACCTGCTGCGGCGCGACGCGGACATCGCGATCCGGATGGTGCGCCCGGTCCAGTCGGCGCTGGTGGCGAAGCGGGTCGGCGATGTGACGCTTGGCGCCTTCGCGCATCCCGACTACCTCGACCGTCGCGGCACCCCGTCCTCGCCGGCGGATCTCGGCGCGCACGACCTGATCGGCATCGACCGGGACCTGTCCGCGCTGAAGGGGTTCGAGACGTCGGGCTTCCCGCTTGACCGCGCGGGCTTCGCGTATCGGCTCGACAACCAGATCGCCCATATCGAGGCGATCCGGCAGGGGCTGGGCATCGGCATCTGCCAACTGGGCCTTGCCACCCGCGCGCCACGGCTCATCCGCCTGTTCGCGGACCGGGTCGCGATCCCGTTGGAGACTTGGGTCACCATGCACGAGGACCTGCGCGGCGACGCGCGGATGCGCGTCACCTTCGATCACCTTTGCACGGAAATGGCCGCCTACTGCCGGATCGGCTGACCGGGCTTCTTCTGTCCTGAAATATCCCGGGGGAGCCGCGAAGCGGCGGGGGCAGAGCCCCCGCAACCGCGTCGGCGTCAGCGCCCGGTCGCGGGGCGCGACACCGGGTTGCGATAGCGCATCCGGCGCACCGATCCGGTCTTCGACCGCATCAGCAGCGTTTCGGCTTCCAGGAACTCCGGCTCGCGCTTCAGGCCCTGCAGGATGGACCCGTCGGTGACGCCGGTGGCGGCGAAGATCACGTCCTGCGTGACCATGTCGTCGCGGGTGTAGATCCGGTCGAGATCCTTGATCCCGGCCTTCGCGGCGCGGCCCTTTTCGTCGTCGTTGCGGAACAGCAGCTGACCCCACATCTGGCCGCCCATGCATTTCAGCGCCGACGCCGCCAGCACGCCCTCGGGCGCGCCGCCCGAACCCATGTACATGTCGATGCCGGTGATATGCGCCTCGGCACAGTGGATCACGCCGGCGACGTCGCCGTCGGTGATCAGCCGGATCGCGGCTCCGGTCGACCGCAACTCGGCGATCATGTCCTCGTGCCGGGGGCGTTCCAGGACGCAGACGGTGATGTCCGACTGGTCGCAGCCGCGCGCCTTGGCCAGCGCCTGTACCCGTTCGGCGGGCGACATCTGCAGGCTGACCACGTCCTGCGGATAGCCCGGACCGATCGCCAGCTTGTCCATGTAGACGTCGGGGGCGTGCAGCAGCGTGCCGCGCGGCGCCATCGCGATGACGGTCAGCGCGTTGGGCATGTCCTTGGCGGTCAGCGTGGTGCCTTCCAGCGGGTCCAGCGCGATGTCCACCTCGGGGCCGTTGCCGGACCCGACTTCCTCGCCGATGTACAGCATCGGCGCCTCGTCGCGCTCGCCTTCGCCGATCACCACGACGCCTTTGATGTCGAGCAGGTTCAGCTGGTCGCGCATCGCGTTCACCGCCGCCTGATCCGCGGCCTTCTCGTCGCCGCGCCCGATCAGCTTGGCCGAGGCCATCGCGGCGGCTTCGGACACGCGGGCAAGCCCCAGCGAGAGCATGCGGTCGTGGAAGACGATGTCGTTGTTCTTGTTCGGCATTGGAAACCTGCGTTCTTTCAACTTGTTCAGTTGCATTGGTAGCAGCAATAGATGACAGGACAAGGCGCGCGGGCGCCAGTTTCGTCGCTAACATCGGCAACAATCGCCCTTTTTGGATCGTGCAAGTTGACGTGGGTGCACATCGGTAGGCGGGCAGGGGCGCTGCCCCCGCCGCGCGTTGCGCGGCTCCCCCGAGGTATTTCGGAAGAGAAGAAGCATCAGGCGCGCTGGACCGGCGGGGGGGATCGTCTAACTGCGTTTGGAGGCTAAGGGAGATCCGGATGCGACGTGCGGTCGATATCGTGTCGCGCCACATGGTGGCGCTGTCCTGCGCGATGTTCGCGGCGGGGGCGGCCGAGCGGGTGGCGGCGATGCTGCGCGATGGCGGCCCGGATACGTGGCGCGCGTTCTACCTGACGCATTACGCGGTGAACTACATCGACCACGGCTTTGCGAAGCGCGCCGTGGTGGGCACCGTGCTGCGTCCGCTGGTGTCGGTCTTGCCGACCGCCGGTGTCGTGGCGGTGATGCTGGTGCTGGCGGCGGCGGCCCTGCTGGCGCTGGTGCTGCTGCTGGACCGGGCGCTGCCGCACGACGCGGCGCCGGGGGCCTTGGTGAACCGGCTGCGCTGCGCCGTTGCGGTCGGGCCGCTGGGCGCGGTGCAGGCGGGGTTCGAGGCGGGGCGGTTCGATCCGTTCCTGTATCTGCTGCTGGCGCTGGCCTTGTGGGCCGTGGCGCGGCACCGGGCGTGGCTGGCGGGGGCGGTCTGCGCGGTGGCGATCCTGCTGCACGAGGGCTTTGCCGTGTTCGGCGTGCCGCTGGTGCTGGCCGGGGGCTGGGCGCTGGGACAGCGGCGCCGACTGGTGCCGCCGCTGTTGCTGGCGGGCATCGCGGCGCTGGCCGTGCTGCTGTTCGGCAACTCGGAGGTGGCCGAGCAAACGGCGGCGGGGATCGCGGGCCACGTCTGGGGCAGGGGTCTGTTGGACCCGAACCTTGGTCTTGCGGTCTGGCAGTATGCGCTGCTGGCGCTGTATTGGGCCGCGCTTGGGGCCGTGCTGGCGGCCATGTACCGGGGGCGGCGGCCCGACCTGCTGGTGCTGGCGGCGGTGTGCCCACTGGTGCTGAACGTGGTGGGGTGGGATGTGAGCCGCTGGGTGGCGCTGGCCTTCGCGGCGTTGCTGGCCAACCTGTCGTTCCAGCGGCTGGCGCTGGGGCGGGACCTGCCGCAGCGGGGCGGGCGCGCCGCCCTGCTGCTGTGTCTGCCCGCCGGTCCGATCGGGACCGGCGCGCCGTTTCCGTGGCTGGCCTGGGTGTGGTCCTAGACCTCTTCGATGCGGATCGCCACCGGCTCGCCCTCGACCACGCCGGTCCGGCTCATGCCCGACAGCGCCGCGTCCAGCGCCGCGCGCGGGCATTTGTGGGTCACAAACAGCACCGGGGCGGTGCCCTCGGCGTGGTGGCTGTACTGGCGCATCCGGTTGATCGAGACGCCCGCTTCGCCAAGGGCCGTCGCCACCCGCGCCAGCGCGCCGGGTTTGTCCTGCAGCTGCATCCGCAGGTAGAACGCCGCCGGGGCCGCGGCCTTGGCGGGCTTTGGCTTTTGCAGCGAGCTGGCGGGCTGGCCGAAGGTCGACACGCGGATGCCGCGCGCGATGTCGAGGATGTCGGACAGCACCGCGCTGGCGGTCGGGCCTTCGCCCGCGCCCGCGCCGCGCATCACGATCTGGCCCACCGCGTCGCCTTCCAGCACCACCATGTTGGTGCCGCCTTCCAGCTGCCCCAGCGGGCTGTCGGCGGGCACAAGGCAGGGCGACATGCGCTGTTCCAGCCCGCGCCCGGTCATCTGCGTGACGCCCAGCAGCTTGATGCGATAGCCCATGTCGCGGGCCTGTTCGATATCGGCGAACTCGATCCGCTGGATGCCTTCCAACTCGACCGCGGGGAAGTCGACCTGCGTGCCGAAGGCGATGGAGGACAGCAGCGACAGCTTGTGACCGGCGTCGATGCCGCCCACGTCCAGCGTCGGGTCGGCCTCGAGATAACCAAGCGCGTTGGCTTCCTCGAACACCTCGTCATAGGGCAGGCCCGCGCTTTCCATCCGGGTCAGGATGTAGTTGCAGGTGCCATTCATCACGCCCATGACGCGCTGTACCTCGTTGCCGGCAAGCCCCTCGGTCAGCGCCTTGACCACCGGGATGCCGCCGGCGACGGCGGCTTCGAACCGCAGCGCCACGCCCGCCTCTTCGGCGGCGGTGGCCAATGCCTGACCGTGCAGGGCAAGCATCGCCTTGTTGGCGGTGACCACGTCCTTGCCGGTGGCGATGGCGGTTTCGGTCGCGACCTTGGCGGGACCGTCCGAGCCGCCCATCAGTTCGACGAACAGGTCGATGTCATCGCGGCGGGCAAGGGCGATGGGATCGTCTTCCCAGTCGTAGCCGGACAGGCGGACGCCGCGGTCCTTGTCGCGGTTGCGCGCAGAGATCGCGACGACCTGGATCTCGCGGCCCGTGCGGGCGGCCAGAAGGTCGGCGCGGCGCTGGATGATCTTGATGACGCCGGCGCCGACGGTTCCGAGACCCGCGATGCCAAGGCGAAGGGGGCCTGTCCCGTGCGAGGTGGTCATGGTGCCGGTCTCCGTTTCCAGTGTCGTTTGGAGGGCACGGATAGCCGGATTGCCGGTGGGGTGCAACGGCGCGCCGCGATGCGGCGAAGCCTAGCGGACCGCTTCGATGGGCCCTTCGGCCGCGCCGGTGATGAACTGCCGCAGGTACGGGTCGTCGGCGCTGTCCATCTCGGCGACGGGGCCGGTCCAGTGGATCGTGCCGCCGTGCAGCATCGCGACCTTGTCGGCAATGTCGCGGACGCTGGTCATGTCGTGGGTGATGGTCATGGCGGTCGCGCCCATCTCGACCACGATTTCGCGGATCAGCTCGTTGATGACGCCGGACATGATCGGGTCGAGCCCGGTGGTGGGTTCGTCGAAGAAGATGATCTCGGGTTCGGCGGCGATGGCGCGGGCAAGGCCGACGCGTTTCTGCATGCCGCCCGACAGTTCCGCAGGGAACTGGTCGGCGACATCGGGCGACAGGCCGACGCGGCGCAGCTTCTCGATCGCGATCTCGCGCGCCTCGGCCTTGGGCCGTTTCAGCGACCCGCGCAGCAGGCGGAAGGCGACGTTTTCCCAGACGGTCATGGAGTCGAACAGCGCGCCGCCCTGAAACAGCATTCCGAAGCGGGCGAGGAAGGCGTCGCGTTCGCGGCTGGAGCGCGCCTTGGTGACGTCTTCGCCGTCCAGCAGGATCTGGCCGCTGTCCGGTGTGACAAGGCCCAGCACGCATTTCAACGCCACCGACTTGCCGGTGCCCGAGCCGCCGATGATCACCATCGACTCGCCCCGGTCGACTTCAAGGTTCACCCCCCGAAGGACCTTCTTGGGCCCGAAAGCCTTGTGGACGTCGCGCAGCTCGATCATTGGGTGAAGAACAGCCCTGTCAGAAGGAAGTTGGACGCAAGGATCAGAACCGAGGCCGAGACGACGGCGTCGGTGGTCGCGCGGCCCACGCCCTGTGCGCCACGGCCCGAGCGCATCCCGTGGTAACAGCCCATCGTCGCGACGATGAAGCCGAAGACGGCGGCCTTCACAAGGCCCGAGATCACGTCGCCCGCCTGCAGGAAATTCACCGTCGTCTGAACGTAGGTCGCGCCGTTGAAATCCAGCCGCAGGACCGCGACGAGGTAGCCGCCGAGGATGCCGATGGTATTGCCGACGGCGGCAAGGAACGGCAGCGCCACGGTGGCGGCCAGCACGCGCGGCACGGTCAGGTACTTCATCGGGTGGGTGGACAGCGTTACCAGCGCGTCGATCTGCTCGGTCACCTTCATCGTGCCGATCTCGGCGGCGATGGCGGCCGAGACGCGGCCCGCGACCATCAGGCCGCCCAGCACAGGGCCAAGTTCGCGGACCATGCCAAGCGCCACGATCTGCGGCACCACGGCCTCGGCGTTGAAGCGGGCGCCGCCGGCGTAGATCTGCAACGCCAAGGCGCCGCCGGTGAACAGCGTGGTCAGGCCGACGACGGGCAGGCTGAAATAGCCGATGAACAGCAGTTGCGACAGGAACTCGCGCCAGTAGAACGGCGGACGGACAAGGTGGGACAGGGTGCCGCCCACGAAGATCGCCAGCCGCCCGATGGCGGCGATCAGCGCCAGCGTGGATCGGCCGACGGCCGCGACGGGCGACAGCAGGCTCATGCAGCCGCGCTGGTGTAGCGGCGGACGTAGCGCGGCCCAAGCGCGGTCAGCATCTCGTAGCCGATGGTGCCCGCGGCATCCGCCAGATCGTCGATCCGCTGCATGGTGTTAAGCAGGTCCAGCGCCTGCGGGTCGCCGTCAAGGTCGGTGATGTCCACGGTGATCAGGTCCATCGACACCCGCCCGACGATGGGGCAGGCCGTGGCGCCGTGGTACATCGCGATCCCCTTGCCGGCGAGCGCGCGGTGGACGCCGTCGGCATAGCCTGCCGACACGGTGGCGATGCGGCTGGGGCGGTCCGCGATCCAGCTGTTGCCATAGCCCACGGGCTCGCCCGCATCGACTTCGCGGACCTGGATCACCGGCAGCGACAGGCGCACAACGGTCGCGGCGTCTTCGAACGGCATCCCGCCGTACAGGCCGACGCCGGGACGCACCATGTCGAAGTGATAGTCCGGCCCCAGCAGCGTGCCGCCGGTGGCCGAGATCGACAGGGGCACGCCAAGACCGCGGGTCATCTCGTGGAAATTGGCCAGCTGGGTCCGGTTCATCTCGTGCCCCGGTTCGTCGGCGCAGGCAAGGTGGCTCATCACCAGTTGCGGGCCCTGCCGCATTGTGATGTCGCGCACGGCGGCCCATTCGGCGGGCTCCATCCCAAGACGGTTCATGCCGCTGTCCAACTGGACGCCGAAGGGCAGTCCGGGCAGCGACTCGAAGTGACGGGTCATCTGCTCGATCGAGTTCAGCATCGGCACAAGACCAAGGTCGCCGATCGTGTCGGTGTCGCCTGCCATGTGGCCGCCATAGACGAAGATCCGCGCCGAAGGGCCAAGCGCCTCGCGCAGCGCGGCGCCTTCCTCTGCGGTGGCGATGAAGAATGTCCGCGCTCCGGCAGCGGCAAGCGCCCGCGCCACGGGCGCTATCCCAAGGCCGTAGGCGTCCGCCTTCACGGTGGCGGCGGTTTCCACCGTCGAGGGGCTGAGCGCGTCAAGCGCGCGCCAGTTCTCGGTGATGGCGTTCAGGTCGATTGTCAGGCGTCCGGTGCTCATGCCCAGCCTTTTGCCGAGGCAGGCGCGCGGGCGCAAGGGTCGGTTGTACGGCGGGGCCGGGTCATCGCGGGATCGTGCCGGGTGCGGGGCCGCATCGCGCCGGGGGAACGGCGCGCGTCAGGGCATCCAGGCGCCGTTCCGCTCGCGCCACATCTTCTCGCCCACAAGGCAGTCGGTGCTGTCCTCGACCACCTTCTCGATGCGCGGGGCGTCGGGCGGGCCGGGGCGCGATACCATTTCCAGCACCAGCTTGCGGCGCACGGCGGCGGCGAAATCGTCCCAGTCCCAGACCGGGATCACGAAAGACCCGGGGCCGCCGATCACGCAGTCGCGGTAATAGGCGTCGAGATCGTCGATGTTCCAGTTCGCGCCCATGCCTTCGCGCGTCATCAGCGGCAGGCCGTTGATCACGATGCCCTCGGCGATCACCTCGTCGCGGGCGCGCAGGACTTCCCAGCCCTGATTGTTGGGTCCATCACCCGATACATCAACGACCTGCCGCAAGCCCATGAATTCGTTGTCCTCCAGGCTGTCGCGCGCATGAAGGAGCGCGCCCGAGATCGAGGTCCGCCGCAGCGACGGGTTGAAGGAGGAGGTCAGCGTCTCTGAAAACGCGGCAAGGTCCTCGCGGGTCTCCAAAAGACGCCAGTCGACGATGATCCGCTGCGCGCCCCAGCCGGCCCATTCGACGTAAGACAACGCGACGCGCAGCAACAGGCCGGACTGCATCGCCTCGAACACCTCGTCGGAATTCAGCGCCTCGGCATAGCCGCGCCGCTGGATCTCCAACTCGCGCGGGGACATCGAGCGGCTGACGTCGACCATCAGGATCAGTTCAAGGTCCACCTCGGTCTTGCCGTCCGTCCAGTCCTGCGCATGGGCGGCAGGTGCGGTCAGAAGGGCAAGAAGGCACAGGAGGTATCGCATGGGTTGATCCTGCAAAGCCGTCCCGCGTGCTGTCCAATCACAAACACCGGAGCCGGGCCCGAAGGGACGCAGCACGGGCCGCCGCACGGGCAGCCCGCCTGTTTCGCAGGCAGAATGGCATGTCGCGGCAGGGCGCGAGCACCCGCCTTCGGATCACTCCACCGTGTCGGCCAGCGGGCGCAGCTGCCGCAGGTAGGCCACCACCGCATCAAGGTCGGTGTCCGTCATCGCGGCGAAGTGGCCATAGGGCATCGGCGGAAGCATCCGGCTACCATCCGGGCGAACGCCCTCGGTTATCATCGCTTTCAACTCGTCATCCGAATAGCCCGCGATCCCGTCCTCGGACGGCGTCAGGTTGCTGGCAACAGAGGTGCCCCACGGCCCGTGGAATTCGAACCCGCCGCGTCCCAGATCGGTGTCGACCATCGGGCCTTGCGGTCCCATCGGCGTGTGGCATTCCATGCAATGCGCCAGCGGTCCCGCGACGTACTCGCCGTATTCCACCGTCACGGCGGCTTCGGGTGGCGTGACGCTTTCGACCGGCGGGCCATAGGCCGGGGGAAGGGGGATGTTGTAGGTCGACTTGCCCGCGTCGTTGTCGACGCCCGGGAGGGTCCGCAGGAACATCACCACCGACATCAGATCGTCGTCGCCGATCCCCCGGTAGAAGACGAAAGGCATCGGCGGGCCGATGATCGAACCGTCGGGGCGGATCCCCTCGCGGATGGCGCGGGCGAGTTCCTCGTCGGACCAGTCACCGACGGGGCCCGCGGGCGTGATGTTGGGGGCGATGGCGGTGAACATGTCGTTCTGTTCCACAAGGCGCCCGGCCAGTTCCATGTCGGGCACGTAGCCTTCGGGGCCCATCGGCGTGTGGCAGTTGCCGCAGCCCATCGGTCCGCGCACCAGATATTCACCGCGTTCGACGCTTGGTTCGGCAATGGCTGTCCCGGCGGTTGCCGCGAAGCAAACCGCAGCCAGGATCCGGCTATGCATGTCAGTGTCCTCCCAGACGTGCAGGCTCGGACTGGCGCGGTCCTGCAATACTATTTGATTGTTTCCAGTCGGTTATGCCGTAAGTGTAACTTGAAAACTTACGCCTCGTCAACTTGGTTCGAGCGGTGCGTTTCGGTTGGCCGACACGCGGCGTGTATCCCGATGCGGAGGCGCGGGCGGCGGGGCGTCAGGGGCCTTGGGTAAGGGCGCCGAAAGGCTTCGGCGGGTCCGCCAAACGCCAAGAAATCGCGCGCCGGATCAGGAAATTCCGCACCGTGCCGGGTCTTGGGGCGGAAAAACCGTGGCCCCGTCTTGCCTTGGCGCGCCGGATCGGCAAGCTGACGGGCAGCATCCTGACGTCGGCTGGCCGCCGATGCCGACTGCCACGAGGAGAGACCATGCCCACCCGCATTTCCCGCGCCGCCTATGCCGACATGTACGGCCCCACCACCGGGGACCGCGTGCGTCTGGCCGACACCGACCTGATCATCGAGATCGAGAAGGACCTGACCACCTACGGCGAAGAGGTGAAGTTCGGCGGCGGCAAGGTGATCCGCGACGGGATGGGCCAGTCTCAGGTCACCCGCGCGGGCGGGGCGGTGGACACCGTGATCACCAACGCGCTGATCGTCGACCACACCGGGATCTACAAGGCCGACGTCGGCCTGAAGGATGGCCGCATTGCCGCCATCGGCAAGGCAGGCAACCCCGACACCCAGCCCGGCGTGGACATCATCGTCGGCCCGGGGACCGAGGTGATCGCGGGCGAGGGGCGCATCCTGACCGCTGGCGGCTTCGACAGCCACATCCACTATATCTGTCCGCAGCAGATCGACGACGCGCTGCACTCTGGCCTGACCACGATGCTGGGCGGCGGCACCGGCCCCGCGCATGGCACGCTGGCCACCACCTGCACCCCGGGGCCGTGGCATCTGGCGCGGATGATGCAGTCGGCGGACGCGTTTCCGATGAACCTTGCCTTCGCGGGCAAGGGCAACGCCAGCCAGCCCGGCGCGCTGGTCGAGATGGTCGAGGCGGGCGCCTGCGCGCTGAAGCTGCACGAGGACTGGGGCACCACCCGCGGCGCCATCGACTGTTGTCTGTCCGTCGCCGACGACATGGACGTGCAGGTGATGATCCACACCGACACGCTGAACGAATCCGGTTTCGTCGAGAACACCGTCGCGGCGATGAAGGGCCGGACCATCCATGCCTTCCACACCGAGGGTGCGGGCGGCGGGCACGCGCCCGACATCATCAAGGTGGTCGAACAGCAGAACGTGCTTCCGTCCTCGACCAACCCGACGCGGCCCTTCACGCAGAACACTCTGGAAGAACACCTCGACATGCTGATGGTGTGCCACCATCTGGACAAGGCGATCCCCGAGGACGTGGCCTTCGCCGAAAGCCGCATCCGCCGCGAAACGATCGCCGCCGAGGATATTCTGCACGATATGGGCGCCTTCTCGATCATCGCGTCCGACAGTCAGGCGATGGGCCGGGTGGGCGAGGTGATCATCCGCACGTGGCAGACCGCCGACAAGATGAAGAAACAGCGCGGCCGTCTGGCCGACGAGACCGGCGCGAACGACAACGTGCGGGTCAAACGCTACATCGCCAAGTACACGATCAACCCGGCCATCGCGCACGGCATCTCGACCCAGATCGGCTCGATCGAGCCGGGCAAGCGCGCCGACCTCGTGCTGTGGTCGCCCGCCTTCTTCGGGGTGAAGCCCGAGATGGTGCTGATCGGCGGCAGCATCGCGATGGCGCAGATGGGCGATCCGAACGCCTCGATCCCGACGCCGCAGCCGGTCTACTCGCGGCCCATGTGGGGCGCCTTCGGCCGGTCGGTCGAGAACTCGGCGGTGATCTTCGCCAGCCAGGCGGCGGTCGCGAACGGGCTGGGCGGCCAGCTGGGTATCGCGAAGGAACTGGTCGCGGTCGAGAACACCCGCAAGATCGGCAAGTCCGACATGGTCATGAACGCGGCCACCCCGTCGATGGAGGTGAACCCCGAGACCTACGAGGTCCGCGCCGACGGCGAGCTTCTGACCTGCGAACCGGCGAAAGAACTGCCGATGGCGCAGCGGTATTTCATGTTCTGAACGGGCGTCGGGGGGATGGGGTGAGACCCTATCCGGCGTGCTTGGTGATGTTGTACGGGATGGGGTGAAACCCCATCCTACGATACCATCGCCGTAGGATGGGGTTTGACCCCATCGAAATCCCCACCGACGATGCCATCCCCGTAGGATGGGGTTTCACCCCATCCACACCCCGACCAAGCCCCCCCCAACCCACACACACCCCGTCACATCGCAACGATAGGTCAGGGTCGCTGCCATGTCCCTCGCGAATACCGGCTTCGCAGAGGCAGCATTTGTCGCTGCGGCGCAGCGAGGTTATTTGTTTGATCAAGGGAGGAAACCAGACTGTCACCCAGCGAGGTTTCCCTTGGCAGACATTTACAGGCTAACCGGCATCCACCGGGAAACGCCGGAAGAACGGAGCGCACGCGCAATGATGGACAATTTCTTCGCCAGTCTTGGACAAGGCTTCAACGCGTACCTGGCTTCCCGGTCGCGCATGGGCGAGATCCAGAAGCTGAACGCGAAAACCGACACGGAACTGTCCGCGATGGGCCTGAAGCGCGAAGATATTCCGCGTCACGTCTACCGCGACATCTTCTACATGTAAGGCCGGTTCGGCCCCTTGTGTCCGCGCCCGGATGCGCGGACACTCGCCCCGTCTGACGGGAGCGATACCATGCGATACGACTTGGCCGCGGTCTTTCTTGCCGCTGTCCTTTCCCTTGCCGCCCAGCCGGGGTCGGCCCAAGGCGTGCGGCGATCCAACGCGCCTCCGCCCGCGACACCGCCGGATGCCAGCGTTCCCAATGGCGCGGATTGCCCGGTTGCGGCTGACCTAGCCGGGGGCATCCGGCTTACCTCTGACCTGAACGAGACCGAGACGATCCGCCTTGAAGAGGACGGCAGCTTCATCGTGCGGTTCGAGGATGCCGAAGGCTTCGGTGTCGTGATGCGTCTTGTGCGCGGGCTTTACCTGACCCGATCGTGGCCGATCGATGAAGGGCAGGTGGACTTTTGGCCCAGCATGATCGTCAACTTTCCTGTGTCCGACGCCGAGATGCCCGACCCGGTGCCGGGCGAGGGTTGGGACGTCGACGTGCGCCTTGGCGGAAGCGATTTCGCGGACGAGGGCGAGGAACAGTCCTACAGCTTCGGCGAGCCCGACAGGATCGCTTTCGGGGACTGCGTCTATGACTACATCCCCGTCACAGCGGTCTACATCGGCGCTGGAGATCCGTTTCAGGATGTTTACTACTACCTGACGGAATTCGGCGTCTCGTATCTTGCCGAAAGCGGCCCGGTGGGTGCGGAGCCGGACCTTTTCACGAACCACATCAGAATAGAGGCGGTGCAATGAGCGCGAGCCATGCAGCCTTGGCAAGGCGGGTATCCGTGCCCGGACCTAGCCAAAACGTCGCGGACTGTGCAAATAGCGGGCAGTTTTTAAACTGCACACGTATTGCGCAGGAGCGCCAAGATGACCACCACTTACATGCTGCCCTTCACCGCGCTGCGGTCGGGCCTGACCAACTTCGTCCGCCGGTTCGGCACCTCGGGCTACGAGGATCTGTTCTCGCTGACCGACGAACAACTTGCCGTTCGCGGCTACACCCGCGAGGGCCTGGCCAAGCTGTCCATGAGCGGCCGCGCCTGGAACTAAGGTCGTCGCGCCCGACGGCGCGCCTTGACCAATGCCTATCGCGCCCACGGGCGCGAGGGGATGCACGGACCACGGTCCGCACGACAGGAGGTGCCCAATGAGCGGTGCGCTTCCGAAGGCGCTGGAGATCCAGCGCGGGCCGCTTCAGGCCGAACCGTCCGACCGCGTGGTGATGACCTATGATGCGCGCCTTCTGCGCCGCAAACGTCTCACCACTGCGGGCGGAATGTCCTTCCTTGCAGATCTGTCCGAAGCGGTCAGCCTTGGCGACGGCGATGCCTTCGTTCTGGAGGACGGCAGCCTGATCGCGGTCGAAGCCGCGGCCGAGGGGCTGTTATCCGTCACCGGCGACCACCTGCCGCGACTGGCATGGCACATCGGCAACCGCCACACGCCGTGCCAGATCGAGACAGATCGCCTGCTGATCCAGCGCGACCACGTTCTGGCCCGGATGCTGGCGGGGCTGGGCGCCATGGTTGCCGAGGTCGAGGAACCCTTCACCCCAGAGGGCGGCGCCTATGGACATGGGCGCACGATGGGTCACGATCACGGCCATTCGCACGACCATGGACATGCGCATTCGCATGACCACGACCATGGCCATGATCACGGGCACGCGCATGCCCACGCGCACTCCCATAGCCACACCCATGTGCACCACCACGGCGGACATTCGCACGGCGAGGAAGAAGAGTGACCGGCCTTCTTACGCTGGTTCAGTGGATGTCGCCCGCCTTTCCGGTGGGCAGCTTTGCCTATTCTCACGGTCTGGAGCAGGCGGTTGCCGCCGATGAGGTGACGACCTCTGCCGCGCTGGCCGACTGGCTGGGCGATGTGCTGACCCTTGGCGCGGGGCGGGCAGACGCGATCCTGCTGGCCTCGGCCCTGCGCGGCGAGGACGCGACCGCGCTTGCCGCCACCGCCCGCGCGCTGGCCGCGTCGCGCGAACGCTGGGATGAGACCATCGCGCAGGGCCGCGCCTTCGCCGAGGCCGCCAGCGCCACCGGCACGCCGGTCGACGCGCTGCCCTTTCCCGTCGCCGTGGGAGTCGCCGCGCGGACGCTGGGCCTTCCGGCCGAGCAGGTGATCGGCGTCTACCTGCACGCTTTCGCCTCGAACCTCGTCAGCGCGGCGGTCCGCTTCGTGCCGCTGGGGCAGGCCGAGGGACAGCGCGTGCTGGCCGGGCTTCACCCGGCGATCACGGCGGTCGCGGCGGATGCCGCGGGGCAGGGCGTGGAGGACATCGCCTCTTTCGTCCCGCGCGGCGATCTGGCAGCGATGCGACACGAGACGATGGACGTAAGGATCTTCAGGACATGAGCGGAAACGGACCCCTGCGCGTGGGCATCGGCGGCCCGGTGGGTGCGGGCAAGACGACGCTGACCGAACAACTGTGCCGGGCGATGTCGGCGGACTATTCCGTCGCCGTCATCACCAACGACATCTACACCAGCGAGGACGCCGAGTATCTGATGCGCGCGCAGGCCCTGCCGCTGGAACGCATCCGGGGCGTCGAGACGGGCGGCTGCCCCCACACCGCGATCCGCGAAGATGCGTCGATCAACCTTGCCGCCGTGGCCGAATTGCGCGCGACCTTCGACGATCTGGACGTGATTTTCATCGAATCCGGCGGCGACAATCTGGCGGCCACCTTTTCCCCCGAACTCGCGGACCTGACGCTGTACGTGATCGACACCGCCGCGGGGCAGGACATTCCGCGCAAGAAGGGGCCGGGGCTGACGCGGTCGGACCTGCTGATCGTGAACAAGACCGACCTTGCCCCTTATGTGGGCGTCGATCTGGACCAGCTGGAGGCCGACGCGCGGGTCGCGCGCGGGGCGCGCCCGTTCGTCATGGCCGGGGTGAAGACCGGCAAGGGCATCGACGAAGTCGTGTCGTTCCTGAAGGAAGAAGGCGGGCTGTAAACGCGCCGCCCAAGGACCCGGTAGCCAGCGGAAACGCGCGGCTGCCGGATGCTGCGGCCTAGGCCGATTTCGCGTAACCGCCGTTGTAGGCGTCGCTTTTGCGGCGGACCTGCGAATGCTCGACGATCCGTTCGCGTGCGATGCCCCGGAACTCCTCGATCGAGGAATAGCCTTTGCGTTCCAGATAGTCGGCAAGATCGGTCGTCAGCTCGTTGATCAGGTTGACGCCGATGCCGCCGCTGCCCTTTTCCTCCATCGCGGCGGTGCAGACCTGAAGGTTGCCCGCGCCATGCGCGATGAAGTTGAACGCCTCGCGGAAGCCCTTGATCCCGCCGATGCCGGAAATCGCCTTGTCCGGGTAGGCGCGCGAGATGTCGGACACGCGCTGAAGCGCCTGATGCAGGATCGCCAGCCCGCCCAGCCCGCCGGACGTCACCAAACCGTCGACCTCGACCTCGAACTTGAAGGTTTCGGGGTCCATCAGCGGCAGCGACGGGAAGGTGTTGCACAGCGAGATCGACGCGGCGCCTGCGTCATAGGCGGCGCCCGCCGCATCCACCAGCGTCGAGGTCGAGGGCGTCAGCTTGACCCAGATCGGCACGTCCACCGCGCCCTTCAGCGCGCCAAGGATCGACCGGATGATATCCTCGTCGTTGGCGATGTGGGCGCCCATGTCCTTGCGGTCCATGTGGGGGCAGGACATGTTCAGTTCCAGCGCATCGCAACCGGCATCGACGCAGGCGCGTGCCAGCTTGCGCCAGTTCTCCATCTCTTCCTCGTTGCCCGCGCCCGCCATGATCGAGCCGATGAGCATCCGGTCGGGGTAGGTCGTTTTGATCTCTTCAAGGTCCGGCAGCCACTGTTCCAGCGGCTGGTCCGAGATCAGTTCCCAGTTCCACGACGAATGCGACACCGTGTCGGGCCGCTTGTTGCGGGACACGTACGGCTTTTGCTCGCTCGTGCGTTGGAAGATGGTCTTGGGTCCGGCGACATTCTCGACCGGGTGCAGGCCGATCGTCTTGGTGACGACGCCGCCCCATCCAGCCTCGAAGGCTTTCAGGATCTTGCGTTTGCTTTCCGTCGGCGGCGCAGAGGCCAAGACGAACGGGTTCACGAACTCTAGGCCGGTAAACTGCGTGGTAAGTTCGGGTTTCATGGCGCATCCTCGGGTGGTTCCTCATCTAGGACCGTAATTTTTTACCAAAAAGTCAATAATTTTCCTGCGGCCCCTGTTTCGGGGGCGGGGAACGCGCGGTGAGCCGGGGCAGGATGATCGAAACATGTGCAGTCTCGTGATCTCGTGTGCATCCGAGCCAACGTGGTCACGGGTGTGCGCAACGGTTTCCCGACCTTGGTCTGAAAAACACTCAGACGTCCGCATATGCCCCGCGTCGTTGGGTTGCTTCAGTATCGGGCTTATCAGTCCAGGAGACATGCCATGAAACTCAGTCATCTGCTTTTGACCACCTCGCTCTGCGCCGTTGCCGCCGTGCCCGCGATGGCGCAGTCCCGCACTTTCAGCTCTATTGACGCGAATGGCGACGGGCAGTTGTCGCTCGCGGAACTCGAGGCCGTTTTCGGCCGCCAGGGTGCGGGAAATATCCTTAACCGCAGCGATCTTGACCGGAACGGGTTTGTCTCGGCCTCTGAGATCAAGATTTCGCACGATGACGACTCGAACGACGACGAGTCCGATGACGATCGATATGACCGGAACAACGATGACGAAAGCGATGATCGTAACGACGACGAGTCCGACGACGACCGCAATGACGACCAAAGCGACGACGAGTCCGACGACGACAAATCGGATGAAGATGAGTCGGATGATGATGACGGCGACGACGACGAAGGCGACGACGACTAGTCCGGTCCGCTTCTGACGACTGCGTGTCCGCGCGCCCAATGCGCGGGCACGCCGCATCGCGAAAGGATCGCCTATGCAGATCGAACGGACGTCCTTCGAAAAACGGTTCTCGACGCCCATGTTCTCCTTCGAGGTCCGCGGCCACGAAGCGATCAACGACGCCTTGATCGCAGAGGGCAGGGCGTTGCGGCAGCGATGCGATGGCTCTGCCAAGTCGAACAGGGGCGGCTGGCATTCCAGGGGCAACCTTTTCACCGAGAAGGCCCCGTCCTTCGTGTTGCTGTCGGTCCTTGCGGAAGAGGCCGTGAAGCAGGCGACCGCTGCCATCGGCAAGGCCGATCTGGATCGGCTTCACATGAAACTGTTCGGCTGGATGAATATCAACACCGAAGGTGCCTACAATTCCCCGCATACGCACCCCGGCGCGCACTGGTCCGGGGTTTACTATGTTTCGCAGCCCGAAGCGGACGACGCTGACTCTGGCAGGATCGAGTTTCTTGATCCCCGCTGCGACCTCGGGCACTGGCGCATCCTCGACGCCCCCGCGCTGCGACCCAAGAAAAGCTTCCGGCCGCGTGCGGGAGAGATGATCCTGTTCCCGTCGTATCTGGTGCACTGGGTGCATCCAAACGCCACGGACGACGAACGGATCAGCATCGCGTTCAACGCGACGTTCTCGGAAGTGGACGCCGCGCGCTGACCTCAGCCGTCCGGGCGTTCGGCGAATGCCTTCTGCGCCATAAGCGCGGCTTCGACACGGTTGCGCGCGTGCAGCTTTTCGAGAATGGCCGTCATGTAATGTTTCACGGTCTTCTCTTTCAGTCCAAGAGCCTCGGCGACTTCCTTGTTGCTTTGCCCCTTGGCGACCAGCTTCAGGATGTCTTCTTCGCGTTTCGTGAGGTCTTCCAGTGGCGATCTGGCCGGGTCCGTCTTGCCCCCTGTCATGAAGGCCAGCAGCTTCGCCGCAAGTCCCGGAGAGACATGGGTTTCTCCATCCACCACCTTCCGTAGGATGTCCCGCAACTCGCGCGCCGACACACCTTTGAGGATGTAGGCTTTCGCGCCAAGACGCAGCGCTTCGGATACGTCCTTGCCATCTTCCGATACCGTCAGCATCGCCACATGCGCCGCCGTCTTTTCGGATGCGATTTGCGCGATGGCGGTCAGGCCGCCCCCCGGCATGGACAGGTCCAGCAGCGCCACGTCGGGCCTGTGCGTCGCCGCAAGCGCGATGGCGTCCGCCGCAGTAGAGGCGACGCCGACGACCGAGAACCCGTCGTCTTCTTCCAGACTTCGCACCAGGCCGTCGCGAAAAATCGGGTGATCGTCGGCGACAAGAATCGTGATGGTCACAACGGTGCTCCTTCATGCGGGAGAGTGACGGTAACGGTGGTGCCCTTGCCGGGCGCTGACCGGATGTCGATGGCACCGCCAAGCGAAACCAGCCTGTCCGTGATCCCGGTCAGCCCCTGTCCCCCGTCTGGTCTGAGTGTTCGGGTGTCAGTGTCGAACCCGACCCCGTCGTCCGACACGAGAAGCTGAAGGGCGTCCGGGGTCTGGCGCAGCGTTACGTCGACGGTGTCGGCGTGCGCGTGTTTGAACGAGTTCGCCAGCAATTCCTGCGTTACGCGGTACAGGGCGGACTTGGTCGGCAGGCCGATGTCGTAGGACGGGTCGTTCCCGGTGCTGAAAGTCACGTTGGACCCGAACGCCTTGGTGTGGTCCTCGACCGCCCGGGCAACGATCTCCGACGGGGTGAGGTTGTCGATGTCGGGCAGCGCCAGCCCGCGCGAAATTGCCCTCAGTTCCGACATGGCATTTACGACAGCGGTGCGTACGATCTCTGCGTCTTCGGATTTCGCAAGCCCCGCGCCCTCTAGCCGCAGGGCGATCAGCGACAGGTGTTGCGCAACACCGTCATGCAGGTCCAGACCGATGCGCCGCATCACCCGGTCCGTCTGAGCAGTCGAGCGTCGGGCAGCTTCGATCACGCGGTCCTTCAGTTCCGTGTTCTCGCGAAGCTGCCGTCGCAGCCGAAGTTGCTGCGTCTCGATCAGCCGGCTTCCCGCATGCACGATCCCGAACAGCAAGCCGCCGCTTGCAAGGAAGACGGCGAAGACGACCAGCCACGTCTGGCGACGGGCCTTTGAAATGTCGTCGATCAGTTCCTCTGCCCGCTGATAGATTTCAAAGACCGACGTGACCTCACCTGTTTCGAGGTTGCGGATCGGCACGTAGACACCAAGCAGGGGCAGTGCGATGCTGGCGCCGTCGGTCTCTGCGTGAAGCTCGACGAACTCGTAATCCGCCGTCACCTCGCCGTCCCATGCACGCGTCAGGGCATCGGACACCGGGAACGTCTTGTCCTCCAGTGTTCGGTCAAAGGATGCAAGGATTGTCCCGTCGCGCGACCAGACCTTGTAGGTCACGATCCTCTCCCGAAGGATGCCGTCGACGAAGATCCGGGTCAGTTCGGTCTTGGCGTCCGGCGGCAGGGTATCGAAGGGGCTTTGCAGGAACGGGATCTGGGGAACGAGGCTTTCGAAGTACAGCGCCGCAGCCGTCCCGTAGTTCTGCACGACCCCGGCCTCGATCTTGCGGCCCACCCATACCCCAAGGCAGACCGCCGCGAGGATGAGGATAACGCTGCCTGACACCAGAAAGCGGAACGATAAGGATGCCTTGGCAAAAGCCTTGTTCGGGGCGAGCGACATGGTTGGAAATATCGGTCACTTGGGGACCTGGGGCAATCGACCTTGGTCCGATGCATAAGCGGCGAAGGTCTGCCAATCCCCCAAGACGGAAACGGCCCCGGCGCAGTCGTGCACCGGGGCCGTGTCGGCGTCGCGCGGGTTGCGCGTCGCGGAAAAGGGGCAGGGTCAGGCGGTCAAGGCCAGCGCACCGCCGCCAAGAAGCGCCTGCACCACTAGCGTGATCGTCCAGAAGGCAGGATATTCCCAGCCGCCGTTTTCATTGGTGAACCAGAAGCCGTTCTTGCCGTGGGCAAGGATCGCTGCGCCCAGCAGGGTCGGGATCAGCAGCACGGCGACAAGGCTGGTCTGGAAGCCCACGATCAGGGCGATGCCGCCCAGCGTTTCGGCGGCGATGGTCAGATAGGCGAACCATCCCGGCACACCCAGCGATGCGAAGAACCCGGCGGCACCTTTGGGGGTGAAGATGAAGAACTTCAGGTAGGCGTGCGCCAGAAAGAGCCCGCCCAGAGCCACCCGAAGCACAAGGGCGGCCAGCGCGATGGCGGTTGCGGAACCGGCGCCGAGGGCGCCGAGGATGTTGGAAGAAAGGTCAATCATTGTCTTGTCCTCGTCAGGGCCGCGATTGTGCGGCGTTTCTGAAGACGGATTTACGCTCACCTCATTGCGCATGATATGGAGAATATAGGGAATGACTTTCTCTAATATGTTCTCAAATGGCCTGACGCCGCTCTGCCCTTGGCGCAGCGGTGTCGCGCGGACCTCGGCGCGGGACGGCGGCCGGTCCCGGCGCAATCCCGACCCGTGTCCCCGACGCCATCCTTTGCGGCCAGACGCCGCCATTCACGCGGCCAACCTTGTTTTTTAACCATCCTCCGGCAATGATCCCGCCAACGCCGCCGACAGAGCGGCCGTCGCAGGCCCGACGCAGAACCGAAGAGTAGTCGCATGTCGCTTCCCATCGTCGCCTCCCTCTGGATCGGCGGACGTCTTAGTTTCCTTGAACAGGTCTGCCTGAAAAGCTTCGTCGATCACGGGCACCGGACGATCCTGTACACCTATGGCGCGGTTGCCGGGGTGCCCGACGGGGTCGAGGTGCTGGACGCCAACCTTATCTTCCCGAACGACAACTATATCCGGCACGCAAAGTCGGGGTCGCCGGCGGTGCACGCGGATGCGTTCCGCTACCGGATGATCGAGCTTCAGAACGTGATCTGGATCGACGCCGATGTGCTGTGCATGCAGCCGTGGGACTTCAAGGACCAGTGGGTGTTCGGGTGGGAGAAGCCGGACAAGCTGGTGTGCAACGCGGTGCTGGGGCTGCCGCGGTTCTCGAAGACGCTGAAGAAGCTGAACGAGCTGTGCGCGACCGAGTACCCGATCCCGCCGTGGGCCCCCGCCGAGGAACGCGCCCGGATGGAGGCTGCCGCGAAGGCGGGCCACCCGGTGCATGTGTCGGAAATGGAATGGGGCGTGTGGGGGCCGGCGGCTGTCACGCATTTCCTGTTCGAAACCGGCGAGATGGAAAATGTCCTGCCGCAGATGGCGTTCTATCCGATCTCGTTCAAAGACCGGCGTGACCTGCTGGCGCCCGGCAGGGTAATTGACGATCAACTGACCGACGGCTGCTATGGCGTCCACCTGTGGAACCGCCGCCTGCGCCGCCGGATCATCACCCACGAAGGCGGCAGACCGGACCCCGACAGTTTCGTAGGCCGCGCGCTGACCCGTCACGGGATTGATCCGCGCGCCTTCCCGATCCCCGACGAACCGCCCGCGCATATCCGCGAGGAGAGGGCGCAGCAACCACCGGCGGCGTCGGTCGCTTCAACGCTTCCAGATGCGCTGCCCGATGCGCAGCCTGCGGCGAAGGCCGACCTTGTGTCGCAGACCGCCCACGTCACCGTCACCCCGCCCGCCGCTTTGGCGCAGATGCCGGTGATGGAGAACCAGCAGACGCCCGAGTATCAGCGCCGCACCGACGAACTGGAAAGCCGCACAGGTACGATCACCGGCTGGCTGACACCGCCCGCGACGCCTCAGAAGAACGACAACATCCTGATCGTCACCTCGATGAAGAACGAGGCGCCGTTCATCCTTGAATGGGTCGCCTATCACCTTGGCATCGGGGCCTCGCATTTCCTTGTCTACACCAACGACTGCACCGACAACACGAACGCCATGCTCGACCGGTTGCAGGAGCTTGGCCACGTCACCCGTGTGGCGAACCCGTGGGACCCGGCGTCCGGCAAGAAGCCGCAGCACGTGGCGCTGAAGGACGCGGTGAAACAGGACTGCTACAAGGCCGCCGACTGGGTGCTGACGATCGACGTGGACGAGTTCGTGAACATCCACGTCGGCGACGGCACCTTCGCCGACCTTTTCCGCGCGACGAACGATCCGAACGTGATCTCGTTCACGTGGAAGTTCTTCGGCAACAAGGGCATCGCGGACTATCAGGACCGGCCGGTCACCGAACAGTTCACCGCTTGTGCGCCCGAATTCATCCCGAAGCCGCGCCTTGGCTGGGGCTTCAAGTCGATGTTCCACAAATCGTCGCCCTACAGCCGGATCGGCGTGCACCGCCCGCTGGGGATCGAGGACAAGGACGTGGACCGCGTGCGCTGGGTGAACGGGTCGGGCCGCGCGATGCCGGACCAGTTGCTGACCAACAATGGCTGGCGGTCGACCAAGCGGTCGCTGGGCTACCGGCTGGCGACGCTGAACCATTACATCCTGCGCTCGGCCGACAGCTTTCTGGTGAAACGCGAACGGGGCCGGATCAATCACACGGACCACGATCAGGGGATCGAGTACTGGACCCGCCGCAACTATGCGACCGAGACGGACGACCGGATCATCGCGCGGCATGCGCTGATGCGGCCCGTGCTGGATGGCTTCATGGCCGACGACAGGCTGGCCGCGCTGCACGCCGAGGCGGTCGATTGGCACCGCGCCCGGATCGCGCATCTGAAGGGGCTGCCGGATTACAAGGCGTTGTACGACGACCTGCTGGACGACGGCCGCCCCGACGCGCTGTTCATCGACAAAAGCACCGAGGATCTCGCCGAAGCCCTGTCAGAGCAGGACACGACGCCCGCCAAGCCGGCGGTGCCGGCCGCGGCTGCGCTGAAGGGCCTGACCCTTCCGGCCCCGCCCGCGACCGCCGCCGCCGCGCCGCTGCACGACCGGTTCGACGCGGCGCGCGCCCATGCCGCCAAGGCGGGCGGCTTCCTGTGGGAGGGGGGCGACAACGCGGTCATGTTCGTGCCGGGATCGAAGCGGCTGATCGTCAGCTTCGACAACATCTCGAACGTGCAGGAAGAGGGGCCGCGCTGGCCGTGGGGCTTCAAGCTTATGACCGGCGAAATGGGCGCGTCGGTGCTGGGCGTGATGGGGGCCAAGCGCAACTGGTTCCGTAACGACTTCGTGCACGACACCTTCGAGACGCTGCGCGATCAGGGCTTCTTCGACCAATTCGACGACGTGCTGTTCTACGGTGCGTCGATGGGCGGCTTTGGGGCGCTGACCTACAGCCGATGCGTGCCCGGCGCCAATGTGCTGGCCATCGCACCGCAATCGACGCTGGACCGGCGCATCCTGCCCGACGACAACCGCTGGGGCTGGACCGCGCGGCTGGACTGGGACGGGCGCTTTGCCGACGCGGCGGGCGCCCCGGACGGCGCGGGGCAGGTGACGATCATCGCCGACCCGTACTTCCAGCCCGACTATGATCAGGTCTCGCGGATCACCGGCGACAACGTCAAATGGCTGCACACGCCGTTCATGGGCCACCAGCTTCCGAACGCGTTCGTGCTGATGGGCATCCTGAAGCCGCTGCTGTTCGCCGCCGCCGAAGGCACGCTGACGCCCGCGCTGTTCTACAAGGCGTTCCGCGCCCGCAACGACCTGCCGCGCTATCAGCATGACCTGCTGATGCAGGCCGAGGCGCGGGGCAAGCTGCGCTCGGCGATCCGGATCTGCGAATACACGTTGCGAAAGCGCAAGGCGAAGAACATCGCCGCCTCGCTGGAACGGTTGCGCGCCAAGCTTGACGGTCGCGCGGCAGAGGTCGCGGAATGACCGGCTCGCGGCTGATCATCACCTGCATGCGGAACGAGGGACCGTTCATCCTTGAATGGATCGCCTATCACCGGTCCATCGGGTTCGACGATTTCCTCGTGTTCACCAACGACTGCGACGACGGCACGGTGGAACTGCTGGAAGCCTTGCAGGACCACGGCGTACTGACCACGATGGACAACCCGTACCAGCGGATCGAGGGCGGGATGAACCCGCAGAAGGGCGCGCTGTTCTACGCCAACGACACCGAACAGGTGGCGCGGGCCGAGTGGATCATGGTGTCTGACGTGGACGAGTTCGTGAACATCCACGCGGGCGACGGCACGCTGGATGCGCTGTGGCAGGCGGTGGACGCCGATGTTGACAACATCTCGATGCAGTGGCGGCTGTTCGGCAATGCCGACGTCGACGGCTATTGCGATGAATGGGTCACCGACCAGTTCGACCGCTGCGCCCCCACCTTCTGCCCCAGCCCGGTGCAGGCGTGGGCCGTGAAGACGCTGCTGCGCACTACCGGGGGCAAGTTTCCCTGCGGGCGCTACAAGCGGCTTGGCGTGCACCGTCCCATCGATCCGGGCGCGGGGGCGACGGAAAAGACGAACTGGGTCGACGGCAGCGGGCGCCCGGTGTTGCGGAAGTTCCGCGAGAACGGCTGGCGGTTCGGCACCCATTCGCACGGCTACGGTCTGGTCACGCTGAACCACTACGCGGTGCGCTCTGCCGACAGCTTTCTGGTCAAGCGCGACCGGGGCCGCGTGAACCATGTCGAACGCGATCAGGGGCTGGCCTACTGGCTGCGGATGAACTTCAACATGGAGCGCGACACCTCGATCCGGCGCCACCTGCCTCGGGCGAAGGCGGAACGGGACCGGCTGCTGGCGCTGGGCGACGTGAAAGCGCGGCACACGGACGCGGTCGAAGCGCATCGCGCGAAGATCCGGGATCTGAAGACGCGCGATGACATGGCCGCCTTCCATGCCGAGATCACATCCGACCGGATGAAGCTGATCTCGCGCCATCTGAACCTGCTAAGTCGCGACCAGTTCAACGCAGGCCCCGACGCCATCGGGCCAGAGATTTTCGAGCGGATCGAGAGGGTGCCGGAACTGCTGGCAGAGTGACGGGTCACAATCTTCCAGAAGATTGTGATGCACAGAATTTTCTAGAAAATTCTGCGTCCCGCTCTCATTCGTCGTCCAGCCAAAGCGGCAGGCGGCCGTCTGCCGCAAGCGTGGCGCGGGCCGCGTTCAGGCGGCGGCGGAAGGCGGGCGCGTTCATCCGGGACAGCACATGGGTGCAGTACACCGCCGTCAGGTAGGGACGGTTCACGTCGTCCATGTAGAACAACAGATTGCGCAGATAACGGGGATAGTCGCGGCGGCGGCGCAGCAGGGCGTAGAACCCGGTCTCGGTCAGGCGGCCTTCGGCGGCGTCCTCGACCACCTTGTGCAGCACGTCCATGTCCAGCAGCGCCCGGGCGATGCCGTCCTTAAGGTGGCGGCATTTCAGCCGGACCACGTTGTCGCCCCGGAACAGGCTGGCATGAACCGAGTCCAGCATCTCGATCGGGTCGTACAGAACGAAGGCCCGGCCCGCGCCCTCGACCATGTCGGGCGCATAGCCGAAGCGGTCGCGGAACTCGAGCAGGCGCGCGGCGGGAAAGCGGGTGTCCCACTCGGCGCGTTCGTGGTCCAGCGTCGCCTGCGGCGCGATGGCGACCACGGTGGCGCCGGGGGCGACCACGGAAAAGGCGGCGGCGGCATAGGCGCCCATGCCAAGCCCGAAGAAGGTGACCTTGTCGAAATCCTCGAAGAAGGCGTCGTCGACCATCTCGTCGAGGATGTCGTACAGCGCCTGGCTGCGGAACCACGTCTCGCCGTTGGCCGCAAAGTGCAGCACGGACCAGTTCTTGTCGTCGGCAAAGTCCAGCGACATCGGCATCCCGGTGTCGCCAAGATCAAGCGTATCCTCGACCCGTTCGAAGCTGACCAACAGCTTCGGGCCGCGGGGAATGAACGAGACCGAATGGTCGCGGTCCAGAAGGTACTGGAATCCCTCGGCGCCGATCTCTTGCTTGAGACCGTCCAGCATCTGGTCGGCGCTGGTCACCGGGGCATCGATCATAGAGGCGTCTGCCATTCTTTTCCTGTAGCTGCCTACCGCTTGTGGACGACCAGCAGTTGGTCCCGCCGGTGTTTTATATACTGGGCGGGGAACAGGAAGCATCCGGAAAAATCGACCCGCATCGCGTTCAGGGCGGTGCAGGTGGCGGCATCCGGATGCTCGAATACCCCGGTTTCCTGATAGCCTTGAAAAAGGGCCGCAGTTTTGACCGAACCTTGTCCTTCCAACGGCGTGGGCTGAAAGCGCAGATCCTCGATGATGTAGAGGCCCCCAGAGGCAAGGCGCGGGAACAGGTCGACGAAGGCCGATTGCTGGTGACGGCTGGCGTGGGTGGCGTCGTCGATGATCACCTCGGGCGCGCCGTCCAGCGCGGCGGTCAGCGTTGTGGGGTCCTCGAAATCGGTGGTGATGTAAGCGACGCGGGGATCGTCGAACGGCGCTTCTTCGGCCATGTCGAAGGCCGTGAACCGCGCGTTCGGGAAATACGCCAGCCACATTTTCAGCATGGCCTCGGCCACGACGGGGGCGGCGTCGGGGTCCTGCACGCCCAGACCGCCGTCAAGACCCAGCAAGGCGACGTGCAAGGGCCTGTCGCGCATGGGGTGGAACAGCATCTGGTACAGTTCGGTGAAGCGGTGCTTGCGGCTGCCCCGGTCGGACCCGGCCGCGTCGGCAAGGTCCGTCAGGTTCAGCACCCCGCGCCCGTGACGGTCGCCGGGGTCCAGCGGCTCGGCGACCGGCGCGGCGGGGGCCGTGGCCTCCGACACGCCCGGCAGGGGGGCGTCGGCGGGATCGATGCCGTGCCGGGCCAACAGCCGTCCCACCAACGACTTGGGGTCTGGCACGCCGCCCTTGGTCCTTTGCAGGCGGGTTTGGATGCGGTCAGCGTATAGGGGGATCGCCAGGGTCTGGGGCGTGATGACCCCGTCGGCGCTGCCGTCCGGTCGCAGCAGCACCCCGGCGTCGGCCTTTGCCACGGGGTACAGTGCGGCGCGCGGAAGGGTATACCGTATCTCGCCCGTCTGGCGCAGGAACCACGTCAGAGCCGGTGCGCCCCAAATGTCTCGCGCCTGATCGCGACCGTCGACGGGTGCTTCATCCTCTAGCGCCTGCCGTTCTTCGGGGCTTAGCCACGGCGGGATCGCCTGCGCGTCAGAGGTGAAGTCGATCAGCAACCGCAGCGTCTCGCTGTCCGGGGGCAGGCCAAGAACGCCGGTGCCGACGTACCGCTCGGACTGCCAGCCGTGCAGGTGGCCGGGGCCGGTGGTGAAGGGCTGCACGCAGTAGATGTCGGGGTCGGCCCAGACCACATCGTCATGCTGCGCCAGCAGGTGATAGCGGAACCGGTCGATCTGTCGTGCCGCGCTGGCCGTGTCGTTTGTGCCGGTCCCCGCGTCCAACGGCAGCACATCGTTGGCATCGGCGATCTCGATCCCGTCGGGGGCGCCTTCGACAGGGCTGTAGCTGAACAGTTTCACATGCTGCCCGGCGTCCAGAAAGGACCGAAGACCAAGGAGTTGCACGAAGCCAAGCGTGCCGCCGGTCCATAATGCGCCGATCTGGATATCTCGGGCCACGGGCCTGCCTCCTTATCATTCATCGGCGGGTGTGCGATAAGGCCGACAACGGGCAGATGGATCGCAAATGCGCTGGAAGAACGCAATCGTTTCGGGGACACGCGGGTGAGGGTGCTGCTGGTTTCGGCGGTCCGGGACGAGGCACCGCACCTGCCCGAATGGATCGCGCATCACCGCGCGCTGGGCGTGACGGACTTCCTGATCTTCTCGAACGACTGTGGCGACGGCACCGACGCGATGCTGGACGCGATGGCGCCTCTGTGCGTGACGCACCTGCCGAACCGGCCAGCCGAAGGCAAGTCGGTGCAGTGGAACGCGCTGAAGCAGGCATGGGGGCATCCGCTGCGCAAACAGGCGGACTGGATCGTTGGCATCGACAGCGACGAGTTCGTGAACCTGCGTGCGCCGCTTGGCACGCTGCAGGATCTGGTGGGGGCGGTCGGCGACGCCGAGGCGGTCGTTTTGCCGTGGCGGATCTTCGGCAGCAACGGGCAGCGTCGCCTGACGGACGCGCCAACGACACAAACCTTCACCCGCGCCGCGCCGCCGGGCTGCGCCTATCCGGTGGGGGGGCTTCAGTTCAAGACGCTGTTCCGCCGCGACGGGCCGTTCGCGCGCCCCGGCGTTCACCGTCCGCGCAACAAGAAAGGGCAGGCGGCCCGCTGGGTCGACGGCTCGGGACGGGCGCTGCCGGACTGGTTCGCGGAGAACGACAAGCGCATCACGCTGTTCGGTCTGCCCGAGGGGACGGCATTGGTGCAGCTCAACCACTATTCGCTGCGGTCCGCGCAAAGCTTCATGCTGAAACGCCTGCGGGGGCTGCCAAACCGGACCCGCAAGGCCATCGACCTGATGTATTGGGTGGAACGCAACTTCAACACGGTCGAGGATCTGTCGATCGCACGCCACGCCCCCGCCGTCCGCGCCGCGCTGGACGAGGTGATGAGGCTTCCCGGCATGGCTCGGCTGCACGCCGAAGGGCTGGCGTGGCACCATGCCCGGTTCGAAGAGATGATGCGCACCGAGGCAGAGCTAAGGCTGTACGGACGCCTGCTGCTGGCTGCCGACAGCACACCGCTGCCGGGCGATGACATCCGCGACCTCGTTTCCCGGTTTCAGGCGCTGGATGGCTAAAGCTCAGGTCCTGACCCGAAGCCTGACCGGCGGGCGTCTGGGCGACGCACCGCTGCTTGACGCGCTGCGCTGGCCGTCGGTTTTCGGCTGCGCGGTGCGGCTGTGGGGCGTGCACGGCACAAGGCCCGCGTTGACGCCGGATGCCGGGGACCTGCGCATCAAACGCGCCACGACGGTCGGCGGCCACGTCGTGGTCACGGCCCAGACCGAGCTGGCAGAGGGCCCGTTGCAGGCGCGGATCGGCGGAACGGTGTCCGAAATCCTGCCCGCCGCGCCCGAGACAGGCCTTTTCGCGGGGCTGAACGTGCTGCTGGCGCAGCGCCATCATGAACCGCCCGACGAGGTGGCCGCTTGGCTGCGCTATCACGCGGCGCACCAAGGGGCGCAGGCGGCGGTGATCTTGGACCGGACGGCGCCGGGCGCGGATCGCGATGGGTTCGCAACGGACTTGACGGCTCAGGTCGGCGACGTGCCGGGGCTGGTCCGGGTCGTGGTCGCGACCGCCGACCAACCGCTGGGCATGGCCGATACGCCCGCGCTGGGCGATCCGAATGCGGCGCCGCGCCGGTGGAAGGCCGCGCCGGAGCCCGACGCTTGGCGCGCGCCGCTTGGGCAGCCGCTGGTGTACGACGTGCTGAAATGGCGGTTCCTTGCAGAAGCGCGCGGCGTGGTCACGCTGAACCCGCCCGACCTGCTGCCGACCGCTGGAGAAGCGGACACCGTCTTCGACGCGGCGCGCCGATCCGACACCGGGCTGGTCGCGATCCGGGGCGAGCAGATCTTTCCGTGGCGGGTGCGCAAGGCCCTGCGGCCTACCTATGGCGACCACGTCTGCCGCGCGCAGCCGCCAGAGGGCGCGGGCCTGCGCTGGGCCGCGGACCCGCACCGCACCGGGCCCGGCGCGGTCTGGCATCCCGGCGGCATCGCCGGGGTCAAGGCCGATGCCGAGGATATTCGACGCTTCGACCGCTGCCAGAACTTGGTTCACCCCGACAACGCGGTGCAGGAACTGGTGGTGAAGGACCGCCTGACCGGCGACCCAAAGCTGATGCGGCGCGCGACCGAGGTGTTCGGCGCATCCCCCGTGCCGCCGCCCGAACGGCGCGCCCCGGCGAAGGCCGCCACGCCCCTGCCACCGCCGCCGTCCGAGCGGACGGTGGTGGTGACCTGCATGAAGAACGAGGGGCCATTCCTGCTGGAATGGCTGGCGTGGCACCGGGCCATCGGGGTGGATGACTTTCTGGTCTACACCAACGATTGCGACGACGGCACCGATACCCTGCTGGACCTGTTGCAGGCGCGCGGGCTGGTGCAGCACCGGCCGAACCCGTTCCGAAAGTCCGGGGACAAACCGCAGAAAGCCGCGCTGCGTGCGGCGTCGACCGAGGCGGTGGTGCGGAACGCGGGATGGATTCTGCCCATCGACGTGGACGAGTTCGTCAACATCCACGCGGGCGCTGGGCGGCTGGACGACCTGTTCGCCGCCATCGGAGACGCCAACGCGGTCTCGCTGACGTGGCGGCTGTTCGGCAATGCCGACATCGACGGGTTCGAGGATATGCCGGTCACCCGCCAGTTCCACCGCTGCGCGCCGCAGCTGATCCGCCGCCCGCATCAGGCGTGGGCGTTCAAGACCCTGTACCGCAATCAGGATCTGTTCGGGCGCCTTGCGGTTCATCGGCCGAAGAACCTGAACCCGGCGCGGGAAGGGCAGGTGCGTTGGGTCAACGGGTCGGGACGGCCGATGCCGGACAGTATCCTGCGCACCGGCTGGCGCAGCACCGGCGAAACATGGGGTTATGACCTTGTCACGTTGAACCATTACGCGGTGCGGTCGGCGGACAGCTACCTTGTGAAGCGGCGGCGGGGCCGGGTGAACCATGTCGAGCAGGACCAGCATGAAGGCTACTGGTTCCGCATGAACAACAACGCCGAGGAAGACCGCTCGATCCGCCGCCGCGACGCGCTGCTGGACGCGGAACTGGCGCGGCTGATGGCCGATCCTCAGATCGCCGCCGCGCACGCCGCTTCTGTCGCGCACCACCGCGAGGTGATCGCCGAGCTGAAATCGGACCCGGATTATGCCGCGCTGTACGCCAGCCTGACGTCGGACCGGATGAAGCGGCTGTCTCGGATGCACCGCCATTTCGGAACCAACGTGTTCCTGAACGGGCCCTCGGTCATCCCCGACGACCTGCTTGGCCCCGACACACCGCCGGACCTCTTCTTCAACTGCGATCCGCCCGCTGGCCGTGCGGTGGATTGATCACCCTGCAGGTTGAAAAAATCTCTGCAAGTTCCCCATGTTGCCTCTTTCGCGGTGCAAGGGTATCCCATCACTATTGCAGCGGTTCGAGTTACTTCAGGGGAGGGGCGCCATGAAGTTCGGCAGCCCGGCCATCACGTTCGTTTATCATCTCGGTGTGCATTGCACCGACGACAACATGCTTGTGCGCTCGTTGTTGCAGGACGGCGTGGATCTGCAGAAGCGCAATATCATCGTCCCGCGCCCCCGCCGGTACCGCACGACGGTGCGCGAGCATATGCACGAGTTCCGCGGTGATCCGATGCCGGACGAGCGCCAGCGCGAACTGTACCAGCTGCTGCTGGAAGACTACCCGGTCGAACGCGCGATCTTCAGCGATCAGGATTACCTGTCGCTGCCGCAGGGCGTGTTCGAGAAGAACCAGCTGTATTCCAAGGCCGGGTTCCGGTCGATGTGGCTGCGGTACCTGTTCCCCGAAAACCCGTGCGAGTTCTTCATCGCGATCCGCAACCCGGCGACCTATCTGCCGGATGCGCTGAAGCTGAAGAACATGCCGGGCTACGAAGGCTTCGTGCGCCAGACCGACCCGCGCGAGATGCGGTGGACGGCGGTGATCGAGAAGATCCAGGAATACAATCCCGACTGCCCGATCACCGTCTGGTGCAACGAGGATACGCCGATGATCTGGCCAGAGATCCTGCGCGAAATCACCGACACCGAAATGACCTTGCCGTTCAAAGGCGACAACGACGTTCTGAAGTCGATCATGACCGAGGACGGGTTCGACAAGATGGAAAAGTACATCGCGACCCATCCGCCGGCGAACGAGATCCAGCGGCGCCGGGTGATCGCCGCGTTCCTTGACAAATTCGCGCTGGACGATGCGCTGGAAGAAGAGATCGACCTGCCGGGCTGGACCCCGGAGTTGGTGGAAGAGGTCACCTCGATCTACGAGGACGACGTCTATCAGATCGAACGGATGGCCGGCGTCACCTTCATCTCGCCCTAAGGCGGCCTAGACCCCGACGTCCGGGCCCAGGCAGGTCAGCGGGTCGGGGCTGTTGGTGACCTCGTACAATTCGCGGCCGTTGCCATCGCCCATGAACACGGCGGACAGCTTGCCGCCGTCGTCGCTGAACTTCCAGCATTTCGGCTCGGGGCTGCCTTCGTACACGAAGCAGATGTTCGCGTTTTCCTCGTACCAATAGCCGTCCCAGCACTGGTCGCCGATATAGGCCCAGCGGACCTTGCGGCCCGGCAGGTACTGTTCGATCCCATAGGCCACGCCGCCGTCGTGATAGGTCAGCGTGCGGCCCTCGACATAGTCCTCGAACTCGTCCGCGCTCATGCTGTCGGCCGCGGCGGCCGGAAGGGCGGAGACGGCAAGCAGGGCAAGCGCAAGCGTTCGGATCGGGCGTTGGTGCGTCATGGCGTCAGAATGGCAGATTGTCGTGGCTCAGGCCAGAGGTTCGGGCGCGGCGCGGTCGCCGGTGCGTGGATCGTGATCGGTTTGCAGATCCGTGGTCTGCCAACGCCGGGCGCGACGATCCATCACCCGCCGCCACAGCGTCGGGAACAGCGCCAGCGTCGCCATCGCGGGCAGGCTGCGCGGCAGCATCGGCGCGACGTCCGGCGCGGGCAGTTCCAGCGCAGGGTAGGGGCGCGAGGGGTGTGCGTGGTGATCGGAATGGCGCGGCGCGTGCAGCATCATGTGCCCGGTCATCCAGTGCGGCGCGTTCCAGCTGTGGCGCGGTCCCACCGGCTCAGGCCGGCCATCGGCGCGGATCTGGCGGCGCAGGCCATAGTGCTGGACATAGTCGGACAGCAGAAGCTGCGACTGGGCATAGCCCGCCAGCCACAGATGCACCGCCACGCCCCACGGTCCCGCGATCAGCGCCGAAACCGCAAGCATCGCCAGCCCGCCGCCGACGTAGACCGCATAGGGATGCAGCTTCTTCTGGCGCGACCGCGCCAGCCGCGCGGTTTCGGCTTTCATCCCGGCCCGGAACGAGCCGACCCATGCCCGGGGCAGGAACCGCCAATAGCTTTCGCCCAGCCGGGCCGAGTTCGGATCGCGGTCGGTGGCGACGTGGACGTGATGGACCAGCGGATGCGCCGAGGCGTGATGGCCGAACAGCAACGAGATATAGACCCACGTCCCCAGCCGCCGCAGTCCGCGCCCGCCGCGGTGGACCAGTTCGTGCGCGTTCGAATTCGACACCTGCCCCATGAACAGCCCCGCCGCGAGGAACAGCGCCACCTTCCGCGCCGGGTCCAGCGCGTCCCCGGCCAGCGCACGGACGGTCAGGAAAAGCACGGCGAAATGCCCGACGGCAAGGACGACGGACAGCCGGTCGTGGGCCGGAAACTCGACCCCGTCGGCGGGGGCGGCAGCGGTGATCAGTTCGTCCAGAAGATAGGTCAGGACCGCCATGTACAGCAGCGCGGCCCAGATCCATGCGCCGCCCCAGCGATCACCGAACACAGCCCCCGCCGCGAGCAGGAAGACGGGGGTCAGGCTCGTCCAGGCAAAGACGAACCCGGCTGTGTCCGGACCCGGGCGCGCGGGTTGACCCTTGCGCGACAATCCGGGGCTGTCGTCCGTATTTATGGTCATTGGGGCAACAAGATGGCGTGAACTAGGGTGACGCTACGCAAGGCGGCGATTGGGTTTCGGTCGGGCTTCGGACGGTGGGCGCAAAGGCCCGGAACAAACGGTTAAGGCGCCGCGGGGCTTCCAAACCCGGACGGAACCGATTACCTGAAATACCGTATCAGGAAAGGCGGGACATGTCCTTTTTCAAGAAGTTGAAGCAGCGGCTGACCGGGTCGTCGTCGAAGATCGAGCAGGGGCTCGATGCCATTGTCGAGGATGGCGGCGAAGAAGAGACCGTAGCGCCCGAGGAACAGGCGGCACCGGCGGCGCCGGAACCCGCACCTGCGCCCGAGCCGGCGCCTGCACCGGAACAGAAACCGGCGCCTGCTTCTCCGACGCCACCCGCGCCCCAACCCGCGCCGACGCCCACGCCGCAGCCCGCGCCGAAACCGTCGCCCGCGCCGGAACCGCCCGCCGCCAGCCCGAAACCGCTGGAGGTCGAGCGCGCCGCCGAGACGCAGCCGACAGCCGCGCCGGAACCTGCGCGGCCGGGCCTGTTTGGCCGTCTCATGGGCCGCGCGCCCGAGAAGACCGTCGTGCGCCGGGTGCTGGACGACGACATGCTCGAAAGCCTTGAAGAGCTGCTGATCACCGCCGACATGGGCGTTGACACCGCGCTGCGCGTGACCGCCAACATGGCCGAGGGCCGGTTCGGCCGCCGTCTGTCGGTCGATGAGATCAAGGCGCTGCTGGCTGCCGAGGTCACGCGCATCATGGAACCCGTCGCCAAGCCGATGCCGATCTACGCGAAGAAGCCGCAGGTCGTGCTGGTGGTGGGCGTGAACGGGTCCGGCAAGACCACCACGATCGGCAAGCTGGCCAGCCAGTTCCGCGCCGCCGGTAAGTCGGTGGTGATCGCCGCCGGTGATACGTTCCGCGCGGCGGCGGTCGAGCAGCTTCAGGTCTGGGGCGAACGCGCCGGCGTGCCGGTGATGACCGCGCCGCAGGGCACCGACCCGGCCAGCCTCGCCTTCGACGCGATGACGCGGGCCGAGGCCGAGGGCGCCGACCTTCTGATGATCGACACCGCCGGTCGCCTGCAGAACCGCGCCGACCTGATGGAAGAGCTGTCGAAGATCGTCCGCGTGATCCGCAAGAAGGACCCCGACGCACCGCACAACACGTTGCTGGTGCTGGACGCGACGACCGGTCAGAACGCCCTGAGCCAGGTCGAGACGTTCCAGAAAATGGCCGATGTGTCGGGGCTGGTGATGACCAAGCTGGATGGCACCGCCAAGGGCGGCGTGCTGGTGGCGCTGGCCGACAAGTTCGGCCTGCCGATCCACGCCATCGGCGTGGGCGAGCAGATCGACGACCTTGCGCCCTTCGACCCCGAGGAATTCGCCGCCGCGCTGACCGGCCTGGAGACGGGCGCGTGAGCCGACTGGCCGCTGCGGTGCTGGCGATCTGCCCGCCCGGAGCGGCCTTCGCGCGGCCTTGTGCGATGCATCGGGGGGATGGTCCGTGGCAGGAACGGGCGGAGTGACCGTGCGGGGCTATTCCTTGCCGTCGCGCCCCTCGAACAACCGCAGAATCCCCAGAACCGCCAGAACGATACCGGTAGCCAGCGCCGCCAATGGCATCTGTCCGGCGCCGCAAGCCAGCCCGATGGCGCCCGCCAGCCACATCGACGCGCCGGTGGTGACGTGGTGCACCTTGCCGCCCGAGGTAAAGATGATCCCGGCGGCAAGGAAGGCGACACCGGCGGTCACCGCCTCGACCAGCCGCAGCGGGTCGATCCGTTTCTCGCCATCGCCGAAGGGCAGCTGCGACAGTTCCTGGCTGACGATGATGAACAGGCAGGCCGCCAACGAGATCAGCATGTGCGTGCGCAGGCCCGCAGGCTTGTTGCGCCACTCGCGCTCTATCCCCACGGCGCCCGCAAGCAGGATGGCCGACACCAGCCGGATCGCCGCGATCTCCCACGGGACGGCGGCGAAATTGCCGGAGAACTCACTGGCGATGGTGTCGAACATGGGAAGGGCCTTTCCTGTTCCCTCAAAGTCTAGCGTAAACGTGCCGCGTTTCGAGCGGGTGCAGCGCAGTCTTTGCGCCTTAGGGTCGCCCGGCCAAGCAGGTTCGCCGTGAGCGATTGGCTGATCTCTTTGGAGGGCACCGAGGCGGGGCACCAGCTGGCACTGGCGCTGGCGCTGCTGGCCGCGTTCCTGCACGCGGTGTTCGGCGCGCTGCAAAAGGGTCGCCACGATCCGTGGCTGTCGCGGGGGGCGATTGATTTCGCATACGGCGCGATGGCCGCGCCCTTCGCATTCTTCGTGGTGCCGTGGCCAGAGCCGCATATGTGGCCGATCCTTGCCGGGGCCTTCGGCATCCACGTCGTCTATAAGCTGGCGCAGGCGTGGGCCTATACCAAGGGCGCCTACACGGTCGTCTACCCGGTGGTGCGGGGCACCGCGCCGTTCTTTGCCGTGATCGGCGCCTACCTGCTGTTCGGCGAGATCTTCACACCGGTGCAGTGGCTGGGCGTCGGCGTGCTGCTTTCCGGGATCTTCGGGCTGGCGGCCTACAACCTGCGCTATCTTGAGACCGCGCGCGACACGCTGCCGGTGGCGCTGATGCTGGCGGCGGGGACGGGCGCGCTGGTGGCGCTGTACACGACCTACGACGCCTACGGCATCCGGGCGACCGCAGATCCGTTCACGTTCCTGGCATGGTTCTTCTTTCTCGACGGGCTGTTCATGCCGGTGGTTGCGCTGCGGCGCTATGCCCTTATGTCCGACAGGCCCGCCTTGGGGCCGCTGGCCCTGCGGGGCTTCGTCGGCGGGGTGATCGCCTTTTTCAGCTTCGGCGCGATCATGCTGGCGACGCGGCTGGACAAGGTCGGCGAGGCAGCGGTGCTGCGCGAGACCTCGACCGTTTTCGCGGCGCTGATCGGCTGGCTGGTGCTGCGCGAAAAGGTCGGACCCCGGCGTCTTGTCCTGATGGCGTTGATCGCGGCGGGGGCTGTGATAGTGGAGACGGGTGGCTAGGGCCGCTTCGACGGAAAGGGACAGGAATGGCTGAAAAGAATATCTCGCAGGGGCTGAAGCTGGCGCTGGACATGGGGCCGATCCTTGCCTTCTTCGTCGGCTACATGCTGCTTCGCGACCGGACCTTCGTGATCGGCGGCTCGGAATACTCGGGCTTCATTCTTGTGACGGCGGCCTTCATCCCGCTGCTGGCCCTGTCGACGCTGGTGCTGTGGCGGCTGACCGGCACGCTGTCGAAGATGCAGATCGTGACGCTGGTGCTGGTGGTGGTGTTCGGCGGCATGACCGTGTGGCTGAACGACGAGCGGTTCTTCAAGATGAAGCCGACCATGATCTACACGCTGTTCGCGCTGGTGCTGGGCTTCGGACTGTTGCGCGGCCAAAGCTACATGCAGTCCGTGATGGGAGAGATGCTGCCCATGCAGCCCGAGGGCTGGATGATCCTGACCAAGCGCGTCACCGTGTTCTTCGTTCTGCTTGCGGTGCTGAACGAGGTGATCTGGCGCACCATGTCCACCGACGCATGGGTGAACTTCAAGACCTTCGGCCTGACCATCGGGCTGTTCGCGTTCTTCATGCTGCAGGGCAAGCTGTTCCAGACCTACGGGATCGAGACCGACAAACCCGGCGAATAGGGCGGCTGCACCGCCGCTCGGGGCGCCCCGTCCTGCGCCCCGTCCAGCGCCGTCTACGATGCGCCGGGACATGCACCCTGTCCATCGCGCTTTGCCCTGCCACCGCGCCTTGTGGCTATTCGATAGGCAGCGCCGTGGGCATCCCGGCAATCCCCAAGCTCTGTTCCCGTGTCGGGATTGACGCGCAGCACCTCTGGGTCTAAGGCAAGGGTCGTGGCGATTTGTACACCGGATTGCGGGCCACGTTAAAAAATTCCGCTAAAGAGGTGTCGGACGGTAAAAGCCCCCGGCGCTGATCGCGGTGGGGGTTTTTTTGTGCGCATAAGGAGGCGCAAGTCATGAGCAAGGACTGGAACACCCGGACGAAACTGGTTCACGAAGGCATCCGCCGCAGCCAGTACAACGAGGTGAGCGAGGCGATCTTCCTGACGCAGGGTTTCGTCTATGAAAGCGCCGAGCAGGCCGAAGCGCGGTTCATCGAGATCGGTGACGACGAGTTCATCTATGCCCGCTATGGCAATCCGACCGTCCGCATGTTCGAGGAACGCATCGCCGCGCTGGAAGGGGCAGAGGACGCCTTTGCCACCGCGTCCGGCATGGCGGCGGTCAACGCCGCGCTGACGTCGCTGCTGAAGGCGGGCGACCATGTCGTGTCGTCGCGCGCGCTGTTCGGCTCGTGCCTGTACATCCTCGAAGAGATCCTGACCCGCTACGGGGTCGAAGTGACCTTCGTCGACGGCACCGACCTTGACGCATGGAAGGCCGCGATCCGCGACGACACCAAGGCCGTCTTCTTCGAAACGATGTCGAACCCGACGCTGGAAATCATCGACATCGCCGCCGTGACCGAACTGGCCCATGCCAAGGGCGCGCTGGTGGTGGCCGACAACGTGTTCGCCACGCCGATCTTCAGCCGCGCGGTCGAACTGGGCGTCGACCTTGTCGTCTACTCGACCACCAAGCACATCGACGGGCAGGGCCGCTGTCTGGGCGGGGTGGTGCTTGGCTCGAAAGAGCTGATCCGCAAGAAGGTCGAACCGTATCTGAAGCACACCGGCGGCGCGCTGTCGCCGTTCAACGCGTGGGTGATGCTGAAGGGCATGGACACGCTGGACCTGCGGGTTCGCGCGTCGGCGGACGGTGCGCTGAAACTGGCGAAGGCGCTGGACGGGCACGCCAAGCTGTCCCGCGTGATCCACCCCAGCCTGCCGTCGCACCCGCAGGCCGAACTGGCCAGCCGCCAGATGGGATCCGGCGGCACCATGCTGGCGCTGGACGTCAAAGGCGGCAAGGACGCGGCCTTCCGGGTGCTGAACGCGTTGGAGATCTGGACGATCTCGAACAACCTTGGCGACTCGAAAAGCATCGTGACCCATCCGGCCACCACCACGCACCAGCGCCTGAGCGACGAACAGCGCGCGACGCTGGGGATTACCGATGGGCTGATCCGCCTGTCGGTCGGGCTGGAAGACGCGGACGACCTGCTGAAAGACCTGACGACGGCGCTGGATCAGGCCTGAGACGCTTAAAAGCGAACCGCGCCGCACAGGGCGCGGTTCACGCTGCCAGATCGCACAGCAAGATCTCGTTCGGATAGGCTTCGTCGCCGATCCGGAAATGCGTGCGCCCCACGACCCGGAACCCCTGCGACTGGTAGAACCCGATTGCGTCGGTGTTCTCGCTGTTCGTGGTCAGCCAGACCGACGTCGCCCCGCGGGCCCGCGCGATGGCGATCCCTTCGGCCAGCAGCGCCTTGCCCAGCCCCCGGCCTTTGTGCCGTGGCTGTACGTAGAGCGTGGTGATCTCGGTGTCGGACGCGACCCCTTCGGGCGCCGCCCGGTCGCGGGTGACGCGGACGAAGCCGTCGATGCCGTCGCGGTTCTCGGACACGATGACGCTTTCGCCGGGATCGCCCAGCAGCGCCTCGAACCGGTCCGCCGTGAAGGTCGACAGGGCGTAATCCGCGAAGAAGCCGTTCACGCCATTGCGGATGTAGGTGCCGATCCAGACCTCTATCGAGATCGCGGCAAGACTGGACGAGTCGCTGCGCGCGGCGGGGCGGAAGGACATCCTCAGCGGATCAGTTGCGGACGCACCCGCAGGCGCGACCGGCGTTCCTGTGGCAGGTGCCGGTTCAGCCGCGTGTTGATCCGCCCGAAGACGAAGATCACCGCCAGCGTCAGCAGCACGAAATAGAACGCGACGATCGGGTAGGGCACGAACGGGTTGAACGTCTTGTCCGCGAAGTAGCTTGCGTAATACAGCGCGTCCCCCTTCTGTTGCCACGCCGGGAAGCCCGAGAAGAAGACCAGCGTGGTCGCGTGGAACAGGAAGATCGCCTCGTTCGTGTAGGCAGGCCAGCCCAGCCGCAGCATCGTCGGATAGATCACCCGGCGGAACCGAACCCAGCCAGTCATGCCGTAGGCGTCCGCCGCCTCGACGTCGCCGCGCGGCACGGACCGGAACGCGCCATAGAAGATTTCTCCGGAATAGGCGGCGGTGTTCAGGAACAGAACGATCAGCGCCCCGAACGCCGCGCTGGTGAGCGGGTCGAACACGCCGCTCCATTGCTTCAGCGACAGGAACAGGAAGTAGGCCAGGAAGAACTGGATGAACAGCGGCGAGCCACGGAACACGAAGATGAACCACTCGGCCGGCTTGCGCACCCAAAGCGTATCCGACGCTTTGGCGACGGCCAGCGCGATGGCCAGCACGAAGCCGATCGCCAGCGCAAGGACGCCGTGATAAATGTTCCAGATCAGCCCGGACCCGATCAGCGTGAACTGCTCGCACAGGGTGAAATCGGAACGCGGCAAAAGCCGTTCGCCATAGCCGATGCTGCGCAGGCCATAAGCCTGGAAGGTTTCCCAGCAGCTCATAAGAACGCCTCCGAAGGTGCAGATTTTTCTGGAAAAACCTGACGGGCGGGATCTTCTGGAAGATCCTGTTGGCGGACCGATACCATCATGCCGCCTTCCCCTGCCGGACACCGCCCAGCGTTGCCTGTCCGTGGCTCAGGCGTCGGGTGATCCGCGCCAGCACCACCTCGGACACCCGCGTGAAGGCGAGGTAGAAGATCAGCAGCCCGATGAAGTACCACAGCCGCCAGTCGCCATGCGGATAGGCGGTAAAGCGCGGGTTGGCCGAGCCGCCCAGTTCGCGCGCCCAGTACACGATGTCCTCGACCCCCAGCAGGAACAGCAGCGGCGTGGCCTTGATCAGGATCATCCAAAGGTTCGACAGCCCGGGCAGGGCATAGGTCCACATCTGCGGCACGAGGATGCGCCAGAAGGACTGGCGGGGCGTCATGCCGTAGGCCTCGGCGGTTTCCATCTGGGCGCGGGGCACGGCCCGCATCGCGCCGTACAGCACGTTGGCGGCGAAGGCGCCGAACACGATGCCGAAGGTGAACACCGCCAGCGAGAAGTTATAGACCTCGTGCCAGACCTGCGGCGAGGTCGACAGCGGCAGCTTGGCCTGCGCGCAGACGATAAAGTCGTTGCCCTGCCGGATCGGCGCGTCCCAGTCGGGGCACTTGATCTTGTGGCGGATCCATTCCAGCCCCTGATCCAGCGCGATGACGAAGAACATGAAATAGACGATGTCGGGCACGCCCCGGACCATCGCCACGTAGGTCTTGCCGAACCAGCGCAGCGGCAGCACCGACGAACGGGCCGCCATCGCGCCCCCGAAGCCGAACAACAAGGCCACCGGCGCGGTGATGAAGATCAGCGCAAGCACCGTCAGGAACGAGCCGTAGAACAGGAACTGTTTGCCCGTCGTCAGATAGCAGGCCATCCACGGCAGGTTCGAAAGCGTCGAGGGGTCTTCGCAGAAGGCAAACATCGGCGCCGCCTATGTAAGTTCGGAAATGAGGTGAGCGGCGACCCGGTCGGGCGCCTCGAGTTGGGGCAGGTGGCCCAGCCCGTCGAGCGGTTGCAGCGTCACGCCGACCCGGTCGGCCAGTGCCGCGCCGCGGGCAAGCGGTATCCACGGATCGTCCGCCCCCCACAGCACGGCGGCGGGGCAGCGAAGGGCGCCGAACATCGGCTCGACCTCGGCGGTGTAGGTTTCGTCCGCCATCGCGAACTGGGCGTAGAACGCGCGTTGCCCGGTCTCGTCCAGCCACGGCGCCTTCAGCGCGGTGATGTCGTCCTCGGGCAGGGGCCCCGCGTCCGGATCGGCCAGCGCGCTGCGCACGTAGGCGTCGACGACGGCGGCATGGATGTGCGGCGGCAGGCCGGTGAAGGCGTCGATGTGGCGGCCGACATGGGCGAAGAATTCCGACCCCCACGGCCGCATCGCGACGACGTTCATCAGCACCAGCCGGTCGAAGTCACGGTTGTGCAGTAGGTGCGCCCGCAGCGAGACCGCGCCGCCGAAGTCGTGCGCCACGACCCGCGGGGCATCAAGGCGCAGGTGATCCAGCATCTCGGCGAAGACCTCGCCCTGCACGTCCAGCGAGGCGGGACGGGGTCCGTCCCGTTGCGAGCGGCCAAAGCCGGGCATGTCGTACCAGTAAACACGGAAACGGTCGGCAAGGGCCGGAATGACGCGGTGCCATGAATAGGACGACCACGGCCAGCCATGCGCCAGCACAAGCGGCGGGCCATCGCCCGCGGCACCGGCCCGGACCTGCCCGGCAGAGGTGTCGTATGTCCGGTCAAGCGTCCACATCGTCGGGCCCGTCGGTTGGTGCGGGGGCGGTCGCAGGACCGCCCCCGGCTAAGTGCCTCAGAAGGTCGAGGCGACTTCCCACTTGGTGATCAGCTCGTTCAGCGAACCGTCGTCCTTCATGGACTGGATCGCCGCGTCAAACTTCTCGCGCAGTTCGGGATCGCTTTCACGCAGGCCCATGCCGACGCCGCCGCCGATCATTTCCTCGCGTTCCAGCAGATACAGGTCGTCGTTCTCTGCCGCAGCGGCGGCAAGATAGGACTTGTCGGCCAGCACCGCGTCGGCTTCGCCGTTGCGGACGGCGGCGATGGTTTCCTCGGGCGTCGGGAATTCGACCAGCGTCCAGCCCTGTTCGGCCACGAAGGCCGCCTGAATGGTGTTGGTCTGCGCCGCGACGACGCCGCCTTCGACGTCCATGTCTTCCGACAGGGCGAGGTAGGCAGAGGGATCGGGCGGCGTGTATTCTTGCGTGAAGTCAATGACTTCGTCGCGCTCGTCGGTGATCGACATGCCCGCGATGATGGTGTCGTAGTTGCCGGACACAAGGTTCGGGATGATCGAATCCCAGTCGTTCGTCACCCACTCGCAGGTCAGCTCGGCGCGGGCGCACAGCTCGTCGCCCAGCTCGCGCTCGAAGCCGTCGACTTCGCCGGCGTCGTTGATGAAGTTCCACGGAGGGTAGGCGCCCTCGGTGCCCATGCGCACCACGTCCTGCGCCATTGCCGAGCCGGCCGTAACGGCCAGTGCGGCGGCGGTGATCAGCAGCTTTTTCATTGCTTTCTCCCAGTTGAAGCTTGGTTTTCAGGCGGCCCGTGTGGCCGACAGAAACTGTTGCAGACGCGCGGTCTGCGGATTGCCGAAGACCGCGTCGGGCGGGCCTTCTTCTTCGATGCGGCCTTGGTGCAGGAACAGGACGTGATCGCTGACATCATGCGCCAGCCGCATGTCGTGGGTGACCAGAAGCATCGTGCGGCCTTCCTCGGCCAATGCCTTGATGACCTTGACGACTTCCTGTTCCAGTTCGGGGTCCAGCGCGCTGGTCGGTTCATCGAACAGCAGCGCGCGCGGCTCCATGCACAGCGCCCGCGCGATGGCGGCGCGCTGTTGCTGACCGCCCGACAGCTGGGCGGGCCAGACGTCGCACTTGTCGCCGATGCCGACCTTGGCAAGGTACTCGCGCGCCTTCGCCTCTGTCTCGGCCCGGTCGCGGCCCAGCACGGTCACCGGCGCCTCCATGACGTTCTGAAGGATCGTCATGTGGGACCAAAGGTTGAACTGCTGAAACACCATCGACAGGTTCGTGCGGATCCGAAGCACCTGATTGCGGTCGCCGGGGCGGCGCGCGGCGCCTTCGCCCTTCCAGCGGATCGGTTCGCCTTCGAACAGGATCTCGCCGGCCTGACTGTCTTCCAGCAGGTTGCAGCAGCGCAGCATGGTCGACTTGCCGGACCCAGAGGACCCGATCAGCGAGATGACATGCCCGCGCGGGGCCGACATGCTGACGCCCTTGAGAACCTCGAGCTGTCCGTAGCTCTTGTGAAGATCGCGGATTTCAATAACCGGCGGTTGTTCCGTCACGCCTTGCCCTTGTGTCGCGAAGACCCTGTTGGTTTCGAAGAATTAGGGCGCAATTCTTATGCGATTGCAACGCGCAAAGGCAGCGTGATGGCCGCGCGCCGCAACGTCTCAGGCGATTTTGCGGGCAGATGCCTTCGGAAAGTGCGGTGTCGGGACGGCGTGGTAGCTGTCGACGCCGATCACGACGAAATCCTGCAGGTCCAGAACGTCGCGGTCCGCGTCCGGCATCCGGCGGATGGCGTCGGCCAGCGCAAGGCGCAGATCGCCTGGCGGTCGGCCCGCGGCCGTGATGAAGGGCAGGCCGGGCGTTGGCGCGGTACGGCCGACCTCGCGCAGGGCGGCGGCGGTGTCGGGATCCCAGCGGCAGATCATTCGCCATGTCTGCGCGTCGATGCAGGCAAGATCCGCGTGCCCTTCCGCCACCACAAGGGCCGACACCCGGTGCGCCCCTGTCAGCAGGATGTCGGTGAAGGCCAGCCCGTCCTCGGCAAGATGGTTGGCCGCCGCCGCCCAACCGGACTGCGAATTGCGGCTGTTGCTGGCGAAGGTCATGCCCGCCCAATCGGCGGGACGCTCGCGGTCATCATCCGCGCGCACGACGAAGACGCTATTGTAATGACCCGGTGGACAGTCGGGCAGGCCGTAATCGGCGGTGCCGACCAGCGTCACCCTGTCCCGCAAGCGGTCGCGCACCGGCAGGCTGCAGCTTTGCGACAGGGTCAGATCGGGGTCCAGCCAGTGTGACCAAAGATCCTCAGGTTGCGACAGCCGGTCGGGCAGGGGCCAGCCCCGTTCCCTTGCGTCACGCCACATTTCGGACAAATTTCCGCGAATCACATTCCACAACCGCTGGTTGGCCGCCGCCGTTTCGGGGCGGTCGTACATCGGCAGGGCGGCGGTCAATTTCCGCGGGCTTCCACCCGCTGTCGGGCAAGGGCGCTGTCGCGGTCGTTGATGCCCAGCAGGTTCGCGACAAGCCGTAGAAGCGAGGTCTCTTCCTCGTCCCGGACACCGTCGGCCAGAACCACGGCCCAAAGCGCCTCGATCACAGCGGCGCGGTCCTCATAGGGCACGGCATCCTTGATCGCGCGGGTGAAGCGGACGGTGTCGGGGGCTTCGGCCTCCAGCTCCTCGGCCTCGGCGCGCAGCTTCGGGGCCTCGAACGGGGACAGGCCATACCGCTCGGCGACGATCCGTTCGATAAGGCGAGCCTCGTCAGAGGCATAGTTCCCATCGGACCGCGCGACCCTGACAAGCAGCGCCGTCAGGGCCAGCCGGGCGTCCGGATCGGGAAGGGTTTGGGGCATCGGCTCTGTCAGCCGGCGAATGAGATCTGCGAACATAGGCGGCATATAGTCTGCGATGCACCGGCGGGAAAGTGCCTACACCGGCTCGTGAAAAGCGCTTTGAGGGCGCTGTGAATGGGCGAGTCGTTTCTCGGCTCGCCCTAAAAGCGAACAATCGCCGCGATTGTTGGTGGGATCGTTAACTAGCGATGGGTCATCCGAATGGACATGCTTTGCAAAGCGTCCGTATCGGTCTTCGACAGCACCTGAATGCCGGCGGTAACCACGTCAAGCTGTTGCAATTTATCGCAAATATCGTGGATTTCGACGTCCAGATAATCGCGATCCGCGCGGGCGAAGCCACCCAGCGTGCGGCTGTGGTCGTTGTGGATGGAGGCGGTGAACCCGTAGTTCAGACCGAAGTCCCGCGACATCTCCATGACCCCGCTCTTGTCCTGCTGACGCAGGTCGCGCCACCTTACAAAACCGGTATTCTCGAACGCCCAATGAACCGCTGGATCCTTGATAACAAAGCCATTTCTGGCATAGGCGTCCGTCCACTTCTCGGGGAAGGTCTGGAACAGGAAGGTGGGCGCGTTGTACTTAATGTGCAGGGCGATCGCGAACCCCAACGGGCACAATTCGTCCAGTTCATGCAACAGGCCGGCGATGTTCGCTCTTTTGTCCACGTTTCTACCGGGAACTCTCTATAAAGTTGCGCGTGTTTGCGGGATCTGCGTATTGTCCTGCAAGACGATTCCTACCGTCTGTTAGTACAAAATCGCAATCATTTATTCAGAGAGCGGGTCTTATGGGGATGAACATGAGCTTTGACGTCGAGACCGACGTCTTTAACGATCTGTCACCGTCAGGGCATTTCCTGGCGCTGCGGATCGGTTTCGCATTCCCGATGTTCGAACAGAACGTCCTGCCCGCCGAGTGGGTGCAGCGGTACTCTGCCAAAGGGTACGTGCTGTCCGACCCGGTGATGAACTGGTTGTACGCGGCCGACACGGATGCGACCCGGTGGAGCGAGATTGCGCTTCCCGACCCGCGCGGCGTCATGGACGAGGCAGCCAATTTCGGGCTGGCCTTCGGCGTGGCGGTCTGCTGCCGGGATACGGGACCCCAGGGACAGCGCAGCTTCGGCTCGTTCGCGCGGTCGGATCGCGAGTTCGCGGACCCCGAAATCGAAGCCCTGATGCACAACCTGCAGACGCTGCATGATTCGCTTTTGCCCCCCACCAACCTGACGAAAGCAGAGCTCGAAGCCCTCGGAATGGTCAAAAATGGCCTTTTGATGAAAGAGATTGCAGATTTACTTGGCGTCAGCGAAGGGGCCGTGAAGCAGCGCCTGAAGAACGCAAAATCGAAGCTTAACGCTAAAACTAGTACCCATGCGGCCACTATGGCCACAACTTATGGGCTTATCTAGCATCGTTGCGCGCCCGGCACGGGAGTACCCGATAGGGCCGCACTGTTGATTAGTCATTAACAAGCGTTCACGGAACGGGTTAAATCACTCTCCATGAAGGAGAGTGACCAATGCGCCATATCACGTTCGACTTGTCGACCATGCACGAGCATGGTTCGGCATTCTTCGATTACCTCGGATTACGAAAACGGTTTTTCGTCGATATCCTGAAATGGGACATCCCGCACAACGACAAGTTCGAGATGGACCAGTACGACAACCCGACCGCTTGGTACTCGCTTTGCATCCATGAAGGCGAGGTCATCGGCGGGACGCGCGTGATGCCGACGACCGCTCGCTGGGGCAAGCACAGCTACATGCTGAAAGATGCCCGCGAGGGTGTGCTGGACAGCATCCCGCATGATGCGATGCCGTCCGACATCATCTCTCCGTACGTTTGGGAAATGACGCGACTGGTGATCTCTCCGGACCTTCGCCGTGCCGAAGACCGCGCCCGCTGCCTTCAGCACGTCGGACAGGGCCTGTACGACATCGCCGAGGCGCAGAACGTGTCCGAGTACATGGGCATCTCTGCCGTTGCGCTGATCCGCGTCCTGCGCCAGCTGGGTTTCCCGCTGGAACGCATGGGCACGCCCTATCACGACGCGGCGGATCGCCGGAACTACACCGTCATGCGGATGCCCGTGCATCTTCAGAACCAGCGGCTTCTGGCAGCCGAGTAACGCCCGAACGACGAACACACAGGTACGAGTAAGCCAAAGGTTCCCACTCACGGAAGTACAGCCCGGCGCGCAGACCCTCCTTCGCATGGTCCCCTTCGGATCTGCGCGCCGGCTCTCTTCCTAAGGTGATGTGAACGAGTGTTCGCCCAAATGCCCTGCAACCGCGTCAAGCGGGGCAGAGGCGGGCCAGCAGGCCCCGCATCGCGGGGCCCGGGCCCAAGACCCCGACTAGACCAGCCGAGACACGTCTTTCGCAGCGCGCACGAAGTCCGCGAACAGTGGGTGCGGTTCGAACGGCTTCGATTTCAGCTCTGGGTGGAACTGCACGCCGATGAACCACGGGTGGTCCTTCCACTCGACGATTTCCGGCAGGCGGCCGTCGGGCGACATGCCCGAGAAGCACATGCCCTGCTCCTCCAGCGCCTTGCGATACTTGATGTCGACCTCGTAGCGGTGGCGGTGGCGTTCGTCGATGGCAAGGTTGCCATAGATCTCTGCGACGCGGCTGCCCTCGGTCAGGGTGGCGTCATAGGCGCCCAGGCGCATCGTGCCGCCCTTGTCGTCGCCGACCTTGCGGCTGACCGTGTGGTTGCCCTGAACCCATTCCTTGAGGTGATAGACAACGGGGGTGAACCGCTTGGCGCCGGCCTCGTGGTCGAATTCCTCGGACCCGGCATCCTTGACGCCGCCGACGTTGCGGGCCGCCTCGATCACCGCCATCTGCATCCCAAGGCAAATCCCCAGATAGGGCACCTTGTGCTCGCGCGCGAACTGGGCGGCGCGGATCTTGCCTTCGGTCCCGCGCTCGCCAAAGCCGCCGGGCACCAGGATCGCCTGATAGCCTTCAAGGTAGGGCGCGGGATCCTCGCGTTCGAAGATCTCGGCGTCGATCCATTCGGACTTCACCTTCACCCGGTTCGCCATGCCGCCATGCGTCAGCGCCTCTGCGATGGACTTGTAGGCGTCTTCCAGCTGCGTGTACTTGCCGACGATGGCCACGCGCACTTCGCCCTCTGCGTGGTGCAGGCGGTCCTCTACGTCGATCCAGCGGTCGAGGTTGGGCTTCGGCGCCGGAGAGATGTTGAACGCATCCAGCACCGCCTGATCCAGACCGACTTTGTGATAGGCCATCGGCGCCTCGTAGATCGACTTAAGGTCGTAGGCGGGGATCACGCTGTCGGGACGCACGTTGCAGAACAGGGCGATCTTGCCGCGTTCCTTTTCGGGGATCTCGTGTTCCGACCGGCAGACAAGGATGTCCGGCTGAAGGCCGATGGACCGCAGTTCCTTGACCGAGTGCTGCGTGGGCTTGGTTTTCAGCTCTCCGCTGGCCGCAAGGTAGGGCAACAGGGTCAGGTGCATCAGGATGCAGTCGCCGCGCGGGCGTTCCTGCCCGAACTGGCGGATCGCCTCGAAGAAGGGCAGGCCCTCGATGTCGCCGACCGTGCCGCCGATTTCGCACAGCATGAAGTCGACTTCGTCCTCACCGATCGAGATCCAGTCCTTGATCTCGTTGGTGACGTGCGGAATGACCTGGATCGTCTTACCGAGGTAGTCGCCGCGGCGCTCTTTCTCCAGCACGTTGGAATAGATCCGGCCGGACGAAACGGAATCGGTGGCCCGCGCCGCGACGCCCGTGAAGCGTTCATAGTGGCCAAGGTCCAGATCCGTTTCGGCGCCGTCGTCGGTCACGAAGACCTCGCCGTGCTCGAACGGGCTCATGGTGCCCGGATCGACGTTCAGGTAGGGGTCCAGCTTGCGCAGCCGCACGGTAAACCCGCGGGCCTGCAGCAACGCGCCGAGCGCGGCCGAGGTCAGCCCCTTGCCAAGAGACGAAACCACGCCACCGGTGATAAACACAAAGCGCGCCATATGTCGGAAACTCCCGTGAAAGCCTTGAATCATGCAGGCGGAAACGCTGTTCGAAAACGCATATCCACGGGACTTAAGATATAACCGATTCCCGCGGGTTGCGCAAGCCAACCGCTACATTGTGTAGAGGGGGATTTTTCCCCCTCAATCAGTTGTGGATATTATCAGTCGGCCCGCGGCGGGGTCAGCGGAGCGTCGCCGCCGGTGGGCGGAAGCAGGTCGCTGGCCGGCGGAAGCGCGGGGCCGCCGTTCTCGTCAACCGGCGCGGTGGCGCCGCCGCCAAGGCGGTCGATGATCGAGCTGTCGTTCGAGTTCGAGGCGCCGATCACGGTCAGGGCGATCGAGGTCGCGATGAACGCAATCGCGAATCCCCAAGTCAGTTTGCCAAGCGCCGTGGCGGCACCGCGGGCGGACATGACGCCGCCACCGCCGCCACCGCCGCCCATGCCCAGGCCGCCGCCCTCGGACCGCTGAAGCAGCACCACGCCGATCAGGCACAGGGCTAGGATCAGGTGGATGACGAGGATGACGTTTTCCATAAGTGGGTCTCTGGCCTTTGGGCTTTGCAACGGGGGGTATCTATTGCGCCCGGCGTCATACTGCAACCGATAAAACCGTCAGCGGGCCGGGTCGCGGGGCAGGCTGGCGACATCGCGTCACTCTTCGATGTCGTCGACGTCCAGTTGTCCCGAAAGCCTGCGGCGGATGATCGACCAGCTCAGGCCGATTCCCATCACCGCCGAAACCGCGATGATCCCCAGCCAGACCATCGCGTCGGGATTCTCGACCGACAGCCAGCCCATGTCCAGAAGCACCCAGACGATCGCCCCCAGCAGCGCAAGGATCAGCACGACGCCGAACAGGCCGATGGACCGCAGCGTCGCGCGCAGGAAGATGATGTAGCCCACCAGCAGCACCAGTCCGGCCAGCACCACGATGGACAGCCGCGTCTCGTAAGTGTCCAGCGCCCAGCGGGTATAGTTCCACGGCGTCGGGTTATAGGTGACGATCACCAGAACGAAGGCGAATATCCAGCGGATCAGCAGGGCCATCGGTCGACATTTCCTTTCGCGTGCGGGGACGGATACCGGATGTGAATGTCTGATTTGTTGCGTGTGTGTCCAGCGTCAACTGCCGGTTCCGGGCGGGGCGACGGGGAAGGCGCTGGATTTATCGGTTTCGGTCCCCGGTGACGGGCGCTATAGGGGGTCCCGTTTGTGACTCCGGTTTCTGGCATCGAAGGGAATGGCTATGGCCAACGTCGTCGTCGTGGGCGCCCAGTGGGGCGACGAGGGTAAAGGCAAGATCGTGGACTGGCTGTCCGAGCGGGCGGACGTGATCTGCCGCTTTCAGGGCGGCCACAATGCCGGCCATACGCTGGTGATCGACGGCGAGGTCTACAAGCTGAACGCGCTGCCTTCGGGCGTGGTGCGCGGCGGCAAGCTTTCCGTCATCGGCAACGGCGTCGTGCTGGACCCGTGGCACTTGGTCAAAGAGATCGAGTCGATCCGCGCGCAGGGTGTCGACATCACCCCCGAAACGCTGATGGTCGCCGAAAACACGCCGCTGATCCTGCCGATCCACGGCGAACTGGACCGTGCGCGTGAGGCGCAGAATTCGGTCGCCAAGATCGGCACCACCGGGCGCGGCATCGGCCCGGCCTACGAAGACAAGGTGGGCCGCCGGTCCGTCCGCGTCGCCGACCTTGCAGATGACGAGACGCTGGAAAAGCGCGTCGACCGGGCGCTGGTCCACCACGACGCGCTGCGCCGCGGGCTGGGGCTGGAGCCGGTGGACCGCGCACGCCTGTTGGCGGACCTGCGCGAGATCGCGCCGCAGATCCTTGAATACGCGGCCCCCGTCTGGAAGGTCCTGAACGAGAAACGCAAGGCCGGCAAACGCATCCTGTTCGAAGGCGCCCAAGGCGCGCTGCTGGACATTGATTTCGGCACCTATCCCTTCGTGACCTCGTCGAACGTGATCGCCGGACAGGCCGCGACCGGCGTGGGCCTTGGCCCGACCGCCATCGATTTCGTGCTGGGCATCGTGAAGGCCTACACCACCCGCGTGGGCGAAGGCCCGTTCCCGACCGAGCTGGACGACGCCGACGGCCAGCGTCTTGGCGAGCGGGGCCACGAGTTCGGCACCGTCACGGGCCGCAAGCGGCGCTGTGGCTGGTTCGACGCGGTGCTGGTGCGCCAGACCTGCGCGACCTCGGGTGTCAGTGGCATCTCGCTGACCAAGCTGGACGTGCTGGACGGGTTCGAGGAACTCAAGATCTGCACCGGATACGAGCTGGACGGCGAAACGCTGGATTACCTGCCGACCGCGTCCGAAGCGCAGGCGCGCTGCACGCCGGTCTACGAAACGATGCCGGGCTGGTCGGAATCGACCGCGGGCGCGCGGTCTTGGGCCGACCTGCCGGGCGAGGCGGTGAAATACGTCCGCCGGATCGAGGAACTGATCCAGTGCCCCGTCGCGCTGCTGTCGACCTCGCCCGAGCGCGAGGACACCATCCTTGTCACCGACCCGTTCGCGGACTGATGGCGCTGAGCTACAAGGCCCGGCGGCGGCTGTCGCTGTTGTGGTTGGTGGTTGGGCTGCCGGTCTACATCGTGCTGGCGATCACCATCGTCGGCCTGTTCGACCGGCCGCCGTTCCTGCTGGAACTGGCGATCTACGTCGGGCTTGGCCTGGTCTGGGCCTTTCTGGCCAAGCCGATCTTTAAAGGGGTCGGCAAGGCCGATCCCGACGCCGACGCCGACGACTAAGCGCAGGCACCACGATCTTCCAGAAGATCGTGGTGGGCAGAATTTTCTAGAAAATTCTGATGGTTGCCGCGCGCGTCGTGGCGTGGGCCTGTGGTCCGGCACCATCCTGACATGAGAAAAAAGGCGGAGTGTTTGCACACTCCGCCCAGTTGGCTTGTGACAAACACAAGCACACGAACACCTTGGATGAGGTAGGATCAGCCGGCGGCGGACCGCCGCTGGGCATCGTTGAACCGGCTGCCGGGGGCCACCGTGAACCGGCCACGCTCGACCCGCAGGATGCGGCCTTCGCGCAGCAGCACGCCGAAGGCGCGCAGGCCGTCCTCGCGGCTGAAGGCGCCATCGGGCAGCAGGCGGGCGACGCGGCTCATGATCTGGGGCCGCGAGTTAGAGGCTTCGCCGCGGACGGCGCCCGCGAAGGCGGCCGAGGCTTCAAGCAGTTCCTGCAGCCCGTCCGGCGCCATGCGGTCGACGAAGGCCTTGAAGCCGTCCTCCGACACATCGTCCTGACTTGCGGCTTCGGAGGCGTCGACGTCGTCGCTGCGCACGCGGCGCGGGCGCACCGGGCGGGCGGACGCTTCGGCGGCGTCGTCTTCTTCGCGGTCGATGCGCTGTTCCGACACCAGCATCAGCGGCGCCATCGGGCGCTTGCGGCGCGGCTGGTCGCCAGAGCCGCTGACCGTCGGGCGGCGCAGCCCCGAGGGGCGGTCTGCTGCCGGCTCGGGCGCGGGCTCCGGTGTCGGGGCTTCGGCCTCGGCTTCGGGCGTGTCGCCCATGTCTTCGGTTGCGTCGTCGAGGCGCAGCTTGTGCGACCGCGCATCTTCGTCGGTCAGCGCGGGGCCGGACGTGGGACGCACCGCGCTGGCAAGATCGTCGCGATACTGGCTCATCGCGCGTTCGGCTTCCCGCTCGCGCTTGCTGGCGGCACGGCCACCGTCGGCGCGCACCGCAGCCACGGCGGCTTTCAGATGTGCGATGGCGGAGCGGCGCCGCTTGTTGTCGTTGTTGCGCAGTTCTGTGTCGGCCTGCGCCAGCAGACGGTCGACGGGAACGTCGCCGCTTTGCGTGTCCGGCGCGGTGGTGTCGCCATCCTCGTTGCGCTGCACCTCTGCCGCAGCGGCGGCAAGATCGGCGGCCACGGCATCGCGGTGATCGATGTCTGCGGTGTCGGGCGTTTCCTCGTCGTCCTGACCGGCGCGCATCAGCTCGTCGATCAGGTCGGCTTCGTCATCCTCGGACAGGCCGGTTTCGCCCAGAGCGGCGCGGATCTCGTCGCGTTCGCTCAGCGGCTCGGCGTCGCCGTCCAGCGAGGTCAGTTCCTGAACCTCGGTGTCTTCGTCGGTGTCGTCCTCGGCGTACTGCGCGTCGAACTCGTCGCGGGACATCTTCAGCACGCGGACGTGCGGCGCGTCGTCTGCTTCGGCTTCGTCGGTCTCGTCGATCCGCTCGGCAGAGGTCAGCGACAGCGGCGGCAGGCGGTCGTCCGCTTCGTCCGTTTCCTCGGACACGTCTTCGGCGGTGTCTTCTTCGACGGGGGCAGTCTCTTCCTCGGCCTCGGGCTCTGACGCGGTGTCCGCGCCAAGAATGTCACCCAGGTCCAGGTCGGACAGGTCGTCTTCCGCGGTCTCCTCGAACGCGGCCTCGTCGGCGTCGTCTTCTGCCGTCTCGGGGGCAGAGGTGTCGAGGTCGAGGGATTCGATGTCGAAGCCTTCATCCTCGAACGACGCGTCGTCAGCCGGGGTTTCGGCGACAGGCTCGGGGCGGACGACCCCGGCGGTTTCCGGCAGGACAAGCGCGATGTCTTCGGCTTCATCCTCGAAATCATCGGCGGCGAAAGCCTCGGCGATGTCGGGCATGTCGGTCGGGGCCGTCATATCCTCGGCTTCGTCCTCGGTGCCGTCGTCTTCGGGCATCTCGAAACCGGCCAGCGTGTCTTCGGCGGTTTCATCCTCGAACGAGGAGGCTTCGGCAAAGTCGGTGACGTCGGCGTCGGTCGTCGCGGCAAACTCGAACGGCACGTCGGCTTCGGCTTCAAGGCCAAGGGCGGCAAGGTCTGCTTCGTCCAGATCGTCGGCGGCCTGTTCAGTCGACGCCTGTTCAGGGGAAGCCTGTTCAGCGGTGTCTTCGACGGTGTCCTCAACCGCTTCGTCTTCATCCGTTGCGACGGTCGCCGGGACAACGCCCAGTTCCGCAGCGGCGACGGCATCCAGCATGCCTTCGTCATCGGCGGCCGATTCGTCGGCGGCGGGCACGTCTTCGTCTTCGGCCTCATCCTCGGCGGGGGCGGACATGATGCCGTCGATCGGGGCGTTCGACAGTTCCGGGCGCTCGTCCTCGGCGAAGGTCGAGGCAAGCTGCGGCTCGGTCTGGGCGCGTGCCACGGCGGCACGGATGCGGCGCAGTTTCTCGGCGACGGTTTCCGCGTGCGGATCGGCGGGTTCGGCAGGTGCGGCGGGGGCGGGCGCCGGCGCGGCAGCGGCGGGCGCCGGTGCAGGTGTCGGATCGGCCACCGCTTCGGGCGCGTCCGGCGCTTCGGGTGCCATGTCGGCGCGGGCCGCGACCGAGGTGGCGACCGTCGCGGCGACCATCGGGTCGGCGGCCGGGGCGGGGGTGTCTTGTTCGTCAACCTGCTGCGATTGCTCGCTGTCGTCGGTTTCCGCATCCTCTGCGGGGCGCAGCAGGATGCCATTGCGGTCAACCCGCGCCTCGACCCGGCGCTGGATCTCACGCTCGGCGATGCGGTGTAGCATCTCGGCGTCCGGGGTCGGGGGTTCCGCCCCGAAATAACGGTCATCCGCGGCCAAATCGCGGAAGTATTCCGCGATCGACTTCATCGTCGAGAACGGCTCATCAAAGCCCTCGAGCGTGCAGGAAAAGGTCCCGTAGGATACCGTCAGGATTTTGCTGGCGTTAACCATAAGAGTATCGCTTTCTCCCCGTTCAACACGAATACGTTTACCATGCGGTGGTTCCGAATTCGGAACAGAACAGAGGTTATTGCGGTATTTTTTCTGGGTCAGATTGTGGCCTAACTCCGAATATCCCATTAATAATCGCATGAAAAAATCGTTTGTCCAATCACAGGTGCCGGTCACGCTGGTGGGCGGCGCGCCGCTGGAAAGCGCGCGTCTGCAAGAGTCACTGGCGCTTGCGCCTTGTCTTGTTGCCGCCGACGGCGGCGCGGCGCGGGCGCTGCAGGACGGTCTGCAACCCGAGGCTGTGATTGGCGACATGGATTCGCTTGACGCAGGCGCCCGGGCGCGCATCGATTCCGCACGGATTCTCGAGATCGCCGAGCAGGACACCACCGACTTCGACAAGTGCCTTGCCCAGATCTCGGCCCCGCTGGTGGTCGCCGTCGGGTTCACCGGGGCGCGGTTGGATCACGAACTGGCGGTCTATAATGTGCTGGCCCGCCGCAGCCCGGCCGAAGCCGTGGTGTTCGGCACCCACGACATCGCCTTTCACGCGCCCCCGACGCTGCGGCTGGACCTGCCAGAGGACAGCCGCGTGTCGCTGTTCCCGATGGCGGCCGTGACGGGACGCAGCCGGGGGCTGCGCTGGCCCATCGACGGGATCGATTTTGCCCCGGACGGGCGGTCGGGGACCTCGAACGCGGTGTCGGGCGGGCCGGTCGAGTTGGAATTCGACGGTCCGGGGATGCTTGTGATCCTGCCGCGCACGGCGCTTACACAGGTGGTCCGGGTACTTTCGGGCGGCTGACCTTGTGCTCGCGGTAGATCACGTACAGCCCGGCGGCGATGGTCACGAGGATACCTGCGGCGGCCAGCCCGTCGGGTAGGTCGCGGAAGATGATCCAGCCGATCAGGGTGGCGAACGGGATTTCAAGATACTGCATCGGCGCAAGGGTCGAGGCGGGCGCGAAGCGCAGCGACCACGTCATCACAAGGTGGGCGACGGTGCCGACCACGCCCATCGCGCCCATCAGCCACATCTGGTTCCAGCTTAGGTCGGCAGGAGCCAGCCCATCCCAGCCGAACGCATCGGCCGCAACGATCAGCGGGAACAGCACGACGCTGGCCATGACGCCGCTGACCGCCTGAAGCGTCACCGGATCGGCGGCCTTGGCGATGCTGCGGGTCACCAGCATGAACAGCGCGAAGATCACCGCCACGGCCAGCGGCCACAGCGCCGGGGCGCCGACCTCGGCAAAGCTGGGCTGCACCACCATCAGCGTGCCCGCGAACCCCACGGCGCAGGCGGCAAGCCGGCGCGGGCCGACCTGTTCGCCCAGAACCAGCCATCCCAGAAGCAGCATCAGGAACGGCATCACGAAGGCGATGGCGATGGCATCCGCCAGCGGCAGGTAACGAAGCGCGATCACCACCGCCGCGATGCCGGCCACATGCAGCACGGTGCGCAGGGCCGTCAGCCACAGCACGCGGGCGGGCAGGGCAAAGGGCGACCCGTGCCGCCGCGCCAGCGGATAGAGGATCAGCGCCTGCACCGCGAACCGCGTCACAAGGATCTGCAACAAGGGAACGACGCTGCCCAACAGCTTCGCCAAGGCGTCGCCGAACGGCGCCAGCATGCAGAAGGCCAGCATCAACATGATGCCCAGAAGAGGACGGTCGGAACTCATACCACCGGCATAGGGGGGACCGATGCCGAAGAAAAGGGCAGGCGGCGCCGGTCAGGCTGCACGGGTCCGCTTGGTCGGGCCACGGCCGCGACAGGCGCGCCCGTGCCGAGCATAACGCCTAGGCGACCTGTGTCTTCGGTTCCGACAGCGTGGACAGCCCCGAGGGCCCGCGACGAAAGCGGATGCGGTCGGCCTCGTCGAAGGCAAGCGTGGTGTCCTGCACCACCATCCGCGTCACATCCAGCGTATCGGCGGTGACGTCGAGCCGGGCGAAGTCGTTCACCTCTCCGCGCAGGCGCGAGGACAGGCTGGTGCCAGAGTGGATCTGCACCGGACCTTCGGACCGCGTTCCCGTCAGGAACGGCCCGGCGCGCCAGCGGTGCAGGTGTCCCGACAGCACGACATGGGTGTTGCAGGCGGTCAGGCGCTCCAGACCGCTGGCGGCGTGCTTCATCAGCGACTTGTCCACGTCGTCTTCCTGCTCGAACGGGTGATGCGCGAACAGGATATTCAAACGGTCCTTCGGCCCCTCGCAGAAGACGCGGCACAGCCGGTCAAGATCCCGGCTGCGGATGCGCCCGCGCTGGTGCCGATGGGGGTCGACCGTGTTGCATCCCACCACGGCGACCTTCTCGTCGATATAGGCCGGGGCAAGGACGGGGCTGATCCACCGGCTGTATTTGCGGTAAGGGCGCAGCACACGTTCGCCAAGGTTATATAGCGGCACATCGTGGTTGCCGGGCACTGACAGCCACGGCGCGGGCAGACGGTCGAGGAAGGCGCGCGCCTCGCGGAACTCGGCCGAGCGCGCCCGCTGGGTCAGGTCGCCCGAGACGATGACAAGGTCCGGTTCCGCGTCCGCAATCGCTTGGTGCAGGGGCGTCAGAAGTTCCGGCCGCGCGCGGCCGAAGTGAAGGTCGGACAAGTGAATCAGTCGCGTCATGACGTCTTATCTAGCGTGATCCCGGCTTGGGACGATGACTTGCAGATCGGTATCGTCGCGGGAAATCGTGAACGGCGCCTTCATGCGCGCGATTTCCCCGTCGCGGACGACGTGGCGGAACGGCTTGTCCGTCTCGATGGTGATGTCGCGCCCGGTGAACAGTTCGAAATCGCGGCCCTTGCGCATCCCCGTCACGACCAGCCGCACCGCCTGCTTGATCATGTGCCAGCGGCCACGGTCGCGCGAGACGTAGACGGCGAGGTTGCCGTGTTTCAGGGCGTCCGAGCCTTCCAGCCCGAATTCCTCGATCTGGTAATCGCTGTTGGCGACGAAAACGAGCGCGCTTTTCATCTCGTGCCGGGTACCGTCGACCGTGATGGTCAGGCGCATCCGGCGATACAGGCGCAGCATGGCGGTGATCACCGACCAGTACGCGGCGGCGCGGCTGCGCCCGAAGCGGCGGTAGATCTCTTCGCGTTGGCGGCGGATCATCGAATAGATGCCGATTGAGCAGTTGTTCAGGAACAACCGCCCGTTGATGCGCCCGAAAGCGGCCGGTCGGGCGGTGCCGGTGCGGAGCACGTCAATCGCGCCGTGCAGATCCTCGGGGATGCCAAGGCCGCGGGCGAAATAGTTGAAGGTCCCGGCGGGGATGACGCCAAGGGTCGTGCCGGACCCGGCCAAAGCCTCTGCCACCGCAGAGATCGTGCCGTCGCCGCCGACGGCGATCACGGTGGCCGCGTTCTCGGCCACGGCGTCCTTTGCCATCTTCTCGATCGGGTCCGCGCCCACAAGCCGAAGCTCGCCGTCCGGGAGTTCGTCAAGATAGGCGGACAGGGCGGTTTTGACCTGATCCTCGTCGTCGCGGCCGGATTTCGGATTCATGATTACAATGATTTTGCCGCCGCGCGGGGCCGTGTACGCGCCGTCGTAGTCGAACGTCTCGCTGCGGGGGAGTTCCAAAACCATGCCTTTCACAATCTTGTCCTGTCCACTCAGCGAACGCGGCGGCGCGGCAAGATGTTCCCGGGAAGCGGGCCGGTCGGGGCGAAGTAACGCAAGGTTAAACCTTCGCGGCTAGTCCAACATCGAATGCCGCGCCGAAGGAGGTTTCATGCCCCGCATCCTGACGACCCTTACCGTTGTTCTTGGCCTTGCCGGCCTTGGACAGCCTGCGCTTGCCATCGGCGACTCGGTGGATGCCAAGCGAAAGATCAACATCGCCGGGGCGCAGCGGATGCTGTCGCAGCGGATCGCGGGGAAGGTGTGCCTTGCCGCGCAGGGGATCGAGGCGGAGAAGAACGGCGACCTTGCCCGCGCCGCCGCGGACAGGTTCGGCACCGCGCTGGTCGCCTTGCGAAACGGGAACGCCGACTTGGGCATCTCTGCCGAGGCAGAGCCAAGCGTGCTGGTCGCCCTCGCGGCGGTGGACACCCTGTGGAAGGACTATCTTCCCGCGATAGAGGTCACGCTGGAAACGCCAGCCACGCTGAAACAGATCGCGGCGAAGGCGCTGCCGATGCTGCTGGCGACGCACAAGGTGGTCGTCGCGCTGGAAACGGCGAATGCCGATACCTCTGTCGACCCGTTTCTTGCGCGTGGGCTGAACGTGTCCGGCCGGCAGCGGATGCTGACCCAGCGCGCCTTAGCCGAGGCATGCCTGCTGTCGGCGGGGCACGACGTGTCGCTTAACGCGGCCTCGCTGAAGGCGACGATCGCGCTGTTCGACGACTCGCAGGCGGGGCTGATCGACGGCAACGACACGCTGGGGCTGCAACCAGCGCCAACGCCGGAACTGCAGGCGCAGCTTGAGAAGGTGAAGTCGCTGTGGATGCCGATGCGTGAGATCCTGATGAAGGCGGCAGGGGGCACCCCGCTGTCGGCGGACGAGTTGGGCGCGCTGTCCGCCAGTCTGGACGCCGTCCTGAAAGAGGCGAACGCCGCGGTCAGCATGTACGAAGGTCTGTAGGGCCGCGGCGGCGGGAAACCGTTGCCGGGCGGGCTGTTGTGCGCCCGGTGCCGCGACCTGTTCCGGGATGCCGCGCTGCGGCGGTGAGGGGCCGTTCGGCACCGATCACGCGTCCGGTCGGCCGCCTGCAGACTGGATCACGTTCGCGCCCGGGATGGCGTGCGCGGCGGCATATGGCGTTGCGGGCTGGTCGGGTTGCTGAATTCCGCGGCGCGCGGCCAAGGCGCATTGGGCCATTTCGACTTGCGAAGCCACCGCGCCGGCCCTATTAGGGCGTCTGATTTTGCGCGGGCCGCGACCCTTTTCCCGGCGGCCCCACGGGAGAATGAGGACGATATGCAGGTCACCGAGACCCTGAACGAAGGTCTGAAGCGCGGCTACTCGATCACGCTGACCGCCGCCGAGCTGGACGAGAAAGTCAACGAAAAGCTCACCGAGGCGCAGCCCGAGGTCCAGATGAAGGGCTTCCGCAAGGGCAAGGTGCCGATGGCCCTGCTGAAAAAGCAGTTCGGCCAGCAGGTCATGGGCGAAGCGATGCAGGAAGCCATCGACGGCGCGATGTCCAAGCACTTCGAAGACTCGGGCGACCGTCCGGCGCTGCAGCCGCAGGTCAAGATGACCAACGAAGCGTGGAAAGAAGGCGACGACGTCGAGGTCGAGATGACCTATGAGGCGCTGCCCGAGATCCCCGAGGTCGACGCGAAGTCGATCAAGCTGGAAAAAATGACCGTCGCCGCCGAAGACGAAGCCGTCGACGAGGCGCTGCAATCGCTGGCCGCCAGCGCGCAGAACTTCGAGGCGAAAGACGGCGCGTCGGAAGACGGCGATCAGGTCGTGATCGACTTCAAAGGCTCGGTCGACGGCGAGGAATTCGAAGGCGGCGCCGCCGAGGATTACCCGCTGGTTCTGGGCTCGAACAGCTTCATTCCCGGTTTCGAGGAACAGCTTGTCGGCGTCAAAGCCGGTGACGAGAAGAACGTCGAGGTCAAGTTCCCCGAAGAATACGGCGCGGAACATCTGGCCGGCAAGGACGCGGTCTTTGCCTGCACCGTGAAGGAAGTGAAAGCTCCGGTCGCGGCCGAGGTCGATGACGAGCTGGCGAAGAAATACGGTGCCGAGGATCTGGACGCCCTGAAGGGTCAGATCCGCGAGCGTCTGGAATCCGAATACGGTCAGGCCGCCCGCGCGGTGATGAAGCGCCAGCTGCTGGACGCTTTGGACGACATGGTGAAATTCGACCTGCCGCCGACGCTGGTCGAGACCGAGGCGAAGCAGATCGCGCACCAGCTGTACCACGAGGATCACCCGGACGATCACGGCCACGACCACGGCGAGATCGAGCCGACTGACGAGCACAACACGCTGGCCGAGCGCCGCGTGCGCCTTGGTCTGCTGCTGGCCGAACTGGGCCAGAAAGCCGAGATCCAGGTGACCGACGCCGAAATGACCCAAGCGGTCATGCAGCAGGCGCGCCAGTACCCGGGTCAGGAACGCCAGTTCTTCGAGTTCGTGCAGAACAACCCGCAGATGCGCCAGCAGCTGCAGGCGCCGATCTTCGAAGACAAGGTCGTCGACTACGTGTTCGAGCTGGCCGAGGTTTCGGAAAAGCCGGTCAGCAAGGAAGAGCTGCAGAAGGCGGTCGAAGAGCTGGAAAGCGAAGACTGATCTGCCTTTCGGCATTATTATCGCGAAGGGCCGCCCGGTGGGGCGGCCCGTTTGCGTTCTGGCCCGCCTTGGACCGCGCCAAAAAGGCAAATCTTGACACGCGGCGGCCGCGCGTCCGATGATCAAGCCCCACCCGATTGACCGGGGGGATGGGGAAATCATTGATACATCTAGATAAAGTCGAAACGTTGATCGACGGAATCTACGAAGCTGCGGGCAACGCGTCCCGGTGGCAGGGTGTTCTTGAGCAGGCGGCGGACCTGTTGGGCGCTGAAAGTTCGCAGATCGGGCACCTGAGCCTTGCGGACCAGACATTCTCGTTCCTGATCACCTACGGCCAGACCTATTCGGAAGAACGGATCCGCCAGTACCAGTCGATGATGGGCGAGGACCCACGGCTGGCGGCGCTGTCGCGACTTCCGTTCCGGGCGATGCATTGCCGGATGGTCTTAAGCGATGAAGAACTGCACGGATCGCAGCTGTACCAAGACGTGCTTGCCCCCGACGGGATCGAATACACGCTGGGCGTCAACCTTGTAGAGGAAGAGAAGTCGACCAGTTTCTTCACGGCGCACCGGGATATTCACCAGCCGCCATTCGGCCCGGAAGAATGTGCGCTGCTGCAAGATCTGGTCCCACACCTGCGCCGGGCGATCCGCCTGTACCACGGGTTCGCCGAGATGGACCTGATGCAATCCGCGACACGTCAGGCGCTGGATCAGGTGCCGCTGGGCGTGTTCATCGTGCGGCCGGACGGTCATTACGTGATCGGCAACCGGATGGCCGAACAGCTTGCCGCGGCGGGGTCGCCCATGCTGATTTCGAACGGCAAGGTGGCGACCACAAGCACCGAGGTGACGCGACGCCTGCGCATGGCGTTGACGCGGGTGATGTCCGAGCCCGATGCCGCACCCGAAGCCCTGCATCTTGCCTCAGCCGACGGCCAGCCGTGTCGCTTGCTTGTGGCGCCGCTGTCGGAGTCGGTCACGGGGCGGACCTTCGTGCGGCACGCTGGCGATCTGGCGGTGATCTACGTCAACAACCCCGCACGGTCCTTCGATCCGCCGTGGGAACGCTTGCAGCATATGTTCGGCCTGTTCCCGTCGGAGGCCAAGCTGCTGGCGCGCCTGGCCGCCGGACAGACCGTCGCCGAGGCCGGGGCCGCGCTTGGCCTGACCGCCGCCAGCGCGCGGCAGTATCTGAAGAACGTGTTCAGCAAGACCGGGACCCACAGCCAAAGCGAATTGCTGCAGGTCGTGATGCAGTCGCCCGCGTGGATGGATCCCGGCGCGGCTATTGCCAAACGGGAATAACCGCGAATCTTAACAAAAGTTAACGTTACGTCATTCAGGCCGGCGTAGATCGAGCTCGGCCGTAGCGCCGGGGTCACGGGACCGATTGCTCGTGTGCCTCGGCGTCCGGGCCATCTGCGACGGCACCCGATGGGGGGTGAGACAGATGGCGGGGCGGATGATAGCGGCGTTGGTCGCTGGGTTTGCAGTAATCACACATGGTGCGTCGGCTGGGCACGCGGCGCTGGAGGGTTGGGCGCCGCCGGACAGGGCGACGCTGGAGGCTTTGACGGTCCGGCTGGATTACTGGCTGGATGCGAACACCGCGTATCCTTCGGGACCGCCACCGCGGATTCTTTTCGTATCGGCGCAAGAAGCGGTCACGTTGCGGGGGCGCGCCACCGCGCGGTATGGCAACGGGCGCCTCCGGGGGCTGTATGACCCGAAATTGCTTACCATCTATCTGGTTGCGCCGTGGGACTATAGCGACCTTCGCGATGCCAGCGTGCTGTTGCACGAGATGGTGCATCACAGGCAGCAACCGGGTCGGCATTGGTATTGTCCCGCCCAGCAGGAGGAAGAAGCCTATCGCCTGCAAGAGGCGTGGCTGGCCGGGCATGGGCTGGAGTCCGGGTTCTACTGGCCGGCGATCATGCTGGCCTCCAGCTGTACGCCGCGGGACTTCCACCCCGATTGACGTTCAGGCGGCGACCAGCAGGCGCGGGGGCTGCGGCACCGGTCCATCCGCGATGCCGATCTGGATGGCGAGGCTGCGCGCCTCGGCAAAGTCGAGCGCCGGGCGGGCGCAGGTCACATGCACGCGGTCGGGATGCAGGCTGTGGGGCAGGGTGCGGTAGGTGCTGGCGAGATTGACGGGTGGTCCTTTCGCAAGGTGAAGGCTTTCCACCTCGGTCCCTTGGGCAAGCAGGACTTCGTGCCGTTCCAGCAGAAGGTGGTGGTAGACGACCCGTCGCATCGCCGCGATGCGGATGCTGCTGCCGTTGACCAACGCAGCGACGGGCACCAGAACCTCGGGGTTGTCGAAGCCAAGCTGCGCCAGCGGATGGCGCAGGATGACGCGGTGATCCTGCGACAGGACCAGCCGGGCGACATTTCCCAACGCGCCGGATTCCACCACCACCGGGGCCGAGGCGCCAAGGCCGACATGCCGGCGATAGCCGCACCACAGGAGGTCCTGCGGGCCGTGATCTAGCGTCAACAGGCGGTCGCCGGGGCGCAGGTACTGAACGGAAATGGGGCCGCGCGTCGTTTCGATGCGGGTGTTCCGGGCGAAACAGACGGGACGCGCGGCGCCCGCCTCGCGCGACCGGAACACGGGCACGGGGCCCGCAGCGGCGCGGGCGGTGTACCATCCGGCAAGGTCAAACCCAGGCGTCCAAACGATCTGCGCCGGGTCGCCGTCGGAATCGATGCCTTCGAACACCAGCGCGGCCGCGCCGCAGGCCAGCCGGTCGGCACGGATGACGGTGGCGTCCGGAAAGCCAAGGTCGCCCAGCGTCAGGCTTACGCGGTCGCCGACGCCGAAGGTCGGGCGGTCGTCGTCGAGAAGGTCGATCGTCAGTCCGCACAGGGTTCCGGGCGGTGCGTCGAAGGAACTGGTGCCGGTGCCGTCATTCACGTTGCCGCCGGACGCCAGGCCAAATTCCGAGTCGAGCGCGTAAACGGTGCGGGACATGGCGGGGTTCCTTTCCCGCTTATAGTCGCCGATTTGACCTTAACGCCCGGTGAATGTGGCACCTGCGCCGCTTGAGGTGGATCAATGAAGCGCACCGTGGGGACTTCTACGCTGGCTGCGATGCCGACCGATGGGGGATGCCATGCCTGTAAGCCACGAACAGATCGCACTGATCCGCTGGAGCTTTGAAAAGATGCGGCCGAACTTGCGGCCGGCGTCGACCGAATTCTACGAACGCCTGTTCGCGCTGCGGCCCGACCTGCGCGCGATGTTCCGCGACGACGACATCGCCGGACAGGGCATGAAGTTCATGACCACGATGGAAACCGTTCTGGACGGGATCGAAGCGCCGCAGGCGGTGGCGGCGCGGATCGCGGAACTGGGGCAGCATCACCGGCGGCTGGGGGTGACGGCCGCGATGTTCGAGCCGATGGCCGACGCCCTGATCGAGACGCTGCGCAGCGTCATGGGCGAGGATCTGGGGGCGGACGTCGAGGCGGCGTGGCGCGCGGCCTACGCCGAGTTGCGGCAGGCGATGGTAAGGGTCGATTGCGGCAAAGGCTGAACAACCCAATTTCACATATCGGCTTTGCGATAGCGTGGATTGCTCGCAAGTCTCCTTGGAGGGGGTCGGTGTAGGTCCTGCACATTGCGTTAGGCCTGACCAATCTAAGGACCTGATGGTCTCTCGACGCTTGCCAGAAGCGTAGAGCAATATTGCAAGGATCTGCGGGCCTTGTCAGCGGTCTTTTATTTCAGTCTATTGTACGATTAATGGTGCAGGTTTCGGTGAAATTTCGCCTGTGCACAACGAAAATCGGTCAGATTCCTGTTGGGGTATAATTCTTATGAAGCTTGTATCGAAATTGTTGAAGGCTCGAACTTCCCTATCTCTTATGAAGTGCTGCGCCTTGATTTTTCTTGTTCTAGGCTTCGTTGTCCCTTCGCGTGAGGCGTATAGTCAAAGCGCACCGCATCCTGCATTTTCGGCAGCGATTTCGGGCTGGACCCTCGACTTTCCACTTAGCGGAAGTTTCGCTGCAACTTGTCCACTTGTGGATACAACTTCCAGACGCTTTGGATGCGTTCTTATTGGATGCCATCCGGGAATGGCTTTGCAGATGGGTATGGTTGTTCTTGGGATGGAACTACCCACTACAATTGCAGATGTTGCGATCACGGTAGATCAAGGTCGAGGCGTTGCAACTGCGATGTCATCGTACGGTGACATCGGCCAAGACAATGGGAATTTCTACTTTTCGCAAATGTACCCCTCCATGCATGCCGAATTGCTTTCTGCATTGAAGCGCGGCCACGGTTTCGAACTGAGAACTCCGTTTTTCGTCGCGAACGGAACGCTTAGGGGGGCGGCTGCAGCAATTTCAGCCGTTGAGGCGAGTTGCCCTTTTACCGAGTATGATCCAGCCTTCGAAAGTCTTGCCGCCTCTGAGCGTGCTTCAAAGCCATTGGAGAAGTCACCGACCGCAGAAGCACCTATCATAGAGCCAGCAATCGAAGGGGACATTCCGGATATGTTTCGGTGGTACTTCGAGACGAACGACTGTGTCGCTACGGAGAACGAATTGGCGCAGTTGGTAACCGAGCGCTACGATATGTGGACGGCTAACATAGCAATCGTCAATTGGACAAAGTCCGACGAATTCAGGCAAAACTATCGCCTTATTTCTCGTGCGCCTTTCACATATCGCTACCTTGGGTCGGAAATCTGTTCGAGGGAATAGGTTTGAGAGCCTGGTAATAGCTGACTAAACGCGAAGGGCCGCTCCTTAAATAAGGAACGGCCCGAAAGTCTTTGATTCGGCGAAGATTACTTGTCTTCGTCGACGTCCGGCTGGTCGTCGCCGGCGGTTTCGCTTTCCGGGGTCGCGACGGTCAGATCGTCGTCGTCCGAAGCGGCGCCGCCGATGTCGTCGAACAGTTCCGAAATTTCGAACTCGGCAGCGGCTTCCTCTTCGGCGGCCAGCTCCTGGATCGACTTGCCGGATTCCTGAAGCTCGGCTTCCTCGATGGAGCGCGCGATGTTCAGGGTGATCGTGGCTTCGACCTCGGGGTGCAGAACGACGGTGACGTCGCGCAGACCCAGTTCCTTGATCGGGTTGCCGATGACGACCTGCTTGCGGCTGATCGTCAGGCCCTCGTCCTTCGCCACGGCTTCGACGTCACGCGGGGTGACCGAACCGTAAAGCGAACCGGAGTCCGATGCCGAGCGAATCACGACGAACTTCTGGCCGTCGAGCCGCTGGGCCATTGCTTCGGCCTCTTTCTTGGATTCGAGGTTCTGGGCTTCCAGCTGAGCTTTCTGGCCTTCGAAGGCGGCGACGTTCTCTTTCGAGGCGCGCAGAGCCTTTTTCTGGGGCAGCAGGAAGTTGCGGGCATAGCCCTCTTTCACGCTGACGACGTCGCCCATCTGGCCGAGCTTCGCCACGCGTTCGAGAAGAATGACATCCATTGTCTTGCTCCTTACTTCACAGCGTAGGGCAGCAGGGCGAGGAAGCGGGCGCGCTTGATGGCACGGGCCAGTTCGCGCTGCTTCTTCGCCGAGACGGCGGTGATGCGGGACGGGACGATCTTGCCGCGCTCAGAGATGTAGCGCTGCAGCAGACGGGTGTCCTTGTAGTCGATCTTGGGTGCGTTCTCGCCGGAGAAGGGGCACACTTTACGACGGCGGAAAAACGGTTTCGCGGCCATGATTTACGCTCCTCTACTTAGCGGCGTTCGCGACGGTTGTCGCGTTCGTCACGCTTCTGCATCTGAATCGACGGGCCTTCGGCGTGTTCGTCGACCTTGATGGTCATCACGCGCATCACGTCGTCATGCAGGCGCATCAGGCGTTCCATTTCCTGGACGGCCGGCGCCGGGGCGTCGGTGCGCAGGAAGGCGTAGTGGCCCTTGCGGTTCTTGTTGATCTTGTAGGCCATCGTCTTGACGCCCCAGTACTCTTTGTCGACGACCTTGCCGTCGTTGTCGGTGAGTACCGATTCGAAGTGGTCCATCAGACCTTCGGCCTGCGCGTTGGACAGGTCCTGACGCGCAATGAATACATGCTCGTAAAGCGGCATGTTCACTCCATTTCTATCGCGGGCGCATTTCATAGGTCCGGCCGGATGATCCCTTCGCTGGCCGGTCCACGAGAGTCTGCGCCGTTTCCGTGACGTTCGCGAAGGGAAGCCGCCTTATACAGTGCGGGGGCCGCGATGCAAGCCTTCCCGGAAAACCCCCGGAGCGGTCGAAATGCCGCCCCAATCGGGGCTTAGCCCTGTCCGGGCCACTCAAGACGACCCAGACGAGTACTTCGCTTGCCCGACTTCTCCATAAAGCTGTTGTCCAGCCTGATGCCAGACCTGCTTCGCCGACCGCCTCTGACCGTGCTGGACACGGGCTGGGGGTATATTATCCGGTCCTCGCACCCCAGCGGGGCGCTGTCGGACCGGGTCGTGACCGGGGTGCGCGCCGGGGCCGTGGCCCTGTGCGCGGCGATCGCGCTGCTGTCGCCCGGCGGGCTGGCCGCGAAGGCCGCCCTGTGTCTGCTGGTCATGGTCGCCCTGCGGCTTGGCCTTCGGTGGGTGCGGGTGCGGCGGGTCTACGAGGTGCAGGTGGACCAACGGCGGCGCGAGCTGCGGTTCGGGTTCCATGAAGGCACCGAGGGCACATGGATCACCGAAGACATGCGGTTCGACGACGTGGGGGGCAGTTCGATCCGCCGCGGGGCCGACATGCCCGGTCTTTGGCTGAAGCTTCGATCCGGCGACACGGTTGCGGTCGCGGTCGCGGACCGCGAGGCGCTGATCGCGGTAAGCGACCGGCTGATGGGCGATGTGCTGCCCGAGGCGCGGCAGGCGGTGGTGCCGTCGCGGGGCACAGGCCCCCGCGCCCGAAGCGTCTTTCCGCCGCTTGCGCCGCAGGAAATGACTTGATCCGACGCCATCCCTGACAGGGTCCGGACCGCCCGCCGCGATTGCAAGGCGCGTCGCGGCGCTGTATTGGCGCGCGCAGTCAGATATTCAGCACAACCACACGAGGGGAGCGGCATGGCGCGCGCATTCATCTTTCCGGGACAGGGTGCCCAGGCAATCGGCATGGGGCAGGCGCTGGCCGAGGCCTATCCGGCCGCAAAGGCGGTGTTCGACGAGGTGGACGCGGCGCTTGGCGAAAGCCTGAGCGGGCTGATCTGGGACGGCGACATCGAAACCCTTACGCTGACGAAGAACGCCCAGCCGGCGCTGATGGCGACGTCGCTGGCGGCGATGGCCGCGCTGGAGGCCGAAGGCGTGACCGTCGAGGCCGCGGATTTCGTGGCGGGGCACTCGCTGGGCGAATACTCGGCGCTGGCGGCGGCGGGCGCGATCTCGGTCGGGGATACGGCGCGGCTGCTGCGCACGCGCGGCACCGCCATGCAGGAGGCCGTGCCGGTCGGCGAGGGCGCGATGGCGGCCCTGCTGGGGCTGGATTTCGCCAAGGCCGCCGAAGTAGCTGAGGCCGCGTCGCAGGGCGAGGTCTGCGAGGCGGCGAACGACAACGATCCCGGACAGGTCGTGGTTTCGGGCGCCAAGGCTGCGGTCGAACGCGCGGTGGATCTGGCCAAGGAAGCCGGCGCGAAGCGGGCGGTGATGCTTCCGGTCAGCGCCCCGTTCCACTGTGCCCTGATGGCGCCGGCAGCGGATGTCATGGCCGAGGCGCTGGCGGGTGTCGAGATCCGCGCGCCCAAGGTGCCCGTCGTGGCGAACGTGCGCGCCGAGGCGGTCAGCGACCCCGACCTGATCCGGCAGCTTCTGGTCGAGCAGGTCACGGGCTCGGTCCGCTGGCGCGAGTCGGTGATGTGGATGGTGGCGCAGGGCGTCACCGAGACATGGGAAATCGGCGCGGGCAAGGCGCTGACCGGCATGGTGCGCCGGATCGAGCGGTCGGTCGCGACGAACACCGTCGGCTCGCCTGACGAAGTGGCGGCGGCAGCTGCGGCGCTGAAGGGCTAGGGCGGACGTTGGGCGGGGGCTACCCCCGTCGCACCGCAGGTGCGCTTTGAGGGTGGCTGACGGGGGGCTCTGCCCCCGTCGCACCGCAGGTGCGCTTGGAAGGTGGCGTAAGGGGGCTCTGCCCCCGTCGCTTCGCGACTCCCCCGAGGTATTTTTCAAGAGAAGAAGCCCGGGGCCGTTCGGCCGGGGGCGGACGCGACCGATGCACTGGTAGAACGGGACGCGCGTCCTTGGTGGGTGGGGGAAACCCTATGCACTGGCAAAACGGGGCGCGCGCTGCTAACCGGGGCGCAGATTACGAGACCGGAGAGACCTCATGTTCGACCTGACAGGGAAATCGGCGCTGATTACAGGCGCTTCGGGTGGGATCGGCGGCAGCATCGCCCGGGCGCTGCATGGCGCCGGTGCGACGGTGGGCCTGTCGGGCACCCGGACCGAGCCGCTGGAGGCGCTGGCCGCGGACTTGGGCGAGCGCGCCCATGTGCTGCCGTGCAACCTTGGCGATCGCGATGCCGTGGCGGCGCTGCCGAAGCAGGCCGCCGAGGCGATGGGCGCGGTGGACATTCTGGTCAACAATGCCGGGATCACCCGCGACAACCTGTTCATGCGGATGTCGGACGAGGAATGGGACAGCGTGCTGGAGGTGAACCTCACCAGTTCCATGCGCCTGACCAAGGGCTGCCTGCGCGGCATGATGAAGGCGCGCTGGGGCCGGATCATCTCGATCGGGTCGGTCGTGGGCGCCGCGGGCAATCCGGGGCAGGGCAACTACGCCGCCGCCAAGGCGGGTCTGGTCGGCATGACCAAGTCGTTGGCCTATGAAGTCGCCAGCCGCGGCGTGACGGCCAACGTGGTGGCGCCGGGCTTCATCAGCACCGCGATGACCGACAAGTTGACCGACGACCAGAAGTCGGGAATCCTTGGGCAGGTGCCGGCTGGGCGCATGGGCGACCCCGAAGAGATCGCGGCCGCCGTCCTGTATCTTGCCAGCCCGGAGGCGGGCTATGTCACCGGGGCGACCTTGCACGTCAACGGCGGCATGGCCATGTTCTGACCTGCCGGACCGGCACGGGAGAAACGGGTTGCCTGCGTGGAACGATGTGCTATAGGCGGCGCACGATTTGGCTGGTATCCCTTGGAAATCCGGCAACTGTTGCTTGGCGGCAGGCTACGGTGAGGGCCCGAAGGGGCAACACATAATGAGCGGGTGTGGACCCCGAGTAGGAAACGAGGAAACAAGATGAGCGACGTCGAAAAGCGCGTTAGGAAAATCGTGGTGGAGCACCTTGGCGTGGAAGAAGAGAAGGTGGTCGAATCCGCTTCCTTCATCGACGACCTGGGCGCCGACTCTTTGGACACCGTTGAACTGGTCATGGCCTTCGAGGAAGAGTTCGGCATCGAGATCCCGGACGACGCCGCCGAGACGATCCAGACCTTCGGCGACGCGGTCTCTTTCATTTCGCAGCACACGGACTGAGGTCCCCGTCCGCAACCAACGGACGAGCGAAACGTATAAGGCGCCCCCGGCCGGGCGCCTTTTTCGCATTTGCCGCCCGCGACGGGCGCCGCGGCCGCGAGTCCCGCCGGAACCCGGCAGGCCCCGTGACCGGCGGGCGGCGATCCGCTCAGGATACCGGTGCGGTGGGCCTTGCCCACGTGACGTGCCGTTGTGTATCAGGTGGCGGCGGAACGACATGAGGTAGAGCGATGCGGCGAGTGGTCGTGACCGGGCTGGGGATGGTATCTCCGCTGGCCTGCGGTGTGGAGGAAACCTGGGCGCGAATCCTGGACGGCAAGTCCGGCGGTGGCGCTATCACCAAGTTCGATGCGGGTCGGGTTGCCACCACCTATGCGTGCGAGGTGCCGTTGGGTGACGGCAGCGGTGGCACGTTCAACCCCGATGACTGGATGGAACCGAAGGAGCGCCGCAAGGTCGACGACTTCATCCTGTTCGGGATGGCTGCGGCGGATCAGGCGGTTGCCGATGCGGGCTGGACGCCCGAGGACGAGGAAGACCGTCTGCGGACCGGCGTGATGATCGGGTCGGGGATCGGCGGGCTGCAGTCCATCGAGGCGACCACCAAGCTGTTGATGGAGAAGGGCCCGCGCCGCGTGTCGCCGTTCTTTATCCCGGGCGCGCTGATCAACCTTGTCTCGGGGCAGGTCGGTATCCGCTATGGCTTCAAGGGGCCGAACCACGCCGTCGTGACGGCCTGTTCGACCGGCGCGCACGCCATCGGCGACGCGGCGCGGTTGATCCAGTGGGGCGACGCGGACGTGATGGTCGCGGGCGGGGCGGAAAGCTCGATCTGCGAGATCGGGATCGCCGGGTTCAACGCCTGCAAGGCGCTGTCGACGAAATACGCCGAGACCCCCGAGCGGGCGAGCCGTCCCTATGACGCCGACCGTGACGGTTTCGTCATGGGCGAAGGCGCGGGCGTCGTGGTGCTGGAAGAATACGAGCACGCCGTGAAGCGCGGTGCGAAGATCTACGCCGAGGTTCTGGGCTATGGCCTGACCGGCGATGCCTATCACATCACCGCACCGTCCGAAGATGGGGACGGCGGGTATCGTGCGATGGACGCGGCGCTGAAGCGTGCCGGTCTGGCGCCCGAGGCGGTCGACTACATCAACGCGCACGGTACCTCGACGATGGCGGACACCATCGAGCTTGCCGCCGTCGAGCGCCTGCTGGGCGACAAGGCGGGCGAGGCAACCATGTCGTCGACCAAGTCGGCCACCGGGCACCTGCTGGGTGCGGCGGGTGCGATCGAGGCAATCTTCTCGATCCTCGCGATCCGCGATCAGGTCGCGCCGCCGACGATCAACCTCGACAATCCGGCGGTCGAGTCGAAGCTTGACCTTGCCCCGAACGCCAAGCGCGTGCGGGACGTGAAGGTGGCGCTGTCGAACTCGTTCGGCTTTGGCGGTACCAACGCCTCGCTGGTTCTGGGGGCGCCGACCTGATGTGGAAATCGGTCGCTTCCAACGGGCTGACGCTTCTGATCGTCCTGTGCGTCGCGGCGGCCGGGGTGATCGGCTGGGGCCGGTCGCAATACCTGGCCGAGGGGCCGTTGTCGGAACCGATCTGCCTGCAGGTCGAGAGCGGGGCGAACATGACCTCGGTCGCCGAGGATCTTGCCGGGCAGGGCGCGGTGACCAACCCGCGGATCTTTCGGATCGGCGCGGATTACAGCGACAAGTCGGGTGACCTGAAGGCCGGGAACTTCCTGATCCCGGTCGGGGCCTCGATGGAAGAGATCGTCGAGGCTGTGACCGCCAGCGGCCGCAATACCTGTGGGACCGAGGTGGTGTACCGGATCGGCGTGAACCACGAGACGATTCAGGTGCGCGAGCTTGATCCTGCCACCAACCGCTTCGTGGAACTGGTGAATTTCGATCCCACCGAGGTCGAAACCGGCGAAGAGGTCGCGCTGTACGAGCAGTACCGCGATCAGGGCGGCACCCGCTTCCGGGTCGTCGTGGCCGAGGGCGTGACCAGCTGGCAGATCGTGTCCGGTCTGCGCGAGGTCGACGTGATGACCGGGGCGGTCGACGAGATCCCGCCGGAAGGCTATCTGGCACCCGACAGCTACGAGATCGCGACCGGCGACGACCGGGGCACCTTGCTGGAACTGATGCGGTCGCGTCAGGACGAGCGGATCGACGCGGCGTGGCAGAACCGGGCCGAGGACCTGCCGTTCGAGACGAAGGAAGAGGCGGTGATCCTTGCCTCTATCGTCGAGAAGGAAACCGGTGTTCCCGAGGAACGCGGGCAGGTTGCGTCTGTCTTCGTGAACCGGCTGGAGCAGGGCATGCGTCTGCAGACGGACCCCACGGTCATCTATGGCATCACCAACGGGCAGGGCGTGCTTGGCCGGGGCATCCGGCAAAGCGAGCTGCGCGCCGAGACGCCGTACAACACCTATGTGATCGACGGGATGCCGCCGACGCCCATCGCCAACCCAGGCATCGCGAGCCTTGAGGCGGCGATGAACCCCGAAGAAACGCCTTACGTGTTCTTCGTGGCGGATGGCACCGGCGGGCACGCCTTTGCCGAGACGCTGGCCGAGCACAACGAAAACGTCGCTCGGTGGCGCGAGATCGAGGCGGAACGCTCGGGGAACTGAGCCGGGCCAGATTGGAACAGGAACGCCTGGGGCCGATGGTCCCCGGCGTTTTTCGTTTTCGGTGCGTGGGGTTGCCCAAGGCGCGGGGGGCGCAGGGTGATCGCCAGGTGAGGCTGGCGCAGGATGGCGGGCCGGCTTAGTGTGCCGGCGGTCGCCTTTGCGCCGGTCTGCGGTTCGCGGGGAAGAGCACGCCGACGCCTGTTCGTGGCGTTGACGGAAACCGTAATGTCCTGTCCCGGAGACGTCCGATGCGCCGTGGCGAACGCCTTTCGCTGTACATCTGCCTGACCGCGCTGACGGCCTTTGCGATCGACGGTATCCTTCCGGTGATGCCGGTCATCGAGGCGGCGCTGCCGCCGTCTGCCCCGTTCACCGGGGCGCAGATCATCACCGTGTTCATTCTTGGCATGTCCTTGGGCGAGCTGTTCATCGGCCCGCTGAGCGACGCGGTGGGGCGGCGTCCGGCGGTGATATTCGGGTTGGCGGTGTTTATCGCGGGAACCGTTTTGGCGGGATGGGCCGACAGCTTTGGCTTGGTGATCCTTGGCCGGTTCTTGCAGGGCGTCGGCGTTGCCGGGCCGAAGATCGGGACGCGGGCGATGGTCCGGGACCGGCATGCGGGGGCGGACATGGCGCGGGTCATGTCGATCGTTTTCACGCTGATCGTGCTTGTGCCGATGATCGCCCCGGCCATCGGCGCCGGGATCGCGGCGGTGGCGGGCTGGCGCGGGGTGTTCCATACCTATCTGGCTTTGGCGGTCGCGTTGGGGGCTTGGCTTTGGCTGCGCCATCCCGAGACGCTGGACACGAACAGGCGCGTGCCGTTGCGGCCCCTGCGATTGGCGCGGAACATCTGGTCAGTGGTGCGGCGGCGCGACGTGTTCCCGGTGGTGGTCGCCACCGGCTTTGTCTACGGCGCACAACTGGCCTATCTGGCGGTCGCGGCCGACCTGCTTGGCGTGGGATACGACCGGGCCGCGATGATGCCCGCGTTCTTCGCGCTGCTTGCCTCGGGGACCGGGGCCGCGTTGCTTTTGAATGTGCGGGTCGTCGCGCGGGTCGGGATGGGCCCTTTGATCCTGTGGGGCTTTGGATTGCTGGGCGCGTCCGGCGTCAGCCTGCTGATCGCCGCGGACCTGAGCGGAGGGCTGCCGCCGCTTGCGGTCTTGATCGGTCTTGCGTGGGTGGGGTTCTTCGCGCTCGGGCTGCTGTTCGGCAATCTCAACGCTTATGCCATGCGTCCGTTGGGAGACCTTGCCGGTCTGGGCTCGTCGATCGTCGCTTCGGTGTCCAGCCTGATGTCCGTCGTGTTCGTCACCGCGATCGAACGGACGGTGTCGGGGCCGGTGCAGGTGATCGGCTGGGGCTTCGCGCTGGCCGCGGTCCTATCCGTGGGCTGCATGTTGGCAGCCGTGCCGAGTGGGTCCGGCGCGCGGGTCTTGCGGGCGCTTGGCTTGCGCGGTTAGGGCGTGGGTTAATGAACCGTTACCGGACGATCCTGTAACCAATTGAAAACGATAAACTTCTTGACCTCCGCGCGGCTCTGGGGTAGGTAAAGAGCAAGCTGGACGAGGTGGGCAAGCGGCCCCGGGGGTGTTCCCCGGAGGCCGCTTTTTCATGTCCGACGGTTGGCCTCGGGGGGGGGGCGGGCAACTCATGACATTGATCAAGGCGACGGATGCCGGGGCGGGGGACGAATGCGTCGACCTGGCCGAACGGCAGTTGATGGAGGCGCTTCGCGCGGTGGCGGAGGTCACGGAGAAAATTCGCCGGCAGGAGTTCGACTCGCTGGCGGACATGCCGAAGGTCGCGGCGAGCGCGTCTGCGGCGGCGCGGCAGTTGTTGACGGAGAAGAACCGTGTTTACGAGCAGCAGAAACGAACCGTCGGGGTCGTCCACGACTATGCAATCGACTTCGATGCCGCACGGGACGAGATCGGGCGCCGCCTGGCTCGTCTCCGAGCCGCCGGAGACGGCTGAGACCTTTCTGGCAGGGCTGAGCGAGGGGGCGCTGCTGGCGTTGCCCTACCTGTTCGAGTTCTGGGCGCTGCCGCACCAGTTGCCGCCCGAGGGCGACTGGCGAACTTGGGTGATCATGGGCGGTCGTGGCGCGGGCAAGACGCGCGCCGGGGCAGAGTGGGTCCGGTCCGAGGTCGAAGGTGCGCTGCCGCTGGATCCGGGGCGGTCGTCCCGCGTCGCGCTGGTCGGCGAAACGATCGATCAGGTCCGCGAGGTCATGGTGTTCGGCGACAGCGGCATCCTTGCCTGTTCGCCGCCGGACCGACGCCCCGAGTGGCAGGCGACGCGGCGGCGGCTGGTCTGGCCGAACGGGGCGGTCGCGCAGGTGTTCTCGGCGCACGAACCCGAGGGGCTGCGGGGGCCGCAGTTCGATGCGGCCTGGGTCGATGAATACGGCTGTGCCGCCATCGACAAGGGCACGAACCAACCGAACAAGTTTCTGGACCCGAAGTCGTCGGAAAGCCTGCTGCCGCATTATTCGAGCGGACGACGCGATGATTTCATTCAGATGCAATATCTTAGGGCGATCACCTCACACTATGCATCAACGGAGAACAACCCGGTTTCGGCGGTCTATGGCGGTCCGATGGTCGATATGGCGCGGGCGCATGTCTGGGCTTGGGACGCGCGGCCCTACCCGCATTTCCCCGGGCTGACCGACGTCTGGAGCGACGGCGACAACTATGGGCGCGGGCACTGGTTGAACGGGCGTGGCGGGTCGCGCTCGCTGGCGGGCGTGGTGGCCGAGGTGTGCGACCGCGCCGGGGTGACGGACTATGATGTGTCGGAGCTGTGGGGGCTGCTGCGCGGCTATATGGCGACCGGATCGGACACGGGGCGGTCGGAGTTGCAGCCGCTGATGCTGGCCTACGGGTTCGACGCGGTAGAGCGGCAGGGCGTGCTGGCGTTCCGCAGCCGCGACGGTGTGGCGACCGCGTCGGTGGAGAGCGACGGGCTGGCGGTGTCGCCCGAGGCGGAGTCGGACATCGTGATGTTGCGGGCACCGGATGCCGAGACGGCGGGACGGTTGCGGCTGAGCTATGTCGAGAGCGACGCGGACTATGAGACGCGGGCGTCGGAGGCGGTGTTCCCGGACGAGGCGACGCAGGGCGTGGCGGCGTCGGAGCTGCCGCTGGTGCTGACCGCGACCGAGGCGCGCGGGATCGCGGAGCGGTGGCTGGCCGAGGCGCGGGTGGCGCGGGACACGGCGAAGTTCTCGTTGCCGCCGTCGCGGCTGGCGGTGGGGGCAGGCGACGTGGTGCGGCTGCCGTCCGGCGCCGGCTATCGGGTCGATCGGGTGGAGATGGCCGAACACCAGATCCTGGAAGCCGTGCGGGTGGAGCCGGAACTTTACCTGCCGTCGGACGCGGTGGAAGAGGTCGTGCGGCCCAAGCCGTTCGCGGCCCCGGTGCCGGTGTATCCGCTGTTTCTGGACCTGCCGCTGTTGCGGGGGGACGAGGTGCCCCATGCGCCGCATGTCGCGGCGACGGCGCGGCCTTGGCCCGGAACGGCGGCGGTGTACGACTCGTCCTCGGACGAGGGGTACGGGCTGAACGTGAGGCTGGCGTCGGCCTCGGTCATTGGCGAGACGCAGACCGCGCTGAACGCGGCGGCGCCGGGCGTGCTGGACCGGAGCGGTGCGCTGCGGGTGCGGCTGGTGAAGGGGGCTTTGTCGTCGGCCAGCGTGACCGAGATGCTGAACGGGGCGAACGCGGCGGCGATTGGGGATGGTTCCGCCGGGAACTGGGAAGTGTTCCAGTTCGCCGACGCGACGCTGGTGGACACGCGCACGTGGGAGATCGGCGTTCGGCTGCGCGGGCAGGCGGGGACCGACGGGTTCATGCCCGAGGTCTGGCCAGCGGGCAGTACGTTCGTGCTGCTGGACGGCACGCCGCAGCAGATCGACCTTGCGCTGTCGAACCGGGGGCTGGCGCGGCACTATCGCATCGGTCCGGCGCAGCGGGCCTATGACGATCCGTCCTACGTGCATCTTGTCGAGGCGTTCGATGGCATCGGGTTGCGGCCCTATGCGCCGGTGCATCTGCGCCGGGTGCAGGACGGCGGTGACGACGTGTTCGCGTGGGTGCGGCGCACACGGATCGACGGCGACAGCTGGCAGTCGGCAGATGTGCCGCTGGCCGAGGAAACCGAGGCCTATGCCGTCCGCGTGCGGCACGGGGGCGGCATCGTGCGGGAGGCGACGACCGCCGGCACGTCGTGGACCTACTCTGCCGCCGCGCGGGCCGGGGACGGTGTGGGGGGAAGCTACGATGTCGAGGTGGCGCAGGTGTCTGCGCAGTTCGGCCCGGGACCTTACAGGAGGATCGTGATCGATGGATGAGACGTTGCAGCTTGCACTGCCGCTTTTGCAGCCTGCGCAGGCCCAGAAGCATGTCACGGTGAACGAGGCGCTGGTCCGGTTGGACGGGCTGACGCACCTGACGCTGCAGTCGGTGGACACGGTGGTGCCGCCCGTATCGGGGGACGATGGCGAGGCGTGGGGTGTGCCGCTGGGAGCGGTGAACGCGTGGGATGGGCACGCGGGCGAGGTCGCGGTCTGGTCCAATGGGGGCTGGGTCTATGTGCAGCCCCAGACCGGGTGGCGCGGCTGGTTGGTGGACCAGCATGTCGCGGTGCTGCACGACGGGTCGGGCTGGGTCAACGGGGGCGTCGCGGCCTCGGTCAACCGGGCGGTGTCGGCGCTGAACGTGCTGGAGTTCGACCACGCGATCGCGGCGGGGGCAAGTTCGGTCACGGCCGGGGTGATCCCGCAATACGCGATGGTGTTCGCGGTGACGGCGCGGATCAAGACCGCGTTCACCGGCGCGCTGAGCGACTGGGATTTCGGCGTGGCGGGGGCCACCAACCGCTATGGCAGCGGGCTGGGCTTGTCGGCGGGGTCGTGGGTGTCGGGCATCACCGGCCAGCCGGTGACCTACTATGCGGATACGCCGCTGGTGCTGACGGCCAATGGCGGCGACTTTGCGGGGGGCGAGTTGCGGGTGGCGGTGCATTGCTTCACCGCCTCGCCGCCCGAGGTCTGAGCGGGTGCTGCCCGTCCTGCACGGCGACGTGACGGCGGCGGCGCGGGTGTTGCGCGGGGTGCCGGTGACAGCGCGGGCAGCGGTGCTGTCCACGTTGATCCGGTCGGCCACCTGGGCATCTTTGTACCGGCAAAAACACGGGCGGCAGCATCCCTGTTGGGGCGATGGAACGCTGATGGCTGCTGCCTTGGCCCGAGACCCCGCGCCAGAGCCGGGGCTGGGAGATGCCGACTATTGCCGGTGCCTTGCGCTGGTCCTGTCGACGCTGGCGCGGCGGCAGGAAGAGGCCTTGGCGGGCCAAGCGGATCGCACATAAGAATATGGAATTGATGTTATCACCGCTTTGCGTTTGGAAGCGCCTTCCTATCTGGTGTATGACACCGCAAGTGACGGAAGGACGAAATCATGGTCGAAATCCGCAAGGCAATCGCTGAACTTGATCCTGTCTGGACCCGGATCCGGACCGAGGCGGAGCAGGCCGTGGTGGACGAACCGCTTTTGGGCGGGCTCGTGCATTCCTCTATTCTGCACCACGCTTCGCTTGAACGTGCGCTGGCCTATCGCGTGTCGCTGAAGCTGGCGTCGGGCGAGATGTCGGAGCAGATCCTGCGCGAGATCGCGGACGAGGCCTATGCGTCGAACAGCGCGCTGGGGATCGCCGCGCGGGCGGATCTTGTCGCGGTGTTCGAGCGTGATCCGGCCTGCCACCGGTTCATGCAGGCGCTTTTGTACTTCAAGGGTTTCCAGGCGGTGCAGGCGTATCGCGTGGCGCATTGGCTGTGGCAGGAAGGCCGGCACGACATGGCCTATTTCATCCAGATGCGCGTGAGCGAAGTGTTCGGCGTGGACATCCACCCCGCCGCGACCGTCGGTCAGGGCATCATGATCGACCACGCGCATTCCATCGTTATCGGTGAAACCGCGACCGTGGGTGACAACGTGTCGATGCTGCACTCGGTGACGCTGGGCGGCACCGGCAAGGAAGAGCAGCAGCGCCATCCGACCATCGAGAACGGCGTGCTGATCGGCGCCGGGGCGAAGGTTTTGGGCAACATCACCGTTGGCCGGTGCAGCAAGGTGGCCGCCGGGTCGGTCGTGTTGCAGGACGTGCCGCCGAAGAAGACCGTGGCGGGGGTTCCCGCCAAGATCGTTGGCGACGCGGGCTGCGATCAGCCGTCGGTGTCGATGGACCATCTGCTGAGCGGTCAGCAGGTTCTCGGGATGTGAGTGTCGCTGGGATGGGGTGGAACCCCATCCTACGTGTGATGGGTCTTGATCGGTGTTTGGGGATGGGGTGGAACCCCATCCTACGCGTCTATGAGCTGGTCGTAGGCTTCCAGGGCCTTTACCCCGTACATATAGGCCGGACCGCCGCCCATCAGGGTGGCGACGCCGATCACGTCGGCGATGTCGTCGCGGCTGGCGCCCGCCTTTGCCGCGCCCTGCACGTGGAAGCCGATGCAGTCGACACACCGTTGCGAAATGCCGATGGCCAAGGCGATCAGTTCCTTCTCGCGCAGCGTCAGGCTGCCGTCCCCCATTGCGCCGCGGTGCATCGCGGTAAAGCCGCGGCCTGCGGCCTCGTGGGTGCGGCGGAACTCGGCCAGAGTCGCGCTTGTATCGTCCAGGTGGGTTTTCCAGTCCATAAGACATTCCGTTCGTTGAATGGGATGTGTTGGGTTTAGGACTGGCCGGGCGGACGCGCCTTGAGGTGGATCAAGCGTATTCGGGGGAGCGATGGGGTGGAACCTCCACCAGAAGATGGGGTGGAACCCCATCCTACGTGTGGGATCAGGGGAAATGAAACGGCCCGCCTTTTGGGGGCGGGCCGTTTGGGTCGTTTCAGGTGGCGGTGGCTTAGGCCAGCATCGCAACCGGGTTTTCAAGGTTGTTCTTGATCGCGGTCAGCAGCTCGGCGCCGAGCGCACCGTCGATGACCCGGTGATCGACGGACAGCGTCACCGACATCACCGTCGCCACGCCAAGTTCGCCATCGTCCTTGACCACCGGCTTCTTCACGCCAGCGCCGACGGCAAGGATCGCGCCGTGGGGCGGGTTGATGACCGCGTCGAAGTTGTCGATGCCGAACATACCGAGGTTCGAGATCGCGAACGACCCGCCGACGTATTCGTGCGGCGCGAGCTTGCGGTCGCGGGCACGGGTGGCGAGGTCCTTCATCTCGGACGACAGGGCCGACAGCGTCTTCTGGTGCGCGTCCTTGATCACCGGGGTGAACAGGCCGCCCTCGATCGCCACGGCGACCGCGACGTCTGACGGCGTCAGCTTGATGATGCGGTCACCGGCCCAGACCGCGTTGGCGGCAGGGATTTCCTGAAGCGCGTTGGCGCAGGCCTTGATGATGAAGTCGTTGACCGACAGCTTCACGCCCTTGGCTTCCAGCTGCTTGTTCAGCGTCGAGCGGAACTTCAGCAGGTCGTCGAGCTGGATGTCGCGGCGCAGGTAGAAATGCGGGATCGTCTGCTTGGCCTCGGTGAGGCGGCTGGCGACCGTCTTGCGCATCCCGTCGAGTTTGACCTCTTCGTACTCGCGGCCCTCGTACATCTTGACGACCTGCTCGTAGCCGGGACCGGCGGGCGCGGCGGCTGCAGCGGCAGGGGCCGATGCGGCGGCGGCGGGCTTGTCCGTGGCCTTCTGGGCCGTGGGCTGCGCGCTTTCGACGTCGGCCTTGACGATGCGACCCTTGGGGCCGGAGCCCTTGATCTGCGTCAGGTCGAGGCCCTTGTCCTTGGCGATACGGCGTGCCAGCGGCGACGCGAAGATGCGGCTGCCGTCAGAGGCTTCCGGCGCCGCGGGCGCGGAACTTGCCTTTTCGGGGCTGGCCTGCGCCTCTTTCGGAGCAGGCGCCGCCTTGGAGCTTTCCTCGGACGGGGCTGCCGTTTCGGCGGCGCCCGAGGAAGTATCGCCGATGTCGTCGGCGCTTTCCCCGTCTTCAAGCAGGACGGCGATGGGCGTGTTGACCTTCACACCCTCGGTGCCCTCGTCGATCAGGATCTTGCCCACGACACCTTCGTCGACGGCTTCGAATTCCATCGTGGCCTTGTCGGTCTCGATCTCGGCCAGCAGGTCGCCCGACGATACGGTGTCGCCTTCCTTGACCAGCCATTTCGCCAGCGTGCCTTCCTCCATCGTCGGAGACAGCGCGGGCATCAGGATTTCTGTCGGCATGTCCAGTCCCTCAGCGATAGGTTACGGCTTTGACCGCGTCCATGACTTCCTTGGTGGAGGTCAGGGCCAGCTTTTCGAGGTTCGCGGCGTAGGGCATCGGCACGTCCTTGCCGGTGCAGTTGATCACCGGGGCGTCGAGGTAATCGAACGCTTCCTGCATGATCGTCGCCGACAGGTAGTTGCCGATCGAGCAGACCGGGAAGCCTTCTTCCACCGTCACGCAGCGGTTGGTCTTCATGATCGACTTCACCACCGTTTCGGTGTCCATCGGGCGGATGGTGCGCAGGTCGATCACCTCCGCCGAGATGCCTTCCTTCGCCAGTTCGTCCGCCGCTTCCAGCGCATAGGTCATGCCGATGCCGAAGGATACGATGGTGACGTCCTCGCCCTCGCGCCAGATCTTCGCCTTGCCAAGCGGGACGGTGTAGTCGTCCAGCGCGGGCACGTCGAAAGAGCGGCCATAGAGGATCTCGTTCTCAAGGAACACGACCGGGTTCGGATCGCGGATCGCGGATTTCAGAAGACCCTTGGCGTCGGCGGCCGAGTAGGGCTGAACCACCTTCATGCCGGGGATATGCGCGTACCACGCGGCGTAATCCTGGCTGTGCTGGGCGGCCACGCGGGCAGCGGCGCCGTTCGGGCCGCGGAACACGATCGGACAGCCCATCTGGCCGCCGGACATGTACAGCGTCTTGGCGGCAGAGTTGATGATCTGGTCGATCGCCTGCATCGCGAAGTTGAAGGTCATGAACTCGACGATCGGACGGAGACCGGCGAAGGCCGCGCCGACGCCCAGACCGGCAAAGCCGTGCTCGGTGATCGGGGTGTCGATCACGCGGCGGTCCGAGAACTCGTCCAGCAGGCCCTGGGTCACCTTGTAGGCGCCTTGGTACTCGGCGACTTCCTCGCCCATCACGAAGACGCTGTCGTCGCGGCGCATCTCTTCGGCCATCGCGTCGCGCAGGGCCTCGCGGACCGTGGTCGACTTCATCTCGGTGCCAGCGGGGATGTCCTTTTCCTCGGGCACCTTCACCTGCACCGGCGATTTCGCCTGCGCGGGGGCAGAGGCGGGGGCCTCGGCCTCGGATGTGTCGTCGGCCTCGTCCGAGCTTTCGGCAGGCGCGGACGCTTCCGCCGCGCTCATGTCTTCACCTTCTTCGCCGATGATCGCGATGGGGGTGTTGACCTTCACGCCCTCGGTGCCCTCGGCGATCAGGATCTTGCCGATCACGCCCTCGTCGACGGCTTCGAATTCCATCGTGGCCTTGTCGGTTTCGATCTCTGCAAGGATGTCGCCGGACGACACGGTGTCGCCCTCCTTGACCATCCACTTCGCCAGCGTGCCCTCTTCCATCGTGGGGCTGAGCGCCGGCATGAGAATTTCAGTTGCCATTCGTTGGCCTCCCTAAAAACCTGTGGCGCCGGCCTTAGGCCGCGTCGTCCTGCGGAAGTTCTTCTGCGTAGACATCCGTCCACAGTTCTTCGAGCGCGGGCTCGGGGCTTTCCTTCGCGAAATCAGCGGAGTCGTTGATGATCTCCTTGATTTCCTTGTCGATCGCCTTGAGGTCGTCCTCGCTCGCGTACTTGCCGTCGATGATCAGCTTGCGCACGGCCTCGATCGGGTCACGCTCTTCGCGCATCTTCTGCACTTCCTCGCGGGTCCGGTACTTGGCCGGGTCCGACATCGAGTGGCCGCGATAGCGATAGGTCTTCACCTCGAGAATGTAGGGGCCGTCGCCCTTGCGGCAGTGGGCCACCGCTTTCTCGCCGGCCGCCTTCACCGCCAGCACGTCCATGCCGTCGACTTCTTCGCCGGGGATGCCGAACGCCTCGCCGCGGGTGTAGATCGCGGGGCTGGAGGTCGAGCGGTGTTGCGAGGTGCCCATCGCGTACTGGTTGTTCTCGATGATGAAGATCACCGGAAGCTTCCACAGCGCGGCCATGTTGAAGGCCTCGTACACCTGGCCCTGGTTGGCGGCGCCGTCACCGAAGTAGGTGTAGCAGACGTTGTCGTTGCCGTTGTACTTGTTGGCGAAGGCTAGGCCCGCGCCCAGCGGCACGTTGGCGCCGACGATGCCGTGGCCGCCGTAGAATTCCTTCTCTTTCGAGAACATGTGCATCGAGCCGCCCTTGCCCTTCGAGTAGCCGCCTTCGCGGCCCGTGAGCTCGGCCATGACGCCCTTGGGGTCCATCCCGCAGGCCAGCATGTGGCCGTGGTCGCGGTAGGTGGTGATGCGCTGGTCGCCTTCCTTGGCGGTGGCTTCAAGCCCCACCACGACGGCTTCCTGCCCGATGTACAGGTGGCAGAAGCCGCCGATCAGGCCCATGCCGTACAGTTGGCCGGCCTTCTCTTCGAAGCGGCGGATCTGCAGCATTTCACGGTAATAGTTCAACAGCTCTTCCATCGAGGCGCTGTTCTTCTTCGCACGACTGCGGGTGGCCATGTTGGCGTCTCCTCCCTCTCTCGCGGCAATAGTTTAGCGTTAAACAATTCCATATCGCAGAGCGGTGCCCAATGCGACCGGAAATTTCCGCACGCCTTGCCGAGCTGCTATGCGCAAGAGGCATAACTGCACCGGGAGCGCAGGATTTCAACGGAAAAGTGGTTAATCGCCGCCGGGGGGACGGGTCAGTGGACGATGACCTCGTCGTTGCGCACAAGGCCCAGAACCTCGCGCGCACGCTCGTCCAGCAGGTCGAGATCAAGGTATTCGTCCGACAGGCGGCGGGTCTTGTTGCGCAGTTCGGCAACCTCGATCTGCAGCGCGTCGACCTCGTTTTGCAAAAGCTCGGCCTCGGCCTCGATCTGGATGCGGCGGAACAGGCCATAGTCGCCCTGCACGCTGGCAAAGGTGAAGTAGCTGCCCAGCGTGAAGACGACCGCGAAAAACGCGATCACGCCGAATGCCGGTGCCTTGCGGGGTCTGCCCATCGTTTGCCTCGTCTCGCCTCTTTCGGACGTTCGACCAGTACAGTCGCATACCGATAAGCCTTTGTGAATCCCTATAATGACGGGCAAGCTGCTTTGTGATCGACTCCACACGGAGGACGCTGCATGTCCCGCTCCGCCCCAAGGTCCGACCTGGCAACGCACGTGGTCGAGAACCAGCCGCCGATCCGCGCGCCGTCGCTTTGGGCCGACGATCTGCCCCTGCGCGGCGCGGTCGCCGCGGCAGGTGGGCAGGCGGATACGCTGGCCGCGTTCGCACACACCCTGTCGGACCCCGCCATGATCGAGGCGGGCCGCGCCGCGAACCGTTATCCGCCCGAACTTCGGCTGTTCGATCCGGGTGGGCGGCGGCTGGACGAGGTCACCTTTCATCCCGCCTATCACCAGCTGATGACGGCGGGCGCCAAGGCGGGCTACAGCGCCGTCGCATGGGAGCCGCAGAGCGGCGGTCATGTCACCCACGCCGCGATGGTCTACCTGCTCAGCCAGATCGAGCCCGGCGTCTGCTGCCCGCTGACGATGACCTATGCCGCGATCCCGGTGCTGGCGGACTCGGCCTTGGCCAGCGACTGGCTGCCGAAGCTCATCGCGCGGGGATACGACCCGTCCATCGCACCGGTGGCGCAAAAGCGCGCCGCGACCCTTGGCATGGCGATGACCGAAAAGCAGGGCGGGTCGGACGTACGCGCCAACACGACGTGGGCAGAGCCGGACGGCGATGCATGGCGGCTGACGGGGCACAAATGGTTTTGCTCGGCGCCGATGTCGGACGGCTTCCTGACGCTGGCGCAGGCCGAGGCCGGGCTGTCGTGCTTCCTTGTCCCGCGCTGGCTGGACACAGGGCGCAACCGCATCCAGATCCAGCGCCTGAAGGACAAGCTCGGCAACCGCGCCAACGCTTCAGCCGAGATCGAATACCACGGCGCGCTGGCGCACATGCTGGGCGATCCGGGGCAGGGCGTGCGCACCATCATCCGCATGGTTCACCACACCCGATTGGACACCGCGATGGCCCCCGCCGGCCTGATGCGCGCGGCGCTGGCCGAGGCGGCGCACTGGTGCCGGCACCGGACCGTGTTCCAGAAAAAGCTGATCGACCAGCCCCTGATGCGGGCGGTGATCGCTGACCTCGCGCTTGACGTCGAAGGGACGCTGGCGCTGGGGCTGCGGGTGGCGCAGGCCTTCGACGACGCGAACGACGGCTTCGCCCGGATCGCGGTTGCGCTGGCCAAGTTCCTTGGCAACAAGCGCGCGCCCGGCATGATCTACGAGGCGATGGAGGCACTGGGCGGCATGGGCTACGTCGAGGATACGCCGCTGCCGCTGCTCTACCGCGAGGCGCCGCTGAACTCGATCTGGGAAGGCTCGGGCAATGTCATCTGCCTCGACATCCTGCGCACGCTGGCCCGCGACCCCGAGGCGGCGCAGGCGCTGTCCGACGCTTTGGACGCGGCGACGGGCGCCGACACCCGATATGAAGCGGCGCTGGCGGACTTTCGCGCCGCGTGGCCCGGCTTGCCGCCCGAGGCCGAGGCGCGCTTCTTCGCCGAACGCGCCGCCACCCTGCTGACCGCAGCGACCCTCGTGACCGCCGCGCCCGAGGTCGCTGGCCCCTACATCGCCGCCCGCCTCAGCGGCGACCGGGGCCTCGTCGCCGGCGCGGTCCGTACCCACGACACCGCCCCGATCCTCGCGCGGATCCTTCCGGACTGACGCCCGGTCCGGCTTCTTCTCTTCAAAAGTACCTCGGGGGAGTCGCGCTCGGCGCGACGGGGGCAGAGCCGCCTGAACCCCCTCTCTCGCGCACGTTCTTCCTACCGCTCCACCATCCATTCCCCCTCGGGAAAGAACGCGTGGAAGGCGAAGGCGAACATCACGTCGTGCGGCAGGTCGGCGCCCGAGGCGTCCCGCACGCGGATGTTGCCGACCTCGCGGCCCTGCGCGATCTCGGCGCTGTCGAGGGCAGAGGCCTGTCCCCGCGTCCAGCGGATCGTGACACCCTCTTCGACGATTTCTCCGGCCTGCGTCAGGCGGGTCAGGGGCCACGCACGGTCGCCCACCCGCACCACCCGCGCCAGCGGCGGGATGTCGTGCGGCGGCATCGCGCCGTTGTACAGGAACGGACGCGCCGCGCTGTCGTAACCCGCGTAGGGGTTGGTGCCGTAACGCCGATCCCAGTCCGGTTCCGCCATCACCAGCCCATCGGGATGCGCCGTTCGGAACCGGTCCCAGCCTGCCATCCACGACGGCAACTGCGTCAGCCGGGTGCCGGTCAGTTCGCCGACGATCGCCTCTCCGACCGCCTGTTGCCACCAGCTTTCGGTCTCGCGGTCGTACATCACCATGTCCGAATTCCGCAGCTTGCCCGTGACCCCGAAACTCAGGTCGCGCCCGTCCACCTGCCGCAGGAACACCAGCGCCGAGTTGCACAGGGGGCAGAAGGTCACCGCGACGGGCACGTCCGCCACGGAGTCGTTCACGATCTCATGCCACGTCAGATAACGGATCGGATAAGCGCGGGCCGCCGTGCCGGGCAGGTCCAGCACGATCACCGGTTCGCGCTCGCCCAAGTCAGGCGCCTCGGCGACCGGGACGAAGGCGGGCGCGTCCAGCGCCGGGATGCCGTCGCGGGGCGGGCCGCCGGACAGGATCTCGGTCCAGCTGTCGACGGTCGTGGTGGTGAAATCGGTATTCGGCCATTCGGTCTGCCAGAAGGCGGGGTCGGCCTTGGCGGGGACGGCGGTCAGGGACAGCAGAACGGCAAGCGCTGCGGGCAGGATCGGTCGGGGCATCGCGGTCTCCGGTCGCGGCGGGTTTGCAGGGCAGGGTGACGCAGCGGCAGGCAAAGATCCACGCAAATCTGCGTCATCCCGCACCCGGCAGGGCGCGGGCTTGACCCGGGGCCGGGGAGGGCGGTTTATCGGCAGGCGGGCAGCTCAGATGGAGACGGGCCGGACAGAATGGTCAGGCGGGACGACAGGCAAGCGGGCGACGCCGACTGCCCCTATTGCGACGGCACCGGCACAGCCGACGGCGACCGCGTGGCCTGCCGCGCCTGCGCCGGCATGGGCGAGCGGGGCGGTTTGACCTGCGAGGCCTGCGATGGCGCCGGGCTGGTGACCGGGCCGCTGCGCGGGCCTTGCGCCTATTGCGGCGGCAGCGGGCACGATCCGTACCCCCGGCGCGAACCGCCGCCGCTGCGCCGCACCGGCGACCCGCCCGAGCCCGACCCGCAACCCGTCGCACAGCCGGGCTGGACGCTGGCAAGCGGCGTCGTGGCGCTGGCGGTGGCGGGGCTGGTGTGGCTTGCGCTGTCGGCGAATTCTGACGATGCGCATCTGGATGGCTGGGTCCCCTACGCGGTCGCGGGGGTGGCGGGCCTTTTGGCCGGGATGGTCTGGCGCGCCGCCGCGAAGCTGGTGGTCGCGGCGGCGGTGTTCGTGTTGGTGACGGATCTGGCCCTTGGGCGGCTGCCGCTGTCGGCGGACTGGCAGGCCTTCGCGCTTGGTCTTATGGCCGCCGCGCTTGCCTTGTGGAAATGGCGTGTGGTGGGCATCGCCGGGCTGGTCCTGCTGGCGCTGTCCTTCGCGGTCGCATGGGCCCGGGGCATCCCCGTGCCGGATGTGCTGTCGCCGCTGTGGACCGCGCTGCGGGGCGGCGGCTAGGCTGCGTCTTCGATCCCAAGCCGCGCCCGCAGGCCAGCCGGCACCAGCCGGGCCGAGGCGACACGCGGCAGTGGCATCTCTTCGATCACCCGGTCTTCGCCGTACAGCGCGGCGTACTCCGCATGGTTGTCGAAACGGCGGCGGGTGACCGCGTCCACGAAGGTCTCGGCCGCCGCGCCGTTGGCGAGGATCACATCATGCGCGTCCGTCTCGACATGGTAGTAGGTGACGGTCTCGGGCAGGGCGTCCAGCGGGTCCAGCGTGATGGTGGCGCCGTTCACCAGCGCGCCTGCGGTGATCGCCAGCCCGTCGAGGGTCAGCGCGTGATCGGGCGTCAGGACAAGGTCGCTGTGCGGCAGGCCGTCGCCAAGCGCCCCCGCACGGACCCGCACCGGCGCCATGCGGTCGCCTGCGAACAGCTTGTGCATCGTCTGACGGCCGATCCAGCGCACCGGCACCACACGTCCGTCCTCGGTCAGGATCAGATCTCCGATCTCGAGCGTCTCGACCGCGCGCTCTCCGTTGGGCGTGGCGATCCCGGTGCCTGCCGCGAAACACACCGGAAAGTCCGACGTATCGAGGTTGAGCGATGCGACGTCCGGATAGCTCGCTTCGGGAAGGTTCACGCCCAGAACAAGCAGGTCGCCGGACACCTCTTGGATCACCGGGTACTCCCGGCCGCCATAGCTGGTCGTCCCGAGGAAGGTGAAATCGACATAGTCGATCCCGTCGAGGCGCGAGGACAGGGTTTCCGTGTAGGAAAACTGATCGTCGCCCGGGTCGAAGTCATACAGCCACAGTTCCGCAAGGTCGACGTGGTCGAAAAACGTGCCCTCCTCGTACACCGTGATCGGACTGCCTGCGGGAAGGACGTATTCAGCCATCGGTCAGGTCTGCCTTTGCAAAAGAGAGAAGCGCGCACCAGCGCCGGGCGATCCGGTTCGGGCGTTCGCAGTCTAGTTTACAAGTTAAACGGGTGTCTGTCCCAGCCTGTCCCGGTCGGTCCGATGGCGGGCCGGCGGCTGTTACATGTTTCCTACAGTGCGCGTCTGGCAGGATATGCAGGGGGGCGTCCGCCCAATCGCGGGACGGGGCGGACGCACAAGGATCAGTCGATCACTTCGACATTGGCCATCGCGTCGGGCTGGCCGATGACGGCGCCGTTCGGGCCGTCGCCGCGCTTGATCGCGTCCAGCACGTCAAGACCCTCGGTCACGCGACCGACCACGGTGTACTGGCCGTTCAGGTGCGCGGCGGGGGCGAACATGATGAAGAACTGCGAGTTGGCCGAGTTCGGGTCGGCGGTGCGGGCCATGCCTACGACGCCGCGCTCGAACGGTTCGTCCGAGAACTCGGCGGGCAGGTCGGGGCGGTCCGAGCCGCCGGTGCCCGCGCGGCGCATGTCGCCGCCTTCAAGCTTGCCGAACTGGCCGTCGCCGGTTTGGGCCATGAAGCCTTCGATCACGCGGTGGAACACCACGCCATCGTAAAAGCCTTCCTCGGCCAGCGCGGTGATCTGGGCGACATGCTCGGGGGCCACGTCTTCCAGCAGGTCGATCTCGATCACGCCGTTGGCTTCGCCTTCGACGGTGATCCGCAGGCCGGTCGCCGCCGCGGGCAGGGCGAAGGCGGGCGCGGCCAGAAGGCAGGTCGCAAGGAATAGCTTACGCATCGGCGGCCACCTTGACCGACAGCATCTTGTCGGGGCTCGCGGGGGGCTCGCCCCGGGTGATCGCGTCGACATGTTCCATCCCGGAGATGACGCGGCCGTACACGGTGTACTGCCGGTTCAAGAAGTGGTTGTCCGAGAAGTTGATGAAGAACTGCGAGTTGGCCGAGTTCGGGTTCTGCGAGCGGGCGGCGCCCAGCGTGCCGCGGTCGTGCGGGATGCCCGAGAACTCGGCGGGCAGGTTCGGCTTGTCCGATCCGCCGGTGCCGGCACGGCGCAAGTCGAAGTCGTTTTCGGTGTTGCCGTTGGCGACGTCGCCGGTCTGGGCCATGAAGCCGTCGATGACGCGGTGGAAGACCACGTTGTCATAGGCGCCTTCGCGGGCCAGTTCCTTCATGCGCTTGCAATGCTCGGGCGCGATGTCGTTCAGCAGTTCGATCACCACGTCACCACCCTTCAGGGTCATGATGATGGTGTTCTCGGGGTCCTTGATATCGGCCATGTCGGTCCTCTTTCACGATTTGCGCGCAAACTAGGCGCAACGCGCCCCGAGGAAAAGCGGGAATGGTCTTGTTTTCCGCCGCATCGCAGCGCACTACATCGCCAAGAGGACGGATCGAAGGAGAGCGCCATGAGCTGGAAAACCCTTGACGACATGGACCTTGACGGAAAGGTCGTCCTGACCCGCGTGGACATCAACGTCCCGATGGAAAACGGGAAAGTGACCGACACGACGCGCATCGACCGCATCGTGCCGACCGTCCGGGACATCCTCGACAAGGGCGGCAAGCCGGTGCTGATGGCCCACTTCGGCCGCCCGAAGGGCAAGGACGTCCCCGAAATGTCGCTGAAACAGGTCGTGCCCGCGCTGGAGGCCGCGCTGGGTGTGCCGGTCACGTTCGCCGAGAACTGCATCGGCGGTCCGGCGAAGATCGCGGTTTCGAAGATGGAAGCGGGGCAGGTCGTCCTTTTGGAGAACACCCGCTTTCATGAAGGCGAGGAAGCCAACGACGACATGTTCGCCGCCGCGCTTGCCGCACTGGGCGAAATCTATTGCAACGACGCGTTTTCGGCGGCGCACCGGGCCCATGCCTCGACCGAGGGGATCGCGCGCCTTCTGCCGTCCTGCGCCGGTCGCCTGATGCAGGCCGAGCTTGAGGCGCTGGAAGCCGCGCTTGGCGATCCGAAACGCCCGGTCGTCGCCGTGGTCGGGGGCGCCAAGGTGTCGACCAAGCTGGAATTGCTGAGCAACCTGATCGAAAAGGTCGACACGCTGGTGATCGGTGGCGGCATGGCCAACACCTTCCTTGCGGCGAAGGGCATCGACGTCGGCAAATCGCTGGCAGAGCACGAGATGACCGACACAGCGCTGGAAATCATCGAGAAGGCGAACAGCACGGGCTGCCACCTGCTGCTGCCGTCCGACGTCGTCGTCGCGCGCGAGTTCAAGGCGGGCGCCGAGAACGAGACGGTCTCTGCCGACGCCTGTCCGGCGGACGCGATGATCCTTGATGCGGGCCCCGCCACGGTGGTCGAGATCGGGTCGGTCTTCGAGGAATCCTCGACCCTGATCTGGAACGGCCCGCTGGGGGCTTTCGAGATCGCGCCGTTCGACACGGCGACGGTCGCGGCGGCGAAGAAAGCGGCCGAGCTGACGCAGGCGGGCGGTCTGGTTTCGGTCGCTGGCGGCGGCGACACGGTGGCCGCGCTGAACCACGCCGGGGCGGGTGAATCCTTCACCTATGTCTCCACTGCGGGCGGAGCGTTTCTGGAATGGATGGAGGGCAAGACTTTGCCCGGGGTTGCCGCCCTCGAGGGTTGATTTCCCGGCGCGGCTTCTGTCTGATCCGGCTCGACTGACTTTTGACGAGAGGATTTCAGATGCGTCGTCTGCTTGCCGCAACCGCGGCAGTTTCCGCCCTTATTCCAGCGGCATCCCATGCACAGGACAAGGTCACCCTTTGGGATGTCCTGTCCCTTGACCGGATCGCGCAGTCGGTCCTGCACAGCGGCATCCAGATGCTGCGCACGCAGATGGATCTTCAGTACGGCGATCTGGCCGTCGACCTGCGCCGCAGCCGGGTCACGATGACCGACGTCACCGCGTGGCCGTTCTTTGACTGGGACGAGTACGGGGAATGCGAGATTTCCATCGGCGCGCTGACCCTTGTCGGCACGCCGATCGACATTTCCGACCGGTTCAACGGCACCGCGCGGATCTCGGGGCTGACGGCGACCAAGGCCTGTTTCCCGACCGAGGCGCACATGGGCTTCGAGATGGCCGGGCTGGACACGCTGACGATCCCGCGCATGACCATCGACATGAACTATGGCATGCCGTCCTCGGACGCGCTGGTGCGCGTCTTTGCGGATGTCGACGGCGTCGCGACCTTCGATCTGAGCGGCGATTTCTCGTACTTCTGGTTCGATGGCCGCGAGGACATGGAAGAGCCGACCCCGGTCATGTTCCTCAGCAACGCGACCCTCGCCGTCGAGAACAAGGGCCTGTGGGAGACGCTGTCGAGCGTCCTGCCGCCGCCGCTGACGGGCGAGAACTCCGGCGAGGCGCTGCGCGACATGATCGTCGGCGGCCTGACGGGCGGCGCGCCCGAAGCTCCGTCGGCAGAGATGACCGCCTTCGCCGACAGCATCGTCGAGGTGTGGCCGCAGTTCGTGGCCAACCCGCAGCGGCTGGTGCTTGAGACTGGGTTCGACGGCGATGTCTACGTCGATATCGAGGCGCTTGACGACGACCCGGACGAGATCTTCGTGCTGCTTCAGCCGCAACTGGCGCTGGCACCGGCGCGTGTGTCCAGCGCGGTTCCGGTGGAGTTGCTAAGCCGCGCGACCGGCGATGACGCCGCCGACCTGACGGACGCGGAAAAGGCCACCGTGGGCGAAGCCCTTGTGACCGGCGTGGGTGCCCCGCGCAACGTGACCGCTGGCGTCGACCTGCTAGAGCCGCTGGCCGAAGCGGGCGATGCGGGCGTGGCGCTGCTGCTGGCGCAGGCTTTGGAAGTCCGCGATCCGGATGCGGCCTATGAATGGGCGCTGCGGGCCGGGGCCGGGGGCGAGCCCGGCGCGACCGCGATGCTCGACAAGCTGGAAAACACGCTGGACTTCGCGACCGTGCTGTCGCTGCAGGAGGACGTCTCGGGCGCCGAAAGCGGTCCCGCCGACGCCACCGGGTCGCTGGCCGCGCTGCGCGAGCAGGCGGCGATGCGGCTGTCCGGCAGCGGCGCGGCGCGGTCCTATGGGCTTGCGTCGATGTACGCGATGTTGGCCTCGGCCGCCGGGGACCCCGAAGCCGCCGACATGCTGGCGGAGATCGACGAACTCGTCCGCCTTGGCGGCGGGTCCGCGATGACGGCATGGTCCGAGACCGAGGCGCGCTATTCCGATCGCGCGATGCAGCTTTGGGTCGATCAGGATCTGCCGTCGCAGTTCGCGCAGTAGACAGGTTTCGCCGACAATCCCGCGTCCGGCGCCGGATCTCACCGCAGCGCCGGACGCGATTTTCAAAAAAATCCCGCATATGCGGGACGTTAGCGATACCAGCAATTCCCACTGTCCCGGACTTCCCTTAGACGGGTCAGGAACAGAGACAGCATGAGGAGCCCTGCTATGAAGGCCACCGGAACCGTCAAGAAGATCCTTGCCAACTACGAGGGTGAAAACCCCGGCGTCAAAGGCAAGCTGTGCCAGATGCTGATGCACGGCAAGCTGGCCGGCACCGGCAAGATGATCATCCTGCCCGTCGACCAAGGCTTCGAGCACGGCCCCGCCCGCAGCTTCGCGCCGAACCCCGAAGGATACGACCCGCACTATCACTACAAGCTGGCGATCGACGCCGGGCTGTCCGCCTACGCCGCCCCGCTTGGTCCGCTGGAGGCTGGTGCAGACACCTTCGCAGGGCAGATCCCGACGATCCTGAAAGTGAACTCGGCCAACTCGCTGATGTCCGGCACCTCGGGCAAGAACCAGGCCGTGACCGCGTCGGTCGACGACGCGCTGCGCCTTGGCTGCGCCGCCATCGGTTTCACCATCTACCCGGGTTCGGACATGGCGCTGGACATGTTCGAAGAGATCGTCGAGATGCGCAAGGAAGCCGCCGCCAAGGGCGTGGCGACCGTGATCTGGTCCTACCCGCGCGGTGAAGGCATCACCAAGGAAGGCGAGACCGCGATCGACGTTGGCGCCTACGCCGCCCACATGGCGGCGCTGCTGGGCGCGCACATCATCAAGATCAAGCTGTCCACCGACCACATCATGCAGCCCGAAGCGAAGAAGGTCTTCGACGAGGCCGGCATCGACATCTCGACCCAGGCCGCGCGCGTGAAGGAATGCGTGCGCTCGTCCTTCGACGGTCGCCGGATCATCGTGTTCTCGGGCGGTGCCTCGAAAGGTGCCGATGCGGTCTATGACGACGCCCGTGCGATCCGCGACGGCGGCGGCAACGGCTCGATCATCGGGCGCAACAGCTTCCAGCGGTCGCGTGAAGACGCGCTCGAGATGCTGGGCAAGCTGGTCGACATCTACAAGGGCAAGGACTGATCCCGCCTGCGGGTCCGCTTCGGACCCGCACCATAACGCGACCACCACGCGACGGGGCCCTTCGGGGCCCCGCTTGCGTTGGGGCGGTGTTGTCTTTCGCGCGCCGCGATGGTCTGTTGCGCTCAACCGAAATTTGACGCCAGACGGGAACACGCGATGACACTCGAAACCACCCATGTCGGAAGCCTTCCGCGCGGAGACGCCCTGTCGGCGCTTCTGATCGCCAAGGACAAGGGCGAGGCTTACGACGTCGCCGAGTTCGAAGCCGTCGTTCAGGCCGCCATCAACGAGGCGGTGCGCCATCAGGTCGACTCTGGCGTGTCCATCGTATCGGACGGGGAACTGGGCAAGGTCGGCTATTCCACCTACATGCAGGAACGCCTCAGCGGCTTCGGCGGCCATGTCGACCGCAAGCCCGCCAAGGACCTTGCCGGGCACCCGGGGCTGGCGAAGAAGCTGAGCGCGATCATGGGCAGCCAGGAATTCACCCGCGCCTCGTGCGTGGGCGAGGTGAAGCTGCTGGATCTTCAGCCCGCGCTGGACGACATCCGCCGCTTCAAGACCGCGCTGGAGGCGGAAGGCAAGGGCACGAAGGCCTTCATGAACGCCGCCTCGCCGGGGCTGATCACCGCCTTTCAGGTCAACCGCTACTACCCGGACCACGAAAGCTATCTTGCGGCGCTGGTCGCCGCGATGCGGCCCGAGTACGAGGCGATCCTCGACGCGGGCTTCGACATCCAGTTCGACTGTCCCGATCTCGCCATGTCGGCGCACACCGGCTATCAGGACATGTCGCAGGACGAGTTCGTGAAGGTCGCCGCGATGAACGTCGAGGCGCTGAACGCTGCGACCGAGGGTCTGCCCGCCGACCGGATGCGGATGCACCTGTGCTGGGGCAACTACGAGGGTCCGCACGACCACGACATCCCGCTGGAAAAGGTGATCGACGTGGTGCTGTCGGCGCGGCCCAGCACGATCCTGTTCGAAAGCGCGAACCCCTGCCACGAACACGAATGGACCGTCTGGCGCGATGCCGACATCCCGGACGACAAGATCCTTGCGCCGGGGGTGATCGACACCTGCTCGAACTACGTCGAACATCCGCAGCTGATCGCGCAGCGGCTTGGACGCTTCACCGACATCGTCGGCAAGGACCGGGTCGTCGCCAGCACCGACTGCGGCTTCGGCACCTTCGCGGGCTACGGCAAGATCGACCCCGAGGTGACGTGGAAGAAGTTGCGCAACCTGCGCGCGGGCGCCGACCTCGCGGCCTGATCCCGCACTTGCGCAATTGGCACGGGCGGACGGACGTCAGGCGTCTTGCGACCTGATGGGGCCCTCAAGGCCGGTCCGCCCAAGCCCATCTCCTTGCTGCGCCGCTTCGTCCTTCGCCGCGTACATCGCCACATCTGCCAGCCGCAGCAGCTCGTCCGGCGGGACCGGGGCGCCGGGCGCGCTGATCGCCCAGCCCACGCTTAGCCCCACGCGCCCGCCGGTACAGCGCGGCACCTCGGCCAGCACCCGGTCCCGGAACGCGGCCGCCCCGGCCTCGGACGTGTCTGGCAGCAGCAGGCAGAACTCGTCACCGCCATAGCGGAACACCATGTCCGAGGTGCGGGACAGCCGTTGCAGCATCTGCGCCACCTGCTTCAGGATGCGGTCGCCCGCGGCATGTCCTTCGGTGTCGTTCAGCGCCTTGAACCGGTTCAGATCCGCGAACATCAGGCACAGCGCGCCATCCCGCCGCGCGGCGGCGGCGCATTCGCGGTCCAGCGCCTCGGAAAAGGCGCGGCGGTTGTACAGGCCGGTCAGCGCGTCGATCCGGCTTGTCGCTTCCAGCCACGCGGTCCGTTCGCGCACGACCTCTTCCAAATGGCGCGACGAGGCCACGAGTTCCTCTTGCAGCGCCGCGATCTGGCCGTGGAGGCCGTGCACGTAGGTGTCGAAGGTCAGTTCCATGTCCAGAAGCAGCAGGCGGCGCAGGGCAGGGGGCGGATAGTCGGACCCCGTCCGGCGCTTCAGGTACAGGCCCAGCACCTGAAACAACTGGAACACCGATGAAATATAGTACTTCACCGGGATGCCGATCCGCCCGTGCACACGCCCCACACGCAGCCGACGTTCGGCATAGGCGACGTCATAGTCGCCGCAGAACAGGTCCAGCACGTAGGCCCGCATCGCCGTCTTCAACCGCAGCAGCGTGTCGCGGTCCCCGATCAGCGCGCGGATGGCCGGTTCCGCCAGTTGGCGGCGATAGAATTCCTCGATGATGTCGTCGATCGCCAGTTCGACCGTGGGCCGAAGCTGGGCAAGCTCTGCCTCCTCCTCGGCGTGAAGGCCAAGCAGCAGCTTGCGTTTGCGAAGCTCCGCCGCCGTAAGGCCCAGCTTTTCCGCGAGCCCCACTGCGGGATCGTTGATCGGCATTTGCTGGCACCCACGTCCGCCCCACGTCCGTCCGGACCAGTAGATACCGGCGTGCCTTGCGGAAATGTTAACGCGGGCCGGGTATGTCGAAGCCCTCGGGTGCAAGCTCGAACCCTTCGAACCGGAACGCGGGCGATACGGTGCAGCCCACCAGCGCCCAGCCATCCGGCGCATGGGCGGCCTGCCAGTGGTGTTCGGGGACGATCACCTGCGGCGCCTCTCCGGCGGCAAGGTTCGGACCAAGCCGGTGCGCCACCGCCGGCCCCGCATCATCGGCGGCAAGGCGCAGCGTCAGGGGCGTGCCGGCGTAGAAGTGCCAGATCTCGGTGGCGTCCACTCGGTGCCAGTGACTGCGTTCGCCCTGCTTGAGCAGGAAGTGGATGCAGGTGCCCGCCGGGCGTTCGCCCGCCGTCGCGTCCGCGATCCACGTCTGCCGGAACCAGCCGCCCTCGGGGTGCGGCTCCAGCCCCAGCCGTTCGATGATCTCGTCCGCCGTCATCTGCATCGCGTGCCTCCGCTGCCTATTGTCCAAGGGGTAGCGGGATGGCGCAATCGCCACAAGCGGCGGAACATCCCGGCCCTTGCGGGCGTTCTTTCCATGACTGACAATTTCGCGAGGATACCATGTATCGCAGCACGACCTTTTTCGCCGCAGCCTGTCTGGCCGTAACGCCGGCGCTGGCACAGGAAACCGCCGACCCCGAGGCACCGATGCCGGTGGTCGAGGACAGCAGCCAAGGCGAAACGGCCTCTGACACCGCGCCTGCGCCCGAGCCCGCGAGCGAACCGGCAGGCATGATGCACAACGCCCCGCTGATCGCCGCCGACGCGCTGGATGACGCGGTGATCTATTCGCTGGGCGAAACCTACGACCAGACGATCTGGGACAGCGGCGACCCGTTCGGCCCCATCGCGACGGGCTGGAACGAGATCGGCGAAGTCGAGGACGTGGTGCTGGACAGCGAAGCCAAGGTCGTCGGCGTGACGGTCGACGTGGGCGGCTTCCTTGGCATCGGCGAAACCACGGTCCTGCTGCCGACCGACGACCTGCGCCTTGTGCAGACGCCCGAGGACAGCGGCTTTTACATCGTCACCCGCATGAGCCGCGAGCAGATCGAAGACGCGGAAGAGATCGAGAACCTGCTGGGCGACGACTGACGCCGTCTTTGGTCTTCAAATATCCCGGGGGGGTGCGGGGGGACCGCGTCCCCCCGCGTTGATCGGATCGCCGCAGGCGGTCCGATTTTTCGTATCAAGCCCGACTTATTTCTTGAGAATCGAGCGACCGGCATAGATCGCCGTCTCGCCCAGCATTTCCTCGATACGAATCAGTTGGTTGTACTTCGCCAGCCGGTCCGACCGCGCCAGCGACCCCGTTTTGATCTGACCGCAGTTCGTCGCCACGGCGAGGTCGGCGATGGTCGCATCCTCGGTCTCGCCCGAACGGTGCGACATCACGTTGGTGTAGCCCGCGCGGTGCGCCATATCGACCGCCTTCAGCGTTTCCGACAGCGACCCGATCTGGTTCACCTTGACCAGCATCGAGTTCGCGCAGCCGCGCTTGATGCCGTCGGACAGCCGCACCGGGTTGGTCACGAACAGGTCGTCGCCCACCAGCTGCACCTTGTCGCCGATCGCGTCGGTCAGCGCCTTCCAGCCGTCCCAGTCATCCTCGGCCATGCCGTCCTCGATCGAGATGATCGGGTAGTCGGTGACCAGACCCTGAAGGTAGGCGACCGTCTCGTCGGACGACAGGATCTTGCCTTCGCCCTTCATGTTGTACTTCTCGCCGTCGTAATACTCGGTCGAGGCGGCATCGAGCGCGAGGAAGATGTCCTCGCCGGGGGTGTAGCCGGCTTTCTCGATCGACTTCAGGATGAAGTCCAGCGCGTCGCGGGTCGAACCCAGTTCCGGGGCAAAGCCGCCCTCATCGCCAAGGCCGGTGGACATGCCGGCAGCGGACAGTTCCTTTTTCAGCGTGTGGAACACCTCGGACCCCATGCGCACGGCTTCGCGGATGTTCTCCGCCGCGACGGGCATGATCATGAATTCCTGGATGTCGATCGGGTTGTCGGCGTGCTCGCCGCCGTTGATGATGTTCATCATCGGAACCGGCAGCACGCGGGCCGAGGTGCCGCCCACGTAGCGGAACAGCGGCTGGGCGCAGGCGTCGGCGGCGGCCTTCGCGGTGGCCAGCGACACGCCGAGGATGGCGTTGGCGCCAAGGCGGCCCTTGTTCGAGGTGCCGTCAAGTTCGATCATCGCGGCGTCGATGGCTTCCTGCTCGGTCGCATCGAAGCCCACGAGGTTCTCGGCGATCTCGCCGTTCACCGCCGCCACGGCTTCCAGCACACCCTTGCCCATGTAGCGCGACTTGTCGCCGTCGCGCCGTTCCACGGCCTCGTGGGCGCCGGTCGACGCGCCCGAAGGGACGGCCGCGCGGCCCATCGTGCCGTCTTCGAGGATCACGTCGACCTCGACGGTCGGGTTGCCCCGGCTGTCCAGGATCTCGCGGGCGTGGATGTCGATGATGGTGCTCATGAAGCTCTCCGGCACGAAATTTGAGTCGTTCGAGCTATAGCAAACCGGGGCGCGGGGGGTAACGGTGGTTTCCGTTGCGGCGGCCCTGTGGCGGAAAAGACGGCCGCACCGGGATCAGATCGCGCCAGATCGGGCCAGATCGGGCCAGACCGGGGACATACGGCACGAAAAAGGGGCGCCCGGCGGGCGCCCCTTTCGAAATGTCGGTACTCTGCTGGATTAGCAGGAGTAGTACATCTTGAACTCGACCGGGTGCGGCGTGTGTTCGAAGGCGTAGATCTCTTCCCACTTGAGGTCCATGTAGCCCTCGATCTGGCTCTGGGTGAACACGTCACCGGCCAGCAGGAAGTCGCAGTCCTTCTCCAGCTCGTCCATTGCTTCGCGAAGCGAGGCGCAGACGGTCGGGATACCGGCCAGCTCTTCCGGCGGCAGGTCGTACAGGTCTTTGTCCATCGCCGCGCCGGGATCGATCTTGTTCTTGATGCCGTCGAGGCCAGCCATCAGCAGGGCCGAGAAGCACAGGTAGGGGTTCGACGACGGGTCGGGGAAGCGGGCTTCCACACGCTTGGCCTTCGGCGATTCCGCCCACGGGATCCGGACGCAGCCCGAACGGTTGCGGGCCGAGTAGGCGCGCAGAACGGGGGCTTCGAAGCCCGGGATCAGGCGCTTGTACGAGTTGGTCGACGGGTTGGTGAAGGCGTTCAGGGCCTTGGCGTGCTTCAGGATGCCGCCGATGTACCACAGGGCCTCGTCGCTGAGGTCGGCGTACTTGTCACCGGCGAACAGCGGCTTGCCGTCTTTCCAGATCGACATGTTGACGTGCATCCCGGTGCCGTTGTCGCCGGCGATCGGCTTCGGCATGAAGGTTGCCGATTTGCCGTAGGCGGCGGCGACCTGGTGGATGACGTACTTGTACTTCTGCAGTTCGTCGGCCTGCTTGGTCAGGCTGTCGAAGATCAGGCCAAGCTCGTGCTGGCACGACGCCACTTCGTGGTGGTGCTTGTCGACCTTCATGCCCATGCGCTTCATGGTCGACAGCATTTCGCCGCGGATGTCCTGCGCGTCGTCGATCGGCGGAACCGGGAAGTAGCCGCCCTTGACGCCGGGACGGTGGCCCATGTTGCCCATCTCGTAGTCGGTGTCGGTGTTCCAAGCGGCGTCGAGCGCGTCGACTTCGTAGGACACCTTGTTCATCGTCATCGAGTATTTGACGTTGTCGAACAGGAAGAATTCAGCTTCCGGGCCCATGAAGGCCGCGTCGCCGATGCCCGAGGACTTCAGGTAGGCCTCGGCCTTTTCGGCGGTGCCGCGCGGATCGCGGTCGTAGGCTTCCATCGTGTCCGGCTCGACGACCGAGCAATGGATCGCCATCGTCTTCTCGGCGTAGAACGGATCCATGTAGGTCGAGGCCGCGTCGGGCATCAGTTTCATGTCGGACTGGTCGATCGACTTCCAGCCGGCGATGGACGAACCGTCGAACATGAAGCCTTCTTCCAGGAAGTCTTCGTCGACCTGGTCGGCCATGACGGTCACGTGTTGCAGCTTGCCGCGCGGATCGGTGAAGCGGATGTCGACGTATTCGACCTCTTCATCCTTGATCGTCTTGATAACGTCAGCGTTGCTCATTGTTTTTCCCTTGTCGTGGAACGGTATTCGGTTGTCTGAGATGTGTTGGGACGCGTCTTAAAGCGCGTCTTCCCCGGATTCGCCGGTCCGGATCCGGATCGCCTGTTCGATCGAAGAGACGAAGATCTTGCCATCACCGATCTTGTCGGTCTTGGCGGCGCCGATGATCGCTTCGATCGCGGCATCCACCTGGTCAGAGGCCAGAACGACCTCGATCTTCACCTTCGGCAGAAAGTCGACGACATATTCCGCACCACGGTAGAGCTCGGTATGCCCTTTCTGGCGACCGAACCCTTTGACCTCGATCACGGAAAGACCTTGCACTCCGATTTCCTGCAGGGCCTCCTTTACCTCATCAAGCTTGAATGGCTTGATGATCGCCTCGATCTTCTTCATGTGGTGCGACTCCCTAGATACCCTGCGGTCTGTGGTTCAAGATCATTTCTGTGGGACCCTCACAATTCGCGAGCGTGACAGCTTCGCCCGGCACGCAACGAAATTAAGGGTCGTGATTAAAATTTAGTCAATATGGTCATATTGGCGTCGGAAAAAGAAAGCAAGGAGGCGTCAAAAGATGGTCGAAACGATCACACCGATGCAAATGCGTGAACTTGAGGCAGATGCGATCTCCTCGGGGTTGACGACGGGACGCGATCTGATGGAGCGCGCGGGTGCCGGGGTGGTCGACGCGATCCTTGCGAAGTGGCCGACGAAGGCCGATGCGCCCCGACGGGCGGTGGTTCTATGCGGGCCGGGAAACAACGGCGGCGATGGATTCGTAGTGGCGCGGCTGCTGCTGGAAAAGGGCTGGTCCGTGGTGGTCGGATTCTACGGCGATGCGGCGAAGCTGCCGCCGGACGCGCGCGAAAATCACGACCGGTGGGCCAAGCTTGGGCCGGTCGTGCCCTTCCCGCCGCAAGACACCTACGAGCCGTTCCTCGCCGGTTTCGAACCCGGCGCGCTGCTGATCGACGCGCTGTTCGGGATCGGCCTGACGCGCCCGATCGCGGTCGACCTGTCCACCGCCGTGCTGGGCCTTGCGATCAACAACTTCGCCAACGACTGGAACATCGTCGCGGTCGACGTGCCCTCGGGGCTGGATGCCGAGACCGGCACGCTGCTGTGCGGCCCGCCGCCCCATCCCGGCGTCGCCACGGCGGCGGACCTGACTGTCACCTTTCATGCCCCCAAGACCGGCCACATGCAGAACGAGGGGCCGGCGGTCTGCGGCGAATTGGTTGTCGCGGACATAGGGCTAGGTCCCGCCGCCTGACCGATCCAATCGCCGGAGTCCCGATGCCCGATCCCGACACACTACCCGGCTTGGCCGAACGGCTGGCCAAGCAGCCCGAAGACCACAAATACGGCCACGGCCACGCGCTGATCCTGTGCGGCGGGCCGGGCCGGGGCGGCGCCGCGCGGATGGCGGCGCGGGGCGCGCTGCGGATCGGGGCCGGTCTGGTGACGCTTGGCGTTCCGCCCGCGGCGCAGCAAGAGAACGCGACCCGGCTTGATGCCATCATGCTGCGGCGCGTGGCCGACGCGGCGGCGCTGACAGAGCTGTTGCAGGACACGCGGCTGAACGCCGTCTGCATCGGCCCCGGGTTTGGCCTGTCGGACGATCACGCGGACCTTGTCGCGGCGGCGTTGGCGGCCGGTCGGGCCACGGTGTTGGACGCCGACGCGCTGACGCTTCTGTCGCGGGATGCGGACCTTTTCGGAACCCTGCACGACCGCTGCGTCCTGACACCCCACGCGGGCGAATTCGCGCGGCTGTTTCCCGACATCGCGGACCGTGTCGAGCACCGGGCAGAGGCCACCCGCGCCGCCGCCGCAAGGGCTGGCTGCACCGTGCTGCTGAAGGGCGCGGTGACCGTCATCGCCGATCCCGACGGAACGACGGCGACCCACCGCGCCGAGGGCGCGCAGGCCGCGCCGTGGCTGGCGACGGCGGGGGCAGGGGACGTGCTGGCGGGCTTCATCGCCGGGCTTCTGGCGCGGGGCAGCGCGCCGCTTCAGGCCGCCGAAGACGCCGCTTGGCTGCATGCCGCTTGCGCGCGCGCCTTCGGGCCGGGCCTGATCGCCGAGGATCTGCCCGACACGCTGCCACGGGTTTTCCGCACGCTGGGCCTATAGTCCCCGCAGGCTTCTTCTGACTGTAAATATCCCCGCCGGAGGCTCCTGCCGCCGCAACGGGCGATGCCGTGTCAGGCGGAACAACTCGCCCCGCCAAGCACGCAGAACTTGGCGCAGTGCGGGTGGTTCAGCTGGACCGCGCCCTCGGCCTCTGCCAGCGTCTTGCCAAGCTCGAACTGGGCGTCGTACGGCAGCAGGGTGCAGGCCACCACCGCCGGGCGCGCGGCGCCCTTGCGCTTTACCACCATCCGGCTGGAGGCGCACATCACCTGTTCGGGCGACTTGTGCAGGATGCCCCAGCAGGCGGTGGTGATCTCGGGCACCTCGACCTGTTCGTCCATCTCGGGAAACAGCACGGTCTGGCCCGGATCGGTGGCGGCGATGTTGAACCCGTGCCGGGCGTACAGCGCGGCATAGCCGTCGCGCGCGGCGGTCTCGGTCTCGTCCCACAGGGTGCGGCCCGCGACGGTCATCCGCGCGCCGATGTCGCGCAGCCATTCCATCCCCTCGACGGTCCGGTCGAAACTGCCGGTGCCGCGTTCCTCGTCGTGCTTGTCCGCAGACCAGTGGTCGACCGAGATTCGCAGCGTCAGCCGGTCGCCGTACTCCGCCACCAGCGCGCGCAGCCCGTCCTGCACCCGGGGGCGCATCATCGGACGCATTGCGTTGGTCAGGATCAAAACCTCGTAGCCGCGCGCCAGCGACCGGCGGGCCATTTCGATCATCTCGGGGTTCATGAACGGCTCGCCGCCGGTGAACCCGATCTCGCGCGCCTGCCAGTCGCGGTCTTCCAGCTGGTCGAGATACTCTGACACCTCGTCCGCCCTGATATAGACCAGCCGGTCGTTCTCGGGCGAGCTTTCGATATAGCAGTTGGCGCACTCGATGTTGCACAGCGTGCCGGTGTTGAACCACAGCGTCTGCGGATCGGACAGCGGCACCGAGGCGCGCGTCTCTCCCTTCGCGGTCACGAAGGGGTCCGAGAATTTCACATGTTGTCCGGTATCGGTCGCGTGGTCTTTCATTCGTTGCCCATTCCATTTCCGCGCGTTCGCGTCTCGCGACAGCCTAGTCCCCCATCAAACCGTCGAAAACCCGCGCATTTGGTGCATGTCGCGGTTGTGATGCCGCATCCTGGCGCTAGACTTGGCGGGAACTTGTGATAAATCCAGCGCCGTTAGCGCTAACCAAATCCCGGAAAGGTCGCTCATGGTCTCCCGCGTCATCCCTGTGGATCCCTTCGATCTTGTCATCTTCGGCGGCACCGGCGATCTGGCCCGCCGCAAGATCCTTCCTGGCCTGTACCGCCGCTTCTGGGCCGGTCAGATGCCCGAGGACGCCCGCATCGTCGGCTGCTCGCGCCACGAAATGTCCGACGACGAGTACCGCGAGGAAGTGCGCGGCGCGATCCAGGAATTCGCCATCGAAGGCAAGGAGGACGCCGAGAAGGTGGATGCCTTCCTTGAGATCATCAGCTTCGTCGCGGTGGACGCCACCGGCGACAAGGGCTGGAAGGAACTGGCCAAGAAGGTCCGCGACGAGGTCGTCAACGCCTTCTACTTCTCGGTCGGCCCCAGCCTGTTCGGCGATCTGGCCGAGCGCCTGCACAAATACAAGATGGCCGGTCAGGACACCCGGATCGTCGTCGAGAAGCCGTTCGGCCACGACCTGAAAAGCGCGCAGGATCTGAACGCGACGCTGCGCAAGTACTTCGCCGAAGAACAGATCTACCGTATCGACCACTATCTGGGCAAAGAGACGGTGCAGAACCTGATGGCCGTCCGCTTCGGCAACGTCCTGTTCGAGCCGCTGTGGAACGCTTTGTACGTCGATCACATTCAGATCACCGTGGCCGAGACCGTGGGTGTCGGCGGGCGCGGCAGCTATTACGACAAGTCCGGCGCGATGCGGGACATGGTGCAGAACCACCTGATGCAGCTTCTGTGCCTGATCGCGATGGAGCCGCCGCACCATTTCGAACCCGATGCGGTGCGCGACGAGAAGCTGAAGGTGATCCGCGCGCTGGATCCGGTCCAGCCCGAAGACCTTGTGCGCGGCCAGTACGAAGGTGACGACAAGGTCGCCAGCTACTTCGACGATGTCGAGGATCCGGGCTCGATCACCGAAAGCTTCATCGCGATGAAGCTGCACATCTCGAACTGGCGCTGGAAGGGCACGCCGATCTACGTGCGCACCGGCAAGCGCCTGAAGGCGCGGGCGTCGGAGATCGCGGTGGTGTTCAAGCACCCGCCGCACTCGATCTTCGGCGAGAAGGCGAACGAACGGCGCGGCAACGTGCTGGTGATCCGGCTTCAGCCGAACGAGGGGATGAACCTTCGCGTGACCATCAAGGAACCGGGGCCGGGCGGGATGCGCCTGATCGAGGTGCCGCTGGACATGTCCTTCGCCGACGCGCTGGGGCCGGACGCGGGTGACGTGGCGGATGCCTACGAACGCCTGATCATGGACGTGATCCGGGGCAACCAGACGCTGTTCATGCGCGGCGACGAGGTCGAGGCCGCGTGGGCGTGGGCCGACCCGATCATCGCGTCGTGGGAAGAGTCGGGCGAGCGGCCCAAGTCTTACGCGCCCGGATCGACCGGACCGGAAGAGGCGCTGATGCTGCTGTACCGCGAGGGACGCCGCTGGCGGGACGTGAAGGCATGAACTTCGTCGAATACGCCGACCGCGAGATGATGATGATCGATCTCGCGAACAAGCTGGCCGGAGAATTGAACAGCCACCTGATGCACGAGGACACGGCGACGCTTGCCGTGCCCGGCGGCACGACGCCCGGTCCGATCTTCGACGATCTTTGCGCGGCGCGGCTGGACTGGGGCCGGGTGAAGGTGATGCTGACCGATGAACGCTGGGTGCCCGGCGACAGCCCCCGGTCCAACACCAAGCTGATCCGCGAACGCCTGCTGGTCAGCCGCGCGTCCTCGGCCACCTACGTGCCGCTGTACGCGGACGCGCCCGAGCCCGAGGACAAGCTGGACGCCCTGCGCGACAGCGTCGCCGGGGCGCTGCCGATCACGGTCCTGCTGCTAGGCATGGGCGACGACATGCACACCGCGTCGCTGTTCCCGCATGGCGACGGTCTGGCCGAGGCGCTGGCTTCCGACGCGCCCGTGCTTCTGCCGGTCCGGACCCCGGATCAGCCCGAAGCCCGCGTCACCCTGTCGGCCCGCGTCCTAAAGGATGCGATGTCGACCCATATCGTCATCACCGGCGCCAAGAAGCGGGAGGCGCTGGAACGCGCCCGGAAAGAGCGCGACCCGATGGCCGCCCCGGTGATTTCCATCCTTCCCGAAGCCACGGTCCATTGGGCAGAGTAAAACTGGGCGGAGTACCAACGATGTTCGAAGACCTGAAATCCCATCTGGCGACCGTGAAGGACCGTCAGATCCTGTCCCTGTTCGACGATGCCGACCGGGCCGAAACCTTTTCGGCCACCGCGCTTGGCATGTTGTTCGATTACTCGAAGACCAACATCGACCTGCACACCCGCGACCTTCTGCTGGCGCTGGCCGACCAGCGCGGCGTGGCCGAGCGGCGCGAGGCGATGTTCACCGGCGCCAAGATCAACGAGACCGAGGGCCGGGCGGTGCTGCACACCGCGCTGCGCAATCCCGACGGCTCGGTGACGGTCGACGGCGAGGACGTGATGCCCGGCGTGCGCGAAACCCTGTCGCGGATGGAAGCCTTTGCCTCTGACCTGCGTGGCGGCGGCTTCACGACGCCTGCGGGCAAGCGGTTCACCGACGTGATCAACATCGGCATCGGCGGGTCCGACCTTGGCCCCGCGATGGCGGTTCTGGCGCTGGCGCCCTACGGCGACGGGCCGCGCTGCCATTTCGTGTCGAACGTCGACGGCGCGCATATCCACGACGTCACGGCGGCGCTTGATCCCGAGACGACGCTGGTGATCGTCGCGTCCAAGACCTTCACCACCATCGAGACGATGACCAACGCCAAGACCGCCCGCGACTGGATCGCGGCGGCGGTGGGCGAGGATGCCGCAGGCGGCCATTTCGCGGCGCTGTCGTCGAACCTTGAGAAGACCGCCGACTTCGGCATCGACGAAAGCCGCGTGTTCGGGTTCGAGGACTGGGTTGGTGGCCGCTATTCCATGTGGGGGCCGATCGGCCTGTCGCTGATGATCGCGGTCGGGCCGGACGACTTCCGCGCGTTCCTCGCCGGCGGCGCCGCGATGGACGATCACTTCCGCACCGCCGAGGGCGCGGACAACATCCCGCTGATGCTGGCGCTGGTCGGGATCTGGCACAATCAGGTGTGTGACCACGCGACCCGCGCGGTGCTGCCGTATGACCAGCGCCTGTCGCGGCTGCCCGCGTACCTGCAACAGCTGGAAATGGAATCGAACGGCAAGTCGGTGTCGATGGACGGCGCGCGGCTGGACTACAATTCTGGCCCCGTGGTCTGGGGCGAGCCGGGCACCAACGGCCAGCACGCCTTTTACCAGCTGATCCATCAGGGCACGCGGGTGATCCCCTGCGAATTCATGGTGGCGGCGAAGGGGCACGAGCCGAAGCTCGTCCACCAGCACCAACTGCTGATGGCCAACTGCCTTGCCCAATCCGAGGCGCTGATGCGCGGCCGGTCGCTGGACGAGGCAACCGGCAAGGTCGCGGGCAAGTTCGAGGGCGCCGAGCTGGAACGTCAGGCGCGGCACCGGGTGTTCGAGGGCAACCGCCCGTCGACCACGCTGGTCTATCCGCTGCTGACGCCGAAGATGCTGGGCCAGATCATCGCGCTGTACGAGCATCGCGTCTTCGTGGAAGGCGTGATCCTTGGCATCAACTCGTTCGACCAGTGGGGCGTCGAACTGGGCAAGGAACTGGCCACCGCGCTGGGTCCCATCGTGGCGGGCGAGGAAAGCGCCGATGGCAAGGATGGCTCGACCCGGCAACTCGTGAATTACATACACCGATACGCCAACTGAACCGGGCCGAGCCCATCCCGAGCGGTGGCGGACAGGTCCGCCGGGCCGTCGGGAACGACGCATGGCGCGGGACCAGAACACGGTCCCAGCTTTGCGTCTCGGTTGGAGGCACGGGTCGGCTGTCGGAAAAGTTTCATTCCCGACACATCTTTTGCCAAGGGTCCGGCGGCAAGCCGCTGATATCGTTCAATGTCATTTGCGGGCTTCCGCCGGGCCGGTCGCGAACCCGTGAATTGCGCGAATGTGCCTTGCAAGCGCATTGAAATGTTTGGATGATCCAGTCCGCTTGCGCACCGGGGGAACGACGACAGTGAAGGCCGATCTACATCCAAGACAGGGCGCGCGACTTGCGGCGCTGTCGGCCTATGACATTCTCGATACGCCGCCCGAGGACGCCTTTTCAGAGGTCGTCGGGCTTGTTTCGCGCATCTGCGACATGCCGGTTGCGCTGGTCTCGCTGGTCGAAGAGCACCGCCAGTGGTTCAAGGCGCGCATGGGTCTGGACGCCACCGAAACCCCGATCGAACAGTCGATCTGTTCCCACGCGATCCTTGGCGACAACGTTCTTGAGATCGAGGACACGCAGACAGATCCGCGCAGTGCGGACAACCCGCTGTGCATGGGCGACCGCGCGTTCCGGTTCTACGCCGGGGCGCCGCTGATCACGCCCGACGGCTTGCCGCTGGGGTCGCTGTGCGTGCTGGACTATCGGCCCCGCAAGCTGACCGACGTGCAACGCGAAACCCTTGAGGTGATGGCGAAGCAGGTGATGGCGCAGCTTGACCTGCGGCTGTCGCTGCGGACGGCCGACACGCTCCGCCGCGAGATCGACCACCGGGTAAAGAACTCGCTTCAGTCGCTGGCGGCGGTGGCGCGGTTCGAGGCGCGGCGTTCGAAAAGCGACGATGCGAAGCAGGCGCTGGAACGGGTCGGGCGCCGGATCGGATCGGTCGCGGTGGTGCACGAACAGCTGTACCGCACCGGCACCGACCACACGGTCGCGCTGGACGCTTATCTAGAGAACCTTGCCCGCCACCTGGCCGAGATCGCGCCCGAAGGCATCGCCGTGTCGGGCGAGGCTCCGGCGATCCAGATCGCATCGGCCGACGCGGCGATGGTGGGGGTGCTGTTCAACGAGACGGCGGCGAACGCCTTCAAGCACGCGTTCCCCGGCGAGCGGGTCGGCCACATCCGCTATCACGCGGAACAGCTGCCGGACGGTCAGATCAGGTTCTCGTGCGAGGACGACGGCGTCGGCCTGCCGGACGAAGCCGATACACAGGACGGGCTGGGCACGATGCTTGGCGAGGTCATCAGCCTTGAACTGGACGGAATGCTGGACGTGACGCGTCTGGATCAGGGCGTGCGGATCAGCCTGGATTTCACGCCGAAAGAGCCGGGGTAGGGCGGTTCGGTGTGTCGGTGCGCATGAATGCGCACCCTACGGTTTGGTGGAGTGTCGTTACGTTGGTGCGCATGAATGCGCACCCTACGGTATGGTTGGGCGTCGTTACGTCGGTGCGCATGAATGCGCACCCTGCGGTTTGGTGGGGTGTCGCTACGTTGGTGCGCATGAATGCGCACCCTACGGTTTGGTTGGATGTCGTCACGTCGGTGCGCATGAATGCGCACCCTACGGTTTGGTTGGATGTCGTCACGTCGGTGCGCATGAATGCGCACCCTACGGGTTGGTCGGACGTCGTCACGCCGGTGCACATAAATGCGTACCCTAAGGTTCGCTCGGATGTCGTCACGTAGGATGCGCATTCATGCGCACCGGGACCCCGATCGGACAAGACAAACGCCACGAAGAAGCCCCCGTAGGGTGCGCATTCATGCGCACCGACACCCCGACCGGACGAGACAAACGCCACGATGAAGCCCCCGTAGGGTGCGCATTCATGCGCACCGGCACCCCGATCGGACAAGACAAGCGCCACCATGAAGCCTCCGTACGGAGCGCATTCATGCGCACCGGCACCCCGACCGGACGAGACAAACGCCACCACGAGGCCCCCGTATGGTGTGCATTCATGCGCACCGACGACCCAAACCGACCGAAATATCAGGAAATCCTGGAGCGGGTGAAGGGAATCGAACCCTCGTCTTAAGCTTGGGAAGCTCCTGCTCTACCATTGAGCTACACCCGCCCGGGTGCAGGGGAGATAGCCGCTGCCGGCTGGTCCGTCAATGGGCCACAGCCGGCGCGACAGGCACCGGCGCGGCGGCCCACGTCACCGTGATCGCCGCTGCCTTGCCAAACCGGGACGGCGACCGAATATCACCCCCATGAACAGAACCCACGCCCCCCGTATCGCCCTGAACCGACGTCATTTTCTGGCCGCCACCGGCGCCGCGCTCGCCGCGCCGTCGGTCGCGCGCGCGCAGGGGTTTCGCGACTTGGCGGCGGACCATGCCGACCGGCTGCATTCGATCGTCGTGCGCCGCGACGACGAGGAAATCTTCGCCCAAAGCTGGGGCGGGCGCGGTCTGGACGGGATCGCCAACGTCAAGTCGGTGTCAAAAACGCTGATGGCGCTGTTGACCGGCATCGCCATCGACCGTGGCGTGATCGAGGGCACCGACGCGCGGGTTCTGCCGCTGCTGGGCCGCCCCGAGACCGGGGACGCCCGCGACGACCTGACCATCGACCACCTGCTGACCATGCGGACCGGGCTGGAAAGCGTGTCCGGCGGCAACTACGGCGCATGGGTCGCCAGCGGCAACTGGGTCGATACCGCGCTGGAGCAGGACCTCGTCGGCACGCCCGGCGGGCGGTTCATCTATTCGACCGGCGGCTGGCACGTGCTTGGTGCGCTGCTGTCGCAGGTGACGGGGCAGAACCTGCTGTCGCTGGCGCGCGACTGGCTGGGCGCGCCGATGGGGATCGATTTCGCGCCTTGGGTGCAGGACCCGCAGGGGCGGTATCTTGGCGGCAACGACATGGCGCTGTCGCCGCGCGGGCTGGCGCGGATCGGGCAGATGGCGGTCGATGACGGCCAATGGCAGGACAAGACCGTGGTGTCCGGGGGCTGGCTGGACACCAGCTGGGAGCCGCGCACCCGCTCGCCGTTCTCGGGCGACCAATACGGCTATGGCTGGTTCCTGACCCGGATGGACGGGGCCGACACCGCCTATGCCCGGGGCTACGGCGGGCAGATGCTGGCGGTGATCCCGTCACGGCGGATGGTGATCGCGATCACCTCGGATCCGTCGCAGCCAGCCCGGTCGGAAGGCTACTTCGGCGATCTGCGGCAACTGGCCGGGGCCATCGCCGCCGAGGTCTAGCCGCGTCGCCTGCGCCGCCGCCCGCCGTCTTCGCCGCCGCCGGTGTTGAAGCTGACATCGGGCAGGGGCGCGACACCGGAGAGATGCGGAAACGGGTCGGTCGCGTGCGGGATCGCGTTGGCGGCGACGAAATGTTCCTGAAACCGCGGCTCGATCGCGGTCTCGACCTTGTGGATCCGGTGCACGCGCCGTTCGATCTCGGCCCGCGCGGCGCGGTTGCACAGGGCGATCCGCGCCCCGGTTCCGGCCGCGTTCCCGGCCGAGGTCACGCGGTCCAGCGCGCAGTCGGGGATCATCCCCAAGACCATCGCATGCTTGGGCGAGATATGGGCCCCGAACGCGCCCGCCAGCACCACGCGGTCCACCGTGTCGGTGTCCAACTCGTCCATCAGCAGCCGTGCCCCTGCGTACAGCGCCGACTTGGCCAGCTGGATCGCGCGGATGTCGCTTTGCGTGACGCTGATCAGCGGGCCACCGTCGGTGCGACCATCGTGCAGCACATAGGCGTGCGTCCGGCCCTCGGCGATGCAGCGGTCGGTGCCGGTTTGCGCCGCCGACCCGATCAGCCCGCGCGCGTCCAGCACGCCCGCCATGCGCATTTCGGCCACCGCCTCGATGATGCCCGAGCCACAGATGCCGGTGATCCCGCTGGCGGCGGTCTGCGCGGCAAAGCCGTCTTCGTCGGACCACAGATCGCAGCCGATGATGCGAAAGCGCGGCTCTTTGGTGACCGGGTCGATCTCGACCCGCTCGATGGCGCCGGGGGCGGCGCGCTGGCCGGAACTGATCTGCGCGCCCTCGAAGGCGGGGCCGGTGGGCGAGGAACAGGCCAGCACCCGGCGCTTGTCGCCCAGCTGGATCTCGGCGTTGGTGCCGACGTCGACGATCAGCACGAGGTCCTCGGAGGCCCACGGTTCCTCGGCCAGCGCGACAGCGGCGGCATCGGCGCCGACATGGCCCGCGATGCAGGGCAGCAGGTACACGCGGGCGGCGGGGTTCAGGCCGCTCAGGTCCAGTTCGGCGGCGTCCAGCGACAGCGAGTCCGAGGTGGCCAGCGCGAAGGGCGCCTGTCCCAGTTCCACCGGGTCGAGTCCCACCAGCAGGTGGTGCATCACCGGGTTGCACACCAGAACGCATTCCATGATCTGCGAGGGCTCGATGCTGCCTTCGGCGGCGATCTCGGTCACCAGACGATTGATCGCGTCGCGCACGGCCCGTGTCATCTCGGCCGCGCCGTCCGCGTTCATCATCGCGTAGGACACCCGGCTCATCAGGTCCTCGCCAAAGCGGATCTGCGGGTTCATCACGCCCGCGCTGGCGATCACCTCGCCATTGCGCAGGTCGCACAGATGCGCCGCGATGGTGGTGGAGCCAAGGTCGATGGCCAGACCGTACAGCCGCCCGTCCCAGAAGCCGGGCCACAGGTCGAGAATGCGCTCGCCCGCGTCGGCATGGCCCCGGTGCAGCGCGACGGTGACCTGCCAGCCGCCCTTGCGCAGCGCGGGTTGCAGCTTGGACAGGACGGGCAGCGGGACGGTCAGCCCCTCGGTCCCGATCTGCCACTGGTCGGCCAGCGCGCGTTTCAGCCGCTCAAGGTCGCCCGAGGGTTCGTGCATGTCCGGCTCGGTCACCTCGACAAGGTACAGCCGGGTCGCCGGGTCCATCGTGATGTCGCGCACCGCGGCGGCCTTGCGGACCACCTGCTTGTGCACCTGACTTTCCGGCGGCACGTCGATCACCACGTCGGACAGGATCTGCGCCTGACAGCCAAGGCGGCGGCCTTCCTTCAGGCCGCGCACCCGGTCATAGCGTTCTTCCACCGCGTTCCAGTCCGACAGAGCGTCGGGTTTCACCGTGACGCCATGTTTGGAGAATTCGCCGTAGGACGGGTTCACCTGACATTTCGAGCAAATGCCGCGCCCGCCACAGACCGAATCCAGATCGACCCCAAGCTGGCGCGCGGCGGTCAGGACTGGGGTGCCCGCAGGCACGCGGCCGCGTTTGCCGGAAGGAGTGAAGATGACGAGCGGATCCATGATCGCCTTTGCCGGTTGCCTCGTGCGGGCCGAGCATAACGTGCTGACGGGTAATGGATAGCCGGGGCGTGGACGGGGCGGGCGAGAATATCCGACCGCCCCGGTCCGGATTGCGACTACCGTAGGGCGCCTGCGGCCTGCAGCGCCTCGTACTTTTCTTGGTCCCACCACCAGTAATCGGTGCCCCGGTGGTACTCGGGCTTGGTGTCGGGTTTGCCGAACACGTCCCAGTAGGCCATCCAGTGCGTGCCCTTGTACCAGTTCGGCACCCAGATGTGCTTGGCGCGCAGGACCCGGTCCAGCGCCTTCACCCGCGCGGTCATCGAGGGCAGGTCCTCGGCGTCGATGATCTCTTCGATCAGCGCGTCGACCACCGAGTCCGAGACACCGGCAAGGTTCAGCGTACCGGGCTGTTCCGCCCCGCGCGACCCGAAGATGGTGCGCAGTTCGACCGAGGGGCGCAGCGGCAGCACGATCCGGGCGATCATGATGTCGAAGTCGAAGTTCTGTTGCCGCTCGACCTCTTGCGCGGAATCGACGCGGGTATAGACGGCGTCGATGCCCACCCGCTTCATGTTCTCGATGAACGGCAGGATGATCCGTTCGAACGATGCGCTGTCGGAAATGAATTCGACCCGCAGCGGGTCGCCCTCGGCGTTGGTTCGGATGCCGTTGGCGCCCACGGTCCAGCCGGCTTCGTCCAGCAGGGCGGACGCGGCGCGGTTCGCGCTGCGTTCCAGCTGCCGCTCGCCCGAATAGACCGGGGGCGAGGCCGCCGGGTCGGTGAACACGGTGTCGGGCAACTGGTCGCGGAACGGTTCCAGCACCGCCAGTTCGTCGCCCTCGGGCAGACCCTCGGCCTGCAGGTCCGAGTTTTCCCAGAAGCTGTCGGACCGTTCGTACAGGCCGTAGAACAGCGTCTGGTTGGTCCATTCGAAGTTGAACATCATGCCGATGGCTTCGCGGACGCGGACGTCCTGAAACACCGGGCGGCGCAGGTTCATGTAGAACCCCTGTGCGCCGGACGAGCGTCCGTCGGGGATCGTCTCCATCTTCACCCAGCCGTTGTCGATGGCGGGGAAGTCATACGAGGTCGCCCAGATCGACGAGGTGAATTCCTCTTGCAGCAGGTATTCGCCCGCCTTGAACGCCTCGAACTGGGCGGTGCGGTCGGCGAAGTATTCGTAGGTGTAGCAGTCGAAGTTGTCCTTGCCGACGATGACGGGAAGCCCTTCGCCCCAATAGTCGGGGTCCTTGCAGTAGGTGATCGTACGGCCCGGGCTGACGCTGTCGACGCGGAACCGGCCCGACGATACCGGCGGGTCGAGCGTGGAGTCGTCGAACGGGACGTCGGCGTAGTAATGTTCCGCAAGGATCGGCATCTCGGCGGCCATCGCGGGAAGATCGCGGGTGGCCGCGCCGTCGGCGAAGGTGAACTTCACGGTGTGCGCATCCAGCGCCTCGGCGCTTTCGATGTCTTCGAACAGGATGCGGTAATAGGGTTCGGCCTGCGTCTTGAACATCTCGAGCGAGAAGACGACGTCCGATGCCTCGATCGGCTCGCCGTCCGAAAAGCGCGCTTCGGGGCGCATGGTGAAGGTGGCCCAGCTGCGGTCCTCGGGGTACTCGACGCTTTCGGCGACCAGCGGGTAGTACGAGGCCGGTTCGTCCCATGACTGCACCATCAGGCTGTCGTGCAGCCGTTCCAGCCCCTGCGCCGATTCCCCCTTCAGGATGAACATGTTGAGGCTGTCGAAGGTGTTCGACGCAAGCGTGCCCCGGAAGGTCATGGTGCCGCCCTGCGGCGCGTCCGGATTGACGTAGTCGAAATAGGGGAAGTCCGCCGGGTACTTCAGGTCTCCGAACGGGGACAGCCCGTGCGAGACGGTGGTGTCCTGCGCCTGTGCCGCAAGGGGCAAGGCGAGAACGAGGGCGGGGGCGAGTGCGGCGAGAAGCGCCGGGCGCGATCTGGTCATGAGGCTCCCTGGTGTCCTTGTGTTTCGCCGGAGTGTAACGGGTTTCGCACCACGGGGAAGCCGGTCGCGCTGTCACGTTTGGCGGAGGTCGCGCGGGAAGGGGGCTCTGCCCCCATCGCCTTCGGCGATTCCCCCGGGATATTTCCGGACAGAAGAAGCCGGATCAGTCGCCGCGCCCGGCGTCGACCTCGCGCAGGATCGCGGCGGCGCGGCGGGCGCGTTGCAGGGCAGTCAGGTGGCACAATGCGGCGTACAGACCAAGGCCCCACGGCAGCACCCAGTCCCACGGCAGCACCCCGGCCAGTACCATCAGGACGCAGGTGTAGATGATCCGTTCCAGCCGTTCGAAAGCGTCGGGCCACGCGGTGTTGGACACCGGGGTTTCGATCGCGGTGCGGGCCTTGGCGTAGCTGGTGATCATCGCGCCCGAGAACCCCAGCAGCACCAGCGCCCAGTGGCCGGTGACCCAGCCGATGGAGAGGGCCACGACCAGTTCCTGATAGCGGTCGACCATCGCGTCGAAATAGCCGCCCAGCTTGCTGGACAGCCCGGTCTGCCGCGCCACCGCGCCGTCCAGCGCGTCGAACACGAAGGTGCAGGCCAGCGTCAGCCCGTATACCCAGTGCGACTGGTGCCAGAGATAGGCCGCCGAGGCGATGACGATCAGCACAAGGCCCGCCGCCGTCACCTGGTTCGGGGTGAACCCGGCGCGGGCGAGGGGGCGCGCCAGCGATTCCCACATCGGGTCGATCACGTCTTTCATCAGCCCGTCGATCATGCCGTGCCCTGCCGTTTGTATAGTTTCACCAGCGCCTTGCGGATGTGTTTGAGGTCGTCGTAGCGGCGCGCCATCAGGTCGCGCTGCTGCGGGTCGGGTTCGATCACTGGCGCGGTGCAGTGGCCCAGCGTCGCGGCGGCGTCCCAGACCGTATCGGACCATCCCATCGCGGGGGCCGCCATCGCCGCCGCGCCGCGCATCCCGGCATAGGCCGTGTCGCGCACCTGCACCGGACGGTCCAAGGCGGCGGCCAGCGCGCGCACAAGGTGCGGGTTCGCCACGGCGCCGCCCACCAGCGGCAGCGGCCCGTCGGTGCGCGCGCCGCGCTCCTTGCTGACAAGGTCCCAGACCCAGCGGGTGTTCAGCGCGACGCCCTCGGTCACTGCGCGTTTCAACTCGGGCGGGCCGTGGCGCAGGTTCAGGCCGTGGAACGCGCCGCGCAGGCGTTCCTCGTCCGCCGGTACGCGTTCGCCCGCCAGCCACGGCAGGAAATACGGATCGTCCGGCGCGGGGGCGCCGATCTCGCGGTAGAAGGCGTCCAGCGCCGCGTCGTCGTCGGGCTGGCCGAAGGCGCGGGCCAGCCACGCCATCGCCGATCCCGCGACCTCTTGCGTGGCGATCAGAAGGGGGCGGTGGTCGATGGACGCGGTGATGGTGGCGTAGCTGGCGAAGGCGTTCAGCACGCGGCGGTCGAAGAAGCCCGACACCCAAGACGAGGTCGACACGCACAGGTGCAGCGCCCCGTCCGCGACGGCGCCGGACCCGATGGCGGTGACGCTGACGTCGCCGCCGCCGCCCAGCACCGGGGTGCCGGGGCGCAGGCCAAGCTGCCCCGCCGCCTGCGCCGTCAGCCCCTCGACCACCGAGGCGCCGTCGACGATGCGCGGCAGGCGATCCAACGGGATGCCGTAGTGTGCGGCCAATTGCGGCGACCAGCCTTCGCGCCCGCGCCGTGTGTCCATCAGCCATGTCAGGTTGGCGCTGTCGGCGGTGGTCGTCACCTCGCCGGTGGCGCGCAGGATCAGCCAGTCCTTCACGTCCAGCAGATGCGCGGTGCGGGCGTAGATCTCTGGCTCGTTCGCGGCGACCCACAGCATCTTGCCGGGCGGGTCCATGCCGTTGTGCGAGGGCGCGCCGTTCGCCAGCCGGATCGAGCGGGCAAGGAAGCGCGCGCCGTAGCCCGCGACCTTCGGAAACCCGCCGGTCTTGCCCCGGATCAGCGACGCGGACCGCTTGTCGAGCCAGACCATCGCCGGGCGCAGCGGATGCCCCGCGTCGTCAGCACAGACCAGCCCGCACATCTGCGCCGCGAACACGACGGCGCCGGTGCGGCCGGGCAGGTCGGGGATCTCGGCCCCCAGCCGGGCGATGCCGCGTGCCAGGGCGGCCCACCAGTCCTCGGGGCGTTGTTCGGCGCGGCTTTGTGCGGGAAGGTGCAGTGGATAGCGTTCCGTAACAGCCGCGACGACCGTCAGGTCCGGCCCGACGGCCCCGATCTTGACGCCCGAAGTGCCGAAATCGGCGGCAAGGATCAGGTCGGGGTCGGTCACGCGCGTCGATGTCCTGCTGGGAACTGCGCGATTGGGGTGCCACGCGGTCACGCGTTTGGCAACACCCGGGCTTGCAATCCCCGCACGGCTTGCCGAAAGGAAAGACATGAAGCCGATGGATATTGTCTATACGTGGGTCGACGACAGCTTTCCGGGATACCTGGAAGAGCTGAACCGCTATGCGGACGATCCGCGCGATTTGAACCCGAACCGCACCCGCGACAACCTTGAGGTCGTGCGCTTTTCATTGCGGTCGGTGGCGCGCAATTGCCCGTGGGTGCGGCGCATCCATTTCGTCACCTGCCGCCCGCAGGTGCCGGCGTGGCTGGATGCGGATCACCCGATGATCAACGTGGTGCATCATGACCGGCTGATGGATCGGAAGATCCTTCCGACTTACAATTCCTTTTGCATTGTCAGCCACCTGCATCTGATACCTGATGTGACGGATCAATTCGTCTACATGGAAGATGACATGCTGGCGATGGCGCCGGGAATGGCGGACGCGCTGTTCGCCGCCGACGGGCGACCGCAGGCGCATCTGCAGCCAAAGCCGATCCGGCAGGACCTTGATCCGGCGAAAGACAGCCCGTGGAACCTTGCGCTGGCCACCGCCGACCGGGCGCTTGCGGCGCGGTTCGGCGGCGGCCAAGGGCGGCGGCACATCATCCACGGCCCGCAGGTGATGGACGTGGCGAACAGTCGCGCAATGTGCGACGCCTTCGCCGCCGAGATCGCCACGACCCGCGCGTCGCGGTTCCGGGGCGGTGACAACGTCCCGCCCGAAGTGCTGAACCAGCACCACGGGATCGAAACAGGCGCCTTTGCCGAGGCGCCGTGGAGCTTGAGCAACGAACTGCAAGGCTATGTTTCAATTGAGAACTTCGCGCCGTGGACTTGGTGGCAGCTGAAGCGGATCAACGCACGCAAGCCGTTGTCGATCACGCTGAACGACAGCTTCGGGGACCGCCCGAACCCGCGCGTGGTGGCGATGGTCCGGGCGCAGTTGGACCGCTGGTTCCCCGATCCCGCGCCGTGGGAGCGCGATGCCTGACCTTCCGGCCATTGCGCCGGGGGCGGGATTTTCCTAGAAAAATCCGTGAAGCACGGTCTTTTTCGAAGATCGTGAGGACCAGGGTTTTCCAGAAAATCCTGCGACGTCCAGACGGGAGCGTCCGCAATGGATCAATCGCCTGCACAGGTGCCGACGGGCGGCCGAAAGGCCGGGATTTCGCCGCAGGCGCGGCGCCACAACGAGATGCGCAAGGCCGCCATCGCCGCGCATCCCGATCTTGCGCGCGTGTCGGGGGCCCAGCCGTGGACGGTGCTGGCGCTGCCGGTGCTGCTGGCGCTGCATTGGGGCATCGCGTGGGCGGTGTCGGATGCGGCACTGTGGGTGATCTTTCTTGCGGCCTTCGTGCCCGGGCAGTTGCTGATCCACTCTGCGGGCGGTTTGGTGCACGAGACCGCGCACAAGCTGATCTTTCGGGGCAACCGCGCCAAGCTGGGCTTCGACATGGGGCTGGAGTGGATTCTTGGCAGCTATGGCAAGCAACTGATCTACCAGCACGAACACATCACCAGCCACCACCCCTATATCGGCGACTACGAACGCGACTACGAGCACGAGGACATCTGCGCCTTCCAAAGCCGGATGATGCTGCGGTCCGAGAACCCGCGATTGCAGCACCTGCTGACCGGGCTGACCCTGCTGGTGCATCTTCTGCCGCTGGGGCCGATCATCGGGGATGAGATCTTTCCGCGGCTGAACGCGTGGCTGACGGGCCGCCCGCAGAAGGACCCGGAGCGCCATGTCGAAGCGACTAGCGCGCCGTTGTGGCAAAAGCGGCTGTTCATCGGCGTGTCGCTGGCGTCGAACCTGACGCTGCTGGCGTTGTTCGGGCCGTGGGCCTTGTTGTATCACCTGTGGTCGCTGTCGCTGTTCCTTGGCAAGTTCGGGATCTGGAACCTTGGCCAGTCGCTGAGCGAGCACGAGGGCACCGACGAGACGGCGCCGACCCGGTCGCGCTATGGCCCGATCAACTGGCTGCTGTTCAACACCGGCTATCACAACGAACACCACACTTTCCCGAATGTCGCGTGGTCGCGGCTGCCCGAGCTGAAACGGCAGGCGCCCGAGGTGTTCACCGAAACGGCGGACAAGACGTATTTCGGGTACTGGCTGGACCACGTCCGGGGCGACTTCACCGCAAGCCGCCGGACGCCGCTGCATGACACGGACAATACCGCGCGCTGTGCAGGTCGGGCTGACGCGGGTGTCCGGGGCGCCTAGCGCGCGGACAGGATGTCTTCGTACAAATGCAGGTACGCGGGGCCGACCCGCGCCACGTCATAGCGGTCGGCGGCTGCGGCGGCCCATTCCCTGACGGCCTGTGGCGGGCTTGCCATCGCGATGACCTTGTCGGCCAGCGCCTTGGGATCGTTGGGCGGCACCAGCAACGCCGTGCCGGGCCCCGTCAGGACCGAAGCATAGCCGGCATTCGCCGCCGCCACCGGCAGGCAACCGGCGGCCATCGCTTCCAGCAGGATCAGTCCGAAGCTTTCGCCATAAGGCGCGGGGGCCAGCAGGATATCGGCCCGTCCCAGCAGCGCGCGCGCCTGCGCGTCGTCGGGCCGCCCCAGCACGGTGACGCGGTCGGATCGGGCGGCGTCCGCCTGCGCCCGCATCGGTCCGTCGCCCGCGATGCTGAGCCGGGCGTGGGGCAGCGCCTTGGCGATCAGGGCCCACGCGGCCAAGGCCACGTCCAGCCCCTTGCGCGGTTCCAGCCGCCCAAGAAAGGCGATTTCCAGCCGGTCCCGGCGGCGCGGCCGCGCGGCGGCGGTCCAGTCGGACAGGTCGATCGTGGGGGAAAGGATCGTCGGCTCCAGCGTCGGCAGCACCCGGCGCAGCATCTCAAGCGGGGCGTCGGACGGCACGACGACGCGGTCGCAGGCCGGCAGGATGCGCGTCGCGGCAGAGCGGATGAAGCGGTCGGTCAGCCCGCGCGCGTTCGGGGCGGGCAGGGTGGCATGGACCGTCGACACCGAGGGAAGCCGCAGGCGGGACCAAAGCTGGCTGGTGACGAAGGGCGTCCACGGGGTGTGCATGTGCACCACCTCCGCGCCCCAGTCCCGCAGGTCGCGGGTGGCGGCCGCCAAGGCGCGGGGGGCGGCGAGGGACAGCTCGAACTCGGTCCCGTGCGCACCGATCAGGCGGCTTCGGCCCAGCGTGGTGATCATGCCGTCGGTTCCCGGCGTCGTGCCGGGGGTGGGCGGGCACAGCACGCGGGTTTCGTGCCCCTGCGCCGTCAGCCAGCGGGACAGGTCGCGGACATGGCGCTGCACCCCGCCGGGACGGGACATGTCATAGGGGCACAGTTGGACGATTTTCATCGCCGCAGGTCGCGGGCCAGCGGCAGCAGACCCTCTGCCACATCCAGCAGGCTGTAGATCATCAGCGCCCAGACCGCCCAGCCAAGATAGTCGCCGGTCAGCGCAAGGATCGGGATCAGCCCCGAAATGCCGCCGATCAGCATGGGCAGCCAGTCGGCGGGCGTCAGGGGGCCGGGCACCCCGTCCTCGGGGCCCTGAAGCCGGTCGCGGATCACCCGCGCCAGCAGCCGCACCCATCCCGCCATCGCGGCCAGCGTTGCCCAGCCGTCGGCCCCCAGCACGCGGTCGGCCAGCAGGCCGATGGCAAGGTACAGAAGGCCCCACTGGGTCATGTCCACAAGAAAATCGAGGTCGCCGCCGGTCTTCGAGGTGCGCCCGGTCACCCGCGCCAGCGTTCCGTCGGCGCAGTCCAGCACCTGAAACAGCGCGCCCGCGAGCGCCACCGCCCACGGTGCGTGGGCCAACGGCAGACCCCACGCCAGCAGCGGCATCGCAAGCGCCACGGCCAGCGCAAGGAAGGACACGCCGACCGGGGACAGGCCCAGACGGGCGAAGATCCATACGACGGGCAGCGACGGTACGCGGTAAAGCAGGGCGATCGACCAAGCGGTGCGCAGCTCTTCGCGGAACCACGGCTGGCGAAGGTCCGCCGCGATCCGTCCGAAGGATGGCTTTTCCTGTGCTGTCACCGTCTTGCCCCGCCTTGATGCTTCCCGGCCCCTCACTTATCGTCCGCGCAACTTGCGCGGTCCGAACCGCGTCCGGGACCATGCGCGGTTTCTGCCGCAGATCGGGGAAAGAATGAAGGACTTTACGGCGATCATCGTCGCGGCGGGGATGGGTGTGCGCATGGGGCCGCGCGGCCGCCTGATGCCGAAGGGGCTGATCGAGGTCGGGGGCAGCCCGATGGTGGCCCAGTCGCTGGACACCCTGCGCGCCGCTGGGATCGACCGCGTGCGCATCGTCACCGGGCATCTGGACGAACAGTATCGCGACACGTTCGGCACCGCGTCCGGCGTCGAGCTGATCCACAATCCGCTGTATTCCACCACCGGCAGCCTGCGCACGCTGGCCACCGCGCTGGACGGGGTCACGGGGCCGATCGTGCTTTTGGAATCGGATCTGATCTATGCGCCCGAGGGGCTGGAGGCCGCGCTGACCGGCGGCAACGTGCTTGTCACCTCGGGGCCGACCGGCGCGGGGGACGAGGTCTATGTCTGGACCCAGCCCGATGGTGCGCTGGCCGACATCTCAAAGGATCCCGCTGCCCGCCCCGAGGCGCATTTCGGCGAACTCGTCGGGATAACCGCGCTGGACGCGGACAGCGTCGACCTGATGCGGGACGTGGCCGAAGAGGTGCTGGCCGAAACCCCGGCGGAACATTACGAGGCGGGCCTTGTGGCGCTTGGCCAGCGGGTGCCGGTGCCCTGCGTCCGTATCGATGACCTGCCGTGGGCGGAAGTGGACGACGAAACGATGCTGTCCCACGCCGAACGCGAGGTCTACCCGAAGGTCGCCGCCGCGCGCGCGGCGCGGATGGCGGGATCGCGCTTGGCCTGACCGGACTGCGCGGGCCGCGTGTCGCCGCCCGCGCCGAAGGCCGCCCCTATAGCTGGCGGACGAAGGCCACCGTGCCGATGACAAGTGGCACCGCCAGCGCGGTTGCGACGGCGGTCGAGGGCGCGACGGTGCCCTGCTGCCCCAGCGCCCAGAACACCTTGAGCGATACGGTCAGGATGTAGCCCGCCGCCGCAAGGCCGATCAGGCGGGGGTACAGGATGCGACGCCCGTCGAAGCCAAGCGTGGCGAAGGCCACGGCAAGAAACGCCACCGTGCCCGGCAGGAAAATCGCCAGCCGGCGCTGCCACAGGGCGGTGCGGATGCCGGGCAGGTAATGCGTCTCGGTCGGCGCGCGGGCAAGGGTGCGCAGGTCGGCGGTCGACAGAACATAGGGCGCGATCCCGTAGTGCGTCAGCTGCGCGCTGGTCAGCAACAGCGGGGCTTCGGACGTGCGCGCGGTGCGCAGCGTCGATCCGGTCTCGGGCGTCCACTCGGTGACGTCCTCCAGCCGCCAGACGTCGGGCGTGTCCGTCGGCACCGCGCGTTCGGCACCCACGACCGAGGCCAGCTCTGCCGCGCCGATGCCGTTGAACACCAGCAGGTTGCGCATCTCGGGCTGGGAACCACGCCGCAGGTCGGCCCGCATCGCGACATCGCCGTTCACCACCCAGCGCCCTTCCAGCCAGCGGTCGTCATAGCGTTCGGCATAGTCGCCCAGCCCGGTCTCGACCTGCGCCTGTATCGCGGCGGGGCGCCAGCGCGCCTCTAGCCCGGTGTAGATCCCGCCAAGGATCAGGGCGAGCCACAGCAGCGCGGCCAGCCGGTGGCCCGGTCCGGCGCCAGCCGTGGCAAGGATCACGGTTTCCAGCCGCAGGCGGCGCCCGATCTCGGCAAGGAACGGTCCGAAGAACATCGCCACCGGCAGCATTCGCGTCACGATGTCGACGCCGCGCTGCAACAGGTAGGGCAGCAGGACCGACGGCAGCGCGGTTTCCTGATAGGTGGACTGCCAGCGGATATCCGGGAAGATGCGCGCAAGGTCGATGGTGTAGGCGATCATCGTCAGAAGGAACATGACCGCCGCCACGGACAGCAGGTACTCGATCAGGGCGCGGCGGGTGGCGATGCCAAGGAACATGGTCCGCACCCGTTGCAGCACCTCGGCGCCGTCGCGCTGCGTCGGGGTGGCTCGGGTCTCGGGGGTGTCGGGGCTGTCCGCGTCCGTCATCGTCAGGCGCGCCCCCGCGCTGGCACCACGATCTGTTCCGCCCGCAGCCACGCGTATCCCAGCGCCGGGGCAAGGCCCATCGCCACAATCGCGATCGCGGCGGGCCAGAACCGGACGTAGCCCAGCACCACCGCGTCGCCCAAAATCGCGCGGCTGCCCACGTCGCCCGCCAGCACCAGCAGCAGGCCGCCCGGCAGCGCCAGCCAGCGGCCCCGTCGCGTGCCCGAGAACGCCGCCGCCGCCACCGCCATCGCGGCGGCCACCGGGCACAGGATGGCGCGGGCCAGCATTTCGCCGAACCGGCGGGTCGGGCGGGTCATCAGGCTGCCGTCGGACCGGGGAATGGGCTCGCCCCACAGCGGGCCGTCGGTCTGGAACAGGGCGCGTTCGGTTGCGCGCGGGCTTTCGTCGACCGTCTCGATCACGTCGTCCGCCGAGAACGCCATCTCCATCGAGCGCACGTTGATGCGGGCGAAATCCAGCCCCGGCACCCCGGCGGTCGCGCCCGTGGTGGGGGCGGTGCCGCTGCGCCCTCGGATCTCGCGGAACTCTTGCAGGCGGACGACGTAGTCGCGTGCCTCATCGGGGCCCGCGATCTCCCAGTCGGTGGCCTGCGCCACGATCCACGACCCGTCCGGGCCGGGCCGGTAGACGAACAGGTCGCCGTATTGTGCGTCGGGATCGTCGCTGGGGCTGGCGATGAAGGTGCGGCCGTTGACCTCGCGCACACGGCGCACGTCGGCGGGGTTGGACAGTTCGGCGATCAGGGTCCGCGCGCGCATGTCGTACAGGCTAAGCCGCTCGGCATAGCTTGCCATCGGCGTGATCAACCCGGAAAACAGGAACGACAGCGCAAAGCCCGCGCCGCCAAAGTACATCGCCAGCCGGGGAATGCGCGTCCACGGCTCGGCGGCGGCGGCGCAGATCACCAGCTCGTTCGCATCGCGCGCGCGGGTGATCGCAAGGTACAGGCCCAGAAACAGCACCAGCGGCAGCGCGAAATCCACGATCTCGGGCGACTTCAGAAGCAGGATCGTCAGCAGGTCGATCGCCCGGCCACCTTCGCGCAGGACCTGTTCGAGGGTCGAGGTGAAGATGTCCGCGATGAAGATCGACTCGATCAGCACCAGAAACGCCACGATCGTGCGCAGCGCACGCTGCGTCAGAAGCCGCGTCATCGGGCTGTGAAGTCGCTGAATAATCGCCATGTCGGTCGCGGTTGGCCTCGGCCCGGTGGTCCCTACCGTGTGTCCCGCAGATGATGCGCAGATAAATGAGACGGATCAAACATCTCTTGTCATCAAAAGAGGTTACCGAGTGACATCAACGTGACCAGCCCGGCGCCGGTGGCGATCCATGCGTCGGTGATGTCCAGAAGCCCGCCCTGATGCGGAAGCACGGCGGGATAGTCCTTGACCCCCGCCACCCGTTTGAGCCGCGACGCGGCAAGGTCGCCCGCCACCGTCAGCGCGCCGGCGGCCAGCGCGAACAGCATCGAGCCCAGCACCGGGAAGCCGCCCAGAAGCGGGCCCAGAAGACCTACGGTCAGCATCAGCATCACCGCGCCCGAGGCCAGCCCCTCGACCGTTTTCTTCGGGCTGAGAACCGGGAACGCCTTGCGTTTTCCGAACAATTTGCCGCCAAGCAGGGCATAGCTGTCGAAGGTCTCGACCAGCAGGAAGGCGACCAGCATCGTCGCGGCGCCGCCCTGCAACGCGCTGCCGGTGAACAGGATCAGCGGCACGCCGGGGAACAGCACGAGATCGGCCAGCGCCTTGGCCGGACCGTCGCGCCGCAGCATCGGCCGAAGCGCCAGCAGGACGCCCATCAGCAGGACCGCCCCCAGCGCCAGCGGGATGGGATGAACCCGCGACGCCAGCAGCCCCAGCACCAGCATCACGGCCCCGGCGATCATCGCGGGCAGCGCGCCCGGTATGCCTGCGCGGGGCAGGGTGATCCGCGCGGCCTCGTAGCCGCAGCGCAGGGCCAGAACCGCGAACAGCGCGACGATGGCATAGGTGCCCAGAAGAAACGCGCCCGCGACGACGCCGACGATCAGCGTTTCGGTCAGCAGCACCGGGAACACGTCCCGCGCGGTGGCGCGGGTCGCGGGTATGGCCATCAGGCCCAGCACGACCACATAGCCCACCGCCAGCAGCGCAAGGCACAGCAGCGCCAGCATCATGGGCAGCGCACCCGCATAGGCGACACCGACCATCAGCGGTGCTTCCGCGCGATGCCCGCCTGCCACGCCCGCAGCGCCGGAGCCGCCAGCGAATGCAGCCACAGCAACGCCGCCATCTGCAGGCCGGGCGCGGCGGCGAACCGGCCCTTGTCGGCGCGTTTCAGGATCGCGGCGGCAACCGCTTCGGGCGCCCACAACCCGCCGCCTGCGGTGATCTTCTTCGTCACCTCAGGCTTGGTCCGCGCCTCGGCGGCCAGTTGCGGCGTGTCGGTGTCGGGCGGGTAGGCCAGCGTGACGCTGATCCGGGGCGCAAGTTCGACCCGCAGCACCTCGGCCAGCCCGCGCAGGGCGAATTTGGACGGCGCATAGGCGGAATAGCCGTAGATCCCGAAGAACGCCGCGCCAGAGGACACGAACACCAGCCGACCGCTGTCCATCGCCCCGGCGCAGGCCTTCGCGAAATACAAGGCGCCCATGTAGTTGGTCTGCATCTGCGCTTCGTGGGATGCGATGTCCTGCGTCAGGAAAGTGCCCGGCTCGGCGATGCCCGCGTTGGCGATGGCCCATTCCGGCGCGCCAAGATCCGACTCGGCCTGCGCCACGGCGGCCTCGACGGCGCTACGGTCAGAGACGTCGCACGGGTAGGCGCGGGCGCCGGGAACCGACAACGCCGCCTCGGCCAGCCGGTCGGCATTGCGGGCGAACAGCGCCACGGGGTGTCCGCGTGCGGCCAGCTGGCGGGCAAGCGCAAGGCCGATCCCGCTGCTGCCCCCGGTGATGAAGGCCGGCCGGCGGGCCGCGTCGGTCACGGGCGGGCGTCTTCCGCGAAGGCCAGCAGCATGTCGTGGGCCTCGGGGTCGTCGACCTGCTCGGGCGGGTGCTTGAACAGGAACGCGCTTGCCTCGGGCACCGCGCCTTTCAGGCCGCGTTCCAGCGAGATGCGGGCGCAGCGCACGGCGGTGATCGCCATCGCGGCGGCGTTCGGGCTGTCTTCGACTTCTAGCCGGACCTCCATCGAGGTGCGGGCGCCGCCCAGCAGCTGGCCCTCGATCCGCACGTAGGCGACCTTGCGGTCGTGCAGCCACGGGACATAGTCCGACGGGCCGATGCGGATGTTGCCGTCGGCAAGGCGCGAATCCATCGCAGCCTGCACCGCTTCGGTCTTCGACTCGCGCTTCAGCGCCAGCCGGTCCATGTCCATCATGTTCATGAAGTCGGTGTTGCCGCCGACGTTCAACTGATAGGTGCGGTCGATCTTCACGCCGCGCATGTCGGCCAGATGCGCCAGCGTGCGGTGCACCACGGTCGCGCCGAACTGCGCCTTGAAGTCGTCGCCAAGGATCGGCAGGCCGGCGTCTTCGAACTTCTTGGCCCATGCAGGGTTGGACGCCAAGAACACCGGAATGCCGTTCACCACGGCGCAGCCCGCTTCCAGCGCGCATTGGGCGTAGAATTCCACCGCCTGCGTGCTGCCGACGGGCAGGAAGATCACCAGCACCTCGGCCTGCGCGTCCTTCAGCGCGGCGACGATCTGGTCCTTCGACAACGGCGGCTCGTCCGACGGCACGAAGCTTAGTTCGGGCGGCTGGTTGCGCATGAAGGCGGACACGCCGTCAAGGTCGGGGCCGCGGTGCACGCGGGCCGGTTGATCGTCGAGCTTGTCCCAGAAGATCTCGGTGCAGTTGGGATCGGCCAGAACCGCCTCGCCGATGGGGCGGTTCACCTTGCGCCGGTCGACGTCGAAGCCTGCGACGATCTCGATGTCCTCGGGGCGGTAGCCGCCAAGTTCCGGGAACGAGACGCCAACGGCATCCGCACCTTTCACGCGGCAATAGGAAACAGCCTGGACGAGCGAAGAGGCGCAATTGCCGACGCCGGCAATCGCCGTGCGGATACTGCCGCGCTGGGAGGTGCTCATGTATCCCTCGAAATTCTCGTTATTCTAGGCGGGGTTTTGGCACGGTGACGGGGCGGGCGCCAGTGGATTATTACTGAAACTCGCCGCCCGAAACCGCGTAATATTCGGAAATCGCGCCTGCTCCGTCCGGCAGCACGCCGTGGATCGACAGTTGCGTGACCCGTGGCAGCAGGCCGCTTTCGTCGACATGCGCATAGGCATAGACGATCCGGGCCGTCTGGTCGCCGATGCGGCCCAGCACCTGCGCCCGGAACGGGGCGGTTTGCAGCAGGACCAGCGGCAGTTGCGGCAGCGGCTTAAGCGCCACGTTGTACTGTCCGGCCACCTCGCGACGGCTGATGTTCACGCCGAAGGCCAGCAGCCGTTCGATGGGTTTCAGCGGTTTGCGTTCGCCGCCGCTGGCATAGCGGCGCCAGTAGATGTCGACGGCGTCGGGATAGGTCAGGGTGCCGGCGGCATCGTAGCGCGCGGCGAAGACGATGGTGTTCTCGTTCGTGGACCGTTGCAGAAAGAACATCTGGTTGGGGTCTTCCGGCACCGGCCACTCTGGCTGGACCAGCGGCACGGCGGGCTGCCGGTCGACCCGAACCGTCTGAAGACGCGCGGCAGAGGCCGCCCCGGGGATAAGCCCGGAAACAAGCGCGGTGCCAAGGGTCGCACCTGCGGTGCCGATGAAATGACGTCTGTCCATGATGCAACTATAGCGCGGGTCGCGACATCTTCGAGACACTCAAGAACAAGGCGCCGTGACCATCGGCAAGCTTCTGCCTGTGGCGGTGCTGCGCGGCCCGTGGCCCGCAGCGCCGTGCCGGATCAGGAGCTGGCGATCTGAACCGGCAGTTCGCCGTGCACCGCAGCGGCGGTGACGTCGACGGCACGCAGGATGTCTTCGTCCCGGTGCGCGGCGGAAAAGAAGAACCGGATGCGCGGCTGATCTTTCGGCACGCCCACCTGAACGATGGGCGGCGCGTAGATGCCATGCTCGATCAGCACCTGACTGACCATCATGGTTTGTTCGGGGCTTTCGAAATGCAGCGGCACGACGGCTTCGCCGATGGCGTTGCCGGGTTCCAGCCCGGCGGCGCGGGCGCTGTCGCGGAACAGGCGCGATTTCTGCTTCAGCCGTTCGACCCGTTCAGGCTCGCGGCGCAGGATGTTCACGGCGGCATCCGCCGACGCGGTGGTCGCGGGCGACAGCCCGACCGAATAGACAAAGCCGGGCAGGGTGAACCGCAGCCACGCGATCACCTCGGCATTGGCGCAGATGAAGCCGCCGGAGGACACGAAGCTTTTCGACAGGGTGCCCACGGACAGTTCGACCTCGGACGGGTCGATGCCGAAGTGTTCGCAGATGCCTTTACCGTTGGGGCCAAGCACGCCGTAGGAATGCGCCTCGTCCACCAGCAGCCAAGCATCGTGGCGTTTCTTCATCTCGATCAGCCGGGGCAGGTCGGGAATGTCGCCATCCATCGAGTACAGGCCCTCGACGACCACCAGAACATGCCGGAATTCGCCGCGTGCGGCTTTCAGCTGTTCTTCGAGGTCGTCGAAATCGTTGTGTTCGAACGTGCGGCATTCGAACCGGCCGGACTTAGCGCCCACCACGATCGAGTTGTGCGCAAGGCTGTCGATCAGCACCAGATCGCGCGGACCCAGCAGGTGATTGATCAGCGACAGGTTGGTCAGATAGCCCGAGATCAGGGTCAGGACGTCGCCGACGCCAAGGAACTCGGCAAGGTTGCGTTCCAGCGCACGGTGCGCGGTCCGCTCTCCGCCGACCAGCCGCGACGCCCCTGCGCCCGCGCCATAGTCCTGCATCGCCTGCGTCGAGGCGGCGATGACTTCGGGATGACGTGCGAGGCCGAGATAGTCGTAGTGGGCCAGGCTGACATAGCCCTCGGGTTTCGAGGAATACATCTGCTCAAGACGGTCCACGGGCACGAAATAGGGGTGACCCTTTTCGATGATGGACTTCCCGGCGAGCCGAAACCGTCGCTCTGCCACTGCAGAAAAGCTCGGGCGCTCCGGCTTGCCCTCTGAAACCATCAAAACCTCCTTGGACAGCGCCCTGCCTGGTCTGTCCGTACGTCCGCCTGTTTGCGACAACCTACCGGATTTGACCGCGCGAACAATAGCCCTACCGGGACCGACCGGCAAAAATCCCCACGGGCGCACGCGTTGTAACGCCCTGAAACACTTAGTGACGTTCCGTCATGGCCCGGGTGACGCGCCCTGCGGCGTCGAGGAACGCGGCGATGTCCGAGGGGGTCACGTCACCGATAACCCCGACGCGAAATGTCGCACGATCACGCATCTTTCCCGCGTAAATCGCGAAGCCTTCGGCCTTCAGCCTGTCATAGAACTGTTGGAAATCGAACCAGTCCTCAGCGGGTTCCGAGAACGAGACGATGATCGGTGCCTGTGTCGCAGGGTCCAGCACCGACTGGAAGCCCAGTGCGGTCATCCCCTTGATTAACTGCGTACAATTCTCGGTATATCGCGCCAGCCGCGCGGATGTGCCGCCCTCGGCCCGAAGTTCGTCCAACGCCTGCGCCAGCGCCGCGATGACATGTGTCGGCGGTGTGAACCGCCACTGGCCGTCAGCGGAAAACTGCCGATCCTGTGCCGCCAAATCCAGCACCAGCGACGGCGATCTGTGATCGTCGCGCAACAACAACGACTTGTCGCAGATCACGAAAGCGGCGCCGGGGACGCCCTGCAGGCACTTGTTCGACGAAGCGGCCAGCGCGGCGAATCCCGTTTCTGCGGCGTCGCAGGGCAGCGCGCCGAACGAGGACATCGCGTCGACCAGCATCTTTGCCCCCGCGGCGCGGCAGACCTCGGCGATCTCGGCCAGCGGGTTCAGGACGCCCGACGTGGTTTCGCAGTGGATCACCGCGACGAAACGGTGGCGCCCTTCGGCCAGCGCCTCGGCCACCCGCGCGGGCGGGACCGGGGCGCGGTCGGGCAGGTCGAGCACGTCGTGTTTCAGCCCCATGCGGGCGCAGATCTCGGCGATCCGACGGCCATAGGCGCCGTTCGCGACCACCAGCAGGCCGTCGTCGGGCGCGACGAGGGTCGCGATCATCGCTTCGACCGCGAAGGTGCCCGAGCCCTGCAGCGGGACGGCGGTATAGGCGTCACCCGCGTTGGCGATCGCCAGCAACTCGGCGCGGACCTGTGCCGTCAACGCCTCGAACTCGGGATCGCGCGAGCCCCAGTCGCGCAGCATGGCGCGCTTGACGCTGTCGGTGGTGGTCAGTGGTCCGGGGGTCAGCAGCAGGGGGGCGTCGGTCATGCAAGGTACTCGCGGAAGCGGCGGGCGACGGCTTCGGGCGTCACCTTGGGACGGGGGAGGTTTTCGATCCGGCTGGGCGCGACCTTCAGGTGCAACAGGCGCGGGCCCGGCACGGCAAGCGCGGCTTTCAGCAACGCATCGGTGGAGTCCGTCGTGTCGGCACGGCCCGCGAAGGCATAGCCGCAGGCGCTGGCCACGGTCGCGAAGTCGACGCCGGGCGACACGGTCCGCTGGCCGCCCGTGCTTTCGTGAAGCCCGTTGTCGAGGATCACATGGGTCAGGTTCGCGGGCTGCTCGGCGCCGATGGTGGCAAGGTTGCCCAGCTTCATCAGCGCCGCGCCGTCGCCGTCCAGCACCACGATCTCGCGGTCCGAGTTCAGCGCCGTGCCTAGACCGATGGCGCTTGCGCCGCCCATCGACCCGACGGTGTACAGATGCGCGGGCGCGTCTTCGAGCGCGTAAAGCTCGCGGCCACAAAATCCGGTGGTCGCGATCAGCCCGGCGCCCGACGGCACGGCGGTGCGGATCATGTCCAGCACCTCGACCCGGCGCGGGGGCTCGGTGCCGGTGAAGTCACCCTGCGGCACACAGGCGGGCCGGGCCGGGACCGGAGCCTGATCCAGCGGCGACTTTGCGACGATCCCCTTGGGCAGCACGAAGCCGTAGGGCAAAGACGTCTCGCCCATCCGCGCCATCGCGGTGTCCAGCGCCGGACCGATGGCGGGGCCGGTTTCGGGGAACGGCGCGTTCGGGACCTGCATCAGGTCCAGAAGACCTTGCGTGATCTGCCCCATAAGCTCGTGCTGCGGCTCGTCCCCGATGCCCGGCTGCCCGCGCCACGTCGTCAGCACCAGCGTCGGGATGCGGAACGGGAAATTCAGCGAGGTCAGCGGGTTGACCGTGTTCCCAAGGCCCGAGTTCTGGCACATCACCGCCGTCTCGCGTCCGGCAAGCCATGCGCCCGCCGCGATGGCCACCGCTTCGCCTTCGCTGGCGGCGCCGACATATGCGGTGTCCGGGCTGGAAATCACCGCGTTCATCAACGGGGTCAGGAAGGAACAGGGCACGCCCGTCCAGAAGGAAATGCCGCGCTCGGACGCGGCGGCGATGAAGTCCTGCGCGTCGATCATCGGGGGCGGCGCGTTTTCGTCGAAAGATCAGGGGTCTGCGGGGCGGTCATCACATGGTGTTCCGGGCTTCGGACAGGTCGGCAAGGTCGTTCACGTTGGCCCAGTTGCCGGACACGTAAATGGCGCGCACCGTCTCGCCCCGCGCCATCAGGCGGGTCAGAACGGCGGCCATGTCGGCCTGCGGCAGCACGCCTTCGGCGTCCATCCGGTCGAGTTCGGCGCGCAGCTTGGCGGTGCCGTCTGCCGACAGACCAAGCAGGCCGACCCATTGGCCGTCCGGTGTGTCCACCTCGCCGATCGCCTTGACCTTCGGGTCGGCGCCGGTGGCGAAGCCGCCCTCGTAAGGGGCAGAGCAGGCCACAAGGTCGCGGTCCTTGTCGGTGCCGGACAGCGTCGGGTCGACGAGGATCACGAAATCTTCGGTGCGGTCGCCCAGCAGGCTGACGAAGAACGGCTGGAACACGATATCGCCGTAGCCAACGATGGCGGCGCCGGTCAGCGCGTCGCGGGCACAGGCCAGCGATGCGGCTTCGCCGGTGGTGGCGTAGTCGGGGTTCAGCGCCTTGGAAATGTCCTCGCCCTCGACCGCCTCGTGGCAGTACCCCGCCACGACGGTCACGTTCTTCACCCGCTCGCGGCGGAAGGCATCCAGCTGGCGCGCAAGGATCGACTGGCCGCGCACGTTGACCATGCACTTGGGCCGGTCCTTAGTCAGGTCGCCAAGATCGCTGCCGCGCGTGGCGGCAAGGATGACGGCGGACCGCTCGGGCTGGGCGGCAAGATAAACCTTCTCGGCCTCTTCCAGTTCGCTGGCGTTGGCCAGCGCGAAGACGTCCTCCAACGGCGCGACTTCGGATTCGATCTCTAGCAGGGTCTGCTGTTCAAAGATCTTCCGGCTGACCTGGCGCATGGAACTGATCGCCGCCCGCAGGTTGTGGTTGGCCCAGATCACCGTCGACACGCCCGCATCGCGGAACTGGTCGGTGGGGGTGCGGTAGTACTTGGTCGGGATCACGATCACCGGGCAGCGCGAATGGTCCCACAGCCGGTTGAATTCAAGGATCTCGTCGGCGTCGCGCTTGCGCGAGTGGATCACCAGCGCGTCGGCGCCCGCGTCGGCATAGGCATCGGCCCGCTTCAGCGCCTCGTCCATGCCCTGACCGGCGATCAGCGCCTCGATCCGCGCCACGACCGAGAAATCGGGATGCTCTTGCGTGTCCTTGCCAGCCTTGATCTTGCCGCAGAATTCTTCGATGTCGGCAAGGTCGTCGCCCTCGGACAGGAAGCTGTTGGTCTTCGGGAAGACCTTGTCCTCGATGCAGACCCCCGCGATGCCGCGCTGGCACAGCTTGCTGACCAACCGCCGGAAGTTGTTGAAGTTGCCATAGCCGGTGTCGCCGTCCACGAGGATCGGCACGGTGGTCGCGTCGGACATGTATTCCAGCACGTCCAGGACCTGCGTCCACGACAGTTCGTTGTTGTCGCGCACCCCCAGCGTGGCCGAGATCGACAGGCCCGAGGCCCAGACGCCGCCGAACCCGGCCTCTTCCACGATCTTGGCCGAAAGGCCGGAATGGGCCTCCATCAGGAAGGACAGATCCTTCGACTGAAGAAGGTCGCGAAGCTGGGTGAATTTGGAACGATCATTGCGTTGCAGCACGATGCAGAGACCTTTACGGAGGCGGACAACTCCCATTGGTCTGACCCATCGGGACCGCGAAGTAAATGGGAGGCTCCCCTACATGTCCGACGCTAACAGGCCCAGCGCATGAGCGCCGAGCTGCTGGGCGAATTCGCGCTTATTTTCGTGGCTCTGGCGCTTGGCGGGCTGCTGAAGGGCGCGATCGGGGCAGGGGCTCCGGTGGTGGCCGTGCCGGTCATGGCGCTGTTCTTCGATGTACAGCTTGCGGTTGTGGTGATGGTGATTCCCAATCTCGTCAGCAACCTGTGGCAGGGCTGGCAGCACCGCGCGCAGATGCTGCCGCGACGCTTCACGCTGGGGCTGGCCCTGTCCGGTGCGATCGGCGCGGGCACCGGCAGCGTGATCCTTGCGGTGGTGCCGTCGGACGTGCTGCTGCTGGTGGTGGCCGTGATGGTGCTGTTCTTCATCCTGTTCCGGCTGGCGCGGCCCGACTGGGGCCTGTCCTATCCGGCGGCGCTGAAGCTTGTGTGGCCGGCGGGGTTCCTTGCGGGCAACCTGCAGGGCGCGACCGGGGTGTCGGCGCCGGTGTCGATCAGCTTTCTAAGCGCGATGCGGCTGGACCGGTTGGCTTTCCTTGCCACGATCTCGGTGTTCTTCGCGCTGATGTCCGTAGTGCAGATCCCGGTCCTGTGGGCTTACGGGCTTATGGACTGGCAGCGGACAGCGTACGGCATCGCCGCCATCGTGCCGCTGCTGGCGTTCATGCCGGTCGGGAATTACATCGCACGCTTCCTGCCGCCGAAGCTGTTCGACCGGATCATCATGGTGCTGCTGACGCTGGTCGCGCTGCGCATGATCTGGAAGGCGCTGGCCTAAGGCGCCGGTCCAAGCCGGTGTTATCGCACGGCTCAGGCGCCGTGCGACATCACCTCTTCCAGATGGCTGGCGCAGCCGGTGAGCGCGGCATAGTCATCCTCGACCACCGACACCCCGAAGTTGCCCATGAAGCCCGCGAAGCGACCCTTGTCGCGGAAGGCCTCGGTAAAGCCGAACCGCTCGAAATAGGGGGCGAAGGCGGTGGCGACGCCGCCGATCAGGTAGATGCCGCCGAACGGAAGCTGGTTCAGCGCAAGGTTGCCCACCACCGATCCGAACAGGCGCACATAGACCCGCGCGGTGTCTTCGGCGCGGGGATCGCTGCCGTCGGCAAGCCCCGCCATGATGTCGGCCGCGCGCTTTTCGACGATCTCGCCCGCCTCGTGCCCGACCCACGCGTAAATGCGTTCCAGCCCGCGCCCCGCCAGCACGTCCTCGATCCCCGGGAATCCGTGCGCGGTCTCGACGAACTTGGCCAGCCGCAGGTCGGCCTCGTTGCGGATCGGCATGTTGGCGTGGCCGGATTCGGCCGGGGGTACGATGCGGCCCCGCCGCGTGTGATACGCGGTGGCCGAGTTGAACCCGGTCCCCGCGCCGACCACCAGCCGGGTCGCGTCCGGTGCCGCGTCGGGCATCGGGATGATCGGGCGCAGGCTGTCGTCGGACAGGTGTTCCAACGCGAAGCCCTGCGCCTGAAGGTCGTTCAGGATCGACACGGTTTCGGCCTTGGCAGCCTTCGCCACGCTGGCCGCGTCGATCCGCCAGTCCAGGTTCGTCAGCTCGCCCACACCGTCCCGCACCGGACCGGCGACCGCGACGCAGGCGCCGGTGCAATCGACGCCGCCCTCGGCGTCGAGAAACTCTCGCAGGACCGAATCCAGCCCGGGGTGATCCGCGTTGCGATAGCGGCGCACGGTCTCGGGCACGACCCGGCGGCGCTCGGCAAGCGCCACCCGGGTGTTGGTGCCGCCGATGTCGGCGACAAGCGAGTAACGGTCGGGGGTGCGGGCCATCGGGCTACCTCTTCAGCGCGGTCTTCAGCGCGTGATAGGACTGTTTCGGCGTGCGTTCCAGAGTGTCGAAATCGACATGCACCAGCCCGAACCGCTTTTCATAGCCAAGCGCCCATTCGTAGTTGTCCAGCAGCGACCAGATGAAATAGCCGCGCACGTCAATGCCGTCGGCAATCGCCTGTTTCACGGCGTCCATATGGACGTTGAGATAGTCGATCCGGTGCTGGTCGTTCACCTCGCCGCCGGAAATCGTGTCGGACGCCGACATGCCGTTCTCGGTCACGTAGATCGGGATGTTGCGGGCGTAGGCCTGACCGACGCGGGTCAGCATCCCGTGAAGGCCCTCGGGGTAGATTTCCCATCCCATGGTGGTCTGCGGCAGGTCGCCGACGCCTTCGTGCAGATCGCCTGGCAGACCGGTTGAACCGGCCGAGACCAGTTTGCGCGTGTAGTAGTTGATACCAGCCCAATCAACGGGTTGCGAGATGGACTTCATGTCTTCTTCCCAGCCGCTCGGCATGTGCGCTTCCAGCATGTCCAGCACATCCGGCGGGTAGGTGCCCGAATAGATTCCGCTCAGGAACCAGCGATTGTAGATGCCGTCGTACATCCGCGCCGCGGCGGCGGATTCGTCGCTTTCGTCGGCGGGCAGCACGTACTCGTGGTTCGTGATGGCGCCAAGGTTCTTCATGCCCAGCCCGCGCATCACCTCGATCGCACGGCCGTGTCCCAGCAGGACGTGGTGCATCGCACGGGTCGCGGCGCGGATGTCCCGGGCGCCGGGGGCGTGCGCGCCCATGAAGTGGCTTAGCCACGCCACGCACCACGGTTCGTTGATCGGCGCGGCGGCGTGCACCCGGTCGCCGATGCGGCCCATGATCACCTCGGTGAACTCGCCGAACCATTCGGCGATGTCGCGGTTGCGCCAGCCGCCCTTGTCCAGCAGCGGCGACGGCAGTTCCCAGTGGTATAGCGTCGGGAATGGCTTCAGCCCGCGGGCCAGCATCGCATCGACGAGACGGTCGTAGAAATCCAGACCCTCGGGGTTCGGCGTGCCGGTGCCTTCGGGCAGGACCCGCGCCCAAGACGTCGAAAAGCGGTAGGCGTCCAGACCCATTCCTGCCGCAAGATCAAGGTCTTCTTCGAAACGGTTATAGTGGTCGCAGGCGCGGGCGCCGTTCTCGGCGCGCACCACGTTGCCGGGCGTCGCGGCGAAGTCGTCCCACTGGGTGCGGCCTGCGCCGCCCTGTCCGTGACCCTCGATCTGGTAGGAAGAGGTGGCGGCCCCGAAGATGAAATCCTTGGGGAAGTCGGCGCGGGTATGTCTCATAAAGTCCTCGTGGTTCGTGTCCGGACCGCAGTCGGTCAGGTGTCTCGGGCGGGGCTGGCCGGGGCCGGTCCGGTGGACTGGCCCACGGTCAGGTCGGCTTCAAGTAGGACCTGCCGGGCAGGCTGAACAGGGTTCTGCACCAAGGAAATGACGCGCTCGGCACAAAGCCGCCCCGCGTCGCGCACCGAAGACCGGGTGGCGGTAAAGATCGGCACCTCGCCGCGGTTCGACAGATAGCTAAGGTCGTCGTCGTGGGTGATGATCGACACGTCGCGGGCCATCGTCAGGCCGCGCGCCTCGACCGCGCGGCGCACGCCAAGAGCGGCGATGATCGACGAACACAGATAGGCGGTGGGCGGGTCCGGCAGGTCCAGCATCTCGTTCGCAGAGCGGAACCCGTAGGATTCCGTCATCTCGTCCGACCGAACCAAAGCGGGGTCGGCGGCGATGCCGCGCGTGGCCAGCGCCTGCGTGTAGCCGTCCAGCCGGCGCGAGGCGAAGTCCATCGACACCAGCCCGTTGATCAGCGCGATGCGGCGGTGGCCAAGGTCCAGCAGAAATTCGGTCGCGCGGTAGAAGGCGCGCAGGTTGTTCACGTCGACCCAGTCGTAATCGTCCGCGTGGCGCGACATGCGCCCGTGGACCACGAAGGGCAGGCCGATGTTGCGCAGCATCGCGATGCGTTCGTCGTCGATGCGGGGGCCGTGCACGATGATGCCGTCCACCGACCGTTTCGCCGCAAGCTCGCGATAGGCGGCTTCCTCGCCATCGTCGGGCACCAGCGACAGCACCATGTCGAAGCCGTGCTGCAAGTACGCCTCGCCGGCGCCGGCGACGAAATCCGCGAAGATCGGGTTCACCATCTCGTGCCGCGCCGACACCGGGATAACGTGCCCGATCGCCATCGACCGGCCCGTCGCAAGACTTTTGGCGCGGGCGTTGGGGCGGTAGTTGTGGGCTTGGGCTGCTTCCAGTACCTTGCGTCTCGTGGCCTCTGCAACTTCCGGATACCCGTTCAGCGCACGGCTGACGGTCGTCTGCGAAAGTCCAAGGGTTTCAGAGAGTTGCTTGAGGTTCATGGCCTTCGGATCGTTCGCGCAAACTGTCTCGGACGGCGCCAAAGCGCTTTGAGTTCGATTTGGAAGGTAGTCCCGGATTCCTTGGACGTCAAAGGCTAACCATTCTGCGCTGCGTCAATGCAGGTGCAGAAAAAGATGATACATTTTACCTGTTTGACGAATCGCGGTTGACACTTATTTCCCAATCAAAGAGCCTTTTGTCGCCCAAAGCGCTTTGGTGAAAGCCGGCGCTTCGTTCATTGGACAGGCGCCTTGCGCGTCGAACCGGGAGGGATACCCAATATGAAACATGTACTTTATTCCGGCGCCGCTGCGGTCGCACTGTCGGCTGGCATGGCGCATGCCGAGCAGTTGACCGTGTTTGGCCCGTGGCTTGGCCCGGACCAGGAAATGGTCGAACAGGTGCTTGGCGCCTTTGCAGAGCAGTCGGGCCACGACGTCAGCTACGTCGGCTCGGACAGCTTCGAACAACAGATCGTCGTGGATGCCGAAGCCGGCTCTGCCCCGAACATCGCGATCTTCCCGCAGCCGGGCCTTGCCGCCGACATGGCGGGCCGTGGCTTCCTGACGCCGCTGGACGAGGGCGTCGAGGGCTGGCTGCAGGAGAACTACGCCGCTGGCCAATCGTGGGTCGACCTTGCCACGTTCGAAGGCCCCGAGGGGGACGAGAACCTTTACGGCTTCTTCTACAAAGTCGATGTGAAATCGCTGGTCTGGTACATCCCCGAGAACTTCGAAGACTTCGGCTATGACGTGCCGGAGACGATGGAAGAGCTCAAGGCGCTGTCCGAAACGATGATCGAAGACGGCGAAACCCCGTGGTGCATCGGGCTTGGGTCCGGCGGTGCGACCGGCTGGCCCGCGACCGACTGGGTCGAGGACCTGATGCTGCGCACCCAGGCGCCCGAAGTCTATGACCAGTGGGTCGCCAACGAGATCCCGTTCGACGCGCCCGAAGTCGTCGCCGCGATCGAGGAATTCGGCGCCTTCATTCAGGACGACATGGTCGCTGGCGGCATGAACGCCGTTGCCTCGTCGGACTTCCGCGACTCGCCCAAGGGCCTGTTCGACATCCCGGCGCAGTGCATGATGCACCGTCAGGCGTCGTTCATCCCGGCGTTCTTCCCCGAAGGCACCGAGGTCGGCACCGACGTCGATTTCTTCTACTTCCCCGCCTACGAGGAAAAGGACCTTGGCACCCCGGTGCTGGGCGCCGGCACCATGTGGACGATCACCAACGAGAACCAGGCCGCGCATGACCTGATCGCCTTCCTGCAGACGCCGGAAGCGCATGAGATCTGGATGGGCCTGTCGGGCTTCCTGACGCCGCACACCGGTGTCGACCCCGAAGCGTTCGCCAACGACAACCAGCGCCGGATGAACGAAATCCTGCTGGACGCCACCACCTTCCGCTTCGACGCATCGGACTTGATGCCCGGCGGCGTGGGCGCGGGCAGCTTCTGGACCGGCATGGTCGACTTTGCCGGTGGCGCGGATGCCGCGGAAGTCGCAGCCGAGATCCAGGAAAGCTGGGACGCGCTGAAGTAAGCGCCTGACAACACACGAACTTGCCCGGGCCATGCCGGCCCGGGCTTGCCAGCCAGAACGGACCACCGGGAGGGGATGCGATGCATCCAGCGTTGCAGGGTCTTCTGACCATCATCATCGGCGTCGGCGGGTGCGTCGGGTATTTCTACTTCTCGAACCTGATCCTCGACAAAGTGATCTTCCCGGCGCGGGGGCCGAACATCGGCCGTAACATCAACCGCGCCAACATGGTCCGTCCTTGGCTGTTCCTGTTCCCCGCCATCTTCGCGCTTGGCCTGTACCTTGTGTACCCGGTGTTCGAGACGCTGCGCCTGTCGGTCACCGACCGAGACATGGGCGGCGCTTTCGTGGGGCTGGCGAATTACGAACAGATGTTCCGCGAATCCAAGTTCTGGGAGGCGGTGCGCAACAACTTCCTTTGGCTTCTGGTGGTGCCTGCGCTGTCGACGGCCTTCGGCCTGCTGGCCGCGCAGCTGACCGACCGCATCGCGTGGGGCAGCCTTGCGAAGTCGCTGGTGTTCATGCCGATGGCGATCAGCTTTGTCGGGGCGGCAGTGATCTGGCGGCTGGTTTATGACGCGCGCCCCATCGATCAGGAACAGATCGGCGTTCTGAACGCGGTCTACCTTGCGCTTGGCGGCGATGCCCCACAGCAGTGGCTGACGATCCCGTTCTGGAACAACTTCTTCCTGATGATCGTCCTTGTGTGGATTCAGACCGGGTTCGCAATGGTGATCCTGTCGGCCGCGATCCGCGGCATCCCCGAGGAAACCATCGAGGCGGCGATCATCGACGGGGCCAACCCGTTCCAGATCTTCTTCCGCATCAAGGTGCCGCAGATCATGGGCACCATCGTGGTGGTCTGGACCACGATCACGCTGGTCGTGCTGAAGATCTTCGACATCGTCTTCGCGATGACCAACGGCCAGTGGGAAACGCAGGTTCTGGCCAACTACATGTATGACAAGCTGTTCCGCGCCAACGACTGGGGCGTCGGGTCGGCCAGTGCCATCGTCATCATGGTGCTGGTGCTGCCCATCCTTGTCTGGAACGTGCGCAACGCGCGCAAGGAAATGCGCTGATGAGCGTCGGGGAGGCACATCATGGATAACATCGCGGGCAAGAAAAGCGGCCTGACATGGGCCGTCCATATCTCGGTCGCCCTGATGGTCGCGATCTGGCTGTTCCCGACCGTGGGGCTGTTCGTGTCGTCCTTCCGCACCACCGACCAGATCGCAACCAGCGGCTGGTGGAAGGCGATGTTCCCCGCCGAGCAAAGCGTCGTCCTGCGCACCGGCGGCGCCGACGACGCGACCCGCGACGGCGATAACTACGTGCTGGAAGGCAACCTGTTCGAGGTCGACGGCAGCGATCCCCTGACCATCGGCGCGTGGGGCACCTCGGCCCGTGACGTCAACGCCTACGGCCCCGGCGATACCGGAGAGCTTCGCCGCGGCGGTACGCTGATGGTGGCCGAGAACGGCGATTATCGCCTTGTCAGCGCCGAGGAACCCTCGGGGCGCGGCCAGCGGGTGTTCGTCACCGCGATGGTGCCGCCCGAGTTCACGCTGAACAACTATGACACGGTGCTGGGCAAGGACGTCGCCAAGAACATCGTGATCTACGGCATCGCCGCACTGCTGTTCGGGCTGGCGCTGAAGTTCATCTTCCGCAGCCACGAGCGCGGGTTCGTCACTTATCTGCCGATGCTGGGCGGGTTCGCGTTGTTCATCGCGCTGGCGATGACCTTCGGCCTGTCCGAGGGCCGCGCCGCCGGTGCCCAGACCACCGACAACATGGGCCGCGCGTTTTTCAGCACGCTGACGGTGACGATCCCGGCGACGATTATCCCGATCTGCATCGCCGCTTTCGCGGCCTATGCGCTGGCGTGGATGGATTTCCCCGGCCGCGCGCTGCTGATCGCGATCGTGGTGGGCCTGCTGGTCGTGCCGCTGCAACTGGCGCTGATCCCGCTTCTGAAGCTTCACCTGCAAATCGGCATCGGCAAGGGCTATCTGGGCGTCTGGCTGGCGCACACGGCCTTCGGCTTGCCATTGGCGACGTATCTGCTGCGCAACTACATGGTCGGCCTGCCGCGCGACATCATTGAGAACGCCAAGGTCGACGGCGCCACCGACTTTCAGATCTTCACCCGTATCATCCTGCCGCTGTCCTTCCCGGCGCTGGCCAGCTTCGCGATCTTCCAGTTCCTGTGGACGTGGAACGACCTGCTGGTCGCCAAGGTCTTCCTGATCGACGCCACCGGCTCGACCAGCGTGATGACCAACCAGATCGTCGAGCTTCTGGGCACCCGCGGCGGCAACTGGGAAATCCTTGCAACGGCGGCCTTCGTGTCCATCGCGGTGCCGCTTGTCGTCTTCTTCATGATGCAGAAATACCTGGTCCGCGGCCTTCTGGCCGGGTCCGTCAAGTAAGGCTAAAGACCGTGAATCTTCTCGACCCCCAAATCCCGGAACCCGACAACTCGGCCACCGATCCCGACTGGTGGCGCGGTGCGGTGATCTATCAGATCTATCCGCGCAGCTATCAGGACTCGAACGGTGACGGCGTCGGCGACCTTGCCGGCATCATCCACCGCCTGCCGCACATCGCCTCGTTGGGCGTGGACGCGGTCTGGATCTCGCCGTTCATGAAATCGCCGATGCTGGACTTCGGCTATGACGTGTCCGACTACCGCGACGTCGATCCGATGTTCGGCACGCTGGGCGATTTCGACGCGCTGATCGAACGTGCCCACGAACTGGGGCTGAAGGTGCTGATCGACCTCGTGATCTCGCACTCGTCGGAAGATCACCCGTGGTTCAAGGAAAGCCGCGCCTCGGCCGACAACGCCAAATCCGACTGGTACGTTTGGGCCGACGCAAAGCCGGACGGGTCGCCGCCCAACAACTGGCTGTCGATCTTCGGCGGCTCGGCGTGGGAATGGGACGGCGAGCGGATGCAGTACTATCTGCACAACTTCCTGACCTCGCAGCCCGACCTGAACCTGCACAACATGGACGTGCAGGACGAACTGCTGGACATCACCCGGTTCTGGCTGGAACGCGGGGTCGACGGCTTCCGGCTGGACACGATCAACTTCTACTTCCACGACAAGCAGCTGCGCGACAACCCGGCGCTTTTGCCCGAGGAGCGCAACGACAAGACCGCGCCGGCGGTGAACCCCTATAACTGGCAGAACCACCTGTATTCGAAGAACCAGCCCGAGAACCTCGAGTTCCTGAAACGCTTCCGGGCGGTGCTGGACGAATTCCCCGGCTCGACCGCCGTGGGCGAGGTGGGCGAGGCCCAGCGCGGCATGGAAATTCAGGCCGCCTATACGTCGGATGGCGACAAGGTCCACATGACCTATGGCTTCGACTTCCTCGCCAACCAGCCGCTGTCGGGCACCCATGTCGCGCAGGTGCTGAACGACTACGAGGACGGCATCGGCGACGGCTGGGCCTGCTGGGCCTTCTCGAACCACGACGTGGTGCGCCACCCGTCGCGCTGGCACATGGACGAGGCGGGGCTGCGGCTGGCCGCGGCGCTGCTGCTCAGCCTGCGCGGCTCGGTCTGCCTGTATCAGGGCGAGGAACTGGGCCTGCCCGAGGCTTACGTCGCCTTCGAAGACCTTCAGGACCCCTACGGCATCCGGTTTTGGCCCAAGTTCAAGGGACGCGACGGCTGCCGCACACCGATGGTGTGGAACCGCGACAACCACAACGGCGGCTTCACCGAGGGCAAGCCGTGGCTTCCCGTCGCGATGGAACACGTCAACCGCGCCGTTTCGGTGCAGGACGACGACGCGGACTCGACGCTTGGGTTCTACCGCGCGATGATCGCGTTCCGCGCAAAGCACCCGGCCTTTGCCAAGGGCACGCTGACCGTGCATTCGGCCACGCCCGAGACGCTGGTGATCACCCGCGCGCATGACGGCGAGACGCTGGTCTGCGCGTTCAACTTCGGCGGCGAAGAGACCTCGGTCGAGCTGCCGGACGGCGACTGGACCCGCGCGGCGGACGCGCCATTCGATACGACAGAACAAGGACAGACCGTGACGCTTGCCCCCCACGGGGCGTATTTCGGCGTCTTGAACGGCTAGGAGGAAACAGGACTATGGCGGACCTCAAGCTGAAAGATGTCGGCAAGACCTACGGCGGCTCCGTCGAGGTTCTGAAGGACATCAACCTCGAGATCGAGACCGGCGAACTTATCGTGTTCGTCGGGCCTTCGGGCTGCGGCAAGTCCACGCTGCTGCGGATGATCGCGGGGCTGGAAAAGATCAGCGCGGGCACGCTGGAAATCGACGGCCTGATGGTCAACGACGTGCCCCCGGCCCAGCGCGGCATCGCGATGGTGTTCCAGTCCTACGCGCTGTACCCGCACATGACGGTGCGGGACAACATGTCCTTCTCTTTGAAGATCGCGAAGAAGTCGAAGGAAGAGATCGAGGCGGCGGTGGCCCGCGCCGCGAAGATCCTACAGCTTGAGCCCTACCTTGACCGCCTGCCAAAGGCGCTGTCCGGCGGCCAGCGCCAGCGTGTCGCCATCGGCCGTGCCATCGTACGCGACCCGAAGGTCTATCTGTTCGACGAACCGCTGTCGAACCTCGACGCCGCGCTGCGCGTGGCGACCCGGATCGAGATCGCGCAGCTGAAAGAGTCGATGCCGGACTCGACCATGATCTACGTGACCCACGATCAGGTCGAGGCGATGACCCTTGCGACCCGCATCGTGGTGCTGGCGAACAAGGGCATCAGTCAGGTGGGCACGCCGCTTGAGCTGTACGAGAAGCCCGAGAACGAGTTCGTGGCGCAGTTCATCGGGTCGCCCTCGATGAACCTGCTTCCGGGCACGATCACCGGGACCGGGGCGCAGACCACGATCAAGCTGGACGGCGAGGGCACCGCGGTGTCGAACATCCCGACCACCGACGCCGACATGGGCAAGACCGTCAACGTCGGCATCCGGCCCGAGGACCTGACGATCGCCGAGGGCGACCAGTACGCGGTCGACGGAAATGTCGACATCGTCGAGGCGCTTGGCGAGGTGACGCTTTTGTACTTCGTGGCCGAACGCGAGCAGGATCCGTTGGTGGCGAAGCTGCCCGGCATCCACGCGGACCAGCGCGGCCGCAACCTGCGCCTGACGGCGGACCCTTCGAAGGTTCACGTTTTCATGGACGGAAAGTCGCTTCTTTACAGGTAGATAGGCCCATATAAGCGCCGGGGTTCCTGCGGGTGGAATGTTGATCCGCCCGCGTTCCGCAATAGCTTTTCCGTGAACGCCGCCGCACCGGCGGCCAGAAACGGAGAAGCCGGATGTCGAATTACCTTCGCCTGGCGCTCATGGTAGCCACCTCTGTCGTGCTGATGTACGGCATCACCTACCTGCAAAGCGCCGAGATCGTCGATCATGCCTATCTAAGCGAGTCGCGGGCCTTCGTGTCGCTGATGATGGGCGCGGTCATGACTGTCGTCATGCTGCTGTGGATGCCGGGCATGTACAGCAACCGCAGCGCCAACATCGCCATCATCCTCGGCTGCGCCGTCGCCTTCGGCGGGCTGCTGTACCTGATGCGCAGTCAGGACACGGTGGGCGATGTCGCGTGGATGCGCGCCATGATCCCGCACCACTCGATCGCCATTCTCACCAGCGGGAACGCCGAGTTGTCCGACCCGCGCGTGCAGGACTTGGCGCAAGAGATCATCGACGCGCAGGTGCGCGAGATCGACGAGATGAAAGCCCTTATCGCCGACCTGACCGGCGCGTCGTCCCAGACGGCCGCAGTGCAGTAAGGAGAGCGTGATGCTTGATGTAACGAAACCGGAAGAGACGGGCGGAAAGGCGGTCCTGTACCGCATGGTCATGCCCGATCACCTGTGCCCCTTCGGCCTGAAGTCGAAGGATCTGCTTGAGCGCGAGGGGTACGAGGTCGAAGACCACCACCTGACCACCCGCGAAGAGACCGACGCCTTCATGGAGCGGCACGGCGTCAAGACAACGCCGCAGACATGGATCGGCGACGAGCGGATCGGCGGCTATGACGACTTGCGCGTGGCGTTCGGCAAGGAAGATCCCGCGCAGGAGACCAGCTATCGCCCGGTGATCGCGATCTTTTCGGTCGCTTTCCTGATGGCGGTGGCGCTGGCGGTGGCCACGTTCGGCACGCCGCTGACCCCGCGCACGATCGAATGGTTCGTCGCCATCTCGATGTGTTTCCTTGCCGTGCAGAAGCTTCAGGACGTCGAACAGTTTTCGACCATGTTCCTGAACTATGACCTGCTGGCGCGGCGCTGGGTGCCTTACGGCTATGTCTACCCCTATGGCGAGGCGCTGGCGGGCATTTTGATGGTCGGCGGTCTGCTGACGTGGCTGTCTGCTCCGGTTGCGCTGTTCATCGGGACGGTGGGCGCGGTGTCGGTGTTCAAGGCGGTCTACATCGACAAGCGAGAGCTGAAGTGCGCCTGCGTCGGCGGCAATTCCAACGTGCCGCTTGGCTTCGTGTCGTTGACCGAGAACCTGATGATGATCGCGATGGGCATCTGGATGCCGCTGCGCCTGTGGATGGGCTGGTAGCCGTCAGGCGCCCAGCAGGTTGTACAGCGACAGCCCCAGCAGAAACACGGCAGAGCAGGCCGTCGCGACCAGAAGCGCGGACCAGACGGTCGGGCGGGGCGGGGGAATGTGATGTCCCATCACGGATCGCGATTGGCGTTTCATGCGCTCAGCTTGCCGCAAAGGTCTTGCCACGGGGTTAACGGTTGGCCTTAACGCGCTGTTAGCCGATCCCGGCCCAAGATCGCCGGCGTGCATATTCGCTGGGACAGCCTGACAGAACGCGCGTGGGGTATGGCCCTGCCGGACACCGCCTGCGCGATGCAGCAGGCGTGGCGCTATGGCGCGGCGGTGCAGGCGATGGGCGGTGCCGTCCACCGGGCCGAGATTTGGGACGGCGGCCGGTTTCTGGGGCTGGCGCAGGTCCTTGTGCGGCGGGCCGGTCCGCTGCGGCTGGGCTGGCTGTCGCGGGGGCCGGTCTGGCATGATCGTCCGGGCGACGCCCGCGCCGCGCTTCACGCCCTGCGGCGGGCGCTGCCCCAACCGGGGCCGCGTCTGCTGCTGAGCATGTCAGAGGATCGGGTGCCCGGCGTTCTGCCGCTGGTCACGCCGGTCTGCATGGCCGAAGTCGCGCTTGCGCCGGAACCCGCGACGATGCGCGCGCGCCTGCACCAGAAATGGCGCAACCGTCTTGTCCGGGCCGAGGCGAGCGGCCTGAAAGTGACCGTGACGGCGGCGTCTGGCGCGGACATGGACTGGCTTCTGGCGTTGGACGGCGCACAGGCGCGGGCGCGCGGGTATCGCCGCCTGCCGCCCGCCTTTCTTGCCGCATGGACCGCCTGCAAGGGGCCGCCGCCGTACCTGTTCACCGCGCGCCTGAAGGGCGACCCGGTGGCGGCGATGCTGTTTCTGGACCATGCGCCGGGGGCCACCTATCACCTTGGCTGGAATGGGCCGCAGGGCAGGGCGCTGTCGGCGCATCACCTGCTGCTGTGGCGGGCGATGCGGTACTTTGCGCGCAACACGCGACGGCGCTTGGATCTGGGGGCGCTGGACACCGTGACCGCGCCGGGGCTGGCGCGGTTCAAGCTGGGCACGGGCGCGCAGGCGCGGTGGCTGGGGCCGACCGCTTTGGTTCCGCCGTGGCGGCGCGAAAGACCTTGCGCGGTGAACGAAACCGCCGCAATGCTGGCCGCACCCTTTTCCGTAACGGACGATCATTGATGCGCATGTTTCTGTTTCTGCTGGCGTTTCTGCCGGCACCGCTATTCGCCGAAGGTCTGGATGGCCGCACGCTGAACTTTCATATCGAAACCTGGGACGACCCCGCAGAGCCGCTGTTCGAAACTGGCGTTCTGACTGCCCCCGTGGGGCCTGGCGTGGAACTGGATGTCGGCACGCTGGGCCGCAAGGCCGGGTTCGACCTGATCCCCCTGATGGTGGACGTGGACGGCGACCGGCTGACGCTCGATTTCTCGGAAACGGGGCCGCAGGACTTCTACACGTCGCGGTTCAACGGCTATGTCATCGACTTCGGCAAGGGCTGCCCGATGCTGACTGGCGCGCGTCTGGACCACGACGCGACGACGCTGCCCATCGGCGGCAAGCGCCTGACGGTCGAGGACGGCGTGCTGCGGGTCAACGTGTCGGGGCTGGTCACCGACTGGCAGCAGAAGGCCGTGATCCGGCTGGAACTGTCCCCCTGCACGGGCGGCTAGGCAACGGGCGCCGAACCGGCGTTACAGCAGGTTCGGCAGCCACAACACGATGCCGGGGAAGGCGATCAGCACTGCCACCGTCACCACGTCCGCGATAAAGAACGGCGAGGCGCCGCGAAACACGTCCTGCACCGAGATCGGCAGCTTGTTGTCCTGCGCCACGCCCGCGACCACGAAGCAGTTCAAGCCGATGGGCGGCGTGATCAGGCATAACTCGGCCATCTTCACCACGATGATGCCGAACCAGATGCCGCATTCCTCGGACGTCATGCCCAGCGCGCCGGGCGCATCGCCGACCGCGCCGTTCAGGGCCAGCACGGCAGGGAAGGTCACGGGCAGCGTCAGGATCAGCATCCCGATGGCGTCCATGAACATGCCCAGCACGACATAGGCCAGCAGGATCAGCAACAGCGTCAGATAGGCAGGCTGGTCCAACCCGCCGATCCAGTCCGCGAAGGACTCGGGCAGCTTGGCGAAGCCAAGGAAGCGGACGTAGATCAGCACGCCCCAGATCATCGTGAAGATCATCACCGTCAGCTTGGCCGCTTCCATCAGCGCGCCGCGCAGCTGGCCCCAGCGCATGCCCTTCCACAGCGCCATCACCAGCACCACGAAGGCGCCCAAGGCCCCGGCTTCGGTCGGGGTCGCCCAGCCGAAATAGATCGAATAGACGATGATCGCGATCACCAGCAGGATCGGCGTGGTGCCGGGCAGGGACGCGAACCGTTCGCGCCAAGTGAACCCGCGGACGGGCGGGCCCAGCGAGGGCCAGACCCGCGCCTGACCCACGATCAGCGCGGCATAGATCAGCGCCGACACCGCGCCGGGCAGGAACCCGGCCAGCAGCAGCTTGCCCACCGACTGTTCGACGATGATGGCGTAGATCACAAGGATCGCCGAGGGCGGTATCAGCGAGGCCAGCGTGCCCCCCGCCGCCACGACACCGGCGGCGAACCGTTTGTCATAGCCATATTTCAGCATCTCGGGGATCGCGATGCGCGCGAACACCGCCGAGGTCGCGACCGACGCGCCGCTGACCGCCGCGAAGCCCGCCGTGGCAAAGACCGTGGCCACGCCCAGCCCGCCGGGCAGCCAGCCGACCCAGCGCCGTGCCGCTTCGAACAGGTACCGGGTCAGACCGGCGTAATAGGCGAGATAGCCGATCAGGATGAACGTCGGGATCAGCGACAGCGAATAGGTCGTCGACTTGGAATGCGGGATCTGGCCCGCGAGTTTCATCGCGGTGATCAGCCCCTTGTCGAACCCCTGTTTCGACATGAAGAACAGGCACAGCCCAAGGAAGCCGATGAAGGCCGTGGCGAAAGCCACCCGCACGCCGATCATAACCAGCACCACCAGCGCGGCGGACAGCCAAAGCGACATGCGGAACACATCCATGTCCGCCAGCAGCGCCTTCATGTCGATCAGCGCGTCCATGCGGGCCTCGTCGCCTGTTGTGGGGTCAGTTCGCGAGTCGGTTCGGGGGGCAGTTCGGGGGCAGGGGTCATTCCACCGTCTCCGCCTCGTGCGCGGCCTGTGTCGCCGGATCTTCGATCAGCGGCACCGCGACCGGCGCGGGATCGCCGCGCAGCAAGGCGCGGCCATAGCCCCAGACCTGAAGCGCCAACCGGACCCACAGCACCGCCAGCGCCACCGGCACCAGAAGCTTCGCGGGCCACAGCGGCAGCGAGATGTCGATGGAACTGTCGCGCGACCACAAGGGCGCCGACCAGTCGAACGACCGCTGGAAGTGGAACCATGTGCCGTAGATCAGCGCGGTCGTCAGAAGCAGCATGAAGATCACCGACAGAAGCTCGGCGAACCACAGGCCCCGCCCGCGCAAGCGGCTGACCACGATGTCCATGCGGATGTGCCCGCCCTCGCGCTGGCAGTAGGCGAGACCGAGAAAGGCGAAGCAGGCCATGAACTGCTGCGTCCAGTCCACGTATCCCGGCACCGGCATCCCAAGGAATTTACGCCCCAGCACGTTCCACACCGCCAGCAGCACCAGCATGAAGATCACGATGCCCCCGATCAGGTTCATCGTGGTCTCCAGCCGCAGCCACGCGCGATCGGCGCGCGACACGGCGCTTTTGTCTGCAAGAACCGAAGATGTCGTCATGCGTATTCAGCCTGCCAGCCCCGCGCCCCGGGACAGATCCGGGACGCGGGGTCGGGTTACATCCGCTCTTTCTCGAGCGTTTCCAGAACGAGGTCGTAGAGTTCCTGCGCCGGAAGCCCCTGCGCGCTCATCTCCTCGATCCAGGCGTCGTGGATCGGCTTGCCCGCCGTCTCGCGGAACTCGGCCAGCACCTCGTCCGAGATCTGCACCTTCTCGACGCCCTTCTCGGCCAGCACCTCTTCCCAGCGGTTCAGAAGCTCGCCGTAGTTTTCAAGGTAATAGGCGATGGCTTCGTCGACCGACTCGTCGAGGATCGCGCGGTTCTCGTCGGACAGGTCGTTATAGGCGTCGATGTTCACGACCACCGGGCAGTTCACGGTGCCGGGGTTCAGGTTCTCGGTCCACCAGTCGGCGATGTCGATGGTGCGGAACGACAGGTGCGCGTGCTGCGCGAAGGCGACGGTGTCGACCACGCCGCTTTCCATCGCGTTGTAGGTTTCCGACGCGGTCATCGAGGTGGGCACGGCGCCGACGCTTTCGAAGGCGTTGCCAATGCCGCCCGTCGCCCGGACCCGCATCCCGTCGAAATCGTCCAGCGTGGTGCGCGGGTCGCCGGTGCCGACGATGTTGTACTGCGGCATGGGCGAGGTCATCAGCAGCTTGGCGTTCCACTGCTCCATCTCTTCCTGCACCGCCGGGTGGTCGTAGACCGCCTTCGACACGGCGACCTCTTCCTTTAGGCTGGACACGCCCATGAAGGGCAGCTCCAGCACGGTGATCGCGCGGTTCTTGTCGCGGTGATATCCGGCGCAGAACTGCGCCATCTCGAACGCGCCGATTGAGATGCCGTCGAGGTTCTCGGTGTTCTTCGACAGGCCGCCGTAGGACACGTTCATCGTGAAATCGCCGCCGGACTTCTCCTCCACCAGTTCGGCGATCTTCTCGATATGTTCAGTGAACGCGCGCCGCTGGCCCCAGACCGATACGTTCCATTCCACGGCAATGGCTTCACCGGCGAACGCAGTTGCAAGGGCCGCAAGCGCGGCCTTGCCCATCAAATGGGTCATGGTTTCCTCCCTGTTGTCGCGGGCATTCGCCCGTCATGGCGGGCAGCCTAGTCCGGGAGGGCGGCGTTCACCAAGCCAAAATTGCCCCTGCGGCAGCCGCGTTCGGCACCCTTCGGGATCACGCGGGTTTGAAACGCGCGTGATCCGGGGCAGGGGCGGGATGCCTATTCGATGGGCGGGACGGCCTTCAGGTAGGCGGCCAGCGCAGCGCGGTCCGCCTCGGGCAGTTCGGCAAGGTTGGTGACGACGTCGGCCATGTGGCCCCCGACGCTGTCGAACATCGGGGTGAACCCCGAAGTGAAATACTCGACCAGATCCGCCTCGGCCCAGTCCAGCGCCGCGGGCGTGATGTTCGGCACGCGGCCCTCGCCGCTGGGGTTCGGCGCCCCGCCCAGCCAGCGCGACTTGTTCAGCCCGCCCAGAATGTTGCGCTCGGTATGGCATTCGGCGCAGTGGCCCAGCGCCTCGGCGATATAGCGGCCTTGGGTCGTGGTGTCGTCCAGCCCGGCGGTCACGACGAAATCGTCGTTCAGGAACAGGAACTTCCAGCCGCCTAGCGACCGCCGGATGTTGAACGGGAAGCCCACGTCGTGCGGCTGGCTGGGCGTGTCGCTGGCCGGAAGGGTTTGCAGGAAGCCATGCAGCGACACGATATCCTGCGGCGTGGCATGGACATAGGCGGTGTAGGGGAAGGCCGGATAGTAGTGGCTGCCCTCGGGCGAAACGCCGTGGTGCATCGCGTTGTACAGGTCCAGCGCCGACCAGTCGCCGATGCCCTCTGCCGGGTCGGACGAGATGTTGGGCGCATAGAAGGTGCCGAAGTCGCTTTCCAGCGGACGCCCGCCGGACAGGACCAGCTTTTCCTCGCCCGACGCGCCTTCGGGGGCGTGGCACGAGGCGCAGCCGCCTGCGTAAAAGACCCATTCGCCCCGTTCCAGATCGGGTTCCAGCCCCGCAAGCACCTCTGCGTCGGCCATGACCGGCCGGGTGACGTACCAGAAGACGGCGGCGCCGATGACGATCAGGACGGCGAGGATTGAAAGAATACGGCCCATGCGGTGCCCCCGTATGCGTGTCTCAATGGGTTTGACGGTAGGACCTGTGACCGGTTCCGCAAGCCGCCCCGACCGCACTGGAACCGCGCCGAAGGCGGGGCCGGACAGGCTTTGGGAGCTGGCGCAGGACCATCATAACTGGCTTTCCCGTGAAACGGTTTTGCTGCGGGCGATGGTACCTGCGAAACGGCAGAAGGCCAGCCGCTGATTTCGCGGCGTCGGTGTGCGGAAATGCAGAGTGCGGCTCGGTCGCGCGGCTATCGCACCACCCGGCCCGGTGCGCGAACCCTGTCCAACGTCAGCCAGTCGGGCCAGCCGAACAGCCGCTCGTAGCCGAACAGAAGCAGACAGATCACGACGATGGCCGCCACCAGCTTGACGCGGTCCCAAGACGGCGGGTTCTGCGCCCAGCGTTTCGCCCGCAGAAGCCACATCATGCGCGGTGCTCCTTGGTGGCAAACTCGGCGGCACGGCGGATTGACCCGTCCGGCGGGGTCATTAAGCTGCGGCCCAGTTCATCGGATTCATTGCCAGAGACATTTGCCATGCTTCGTACCGTTTTCCTGTCCGGCGCCCTGTCGGCTGTCCTTTGCCTTGCCGCGACCGCGCCGCAGGCCCAGCCCACCGAGGACGAGATCGCCGCCGCGCGGCTGGAATATATCGACGGCGACTATGCCGCCGCGCTTGAGGTGCTGATGCCCGCCGCCGAGGCGGGCGACGCCAACGCCCAGAACATTGTGGCCGATGCCTACGACAAGGGCAACGGAGTGGAACAGGACACAGCCAAGGCGCTGGAATGGTGGGAGAAATCGGCAGCGCAGGACTTCGACCGCGCGTTGCACAACCTTGGGCACCATTATGCCGCGTCGGACCCGGCGACATCGGCGGGCTACTACGAACGGGCCGCCGCGCTTGGCTATCACCATTCGATGGTGAACCTCGGGCGGCTGTACGAAAAGGGCCTGCTGGGCGACGAGCCGGATCTGGAGCGCGCGGCAGAGCTGTACGAACAGGCGTCTGATCTGGGCAACGCGCTGGCGATGAACAACCTTGGGCGGTTATACGTGATCGAGGACGGGCTGGGGCCGGACTATCCCTATGCGCTTGGCCTGTTCTACGACGCCGCCGAGGCGGGCAGCGTGCGGGGCGTGTCGAACCTTGGCGCGATGTACGCAAACGGGTACGGCGTGACGTACGACCCGATGGCCGCCATCGCGCTGTACCGCATGGCGGCCGAGCAGGGTCATGCACAGGCGGCGGCCAACCTTGCCTATTGGTTGATCGAATGGGATTTCGGCTGGACCAATCCGGCTGAGGGCTGGGCGTGGTGCCAGGTCGCGATCGAACAGGCCGAACCCGCCGACCTGGCGGGCTTCGAGGCCGACTGCGACTATCTGTCAGAATTCGTGGACGACGCGGCGATGGCGGCGGCGGCAGAGATCAAGCCGGGCCTTCTTCGGTAAAGCGGACATTGCCGATGAACGGCAGGTTCCGGTTTCGCTGGCCATAGTCGATGCCATATCCAACAACGAACTCGTCCGGGATCTCGAACCCGGTCCAGCTTGCCTTGATGTCCACCTCGCGCCGCGACGGTTTGTCGAGAAGTGCAATGGTTTCAAGCCGTTTCGGCTCGCGGCTTTGCAGAAGCTTCAAGACGTGCGACAGGGTGAACCCGGTGTCGACGATGTCCTCGACCACCAGCACGTCGCGCCCCGCGATCTCTCCGCGCAGGTCCTTCAGGATGCGGACCTCGCGGCTGGATTCCATCGAATCGCCGTAGGAGGACGCCTCGAGGAAATCGACCTCGACCGGCAGATCGAGCTCTCGGACGAGGTCGGCGATGAACACGAAGGACCCGCGCAGCAGGCCCACGACGACCAGCTTATCGGTGTCCCGGAACCGGTCCTGAATCTCGCGCGCAAGCGTTTCGATGCGCGCGGCGATGGCCTTGGCCGAGATCATCGTATCGACGACATAGTCGGGCTGAGACATGTAACCCCCTTGAATTCCCCGGTCGGGACCATACGACAGGACACTGACACCGAAAAGAAGACACACGGCCACATGACCACGCATTCCGATACCCGCACGCTGCCTTATGACGCCCGCCAGATGTACGATCTTGTGGCGGATGTCGAGAAATACCCAGAGTTCCTGCCGTGGTGCGCCGCCGCGCGGGTGCGCAAGGTGGTGCCGACCGACTATGGCGAACTGATGGAGGCCGACCTTGTCGTGTCCTTCAAAGTGTTCCGCGAGCGGTTCGGAAGCCGGGTGGAACTGCACGAGAAAGACTTGAAGATCGTCACGGAATACATTGACGGGCCTTTCAAATATCTGAAATCGACGTGGAACTTCCGCGACCTGCCAGAGGGCGGGTGCGAGGTGTCGTTCTTCGTGGATTTCGAGTTCAAGAACTTCGTCCTGCAAAAGGCGATCGGTCTGGTCTTCAACGAGGCGATGGCCCGTATCGTGGCCGCCTTCGAAAACCGCGCGCGCACGCTGTACGGCTGAGGCGGCGGAAATCCCGGCGACGGGAACGCTATCTTTACGAATTGCGGCAATAGCTTCTGCGACCGACGCGCGCCGAGGAGACTGCCGATGCATACCGACGACCTGGTTGAGTTCGTCAGAAACGCGCAACCGCTGGAAGGGGACCGCGCGATGATGCGGCTGTCGCTGTTCGACTGGGCGATCTGCGGTTTCGCAGGCCGCGAGGCGACCGTGGCACAGCTGGTTGGTAACATGGTCGCGGCCGATGGCGGCGCGGCGCAGGCCAGCCTGTTCGGCAGTTCCCGCCAGTTGCCCGCCCGGTCGGCGGCCTTCTACAACGGCACGGCGGCGCATGCGCTGGAACTGGACGACGCGCATTACGCTTATCAGGGGCACCCCTCGGCGGCGGTGATCCCCGCGGCGCTGGCGGTATCAGAACGCAGCGGGGCGGACGGTTCGACCTTTCTGAACGCCTGCCTGTTGGGCACCGAACTTGCGGTTCGGCTTGGGGTCTGGCTGGGCCGAGGCCCGACAGAGGCCGGATTCGACCTGACCGCGATCACCGGCGGGATCGGCGGTGCGGCGGCGGCGGCGCGGATCATGAACCTTGACGACGAACGCTACCGGCAGGCGCTGAACCTTGCCGCCAGCCGCGCCGCCGGGCTTGGCTGCCAAAGCGGCACGATGGCCAAGGCGATGCAGGTCGGCGCGGCTGCGGCGGCAGGCGTCGAATGCGCCACGCTGGCCAGCCTTGGGATGAGCGCGGCCCCCAGCGCGCTGGTGGGCGAGGGCGATTTCTGCACCACGCTGGGCGGCGACAACGATCAGGGCGCGTGGGTCGGTTTCGGTACGGAATGGTTCTTCGACGGCGTCTCGCACCGTTTCCACGCCTGCGCCCACGGCGCACAGGCGATGATCGAGGCGCTGGAAACCCTTGGCCCGCGACTTGCCGGGGAAACCGTCGAAACGGTAGAGGTCGCGCTGAACCCGCGCTGGGTGTTGCGCGACGCTGTTTCGGCACCGCAGGACGGGCTTCAGGCCAAGTACAGCCTGCCGCATATCGCGGCGATGGTGCTGGATGGTGTCGATACACGAGAGTTGGACAGCTTCTCGGACGCGGCCTGCGCATCGGCCACGGTGGCAGAGCTGCGCAAGCTTGTGACGATCCGCCCCGACGACAGCATCGCGCTGCCTTCGGCGCAGGTCAGCGTCGGCCTTGCGGGCGGGCGCACCATTCAGGCGGTCAGCGATCTGGATCAGGCGATCCCGATGCAGGACCGCGCGACAAAGCTGCGCGGCAAGGCGCGGGCGTTGCTGGGGGATGCAATCCTTCAGCCGTTCTGGACCGCCATCACCACCAGTCAGGCGCCGGAAATGCGCGCCTTCTGCCGCTGCATGGTCGGCCGGTTCCCAACCCCCGCCGCGACCGCTGGCTGACGCGGTCGGGCTGACGACTTGCGGTCGCCGCCCATTTTGACGACGTGTCTTGCGGCCCAGACCGGACCGGCGTCGGGCTCAAACGGCCTAACGCGACGGCGCCCTGAGCGCGGCGATCAGCAGGTCCAGCGCAAAGTCCACGCTGGCGGCGCGCACCGCCGTGCGGCCCAGCGCGCCGAACTCGATGGTCTGCGTCTGAACCGCCAGCCCGGTCTGCGCCAAACCGAAACAGACCCGTCCTTCCGGCTTGTGCTCGGACCCGCCCGGCCCGGCGATGCCGGTGACCGAGACCGCCAGCGTCGCCTCGGACCGCCACAGCGCGCCATGCGCCATCTCGCGCGCGACCTCTTCGCTGACGGCGCCGTGCGCCACCAGCGTCTCTTCCTGCACGCCAAGCATTCCGCGCTTGGCGGCGTTGGAATAGGTGACATAGCCCCGGTCGAACACGTCGGACGATCCCGACACGTCGGTGATCGCCCCGGCGATCAGCCCGCCGGTGCAGCTTTCGGCGGTGGCGATGATCGCCCCCGCCTCGCGCGCCAGTGTCAGAAGGGTTTCGGCCCGGCTGCCCATGTCACATCCCCAGCAACCCATGAGAGATCCCCGCCGCCACCGCCACGCACAGCGCGGCGAAGACACCGGCGATCACGTCGTCCAGCATCACGCCCAACGCATCGCCGCGCCGGTCCGCCCAGCCCACCGGGCCGGGTTTCCAGATGTCGAACAGGCGGAACATGACGAAGGCGCCGACCCAGCCCGGCCACGGGAACACCCACGCGCCCACGTCCGCATGCCACAGGCCCGCCGACAGCGGCCACAGCGCCAGCCAGATCCCCGCGACCTCGTCGATCACGATTTCGGACGGGTCGTGGTCGTCGCTGCCGCGCGTCGCCTCGGCCGTGGCCCACCAGCCGACGACGAAGACCAGCACCGTCGCGGCGGCGAACAGCGGGAAGCCGCCAAGCCCATGCAGCACCCACGCCACCGGGATCGCCACGGCAGAGCCCCACGTCCCCGGCGCCCAAGGCAGCAGCCCGACGCCGAAGAATGTCGCGATTGCCCGGCTCATGATGCGCCCCCCGTCAGCAGGGTGGTCGCCATCGCGGCGATGCCTTCCTCGCGGCCGGTAAAGCCAAGCCGTTCGCTGGTCGTCGCCTTGATCGACACGCGCCCCGGCGCGATGCCAAGGATCTGGGCGATCTTCTGCGCCATCGCAGCGGCATGGGGCCCGATCTTGGGCCGTTCGCAGATCAGCGTCAGGTCGATGTTCGAGATGGCATAGCCCTGCGCCGTCGCCAGTTCTCCCGCGTGGCGCAGGAACAGCGCGCTGTCCGCGCCCTTCCACTGGTTGTCGCTGGGCGGAAAGTGCTGGCCGATGTCGCCCATCGCCAGCGCGCCATAGATCGCGTCGGTGATCGCGTGCATCCCAACGTCGGCGTCGGAATGGCCCTTCAGTTCGTGGGTGTGCGGAACCTCGATCCCGCACAGGATCACGCGGTCGCCGTTGCCGAACCGGTGCACGTCGAACCCGTTGCCGACCCTGATATCCATGCTTGCTCCAAGAAAGGCTTCCGCGCGCCGGAAGTCCGAGGCGCGGGTCAGTTTCAGATTGCGTTCCTCGCCGGGGACCATGACGACCTCGATCCCGGCGGCGCGGGCCACTTCGACATCGTCAGCGGCGGTGCCGGCAAAGGCGGAATGCGCGGCAAGGATCGCGTCGAAGGCAAAACCCTGCGGCGTCTGGGCGCGGTACAGGCCGGACCGATCCTGCAGTCCGGTGACCACGCCCTCGGCCCCGCGCCACAACGCGTCGCTGACTTCCAGCGCCGGAGCGGCGCCGTCGGCGTCTTTCAACGCGGTCAGCACGTCCGAGATGATGCGCTGGCTGACCAGCGGCCGCGCGGCGTCGTGAATCAGAACATGCGTACAATTCGAGCCCGCCAGCGCCTCAAGCCCGGCGCGGACCGAGTCGCTGCGAGCCTCGCCGCCCGCCACAGAGGTGACGTCGGGAAACTCTGCCGCGCGGTGCATTTCCTGCGGGTGAAGCACCATGACGATGCAGTCCACACCGGCCGCAGCGCGGTATGCGTCTAACGTCCAGTCAATGACGCGACGCCCGGCAAGTGTCTGCCATTGCTTCGCAATGTCCCCCCCGGCACGGGTGCCCCGTCCGGCGGCAACGATGATGGCGGCTGTGTCGGTCATGCGCTCCTCGGTGCGGCCCCGGACTGTCTATTGCCAGTCTGCCGGGGTGACAATGGAGGACATTTTGCAGGCCAATGTGATTAAAAATAAGTCATATCGTGAAATGTGGGGCACAATACGCGTGAAGGAATTGTATTCCAATCGCTTGCGGAATAGCTACCAACACAACCGCACAAGGAATAGGCAATTGACCATTCGATTGGCGACCGTACCTATAGACCCTCCGGTCCTGCTGGCTCCGATGGCTGGCATCACCGATCTGCCGTTCCGGCGGATCGTGTCCGGCTTCGGCGCGGGCCTTGTCGTGTCCGAGATGGTCGCAAGCCAGGAAATGGTGCAGGCGAAGCCCGGCGTGCGCGAGCGGGCCGAGCTTGGCTTTGGCGAACAGGCCACCGCCGTGCAACTGGCCGGGCGCGAGGCGCATTGGATGGCCGAGGCCGCGCGCGTGGTAGAGGCGAACGGCGCGCGCATCATCGACATCAACATGGGGTGCCCCGCGAAGAAGGTCACCAGCGCGTCGGGGGCAGGGGCTTCGGGCTCGGCCCTGATGAAGGATCTCGACCACGCGCTGACGCTGATCGAGGCGGTGGTGACCGCCGTCGACGTGCCGGTGACGCTGAAGACGCGGCTGGGCTGGGACGACGACATGCTGAACGCCGCCGAGCTGGCCCGCCGGGCCGAGGGCGCAGGCGTGCAGATGATCACGATCCACGGCCGCACCCGCTGCCAGTTCTACAAGGGCGCGGCCGACTGGGCTGCGATCCGGGGCGTGGTGGATGCCGTGTCTGTGCCCGTGATCGCGAACGGCGACATCCTTGGTGCCGACGACGCGCGCCGCGCGCTGTCGCAGTCGGGCGCTGCGGGCGTGATGATCGGGCGCGGGGCGCAGGGCCGTCCGTGGGTGCTGGCCGAGGTGGCCGCCGCCCTGTTCGGCGCGCCGCGTCCCCAGGTGCCCGAGGGCGCGGCGCTGGCCGACCTCGTGGCCGAGCATTTCGAGGCGTCGCTGTCGTTCTACGGCGCGACGCTGGGGCAGAAGGTCGTGCGCAAGCATCTGGGCTGGTACATGGACACCGCCCGGACTCCGGCGGCCCTGCGGCGCGAGATCCTGACCGGCGATGCCGCGCAGGTGCGCCGCCTGCTGCCCATCGCTTTCGATGCCTGCGAGGAGGCCGCCGCAGCATGACTGTCCGCACGCTTGGTGATACGATCTGGGCATCTTTGCCCGTGCCGGCCTTCGTGGTCGACCCGGATGACTGCATCTCGGAGGTCAACGGGCCTGCCGAGCAGTTCCTGAACACGTCGCAGCGGAGCCTGCTGGGGGCGCCGGTCTTCGACAAGCTGGCGATCGACGCGCCGCTGGAACAATCCTTTGGCCGGGTCCGCACAGACCTGTCGCCGCTGTTCATCAACAAGGTGGACGTGTCGGGCGGCAATGCCGCGCCGGTGCAGTGCAACATCCAGATCGCGCCGTTGATCGGGATGCCGGGCCACGTTCTTGTGGTGATGGAGCCGCGCCAGATCGCGGATCGGCTGGGCCGGGCGTATTCGGTGACCTCGGCGGCGAAATCGGCGATCGGCATGGCCGAGATGCTGGCGCACGAGATCAAGAACCCGCTGGCGGGGATCACCGGCGCCGCGCAGCTTCTGTCGATGAACCTGTCGAACGGCGATCTGGAGCTGACGGATCTGATCGTTGCCGAAAGCCGCCGGATCGTGGCGCTGTTGGATCAGGTCGAGCAGTTCGGCAACCTGCGGCCCCCGGAACGGCGCGTGGTGAACATCCACGACCTGCTGGACCGGGCGCGCAAGTCGGCGATGGTGGGTTATGGCGCACACATGAAGATCGTCGAGGACTTCGACCCTTCGCTGCCGCCGACCTATGTCGACGCCGACCAGATGCTGCAGGTGTTCCTGAACCTGCTGAAGAACGCCAGCGAAGCGTCGGCAAAGCGGGCCGGGACGATCCGGTTGCACACATTCTACGACCTGTCGCTGCGGCTGCGCCGGCGCGACGGGGCAGGCGGCGCGCTGCCGCTTCAGATCGAGATCATCGACGACGGCCCCGGGATCCCCGAGGACATGCAGGGCGACATCTTCGAACCCTTCGTGTCGGGCCGCGAGAACGGCACCGGGCTAGGCCTCGCGTTGGTGAGCAAGATCATATCCGACCACGACGGCTGGATCTCGGTGGATTCGGTGCCCGGACGCACCGTGTTCCGCATCTCTCTTCCTATCGCGCCGAAAGAGGCGCGGGACGAATGAACATCTCTGGCAAGGAGCCCAACTAATGGACGGTACAGTTCTGGTCGCGGACGACGACCGCACGATCCGCACGGTGCTGACGCAGGCCCTGACCCGAGCCGGCTGCAAGGTGCACGCGACGTCCTCGATGGTGACCCTGATGCGTTGGGTCGAGGAAGGGAAAGGCGACCTCGTGATCTCGGATGTCGTCATGCCCGACGGCAACGGGCTAGAGGCGCTGCCGAAAATCGCCGAGGAACGGCCCGGCCTGCCGGTCATCGTGATCTCGGCGCAGAACACGATCATGACGGCGATTCAGGCGGCCGAGAAGGACGCCTACGATTATCTGCCGAAGCCCTTCGACCTGCCCGACCTGATGAAGCGCGCCGCCCGCGCGCTGGAGGTCAAGCGCCGCGCCACGCCGAAACGCGCGAACGAAGAGCAGACCAAGGACGACCTGCCGCTGGTGGGCCGCACCCCCGCGATGCAGGCGTTGTACCGGCTTGTCGCTCGGGTGATGAACACGGAACTGGCGGTTCTGATCACGGGTGAAAGTGGCACCGGCAAGTCCTTGATCGCGCGGGCGATTCACGACTTCTCGGACCGCCGCACGCTGCCTTTCGTGGTGGCCAGCGCGTCCGACCTTGCAACGATGGACGGTCCCGCCACGCTGATCAGCCGCGCCAAGAACGGGTCGATCCTGTTCGACGAGGTCGGCGATCTGGATGACGACGCGCAGGCGCGGATCGTGCGGATGCTGGACAGCTTCACCGACAACGCGCCGCGGGTCATGGCCACCAGTCAGGCCGATCTTGGCAACAAGATGGAAGCGGGCGCGTTCCGGCAGGATCTGTTCTATCGCCTGTCCGGCGTCACGCTGAACGTGCCGTCGCTGCGGGAACGAGTGGACGACATCCCGCTGCTGGCCGAGCATTTCCTTGCCCGGTCCGAACGCGACGGCCTGCCGGCCCGCCGGTTCACCGAGCAGGCGCTGGACCTGATCCGCGCCTATTCGTGGCCCGGCAACGTGCGCCAGCTTGAAAACACGATCCGCCGTCTACTGGTCACCTCGGCCGAAGAGGAAATCACCCGCGCAGAGACTGAGCAGGTCCTTGGCAACCAGCCCGCGATGGAGCCGTTGCAGGGCGGAAGCGACGGCGACAAGCTTTCGTCGAGCGTCGCCAAGCATCTTCGGCGCTATTTCGACCTGCACGGCGGTGTGCTTCCGCCGCCGGGACTTTACGCGAGGATCCTCCGCGAAGTCGAACTCCCGCTTATAGAAATCGCTCTCGACGCCACCGGCGGCAATCAGGCCAAATGTGCCGATCTGCTGGGCATCAACCGGAACACGCTTCGTAAAAAGATCACCGATCTCGATATTCAGGTGACAAGGCGGCGCAAGTTGATGTAAAACCGCAACATAAGAGTGGCATTGCCGCCGCAGGCGGTATCAAAGACCACTCAGTGTTGCGGTAGCGCCGCCCTCGGGCGGCTGGATAGTGAGGTGAGTCTCGTGCGCACAGCCGTACGACGTCTCAATTGGGAGCGTCTGAGCAGGCTCCGTCGACAGCGCAGGGTTCAGAACGCCGCCACGATTGGGCTGGTGATCCTTGGACCGTTGCTGGCGGCGGCCACCTTCCTCGTTCTCGGCCCGCTGGGGCAGGGAAACGGCTCTCGTGGGCTGCGCATCGTCCTGCTGGCGGACATCGTCTATGCGATGGTTATCGCCGCACTGGTGTTGCAGCGCGTCGCGGCAATGATCGCCGCGCGGCGGGCCCGGTCGGCGGGGTCGCGGTTGCACCTGCGTCTGACCGGCGTGTTCGCGATCGTGGCGCTGGCCCCGGCGGTGCTGGTGGCCGTCTTCGCGGTGATCACGGTGAACTTCGGGCTTGAAGGCTGGTTTTCGGACCGGGTGCGCACGGTGCTGGGCTCGTCCCTGAGCGCGGCGCAAGCCTATGAGGAAGAGCACCGGCAGGACCTGACGCAGGACGCCGAGGCGCTGGCCGAGTACCTGAACGCCGCCCGCCGCAGCGTCTTTTCCGTGTCCGACGGGCAGCTTCGGCAAATCCTGACGCAGGGACAGGCGCAGATCCAGCGCGGCCTGCGCGAGGCTTTCATCATCAACGGCGCCGGCGAGATCCGCGCCCGGGGCGAACGCAGCTATCTGTTCGATTTCGAAGAGCCCGACGCCGAGCTGCTGGAACGCGCCCGCAACGGCGAGACGGTGATCATCGAAGACTGGGACGTGAACGAGTTCCGCGCCATCGTGGCGCTGGACGAATACGTCGACCGGTTGCTGTACGTCTCGCGCAGCGTCGACGGCGAAATCCTGCGCCTGCTGGACGACACGCGCGAGACGGTGAACCTGTACAACCAGCTGGAAAGCGACCGGGGCAAGATCGTGTTCGAGTTCGGGCTGGTTTACCTTGGCTTCGCGGTGATCCTTGTGCTGGCGGCGATCTGGCTGGGCCTGTGGTTCGCCGAACGCCTGTCTCGCCCGGTGGGCCGCCTGACCGGCGCGGCACAGCGCGTGGGCGCGGGCGACATGGACGTGCAGATCCGCGAAGAGAAGGGCGACGACGAGATCGCCATGCTGGGCCGGATCTTCAACCAGATGACCCGTCAGTTGAAAGCGCAGCGCGACACCATGCTGGAAAACAACGCCCAGATCGAACGGCGGCGGCGCCTGTTCGACTCGGTGCTCAGCTCGGTCACGGCGGGGGTCATGGGGCTGGACGAGCAGGGCGAGGTGACGTTCATCAACCGCTCTGCCGCGCGCCTGCTGGGGCTGGACCCCGACCTGCATTCCGGAAGCCTGCACGACCTTGTGCCCGAGTTCGCGCCGCTGTTCGGCCGTCTGCGGGCCGCCGTGGGCGAGACGGTGCAGGAAGAGATCAAGATGATGCGCAAGGGCAAGCTGGAGAACCTGCTTGTCCGGATGGCGGTGCGGACCTACGACGACGGGTCGTTGGAAGGCTACGTGATTGCGTTCGACGACGTGACAGACCTGGTCAGCGCGCAGCGGATGGCCGCATGGGGTGACGTCGCGCGCCGTATCGCGCACGAGATCAAGAACCCGCTGACCCCGATCCAGCTGTCCGCCGAACGCATTCAGCGCAAGTTCGGGCGCGAGGTCGGCGACCCCGACCGGCTGGAGCAGATGACCGAGGTCATCATCCGCCAGACCAACGACCTGCGCCGCATCGTGGACGAGTTCTCGAAATTCGCCCGGATGCCGGAACCCGAACGCCGGGTGCAGGATCTTGCCCGGCTGGTGCGCGACGCGGTGCTTTTGCAGGAAGACGCGCAGCAAGAGGGCGTTACCGTCACGGCGGACATCCCGTCGGACGCGGTGCTGGGCGACATCGACGCCACGATGATCAGTCAGGCGTTGACGAACTTGATCAAGAATGCCGGAGAAGCGATTGAATCCTATCGGGAAAGTTCAGGTGAGGCAGACTATCCCGGTCAGGTGCACGTCGCGATGAGGCTTGGCCGCAATGGTGCGACGATCACCATAGACGACAACGGCATCGGCCTGCCGCCCGACCGGTCGCGTTTGTTCGAGCCATACGTGACCACACGCGAGAAAGGGACCGGCCTTGGCCTGTCCATCGTGAAGAAGATCATCGAAGAGCACGGCGGTACGCTGGCGCTGGTCGATGCAGATCCGTTTACCCCGGGCGCCCGCCACGGCGCCCGGGCCGAAATACGCCTGCCGCTTGTGCCGCAGGACGTGGCCCAACAAAAAACCGAACTTGCCGTATGAGGAAGCAGTCATGAGCGATATTCTTATAGTCGATGACGAGCGCGATATTCGCGAGCTGATCTCCGATATTTTGGAGGATGAAGGCTATGCCACGCGGCTGGCCGCGAACTCGGACGATTGCATGGCCGCAATCAACACCGAACCGCCAGCCCTGATGATCCTGGACATCTGGCTGAAGGACAGCCGCATGGACGGGATCGACATCCTGAAGACCGTCAAGCGCGACAACCCCGGCATCCCGATCGTGATCATTTCCGGCCACGGCAACATCGAGATCGCCGTGGCGGCGATCAAGCAGGGCGCCTACGACTTCATCGAAAAGCCGTTCAACATCGACCAATTGATGGTCGTGATCGGCCGCGCGATGGAAACTTCGCGTCTGCGCCGCGAGAACTCGGAGCTCAAGCGCCGCGACGAGGGGCCGACCGAGATGATCGGCAACAGCTCGGCGTTCAAGACGCTGAAGAACAACCTCGACAAGGTGACCAAGTCGAACGGCCGCGTCATGCTGACCGGCCCGGCGGGGTCGGGCAAGGAAGTGGCGGCGCGCTACATCCATGCCAATTCGAACCGGGCACAGGCGCCCTTCATCACCGTCAATTGTGCGTCGATCGAACCCGAGCGGATGGAAGAAGTCCTGTTCGGCCGCGAAGGCGCCGACCGGGGCGTCGAGCCGGGCCTGCTGGAACAGGCGCACGGCGGCGTGCTGTATTTCGACGAAGTGGCCGATATGCCCTCGGGCACCCAGTCGAAGATCCTGCGGGTGCTGGTGGAACAGTCCTTCCAGCGCGTCGGCGGCACCGACAAGGTGCGCGTGGACCTGCGGGTGATCTCGTCCACGAACCGCGATCTGCAGACCGAGATCGACGCGGGCCGCTTCCGGCAGGAACTGTATCATCGCCTGAACGTGGTGCCGATCATCGTGCCCTCGCTGGAAGACCGCCGCGAGGACATCCCGACGCTGGCGGAATACTTCATCGAGGGCTTCAACAAGACGCAGGGCCTGCCGCAGCGCGACCTGTCCGAAGAGGCCGTCGCGCTTTTGCAGACGATGGTCTGGCCGGGCAACGTCCGCCAGCTGAAGAACGTGATCGAGCGGGTGCTGATCCTTGGCGACGGCACGGGCCAGATCTCGGCCGCCGAACTGCCCCAGTCCGAGCCGCAGGGGCAGGACGACGGCAAGGTGGTGCTGTCGGGCTCGCTTGCGACGCTGCCGCTGCGCGAGGCGCGTGAACTGTTCGAGCGGGAATACCTGCTGACCCAGATCAACCGGTTCGGCGGCAACATCAGCCGCACCGCCAGCTTCGTCGGCATGGAACGCTCGGCGTTGCACCGCAAGCTGAAGTCGCTGGGCGTGGTCACGACCAACAAGGCAGGCAGCCGGATCGCCACGGTCGAGGAAGAGGCGCTGCGCACCGGCTGATCTTCCGGCAAGACCCTTAAAATGCTATGAAATACGGGAAAGCGGCGCCATCAAAGCGCCGCTTTCGCTGTTTTAGCGTCGTGCGTGCGCCGGGATGCGGCGCCGGTCCGCGACGGCTGCGAAGAATTCGCTGGCGGCGCGCGGGGGCATAAGGGGACCGCGCCAGAGAACCGGGGCGGTCGGGGACGAGCGACGGAGGCCCGGATCATGGTACAGACGACCGCAACGCTGGCCGGCGTGGTGATCAACGAAATCGGCGGAATTCCCTTCGGGGCGGGACACGACCTGAACGGCGACGGCAGCGTCGACGCGCAGGACGAGTTCATCGAGCTTTACAACACCAGCGGCGCATCCGTGGACGTCTCGGGCTGGCAGCTGTGGGAGGACAACGTCCTGAAGGCCACGCTGGACCCCGGCACGATCATCGCACCGGGCGACTATCTTGTGCTGGTCGACGGCGTGGACAACGCGAACGCGATCCAGAACGTCAACGGCGCCGCGTCCCAGTACACGGACGGCGAACTGACGCTGTCGGACGGCGATGTCGTGATCCTGTATAACGCGACGGATGATGAATACGTGGTGTTTCAGGGCGCGAACGCGGACGGCGCCGATGTCACGGCGGCGGTCAACGCGCTGCTTGTGTCGCATCCGAGCGCGTCTCAGGTCGGCCCCACCGAACAGGGCGTGGATGATACTATCGGCAATTCGACCAGCCGGGTCGAGGACGGCGACGACGTCTGGGCCGATCAGGGGATTACGCCGGGGGCGGCGAACTGCTTCCTGACCGGGACCCGGATCGAGACGCCCAAGGGGCCCCGTGCCATCGAAGACCTTGCCCCGGGCGATGCCGTCCTGACCTCGGACGGGCGATCGGTTCCGGTCCGGTTTGTGTTCCGGCAAGAGGTGCGGCTGCGCGGCACGATGGCCGCCCGGCTGGAACCTGTGCGGCTGCGCGCCGGGTCTTTGGGGATCGGTTTGCCGTCGCGCGACCTTGTCGTCACCGCCGATCACGGCATCGTGCTTGACGGCCTGCTGGTGAACGCGGGCGCGCTGGTGAACGGGGACGAGATCGCCTTCGTGCCGCATGCGACGCTGCCCGCGCGGATCACGTACTGGCATATCGAGACCGACGCGCACGAGGTTCTGCTGGCCGAAGGCGTCCCCGTCGAAAGCTTCGCCGATGTGGCGGGCAGGGGCCTGTACGACAACCATTCCGACTATCTTGCGCTGTACGGTGCCGACCGGCTGATCCCCGAGATGGACCTGCCGCGCGTCGCCTCGGTGCGCCTGTTGCCAGAGGCGCTGAAAGAGCGGCTGGACGAGGGGCGCGCGGGGGCGTGGAAGGCCAGCGGCTGACGCGGCGCACCTGCAACGCCATAGGGGCGTTCAGCGGCCCGAAGCATGGGCGGCTCTCGACAGGGACCGGCGAACGGGGTAGCACCCCGGGGCATCGGGTTGAGGTCGAGGGACGTGAACATGATCCGCAAGGCAGCACTTCTGCTTTCGCTTCTTGCCGCCGCAGGCTGCGGTTCGACGCCGCCGGTGGCCGAGGTCACCTCGGCCGGGCAGCGCGAAACCGTCGGCACCAGTGGCGTGCCCGAGCAGACCAAGATCGCGGCGCTGACACAGGGCATCCTTGCGCTGTCGCCAGCGATCGATCCGGCAGAGGCCGCGCGCATCGCCGAGATCGCGGTCGAATACCCGCTGTACACGCTGGCGCCGCGCTACCGCGCGGTCGATCCGCCGCTGGTCCACAACGTGAAGGTCAACATGGGGATCAAGCCCCGTGGCCTGTGCAAGGACTGGGCCGACGATCTGGAGGCCCGCCTGCGGCAAGAAGGGTTCCAGACCGTCGACTTCCACCGCGCCATTGCCAACGCCGACAACATCCGGATCGAGCATTCGACCGTCATCGTCAGCGCCAAGGGCGCGGCCTGGAACCAGGGCATCGTTCTTGATCCGTGGCGCGAGGGGCGGGGCGTCCTGTACTGGGCTCCGGTGCTGGAGGACGACCACTACACCTGGATCGAACGGTCCGAGGTATTCCGGATGAAACGGGAATGGGCCGCCGCCAAGGCGCGCTGAGGCCCTGTCCGCCTGCGCGGTCGGTTCGGGATCAGGGCGGTGTCGGGACCCGTTTCGGGGCAACCCCCGGATTCTGCAGGTGCATTGACCCCGCACGCGCCCCGTGCCATCGGTTGGCGACTGGGATGAGTTTGACGGCAAGCAGGGCGACAGGCGCATGAAAGTCATCATCTGCGGCGCGGGTCAGGTCGGCTGGCAGATCGCCCGCCACCTGTCGGGCGAACGCAACGACGTCACCGTCGTGGACAACAACCCCGACCTCGTGCGCCGCGCGACCGATACGCTGGACGTGCAGGGGATCTCGGGCTTTGCCTCGTACCCGGACGTTCTGGACGCCGCCGGTGCGCGCGACGCGGACATGGTCATCGCCGCGACCCACTCGGACGAGGTGAACATGGTCACCTGCCAGGTGGCGCATTCCGTGTTCAGCGTGCCGAAGAAAATCGCGCGCCTGCGCAGTCAGTCCTACCTGAACGCGATCTACAGCGACCTGTACCGGCGCGAGCACATGCCGATCGACGTGGTGATCAGCCCCGAGCGCGAGGTGGCCGACGCCGCCCTGCGCCGCCTGAGGCACCCCGCGGCGTTCGACACCGAAAGCTTCCTTGGCGGCAAGGCCCAGCTCATGGGCATCGTGCTGGACGAGGACTGCCCGGTGGTGAACACGCCGCTGAACCAGCTGTCGGACCTGTTCTCGACCCTGCGCGCCATCGTGGTCGGCGTGCGCCGGTCGGGGCGGCTGTTCGCGCCGGAACCGGGCGATCAGCTGTTCGTGGACGACGAGATCTACGTCTTCGCCCATGTCGACGATGCCGACCGGGCGCTGGAGATCTTCGGCAAAGAGGTCGTGAAGACCCGGCGCGCGGTCATCGTGGGCGGCGGCAACGTCGGGCTTGCGGTGGCCAAGGCGCTGGAAGGTCAGGCCGACCGGGTGCGGATGAAGGTGATCGAGAAAAGCCGCCCCGTGGCCGAACGCGCCGCCGACGCGCTGGAACGGACCATCGTGCTGCATGGCGACGGCCTGAACATGGAACTGCTGGAAGAGGCGAACGTCGCCAAGGCCGACGCCATCCTTGCGGTCACCGACGACGACAAGACCAACATCCTTGCCTGCGTGCGCGCCAAGGCCGCCGGGGCCAAGCTGTCGATCTGCCTGATCAACGACCAGTCGCTGGCGTCGCTGATGATCCCGCTGGACATCGACGCCATCATCAACCCGCGGACCACCACGGTCAGTTCGATCCTGCGCCACATCCGGCATGGCCGCGTCCGCGAGGTCTATTCCATCGGCGATGCCGAGGCCGAGGTGATCGAGGCACAGGTGCTGTCGACCTCGCCCATCGCGGGCCAGCTGCTGCGCGACATCGACTTTCCCGAAGGCGTGCTGGTCGGCGGCGTGATGAAGAACGGCGAGATGCGCCGTCCGGCGGGCAACATGCGGATCGACGAGGGCGACGTGATCGCCATCTTCTCGTTGTCGGCGGACGTTCCGGAGGTCGAGCGGCTGCTGCAGGTCTCGATCGACTTCTTCTGAGGCGGGCCCGATGCCAAGCCGTATCCTAGGTCTTCCGCTGATCGTCCTGCTGATGATGATCGGCGCGGCGTCGATGTTCCTGCCCGCGATCTATGCGGGCGCGGTGCGAGACTGGGACAGCGCGCGGGCCTTCCTGTTCTCTGGCATCATCTTCATGACCCTGTCGGCGATGATCGGTGTCGCCGTGTCGAATTATGGGGTGAGACGGCAGGCACGCAGCCACTTGCTGGCCTTGCTGGCGGCCTATGCCGTGCTGCCCGCGATGCTGGCGGTCCCGCTGTACGAAGCCGTCGGCGACACCCGCTATTTCAACGCCTATTTCGAGATGGTGTCGTCGCTGACCACCACCGGCGCGTCGGTCTATCCCGATCCCGGGCGGCTGACGGGCGCGGTCCACCTGTGGCGCGCGCTGGTCGGCTGGATGGGCGGTTTCCTTGTCTGGGTGACCGCGATCGCGATCATGGCGCCGCTAAGCCTTGGCGGGTTCGAAGTTCTGGGCGACCGGGGCGATACGGCGGATTCGGGCCTGACCCAGATCCAGCAGGTGGCCGACCCGCAGATGCGGCTGCGGCGCTATGCCTACATGCTGTTCCCGATCTACTTCATCCTGACGCTTGTCGCCTTCGTGCTGCTGCTTGTGGCGGGCGACACGCCTTTGGTGGCGGTCAGCCACGCGATGTCGACGCTGGCGACCAGCGGGATCTCTCCGGTCGGCGGCACCACCGGCGCGCAGTCCGGCATCGGCGGCGAGATGGTTATTCTGCTGTTTCTTGGCTTCGCCCTGTCGCGTCGCACGTTCGAGCGCGACGGCAACGTCCGGCGCCGCAAGCGCATCCGCCGCGACCCCGAGCTTCGGATGGCGGCGGGGCTGGTCGTGCTGGTGCCGCTGTTCCTGTTCCTGCGCCATTGGTGGGGTGCCATCGAGATCGAGAACGTCGGCAACTTCGGCGTGCTTGCCGCGCAGGGCTTCGCCGCGCTGTGGGGCGGGGTGTTCACCGTGCTGTCCTTCCTGACGACCACCGGCTTCGAAAGCACCCACTGGGACACCGCGCAGGCGTGGTCCGGGCTAGAGACGCCGGGGCTGGTGCTGATGGGGCTGGCCCTGATCGGCGGCGGTGTGGCGACCACGGCGGGCGGCGTAAAGCTGTTGCGGGTCTATGCCCTGTACAAGCACGGCATCCGCGAACTGGAACGGCTGGTGCATCCCAGTTCCGTCGGCGGGTCGGGTGTCTTCGCCCGCCACCTGCGGACGCGGGGCGCCTATGTGGCGTGGATCTTCTTCATGCTGTTCGCCATGTCGATTGCGGTGGTGATGTTGGCGCTGTCGCTGACTGGGCTGAATTTCGACCAGACCACCGTGCTGACCATCGCCGCGCTGTCGAACACCGGCCCCTTGGCCGGCATCGCCGAATCCGTGCCGATCAGCTACGCCACGCTGAGCGATGCGGCGAAATGGATCCTGACCGCGTCGATGGTGCTGGGGCGGCTGGAGACGCTTGTGATCATCGCGTTGCTCAACCCCGAGTTCTGGCGGAATTGACGCGACGCTCGCACGGCGGGGGCGCAAAATGCTCCCTTTTCAATCGGTAGCGGCTTTTTTGGGGCTGGAATCCCGATATGTTCCCGTACATACTCGAATTCACTGACAATAAGCGGGACAGTCCGCGGCAGAACGAAAAAGGGTAAAAAACCAATGGCTGCCGACAAGCAGAATTTGCAGGACGCATTTCTGAATCATGTCCGGAAGACGAAAGTCTCGGTGACGATTTTCCTTATCAATGGCGTGAAACTTCAAGGTGTGATCACCTGGTTCGACAATTTCTGCGTGCTCCTCCGCCGCGACGGCCAGTCGCAGCTGGTATATAAGCACGCGATCTCGACGATCATGCCGAGCCAGCCGATCAACCTGTATGACGGTGACGACTGAAGCTTGGGCGATCCACACCTTACGTATGCCTGGGTCCTGCACCCGGACATCACTTCCGACAGAGACGCGCGCGAGGCTCAGCCCGCGCTGAAAGAGGCCGTGGCGCTTGCCGCGGCGTTGCCCGATCTCAAGGTGATCGGCTCTGAAGTCGTGCGGTTGCCGAAGGCGCATCCCGGGATGCTGTTCGGATCCGGCAAGGTCGAAGAGCTGGGCAAGCGGCTGGAAGAGGCCGAGATCGATCTTGTTCTGATCGACGGGCCCGTCAGCCCGGTGCAGCAGCGCAATCTCGAGAAGGAATGGAAGGTCAAGATCCTTGACCGGACGGGCCTGATCCTTGAGATCTTCAGCGACCGCGCACGCACCCGCGAGGGTGTGCTTCAGGTCGAGATGGCGGCGCTGTCGTACCAGCGGACCCGGCTGGTGCGCGCATGGACCCACCTTGAACGGCAGCGCGGCGGGCTTGGCTTCGTCGGCGGTCCCGGCGAAACGCAGATCGAGGCTGACCGCCGTGCGATCGACGAACAGCTTGTGCGCCTGCGGCGGCAGCTGGAAAAGGTCGTGAAGACCCGCGAACTGCACCGCGCCGCGCGGCGCAAGGTGCCGTTTCCGGTGGTGGCGCTGGTGGGGTACACCAACGCTGGCAAATCGACCCTGTTCAACCGTCTGACCGGCGCCGACGTGATGGCGAAGGACATGCTGTTCGCCACGCTGGACCCGACCATGCGCGGCGTGACGCTGCCCTCGGGGCGCGAGGTGATCCTGTCGGACACGGTGGGCTTCATCAGCGACCTGCCGACGCAGCTGGTCGCCGCCTTCCGCGCCACGCTGGAAGAAGTGCTGGAAGCCGATCTGGTCCTGCACGTCCGCGACATCAGCCACCCGCAAAGCGAGGAACAGGCCGAGGACGTCGAGGCGATCCTGCAGGAGCTGGGCGTGGCCGAGGACACGCCGATGATCGAGGTCTGGAACAAGATGGACCTTGTGACCGGCGACCGGCGCGAGACGCTGATGGCGCTGGCCGAGCGCAACGACGCGGTTTTCCCCGTTTCGGCTTGGACCGGGTCGGGGCTGCACCGGCTGTTCGACTCTGTTTCGGTCGCGCTGGAAGAGGAAAAGACCGAGCGCGAGCTGCATCTTGATTTCGCCGACGGGCGCCGCCGTGCGTGGCTGCACGAGGAAGGCGTGATCGAGGCCGAGACTCAGTCCGAAGACGGGTTCGATCTGAAGGTTCGTTGGACCGCACGTCAGGAAAAACGCTTCCGCGATCTATAGGCGGTGTTGCCGCGGGACAGTCGGTCGTGGCTGGTCTAGTCTTTGCCACGACCCGTTCCGACCCTGAAGGCACACCCGATGCGAGACCTGCCTGACCCCCAGACTCCTCCTGTCCATGACGAGGCCCGCGCGCACATGTCAGCGCGGGTGCCGACGGCGGCACCGGATACCCCGGTTGCCGACCTGTCACAGCGCCTTCGGGGCCAAAGGTTCGACGCGGCCGACACGGTGTTCGTGACCGACGCCGAGGGGCGGCTGTTGGGCACTGTCGGCCTGCCCGAACTTATCGCGGGACAGGGGCAGACGCTGGCCGAGGTCATGTCGCCGGTCGTCGGGACGGTGACGCCCGACACCGATCAGGACGAGCTTGCGGCGCTGGCGATGCGATGCGGGATGATCGCGGTGCCGGTGCTGGACGCCGAGGGCCGGTTTCTGGGCGCGGTGCCACCGTCCGAGCTGTTCCGGATCCTGCGCGAAGAGCATTTCGAGGACCTTCAGCATAGCGCCGGGATCAGCCCGCACGCGGAAGGGCCGGGCGCGTCGCTGAACGCGCCGCTGTCCGACCGGCTTCGGCGGCGGCTGCCGTGGCTGGTCTTCGGCCTTTTGGCGTCGTCTTTGGTGACGCTTGTGATGGTTGGTTTCGAAGAGGCGCTGGAGGCGAATGTCGCCGTGGCCTTCTTCGTGCCCGCGCTGGTCTACATCGCGGGGGCCATCGGGTCGCAGGCGGTGTCGGTGTCGGTCCGGGCGCTGGCGGAAGAGAAGATCGAAATCGGGCGCCTTCTGCGCGACGAGATGATCATCGGGATCGGCATCGGCCTGTCGCTTGGCGGGCTGGCAGCGGCAGGGGTGCAGCTGGTGTTCGGGGACGCCTTGCTGTCGCTGGCCGTCGGGCTGGCGATCCTGTGCGGCGGCGCGGTGTCGGCGGTGGTGGGATTTGCGCTGCCGTGGGCCTTCGACCGACTGGGCGCGGACCCGGCGCTTGGGTCGGGGCCGGTCTGCACCGTCATCCAGGACGCGGCGAGCCTGGCTATCTACTTCGTGTCGGTGTCGCTGTTCGTGTTGTGAAAGACTGATCCGATCCCCGGCAGGGGGCGTATCGTCTTATAACACGGAACAACAATAGAACCGCCATGACATTCCTTATCCTTTACGCGACCACCTGCGCCATCTTCCTTGCGCTGGACGCAGTCGGGCTGACGCTGATGATCCGCCCCGCGTTCGAACGCCACATCGGCGACCTGCTGGCCTTCCGCCTTGCACCGGCGGCGGTGTTCTATCTGTTTTACGTGGCCGTGCTGTGCTGGCTGGTGACATGGCCCGCCATGACGGGCGATGTCCCGTTGTCCCGGCTGGTGTTGAACGCGGCGCTGTTCGGGGCCGTGGCCTACGGCACCTACGAGTTCACCAACCTTGCCACGCTGAAGCCGTGGCATTGGTCGATGGTGGCGCTGGACCTGACGTGGGGCACGCTCCTGACCACGGTCGCCGCCGTGGGCGGCGTGACCATCACACGGGCGTTCACCTAGCGAGACTGGGAACCGGAAACTGGGGACTGGGGGCGGTCAGTCGCGGGGCATCAGCGTCGTGACACCCACCGCCGCCGCCCGCGCAAGCTCGGGGTCCAGCGACATCGGGATGTACTCGCCCCGCCGCCACAGCTCTCCAAGGTCGTCGTAGTGGCGGCTGAGCGGGTGGCCGGACTGGCCGGTCGTGATGATGAACACCGAACTGTCCGGGTCGGCGAAGTCATAGACCCCGCGATAGCCGGCGCCGTGCACGTTCTGAAAGGGGTTGGTGCCGGTCCCCGACGTCAGCCCGCGCATCAGCGTGTTGTCCCCGCCGGAGGTCGACTGCCGGATGTTCACGATCCACGACAGCAGCGGCACGTCGCCCAGCACGGCATGGTCATGGGCGGCCTCGTGGGCATCGCCCCACCGCAGCGATTCGAGCGATCCGCCATAGGTCTCGTCGATCCAGACCAGCGCATCGTCCAGCGACCGGCGCGCGATCTCTGTGCAGCTTTCGGTGGCGCTGGACTGGATCACGTTGCACCAGACCCCGGCGCCGTTGATGTTGCGGAACACGCGTTCGATGAACACCGGGTCGACGTGGGTATATTCTCGCGCCAGCGTCCCGATCTCGTCCCGGATCAGCCGGTCCTGCAGCGCCCGCATCCACGCCGCATACAGCAACGGCTCGGGCATGTGCTCGTTCATCTCGCCGTTCCAGTTGGCCAGAAGCTCTAACGCCTCTTGCCGCCGCCGCTCGGGCGTACGGGCCGGGGCGGCCTCGTCCGCGTACCACAGGTCGGCGGCCACCAGCGGCAGCAGCGACCGGGCTGAATAGGACACGGTGTCCAGTTGCGCCTCGATGAAGCTTTCGCGGGTGTGCACCTCGCGCGCCTGCATCAGGCGACGCCAGCGCTGAATGCGCTGCGTGTCGCCCCAATGGTACGAGACGTGGTTCGGGAACGGGCGGTTGACGGTCTTGTTGTTGGTGTTGCCAAGGATGCCGCCCGCCGGGTCGATGAACTCGGGGTTGGCGGCATAGTTCATCCAGCCCTGCCAGCGGTTCTCGGCCAGCCAGCCCGGCGCGGGGATGCGGCCGGTGGTCTGGTGGTTGGCGGTCCGGCGCGGCATCGCGCCCACGGTCTTCATCGCGACGCTATCGGCATCCGCCAGCGTCAGGTTCTGGCTGGGGGCGATGAACAGCGCGCCCGCCTCAAGCCCGTCTTCCACGGTCCGCGCCTGCATCAGCCGGATCGCTGCGGTCATCGACGTGTCTTCTGCCGACAGCGCGGTCCATGCCAGTGACATCACGTGGCCGGGCGGCGTGATCGAGGCCAGACCGAAGTGCTGACCGGGGATCACCGGGCCGTTCTCGGTCCATTGAAGCTGGATGGTGACGGGTGCCTCGTCCTTGACGCGGATGATCGAGCTGCGGGTCTCCATCGGCGCAAACCCGTCCGGCGTGCGGACCTCGTCGGGATTGTCGGGGTTCAGTTCCTCGACATACAAATCCTGATCGTCGAGGTAGGACGACGTGATGCCCCAGCCGAAATGCTGCGACCGGCCCACCATCAGCGCCGGGATGCCCGGGATCGTGCCGCCGATCACGCCGCCCGCCGCCAGTTCCAGACGGGCAAGGTACCACGTCGACGGGGCCGAGAACCCAAGGTGCGGGTCGTTCGCTAGAAGCGTCCCGCCCGAGGCCGCGCGGCTGGGCGCGGTGGCCCAGGCGTTCGAGGCGCCCGCCAGTTCACGCGGCGCGTAGGGCGCCAGCGGGTCGGTTTCCGGCACGACCTCGGCAAAGCGTTCGACGCCGGGGAACAGGCTGGCGTATTCCGGCAGCGCGGCGATGCCCGCACCGGGGCTGTCGGGCAGGATGTCGCGCAGCCGGTCCTCGGGCAACAGAAGCGATGTGCGCGCGCGCAGCACCTCTTCCGACAGGTGCGACGACAGCCGAAGCGCCATCAGCTTGATCAGCGCGAGGCTGTCGGCCGGGGCCCACGGCGCGATCTCGGGCGAGAACAGGAAGAACTCGGGCGCGCCGCGGCCAAGGGCGCTGTCGTTCACCTCGGCCAGCCGTGCGTTGACCCCGGCGGAGTAAGCGTTCAGCGCCTCCATCGTCGCGGCGTCCTGCACCTGCACCGACCGGACGGCAAGGTTGTAGATGTCCAGCCGGCGCATCAGGTCGTCGAAGCGGAAGGTGCGGCGACCGAAGATCTCGGACAGGCGGCCCTGCGCGGTGCGGCGCAGCATCATCATCTGCCACAGGCGGTCCTGCGCGTGAGCATACCCAAGGCCGAAGTACACGTCGGCATCACTTGCGCCGAAGATATGCGGCACGTCCGCATGGTCGCGGACGATTTCCAGCGGTGCGGTCAGACCGTCGACCTGCACGGTCGCGTCGTAATCCGGCAATGACCGCGACGCCATGTAGTAGGCCAGCAGCATGGCGGCGATGGCGAGGCCCGCGATCACGGTGAAAAGCCTCAGGAGCCATCGGAAGGCTGTCGCCATGTGTCGGTAATCCTTGGTTGACCACGGGGGTGGGGCCGTTAGTTAGTCGGACCCGGATAACATGACAATGGGGAGAAGCGCGACATGGCCAAGGTGACATTTCTGGGACTGGGCGTCATGGGCTACCCGATGGCCGGGCACCTCGCCGCGAAGGGCCACGAGGTGACCGTGTACAACCGCACCTTCGCGAAAGCGGAAGCGTGGGTGAAGGAGCATGGCGGAACCGCCGCGAAGACGCCGAAAGAGGCCGCCGAGGGCGCCGAGTTCGTGATGGCCTGCGTCGGCAACGACGACGACCTGCGGGCCGTCTGCACCGGCGACGACGGTGCTTTCGCCGGGATGGCCGACGGGACGGTCTTCGTTGACCACACCACGGTATCGGCGGCGGTGACCCGTGAACTGGCCGAAGTGGCGCAGGACTCTGGCATCGCTTTCGTCGACGCGCCGGTGTCCGGCGGGCAGGCGGGGGCCGAGAACGGCCAGCTTGTGATCATGTGCGGCGGCACCGAAGCGGCCTATGGCCGGGCCGAACCCGTGATGGAAAGCTATGCCAAGCTGTGCAAGCGGCTGGGCGAAAGCGGCGCGGGCCAGCTGTGCAAGTCCGTCAACCAGATCTGCATCGCGGGTCTGGTGCAGGGTCTGGCCGAGGGCCTGCACTTTGCCCAGAAGGCCGGTCTGGACGGGCGCGACGTGGTCGAGGTGATCGGCGGCGGCGCAGCCGGGTCGTGGCAGATGGTGAACCGCTACGAGACGATGCTGGACGACAAGTTCGACTTTGGCTTCGCGGTGGACTGGATGCGCAAGGACCTTGCGATCTGCCTTGCCACCGCCGAGGAAACCGGCGCCTCGCTGCCGGTCACGGCGCTGGTCGACCAGTTCTACAAGGACGTTCAGAACATGGGCGGCGGACGGCACGACACCTCGTCGCTGATCTCGCGCCTGCGCAAGTTGGACGGGTGAGGTAGAGAAACAGTGACAGGGGCTCGCCCCGCATTGTTTCGCGCAGAATCGAAAGGCGACGTCCGGGACCGGGCGTCGCCTTTTTCGGTCTGCAAGAATGTCGGTCCGTGATCCCCGTTCTTACGGGGACCGGATCACTTCGCCGCGCGCCACGCCGCAAGCCAGACCAGCACCAGCGCAAAGCTGAACACCGCGTTCCAGCTGGCCATCGACAGCGACAGGAACTCGAACGCCACTTGGTCGCAGCGGACCAGCGGCGGGCCGGCGTCGATAGCCGGGTTCAGCAGGTCGTTGATCGAGGTGTTCGAGATGCCGCTGGTGCCCGAGCATTCGGTGATCCCCTCCCACCAGTCGCGTTCGACCCCAGTGTGGAACACACCGATGGCGCCGGTAACGAAGGCGGCCAGTGCGCCAAGCAGCGCCAGCACGCGCGCTTTCACGGCCAGCGCCAGTGCGCCGATGGCGATCGCGATGGCGTGGGGCCAACGTTGCCAGATGCACATCTCGCAGGGCGCGAGGCCGAAGAAGTACTGTGAAATCAACGCGCCGCCCAGCAGCGCGACCGAGCCAGCAGAGGCCAGCAGGATGAGTGTTTTGCTTTGTGTCATAGGTATTTCACCGCCAGGAAGCCGCCCAGCAAAATCACGACGAACAGCGTGAACATCAAGCCCAGACGACGTTCGATGAAGTCACGAATGGGTGCGCCGAGTTTCCACAGCAGCGCGGCCACGACGAAGAACCGCAGGCCGCGTGCGATGATCGACGCCACCGTGAACACCGCAAGGTTCAGGCCGGTGGTGCCCGACAGGATGGTGATGACCTTGTAGGGGAAGGGCGTGACGCCCGCGATCAGCACCGCCCATGCGCCCCATTCGTTGTAGCGCGCGCGGAACTCGTCGAAATAGGCGTCCTTGCCGTAGAACTCGAGCACCGGGCGGCCCACCGTCTCGAACAGGCCGTAGCCGATGTAATAGCCGAACATCCCGCCCAGCACCGACGACACGGTGCACACCCCGGCGATCACGAAGGCGCGGCGGGGGGCGGCGATGATCATCGGGATCATCAGCAGGTCGGGCGGGATCGGGAAGACCGAGCTTTCGATGAAGGCCACGAAGGCCAGCGCCCAAAGCGCGTATTTCGAAGCGGCCAAAGAGACCGTCCAATCGTAGAGCCGTCTGAGCATGTCCGATCCGAATCCGCGCGTTCTTCAGGTTCGGCGTCGTTAATCCACGCTGAAAGCAGCAGGTCAAGCTTGCCGGGGCGGCGCGGCGACATATCCTTACCTTGCGTATCGTCAGGGAGACGGCAATGAGATGGAAAGGCCGGCGCGGCAGCGCCAATATCGAGGATCGTCGTCGCCGGGGTGGCGGGGGCCTTCGCGTCGGCGGGGCAGGCGGGCTGGGCGTGCTTGCCATCGTGGCCATCGGCTATTTTCTGGGCGTCGACCTGACGCCGCTTCTGGACGACACGGGCCTGTCGTCTCCGCCAAGCCAGACGCGCGAGCTCAGCGCCGCCGAGCAGGAGGCGGGCCAGTTCGTGTCGGTGGTGCTGGCCGACACCGAAGAGGTCTGGACCGAGGTGTTCCGCGAGCAATTGGGCGCGGAATACGACCCGGCGACCTTGGTGTTGTTCAGCGGCGTGACACAGTCACCCTGCGGCGGCGCCTCGGGCGCGACGGGGCCGTTCTACTGTCCGGCGGACGAGAAGGCGTATCTGGACACCGCGTTCTTCGCGACGATGGAACAGCGGCTGGGCGCCGGCGGGGACTTTGCCGCCGCATACGTCGTGGCGCACGAGATCGCGCACCACGTGCAGGACGAGCTTGGCATCCTGTCGCAGGCCAACGAGATCCGGCAGCAGGTGAGCGAGGCCGAGTCCAACGCGATCTCGGTCCGGATCGAGCTGATGGCGGATTGTCTGGCCGGGGTTTGGGCCGTGCGGGCGGACGAACGGTTCGACGTGCTTCAGGGCGGCGACCTGGACGAAGCGCTGAACGCCGCGCGCCAGATCGGCGACGACACGCTGCAACGCAACGCGGGCCGGGTGCCGCAGCCGCACACCTTCACCCACGGCACCTCGGAACAGCGCCGCCGCTGGTTCCAGACCGGTTTCGACAGCGGCCGCATCGACACCTGCGACACCTTCGCAGCGGATACGCTGTAAAGCCGCCACGAGAGAGGCGCTCAGGCCCAGAATCCTGTTTACGGCCCGCACGTCGGGCTGTAATCGGAACACCGGTGGCCCGAGTGGCGGAATGGTAGACGCAGCGGATTCAAAATCCGCCGGTAGCAATACCGTGGGGGTTCGAGTCCCCCCTCGGGCACCAGAATTAGCTAACGAGCTTTATTGTCTGCGTTTATGGGCAACTGCTCGGCGGTGTCCTGCGCGACCGAGGCCTAGCACTAGGGCGCTTAGCAAGAGAACGCCAGATGCCGGGACGGGCACGGGTGCAAGCGTGACCTCGTCAATCCTGACTGAGTTGCATGGGACGGTTCCCATCAGCGGGCAGAAGGCCTGGAACCCAGATTCGTCCGGGCGCAGGTGCTCAATCCTCAAACGAGTTATGACATTGGGTAGGTCAGGGAAGAGAAAACTCAGCGAAGAACTCGTTCGGGAGGAATCGATGAGGTGTTCGAACTTGATGCTTGATCCGGTGAACCCGGTGATCCTCAACTCGGGGAAAATCAAAGGCGGATTGGCTATAGTTTCGGTGTAGGAAGGGCTTTCTTCGACCCATCCGTTCGGCGAACGCGTGACCTTGAATTCGACAGCTCGAAAGGGTCGCTCCATTGTGAAATCGACGTACTTAGACTCGCGATCTCCGTAGTCGTTCAGAGGCAAAGCGCCCGGACCCCACACGATTCCAGTCATCGACGCCGTGATGCCGTCCTCCTCGTACAGGTTGTTACATGGCGCCTGCATAGGCTCGGAGCAGCTGTTCAATTCGTCAAAGGTCATTGTGGCGGCGGATGCTGCATGAGGTGCTGCTGCGACCGTCGACGCGAGAACGATGAACTTCAGAAATTTTGGAAACCCTGGCATAATTTTATCCACCAAATATTGCATATGCTGATGTTATCATTTCATTATCTGAGTGGTAGAGGAATTTTCGAAAATTGTTGCACGCAACGGATATTTATGTGTGCGAGTATTTGAAGCCTCAATTTCATCTTCGAGTTGATGTTTTTTGCGCGCTAAGCGAGACCAAACGCTTCTATTGATTTGCGGCGCCAGCGACCGGCAAAAATAATGTAGCTGACGCGTGCACGCTCCAGACCGGAGCCTCGCTTTTCGACGGTTTGGACTGCATCGACGTCAACAAAAAAGCCCGGCGGACATGCGTCGCCGGGCTTTGCTTTGGGTATCGGGGCCGGGCAGGGGCGCTATTTGGAGCTGCCGCCCAGCACACCGGCCACGAAGGCTTTCTGGAACAGCAGGTAGGAAATCACCACCGGCACCACCGACACCAGCGTGGCAGCCATCAGGACCCCGTATTGCACCTGCAACCCGCTGGTCAGGGCACTGATCGACACGGTCACGGGGCGGGCCTGGTCGTTGCTGGTCAGCGTCATCGCGAACAGCAGGTCGTTCCAGACCGACCGCGACTGGATGATCGCCAGCGCGGCAAGACCCGAGGTCGAGGCTGGCAGCAGCACCTTGAAGAAGTACTGCGGGATACTGCAGCCGTCGATCAGCGACGCCTCGAACATCGAGCGCGGGACTGAGGCGAAGAAGTTGCGCATGAAGAAGGTGCAGATCGGCACGCCATAGGCCGCGTGAACCAGCCACATGCCGGGGATCGTGTTGTGCAGGCCCAGCCCCCGCATCATCGAGAAAAGCGGGATCTGCACGATCTGATAGGGCACCAGCATGCCGGTCAGCAGGAACAGGTAGATGATGAACCCGATGCGGCCCTTGATCTGCGACAGCGGAAAGCCCGCGATCGCGCCGAGCAGCACCGAGAAGATCACCCCCGGCACCGTGATCATGATGCTGTTCCAGAAGGTGCGGCCGATCTGGTCCCACGCGGTGGCATAGTTCTGCCAGTTCGGCGCGGCGGGCAGCGAGAACACGTCCAGCACCTCTGCCGGCGTTTTGAGCGACGTGTTGAAGGCCACCAGCAGCGGCGCAAGGAACACGATGGCGACGGCCAGCGCCGGCAGCAGGGCGCCGGGGCGGTATTTCGCCCGGAAGCTCTTGTTCGCGGTCAGGGTGTCAGTGGTCATTTTCAGCGCGCTCCACCTGTCGGGCCATGTAGATGACGAAGGGCAGGATGACGGCGGCGGACACGACAAGCATGGCCACCGAGATGGCGCTTGCCTGTCCCATCTGCAGACGGCCGAAGGCGGTGTCGTACATCTGGGTCGCCAGCACGTCGGAGGAATAGGCAGGGCCGCCAGCGGTCATGGCCCAGACAAGGTCGAACAGGCGCATCGCGTCCACGGCGGACATGCCCAAGGCGATTGTCGTCGAGGGCCAAAGCAACGGGAAAGTCACCTTCCAGAACCGCTGCCACGGGCTGGCGCCGTCGATCGTCGCGGCCTCCAGGCATTCGCGGGGCAGGTTTTGCAGGCCGGCGAAGAACACGATGAACGAGAAGCCCACCGACCACCACAGACCCGCCGCCATCAGCGAGTAGGTCACGGTATCGGCGTCGCCGATCCAGTTCTGTGCAAGCACGCCCAGACCCACGGCTTCCAGCGTGCGGTTCACGAAGCCCGCGCTGGGTTCGTACATCCAGCGCCAGATCGCGGCGACGGCGACCGGGGGCAGGGTATAGGGCAGGAAATACACCAGCTTCATGAAGCCTTGGCCGCGGTTCATGCGGTTCACCAGCAGCGCCAGCAGCAGGCCCAGCCCGGTCGGGCCGATCACGTAGAACACAAGCCAGCGGATGTTGTTCATCAGCGAGTTGTAGAAGCGGTTTTCGCCCAGCAGCCATTGATAGTTGCTGAGCCCCACGTCGGTGCGTGTCGGCGACAGGCCGTTCCAGCTTTGGAACGACAGCCGGATCGTGTCGATCACGGGGTAGATGTAGAACACTGCGAACAGGGCAACAGGCAGAAGAAGGAACAGCGCGAACCAGACGCGCGCGCTTCTCTGCCAGGGGGCTGCTTTGGATCTTGGCATTTGGGTCTCCGCCTTGTGCCGCGCGACGGATGCCGCGCGACACAGGTGTTTTGATATTCGCCGCGTCTTACCAGGTCACGAAGGTGCCTTGGTCAAGGGCGCTTTGGCGCAGGCGCTCGAGGGTCTCGACCACCGAGTCGATGGTTTCATCGGTCGGATCGGCGGCGAAACGCTCAATCTGCACGCCCAGTTCGGTGCCCAGTTCGGTGGGCAGCAGGAAGAACAGGTTCGGCACGACGGCGTCAGAGCCGTTGGCCGCGTTCAGTTGCTCGCTGGTTTTGGCGCCGATGTAGTCGTAGATGTCCGACGGCGTTTCCAGGTTGGCGGCAACCGAACCCTTGTAGGTGTTGAACGCCGACTGGCCTTCGATGCCGGCCGAGGTGCGCATGAAGTTGGCGGCTGCTTCCAGCGACGCCTCGTTCCCGGCCGGAGCGGCCAGCGCGTCCACCTGGATCACGACCGCATCGCCGACACCCGGGGCAGGGAAGAAGTCATAGTCTTCGCCCGGCACCCACTCCAGCTCTTTGAAATAGCCCGAGATCCAGTCGCCCATCTGGTACATCGCCACGCGGCCCGCGACCACGTCGTCGCCGCCCTGGGCCCAGGTCTTGCCGCCCCAGCTTTCGATATAGTTCGACGCGTAGACGTCGCCGTACAGGCGCAGCGCCTCGCGGAATTCGTCGCTGTCGAACGCCATTTCGCCGGAGGCCAGAGCAAAGTAGCCCTCGACGCCCACGACGGACAGCAGCGGCGCGTAGAAGTTGTACAGGCTCCAGAACGGGCCAGCGCCGTTGGCAAGGCAGGCGGTGCCGGTGGCTTCGATCTCGCCGCACAGGGCAGCCATCTCGTCGAAGGTGGTCGGAGCTTCCCAGCCGTTCTCGTCGAACAGCTCCTTGTTGTAGAAGATGTTCGAGATCAGCGCCATGTTCAGCGGCACGGCGTAGGGGGTGCCGTCGATCTTCATCACGCGCTTCAGGCCTTCGGGGAAGATTTCCTCGGCGTTGATGTCGGCCCAGATGTCGGACAGGTCGGCCAGCTGGCCGGCGTCGACGAAGGTCTTGATTTCATAGCCCATCGCGCTTTGGTACGCGGCCGGCGGGTTGCCACCCAGCAGCGAGGTCTGCAGCTGGCGACGCAGCTCGACGGTGTTGCCCGGGATCACTTCGTGGGTGACGGGCGTGTCGGGATAGGCTTCGTTGTTCAGCTCGATCAGGCTGGAAATCGCGTCGAGCTCGGCGCCGGCACCCCAGTAGGTCCAGACCGGGCTGGCGTCCTGCGCGGCGGCGGACTGGGCGATGGCGATTGCTGTGGTGGCGGCAAGGGCAGCGTGGATTCGCATGGTAGCTCCTGTTGGTTCTCAGGCTGGAATTTATTAATCCGAACCCTGGACCAATATCTCATGAGGGGCGGGTGGGGTGTCAACGCGAGATTTGTGTTCAGACTGACCAAAATCAGTAAAATAACTTGTTTTATGCGATTAAGAAACGAGCAGAAAAGAAAGTCAGCTTTTTTCGGCTTTCGGCCGCTGTCCGTTCTTGACCCTTTCCGCCGCTGCTGCATAGGTAATGTTCAGGAACTCGGAATAAATAGACATGCCACGTACCACAGCCATTCCCAGGGGCGTTCACCCCACCGCGCTGCGCCGGATCAACGCGATCGAGGTGTTCAACGCCGTGCGCACCAAACCCGGTCTGTCGCAGAAGGATATCGTGGCCGAGACGGGGATCGACCGGTCCACCGTTTCCACCATCGTGGCACAGTTCGATGCCCTTGGTTTGTTGGAGCGGGGCACCGCCTCGTCCGAGGGGCGGCGTGGCCGCAAGTCGGAAACGCTGGCGATCAAGACCGATGCCGGACTGCTGATCGGGGCGCACATCATGCCCGAGCAGTTGCTGTTCGTATCCTCGGGGCTTGACGGCACCCCGGCCGAGACGATGGCCCTGCCGCCGCTGACGGATGCGGCCGATGTCGAGGCCGCGATCGGTAAGGGTCTGGATACATTCCTGTACCGGATCGGAGCAAAGCCGGAAGATGTTTCGGCATTCGGTCTGTGTGTGCCGGGGCTGGTGGCCACCGGCGGCCGTCTGGCGGAATCGTCGAACATGAGCTGGCAGGACCTGAACCTGCCCGAAATTCTGGGCGGAAAGATCCCGTCGAAATTCCACATCGACAACGATAGCCGCGCCGCGGGCATCGCCGAAAAGCTGTTCGGCCAATGCGTCGATGTCGATGACTATATCTATGTCGACAGCGCGTCGGGCCTTGGCGGCCTGCTGTACATGAACGGCAGCCCCTATGTCGGCGCCGGCGGCTTCGCGGGCGAGATCGGCCACATGAAGGTGGTGCCGAACGGTCGGCTGTGTACCTGCGGCGCGTCGGGCTGTGCCTCGGCCTACCTGTCGGAACCCGCGCTGGTGCGCCGGTTCCAACGGGTTGGTCTGAAGGCCGAGACCTTCGGAGAGATCCGCGCGCTGGCCGGTTCGGGGTCCGAGCGGGCGCTGACGCTGCTGGACGAGGCGGGCGAGATGCTGGGGCGTGCGCTGTCAGACCTCGTCAACCTGTTCAACCCGCCGGTGGTCGTGCTGGGCTCGGGCCTGGGACTGTTGGCGGATTACCTGCTGCCTGCCGCCGAGCGGATGCTGGCACGGAACGCGCTGCAATCGCCGCGCGCGCTGTGCCGGATCGTAAGTTCGGACATCGCGCAGATGGACACCCCGCGAGGGGGGCTTGCGTTGGCGCTGAATGCGCTGACAGAGCCGTCGGGCGACAGCCCGTTCCCCTGGTAAATACACAAAAGGAAAGACAGAATATGGCTACGCGCAGAATTGCGATCGTGGGTCTGTCGGTCGAGGCCCTCGTGGGCTCGCCGCTGAAGACGGACGAGGACGCAATGCAGATCTATCGGGGCGACGAGCTTCCGGCCAACAACCTGTGGCTGGTGCGCGGCGTTCTGGCCCGCCTGGCCGAGGAACCCGAATTCGAAGCGGTGCCGCTGATGTGGGCGACCGCCTTGCCGGGGGGCGCGCTGACCCATTCGAACTATGTCGCGATCCGCGATGAGACAGTGAAGCTGCTGACCGAGAATGGCCCGTTCGATGGCGTCGTCGTCTGCAACCACGGCGCGCTGGAAGTCGACGGGCTGGATGTTCAGGCCGATGCGGATTTCGTGGCCCATGTGCGCGAAGCGGTCGGCCCCGACATGCCGATCGGCGTGGCGCTGGACCTGCACGGCCACCTGTCCCAGCAACTGCTGGATGCGGCGACGGTGTTCTCGGTTCTGCGCACCGCGCCGCACCGCGACGACAAGCAAACCGGCTACCGCGCCGCGCATATGCTGGTGCGCACGATCAAACAGGGTCTCACCCCCAAAACCGCCGCCGTGCACATCCCGATTCTGGTGTCGGGCGAACAGGCGATCACCACGCAGGTGCCCGGCTCGACCCTATATGCCACGCTGCCCGGGTTCGATTCCGTCGATGGCGTGATGGAGGCCAACATCTTCGTCGGCTTCGCTTTCAACGACCGCCCTTGGACCGGCATGAGCGCCGTGGTGACCAGCGATGGCGACGCCGCCGTGGCGCAGCGCGTGGCCGAAGACCTTGCCCAGCAGATCTGGGACGCACGCGACCAGATGATCCTGCGGATGGAAACCGACGCCGTGGCGCCGGGCCTTCTGAAGGCGGCGCAAAGCGAACAGCGCCCCGTCTACGTCAGCGACTCTGGTGACAACACCACCGCCGGTGCGCCGGGCGACCTGACCCACGTCCTGCAAGAGATCCTGCGCGACGACCGCTTGGGCGACTCCGTCGTGGCCGGGATCTACGCGCCCAAGCTGGTGGCCAAGGCCAACGAGATGGGCGTCGGCGCCAGCATCGCCTTCGACCTTGGGGCAGAGCACATTTCCGAGCCGGTCGAGACGATGGCCGTCGAGGGCGAGATCGTCGCCTGCGGTCCGGAACTGGTGCTGGGCGGGTTCCAGCCCTATCGCAGCGCCGAGGGCGCTTGGTGCGTTATCCGCTTCGGCGACGTGTTCGCGACGTTCCACGATCTGCCCATCGGCATCACCACGCCGCGCCACTTCGAGGCGATGGGCATCGATCCGGTCAAGCACGCCTATTACGTGGTCAAGCTGGGCTATTTGCACCCGCAAATCATCGACATCGCCAAACGCCACATCCTGCTGCTGACGCCGGGCACCGTGTCGCTGGACCTTGGCGCACGCAACTGGACGCAGGTCGTCCGCCCGGCCTTCCCGGCCGACGAGAACCCCGAATGGTCCGCCAAGGGCCAAGCCTATTCCAACTGACGACCATCGAGGAACGAGGACACCCAAGATGACGACCGAACTTTCGAACGTGACGATTCCCGACTTCGGCCTGCCCGAGTCGCGTCCCGTGATCCCCGGCGAAACCTACGCCGCCCGGTGCGACGCGCTGGTGGCCGGCGCCGACTGCGACTGGGTCGTGGTTTATTCCGACCGTGAGCATCAGGCGAACATCGCCTTCCTGACCGGCTTCGAGCCGCGTTTCGAAGAGGCGCTGCTGCTTCTGAACCGCGATGGCCGCCGGATCATCGTAACCGGCAACGAATGCGTGCCCTACGCCGCGATCTCGGGCCTTCCGGGGGTCGAGGTGGAACTGGCGCAGTCGCTTAGCCTGATGGGGCAGGACCGCACCGAGGCGCCGAAGCTGACCGAGGTCCTGTCCGGGCTTGGCATGGCTTCGGGTCAGACCATCGGCATCGCCGGCTGGAAGTACCTTGAAGAGGTCGAGTACGACGACGCCCCCAGCTTCTTCGTGCCGCATCATCTGGTCGCGACGCTGACTAAGGTGGCGGGTGACGCGGGGCTTCTGTCGGATGTGACCCCGGTGCTGATGCACGAGACCAAGGGCCTACGCGCCGTGGTCGACGCGGACGAGATTGCATGGCTGGAATTCGGCTCTGCCCGCGCGTCTGCCGCCGTCTGGCGCGTCGTGACCAACGCCAAGCCCGGCGACACCGAGCACGAGGCAGCCAGCAACATGGGCTATGCCGGTGAACAGATGGCATGCCACTTCATGCTGTCGACCAACGGCGGCAGCGGCCCGATCATCGGCCTGTCCTCGCCCTCGGGCAAGGTCATCGAAAAGGGCGACGGCATCACCACCTGCGTCGGCCTGTGGGGCGGTATTTCGGCGCGCGGCGGCCTGATGGCCGACGGCGACGATACCTTCCTGGCCAAGTGCAAAGGCTACTTCGAGGCGCTGCTGACGTGGTACGAGACCGCCGAGATCGGTGTCGACGGAGCGGTGATCTACGACGCGGTGGAAAAGAAGCTGGCCGAGGCCGATCTTGAACCGGCGCTGAACCCCGGCCACCTGCTAAGCCACGACGAGTGGATGAACACGCCGGTGCGCCGCAAGAACAGCGGCAAGATCGCGTCGGGCATGCCGTTTCAGGTCGACATCATCCCGGTGCCGATGCTGGATGGTCAGACCCTGAACTGCGAAGACGCGATCGTGTTCGCCGACGCGGACCTGCGGGCCGAGATCGAGAAACGTCACCCCGAGGTCTACGCCCGCATGATGGCGCGCCGCGCCTTCATCGCGGACGTGATCGGGATCGAGCTTAGCCCGTCGATCCTGCCGCTGTCCTCGACCCCGCTGTGTCTTGCGCCGTTCTGGCTGAAAAGCTCGGAAATTCTGGTCCGCAAGGCCTGATCCCAACCGAAACGCCGATGCGGTCCCCCATGCGCGGGGCCGCATCCCGCTAAAGGAACCAACCACGATGGCAAACCTGAAGATCACGGGCGCCGAGAAGTACTACGACAATTTTCACGCGCTCAAGGATGTCTCGATCGACGTCAAGGATGGCGAGTTCCTCGTTCTGGTCGGTCCGTCGGGCTGCGGGAAGTCGACGCTTTTGCGGATGATCGCCGGGCTCGAGGGCTTCTCGGGCGGGACGCTGCATATCGGGGACCGCGATGTCACCGACGAAGCGCCCAAGAAGCGCGACATCGCGATGGTGTTCCAGAACTACGCGCTTTACCCGCACATGAAGGTGGGGCGGAACATGGGGTTCCCGCTGGAAATCTCCAAGGTCGACAAGGCCGTGCGCGAGAAGAAGGTCGCGGACGCGGCCGAGATTCTGGGCTTGGGCAAGCTGCTGGATCGCTACCCGCGCCAGCTGTCGGGCGGCCAGCGCCAGCGCGTTGCGATGGGCCGCGCCATCGTGCGGGACCCGGCCGTGTTCCTGTTCGATGAACCATTGTCGAACCTCGACGCCCAGTTGCGCGTCGAAATGCGGGCCGAGATCAAGTCGCTGCACCAACGCCTTGGCGCGACCATCGTCTATGTCACCCACGATCAGGTCGAGGCGATGACGATGGCCGACCGGATCGCCGTGATGCGTGGCGGCGTGGTCGAGCAACTGGGCACGCCGATGGAGCTGTACGACAGCCCCGCCAACACCTTCGTCGCCAGCTTCATTGGTTCGCCGCCGATGAACCTTGTCCCCGGCAAGGTGTCGGCCGAAGGCGCCGGTTACGTGTTCCGCGCCGATGGCGGGGGCGAGATCACGCTGGACAGCGTCCCGGCGGCGGCAGCAACGGGCGCACCGGTACTGCTGGGCGCGCGTCCCGAAACCATGCAAATCGGCGAGACCGGGCTGGACGCAAAGGTGACGCTGGTCGAGCCTATGGGTTCGGAAACGCTTGTGCTGTGCGACCACGGCGGCACCAAGGTGCAGGTCCTGCTGCGTGACCGCCGCACGATCCGCGCCGGCGACACGCTAAAGATCGCGCCCGAGGCGCAAGCGCCGGTGTTCTTCGATGCCGACACGGGCGCCGCGCTGACCTGAGCCGCCCTGTTGCGGTGCACTCCGAGGGCGGAGCGCACCCTACGGGGCCCGATGGGCCACGGGGTTGTCAGAGCGTGAACACCGTCGATCCCACCGTTTCGCGCGCTTCCAGGGCGCGGTGCGCCTCGGCTGCGTCTTCCAGCGGATAGCGTTGGCCGATGGTCGCCTCGATGTCGCCCGCCAGCAGCTTGTCGAACAGGTGCTTCGCCATCGCCTGACAGCGGTCGTGGTCGGCAAGGAAGGTGAACAGCGTGGTCCGGGTCAGCTGAAGCGAGCCGCGCGACGCAAGGTCGAGCAGGTTCACCGGCGGCACCGGGCCGGACGCGTTGCCGAACGAGATCATCATGCCCACGGGCCGCAGGCAATCGAGCGAGCGGTCGAACGTGTCCTTGCCGACACCGTCCATCACCACCCCGACGCCTTCACCGCCGGTGATCTCTTTCACGCGGGCGACGAAATCCTCGGTGGAATAGTTGATCGTGTGCGCCGCGCCCGCCTTCGCGGCGATGGCGCATTTGTCGTCGGTGCTGGCGGTGCCGATCAGCTCGATCCCTTCCGACTTGGCCCATGCGCAGGCGATCTGGCCGACGCCGCCCGCCGCAGCGTGAAACAGCACGCGGTCGCCCTTGGCAATGGGGACGACGCGGTGGAACAGGTATTCCACCGTCATGCCCTGCAGCATAAGTGCTGCGGCCTGTTCGAAGGACACGCCATCGGGCATCGGGCACACCTGTGCGGCAGGCATCACGCGGGCCTCGGCATAGGCGCCGGGCGGCTGGGCGGCATAGGCGGCGCGGTCGCCGGGCTTCAGGTGGGTGACACCGTCGCCCACGGCCTCGACCACGCCGGCGGCTTCCATACCCAGAACGAGCGGCATCTTTGATTTGTACAGGCCGGTGCGAAAGTAGGTGTCGATGTAGTTCAGGCCGATGGCCTCGTGGCGGATGCGGATTTCGCCGCGGCCGGGGTCTCCGACCGGGACGTCGATCAGCTTGATGTTCTCCGGCCCGCCGGTTTCCTCGATCGCCATCGCGCGTACCATCGTGATCCTCCTTCGCTGGTGCGCGCAAACTAGGCGGCGCGCGACGGCGCGGCAAGTGGCGCCCCCGTGGTCTTGCCCCGGCAACTGCTCTAGGTTTGCGTGAACCGGCCCGGGAATCGACGGGCCCGCAAAGGACGACACCGCATGACCGCGCGTTTCAGTATCGCCCCGAACCCCGCAGACCCGCGCCTGACCCGCGCCGTCGAGGGCGTCGATCACGAGGGCAACCCGACCACGCTGAACGTGGTGATGGAGCGGCCGCTGACGATCTATCTGAACCGGCAAGAGATCGTCACCGCCATGACCATCGGCGATTACCCGGAGTACCTAGCACTGGGTTTTCTGTTGAATCAGGGGATGTTGCGGCACGATGACGATGTGACCGCCGTCGATTTCGACGAGGAACTGGACGTCGTCGTCGTCCGCACCGCGCGCGAGACGGATTACGAGGACAAGCTGAAGAAAAAGACCCGCACCTCGGGCTGCGCGGTGGGCACCGTGTTCGGTGACATGATGGAAGGTCTAGCAGACGTGCGGCTGCCCGCGACGCCGGTGCGCACCTCTTGGCTGTATGCGCTGGCGCACGAGATCAACACCGCCCCCAGCCTGTACCTTGAAGCGGGGGCGATCCACGGCACCGTGCTGTGCCAGCAGGACCGGCCGCTGGTCTATATGGAGGACGTCGGCCGTCACAACGCGGTCGACAAGGTCGCGGGCTGGATGTTCCGCGAAGGCGCCGGGGCCGAGGACAAGATCCTGTACACCACCGGGCGGCTGACCTCTGAGATGGTGATCAAGACGGCGCAGATGGGCATTCCGGTGCTGGCCTCGCGGTCGGGTTTCACCGCTTGGGGCGTCGAGATCGCGCGGCAGGTCGGACTGACGCTGATCGGACGGATGCGGGGCAAGCGGTTCGTCTGCCTGTCCGGGGCCGAGCGGCTGGAGTGGGATGCGGATCTGGCTTCGGTTGCCGAGGAAGACACGAAACATCGCAGGAAAAGCGCGCATGGCTGAAATACCCGGAGTGATCCTGGCGGGCGGGTTGTCGCGCCGGATGGGCGGCGGCGACAAGACGCTGCTGCCGCTGAACGGGCGGTCGGTCCTGTCGCATGTCGTCGACCGTCTGCGGCCGCAGGTCGGGTCGATGCTGCTGAACGCGAATGGCGATCCAGAGCGGTTCGAGGCGTTCGGCCTGCCGGTGCTGCCCGATACGCTGCCGGACCATCCGGGGCCGCTGGCCGGGGTGCTGGCGGGGCTGGACTGGGCGCAGGCCCAGGGCGCGTCGCAGATCGTGACCGTGGCGGCGGACACGCCGTTCTTCCCCGCCGATCTTGTTCGCAAGCTGTCGGACGCGGCCGAGCGCGAGGGCACGCCCATCGCGCTGGCGGCGACGATGGGCGACCGGGGCAAGCTGTGGCGGCACCCCACGTTCGGGCTGTGGCCGGTGTCGTTGCGGGGCGAATTGCGTGCCGCGTTGCAGGACGGCGTCCGCAAGATCGTCGCGTGGACCGACCGGCACGGCGCGGCCTCGGCGCTGTTCCAGCCCGGCCGGATCGACCCGTTCTTCAACATAAACACGGCCGAGGACATGGAGCAGGCGGAAACCATCCTGCGGGAGGAGGCATGAACGCGATCTTCGGTGTGGTCGGCTGGAAGAACTCGGGCAAGACCGGGCTGATGGAGCGGCTGGTGACGGAAATCACCGGGCGTGGCCTGACCGTGTCGACCGTCAAGCACGCGCATCACACCTTCGACGTGGACCAGCCCGGCAAGGACAGCCATCGCCACCGGCAGGCCGGTGCGCAGGAGGTGCTGCTGGTGTCGGGACGCCGGTGGGCCTTGATGCACGAACTGCGGGCCGAACCGGAACCGCCGCTGGAAGAGATGCTGCGCACTCTTGCGCCGGTCGATCTTGTGCTGATCGAGGGCTACAAGCGCGACAGTCATCCGAAGATCGAAGCGCACCGGGTCGAGACGGGCCAGCCGCTGATCGCGACCGACGATCCGACCGTGCAGGCGATTGCCAGCAACGTGGCGCATCCCGGCATGGACCGCCCGGTGTTCGACCTGAACGATACCCGTGCCATCGCCGACTTCGTTCTGGACCGCACCGGGCTGACCGGGCAGGCGGGACTGCGCGAGGCCGGTTCGTGAAGCCGCCGCCGCTGAAGGACGACTGTTTCGCCTTGCCGCCCGGTGTGGCATGGACCCCGGTGGACGACGCGCTGGCGCGGCTGCGGGACCGGCTACAGGCGGTGACGGCGGCGGAAACGGTGCCGCTGGCACAGGCGGCGGGCCGGTTTCTGGCCGAAGACGTGCTGGCAGCCCGGTCGAACCCGCCGATGCCCAACTCGGCGGTCGACGGCTATGGCTTCGCGGCGGCGTCGGTGGGCGAGGGGGTGCAGATCATGCCGCTGGTCCCCGGTCGCTCCGCCGCCGGAGAGCCGCTGCCCGGCGCGGTGCCTGCGGGCCACGCGGTGCGCATCCTGACCGGTGCCGTTCTGCCCGAGGGCGTCGATACGGTGATCCTGCAAGAGGACGTGACCGCCGAGGACGGCAAGATCGCGTTTCGGGGTCCGGTCAAGCCCCGCGCCAACACCCGCAAGGCGGGCGAGGACGTGGCTGCCGGGGATCTATTGCTGGCGCAAGGCACGCGCCTGCGGCCTGCCGAGATCGCCATCCTTGCGGCCACCGGGGTGCACACGGTTCCGGTTCGCGCGCCGTTGCGCGTTGGCGTCCTGTCGACCGGCGACGAGATCCGGGCGGTGGGCGAGGACGCGCTGCCGCACCAGATCTGGGACGCCAACCGGCCGATGCTGCTGTCGCTGCTGCAGGGCTGGGGCCTGACCGCGGTGGACCTTGGCCATGCGCCCGACGACCGGGCTGCCTTGGCGGCGCTGTTGGATCGCGGGGCGGACACGGTGGACGTGATCCTGACCTCGGGCGGCGCGTCGGCGGGGGACGAGGACCACGTTTCGGCGCTGTTGTCCGAGACGGGAACGATGGATCTGTGGCGCATCGCGATCAAGCCGGGCCGCCCGCTGGCGCTGGGGCTGTGGCAGGGCGTGCCGGTCTTCGGCCTGCCGGGCAACCCGGTGGCGGCCTTCGTCTGCACGCTGGTCTTCGGCGCACCGGCGCTGCGGCTGTTGGGCGGGGGTAATTGGCGGCTGCCCGTCGCGCTGACCGTGCCGGCGGCGTTTTCGAAGTCTAAGAAACCGGGCCGCCGGGAATACCTTAGGGCGCGGCTGGATGACACCGGCGCGGCAGAGGTGTTCCGCTCGGAAGGGTCCGGCCGCATCTCGGGGCTGTCGTGGGCCGAGGGGCTGGTCGAACTTCCTGATGGCGCGGTGGATGTCGCGCCCGGCGATCCCGTGCGGTACCTGCCGTTCGCCGCGTTTGGTTAGAACGGTGCGGGGCGGACTGGCCCCGCGATCTTGCCCCATCCACGAATAAAAAAGGCCGCCCTTGGGCGACCCGTCATCCGTTCCGTCTGTGCCGTGCGAAAGGCGGGGCTCAGCGGCCCCAGCTGCGAACGACGCCGCAATCCATGTGCACGAACTTCGACCCCGAATAGCGACCGACACCACCGGCGCGGCAGGCTTCGGCTGCGCGGGCCATCTGGTCGACGCTGCGGCTGTCGAGGTGAAGGTCGGCGGCCTGACCCTGCATGTGCAGCGAGTTCTTGGCGACGCCCGAGGACCGCGCGCGAAGCATCGCGTTGGTCGACGGCGAGCGGTAGCCCGAGAACAGGGTGTAGGGTTCCGACGCGTCCATAAGCTTGTGCGAGGCCGACATGATGTCGATCGTGCGCATGTCGATCATGTGCTGTTCGTCGCTGCGCCAGTCGCGCATGAAATACGTGATCTCTTTCATCACGTCGGCGATGTATTCGCCTTCGATCCAGTAGATGCTGTCAATCATCTCACCGGTGCGGCCAGAGTACATGCGGATGCGGCGAATATCGCCCGCCCCGCGAAGGAAACCCGCTGCATTCGAAAAGGTCGGCGCTGCGGCGACCGTGGTGGCCGCGAATGCACCAAGCAAGGCGCGCCTAGAAAGGCCCTTCGAGCTTGTCGTCATGGTTATAAAGCGTCCCGTCGCTTGCCGTTGTCGCCGCTGTATTCGCGGCTGTGTGTGCTGCCTCATCCCCAGGCGCATTGCAGTTTTGGCACAGGTCTGAACCTTTTCCAACATCCTGCTGGTGCGTGGTTCCATCACACGCCCGGAATCGGCGGAATTCTGCGCAAACGGGGTTAAAATGCCGTTAACGCAGACAGTTGGCGAAATAGCAAAGGAACGTTGCGCGTTTGCACCACTAACGGGCGCTGACCTAAACGTGATCGTTTCCTTATCCCTTTGCCGCGTTACCCTCATGCAATAGAGACCGCTGCGACTCGCGTATTGGCGAAAGGACGACGAATGCTGCTCCAGTTCCGCAAGACCCTGGGCCGCACGGCAATGGCCGTGCTGCTCGCTACCGCTGCCACCCTGACAACGGTTCCGGCCGACGCTCAGGGACGGATCACGCCGTTTATGTCGGCGGTTGCCGAAAGCGCGGCGCTCGACTCGGAACTGGCGGCCTTCTACCGCGAAAACGGCTATGAACCCGTCTGGGTCGGTCAGGACGCCGAAAGCGAGGCGCGCCGCACCGCGCTGCTGATGGCGCTTCAGAAAGCGGGCGACCACGCGCTGCCGGTCGACAGCTATAACATCCCGGCGCTGGAAGCCGCGATGCGCAACATCGACACCCAGCGCGACCTCGGCCGGGTCGAGGTTCTGCTAAGCCGCACCTTCCTGAAATACGCGCACGACGTGTCGTCCGGCATTCTCGAGCCGAAAACCATCGACGAAACCATCGTCCGCGAACTTCCGCGCCGCGACGGCGCCGAGCTCTTGAAGGGCATGGTCGACGGCAACCCGGTGACCTTCCTGCGCTCGCTGCCGCCGCAGTTCCCGGAATACACCCGCCTGATGAAGGCGCGGCTGAAAATGCAGGAACAGCTGGTCAAGGGCGGCTGGGGCCCGCAGGTCAGCGCCTATTCGCTGGAACCGGGCGACCGGGGCGACGCGGTGGTGCAGCTGCGCAACCGCCTGATCGCGATGGGCTACATGGAACGCTCGGCTTCGATGGTCTATGACGCGGCGCTGCAGGAAGCGGTGCAGCTGTTCCAGCACGACATGGGCCTGAACCAGGACGGTGTTGCCGGCAACACCACGATGGCCGAGATCAACGTCCAGATCGAGGACCGGCTGCCGTCGATCCTTGTGGCGCTGGAACGCGAGCGTTGGATGAACATCCCGCGCGGCGAACGGCACGTCTGGGTGAACCTTGTCGATTTCACCGCGTCGGTGGTCGACCACGGCGAGGTGACGTTCAACACCCGCTCGGTGATCGGCGCCAACGATCCCAGCCGTCGCAGCCCCGAGTTCTCGGACGTGATGGAATACATGGAGATCAACCCGTACTGGAACGTGCCGCGCTCGATCGCGACGGGCGAATACCTGCCCGCGATGATTGCGTCGGGCGGTGCCGCGAACGGTCACCTTCAGGTCGTCGCGGGCGGCGGGCAGGTCGTGTCGCGCGGCGCGATCGACTGGGCGTCCTACAGCCCCGGCAGCTTCCCGTTCAGCCTGCGTCAGGCACCGGGCCGCGGCAACGCGCTGGGTCTGGTGAAGTTCATGTTCCCGAACCGGTACAACATTTACCTGCACGATACGCCGTCCAAGTCGCTGTTCGGTCGCGACCGCCGCGACTTTAGCCACGGCTGCATCCGTCTGGCCGACCCGTTCGACTTTGCCTACCACCTGCTGGAACGGCAGCACGACGATCCGGTGAACTTCTTCCAGCGGATCCTGAACAGCGGCCAGAACACCCGTGTCGATCTGGAACAGCCGATCCCGGTGCACCTTGTGTACCGCACGGCCTTCACCTCGCCCAAGGGTCGCCTGAACTTCCGCCACGACGTGTACGGCCGTGACGGCAAGATCTTCGACGCCCTGATGCAGGCCGGGGTGGCGCTGAACGACGTGCGCAGCTAAACCGGCAGCGATCACGGACGGCGCGGGTCGCTGGCCCGCGCCGTTTTCATGCGCGCCGGAGGTTTCATGCCCGCCCATACCATCGCCCAGATCGCAGCCGCCCTTGGGGCCGAGGCCCACGGCGACACCGACCTTTCCGTCACCGGCGCGGCCGAGCCGCAGTCGGCCGGGCCGGATGATCTGGCGCTGGCGATGGATCCCAAATACGCCGACGGGCTGGCCGCCGGGCAGGCGCGCGCGGCGCTGCTGTGGCCGGGTGCGGACTGGCAGGCGCTGGGGCTGAAGGCGGCGATCACCGTGGGGCGCGCCCGCATGGCGCTGTCGGGGCTGACGCGGATGCTGGACGCCGGGCCCGACCTGGCCGACGGTGTGCATCCGACGGCGATCGTGGGCGAGGGGGCAAAGATCGGCGATGGTGCGGCGATCGGGCCGTTCGTGGTCATCGGCCGCGACGCGCGGATCGGCGCACGGGCGCGGATCGACAGCCACGCCTCGGTCGGCGCAGGCACCGTGATCGGCGACGATGCCCTGCTGCACGCTGGGGTGCGTATCGGCGCGCAGGTGCGCATCGGGGACCGCTTCATCGCGCAGCCGGGCGCCGTGGTCGGCGCGGACGGCTTCAGCTATGTCACGCCCGAGAAATCCCGCGCCGAGGCCGCGCGCGAGACGATGGCCGGAGAGAACGACGCCGAGGCACAGGCCTGGGTTCGCATCCACAGTCTGGGCGCGGTGGTGCTGGGCGACGACATCGAGATCGGCGCCAACGCCTGTATCGACGCGGGCACGATCCGGCCCACGACCATCGGCAGCGGCACCAAGATCGACAATCAGGTCCACGTCGCCCACAATTGCACCGTGGGGCGCGACTGTCTGTTCGCGGCGCAGGTGGGCATCGCCGGATCGGTGACCATAGGCGACAACGTGATCTTCGGCGGCAAGGTTGGCGTGGTGGACAACATCTTCGTCGGCAATGGGGTCGTCGCGGGCGGTGGCACCAACATCCTGTCGAACGTACCCGAAGGGCGCGTGGTGATGGGCTATCCGGCCGTGAAGATGGACACGCACGTTGAAATGTATAAGGCGCTGCGGCGGCTTCCGCGGCTGGCAACAGAGGTCGCCGCGTTGAAAAATTCGGTTTCAAAACCGGACGTGACCGATTAGATCAGCGCCCAACCGGGTGAGAGGACGCGCATGGCCGATACAATCAGGGATCGTGTCAGAAAGATCATCGCCGAGCAGGCGGTTCTGGACGTGGAAGACGTGAAGGGTGAGCAGACGCTCGAGGATCTCGGTATCGACAGCCTCGGCCTTGTGGAATCCATCTTCACGATCGAGGAAGAGTTCGACATTCAGGTGCCCTTCAACGCCAACGAACCCGAGAAAAGCGAGTTCGACATCTCGTCCGTCAACGCGATCATCGGCGCGGTGGAAGGCTTGGTGAAAGACCAGCACGGATGAGACGCGTTGTCATCACCGGCGCGGGAACCATCAACGCGCTGGGGCAGACCGTGGACGAGACGCTGGAGGCCATGCGCGAAGGGCGCTGCGGCATCTCCGAGCTGGACATCCGCGACGTCGAACGCCTGTCGGTCCGCATCGGCGGCCAGATCAAGGGCTATGACGAGCACGCCCATTTCAACCGCCAGCAAATTGCCCTGTACGACCGTTTCACGCAGTTCGCGCTGTTGGCGGCGCGACAGGCGATCGGGCAGGCGGGGCTGGAGTTCATCGGCGATCTCGCGGCGCGGTCGGGCGTGGTGCTGGGCACCTCGGGCGGCGGCTTGCAGACGCAGGACGACAACTATCGCGCGGTCTACGAAGAGGGGAAGAACCGGGTTCACCCCTTCATCGTGCCGAAGCTGATGAACAACGCCGCGACCAGCCACGTCTCGATGGAATACAACCTGAAGGGGCCCTCGTTCACCGTGGCCACGGCCTGTGCGTCGTCGAACCACGCGATGGGGCAAGCGTTTAACATGATCCGGTCCGGCATGGCGGACGCGATGGTCACCGGCGGCGCCGAGGCGATGCTGTGTTTCGGCGGTGTGAAAGCGTGGGAAGGGCTGCGCGTGATGTCGAAAGACGCCTGCCGCCCGTTCTCGGCCAACCGGTCGGGCATGGTGCAGGGCGAGGGCGCGGGGATCTTCGTGTTCGAGGAATACGAGCACGCCAAGAAGCGCGGCGCCGAGATCCTTGCCGAGGTGTCGGGCTTTGCCATGACCTCGGACGCCAGCGACATCGTGATGCCGTCCAAGCAGGGCGCGGCGCGGGCGATCACCGGCGCGATGTCCGACGCCAAGATGAACCGCGACGATGTCGGTTATATCAACGCGCATGGCACCGGCACGGCGGCGAACGACAAGACGGAATGCGCGGCGGTGGCGGATGCCTTGGGGCCCAAGGCGGACAGCGTCATGATCTCGTCCACCAAGTCGATGCACGGCCACCTGATCGGCGGCACCGGCGCGGTGGAACTGCTGGCGTGTATCATGGCCGTGCGCGACGGGATCATCGCGCCGACCATCGGGTACGAGGAACCGGATCAGGAATGCGCGCTGGACGTGGTGCCGAACGAGGCACGCGAAGCGAAGGTCGACGCGGTCCTGTCCAACGCCTTTGCCTTCGGCGGGCTGAACGCGGTGCTGGCGATCCGCAAGATCTAGACGCCGCCGCGTTTCCGCACATGGGGCAGCGACCGGCATGAAAAAAGGCGCCGCGGATTTCTCCGTGGCGCCTTTGTCGTTTCCGACCGGTGGACGTTACTGGATGTCCATCTCGGCGTTCACGTTCAGTTCGGACGCTTCGTCGAACGCGGCGGTGAAGCCGCTCAGCGACACCGGCAGCGTGACCATCTGGTCGGGCGCCGCGACGGGGCGGATCATGATCCGTGCCTCAGACCCGGCCTTCATTGCATCGACGTCGGCGTCGGCGAAGCCTAGCCGCGCGAAGCAGCCGATCTGCGAGCACCACGCGAACGGGTACTGCCGGGGCTGCGCGCTGTCGATCTGGAACGCCAGCTGTGCGGTCAGCAGCGTTTCCAGCGGCGTCACGACCGTCGCGCCAGCGGCGGCTTCGACGGCGTCGTCATTGATTGGGAACACGTTGATCTCGGACACCGGGTTGCCGTTCGGGTCTTCAAGAAGCTGGTAAAGCTGGCAGGGATCGTTGCCCGCGTCGGTGCGGATGCAGCGGACTTCCCAGTCGCCGTGTTCCGAGTGGGTGTAGACCGAGCCGGGACCATCCTCGGCGGTCGGGTCGACGCCCATGTTCAGTTCCATCGGATCGGGAACCGGCGTTTCGGTGGTCGCGTCCTGGGCGAAGACCGGACCGGCGGCCACGATCAGGGCGAGCGGAAGGGTTCGAATCGTCTGCTTCATGGAGTGTCCATCGCTCTCGTGTGAATTTATCGGCGCGGGTGTAGCACGGGGCGAAATAAGTGTCAGTCCCCGAAATCCGGGCCGCCTGCCAGCGCGCGAAATCCCACCGGCGCGGCGGTCTGTTACATGAAAAAAGGGCCGTAACCGGCCCTTTTCCCACGACTTTTCTCTCCCTGCCGGACTGGCCGACATGTATTGTGATTGGGACGCTAAGCGGTTTACCCGAGGTGGTCAATGGCAAAAACTTCACAATTCGCCGATGCTGCGGCCGCACGCGCGGCCCCGCAGTTGCGGCATACAAAAAAGGCCGCGCCCGAGGGCGCGACCAGTCTGACAGGGAGGAAGTTTGTCCGTTCCACTGGGAACCGGACACCTTAACTGTGGCACTCATTCCTTAACATTGTATTTTCGACCCGCACGCAGTCGGGCTTGGAGAGCGGATCATGGACGGCAAGGTATTTCTGGGCGGCGGCGGCGTCGACTACGGCGTCAAGCAGGGGCTGCGACTGGACTACGCGAACCGGCACGGGCTGATCGCCGGGGCGACGGGCACCGGCAAGACCGTCACCGTGCAGATCCTGGCCGAGGGGTTCTCGAAAGCGGGCGTTCCGGTCTTCGTGTCGGACGTGAAAAGCGACCTAGCCGGTCTGGCCGTGGCCGGAACCGCCGAGGGCAAGCTGCACGAGCCGTTCATGAAGCGGGCCGGTACCATCGGCTTTGACGATTTCACCTACGAGGCGTTCCCGGTCACCTTCTGGGACCTGTTCGGCCGCAAGGGCCACCCGGTACGCACCACCGTGGCCGAGATGGGGCCGCTGCTGCTGGCGCGGATGCTGGACCTGTCCGAGGCGCAGGAAGGCGTGCTGAACATCGCGTTCCGCCTGTCCGACGAAGAGGGCCTGCCACTGTTGGACCTCAAGGACCTGCGCGCGCTGCTGGTCTGGGTCGGAGAGAACGCGCCCGACCTGTCGCTGCGCTATGGCCATATCTCGGCGGCGTCGATCGGGGCGATCCAGCGCCAGCTTCTGGTGCTGGAAAATCAGGGCGGCGCGGGCATCTTTGGCGAACCGGCGCTGGACCTGTCGGACCTGATGCAGGTCGATGCGGACGGGCGCGGGCGGATCTCGGTGCTGGCGGCGGATCAGCTGATGTCCTCGCCCAAGCTCTACGCCACGTTCCTGCTGTGGCTGCTGTCGGAACTGTTCGAGGAACTGCCCGAGGTCGGCGATCCCGACAAACCGAAGCTGGTGTTCTTCTTCGACGAGGCGCACCTGCTGTTCGACGACGCGCCCAAGGCGCTGATCGACAAAGTGGAAACCGTGGCGCGGCTGATCCGGTCCAAGGGCGTCGGCGTGTACTTCTGCACCCAGAACCCGGACGACGTGCCCGAGGACGTGCTGGGCCAGTTGGGCAACCGCATCCAGCACGCGCTGCGCGCCTTCACCGCCCGCGACCAGAAGGCGTTGCGCCGCGCGTCCGAGACCTATCGCGCCAACCCCCGGTTCGACACGGCCGAGGCGATCCGCGATGTCGGCACCGGCGAGGCCGTGACCTCGATGCTGGAAGACAAGGGCGCGCCGGGCATCGTCGAGCGCACGCTGATCCGCCCGCCGTCGTCGCAGCTGGGCGCGATCACCGATACGCAGCGCGCGGCGGTCATCGCAGCGTCGCCCGTGGCCGGCAAGTACGACACGCTTGTCGACCGCGAAAGCGCCTACGAGACGCTGACCAAGCGCGCCGAAGACGCCGCGAAAGAGGCCGAGGCCGCCGCAGAACCAGAGCCGCAGGACGACCGCGAGTTCGAGAACGCGCGGCGCTATGGCGGCGGCGCGTCCTCGCGCCGGTACGAGCCGTCTGGCAGCGGGCGCGGGCGCCGGGTCGAGAAGGACGACAGCTTTGGCGGAGCGCTGACCGAGGCGCTGAAGAAGGAACTGCGCGGCACCACTGGCCGCCGCATCGTGCGCGGCATTCTCGGCGGGCTGTTCAAGGCGCGCTAGCCGGGGTCCTTCAGACCCTCGCACAGGTCCACCAGTTCGCGCCGCGCGTCGGCGCGCAGCGCGTCCTCCAGCAGCCCGTCGGCTAGCCGCAGCACCTGCTCGGCCGAACCGCCGAAGTCATCGAGGTCCAGTGACAGCACGGGGATGTCGCAGGTCGTCAGGTCGATCTCGGCCGACAGGTTGATCCGCGCCGCCGCGTCCATGCCGATCCACGTTCCGGGCGAGGTCTTGCAGCGCAGGTGCCCGGTCGCAGCCAGCCGCACGGTGTCGCCATCCAGTTCGATGGTCGCCTGCGACAGGCGCGCCGTCTCGGTCCGGTCGATGGGCGACAGGCCGCTACAGGGTTCGGACCCGACGATCAGGTCGCTCAGCGGATTGGCCCCCGCGGGGGCGGCAGCCAGCAGTGCAAGAAGAAGGGCGGTGCGCATGGGGCAATGTCCGGGTGGCCTGCCGATCAAACTGGCCCCCCGGCGCGTCGCGTCAATGGTCCGCGCGACCGGGCGCTAAAGCAGGGGGCGGATCTTCAGCCGCGTGATGCGGTTGTCCTTGCGTTCCTGCACCTCGAACCGGAAGCCGTGGAAGTTGAACACCTGGCCCTGGTTCGGGATCATCTGCGCCTCGTGGATCACAAGGCCCGCTATGGTGTTCGCCTCTTCGTCGGGCAGCGACCAGTCGGCGGCGCGGTTCAGGTCGCGGATCGTCATCGAGCCGTCGATGAGATAGTCGCCCTCGTCGGTCGGCCGCAGCGGGGAATCCTCGTCCATGTCGAACTCGTCGGTGATCTCGCCCACGATTTCTTCAAGGATGTCCTCAAGCGTGATCAGCCCCTCGAGCGAGCCGTATTCGTCCACCACCAGCGCAAAGTGGGTGTGCTGGGCAAGGAACTGGCGCATCTGGTCATCCAGCGTCGTGGTTTCGGGCACGAAGTAGGGCTTCATCGCCACGTCCATGACGTTAAAATTCTCCAGCGGGCTATTGCTGGCCTCTGGCTGGGTGGCGCGGGCGTAGATCGCGCGCAGAAGGTCCTTCGCGTGAACCACGCCGACGATGTTCTCGGGCTCGTCGCGGTAGACGGGCAGGCGGGTGTGGGCCGAGTTCAGGCACTGCTCGACCACTTCCTGCGGCGGAGCATCGGCGTTCAGCATCTCGATGCCCGACCGGTGCAGCATGATCTCTTCGACGGTGCGGTCCGCTAGGTCCAGCGCGCCCAGCAGGCGGTCGCGGTCTTCCTTTTCCACTGCGCCCTCGGTGTGGCCAAGGGTGATGGCGCCGACGATCTCTTCGCGCACGGCAAGGATCTGGCTTTCGGGGTCGGTGCGGACGCCGAAAACGCGCAGGATCAGCCGGACCAGCACGCGCACGGTGCTGACGATCGGGTTCAGCACAAGGATCACCACCCGGATCGCGGGCGCCACGAAGGACGCGGCGCGCTCGGCGTTGGTGATGGCGTAGGTCTTGGGCAGCACTTCGGCGAAGATCAGCACCAGCAGCGTCATCACCAGCGTCGCAAGGGCAACGCCGCCTTCGCCCAGCAGGCGCGTGAACAACGCCGTCGCCAGCGAGGTCGCGAGAATGTTGACGAGGTTGTTGCCCAGCAGAACCGACCCGATCAGCCGTTCGCTGTCCTCGGTGATGTTGAGCGCGGTGCGAGCGGCCTTGGACCCTTTGTCGGCCTGCGAATTCAGCTTGCCGCGGGACGCGGCTGTCAGCGCGGTCTCACTGCCCGAGAAGAAAGCCGAAAGGACAAGAAGGGCGATGATGGCGGCTGAGGTGCCCCAGAAGGCGGCGTCGAGGGTCATGGTCCCGTTCGTTTGTTGATGCGTGCGCTTGTTATGGGTGCGGGCAGGGGGCGTGGCAAGGGCAGAGCCGCGCGTCTGTTGCAAACCGTGGCGGGGCCGCTGGGTCTGGGCCGTTTTGCCGTGGACTGGCGATCTGACGTTTTCGTGATCTCTGGTGAGAATGCGCGCGACGTCTTGACCTGAGTAATTTTGTCGGATTTAGATCCCGGCGGAACACAGGAGGACACCTATGACGCTTCGCACCCATCTACTGGCCGCTTCGGCCATCGCCGTTGCCGCGCCCGCCGTTGCGGATGTGAACATCTACACGACCCGCCAGCCGGAGTTGATCGAGCCCGTGATGGAGGCCTTCACCGAGGAAACCGGCATTGCCGTGAACCTTGCTTTCATCGACGAGGGCATCGTCGAGCGCCTGCGCGCCGAGGGCGACCGCTCGCCCGCCGATCTGGTGATGACCGTGGACATCGCCAACCTGAAGCAGATCGTCGACGCCGACGTGATCCAGCCGGTCGACAGCGACGTGCTGAAATCCAACGTCCCCGCGACCCTGCGCGACAGCGAAGACCGCTGGTTCGCCCTGACCGCGCGGGCCCGGATCGTCTATGCCTCGAAGGACCGTGTGGCCGATGGCGAGATCACGACCTACGAGGATCTTGCGTCGGACAAGTGGGAAGGCCGGATCTGCACCCGGTCGGGCACCCACAACTACAACCTCGCGCTGCTGTCCGCCGTCATCGCGCACCACGGCGAAGAGGCCGCCAAGGAATGGGCCGCTGGCGTGCGTGACAACCTTGCCCGCAAGCCGCAGGGCAACGACCGCGCGCAGGTCCGGGCCATCTGGGCGGGCGAGTGCGACATCAGCCTTGGCAACACCTATTACATGGGCAAGATGCTGGAAGACGCCGAACAGACGGAATGGGCCAATTCGGTCCGCATCGTCTTCCCCGAGTTCGAGGACGGCGGCACGCACCTGAACGTGTCGGGCATCGCGCTGACCAAAGCGGCGCCGAACAAGGACGAGGCGATCCAGTTGATGGAATATCTCGTGTCCGACCACGCGCAGGCGATCTATGCCAAGGACAACTACGAATACCCGGTGCTGGATGGCGCGGCGCTTTCGGATGTCGTGGCAAGCTGGGGCACGTTCACGCCCGACGAAATGGACCTGCCCGAGATCGCCGATCACCGGCCCGCCGCGCTGCGGATCATGGAAGAAGTGAACTTCGACGGCTAAGGCGTTCGGCCGGTCCCGTGACCGGGCCGGACCCTGCGGAATCGCGTTCGGTTCCGCCCGTACAGTTCCAAGCAGGGGCGTCCGTGAAAGCGGGCGCCCTTTTCCGTTGCGGGGCCGTAAAGTGCGTTTGAAAGCAATGGCATAAGGTACGGCGGCACCGTATCTGCGCGGTCTTCAAAGCGCCCCTTGCACCGTTTGGCATATCATATACTATCCGCTGCGGGAGGAGATTTTCAGCGTGGACTCGACGGTCAGCCATAAGCCGATCGAACGGCAAAGCTTGTCGGAACGCGCCCGCGAGGCGATCCGGGAACGGATCATCTCTGGGCAGTTCCCGATGGGCGGCAAGCTGCCCGAAGCCGAGCTTGTGCGGCTGCTTGGTGTCAGCAAAAGCCCGATCCGCGAGGCGCTGATCCAGCTGGAGCGCGAAGGCCTGATCGACCTGTCCCCGAACCGCACCACGCGTGTGTTCTCGATGGGCGCGTCAGAGATCGCGGAACTGGGCGAATTGCGCCTGATCCTGGAAACCGAGGCGATGCGACTGGCCTGCGACAGGGACGCCGTCGGGCTTGCCGACCGCTTTAGCGTCATCGTCGCCGGGATGGAAAAGGCGCTGGGGTCGGGCGACACCGATGCCTACAAGCTGCTGGATTACGATTTTCACCGGGCGATCTTCGAGCATTGCGGCAACAGCTATATCGAGGCGAATTTCCGGATGCTGTCGTTCCGCGTTCAGGCGCTGCGCAACCGGCTGTCGCTTGATCCGCAGTTGAACGCGCGCTCTTTGCAGGAACATCGCCAGATGCGCGACGCGGTGATCGAAGGCCAGTGCGACGTGGCGCTTCAGATCTTGCGGCAGCACATCGGCGACACCACCACGAATTATCTGTCCCGCGTCGAAGAGGCCGAGACAGCCAGCGCCGCCACCGAGCGCACCGCGCGCGTCGCGGGCGACGAGATGGCGCGGTTCGCGCGGCAGGCTCTGGCCGCCGCCGGGGCCGACGCGGCCACTGCCGAGGCGGTGACGCGGGCGCTGCTGCACGCGTCGGAACTGGGCGTGGACACGCACGGCTTCCGCCTGCTGCCGCACTACCTTCAGGGATTGCAGGGCGGTCGGATCAACGGGACGCCCGCGCCGAAGATCGTTGGCGGAACCGGCGCGGCCTGCGTGCTGGACGCAGACGACGCGCACGGGGCGCTGGCCACTTTCGAGGCCGCGAAGATCGCGGTGGACCGCGCACGGCAGTACGGGCTGGGCGCGGTGGCGATTCGTAACTCTTCGCATTTCGGGGCCGCCGGGGCCTATGCTTTGGACATCGCCCAGCGGGGCATGATGGGTCTTGCTGTGTGCAACTCGGACGCGTTCGTCCGGCTGCATGGCGGCGCTGCGCGGTTCCACGGGACCAACCCGATCGCGGCCGCCGCGCCCGCGCAGGACGGTCCGCCGTGGCTGCTGGACATGGCGACCAGTTCGATCCCGTTCAACCGCGTGATGCTCAGCCGCAGCCTTGGCGTGCCGCTGCCGTCCAGCGTGGCATCCGACGCCGAGGGCGGCGACGTGACCGACCCCGGTCTGGTCGAGATGCTGGCGCCGCTGGGCGGGCTGCTGTTCGGCTACAAGGGCGCGGCGCTGGCCGGGCTGGCCGAGGTGCTGTCGACTGCTTTCGCGGATGCGCCGCTAAGCGTCGAGCTGCCGCCGATGATCTCGGACGACATGGCGACGCCGCGCCGTCTGGGCGCCTTCGTGCTGGCGCTGGACCCCGAAGCCTTCGGCGGCGCGGACGCGTTCCGCGCGACGATCACCCGCTATCTCGGGACGATCCGCCGCTCGGCCGCTGCCGCCGATGCCGAGGTGATGGCGCCGGGCGACCGGGAATGGCGCGAGGCGGAGGAGCGCCGCAAGATCGGACTGAAGATCGACGAGACGACACTGGACAGCCTTGGGGCATTCGCCCGGGCCAACGGTGTGACGCCCCCGGGGAGACTTTCGGCGGGGGCATAAAGCGAAGATTCGGAAAGGGAGGAAAATCCGATGACCAACAAATTGAAACAGACGACTTTTCTGGCGGCCGCAGGTGCGGTTGCCGTGATGTCGGTGGCCCCGGCCACCGCGCAAGAGGCGGACCGCGTCCTGAAGTTCGCCCACGTCTACGAAACCAGCGAGCCCTATCACACCTGCGCCGTCGACGCGAGCGCGGCGCTGATGGAGGCGACCGAGAACCGCTACGGCATCGAGGTCTTCCCGGCCTCGTCGCTGGGCAAGGAAGTCGACATCAACGAGGGCCTCGGCCTTGGCACCGTCGACATCATCTACACCGGCCAGCTGTTCGCGGGCCGCGCGTACGGTCCGATCGCCATCGGCGGCGCGCCCTACATGTTCCGCGACTATGATCACTGGGAAGCGTTCACCCAGTCCGACCTGTTCGGTGAACTGTCGCAGGGTTACACCGACGCGACCGGCAACCACATCGTGGCGATGACCTATTACGGCAACCGTCATGTGACCTCGAACAAGCCGATCACCTCGCCCGCCGATATGGAGGGCCTGAAGATCCGCGTGCCGAACGCGCCGCTGTACATGATGTTCCCCGAGGCAACGGGCGGCAACCCGACGCCGATCGCCTTCGCCGAGGTCTACCTTGCGCTGCAGCAGGGCACCGTGGACGCGCAGGAGAACCCGCTGCCGACCATTCAGGCCAAGAAATTCTACGAAGTGCAGTCGAACATCAACCTGACCGGCCACATCACGGACGCGCTGCTGACCATCGTCGGCGGCCCGACCTGGGACAGCATGGATGCCGCCGACCAAGAGGCGCTGGTTGGCGTGCTTGAGGACACTGCGGCCTGCGCCACCGATGCGATCCGCACCTCCGAGGCCGAACTGGCCCAGTGGTTCCGCGATCAGGGTGTCACCGTGAACGAGATCGACCGTGGTCCGTTCATCGAGGCGGTGAAGGCCATGCACAACGGCGACATGGCGACCTGGGATCAGGACACCTACGACAAGCTGCAGGCCATCGGCCAGTAAGCCATTGACCGGGCCGGCGGGCGCAGATGCGTCCGCCGGTTTCTGCGTGCGCCCTTCAGACCGGGACCCCCCATGACCGACCCAAACACCGATCCGGCCGATCCCGCCGAGCCGCCCGAGATCCACTTCGAGGAACAGGACATCGACCTGTCCGACCTAAGCTGGGACGACAGCCTTGTGTTCATCATCTTCTGGGTGCTGGCCTTCGTCGTGTTCCTGCAGTTCTTCACCCGCTACGTCCTGAACGACTCGTTGGGCTGGACGGAAGAGATTGCGCGCTTTCTGCTGATCGGCGTCACCTTCACCGGCGCGGTGATGGCGGTGCGCAAGCAGTCGCATATCGCGGTCGAATTCCTGTACCGCTGGATTCCCCGCTTCGGGCGCAAGGTCGCCCAGCTGGTGATCGACGTCATAACCGTTGGCTTCTTCGGGCTTCTGACCGGGCTGACCGTTCAGCTGGCGGGACGGACCCGTCAGATGATGGTCTCGATCGACGTGCCCAAGTCCTACGTCTACTGGTTCGTCGCCGCCTGTTTCGCGGTGATGACGCTGTACGCGCTGATCAACACGGTGCGCCACCTGCGCACCGGCTCGTCCAAACTTATTGATCCCCACCTTCACGCCGAGGGCGTGCCCCGGATGGACTAGGAGTTCCCAAGTTGGAAATCGCCCTTCTTTTCGTGGCCCTGTTCGGGCTTCTCATTTTCGGTGTGCCGGTGGCCATCGCGCTGGCGGGATCGTCCGCGTTGTACATCCTTGTCAGCGGCTCGGTGCCGCCGATGGTGGTGGCGCACCGCATGATCAACGGGGTCGACAGCTTTCCGCTGCTGGCGGTGCCGTTCTTCATCCTTGCCGGCAACCTGATGAACACCGCCGGCATCACCGAGCGGATCTTTAACTTTGCCCTGTCGATGGTCGGCTGGATGCGCGGCGGTCTGGGTCACGTCAACGTCGGCGCCAGCGTGATCTTCGCGGGCATGTCCGGCGCCGCCGTGGCGGACGCGGGCGGGCTTGGCGCCATCGAGATCAAGGCGATGCGCGACGCCAAGTACGACCCCGAGTTCGCGGTCGGCATCACCGCCGCGTCGTCGACCATCGGGCCGATCATCCCGCCGTCGCTGCCGATGGTGATCTACGGCGTTGTCGCCTCGGCCTCGATCGGACAACTGTTCGCGGCGGGCTTCGTGCCGGGGCTGGTGATGGCGCTGTCGCTGATGGTGATGGTCGCGATCATGGCGCGCCGCCGGGGCTATCCCCGGGATCAGGCCTTCGTGGTCTCGGTTCTGCTGTCGAGCTTCCGCCGCGCGTTCCTGTCGCTGCTGACCCCGGTCATCATCGTGGGCGGTATCCTGACCGGCGCCTTCACCCCGACAGAGGCCGCGGTGGCCGCCTGTGCGTGGGCGATGTTCCTTGGCCTGATCGTGTACCGCACCTTGAACTGGAAACGCTTTCTGCGGGTCAGCTTCGACACCATCGAGACGACGGCGGTCGTGCTCTTGGTGGTAGGCGCGGCGGCGATCTTCGCGTGGATCCTGACCTCGAACCGGGTGCCCGAGCATGTCGCGGCGCTGTTGCTTGCCGCGTCTGACAGGCCGTGGATGATCCTGCTGCTGATCAACCTGATCCTGATCGTGGTCGGCTGTTTCATGGAAACCGTCGCGGCGATCACCATCATGGTGCCGGTGCTTCTGCCGGTGGCGGTGGCGATCGGGGTCGATCCGGTGCACTTCGGCGTCATCATGGTGCTGAACCTGATGCTGGGCCTGCTGACCCCGCCGGTGGGCATGGTGCTGTACGTGCTGTCGCGGATCGCCAAGATCCCGTTCGAACGCGCCGTGGTCGGCACCGCGCCGTTCCTCGTGCCGCTGGTTCTGGTGCTGCTGCTGATCACCTACGTCCCGGCCATCACGCTGTGGCTGCCGACGTTGATCTACCGCTGACGAAACCGCGCGATCCGGTCGGGCAGGGCGCCCGCGCCGGGTCGCGCCGCTAGCGCGATCGCATCGCGCGGAACACCAGCATAAGGGCAAGCGCGGTGACCACCAGCCCGATGATATCCCCGACGAGATAGACCACGCTGACCGACAGCGGCTGACCGGGCAGCAGTCGTCCCGAGAAGACCAGCGATTGGCCGACCGAATTCAGGCCGGACGCGACCGCGCCCGTCAGAAGCAGCCAGGACCAGTGAAGGGTGGGCCGCCGGTCCGTTACGTGGGCGGGCCGCAGCATGCGCAGCAGCCCGAAGGCCAGCGGCGCCGACGCCGCGCCGACGGCGACCGATTTCAGCAGGACCGGGTCCGCGACATGGGCAAAGTCGTGCGACGTGAACAGAAACTCGGACAGAAGCGCGCCGATGGCCAGCGGGAACACGGCGGTCCATCCCAGCAGCCACGCAGCCAACACCCGGACGCCGTGCGGCAGGTACACAAGGCTCGCGTAGACGGTGATCTCGGGCATATACAGCGCCTGAACCGGCGCGATCAGCCACGCGGTCAGCCCGTGCGCCAGCAGGTAGGTCAGGACCACGACGACGAAAGCCCGTACCGTCATGGCAGGGGGACCCGTTGCGCGTTCAGGCGATCAGTCGAGGGATGGGTCATGAAGGGATGGTCAGGCTGGCGCCTCGGGAAGGGCGGGCCCGACAAGGTCGCTGCGGACCACGTAAGCGCGGGCCCGCGTATCGCCAGCCCGTTCGAGGAACCCGCGCCCCAGCAGCGTACGCACGGCGCGATAGAAGGTCGCCTGCGGGACCAGCCGCACAAGGCGATGATCGCGCAGGTCGTTCGAGGTGACGATGTGGTCGGGGCCGGCGCTGAGGCTGTGCGCCGCCAACAGAACGTCCCGTTCCGTGCGGCTGAGTCCGCCAAGCCCCATGTCGGTCTCAAGCTGCCGCAGCATATCGCGCAGTTCGAAGATCGAATTCAGCTTGTCCATGTCAGGCCCCGCTTCGGGCGACGCTGGCGCGCCGCAAAAATCGTTCCGGAAAACAATTTATCATAGTGATAAACTCTTGGAATCAATGCCCAGCCGTAGTAATATTTTCTCAGGCAACATTCCGTGAGTGGTGAGCCAACTTTCATTTCAGCAGTTTGACCTCGGCGGCTCTGTCTGCCGGGGTCCATTTCGTTGAAACATAGCAAATTCTGCATCCGTCCGTCCAGCATTTCGTGCAATCCGAGCGCAGGAATTCCGATTTCGGTTAAACCACCAATGCCATCGCAACCGGGCCCCGTAGCGGGGTAATCCGATTTTCGACGACGGCTGCCAACTGAAGGAAAGTGGCGGAGAGACAGGGATTCGAACCCTGGGACCCCGTGAAGGGTCAACGGTTTTCGAGACCGCCCCGTTCGACCACTCCGGCACCTCTCCGCGAAGGGTCTGGCGGTGCACATAGGACAAGGCCGAAGGGCGCGCAACCCGATTTTCGCCGAAAGATGACATCTGCGCGATTGCCGCTTGGTAAGGTCCTTGGATCGTCCCCGAGGCAAGAGTAGGGTCCGCATCAAGTCAGCCCTGAAAGGACCGCTCCCATGCTGCGCGCCGCCCTCGTTTCCGCCACCGTCGCCCTGACGCCGCTGTCTGCCGTCGCGCAGGACACCGTGGCCGACGACCTTGGTCCGCTGATGGACGCGATGGGCCTGCCCGAGGTGCTGGAAATCATGCGCGCGGAAGGACTTTCTTACGGTGAAGAACTGGCCGCCGACCTGTTCGGAGGCACAGGCCCTGGGTCGGTGCCGCGCAGCTGGTCCGCCACGGTGGACGAGATCTACAGCATCCCGCGACTGGAAGAGACGGTGCGCGCCTCGCTGGCCGACGACCTTGAAGGCCACGACACCGGCGCGATGCTGGCGTTCTTCGAATCCGATCTTGGCCAGCGCATCATCGGGCTGGAAGTCAGCGCGCGCCGCGCGATGATGGACGAGGGCGTCGAGGACGACAGCCGCGACCTTGTGCTTGAGATGATCGAGACAGAGGACCCGCGCCTTGCGCTGCTGGAGTCCTTCACCGAGGTGAACGACCTGATCGAGAACAACGTCGTCGGCGCGTTGAATGCGAACTTCGCGTTCTACACCGGCCTCGCGAATGGCGGCGCCTTCGAGGACGGCTTTACCGAAGACCAGATGTTGTCGGACGTCTGGAGCCAAGAAGCCGCGATCCGCGACGATACGGTCGATTGGGTCTTCGCGTATCTCGCGCTTGCGTACCGGCCCCTTAGCGACGCCGACATGCAGGCCTATATCGACTTTTCCGAAACCCAGCCGGGCGCGGTCCTGAACCAGGCGCTGTTCACCGCGTTCGACGACATGTTCGCAACTGTCAGCATGGCGCTTGGCCATGCCGCCGCGGGCTACATGGCGGGCGAGGACCTGTAACGCCGCGCGGGGCCGCGCCGCTGCGGCGCGGCGGCCCCGGATATCACTTGACGCGAAGGGTAATGTTGCGCATAAGCGCGGCTCTTGCGGAGCCTGCTTCGCGAGCGAATATGCAATTACGCCAGTAAGGCGCGCAGTTCGATGGCGGTCCATCAGGGACCCGGAACGCCCCGAAAGGGGGGCCTCAGGACGCGGTCAAAAAAGGAAGACGACGATGTTTGCGGTCCTTAAGACCGGTGGCAAGCAGTACAAAGTGACCTCGGGCGATGTCCTGCGGGTCGAGAAACTGGCTGCCACTGCGGGTGAAACCGTTCAATTCAACGAGATCCTCATGGTCGGCGACAAGGTCGGCGTTCCCTTCGTGGAAGGCGCCGGTGTCCAGGCCGAGGTGATCGAACAGATCAAGGGTGAGAAAGTCATCCACTATGTGCGCCGTCGCCGGAAGCACAGCTCGAAGCGGACCAAGGGCCACCGCCAGCAGCTTACCCTGCTGCGCGTGACCGAGATCCTCGATTCGGGCGCCGACAAGTCGGGCATCAAGGCTGCCATCGGCGCCGGTTCCGTGTCGGGTGCCGCCGTTGCCGCCGCCGCTCCGGCCAAGGCCGAGAAGCCGGCGAAGGCTGCGAAGCCCGCCAAGAAGGCCGAAGCCGCTCCGAAAGCCGAGGGCGCCGACGACCTGAAAAAGCTGTCGGGCGTGGGCCCGGCGCTTGAGAAGAAGCTGCTGGACGCGGGTGTCACCTCGTTCGCGCAGATCGCCGCCTGGACCGAAGCCGATGTGGCCGAGTTCGACGAGAAACTGTCGTTCAAGGGTCGTATCGAGCGTGAAGGCTGGGTCGAACAGGCCAAAGAACTGGCCGCTAAGTAAGGAGAACTGACCAATGGCACACAAAAAAGCAGGCGGTAGCTCTCGTAACGGCCGCGACTCTGCGGGCCGTCGTCTTGGCGTGAAACTGTTCGGTGGCCAAGCGGCCATCCCGGGCAACATCATCGTGCGTCAGCGCGGCACCAAGTGGTGGCCGGGTGAGGGCGTCGGCATCGGCCGCGACCACACCATCTTTGCGACCGCCGAAGGCAAAGTGACCTTCCACAAGGGCCTTAAGGGTCGCACCTTTATTTCGGTGCTCCCGGCGGCCGAGGCTGCTGAATAAGCCGACACCCAGGTTAAAGAAATCTTAAGGGGGATCGGCGACAAGCCGGTCCCCCGCGGCGTTTCAAGGACCCAAGGGGGAGGGGCCAAGAGAAGCCGGTTTTCATCACTGCATCCCGGGGAGGAGCAGATGAAGTTCGAGAAAGTTATTGAACAGCCCGTCATTCCGGCGGAACGGTTCCTTCTGCGGCCGCTGCGGCGGTCCGACGTGGGCCTGCTGAACCTTTACGCCGGCGACGAACGCGTTGCCCGCAACACCACGTCCATCCCGCACCCGCTGCCGCCCGGCACGTCGGAAAACTTCGTCGCGCGCAATCTTGCCGACGACAGGACCGAAGACGTGTGGGCGATGGACGGCACCGCGTCCGGCCTGTCGGAACTGTTGGGCGTGATCAGCCTGAAGCGGATGGACCGCGAACAGTCCGAGATCGGGTACTGGGTGGCCCCCGCGTTCTGGAACACCGGCGTCGCGACCGAAGCGGTCGATGCGCTGGTGGCCGCGAACCCACAAGCCAACCGCACGATGTTCGCCGCGATGTTTCAGGACAACCCGGCCTCGGCCAAGGTTCTGACCCACGCCGGTTTCGAGTACATCGGCGACGCCGAGGCGTTCTCTGTCGCGCGCAACGCGACCGTCCCAACCTGGACATACCTGCGGAAGCTGGACCGATGATCCCCGAGATACGGACGGACCGGCTGCTTTTGCGCCGGCTTCGTCCGGCGGATGCCCCGGCCTTGGCCGAGGGCATCGCGGAGTATGCCATCGTCAAATGGCTGACTCGCGTGCCGTGGCCCTATACGCTGAAGGATGCGGAAGACTTCGTCGACATGGTCATTGCGGAAAACGGCGCGCATTACGCCGTGACCGAAGATGACCGCGTGCTGGGCATCGTGTCCACGCAGGATGAACTGGGCTATTGGCTGCGGTCCGACGCGCAGGGGCGCGGGATCATGTCCGAGGCCGCCGCCGCCGCGACCGATGCGCATTTCGCGTCCGGGGCGGACCGGCTTGTGTCCGGGCATCATCCCGACAACACGCGGTCGCGCCGGATCCTTCTGAAACTCGGCTTCACCGACACGCACACCGAAACAAAACACTCCCAGTCGCTTGGCCCCGTCACGATTCAACGCATGGCGCTGACGGCCGACCACTGGCAACGCTTGAGGCGCGCCGCGGATTGACGTATCCGCAGGGCTCTGACGCACAGCGCGGGAAAGGTGCTTGATACGATGAAATTTCTCGATCTGGCCAAGGTCTACATTCGCTCCGGCGCGGGCGGCAACGGGGCCGTGTCGTTCCGGCGCGAGAAGTTCGTCGAATACGGCGGACCCGACGGCGGCGACGGCGGTCGCGGCGGCGACGTCATCGCCGAGGCGGTGGACGGTCTGAACACGCTGATCGACTTCCGCTATCAGCAGCACTTCTTCGCCAAAAACGGGCAGGGCGGCATGGGCCGTCAGCGCACCGGCAAGGACGGCGACGACATCATCCTGCGCGTGCCGGTCGGCACCGAAATCCTCGACGAGGACGAGGAAACCGTGCTGGCCGACCTGACCGAGGTGGGTGATCGCGTGCTGCTGGCAAAAGGCGGCAACGGCGGCTTCGGCAACCTGCATTTTTCCAGTTCGACCAACCGTGCGCCGCGCCACGCCAACCCCGGCCAGCCCGCGATCGAGCGGACGCTGTGGCTGCGGCTGAAGCTGATCGCGGATGTGGGGCTGTTGGGCCTGCCCAACGCGGGCAAGTCGACCTTCCTTGCCGCAACCTCGAACGCGCGCCCGAAGATCGCCGACTATCCCTTCACCACGCTGCACCCGAACCTTGGCGTTGTGGGCGTCGACAACGCGGAATTCGTGGTTGCCGACATCCCCGGCCTGATCGAAGGCGCGCACGAGGGGCGGGGCATCGGCGACCTGTTCCTTGGCCACATCGAACGCTGTGCGGTCCTGCTGCATCTGGTCGACGGCACCGCCGACGAGGTGGCCGAGGATTACCAGACCATCATCACCGAGCTGGAAGCCTACGGCGAAGGGCTGGCCGACAAGCCGCGCATCACGGCGCTGAACAAGATCGACTCGCTGGACGACGAACTGCGCGAGATGCAGCGCGAGGCGCTGGAAGAGGCGGTCGGCGGTCCGGTCATGATGATGTCCGGCGTCAGCGGCGAGGGGCTGACCGACGTGTTGCGTGCGCTGAAGGCAGAGATCGACGACAACCGTCTGCGTTACAAGAAGGCGGAGGAAGCCGAAGACGACGAGGAGGACGGGTCGTGGCATCCGTGACCGGCGCGGACTGCGTCGTCGTCAAGATCGGATCGGCGCTGCTGGTCGACACTACGACCGGCGCCTTGAAACACGACTGGCTGGAAGGGCTTGCCGCCGACGTCGCGATGCTGAAGGCGCGCGGCACGGACGTGATCCTTGTATCGTCGGGCTCGATTGCGCTTGGCCGGTCGGTCCTGTCGCTGGGCAACGGCACGCTGGCGCTGGAACAGTCGCAGGCCGCCGCCGCCGTCGGGCAGATCCGGCTGGCACGGGCCTATGAAGAGGTGTTGCAGCCGCACGGGCTGACCACCGCGCAGGTGCTGCTGACGCTGGAGGACACCACCGACCGCCGCCGCTATCTGAACTCGCGCGCGACGCTGTCGCAGCTTGTGAAGCTGGGCGTGGTGCCGATCGTGAACGAGAACGACACCGTCGCCACGGACGAGATCCGCTATGGCGACAATGACCGTCTGGCCGCGCAGATCGCGGTGACGGTGGGCGCTGACGTGCTGGTTCTGCTGTCCGATGTCGATGGCTTCTATTCCGGCAACCCTCGCGTCGATCCGACCGCCAAGCGGTTCGACGTGATCGACCACATCACCCCCGAGATCGAAGCGATGGCGGGCGATGCCGGGTCGGGCCTTTCGAAAGGCGGCATGAAAACCAAGGTGATGGCCGCGCGCACCGCGACCCACGCGGGCTGTGCGATGGCGATCACCGAAGGATCGGCCGTGCGGCCGTTGCAGGCGTTGGAAAACGGCGCGCCCGCGACGTGGTTCCTGGCCGAAGGCGACCCGCAAGCGGCTCGCAAACGCTGGATCGCGGCGATGAAGCCGCGCGGGCGCATCGTGGTCGACGCCGGCGCGGCGGGGGCGCTGGCGCGCGGCAAGTCGCTGCTGCCGGCGGGCGTCGTACAGGTCGAGGGCGTCTTCGGTCGCGGCGAAGCGGTCGAGATTTCCGGCCCCGAAGGCGCGCTGGCGCGCGGGCTGACGCGCTATACCTCGGAAGAGGCGGCGTTGATCGCGGGGCGGCAATCGGGTGACATCGAGGCGGTGCTGGGCTATCCGGGCCGCGCGGCGCTGGTGCACCGGGACGACATGGCCACTTGAGGTGGCTGAATTTACTGGGAAATTCTCAAGGACAAGACGGAGGCGAAGATGAAGGATCTCGACGATATCCATCAGGTGATGACCGACCTGGGCCGCCGCGCCCGGGCCGCTGCTGCCGAGCTTGCCTTCGCCCCAGCCAAGGCCAAGACCGCCGCGCTGAACGCTGCTGCCGATGCCGTCTGGGCACGGCGTGCCGAGATCATCGAGGCGAACGCCAAGGACATGGACTTCGGCACCGAGAAGGGCCTGACCAAGGCGATGCTCGACCGGCTGATGCTGGACGAGGCGCGGATCGCTGGCATCGTCGAGGGGCTGCGCGCCGTGGCGGGGCAGGACGACCCGGTGGGCGAGGTGCTGGCCGAGTGGGATCGCCCCACGGGCCTGCACATCCAGCGCGTGCGCACGCCGCTGGGTGTGATCGGCGTGATCTATGAAAGCCGTCCGAACGTGACCGCCGACGCGGGCGCGCTGTGCCTGAAGGCGGGCAACGCGGTGATCCTGCGCGGCGGGTCGGAAAGTTTTCACTCGTCCGGCGCGATCCATGCCTGCCTTGTCGAAGGGCTGAAGGCCGCCGGTCTGCCCGAGGATGCGATCCTGCGGGTGCCGACGCGCGACCGCGCCGCCGTGTCCGAGATGCTGACGATGACCGATTACATCGACGTCATCGTCCCGCGGGGCGGCAAGGGGCTGGTCGGGCTGGTGCAGCGCGAGGCGCGCGTGCCGGTCTTTGCCCACCTTGAGGGGATCGTGCACATCTACGTCGACAAGGCCGCCGACCCGGCCAAGGCGATGGACGTGGTGCTGAACGCCAAGACCCGGCGCACCGGGATCTGCGGCGCGGCGGAATGCCTGCTGATCCATCGCGATCTGGCCGACACGCTGGGCGCGGATCTGGTGCGGATGCTGGTCGAGGCCGGGGTGCGCGTCCACGCCGCGCCCGAACTGGCGGTCGAGGGCACCGTGCCCGCCACCGACGAGGATTGGGGGCGCGAGTACCTCGACATGGACATCGCCGCGAAGGTGGTGGACGACATCGACGTCGCGATGGACCACATCCGGCAGTACGGGTCGAACCACACCGACGCCATCCTGACCGAGGACGACGAAGCGGCGGCGCGGTTCTTCCAGCGGCTCGATTCCGCGATCCTGATGCGCAACGCCTCGACCCAGTTCGCGGACGGTGGCGAGTTCGGGATGGGGGCAGAGATCGGCATCGCCACCGGCAAGATGCACGCGCGCGGCCCGGTGGGCGCGGCGCAGCTGACCTCGTTCAAGTACCTTGTGAGCGGCGACGGAACGACCCGCGCCTAGGCGCGGTCCCGGCACGAACGGGGCGGGCCGGGCGGCCCGTCCTAGAACCGCACCGTCGCGCCCGTTTCGCTAAGCTCGGCGGTCAGGGTCCGGCCAAGCTCTGCGGCGACCAGCGGGGCGAGCAGGAACTGCACCTCTGCCGCCGTCGCGGCCGATCCCGCAGCGGGACGCGACAGGGCTTCCCACAGGTTGGGTTCGATCCGCATCCGGTCGGCGGTGGCGGTCAGCCGCCAGCGTGCGTCGTCGCGGGTGACGCTGACAAAGCCGCCGCGCGGCATCGCGCTTTCAAGGCAGTTCAGCGCAAGGAAGACAAGCTTCACCTCGGCGCGGGGGGCATCGTCTGCGGGGATCCATTCAACCTCCATCCGGCCGCCGCGCGTCAGTTCGCGCAGGATATGCTGCACCTCCGACGCGCCAAGCGTCTGGTCGGGGGTGGCGGCGCCAAAGGCGACGCGGAAGAAACCGATCCGGGCGTTGGCGTTTTCGATGCTTTGCGCGATCAGGTCGATTTCGGGCATTGACCCGGCCCCCGACATCGCCAGAAGCTCGACCCCGTTAGAGATCGCGCCAAGCGGCGAGATCAGGTCGTGGCAGATCCGCGACCCAAGCAGTGCGGTCACATCGGCGACCGCGCGGCTCATGTCAGGCCCCCACGGGGCGGAAAGGACCGGATGAGCGACATCAACAGCCTGCTGGAACCCGGAATGCTGGTTCGCAATCCCGGGCAGCCGGATTGGGGACTTGGGCAGGTCCAGTCCAATATCGGGGGCCGCATCACTGTCAATTTCGAGCACCAAGGCAAGGTCGTGATAGACGGACGCCAGGTGGACCTGATGCCTGTCTTCGATGAATGATCCGCTGCCGAGGCTATCGCCGAAAAAGGTTAATAGATCCCTAAGATCGGCGGCGGCGCGGCAATTTCTTGCGCTTTGCGGGTGCGCGGCTGTACAAGCCCGCCGATGACTGCGAACACGACCTTCCGCGCCGGGCAAGGGCCGACGACCGCGCCAACCTTCGAGGTCCGGCTGGCGCGCGACGCCGACGACCTGCGCGCGGCCCAGTCGCTGCGCTATGACGTCTTCGTCGAGGAACTCGGCGGCAGCGGTGCGATGGTCGACCACGACGCCCGCCTTGAACGTGACGAGTTCGACGCCCATGCCGATCACCTTCTGCTGTTCGATCACGCCCGCAAGGGGGCGCCGGTGGTGGGCGTCTATCGCCTGATCCGGGACGATCAGGCGGACCGGTTCGGGCGGTTCTATTCCGAAACCGAATACGACCTGTCGGTACTTCGGCGCTCGGGGCGCCGGTTGCTGGAACTTGGCCGGTCCTGCCTGCACGCCGACTATCGCGGCGGGTCCGCGATGTACGAGCTGTGGAACGGGCTGGCCGACTACGTGCAGGCGCACCGGGTCGACCTGCTGTTCGGCACCGCATCCTTCCACGGCACCGACGCGGGCCGTCTGGCGCCTGCGTTGTCGCTGCTGCACCATCGCCACCTTGCACCGCCCGAGCTTCGGGCGCGGGCGCGGCCCGACCATTTCCAGTCGATGAACCTGATGGCCGAGGACGACATCGACCGGCTTGCGGCGATGAAATCGGTCCCGGCGCTGATCAAGGCCTACCTGCGGCTTGGCGGCACAGTGGGCGAGGGCGCGTGGATCGACCACGCTTTCAACACCACCGACGTTCTTCTGATCATGGACACCGCGCGGCTAAACGAGACGCGCCGCGCGATCTACACCGGCGGGCGGGCACGGTGAGACCCCCGGTCACCGTAACATGGCGGTCCGAGGACGAGCCGGCGCCGGGGCCGATCTCGGGCGCGGGGTGGCTGCGGGTCACTGGCCGGGGCCTTGTGCTGACGGGTATGATCGGCGTCGGGCTGGTGATCCTTGGCGCGCTGCGGCTGGCCGAGATCGTTCTGCGCGGCGGTGCGCGGGTCTGGTCGCCGGTCCCGGTGCAGGTCTTCTCGCGGCTTGCGCTGGCCGTGCTGGGCATGCGGTTGCGGGTACAGGGCCGGCCGATGACCGGGCGGGGCGGCATGGTGGCGAACCATGCGTCGTGGCTGGACATCTTCGTTCTGAACGCACCGGCGCAAGTGACCTTCGTGTCGAAATCCGAAGTCGCCAACTGGCCGGGTATCGGCTTTCTGGCGCGGGCGACGGGCACGATCTTCATCGACCGCAACGCACGCGACGCCGGACGTCAGCGCGACATCCTTGAACGGCATTTGCTGCGCGGCGGGCAACTGGTGTTCTTCCCGGAAGGCACCTCGACCGACGGAAGGCGCGTTCTTCCTTTCAAGTCAACGCTGTTCGCGGCGTTCTTCACGTCGGGTCTGCCGTCGCACGCGGCGGTGCAGCCGGTCACGGTCGTCTATGCCGCACCGCGTGGCGAGGACCCGCGATACTATGGCTGGTGGGGCGATATGGACTTCGGGCCGCACATGCTGAAGCTGCTGGCAGCCCGGCGCGGCGGTGGCGTGACGGTGGTGTATCACGACCCGCTGCGGCTGGCCGACTATCCCGACCGCAAGCAGATGGCCCGCGAATGCGAGCGCCGCGTGCGCAGCGGCATGGCGCTGCTGCCGCCGAAGTAGCGCGCTACAGGATCGCGGCGGCCAGCGTCTTCAGGGCGGCGATGGGATCGTCGCTTTCCCAGATTTCGGGGCCCATGCCGAAGAAATCCGTAAGCGGCGCCAGCGCGGTGACAAGCTCGGGCGTCAGGGCGCCTTCGGCGACGACCGGAACCTCGATCATCTCGGACCACCAGCCGAACAGCTCGGGCTCGGCAAAGCTGCCGTCGCCCAGCGCGGTGGGGGCGCAGGGGCCGAACCCGACATAGTCGGCCCCGGCCTCGCCCGCCGACATGCCGTCATGGCGCGAGGTGCCGCAATAGCTGCCGACGATGGCGTCCTCGCCCAGCACCTTGCGCGCGGCGCGGATCTGGCGGGCGCCGTCCAGCAGGTGCACCCCGTCAAGGCCCAGCCGCTCGGCCAGCTGCCAGTGGCGGTCGATCACGATGGGAACATCGCGGGCGTGGGCCACTTCGCGCAGGGCGTCGCCCGCGCGCAGCAGCCGGTCCTGGTCGTTCGAGGTCAGCGCCAGCCGCAGGCAGGCCACCGGGACCGCGTCAAGGACGCTGGCCAGAACCCCGGGAAAGGTGGATAATTCCACGTCGCCCGGCGTGATGAGATAGATCTGCGGCTGCTCGGTCTCGGCCATGTCGAAGGCTCCCGTCATCGTTCGCGCCGCTATAGCGCGTCCCGTGGGGATTGGCCAAGGGGGCATGATGGATCGCGGGCGGTGCGCGCCTTGCCCTTGCGGTCCGCAGGGCCTATCACCGCCGCAACTTCCGCCCCAACGCCCGCCCTAACGCTTGAAGGTCCCGTGAAAGAACCGTTCTTCGTCCTCGTCCGCCCGCAAATGGGCGAAAACATCGGTGCCGCCGCGCGGGCGATGCTGAACTTCGGCCTTGCGTCGATGCGGCTGGTCGACCCGCGCGACGGCTGGCCGAACCAGCGCGCCGTCGCGATGGCCAGCGGCGCGGCGGGCCGGGTGCTGGACAATGCCGTCGTGCATCCGACCACGGCCGAGGCTGTGGCCGACTGCACCCACGTCTATGCCACCACCGCACGGTCGCGCGATCTGACCAAGCGGGTCCTGACCCCCGAGGCCGCGATGGCCGAGGCGGCGGACCGTATCGCGAAGGGCGAGAAGGTCGCCGTGCTGTTCGGGCCGGAACGCGCGGGGCTGGAAAACGACGACATCGCGCTGGCGAACACCATAGTGTCGGTCCCGGTAAACCCCGAGTTCGCCTCGTTGAACCTTGGCCAGTGCGTGCTGCTGACCGCTTACGAATGGCGCCGCCACACGGTCGAGGCAGAGCCCGCGCGCATGGAATTCGCCGGCACCGAACCTGCGTCGGCGGTCGAGGTGCAGAAACTGGGCGATCACTACGAAGAACGGCTGGACGAGGTCGGATTCTTCTTCCCCGAGACCAAGGCGGCCGGAATGAAGCGGACGCTGCGCAACATGTGGAGCAGGCTGGACCTGACCCGCGCTGACGTGCAGCTTTTGCACGGGATGCTGCGGCAGATCCTGCGGCGCCGGGACGCGGTTGAACGCGACGACGGCCAGCCATAATCTTCTTGCGCCCACGGCACGGGCCGCCATCCAGCACGACAGAGGTGTCATGAGCCAGAAACGGTCAATCTTCGAAGACATCGGCGCCGAGAAATCCGAAGCGCCCGCCACCCGCGCCACCGGCGTGATCGACGCAGGCCGCCGCGACGCGCGCGGCGCGATCCGCGTTTGGCTGGCGATCCTGTTCGTCCTTGTCTTCGCGATGATCGCGGTGGGCGGACTGACCCGGCTGACCGACAGCGGCCTGTCGATCACGGAATGGAACCCGGTCTCGGGCGCGCTGCCGCCGATGAATGCCGCCGACTGGGAAACGGAATTCGAGAAATACCGCCAGATCCCGCAGTACGAACTGCTGAACAAGGGCATGTCTCTGTCCGAGTTCAAGGCGATCTACTGGTGGGAATGGGGGCACCGGCAGCTTGGGCGCTTCGTCGGTCTTGTCTGGGCGTTGGGGTTCTTCGGCTTTCTGCTGACCCGCCGTATCCCGGCGGGCTGGACGCCGCGCCTGCTGGGCCTTGGCGTGCTGGGCGGGCTACAGGGCGCGATCGGCTGGTGGATGGTGTCCTCGGGGCTGGAAGGCACGATGCTGGCGGTGGCCAGCTATCGGCTGGCCATCCACCTTGGGCTGGCGTTCCTGATCCTAGGCCTGATTGCGTGGTACCGGATGCGCCTGAAACGCCCCGAACGCGAGCTGATGCAGGCCCGCCGGGGCCGCGAGCAGCTGATGCAGGGCTGGGCCGTGGCGCTGATCGGGGTGGCCTTCCTGCAAATTCTGCTGGGCGCGCTGGTCGCGGGCATCGACGCGGGGCGCAACTATACCGACTGGCCGCTGATGGCGGGCGCCTTCACGCCGCCGGGCATGTGGGACATCACGCCCGCGTGGCGCAACCTGTTCGAAAACGACGGCACGGTGCAGTTCTTCCACCGGCTGGTGGCCTACGGGCTGTTCGTGCTGGCGCTGGTGACGTGGTTCCTTTCGCGTCGGTCGGCGCTGGCCGCGACGCGGCGGTCGTTCGACTGGGTCGCCGTCGGCGTGTTCGGGCAGGCTGTGATCGGGATCGTGACGGTGATGCATTCGTCGCCGCTGCATATCGCGCTGGTGCACCAGCTGGGCGCGGTGATCGTCTGGGTGCTGATCCTGCGCGCCCGGTTCCAGACCCTGTATCCCTCTGCGCAATCCGTGCGCGGCTGACCCTTTCAGACCAAGGACGCCCCCAAGCATGACCGCATTCGACGATCTCATGGCCCACCAGCGCGACACCGAGGCGCTGGCGGGCATTTCCGGCCGGCTGGGCTGGGATCAGGAAACGATGATGCCGCGCGGCGCCGCCGAGCAGCGTGGCGAGGAAATGGCCGCGATCGAGGGCGTGCTGCACGCCCGCCGCACCGATCCGCGTGTCGGCGACTGGCTGGACGCCATCGACCCGTCCGGGCTGGACGCGGTCGCGAAGGCCAAGCTGCGCCACATCCGCCGCGATTTCGAGCGCAACAGCAAGGTTCCGGCGAAACTGGCGGCCGAACTGGCCCGCGTGACCTCGGTCTCGCAGGGCAAATGGGCCGAGGCCCGCGCCGCCGAGGATTTCGCCGCCTTCGCCCCGGTGCTGGAGCGCGTCGTGGGCCTGAAGCGCGAGGAAGCCTCGGCGCTGGCCGGGAACGGCGACCTCTACGACGCGATGCTGGACGATTACGAGCCCGGCGCCACCGGCGCGGGGCTGGAGACGCTGTTTTCCGCGCTGCGCCCGCGCCTTGTCGCGCTGCGCGAGGCGGTGCTGGGCGCGGATCACCAGCCCGCACAGATCGAGGGCAGTTTCGAGGAGGCCGCCCAGCTTCAGCTGGCGCGCGAGATGGCGCAGGCCTTCGGGTACGATTTCAACCGGGGCCGGATCGACAAGGCGGTGCACCCGTTCTGTTCCGGCAGCGGCGCCGACGTGCGGATCACCACCCGCACCGCGCTGACCGATCCGTTCAGCTGTGTCTACTCGACAATCCACGAAACCGGCCACGCCTGTTACGAGCAGGGGATCGACCCCGATTTCGCGCTGACGCCGCTGGGGCAGGGCGTGTCGCTGGGCGTTCACGAAAGCCAAAGCCGGATCTTCGAGAACCAGCTTGGCCGCTCGCGCGCCTTCACCGGCCACCTGTTCGACCGGATGACTGCGCTGTACGGCGATCTGGGGATCGCGGACGCGGACGCGTTCTATGGCACCGTGAACCGGGTCGCGCCGGGGTATATCCGGACCGAGGCGGACGAGGTGCATTACAACCTGCACATCCTGATGCGGTTCGATCTTGAACGCGCGCTGATCTCGGGCGGGCTGGAGGTCGCCGACCTGCCGGACGCATGGAACGCGCGGTTCCAGAAGGACTTCGGCGTCGTCGTCGACAAGCCCAGCAACGGCTGCCTGCAGGACGTGCACTGGTCGGTGGGGCTGTTCGGGTATTTCCCGACCTACACGCTGGGCAACGTCTATGCCGGCTGCCTGCTGAAGGCGATGCAGACGGCGGTGCCGGATCTGGATGCGCAGCTGGCGGTCGGCGACACCACGGCGGCGACGGGCTGGCTGCGGGAGAACCTGCAACGGTTCGGCGGTCTGCGCGAACCGCGCGATACCATCGCCCACGCCTGCGGCTTCGAACCGTCGGAAGAGCCGCTGCTGGAGTATCTCGAGGCGAAGTTCCGCGGGATCTACGGGATTTGAAGCGTTAAGGACGGGGGGCTCTGCCCCCGTCGCGCTGTGCGCGACTCCCCCGAGGTATTTTGAAAGAGAAGAAGGGCGCGTTGCTTATTGCGTCCAGTCCGGGGTGCGCTTTTCAAGGAAGGCGCTGATGCCTTCCTCGGTGTCGCGGTTCAGCATGTTCTCGACCATCACCGCGCCGGTATGGGCGTAGGCGGCGGCGAGGGGCATCTCGATCTGGTCGTAGAAGGCGCGCTTGCCGATGCGGACGGCGCTGCCGAGCTTGGCGGCCACCTGTTCGGCCAGCGCCAGCGTTTCGGCCCCCAGTTGGTCGGGGGCGACCACGCGGTTCACGAGGCCAAGGTCGCGGGCGCGGTCTGCGGTCAGGAAATCGCCGGTCACCAGCATCTCGAACGCCTGCTTGCGCGGGATGTTGCGGCTGAGCGCGACCATCGGGGTCGAACAGAACAGGCCGATGTTGACGCCGTTGACGCCGAAGCGGGCGTCGTCGGCGGCGACGGCCATGTCGCAGGACGCGACAAGCTGGCAGCCGGCGGCGGTGGCAAGGCCGTGGACCTCGGCGATGACCGGCTGGGGCAGAGCGGGGATCGCTTGCATGACGCGGGCGCAGCGGTCGAACAGGTCGGCGAAGGCGGCGGCGCCCCCGTCGGGGGCGGCGCGGGCGGCGGTCATTTCCTTCAGGTCGTGACCGGCGCAAAAGGCGCGGCCCGTGCCGGAAAGGATGACGACGCGGATCGTCCGGTCCTGTTCCAGCGCCGCCAAGGCCGCCGTCAAGTCGGCCAGCATCGCGTCGCTGAGAGCGTTCAGGTTGTTCGGTGAGTTCAGCACCAGCCGCGCCACCGCGCCATGATCCTCGCGTTCCAGCAATGCCATCTTGTCCTCCGCCCGCTTTCCCCCGACCCTAGGACGGAAGTTGCGGAGGGGGAAGCATGACGAAGATGACGATCGATGAGTTGCACGCGTTCCTGCACGAGGCGTTCCCGCAGGTGGCGGCGGATTTCGCCGTGGAAGAGGTGGGCGACCTGCAGATCCGGGTGCGCATGCTGATCGCGGACCGCCATTTGCGGCCCGGCGGCACGGTGTCCGGCCCGTCGATCTTTGCGTTGGCGGACGTTGCGATCTATCTGGGCCTGCTGGCCGAGATCGGGCCCGAGGCGCTGGCGGTGACGACGAACTGTTCCATCGACTTCATGCGCAAGCCCGCCGCCGCCACCGATCTTGTGGCCGAGGCGCGGATCCTGAAGCTGGGGCGGGTGCTGGCGGTCGGCGACGTGCTGATCCGGTCTGCGGGCGATCCGGCGCCGGTGGCACGGGCCAGCCTGACCTATTCGATCCCGCCGCGGCGATAGGGGGCGATCACGCAGCTTTGCCCTGCCGGTGGCTTTCGCGGCGCTGCGGCATCGCGTATGGCTGCGGCTTGTCTGGTCCGGAGGCTGTGTTGAACACCACCATCCGATATATCCTTGGCGGGTCTGCCGTGCTGTTCGCCCTGCTTCTGGCGGGCAGTTTTGCGGGCGCGCTGCATCCGGTTGGCGACTCGCTTGCGGTGTTCCGCCTGCATTTCGCCGCCGTGCTGGTGCTGCTGGCCCTGGGCTGGGCGCTGGCCGGTCGCCGGGCCGCGCTGGCGCTGGCGCTGGTGGGGGCCTGCGCGGTGGGGCCGACCGCGTGGATGTGGGTCCGCCCGGCAGAGGCGGTGCCCGCCGCGACGCTGGTGCATTACCAGAAGAACCTGCTGTGGGTAGAGCGTGACATGACCGAGCTGGCCCAAGACATCCGCCGTATCGCGCCCGATGTCCTGACGGTGCAGGAACTGACCGAGGGCAATGTCGCGGTGCTGAGCGCGCTGAACGACGTGCTGCCCGCGCGCGAGGTCTGCCGCTTCGAGCGGATCGGCGGTGTGGCCGTTGCCTCGGCCTGGGCGAAGATCCCCGGCAGCGGCTTTTGCGACGAAACGCTGGGCGTCACGGGCATGCAGGTCGAGGCGCCGCAGGGGCCGTTGTGGGTCGTGTCGCTGCACCTGCACTGGCCATACCCCTATGCGCAGGCCGAGCAGATGGAGGGGCTGCTGCCGATCCTTGCGGGGCTGGACGGGCCGGTGGTGATCGGCGGCGATTTCAACAGCGTCCCGTGGAGCACTTCTGTCGCGCGGATCGCCGAAGCGACCGGCACCGCGCGGGTCGGACCGGCGCGGTCCACCTACCGCGAGTTCGAGCCGCTGGTGCCGCTGCCGATCGACCATGTGCTTGCGCCCGAAGGCCGCAGCGGCACGACCGAGACGCGGCCGCGTCTGGGGTCGGACCACCTTGGCCTTGTGGCGCGGATCGCGCTGTAACCGTCAGCCGTCGATCTGCGCCGCCATGATCGCGATGGCGCGCTGGTAGACGGTGGCCGCGTTCCATTCGTTGAGGACGGGGAAGTTCGTCTGCCCCTCCTGATATCCGGCGCCCGGCTGCCAGCCTTTCTGGCGCAGGTACCACGCGGTCGAGGCCATCGCGTCGGACAGGTTGTACAGATCGACCCGCCCGTCGCCGTTGCCGTCGCGCCCGTAGTTCAGCGCGTTGCCGGGCAGGAACTGGGTATGGCCGAGTTCGCCGTGCTTGGCGCCCACGGTCGACGTGGTGATCGACCCGCTGTCGATCAGTTTCAGCGCCGCGATCAGGTGCGGGGTGAAGAAGGCGGGGCGGCGGCAGTCGTAGGCCAGCGTCGCGGTGGCCGACACAAGGTTGGTGTCGCCCATGAAACTGCCGAAGGCGGTTTCCATGCCGTGGATCGCCAGCAGAACACCGGCGGGCACGCCGTAGATCCGTTCGAGGCTGGCGTAGAACTGCGCGTTCTGCGCCTTGAGCGCGCGGCCGCGCTGGACGATCACGCTGGCGCCGCGGATCTCCATGAATTTCTCGAGCGTGTAGGTGAAGCTTTTCTGATTGCGGTCGGCGGCGATGGTGCCGGTGTTGTAGCGGGCGCTCATCAGCGCGTTGATCCCGGCCTGCCCGACGCCGTTCTGTTGGGCGACCGAGGCGAACTGGCCCTTCCACTGGTCGAATCCGGCGGCGGTGTTGCCGCAGCCGACGGACTGAGCGGCTGCGGGCGCGGCGAGGGACAGGGTGGACAGCACAAGGGTGGCAAGACGGCGCATGGGGGACTCCGGTTGGAAATGACGTTGCGGCGACACTACCTGCGGTGGTGGCGTTTCGGTAGTCCTGTCAACGGGTTCGGGCGGGTTCAGGCGGGTTCTCGCAAGTTCGTGATCGGCCCGCAGTTTGCCAGCCGTCTGCTTAAGGTCGGGCCGGGTTCAGCGCGTGCCCGGTTCGGGCGCTGCGTGCGCACAACATCGCTCTGCCGCCTTCCAGCCCCGTGGCAGGAATGCTAACCCGCTTGGGAAGCCCAAGCCGGAGATCCGCGTGCCCAGCGACGACGTGAAAGCCCAGTACGAGGTCTATCCCTATCCCGAACGCAACCCCGCGGACGAGACGTCGCGGCTGATCACGGGCTCGCCCTCGTGGCCGCAGGAAATAGATCACTGGCTGTGGGGCGGCGTGCGGGATTGGTCCAAACCGCTGAAGGCGCTGGTCGCGGGGGGCGGTAGCGGCGACGGTCTGATCCAGCTGGCGCAGCTTCTGACATCGGCGGGGCGGTCCTACGAGATCACCTATGTCGACCTGAGCGATGCGGCCCGCAAGATCGCCGAGGCGCGAGCAAAGGCGCGGGGGCTGACCGGCATCCGCTTCGTCACCGGGTCGCTGCTGGAGGCGCCGCAGCTTGGGCAGTTCGACTACATCGACTGCTGCGGCGTGCTGCACCATTTGCCGGAACCCGACGCGGGGTTCGCCGCCCTGTCCGGGGCGCTGGCCGAGGGCGGCGGGCTGGGGCTGATGGTCTATGCGCCGCTGGGGCGGTCCGGGGTCTACCCGCTGCAATCCGCATTCACGACGCTTTACAAGGATATGCCACCAAAGGAAAAACTGGCGCTGGCGAAAGAGCTTTTCACCCGGCTGCCGGACGGGCATCCGTTCCGCCGCAACCCGCATCTGGTCGACCACGAACAGGGCGATGCGGGGTTCTACGACCTGCTGCTGCACAGCACCGACCGGCCATACACCATCACCGAACTGACCGACGCGCTGACCCGCGCGGGGCTGGAACTGGCCGGGGTGCCGGAACCGGCGCTGTATGATCCGGCGCGTCTTTTGCCGCAGGGCCAGTCGGTGCCGGACCAGTTGTCCGACGTTCAGCGGATGCAGCTGGCCGAGGATCTGCGCGGCACCTTCAAGACCCATGTTGTCTATGCCGTGAAGCAGGGGGGGCGGATGGCTCCGCCGCGCGGCAAACCCTCTGCGATCCCGTATATCCGGGGAGCCGACCCGCGGCAGATCGCCCGCGCGGTAGCGCGCGACGGGGCGCTGCGGATCACCGCAGGCGGCGAGAAACACACGCTGCGCATCGACCGCAAGGCCGCGCCCCTGATCGCCGCCGTCGACGGGCGGCGCCCCCTGTCCGCCATCGCGCAGGCCTGCCGTCTGGACCCGATCCGCTTTGCCGGACTATGGGGCCCGGTCGAGACGGGGCTGGGCGGCTTCGGACAGCTTCATTATTCCACGCTACTCTCCGGAAACCGTGCATGACCTACCAGCCCGAGCCGATCCTTCAGTCCCGTCTGTCCTATGCCCCGTGGCTTAGCCCGCAGGGCCACCGGCTGCCCGGCACCGACCGCTGCCCGCCCGAGTTGTGGCTGTGGGCGGACGAGGCGCTGGCGCCGCAGATGGCGCTGCGCGACCGGCTGCTGCGCGAATGCCCGGACGATGTTGTCGCGATGCGGCCCGAAGCGGCCGAGGCGGCGACCGAGTTGCTGTCCGAGGTGGTGACCTGGCTGCGCGACCGGCCCGGCTATGTCGTGGGCACCTCTGCCGTCACGCGGCCCGATGGTGTGCTGGTCGAGCTTGATCACGACCGTCCGATGCACTGTGTCGCGCGGCTTGTGCAGTCCGACCTGTGCATCCTGCAAAAACAGGGCGACGAGCATGTCCTGACCGCCGCCGCGCTGTGCTTTCCGGCGCATTGGAGCCTGCACGAGAAGCTGGGTCAGCCGCTGGGGCTGATCCACCAGCGGATCGAGCCCTATGACGAGACGGTCGCGCGCCGGGTGCAGCGGCTGTTCGACGGGATGCGCGCCGAGGCGCCGCTGGTGCGGTCGAACTGCCTGCCGGATACGAATTTCGAGTTGTTTCAGTCGGGCCGGAAGCCGTCTGGTTTCCAACGAAAGGGCGACGGCGCCCGTTTTGTGCGGCTGGAGCGTCAGACGCTTCGCCGCATCCCCGTTTCGGGCGCCGTCGTTTTCGCCATCCACACCACCATGGTGCGCCCGGATGAGCTCGACCCCGACGAAAGGGCCGACATGGACCGCCATCTGGCGGCCCGGCAAGCGTCTTAAGAGATCGCCTGAAGGATCAAAGGCATCGTGCAGATGCCTGCGGCGGCGGTCGAACACGCCATCGTCGCACCGCGCATCATGGCCTGACCGTTGCGCTTCGCCATTTCCATCGCGGCAAGGGCCGGGGGGGCGACGCGTTCCAGTTCCGCGCTGACGCGGTCCAGCATCGACACGTTTTCGGTCGGGCGATGGGCGCCCTGCACGATCTGGGTCTGGATGTAGGTCATCGCGCGGGCTTCGATGCCGTGCTTTTCGTCCACCCGCTGCTCGGCGGCGCGGATCGCGTCGATGCCGGTATCCAGGGTCGGAAGCTGGGCGATGCCGAACAGGCCGGCCCGCTTGAATTCCTCGCCTGCGTAAAGAGTATCGTTCTCGCACCAGAACACCAGCGCGGCGTCCTCGGCCTCGTTCAGGTACTCGGTGACCTGCCAGCACAGGGCTTCCTTGGTCTCGTCGCGCATGTCGCATTGCGGCAGGTCGAGACCCGGACGCTCTGCCACCAGCACGGTGATCGAGTGGGTGTGCGAGGTCAGGCGGGCGAGGATCTGCGTTTCGGGCAGCATCGCCGCCGGAGGCCGCGCCGCGTCAAGGAAGTGCGAAACTTCCAGCGGGCGGTCGCAGGCGGCCAGAAGCACCTGGATCTCGCCGCAGTCGAACAGAAGATATGAGGGGTCGCGCGTGTCGATCCGTTTCGAGGGCAGGTCGTGCGCCTCGAATATCGTGGTCAGGTCTTCGACGAGGCGCGTCGCGTCAGCGGACACGGGTGCCCCGAACAGCAAGCTGGATTCGAATGAGAGAGGTTTCGCGTCCATCGTGAGTTTCCTTTGACGTCCTGTCCTAAAGTATAGGTTGGGAAATGTGCCGAGATTGCGGCAGCACCTAGGTTGCAGCGTGGAATCTGGAACTACTTTGGGTTGCGGAAACCGGCCATGCTACTGAAATTGCAGGACTGTCGGCGGATACCTGCCGACCGGAACGCGCCGAATCGTGGGTGTCCGGGGCGGTGTCTGGTCGTTAAGGCCAATGTTTATAGGCCGTAACGCCGCTTCCTTCACGATGTTAAGCTTTCAGCGCAGAACAAAACCGCGTTCTCCGCCGCATTAATTCCATACTTGTTGAATATCAGTGAACAACGATCCCGAAAGTAGGGGACTGAGAGCGGTATGAGAAAGATACAGACTGAAGCCCGCATTATGTACAAGGGTCAGGACAATATCCTTGCCCGTGTCGATCGTGTGGCGATTGCCGCGCTTGAGCGTCGGCTTGGGATCACTGTCGAGGATATGGCCGAGACCGAGGACGAGCAGCTTGTGCTGACCTCTCCGGACCTGCGGGCCTATATCACGTTCTCGCCGCGCCCCTTCGCGATCAGCCGGTTCCGTGGTGTGACCCGTCCGCTTGAGAACGAAGAGCAGCGCCGCAAGGTGCTGCAACGGCTGGCATCGCATCAAAGCCTTCTGAGCGTCATGATCGTCGACCGCAAGGGCCGTGCCCCGGCGCCGGCCGGGCTGAAGATGCGCCTGACGTGGGAGATCGTCGACTACGTCCTGTCGCTGGCACCGGCGGAACTGGTCCTGTGCCCGGGACTGGACCGTTTGATGACCGGCGAAGAGGCGGTGGAGTGGCTGAACGGGATCGGAACGCGGGTGCCGCAGTTCGACCTTGGCGGCGAAAGCGAGCGGCAGTCCCGCAAAGAGATCTTCCTGCACGACCCCGAATTGTCGGCGCAGGCGTCCGCCTGGCTGCGGCACGAGGACGAAGAGCCCGAGGAAGAAGAAGAGATCATCGGCGCCGCGCTGCGCTCGTTCCTCGACGACGACCCGGCGCCGGGCCGTCAGCACCTGTGCGACACGCCCGCCGGACGGTCGGCGCTGTATGTCATGAGCCTGACGATCGGCCTGTTCGCCTTGCCGCTGGGCGCCGCTGCGCTGTCCTACAACGCCCTGTCGGGCGGCAGCGTGCGGATGACGGCCTATGCGATGGCCGCGACGGGCCTTGGATCGGCGCTGGAGACGGCGCAGCTATCGCAGACGGTGGCGACCTTCACCGGGTTCTTCTGAACCCGGTTCAGCCGTCCTGCGCCAGCGGGTGGTGATCCAGCACCAGTTCCTTCAGCCGTTCGTCCAGAACGTGGGTGTAGATCTCGGTCGTGGACACGTCCGCGTGCCCCAGCAGCGTCTGGATCGACACAAGGTCGGCGCCATTCGCCAGCAGGTGCGTCGCGAAGGCATGGCGCAGGGTGTGCGGCGTGACCTTGTCGGGCGACACGCCGCCCGCGACCGCCAGTTCCTTGATCAGCATGTAGAACCTGTGCCGCGTCAGGTGGCCCGACTTGCCGCGCGACGGGAACAGGAAGGCCGAGGCCGACGCCCCCCGCGCGCGGGCCTCGTCCTCTTGCGTGTCGCGCAGCGCCAGCCATGCCCGCAGCGCGTCGCGCGCTGGCGGTGACAGGGGCACCATGCGTTCCTTGCCGCCCTTGCCCTTCACCAGCAACATGCGCGGATCGCCCCGCGCCGCCGACACGGGCAGGGTGACCAGTTCCGACACGCGCATTCCGGTCGCGTACAGCAGTTCCAGCAGGCAGGTGTTGCGCAGCCGGTCCGACTTGGACCGCCCGTGTTCTTGCGCCGCACCCAGAAGCGCGTCGATTTCCGGCACCGACAGCGTCTTGGGCAGCTTCGCGTCGCGGCCCGGGCCCTTGATCTGGATCGCCGGGTTGTCGGTACGCCAGCCTTCCTCGAAGGCGAAGCGGTACAGCTGGCGGATCGCCGACAGGCGCCGGGCGCGGGTCGAACGGGCCAGCCCCTGCGCGTCGCAGAACACGAGGTAATCCTCGATGTCCGACCGCGCCGCAGTGGAAAAGTCCAGGTTTCGGGTGTCCAGCCAGCCGCCGAAGTCTTTCAGGTCGCGGGCATAGGCAAGCTGGGTGTTGGTCGCGGCATCCAGTTCCGCGGCCTGCGCCTCAAGGAAGGTCTGGACCCAGTACCGTGTCATGCTTCCTCGACAAGGATCATCGTCTGAAGCGCGAACCGGCGGGCGGTGTCTTCCAGCCCGACGGCCCGGAACAGTGCGATCGCCTCGGACAGCTTTTCAAGGTCGCCCGCCGCGCCGTCGGCCGCCATGCCGATTGCGCGCAGGATCGCCTCGCCCAGATTGCCGCGCTGCACCAGCGGCACCAGCCGTTCGGGCGGCTGCGTGGCGCGGAAGCCGTCGGCGATGGCGGCGGCGGTGGCGTCCGGCGGCGAGACCACCGACAAGTTGCCGCGCGCGATGGCTTTCAGGAACTGTTCGCGCGGGTCCTGCGTCTCGTGCGTCTGCGCCACGGCTTCGTAGCCGTCGGACAACAGGCCCATCTCGAAGGCGATGTGACCGGCCTCGCCCTCTAGCGTGTGCTCGGCCAGCTTGTCGGCGTAGATGCGGGCGAAGACCGGCCGCAGCGCCGCGTCCTCCAGCGTGGTCCACATGTCGATCAGCGCATCGGACAGCCCCGCGCCGGTGTCGCTGTCCAGCGCGGCGTCCAGCTTCTGCACGGCGGCCACGCGGTCCCAGACGCCGCCCGACGCCGCCGGTTTGCGTTCGGTGTAAAGCCCGAGCAGGTGGTTCACGTCGATGGCGCCCGACCGGGCCAGCCGCTCGGCGGCCTCCAGTTGTGATTTCCAGCCGCTGGCCAGTTGCAGGTCGGCACGGGCGAAGGGCAGGGGCAGGATGTTCGTCGGGATCGGTTCGCCGACCGCCTCGTACAGGCGGAACACCAGCGGGGACGGCCGCGAGGGCGGCGCAAGCTCTGGCGCGTCATCGAAGGTTTCGGGGTCAAGGTAACGGCCAAGGATCGCGTCCTCGGCGCCGGTCAGTTCCCCCAGCGCGCGGCCGGTCGACAGGGTGACGGCGGCGGCCTGCCAGTCGCCGTTGCGGGCAAGGCAGAACACCGACGCCGCCAGCGAGGGCGACAGGTCGGGCGCGTCGTCCAGCATCTTGCAGGCGATGTCCTCGGTGCCGATCAGCAGGCTGGCGTCGAAGTACCGCGAGAACGTGGCCGCGGACGTCGGGCCCGCGCGTTCAAGCAAGGCCACCGCCTGTTCCACCGCGCCGACGGAGATCAGCGTGTCCACGCGGGCAAGGAACAGGGCGTCGGACGGGTCGCTGTCCGCTGGCGGGTCCAGTTCGGCCAGCAGCAGTCGCAGCAGAAGGTCCTGCAGCGCCGGAAGCTGACCGCCCTGCAGCGCCTTGAACCCGGCGGCAAGGTCGGCAGAGGCGCTGTTGCCCCACAGATCGCGGGGCAGGCCGGTGACGGACACCGGAAGCAGCCCGACCGCGTCGGTCTTCACCACGCCAAGCGGGGTGACGGAAATCGACTCGACCCCGGCACTGTCGGTGGTCGAGGGTTCGGACGGCAGATCCAGCTTCGAGGATTCGTCGAGGCTGTCGGACAGCCAGTCGATCGCAGACATCGGCCCATTGCCGGACGTCGTGCCCGTTTCGGGCGTCGTCTGTGCCGTGGCCGCCGTACCGGCGCCCAGCGCCAGCACAAGACCCAGCGTCAAGGCGGTCGGAACGCTATGCACCATCCAGAATCACCGGCTGACTTATGTCCTCCTGCGTCGGGCTCATGTCCCCGAGATAGGCATACCCCGCCAGTCCGATCGCACCCAGCACCACGAGGATCAGGATGAGTTTGAACAGTATCTTCATGGGGTCTCTGCCTTGTTTCGCCGTTCTCGTTCGCGGCTGCGCCGGATTTATATATGGCATTTCCCGGCATGACACGCCATTCAGTCCTGCGAAACGTGATTTGGGCAGGTGTGTGCCGTTTTGAAGTACCGGCTGAAGAAAACCGTCGTGCTGGTGGGCATGATGGGATCGGGGAAGACCGCCGTGGGACAGGCGCTTGGGCGCCTGTTGGGCGTGCCGTTTCTTGATTCCGATAACGAGATCACCGTCGCGGCGAACCTGACGATTCCCGAGATCTTCGAACGCTATGGCGAACCGTTCTTCCGCGAGAAGGAAAGTCAGGTCATCGCGCGCCTGCTGGAAGGCGGGCCGGCGATCCTGTCGACAGGCGGCGGCGCCTACCTGTCGGGCGATAACCGCGAGATGATCTCGGCCCGTGGCGTGGCGGTGTGGTTGCGGGCGGATTTGGACCTTTTGTGGAGCAGGGTGCGCCACAAGAACACGCGGCCTCTGCTGCGTACCGCCGATCCTTACAAGACGCTGGCCGACCTGTGCGAACGGCGCCAGCCCTATTACGCGAAGGCCGACCTCGTGGCCGACGCCCGCGCGGACTACGCGATCGAGGAAATGGCGCAGAAGGTGGCCGATGTGCTGGCTTCGCGCGACGACGTGCTGGAGATGACGGAATGACGGAAACGGTTCGGGTCGAGCTGGGCGCGCGCGCCTACGACGTGCGCATCGGCGAGGGTCTGATCGCGGACGCGGCGGCCGAGATCGCGCCGCTGCTGGCGCGGCCGCGCGTCGCAATCGTCACCGACGAGACCGTGGCCGCCGTCCATCTTGGCCCGTTGCAGACGGCGCTGACGGCGGGGGGCATCGACAGCGTGGCGCTGAAGCTTCCGGCGGGCGAGGCGACGAAGGGCTGGCCGCAGTTCACCCGCACCGTCGAATGGCTGCTGGACCAGAAGATCGAGCGGCGCGACATCGTGGTGGCGCTTGGCGGCGGCGTGATCGGCGATCTCGCCGGGTTCGCAGCGGCGGTGCTGCGGCGGGGCGTGCGGTTCGTGCAGATCCCCACCTCGCTTCTGGCGCAGGTCGACAGTTCCGTCGGCGGCAAGACCGGGATCAACGCGCCGCAGGGCAAGAACCTGATCGGCGCGTTCCACCAGCCCGCGCTGGTGCTGGCCGACATCGGCGTGCTGGGTACGCTGACCCCGCGCGATTTCCTTGCCGGGTACGGCGAGGTGGTGAAATACGGGATGCTCGGCGACGCGGCGTTCTTCGACTGGCTCGAGGCGAATGGCCCGGCGCTGGCCGCGGGCGATGTGGCGCTGCGCACCAAGGCGGTGCACCGGTCGGTACAGATGAAGGCAGAGATCGTGGCGCGGGACGAGACAGAGCAGGGCGACCGCGCGCTGCTGAACCTTGGCCACACCTTCTGCCACGCGCTAGAGGCGGCGACCGGCTATTCCGACCGGCTGCTGCACGGCGAAGGCGTCGCCATCGGCTGCGCGCTGGCGTTCGAAACCTCGGCGCGGATGGGGCTGTGTTCGCAGGAAACCCCCAGCCGGGTGCGGGCGCACCTGCGCGACATGGGGACGAAGGTGGACCTGTCCGACATTCCGGGCGATCTGCCCGACGCGGACGGTCTGCTGGACCTGATGGGGCAGGACAAGAAGGTGATCGACGGCCGTTTGCGCTTTATTCTTGCGCGGGGCATCGGCGAGGCCTTCGTAACCTCGGACGTGGATCGTGACCTTGTCCGGGGCGTTCTGGCAGAGGCGCTGGCCGCCCGCTAGGGGCGACCAGCCGCGGGGATCAGGCGGTAACCGCGCTGCCCGACTTCATTTTGCTGTCCAGGCTCCATGCGCCGGGGCCTGCGAAGACGAAGTACAGGAACGCGAAGCAGTACATGATCGCCAGCTCGCCGCCGTTCAGGATCGGCAGGAAGTTCGACGGGGCGTGCATGAACCAGTAGGCATAGGCCATCATGCCGGACAGGATGAAGGCGACCGGCCGGGTGAACAGGCCGAGGATGATCAGGATACCGCCGACCAGTTCAAGGATGCCGCCAATGCCCATCAGGCTGGCAATCGGCGGCTGGCCGTATTCGCTGGCGGGGAAGCCAAGGATTTTCTGGGTGCCGTGCTGAAGGAACAGCAGGCCGGTAACGATGCGGAGAATGGCAAGGACGCGGGGCGCCTGTGCGTTCAGGGTGTTCATTGGATGGTCTCTCAGTTTGCTCGGGACCGCGGCGCGCGGCCTGCCTTCACACCTACTGCGACGTTAGCCGTGGAAAAACGCACATTACCGCGCAGTCAACGTGCGCAGGTGAGCAGAACCGATGCCGGTGCCGATGAACGGCGTCAGGCGTCCAGCGCGACCGCGGTGAAAAGCATCAGGAAGCCGAGTTCGGTGTACAGCGACAGTCCGGACAGCGCAGACACCAGCGGATCGCCGGTCGGATCCGGGGTGGTCAGAACCACAAGGCAGATCGACGCAGAGATGCCGAAGACGCTGATCGCCAGCGGAAGGATGCTGCGTCCTTGAACGGTCGCCAAGACGGCAAGCCCGCCAAGGATCATTCCGAACGACGTCACCGGGGACATGCGATCCGTATAGGGCCGATCGCCGGGCAGGAAGAAGGCCAGACCGTCGTGAAGCCCGGTCAGGATCGCCAGATAATTGGCCGCGGCCAAGGCAATGGCCGCAAGCACCAGCACTTGCGCTATGACTTTGTCCGACCGCCCACCAGCCTGAAACACGATTAGGGCAAGGCCGATCAGCACGAAACAGAACGCCGTCAACGGCACCATCGCGGCCGCATCCTGTGCCGGGCGCACCAACTGCCAGTGGTCGCCAAGCCAACCGAACGCAAGGATCACCGCCGCTGACACAACCATAGCGCCTGCCACGATGGGAGACATCCGAGCAATACGCCCGGCACGCTGATCGATGACGTCGATCGGGTCGTTGATTCTCATTCGGGAGGACTCCGCAATAGTCCTGAACCTTAACATCACCATACGGCAATTAAAGTTATAAATGGACCTTAATCCAGATAAATTTTCTAGCTTAAGGTTCTGAAATTACATGACGAAATCAGGCATTTGCGCCATGCGCGCGATGTGGCCCACCGCTGAACGAGAACGGCCGGAGCGATCTGCACGCTCCGGCCGTCAGTTTGCGTCAGGCAGTGCGTCTCTGCCTTAGAACGGGATCTCGTCGTCGATGTCGCCAGCCGGGGCCGGGCCGCCGTAGCCGCCGCCACCACTGCCGCCGCCATAGCCGCCGCCCGACGACCCGCCGCCGTAACCGCCGCGGTCGTCGTAGCCGCCGCCACCACCGCCGCCGCCTTCACCGCGGCCGTCCAGCATGGTCAGCACGCCGTCGTAGCCTTGCAGCACGACCTCGGTCGAATAGCGGTCCTGGCCGGACTGGTCCTGCCATTTGCGGGTTTGCAGCTTGCCCTCGATATACACCTTCGAGCCCTTGCGCAGGTACTGCTCGGCGATGCGCACCAGCCCTTCCTGGAAGATCGCGACCGAGTGCCACTCGGTCCGCTCGCGGCGTTCGCCGGTGTTGCGGTCTTTCCAGGTTTCAGAAGTGGCGATGCGCAGGTTGCAGACCTTGCCGCCGTTCTGGAAATTCCGGACCTCGGGATCGCGCCCCAGGTTGCCAATCAGGATTACCTTGTTCACGGAACCGGCCATGCACAGCGTCCTTTCGTCGAATCCGATGTCGTCGGAAGCCTTGTTAGACCACCCGCCCAGTGTGAACAAATTGTTAATCCGGCTGCGCGCACGCAAGCACTCGGCGGCGCTTTGCTTGGCTTAAGACGCAGAGCGCCCGCAGGGGTGGCGGTTCGGCAGGAATTCGATAAACTGCGCAGCAGATTTCGAAGGAACAGTCAGATGCGTATTTTCTGGGGGGGCATCTGCGCCGCTGCCATGTTCGGCGCAGGAGCTGCATCGGCCGAAGGCCTGAATTTCTCGTCCAAGAACCGGCTGGGGCTTTTCTCGTCGCAGACCAGCGTTCTCGATAACCGTGCGGCGACGCAGTACAAAAGCTCGGTCCGGTTTCAGCCGAAGACCTATGAGGACACGACGCCCGCACCGGCCTTCACCGGCAAGTACAAGGGTCCGTACCTTGATATGGCGCGCGCCGCGGCGCGCAGGCATGGCATCCCCGAGGACCTGTTCCTGCGGCTGGTGCAGCAGGAATCGGGCTGGAACCCGTCGATCGAGTCGCACAAGGGCGCCTATGGTCTTGCCCAGCTGATGCCCGCCACGGCGCGCACGCTTGGCGTCGATCACACCGATCCGGTGCAGAACCTCGACGGCGGTGCCCGGTACCTGAAGATGCAGTACGACCGTTTCGGATCGTGGCGCCTTGCGCTTGCGGCCTACAACGCGGGCCCGGAGGCGGTCGAGAAATACGACGGCGTGCCGCCCTATGCCGAGACGACCAATTACGTGAAGGTCATCTGGGGTCACTGATCCCGCCTCTGCGGCCCACAGGCGGCGCCGGACTCCGCGCCGCTTTGCCCCCATTGTCGCAAGCTACGGAACAATCCCGCGTCCAACGTGTTCCCTGAAGGAAGGGAGACGTTCCGTGGCAAATTCCGATCTTTCGTGGTCCGTACCGGTCATGCGCGCCGGGTACATCGGGCGGGGGCTTACCTATCTTGTGATAGCTGGGGTCTCGCTCTGGACGATTTACCGAGGCGGCCAAGCGCAAGGCACGGGCGAGTCGATGGCCCGACTGGACAACAGCGGCTGGGGCACGGCGGTGCTGGTGCTGATCGCGCTGGGGCTGTTCGCCTATCTGATCTGGCGGCTGGTGGACGCGTGGTGGGACCTTGAAGCCTACGGCAGCGGCGGCAAAGGCTTTATCGCCCGCACCGGCATGGTCGTCACCGGCGTCATTCACGGCGCTCTTGGCGTGGCGGCCCTGTCGCTGATCTTCGGGCAAGGCGGCAGCGATGGTGAATCGAAGATCGCCCATTACACCGGCGAGGCGCTGGCGATGCCCTATGGCCGGTATCTCGTTGGCGCGATCGGGCTGATCACGCTCGGCGCCGGTATCTTCTACGCCTACAAGGGGTTCGCCGAGAAGTACCGCGAGCACCTGCGCGGTAACAGCGTGACGCTTCACATGAACTGGGCGCTGAAGGCCGGGCTTGTGGCACAGGGCGTGATCGTGGGCGTTGTCGGCCTGCTGTTCTGCCGCGCGGCGCTGTTCGGTGACCCCGAGCAGGCCGGTGGCCTGAAGCAGGTCTTCGAATTCCTCAGCGCGCAGGCTTTCGGACAAGTGATCGTCGGAGTGGTTTGCGTCGGGCTGCTGGGCTTTGCCCTGTTCTGCTTCGTGAACGCGGGCTACCGCATCATCCCGCGCGTCGCCGATGACGATATCGAGACGCTGGGCGCGCAGCTGAAACAATTGAAGAACAAAGGCGAGCGCAGCGTGACCGCCTGACGCGACAACGGAACACGCGCCCGTTCTGTAAACGACAGCAAGACGCCCTGGCTATGCGCCGGGGCGTTTTTCGTCTGCCCCGCGATCATGGTCAGCGAATGACGTGGACGGTCTGGTCCCCGGCCAGAAGCGCATCCCCCAGACAGCTGCCGTCCAGCGCCTTCACAAGAAAACTCTGACCTTTATAGGCCGGCACCACGACCTGCGCCTTGGGGTTCAGCAGTGCGGGCATCGGCAGCAGGCGTCCGTACGGGTCGACCCAGTACAGCTGCAACGGAGTCTCGGGCCCGTCGTAGGTCAGCGAAAGCTCGGTCTCGCCCCCATCGTCGGCCGAGGCGACGCTACTGCCCGCAGGGCAGCCGGGACCGGGGGCGGGCTCGGCCACCGGGGCAGGGGTGTGCAAGTCCACGGGCTCTGGCGGCTGCCCCTCGTTGAAGGTGCAATCCTCGACCCGCAGCGCGGCGGCGGCGGTGCCGTTCAGCGCGATCTCAGCCACGGTGTCCCCCACGCCCAGCGTCGCGAGCGTGCCGTTGCGCACCGCTTCCATCCCGTCGCGGGTCAGCCCAAGCCGGGTGCCGTCGGACGTGACCTGCGCCTCGACCGCGTAGACGGTGTCGTCGATGTCCAGCGACACCGCGTCCGTCGCAGCGCCTGACACAGAGGCCCAGACCGTCCACGACTCGTCTTGCAGGATCATCCGCACTTCGGTGCCATCAACCTCGCGTCGGGCCTCGCAGTGGTCGAAGGCATCGCCCTCGGACAGCGCGACGATCTCCCATGTTCCGGCCATGTCGAACCTGTCCTGCGCGGCGGCGGGGTCGGCGGCAAGCAGGGGCAGGGCGATTGCACCCGGAACAAAGCGGCGAAAGGTCTTCATCCAACGGTCCCCCGGCTGGTGGCGGCGCGTGGCCGGGTCAGGCCGGCGTCTTGGCCCACTTGTAATGATGATGTTCGAACGTGATGTGCTGGTCGGCGCCCATGACGCCCTCGACCGCGTGGCGATACAGCGAGCGCCAGTAGGGTTGGATCGTCACGCCTTCGGACTGGATCAGCTCTTCGCATTTCGCTGCGACCTCGGCCCGCGTTTCGGCGTCCGCCAGCGACAGCGCCTGCGCCAGCAGGCTGTCGAACTCGGGGTTCGACCACCCGAATTCGTTCCAAGCCTCGCCCGAGCGATAGGCCAGCGCCCAGATCTGAACCGCAAGCGGGCGGTGGTTCCAACTGGTCGACGAGAACGGGAAGGTGCTCCACTCGTCCCAATAGGTCGACCCGGGCAGGATCGTGCGCCGCACCGTCAGCCCGGCGTCGCGCATCTGTGCGGCGACCGCGTCCGAGGTGTTGCGCAGCCAGTCGTCGTCCAGCGAGATCAGCTCGAACTCGAAATCGGCCATCTCGGCCTCTTCCAACAGAGCGACGGCGGCGGTGGGGTCGAACACGGGATCGCCGATGTCGGCATACTCGGGGTGGATCGGCCCGGCGTGGTGGTTTTGCGCGACGACGCCACGGTTGCCATAGCCAAGCTCCAGCAGGATGCCGTTGTCGACCGCCATCGCAAGCGCACGCCGCACGCGGGGGTCGGCATAGGGCTTCCGGTCCCCCACTTCCGCCTGCTGGTTGGGGCGGATCACCGTGGTCGCCATCGTCAGCACCTCGGACTTCACGAAGCCCATGCCGTCCATCACGTCGATGAACTCGCCCACGGATTCGTGCAGCATGTCGACCTCTTCGCCGGCAAGCGCCGCCAGCCACGCGGCGGGGTCGGTGCCGAAGTCGAGGTATTCGATCCCGTCAAGGTACGGGCCACCGTAGACCTCGGTTCCCCACCACGTATGATCCGGCGCTCGGCTTAGGACGCATCGCGCGCCCGGCTCGTGCTCGGTGATCATGTAGGGGCCGGTGCCAACGGCGTTGATCACGTCCTCTGGATCGAAGGTTTCGTGAACCATTGCAGCGGGATAGTCGGCGAAGTTCGCAATCAGCGAGATGTCGGAAGCGGTCAGGTGCAGCGCCAGCGTCGTGTCGTCGACCACCTCGATTGCGCCGTCGATCGCCATGCCCGTGTCGTCGTCGATCAGCGCCGCCATGCGCCCGGCCATCGAATTGTCCGCAACGTCGCGCTCGCACCAGCGGCGGATGTTGCGGGCCACGTCCTCGGCGGTGAACGGGTCGCCATTGGTCCATGTCACGCCGGGACGGATCTTCAGCGTGTACTCGGTCGCGTCGTCGTTGGAGTCCCAGCTGTCCAGCAGCATCCCCCGGATCGAGCCGTCGTTGTTATACTCGACCAGGTATTCCAGCGTGCCGCGACACAGGTTGGCGATCTCGGGCCAGTCCCAGACGCGGGTGTCCTTCAGGGCGCGCACCGACATCTGCACCCGCAGCGTGCCGCCTTCCGGCATGTCCTGCTGCGCAAGGGCGGGCTGCGCGGAGCCGATCAGCCCATAGGCCGCAGCGGCCCCGACGCCCAGCGACGTGGCGCGGGTCAGGAACTCGCGCCGGTCCATCAGGCCGGCACGGTGTTCCGTCGCGTACATTCGGGCCGCGGGGTGGATCGGACCCCTGTCGCTGCGCAGCGTCATCGTTTTCTCCCTGCAGACACGTCTTCTTGCCGAACGCACCGCCGAGCCGCTGCAGCACCTGTCGCAGGCGCGGGATGCGCGGGCCGTGGGGCGGATGCCTCCGTGCTTGGATGATTGCGGTTTCGACCGGGCCGAAACGGGTTTCACCCAAAGGAAAGGCGAGGCTTTGCCGCGATGCAAGCCAAATTACAGTGACTTGCTCGTTGACAGGACGGGGGCCCAAACGCGAAGGGACCGCCCGGCAGGTGCGCGGGCGGTCCCTTGTGTCTTTCCTGCGCGCCGATCCGCGCGGCCAGCCTTTAGCTCAGCTTGCGGAAGGTGGTCGGCGTCACGCCGGTCTGTTTTTGAAACGCGCGGGTGAAATAGGCGGCCGAGTTGAAACCCAGCTCGTCCGCGATCTCTTTCACCGGGCGGCGCGTTTCGGTCAGCAGGCGACGCGCCTCGAAGTGGATGCGGTCTGCCAGCAGCGCCGAGGCCGACCGGCCGCTTGCGATCTTGCAGCACCGCGTCAGGTGCGTCGGCGTCACGCCCAGCTGCGCGGCGAAATAGTTGATCGTCTGGCCGTGCTTGAAGTCACGCTCCACCATCGCCGAATAGGCGGCGGCCAGCCTGCGGGCGGCGTCGGGATGCAGGTCCTGACGGTCGCCGCCATCGACTTCGCGGTCCAGCCAGACCGACAGCAGACCCGCATGGGCCAGCATCGCACGGTCTTTGCCGGGGCGGTCCGACTTCAGCTCGTTCTGGATGTTCTCGATCATGTTCGAGAGTTCGGCCTGCTGCTGCACGTCGCGGAATCGCAGGTGCAGCGGCTCTTCGGGCAGGTTCAGCGACCGGTCAGGCGGCAGGTAAACGGCGGTGCCGAAGACCTGTCCGGTCATCTCGTAGCCGTGCATCGTGTTGGCCGGCAGGAACACCGCGTGGTGCGGACCGAAGCCGTGCGTCACGCCAGCGACGGTGATGCGTCCCTGACCACGGGTGAACCACAGCAGCAAAGGCTGCGCGTAGGATCGCATCGCTTCGGTTCGCCAGCGCGTCTCGGGCGTGACACGCGGCAGGTTTTCGATACGGAACCGGCGCGTCTTGTGCGCCATGTTGATGTCGGGGCGGGTTTCGCTGAAAATCCTCATGGAATTCGATAATCGTCACTGTCCCAGGTGTCACAGTGCACTGTCCCACGAGAATGCCCGGACCGACGGCAGAATCAGTCCGATGAAATGGCAGTCAGGGCAGCACGACTGTCGTCCATTGACTCATCTTGGACCGAAACCACGTCCGTTGTCTCTTGGCGAATTGTCTTGTTGCGATTTTTCCGTCGGCAACTGCGGCTTTCAAGCACCGGTCGCCTTTCAGATAACCGATTAATTCGGGTGCGCCGATGGCCTTTGCGGACGGCCACGTTAGGCGAAACCCCGCATCGAGGTTGGCGCGGGCCTCGTCCAGCGCGCCGTCGGCAATCATGGCATCAAAGCGGCGGTCGATGCGTTCGCCCAGCCAATCCCGGTCGGCATCCAGCAAGACGGGCTGCGCATTCGCCAGCGGCAGCAGCGGCGGCGGCGTGTCGTCCTGCCACGCGGCGATGCCCCGTCCGGTGGTCGTCAGCACCTCCCACGCGCGCTGCACGCGCATCGGGTTGCGGGTGTCGATCCGCGCGGCCGAGGCTTCATCCAGATCCGCCAGCAGTGCCGGCAAGCCTTCGTCGCGCAGGATCGACGTCGCGCGGTCGCGGACCTCTGGCGGGGTCGGGGGGATGGACGCCAGCCCCGAGGTCAGCGCGGTGAAGTATAACCCCGTGCCGCCCACGATCACCGGACGCGCGTCGCCGTTCAGGATCGGTTGCAGGTCGCGCAGCCAGTGGCCGACCGAGTATTCGGCATCGCCCGCGACATGGCCGTACAGCAGATGCGGGGCCACCGATTCCTCGTCCGGGCCGGGCCGCGCCGTCAGGACCCGCCAGTTCGCAAAGACCTGAAGCGCATCGGCATTGACGATCACGCCGCCGTGGCGGCTGACCACCTCTAGCGCCAGTGCGGACTTGCCGCTGGCGGTCGGGCCCGCGATGAGAACGGGGCGCTCGGCGTCGAGCGAGCTTAGCCAGCCGTCGCGCATAGGGTCGGTTCCGGATTGAACATGGAGGCCTTTTCCGACATTTTGCCGGCGGAGTTAAGGGGCGACCAGGGGCGATGCCATGACCGAAGCCGCAGCGATGACGCCGGGCACCAAGTATAACCGTGTTTTGTTGAAGATTTCCGGCGAGGCGCTGATGGGCGACCAAGGCTACGGCCTGCACCCGCCGACCGTCGAGCGGATCGCGAAAGAAGTGAAATCGGTCCACGACCTTGGCGTCGAGATCTGCATGGTGATCGGCGGCGGCAACATTTTCCGCGGGCTTGCGGGCTCGGCGCAGGGGATGGAACGGACCACCGCCGACTATATGGGCATGCTGGCCACCGTGATGAACGCGCTGGCGATGCAGTCCGCGCTGGAAGGCCACGGCGTCTTCACCCGGGTGATCAGCGCGATCCGCATGGACGAGGTCGCCGAACCCTACATCCGCCGCCGCGCGGTGCGTCACCTTGAAAAGAAACGTGTCTGCATCTTCGCTGCCGGTACTGGCAACCCGTATTTCACCACCGACACCGCCGCCACGCTGCGCGCCAACGAGATGGCGTGCGAGGCGATCTTCAAGGGCACCAAGGTCGACGGCGTCTATGACAGCGACCCCAAGAAGAACCCGGACGCGAAGCGGTACGAGAAGGTGACCTACGACGAGGTGCTGCAAAAGCACCTTGGCGTGATGGACGCCTCGGCCATCGCTTTGGCGCGCGACAACTCGCTTCCGATCATCGTGTTCTCGCTGGACGAACCCGGCGGGTTCCGCGGCATCCTTGCGGGGCAGGGAACCTACACGACGGTGCACGGCTAGTTCACGTCGCGTCCGCGCGGCCCGCATCCGGCGCCGCGCGGCAAACGCCCTTGTCGTGCCGCCCGGTCGGCGGAGTGGCGCAAATGACTGGGATGAAAGCTATACATCCGGCCGTCGATGGCCTAGAACCCGGCAACACGAAGACAGAGTTAACGGAACCCGCAGCATGTCCGAAGAAACCACGATCGACATCGACGACCTGAACCGCCGCATGGACGGCGCGATGACCTCGCTGCGGCAGGAATTCGCCTCGCTTCGGACCGGGCGCGCCTCGGCCTCGATGGTCGAGCCGATCACGGTCGACGCCTACGGCGCCCAGACCCCGATCAACCAGGTGGGGACGGTCAACGTGCCCGAACCGCGGATGGTCACCATCAACGTCTGGGACAAGGGCCTTGTAAACAAGGTGGAGAAGGCGATCCGCGAAAGCGGGCTGGGCATCAACCCGCAGATGAACGGCACGATCATCATGCTGCCGATCCCCGAGCTGAACGAGGAACGCCGCCGCGAGCTGACCAAGGTCGCTGGCCAGTACGCCGAGAACGCCCGCGTCGCGATCCGCAACGTGCGCCGCGACGGCATGGAGCAGCTCAAGAAGGGCAAGAACGAAGGCATGTCCGAGGACGAGCAGAAGCTCTGGCATGACGAGATCCAGGAATTGACCGACCGCCACATCAAGGCCGTCGACACCGCGCTTGAGACCAAGCAGGAAGAGATCATGCAGGTGTGACACCGTCACCCTGCACCCGGTCGGGCGCCTTTTGGGTGGCCTGCTCCGGACGCGGCCGTTTAGGGTCGTGAGGTACAATAAATTTGACCCCACCGACTTGAAGTGGCGAGGCTAGGAGCGAAAGTTATGGCGGAAGTGCGAAAGACAGGCGCCGAGCATGTCGCGCTTATCATGGATGGCAACGGACGCTGGGCGCAGGCGCGCGGCAAGCCCCGGCTGTACGGCCACCACGCCGGTGCCAAGCGGGTGAAGGAAATCGTCCGCGCCTGTCCCGACATCGGCGTCAAGTATCTGACAATCTTCGCCTTCTCGACCGAGAACTGGAAACGCACCCAGTCCGAGGTGGCCGGCCTGATGAGCCTGTTCCGCCGCTATATCCAGCGCGAGGCCCGCGATCTGCTGGCCGAGGGCGTGCGGGTCCGTTTCATCGGCGACCGCCTGCGTCTGGACCGCAAGCTGCAAAAGCTGATGGACGAGCTGGAGCTTCTGACCTCGAGAAACGACAAGGTGCACCTGACCATCGCGCTGAACTACGGCGGCCGGGACGAGGTTGCCCGCGCCACCAAGCGCCTTGCGCAAGACGTGGCCGATGGCCGTCTCGATCCTGCGAAGGTGGATGAAGAAACCCTGCCTAAGTATCTGGATACATGCGTTCTTCCGGACCCGGACCTGGTGATCCGCACCAGCGGCGAGGCGCGGATCTCGAACTTTCTGCTGTGGCAGTCGGCCTATGCCGAATATGAATTCATCGACACCCTGTGGCCCGACTTCAGCCCCGAGATCTTCGGTGGCATCGTCAAGAACTTCGCGGGCCGCGAACGCCGGTACGGTGCCGTCCTGACATGAAGTGGCGTGGGCGCAGCTGGGAAGACCTGCGCCCCAGGGTCATTACCAGTGCGGTTCTGACTACGGTGGGGGTGGTCGTCGTTTACGCCGGCGGAACGCTGTTCGCGCTTGCCGCTGCGGTCGCCGTGGCGGTGATGCTGTGGGAACTGTCGACGATGCTGGCACCGTCGAAAGGGTCCGAAGCGTTGCAAATCGCGCTGCTGGGCGCCGCCGCGCTGCTTCTGGCGCGGTTCTTGCCGCCGATCTTCACCCTGCCGCTGCTGGCCGCGCCCGCCATCGTCGGGGCAAGCCTGCTGAAAAAGCACATCGCGATCTTTCTGGGATTCGGCTTCGCCACGCTGGTGTTCGGACACGGCATGGTCTGGGCGCGTGAGGTGCACGGGCTGGTTTGGCTGTTGTGGCTGATCTTCACCATCGTCGCGACCGACGTGGCGGGCTACTTCGGTGGCCGCTCGTTGGGTGGGCCGAAGTTCTGGCCTGCCGTCAGCCCCAAGAAAACATGGTCCGGCGTGGTGTGCGGCTGGATCGCGGCGGCGCTGGTGTCGCTGATCTTCCTGCGCATCACCGACGCGGGCCGCGACCTGATCTGGATCTCGGTCCTGCTGAGCTTCGCGTCGCAGCTTGGCGACATCGCGGAAAGCGCGGTGAAGCGGAAGATGAACGTGAAGGACAGCTCGAACCTGCTGCCCGGCCACGGTGGCCTGCTGGACCGGTTCGACGGGCTAATGGGCGGCGCGCTGTTCATGCTGCTGGTGGCGCAAATCGTGGACGTACCTGACCTTATCCTGTGACATGACCCGCCGCGTATCGATCTTCGGGGCCACTGGGTCCATCGGACAAAACACCATAGACCTGATCGACCGCGACCCGGACGGGTTCGAGGTCGTGGCGCTGACCGGCGGCGGCAATATTGCCCAGCTGGCAGCCGACGCGCGGCGCCTTAACGCCCAAGTCGCCGTGACCGCGCACGAGGACCGGCTGCCCGAACTGCGCGACGCGCTCGCGGGCTCCGGCGTCGAGGCGGCGGCGGGCGAGGGGGCGCTGATCGAAGCCGCCGAACGTCCGGCCGACTGGATCATGTCCGCCATCGTGGGGGCCGCCGGGCTGCCGCCGGGGCTGGCCGCGTTGAAGCACGGCACGACGCTGGCGCTGGCGAACAAGGAAAGCCTTGTCACCGCCGGGCCGCTCTTGATGCGCACCGCGGCCAAGCATGGCGCGACCATCCTGCCGGTCGACAGCGAGCATTCGGGCGTGTTTCAGGCGCTGGTGGGCGAAAACATCGCAGACGTCGAGCGCATCTTGATCACAGCCTCGGGCGGCGCGTTCCGCGACTGGCCGCTGGACAAGCTGGCCGACGCGACGCCGGAACAGGCGGCGACGCATCCCAACTGGGTCATGGGCCAGCGGATCACCATCGACAGCGCGACGATGTTCAACAAGGCGCTGGAACTGATCGAGACCAAGGAATTCTTCGACGTCCTGCCGTCGCAGATCGAGGTGCTGGTGCATCCCGAAAGCCTGATCCACGCGCTGGTGGGCTTTCGCGACGGCGCGCTGATGGCGCATCTTGGCCCGCCCGATATGCGTCACGCCATCGGTTATGCGCTGCACTGGCCCGCGCGGGGCGACGTTCCCGTCGAACGGCTGGACCTTGCCCGCATCGCGCAGCTGACCTTCCGCCCGCCGTCCGAGGCGCGCTGGCCCGCGTTGCGGCTTGCGCGCGAGGTGATGGAAACCGGCGGCTTGGCGGGCGCGGCGTTCAACGCGGCGAAAGAAAAAGCCCTCGATGCCTTTATCGAAAAACGGATTCGATTTACTGCAATGGCAGAGATAGTCGATACGGTTTTGACACGATTGTCATCCGATCCGGGCCTTAGTTCGGCCCAAATCGATCTTGATAACGTCCGGCAAATGGATCAACTGGCCCGGGTTCGGGCCGCAGAGGCGATCCGCGAAAACACATAAGAGGCAGCAGTTTGGAATTGACGGATCTCATCCCGACCTTCGGTAACACGCTTTACACGGTCGGCGCCTTCGTCATCGCGCTGTCCGTGATCGTCGCCGTCCACGAATACGGTCATTACATCGTCGGACGCTGGTGCGGCATCAAGGCAGAGGTTTTCTCGCTGGGCTTTGGGCCCGTGCTGTTCAAGCGGACGGACCGGCGCGGCACGCAATGGCAGATCGCGGCGCTTCCGTTCGGGGGCTATGTGAAGTTCCTTGGCGACGCGAATGCGGCCAGCGACAAGGCCAGCGACGTGATGGACACGCTGGACGACGCAGAGCGGCGGCACACGATGCACGGCGCGCCGCTGTGGGCGCGGATGCTGACCGTCGCCGCCGGCCCGGTGTTCAACTTTATCCTGTCGATATTGGTGTTTGCAGGCGTGATCCTGTCCACCGGCGTCGCCAGCGACCCGCTGACCGTCGGTCAGATCCGCGACGTGCCCGCGCTTCAGGACCACCTGCGCCCGGGCGACGAGATCCTTGCGATTGAGGGGCAGGAAACCCCCGACGTCGCCGATTTCCGCGACTATATCGAAGGCCTGCCCGTGGCCGAGACGCTGGATTACACCCTGCGCCGCGACGGGGAAGAGGTGCAGACGACCGGCCCCTATCCGTACCCGGCGCTGGTCTCTGGCCTGACCGCCGGATCGGCTGCGATGGAGGCAGGGCTGGAAAGCGGCGACGTGATCACCGCGATCAACGGCACGCCCATCGTCAGCTTCGAGGAATTGCGCGTTGCCGTCGGTGAATCCGACGGCTCGGAATTGACCTTCTCGATCTGGCGCGACGGAGAGACCTTCGATGTCGGCCTGACACCGCGCCGGATGGATCTTCCGCTGGAAGACGGCGGGTTCGAGACCCGCTGGCTGATCGGCATCACCGGCGGCATGGTGTTCGAACCGATGACCGAAACGCCGGGCCTGCTGGATGCGGCGGAATACGGGGTAAGCCAGACGATCTTTATCGTGCGCTCGTCGCTGTCGGGCCTGTGGCACATGGCCAAAGGCGCGATCTCGTCGTGCAACCTGCGCGGCCCGATCGGCATCGCCCAGACCAGCGGCGCGGCGGCCAGTCAGGGCCTTGAAAGCTTCATCTGGTTCATCGCGGTCCTGTCGACGGCGGTCGGCCTACTGAACCTGTTCCCGATCCCGGTGCTCGACGGCGGACATCTGGTGTTCCACGCCTACGAGGCGATCACCGGCAAGCCGCCCAGCGACACCGCGCTGCGGATCTTGATGACCGTGGGCCTAGGATTGCTGCTGACCCTGATGGTCTTCGCGTTGTCTAACGATCTGTTCTGCCCGTAAAGCCGGGGCGGGGAGGGGCCGATTCGCGGCCCTTCCAATTCGATCGCAGAGTCGTGAAAGCGGCGTCTCGGCGCCGCATTTCCGCCCTAAACGCTGCCTAGTTTTGTCCCTGAAAGCAAAACGCTATCTCGGAGGCAGACATGCATACCCTTCAGTCCGGCTACCGCGGCCTTTCGCTGCTGGCCAACCTGAACTGGGACCGGATCCTATTCGCGGGCGGTGCCGCCGGCGCTTTGTACGCGGCGGCCTTCATCATCTCGCTTTGATAACCGGCAGATAGCGCACAAGGGTCGGACCCGGGCGCTATTTTATCCACAATATCTGGTAGTTTGCGCACCCATCGATAAGCATCGGTGGGTGCTTTTACGTTTTTGACTCGGCCCCTCTTTCGCGATAGCACACTGAAAACAACTAATTCGGTGGGATAGGTACTGATGAAGCGGGCACACCTCGCCACGCGGCGCAACGGCCAGATCGCCAACGGCGGTATCCTCCGAGCTTTCGCTGCCATTCTTCTCGCTTTTACTGTGATTTTTGCCGTTTCGGTGGACGAGGCTTCGGCCCAGTCCTATCGCTTTGGCCGGATCGACGTGGAAGGCAACACGCGTATCGAGACTGGAACGATCCTGTCCTACGCGGGAATCAACCCCGGCGACTCTGTCAGCGCGGGGCAGTTGAATACGGCGTACCAGAACATTCTGGGCTCGGGGCTTTTTGAATCCGTGGCGGTCGAGCCACGCGGCGGAACCCTCGTGATCTCGGTGCAAGAATACCCGACGATCAACCGCATCAGCATCGAGGGCAACCAGCGCCTGAAGGACGAGATCCTTGTGCCGCTGATCCAGTCGCAGCCGCGCCGGGTGTATTCGCCCAACGTGGCCGCTGCTGACGCGCAGGTCATCGTCGATGCGTATCAGGAAGCGGGGCGCCTTGCCGCAACCGTGAACCCGGTGATCATCAAGCGGTCCAACAACCGCGTCGACCTTGTGTTCGAGGTCAACGAAGGCCGCGTGATCGAGGTGGAGCGCATCAGCTTCGTCGGCAACCGCGACTTCTCGGACCGTCGTCTGCGTCGCGTGCTCGATTCCAAGCAGGCGGGCCTGTTCCGCACGCTGGTCCAGCGTGACACCTTCATCGGCGACCGCATTCAGTTCGACCGTCAGGTGCTGACCGATTTCTACCGGTCGCGCGGTTACGTCGATTTCCAGATCATGTCCGTGGCGTCGGAATTCTCGCGCGAGCGGAATGCGTTCTTCGTGACCTTCACGGTGCAAGAAGGGCAGAAATTCTCGTACGGGAACATCTCGGCCTCGTCCGACCTGCCCGAGATCGACGTGGCGGCCTATCAGTCGGCGATCCGTCTGCGGCCCGGCCAGACTTACAGCCCGGTGGACATCGACAACACCATCGCGCGTCTGGAACGGCTGGCTGTCCAGCAGGACCTTGATTTCATCCGCGTCGATCCCCGCGTGACGCGGGACGACCGCAACCTGCTGCTGAACATCGACTTCGCGCTGGTGCGCGGTCCGCGCATCTTCGTCGAGCGGATCGACATCGAAGGCAACGCGACCACGCTTGACCGCGTGATCCGGCGCCAGTTCACCGCCGTCGAAGGCGATCCGTTCAACCCGCGTGAAATCCGCGAGGCTGCGTCGCGGATCGAGGCGCTTGGCTACTTCTCGTCCGCCAACGTGACGCCGCGCGCCGGGTCCAGCCCGGATCAGGTGATCGTCGACGTGGACGTCGAGGAACAGCCGACCGGCTCGCTTGGCTTCGGTGCCACCTATTCGACGTCCAGCGGCTTTGGCCTGACGTTCAACTTCTCGGAACGCAACTTCCTCGGACGTGGCCAGACACTTGGCTTCGACGTGGCGGCGGGCGCCGGGACGGGGACCTATGGCTTCAGCTTCCGCGAACCCGCGTTCTTGGGCCGCAATGTCGCGTATTTCTTCAACATCAGCTATTCGACGACGGACTCGGCGAACGACACCAGCTATTCGACCACGGTTGGCAACATCACCACCGGGTTCGAATTCCCGCTGAACGAGTTCGCGCGGATGGGCGTCAACACCTTCGGCCGCTACACCGACCTGTACAGTGTGCCGGCGGACTCGTCCGACATCCTGCAGCGTGAAGCCACGCGCGGGGCCGAGTGGACGATGGGCCTTGGCTATGACCTGACGTACCGCACGCTGCGGACCGGGCTTGATCCCGACTCGGGCGTTCTGCTGCGCTGGAGCCAGGACTTCGCCGGGATCGCGGGGGACGTGTCCTACGTGAAGTCGGAACTGCTGGCCGTGGCCGAGACCAAGGTGCTGAACGGCGAAGTGACCCTGCGGGCGATCGTCGAGGGCGGTGCCCTGAACTCGCTTGACGGGTCGTCCGACAGCCGGATCGTCGACCGCTTCAGCCTGAACGGCAAGATGCGCGGCTTCGAGTACTACGGCCTTGGCCCGCGTGACAACGCGGCGGGCAACGAGGACGCGCTTGGCGGCAACTACTTTGCCGTCGCGAAGTTCGAGGCCGAGTTCCCGCTGGGTCTGCCGGAAGAGTACGGCATCCACGGCGGCGTGTTCGTCGACGTCGGGTCTGTCTGGGGCCTTGACGACGTGAACGGCACCGGGCTTGTCGACGACGCCTTCAGCCTGCGTTCGGTGGCCGGTGTGTCGCTGTTCTGGGACACGCCGCTTGGGCCGCTGCGGTTCAACTACTCGAAAGCGATCAAAAAGGAAGACTACGACCTCGAGCGCGAGTTCGAACTGACGATCTCGACTCGGTTCTGACGTCATGGCGCGGTTCCATCGCGCCGGGCGTCTGTACCGGCTTGTTGCGGGTCTTCTGATGACAGTCCTTGTCGCCGCCGGTGCTCCGGCGGCGGCGCAGGACAACCAGCCGCCACTGGTCGGCTTTCCCATCCTCACCCTCGATCAGGAACGCCTGTACGGCGAGTCGCGCGCCGCCGCGCGCATCATCGACGAGATCGAGACGCGGGCGTCCGAACTGGCGGCCGAGAACCGGCAGATCGAGGCGGAACTGTCCGCCGAGGAGCTGGAGCTGACGGAACGGCGCGAGACGATGCCGCCCGACGAGTTCCGCCCGCTTGCGGATGCGTTCGACGAAAAGGTTCAGCGGATCCGGGCCGAACAGGATGGCAAGGAACGCGATCTTCAGACGATGCGCGATGAGGAACGGCAGCTGTTCCTGCGCCGGATCACCCCGATCCTTGCCGAACTGGCCCGCGAACGCGGCGCGTTGATGATCCTCGACCGCCGCACGGTGCTGTTGTCGGCAGAAACGGTCGACATCACCGAGGACGCCATCACCCGCATCGACGACGTGCTGCTGGACGCGGACGGCAACCTGACCGAACCGCTGCCCGCCCCGCCGGTGGAACGCCCGGCCGACCTGCTTAGCCCGCCCGATCCCGCGCCAACGGCCCCGGACGCGGTGGAAACGCCCGGCGACGCCGGTCCGGCGGACGCGGACTGATCCCGCGCGCGCAATCTTGTTTAACCCCGGGTTGCTTGATAGAGCACGCGGGCCTTGGGAACTGAAGAAGGACGGCGTCCATGACCGATGCCCTTAAGACTGCCGACACGGATATGATCCAGCGGATCCTGCCGCACCGTTACCCGTTCCTTCTGGTGGACCGGGTGGTCGACATTGACGGCACCAACTCGGCGACGGGCATCAAGAACGTCACCTTCAACGAGCCGCATTTTCAGGGCCATTTCCCCGGAACCCCGATCATGCCGGGCGTGACCATCATCGAAGCAATGGCTCAGACTGCCGGCATCATGATCGGCGTGGCGAACGACATCACCGATACGAACCTGCTGATCTACCTGATGAGCGTCGACAAGGCGAAGTTCCGCCGCAAGGTGGTGCCGGGTGATCAGCTGAAGCTGCACATCACCGGCCTGCGCACCGGCGGCAAGGTCCTGAAGTTCCATGGCGTCGCCGAGGTGGACGGGCAGAAAGCGGCCGAGGCCGAATTCGCCGCGATGGTCGACCTGACGCCCGGAGCCTGAGCCATGAGCATCGACGCCACCGCGCGCATCCATCCCAGCGCCATCATCGAAGACGGCGCCGTGATCGGGCCGGAGGTCGAGATCGGCGCCTTTTCGGTCATCGGGCCGAAGGTAAAGCTTCACGCTGGCGTCCGGGTCAAAAGCCACAACGTCATCACCGGCGACACCGAGATCGGCGAGAAGACCGAGGTCTTTCCGTTCTGTTCCATCGGGGACATCCCGCAGGATCTGAAGTTCGCCGGCGAGGACACGCGCCTTGTGATCGGCGCGCGCAACACGATCCGCGAGCACGTGACGATGAACCCCGGCACCGCGCACGGCGGCGGGCTGACCAGCGTCGGCGATGACTGCCTGTTCATGGCGGGCGTCCACGTCGCGCACGACGTGCGCATCGGCAGCCGGGTGATCGTGGTCAACCAGTCGGGCATCGCAGGCCACGCCACCATCGGCGACGACGTGATCATCGGCGGCATCTCGGGCGTGCACCAGTGGGTCCGCATCGGCAAGGGGGCGATCATCGGCGGGGTGACCAAGGTCGCCAAGGACGTGATCCCCTACGGCATGGTCGATGCCGAAGCCGGGGAACTGCGCGGCCTGAACCTTGTCGGCCTGCGCCGCAAGGGCGTGGACCGGGCCGAGATCGGTGCGCTGCGGGCCGCCTACAAGGATCTGGGCGAGGGCGAGGGCAGCTTCCAAGAGCGCGCCGCCAAGCTGATGGAAGAGACCGAAAGCGCCTATGTGCGCGAGGTCGCGGAATTCATCCTTACCGACAGCGACCGGCACTTCCTGACCCCGAAGAAATGAGCCGTCTCGCGATCATCGCGGGCGGCGGGTCGCTGCCGCTGAAGATCGCGGCGGCCCATCCCGAGGCTCTGTTCGTCGCGATCAACGGCGCCGGGGTGACACCGCCCGACGGCGTCGAGACGGCGGACGCGACCTATGAGAAATTCGGCGACCTGTTCCGCAAACTGCGCGCCGCCGGTGTCACCGATGTGGTGATGGCGGGCGGCGTGGCGCGGCCGGTGCTGAACCCGGCGCGCTTCGACACCAAGACGATGATGCTGGCGCCGCGCTTCCTGAAGGCGATGCAGGGCGGCGACGACCAGATCCTGCGCACCGTGGTGGCGGTGTTCGAAGAGGCTGGCTTTGCCGTGCGCGGCGCCTATGAGCTTCTGCCCGAGTTGACGACGCCTGCCGGACGGCTTGCCGGGAAGAAGCCGTCGGCCAAGGATCTTGCCGACATCGACCGCGCCGTGGGCATCCTGACCGCGCTGGGGCCCGAGGATGTCGGGCAGGGCGCGGTGGTGGACGGCGGCCTGTGCCTTGGGATCGAGACGGTGCAGGGCACCGACGCGATGCTGGATTTCGTCGCCCGCACACCGCCCAAGCTGCGGCGGGGCGGCGGCGTGCTGGTGAAGGCGCCGAAGCCGGGGCAGGACCTGCGCGTCGACATGCCCGCCGTCGGTCCCGCCACGGTCGAGGCCGCCGCCGCTGCGGGCCTGTCGGGCATCGTGATCGCGGCGGGCCGCGTGCTGCTTCTGGATCGTGCTGTCGTGACCGAAGCCTGCGCCTCGCGCGGGTTGTTCCTGCTGGCGAAGGAGTTCTGATGCGCGTGTTCGTCCTTGCCGGAGAGCCCTCGGGCGACCGTCTTGGCGGCGCGGTGATGCAGGGCCTGAAACAGCTGTCGCCCGACGTGACCTTCGATGGCATCGGCGGACCGAACATGATCGCCGAGGGGCTGACGTCGCGCTTTCCGATGGACGAACTGTCGGTCATGGGCATCGCCGAGGTGCTGCCGAAGTACCGCCACCTGAAGCGCCGTCTGACCCAGACGGTCGACTGGGTGCTGGACACCAAGCCCGACGTGCTGCTGACCATCGACGCGCCCGATTTCTCGTTGCGCGTGGCATCGCAGGTGAAAGAGCGCAGCGACATCCGCTGCGTCCACTATGTCGCACCCACGGTCTGGGCGTGGCGCGCGGGGCGGGCGGCGAAGATGGCGCGCTATCTCGACCAACTGCTGGCGCTGCTGCCGTTCGAGCCGCCGTACTTCGAGGACGTCGGCCTGCGCTGCGATTTCGTCGGGCATCCGGTGGCCGCCGAACCCGTGGCGACCGACGCCGAAGTCGCGGCGTTCCGGGCCGAGGCCGGGCTGGGCGACGCGCGCACGCTGCTGGTTCTTCCCGGCTCCCGCCGGGGCGAGGTCGGACGCCTTGCGCCGGTGTTTGGCGAGGCGATGCGCCCTTTGGTGAAGCGTCACCCCGGCCTGCGGATCGTGGTGCCCGCCGCCGATCATGTCGCGGGCGACGTGCTGGAGCTGGTAAAAAGCTGGCCGGGCGATCCGGTGGTTCTGGACCCGCGCGGGTTGCGCGGCGACCTTGCCACCGCCCGCAAGCGCGCCGCCTTCCGTGCCGCCGACCTTGCGCTGGCCGCCTCGGGCACGGTGTCGCTGGAACTGGCCGCCGCGGATACGCCGATGGTCGTGGCCTATGACATGAACTGGCTCACATGGCAGATCGCCAGCCGCATGGTGAAGCTGGACACGGTGACCTTGGTGAACCTCGTCGCGGGGACCCGCACGGTGCCCGAGTTCCTCGGCCCCGACTGCCGCCCGGCGCCGATTGCCGATGCGCTGCATCATCTGCTGTCGTCCCCGGACGCGCTGGCCGAGCAGCATGCGGCGATGGCGGCGTCGATGCAGGCGCTGGGGCGCGGGGCGGAACCTCCGGGCCTGCGGGCCGCACGCTCCGTTCTGGACGGGCTGGGCTGAACCCCCGCGCTTGCCCGCCCTGCTTGACCGCCGTGCTTGCCCCCCCCGAGCTTGACCGACGTGCTTGCCCGACGCGCGGCGCGGCATATCTGATGGCGCATGAACACCGCCGCTCTCGACAGACCCCGCTTCGCCCGTGATCGTTTCGACCCGTTGCCCGGATGGGACGGGCGTGGCGGAACCGACCGCAAGACCGGCGTCGAGATCGAATTCGGCGGACTGACCGAACGCGCGGCGGCGGAACTGGCACAGCAAGAACTTGGCGGCACACTGGAAGAACCCGCGCCGCAGTCCTTCGTGGTGAAGGGCTCGGAGCTGGGCGATCTGGAAATCTACCTTGATACCGCGTTGCGCAAGAAGGTGTCCGGACAGTGGGCGCGGGCCGGGCTGGACGCCAGCCGCGCCGTGGTGCCGGTGGAACTGGTCACCGCGCCCCTGACGCAGGACCAGCTGCCGCGTCTTGAAACGCTGATGCAGGCGCTGCATCAGGCGGGCGCGATCGGCACGCGCGGCGGGATGCTGCTGGGCTTCGGCCTGCACCTGAACCCGGAACTGGCCGACGAGGGCGGCGCGGACCTGCCCGCCACCGGCACCGCCTATGCCTTCCTTGAGGAATGGTTCCGCCAGACCGACCCGCTGGACATGAGCCGCCGCGTGCTGCCGTTCACCGACCGCTATCGGCCCGCGCTGCTGGACGCGCTGGCCGAGGACGGGCCGCTGCCGGGCCTGTCCGGGTTCATGGAGATCTACCTTGACCACGTTCACAGCCGGAACCACGGGCTGGACCTGTACCCGGCGATCCGCTTTCTGGACGAGCCGCGCTTCGTAGCGCGGCATGGGTCGGATTCCAGCGTCTCGGCGCGGCCCACCTATCACTATCGCCTGCCGGACTGCCGGCTGGGTGACCCCGACTGGACCGTGGCCTATGAATGGAACCGCTGGGCGCTGGTCGAGCGGGTGGCGCGGATGCCCGATCTTCTGGATGCGTTGCGCGCGGACTGGCGCGGGCGGGGCTGGCTGCGCAACCGGGTGCGTGGCGGATGGGCCGACACGGTGGACGGCCACCTGCGCGACGCGGGGCTGATCGGGGGCGACGCATGAGCCGCCCGGTCATCGGCGTGACGACGTCGCAGCGGTCGGGCTGGCGGATCTTTCCGCTGGTGGCGCTGAACGTGTTTCTTGCGGGCGGGCGGGCGGTGCGCTGGGGCGTGCGGCAGGAACCGGACCTGGAGAAGGTCCACGGTATCGTCATCGGCGGCGGCGACGATATCTCGCCTGATTTCTACGGCGGCCGCTTGCAGGCTGCCGCCCGTCTCGATCCGGCACGGGACACGCTGGAACACGATCTGTGCTGTGCAGCGTTCGAGCGGAACATCCCCGTGCTGGGGATCTGCCGGGGCAGCCAGATGCTGAACGTCGCGCTGGGGGGCGATCTGCATCAGGACGCGTTTTCCGTCTACGAGACTTCGCGCCGCTACAAGACCATCCTGCCGCGCCGCCGCGTGACGGTGGTGCCGGGCACGCGGCTGGCGGGGATCGCGGGAAAGGCCACGATGCACGTCAACGCGCTGCATTCGCAATCGGTGGCGCGGCTTGGCCACGGGCTGGAGATCGCGGCGCGCGACGAGGGCGGCATGGTTCAGGCGATCGAGCGGGTGCGCGACCCCTTCGCGGTGGGGGTGCAGTGGCACCCCGAGCACCTGTTCTACCGCAAACGCCAGCGCGCGATTTTCCGGGCGCTGGTCCACGCCGCTGGCGCCTATCGCGAAACGCGCGGGCAGGTAGAGGCGGTGGACCGGGGTATGCCTGTCAGCGGGTGAACGGCCCTGTGGGCCGACAAGGAAATCAGCCCTTCGGGCTGATGCCTCCGGCGGGGATATTTGTGGACCAAAGAGGCGGTCAGCCGCGCTCCAGCCGCTCGATCAGGGCGGGGAGGTCGGCGACCGTGTCGATCATGTGGTCGGCGCCAGCGGCGCGCAGGACCTCGGACGCGCCCGCGCGGTAGGCGTCCAGCTCGGCCTCGGTGCAGTGCGCCAGTTCGTCCGGGGTCTTGCCCACGAAGTTGCCCGACAGCGCAAGCCCCACGGTCACGCAGCCCGCCGCGCGGCCCTCGGCGATGCCGGGGGCGGTATCGTCGACCTTGATCACCGCTTCGGGCGGGTAGACGCCGAGATCGACGAAGCATTTGTACATGCCCAGCGGACCGGGGCGGCCTTCGGACAGGTCGTCGGAACACACAAGGTTGTCGGGGCTGTAGCCCTGCGCCGCCGCGACCGGCAGGACGCGTTCCATGATCGAGCGGGTGTAGCCGGTGGTCGAGCCGATCTTCATGCCGCGCCCGCGCAGGAACGCGACCGTGTCCAGTGCACCGGGGACAAGGTCGGCGTAGTCGGCGGCGACCTCTTCGTTCATCGGCACGAACACCTCGTAGACGCGGTCGACGTCGGCATCGGTCGGGGCCGCGCCGTGTTTCGCTTCCCATGCGGCGGCGATCTCGGGCAGGTCCATCATCGCGCGGATGTGGTCCCACTTGGCCGAGCCCATCGGCCCGCGCGCCTGATCGATTGTGACCGGAATGCCGAACTGTTCGAAGGCCTTCACGAACACGCCCATCGGCGCGAAGGATCCGAAATCGACCATCGTGCCCGCCCAGTCGAATACCACTGCCTTGAACATGCTCATGCCGCCTCTGCCTGCTTGTTGCGTTCTTCCAGTGCCGCCGCCGGCGGCGTCGCGTCGGTGACGCCCATGTCGGCCAGCGTCTCGGCCACGGCCTGCACCACGCGGGCCATCACGGCGGAGTCCATCCGCCCGATGTGGCCTAGCCGGAAGCTGTCCACCTCCGTCAGCTTGCCGGGATAGATGATGAAGCCGCGCGCCTTCATGCCGTCGTAGAACGGTTGGAAGGCAAAGGCCGGGTCGGCGGGGCAGAAGAAGGTCGTGATGATGGGCGACAGCCAGCGGTCTTCCAGCAGCGTCTCGAACCCCAGCCCGCGCATCCCCGCCACCAGCGTGTCGCGGTTCGCGGCATAGCGGGCGCCGCGCGCCGGCACGCCGCCCTCGGCCTCGTGCGCATGCAGCGCGGTCAGGAAGGCCGCGACCGCGTGGGTCGGCGGCGTATAGCGCCACTGGCCGGTCTTCTCCATCGTCGCCCATTGCGCATAAAGATCCAGCGCCAGCGAGTGGGCGTTGCCCTTCGCGGCCTCCAGGGCATCGGTGCGGACCAGCACGAAGCCGAAGCCGGGCACGCCCTCGATGCACTTGTTGGCCGAGGACACGATCGCCTGATAGCGGATCTGTGTCGGGGGCAGCGGAATGGCGCCGAAGGCCGACATCGAGTCGATCAGCAACGCGCGCCCCGCCGCCTCGACCGCCTGCGCGATTTCGGGGATCGGGTTCAGGATGCCGGACGATGTTTCGCAGTGGATCGCGACGACATGGGTGATGGCGGGGTCGGCGGCAAGGATCGCCGCGATCTCGGGGCCGCGCGGGGGCAGGTAATCACCCTTGTCCAACACCTCGACCGCGCGCACCGCATAGCGCAGGCTGTCCGCCGCACGCTGGCCATAGGCGCCGTTCGCCAGCACCAGCGCCTTGCCGTGTTTCGGAACCAGCGTGCCCAGCATCGCCTCGACCGAGAACGACCCCGAGCCCTGCATCGGGACGCAGGTGAAGGCGTCAGACCCTTCGCCCAGCATCGCCACCAGCCGCGCCCGCAGCTCTGCCGTCATGGCGCGGAAATCGCCATCCCAGCTGCCCCAGTCGCGCAGCATCGCTTCCTTGACCTCGTAGGACGTGGTCAGCGGGCCGGGCGTCAGAAGATAGGGCTCTCCAAGGCGGGGGGGCTCGAATGTCGGCATCTGCATCCTCGATCGTTCCGGCTGTTGCCTGACCTATACAACTAGACAAGATGGTCTGTCGAGGCGGAAACCGGGATGCAGAGCGACGGCGGTTGGGGGCGGCGGTCAGCCGGGCTGGCCGAGGAAGGCCGCCAGTTTCGGCCGCAGCCACGCCCACAGGCCGGGCGCACCGCGCGAGATCGGGCGACCGACGCGGGCGTCGAGCTTTTCCAGTGTCACGTCGTAGCCGCGCCAGCCAAGGCCGTTGCCCGCAAGGTTGGTCACCGGGCTTTGGAACCGGTCGATGGCCTTGGCGAAAACGGCGTCCGGCGTCTCGGCGGCCTCGAACTCGTCCCACAGGGCGCGGAAGCCGTCGCGCTGGTCGTCGGGCAGCAGGCCGAACAAACGGTCGGCGGCGGCGGCTTCTGCCGCTTCTTGTGCGGCATGATCGACATTGCCGTGGATCGGGTGATCGCCTGCGTCGATCTCGACGATGTCATGCAGCAGCAGCATCCGGATCACGCGGTCGATCCGCACCTCGGGCCCGGCCTGATCGGCCAGCACGAGCGCGTACAACATCACGTGCCAGGAATGTTCGGCCGAGTTTTCTTTGCGCGAGCCATCGATCAACGGTGTGGCACGAAGGATGGATTTCAGCCGGTCGGCTTCCTTCAGGAAAGCGACCTGTGCGTCGAGGCGGGATGTGAATTCAGATGCGGTCATGGCCGCATCTAGGCGGTCGGCGCCGGAAAAGAAAAGACCCGCCACTTGGGCGGGTCTGTCCGGATACGACGCGCGGCTGATGCGTTAGCGCGTGCTTTCGGTCAGGCGGCGGCGGACATAGCCGTCGACCTCGCCGATCATCTGTTCCATGTGAGGATCTTCGAAGAAGTGGCCTGCGCCCTCGACCTCGGTGTGGGTGATCGTGATGCCCTTCTGCTCGTGCAGCTTGTCCACCAGCGTGTGCGTGTCACGCGGCGGCGCCACGCGGTCGGCGGTGCCGTTGATGATCAGGCCCGAGGACGGGCAGGGGGCGAGGAACGAGAAATCGTACATGTTCGCGGGCGGCGAGACCGACACGAAGCCGGTGATCTCGGGGCGCCGCATCAGCAGCTGCATCCCGATCCACGCACCGAACGAGAACCCTGCCACCCAGCAATGCTTGGCGTTCTGGTTCATCGACTGAAGGTAGTCGAGCGCCGACGCGGCATCGGACAACTCGCCCATGCCCTGATCGTATTCGCCCTGGCTGCGTCCCACGCCGCGGAAATTGAACCGCAGAACCGTGAAGCCCATGTTGTGGAACGCATAATGCAGGTTGTAGACGACGCGGTTGTTCATCGTCCCGCCGAACTGCGGGTGCGGGTGGAGGATGATGGCAATCGGAGAGTCCTTGGTCTTCTGGGGATGATACCGCCCCTCAAGACGCCCCTCCGGGCCGGGAAAGATTACCTCGGGCATTTGCCTCCTTCTGCTCCTCGTATCATGCCGCGCTAATTCTTGACGAATTTAGTCAGGCAACTTAGAACACTTCTAAAACTTGTTGCGGCACGGCGCCGCTTCGGGTCAGAATGCAGTTAATGATCGTGTCGCTAGAGGTCAATGGAATAAGGGGGCTGTACGGGCCATGAAACTGTCCACGAAGGGGCGTTACGCAATGGTCGCGCTGGCGGACCTTGCCCTGCAACCCGCCGAATCGCTGTCGTCGCTGGGCGAACTGTCGAAGCGGCAGAACATTTCGCTTCCGTACCTCGAACAACTCTTCGTCAAGTTGCGGCGCGCCGGTCTGGTGGAATCCGTGCGCGGGCCTGGCGGCGGCTATCGGCTGGCGCGGCCCCCGGCCGAGATCCGGGTGTCCGAAGTTCTGGGCGCCGTGGACGAGACCGTCAGCGCCATGCACACCGGCGCGGGCGCGTCGGGCGGATCGTCCGGCAGCCGCGCGCAATCTTTGACGAACCGCCTGTGGGAAGGGCTGTCGGCCCATGTCTACGTGTTCCTGCACCAGACCCGCCTGTCGGACGTGATCGAGAACGAGCTGGCCCCCTGTCCCGCAGTCCCCACGCTGTTCGCCGTGGTGGACGAGGACTGACGCCCGACCCCGACCTTACGAACTGGAAACGGACCCGCCTGTGCCCCCACGCGTCTATCTTGACTGGAACGCCACCGCCCCGCTGCGCCCCGAAGCGCGGCAGGCGATGATCGACGCGATGGACGTGTCCGGCAACCCGTCCTCTGTCCATGCCGAGGGGCGTCGGGCCAAGGCGCTGATCGAGAAAGCGCGCGGGACCATCGCCACGGCCTTCGGGGCGGACGGCGCGGACATCGTGTTTACTTCGGGCTCGACCGAAGGCGCGGCGCTTGCGCTGGAGGGCAGGGGCCTGCACGGCGCCGAGATCGAGCATGACGCGGTCGCGGCGTGGGTCGAAACCGATCTGGCGGTCGCGCCGGATGGAACCGTGACCGTACCGGACCCCGAACACTCCACGTTGCAGAACGCCAATTCCGAAACCGGCGTGATCCAGACCCTGCCCGAGGGATTGGCCGTCTGCGACGCGACGCAATCGTGGGGCAAGGTGCCGCTGGCTTTCAACTGGATGGGCTGCACGATGGCGCTGGCCTCGGCGCACAAGCTGGGCGGGCCCAAGGGGATCGGCGCGCTGATCCTCAAGCGTGGCACCGACCTTGCGGCGCGGATCCGGGGCGGCGGACAAGAGATGGGCCGCCGGTCGGGGACCGAAAACGTGATCGGAATCGCCGGGTTCGCCGCCGCCGCAGAGGCCGCGATGCGCGATCTTGACGCTGGGACATGGGACCGGGTCGAGAAATTTAGAAATATTCTAGAAAGTGGCATTGTGGCCGCCGCACCAGAGGTTATCTTACCCGGAAAAGATTCATCCCGGCTGCCGAATACCGCGTGCTTCGCGGTTCCCGGCTGGAAGGGCGAAACGCAGGTCATGCAGATGGACCTTGCCGGCTTCGCCATCTCGGCGGGCTCGGCCTGTTCCAGCGGCAAGGTCCGCGCCAGCCGGGTGCTGACCGCGATGGGATACGACGACGCGGTGGCGTCCTCGGCGATCCGGGTATCACTCGGGCCGGACACCACCGAAGAGGAAATCGGGCGTTTCATCGACGCCTGGACCGCGCAGTACCGGAAGTTCCGGCAGCGCGCGGCCTGATAGAAGGAAAGGCCAGGACATGGCAGAGAGCTTGGACGCACAGGTCAAGGAAGGCGTCGACCAGGAAACGGTGGATGCCGTTCAGTCGATGGCCGGCAAGTACAAGTACGGCTGGGAAACCGAGATCGAGATGGACTATGCCCCCAAGGGCATCGACGAAAGCATCGTGCGCTTGATCTCGGAGAAGAACGGCGAACCGGAGTGGATGACCGACTGGCGGCTGCAGGCCTACCAGCGGTGGCTCGAGAAGGAAGAGCCCGACTGGGCGATGATCGAGTATCCCCGGATCGACTATCAGAACCAGTATTACTACGCCAAACCCAAGAGCATGCAGGAAAAGCCGAAGTCGCTGGACGAGGTGGACCCCAAGCTTCTGGAAACCTACGAGAAACTGGGCATCCCGCTGAAAGAGCAGATGATCCTTGCCGGAGTCGAAGGCGCCGAGAACGCGCCGGCCGAGGGTCGGTCCGACCGCAAGGTCGCAGTCGATGCCGTGTTCGACAGCGTGTCCGTCGGCACCACCTTCCAGGCAGAGCTGAAGAAGGCCGGCGTCATCTTCTGCTCGATCTCGGAAGCGATCCGCGAACACCCGGAACTGGTGCGCAAGTACCTTGGATCGGTCGTGCCGATTTCGGACAACTACTTCGCCACGCTCAACAGCGCCGTCTTCTCGGACGGGTCGTTCGTCTACGTGCCGCCGGGCGTCCGCTGCCCGATGGAACTGTCGACCTACTTCCGCATCAACGCCGAGAACACCGGCCAGTTCGAGCGGACGCTGATCATCGCGGACAAGGGCAGCTACGTGTCCTACCTTGAAGGCTGTACCGCGCCGCAGCGCGACACCACGCAGCTGCACGCCGCCGTGGTGGAACTGGTCGCGCTGGAAGACGCCGAGATCAAGTATTCGACGGTGCAGAACTGGTTCCCCGGCGACGAGGAAGGCAAGGGCGGCATCTACAACTTCGTGACCAAGCGCGCGGATTGTCGCGGCGACCGGTCCAAGGTGATGTGGACGCAGGTCGAAACCGGCTCTGCGGTGACGTGGAAATACCCGTCGTGCATCCTGCGGGGCGATGAATCGCAGGGCGAGTTCTACTCGATCGCGATCACCAACAACTACCAGCAGGCCGACACCGGCACCAAGATGATCCATCTCGGGAAAGACACCCGCAGCCGGATCGTGTCGAAGGGCATCAGCGCCGGCAAGGCGCAGAACACCTATCGTGGCCAGGTCTCGGTGCACCCGAAGGCGAAGAACGCGCGGAACTACACGCAGTGCGACAGCCTTCTGATCGGCAGCGAATGCGGCGCCCACACGGTTCCGTATATCGAGGTCCGCAACAACTCGTCCCGTGTGGAACACGAGGCGACGACGTCCAAGGTGGACGACGATCAGCTGTTCTACTGCCGTCAGCGCGGCATGGACGAGGAAGAGGCCGTCGCGCTTGTCGTCAACGGGTTCTGCAAGGACGTGCTTCAGGCGCTTCCGATGGAATTCGCGATGGAAGCACAGCAGCTGGTGGCGATCTCGCTGGAAGGCTCTGTCGGCTGATGCCGCTGTGCCGTCGGCACTTTCGGTTCGGGGCGCGCACATGAGCGCCCCAGCCGCAGGCGCGCGTCCCGTGCTGACGCTGCCCGAGGCCGAGGCCGACTGCCTGCGCGCGCATTACAGCGCGGCGGGCGTCATCCTCGAATACGGCAGCGGTGGCTCGACAGTGCTTGCGGGAGAACTGGGAAAGACGGTGCTGTCGGTCGAGAACGATCTTGACTGGGCCGACGCGATGGACGCGTGGTTCGCCCAGAACCCGCCCAAGGGTCAGGTGACCCTGCACCGGGTGGACATCGGCAAGACCGAGAAATGGGGCATGCCTTCGGGCGACGCGGGGTGGCGCAGTTATAACCAGTACCCGGTAAGCGTCTGGGATCGCGACGATTTCAGGCAGCCGGATCTGGTGCTGATCGACGGACGCTTTCGCGCGGCCTGCTTGTTGACGGTGATGATGCGCACGCTGAAAGCGGTGACGGTGCTGTTCGACGACTATGCCGAGCGCACCCGCTATCATGCGGTGGAACGCTGGATCAGGCCGGTCGCGATGCATGGCCGGATGGCCGTGTTCGAAGCGGCGCCCTGGACCCTGCCGCCGCGCGACCTTGCGGCGGTGCTGAAGATATTCAACAGGCCGCTTTAGGCGGCTGGACGGAAACCGGCGACGGGCAGAGCGCTGCCGCGTCGCACACGAACGATACGAGGAAGAAAAATGCTGGAAATCAAAAACCTGCACGTCAAACTTGAGGAAGAGGACAAGCAGATCCTGAAAGGCGTCGACCTGAAAGTCGGCGCGGGCGAGGTCCACGCGATCATGGGCCCGAACGGATCCGGCAAGTCGACCCTGTCCTATGTCCTGTCGGGCCGTGACGGCTATGAAGTGACCGAAGGCAGCGCCACGCTTCTGGACGAGGAACTGCTGGACATGGAGCCCGAAGAGCGCGCCGCCGCGGGCCTGTTCCTTGCGTTCCAGTACCCGGTCGAGATCCCCGGCGTCGGTAACATGACCTTCCTGCGCACCGCCCTGAACGCCCAGCGCAAGGCGCGTGGCGAAGAGGAAATGAGCGCCGCAGACTTCCTGAAGATGATCCGCGAGAAGGCGAAGACGCTGAAGATCGACGGCGACATGCTGAAGCGCCCCGTGAACATGGGCTTCTCGGGCGGCGAGAAAAAGCGCAACGAGATCCTGCAGATGGCGGTTCTGGAACCGAAGATGTGCGTGCTGGACGAAACGGACTCGGGGCTGGACGTCGACGCCATGAAGCTGGTGGCGGACGGCGTGAACGCGCTGCGCGACGCCGGGCGCTCGTTCCTGGTGATCACCCACTACCAGCGTCTGCTGGACCACATCGTGCCCGACGTCGTGCACATCATGGCCGACGGTCGCATCATCAAGACCGGCGACAAGGACCTTGCGCTTGAGGTCGAGAAGAATGGCTATGCCGACATCCTGAACGAGGTGGCGTAATGGCGCTGCCGCAAGTCAAACAGGACGCGACCGACGCGCGGCTGTCCGCGCTGAGCCTGCCCGAAGGCGCTGGCTGGGTCACCGCCGCGCGCGAGGATGCGCTGTCGCGGGTGCAGGCGATGGGCCTGCCGACCCGCCGCGACGAGTATTGGAAATACACCCGCCCCGATCTGCTGACCGCAGCCGAGCCGAAGCCGGCGGCGATCTTCGCGAATGACGAGACGCCGATCTTCAGCGAAATCGACCGCGTGCGGTTGGTGTTCGTCGACGGTGTGTTCGATGCCGCACAATCCGACGATCCGTCGCTGGCCGGGGTCGAGATCGACCGTCTCGCGGATGCGGGCCAGACCGACATCCACTGGGCCAAGGACGTCTATGGCGTGCTGGAAACCCGTGGCCAGTCGCCGGTCGAACGCCCGCTTGCCGCGCTGAACACCGCCTTCGCGACCGATGGCGTGCTGATCCGCGTGACGGGCAAGGCGAAGCTGCCGGTGTCGCTGGTGTACCTGCACCAGAACGAGACCTCGGACGCGATGCTGCACCACTGCATCAAGGTCGAGCCCGGCGCGGAACTTACCGTGCTGGAAAACGGTCCCGCCGCCGCGCGGTTCAACAAGGTGATGGAAGTCGAGGTCGCCGACGGCGCCGCGTTCCACCACGTCCGCGCGCAGGGCCGCGACCACGAGCGTCAGGCTGTCACGCATATCTTTGCCCGGCTGGGTGTGGAAAGCACGTTCAAGTCGTTCACCATGACCTCGAACGGGATCATGACCCGCAACGAGTGCGTGATCGAGCTGACCGGCGACGATGCGATCGCGCATGTCGCGGGTGCCTGCCTTGGCGATGGTGACTTCCACCACGACGACACCGTGTTCATCACCCACGACGCGCAGAACTGCGAGTCGCGGCAGGTGTTCAAGAAGGTGCTGCGCAACGGCGCGACCGGCGTGTTCCAGGGCAAGATCCTGGTCCAGCCCGACGCCCAGAAGACCGACGGCTATCAGATCAGCCAGTCGCTGCTGCTGGACGACGACAGCAACTTCCTCGCCAAGCCGGAACTTGAGATCTACGCCGACGACGTCCAGTGTTCGCACGGGTCGACCTCGGGCGCGATCGACGAGACGGCGCTGTTCTACCTGCGCTCGCGCGGGATCCCGGAACCGCAGGCGCAGGACCTCATGGTGCTGGCGTTCCTCGCCGAGGCGATCGAAGAGATCGACAACAAGGCCATCGCCGAGGACGTGCTTGTCCGCCTGTCGGCTTGGCTGGAGCGGCGGCGCAAGGGCTGATGGCTCTGACGACGGACATCGTCGCGATGTACCGCCGTCCCCGGACGGTGGTGCGTCGGCACATGGCGGCGGGGCAGCGCGAAGACCGCGCGCTGTTCTACCTCATGCTGGCCTGCGCGCTGATCTTCGTGTCGCAATGGCCGCGCCTGTCGCGCGAGGCGTACCTTGACCCAGAAGTGCCGTTGCAGGCGCTGCTGGGCGGTGCGCTGATGGCGTGGATGTTCCTTGCACCGCTGGGACTGTACGCGCTGGCCGCGCTGACGCACCTGGTCGCGAAGATCGTGGGCGGGCAGGGCACGTGGTACAGCGCCCGGCTTGCGCTGTTCTGGTCGCTGCTTGCGGCGGTGCCGCTGTGGCTGCTGACCGGGCTGGTCGCGGGCTTCATTGGGCCGGGACCCGCCCTTAGCCTGACCGGCGGGCTTGCGCTTGCGGTGTTTCTGCTGTTCTGGGGGGTGAGCCTTTGGGAAACGGAACGGACAGCCGAGACCGCATGATGCCTGACTTGAAAACCCTGCTGGGCCAGGTGTGGTCCAGCATCGCCAGGCCGCGCGACGTTGCGCGCTGGGTGATGTCCTTCGACATGCCGCTGCGCCACCGGTGGGAGGTCCTGCTGCTGGTCGTCGTGCTCAGCGTGATCGCGGCGCATGTCAGTATCGTCTACATCGCGCGGGCGCAGGCCTTCGTGATGGGCGAGCTGGTGCTGAACCCGTGGACCACCGGGCTGTTGCAACTGACCGTTCTGGTGGCGGCGGTGTTCGCTGTTCAGGTGATCGGCCGCGCGATGGGCGGGCAGGGCCGCTTGCAGGATGCGATCCTGCTGGTGGCATGGCTTCAGTTCTGCCTGTTGTGCCTTCAGGTTGTTCAAACGCTGTTCCTGATGGTCATGCCGCCCATCGCGGGCCTGATCGGCATCGCCGGCTTCGTGCTGTTCTTCTGGCTGCTGTCGAATTTCGTGGCCGAGATGCACGGGTTCCGGTCGCTTGGCCTTGTGTTCGCGATGATCATCGTGTCGCTGCTGTCGATCATCTTCGCCCTGTCCCTGATCCTGACGCTGCTCGGCTTTGCCGTGCCCGGAGCTTCTTTCGATGTTTGATGTCCAGACCGTCCGCGCCGACTTTCCGATCCTGTCGCGCGAGGTGAACGGCAAGCCGCTGGTTTACCTCGACAACGGCGCCTCAGCTCAGAAGCCGCAGGTGGTGATCGACGCGATCACGCAGGCCTATTCGCAGGAATACGCCAACGTCCATCGCGGCCTGCATTACCTGTCGAACCTTGCGACCGAGAAGTACGAGGCGGTGCGCGGCACCATCGCGAAATTCCTGAACGCGGCCTCGGAAGACGAGATCGTGATGAACTCGGGCACCACCGAGGGGATCAACATGATCGCCTATTCGTGGCTGGGTCCGAAGATCAAGGAAGAGGGCGGCGGCGAGATCGTGCTGTCCGTGATGGAGCATCACGCGAACATCGTGCCGTGGCATTTCCTGCGCGAACGTCATGGCGCCACGCTGAAATGGGTCGACACCGACGCCACCGGCGCGCTGGATACGCAAAAGGTGATCGACGCGATCGGACCCGACACCAAGCTGGTCGCGATCACCCATGTGTCGAACGTGCTGGGCACCGTGGTCGACGTGAAGGCCATCGTCGAGGCGGCGCACGCCAAGGGCGTTCCGGTGCTGGTCGACGGGTCTCAGGCGGCGGTCCACATGCCGGTCGACGTGCAGGACATCGGCTGCGATTTCTACGCCATCACCGGCCACAAGCTGTACGGCCCTTCGGGCTCTGGCGCGATCTATGTCCGTAAGGAACGGCTGGCCGAGATGCGCCCCTTCCTTGGCGGCGGCGACATGATCCGCGAGGTGTCGAAGGACGTCGTCACCTATGCCGACCCGCCGATGAAGTTCGAGGCGGGAACGCCGGGCATCGTGCAGATGATCGGGTTGGGCGTTGCGCTGGACTACATGATGGGGCTGGGGATGCAGAACATCGCCGCCCACGAAGCGCACCTGCGCGACTATGCGGCGCAGAAGCTGGGCGGCCTGAACTGGCTGAACCTGCAGGGCACGACCGCTGACAAGGCGGCGATCTTTTCGTTCACGCTGGACGGGGCGGCGCATGCGCATGACATCTCGACCGTGCTGGACAAGAAGGGCGTCGCGGTGCGCGCCGGGCACCACTGTGCCGGACCGCTGATGGATCATCTTGGGGTGACGGCGACCTGCCGTGCGTCGATGGGGGTGTACAACACCACCGAAGAGATCGACGTGCTGGTCGATGCGCTGGAACTGTGCCACGACCTGTTCGCCTAGGGCGTAGCGGAACACGACCTTCTGGAAGATCGTGTTCGGCAATTTCTTCTAGAAGAAATTGAGCAGGCAGAACTTTCTAGAAAGTTCTGCCACTCCAGTCCCGCTTACGCGGGCTTCTTCGCCGTTGCGAGCATGGTCATCTCGGGGATCATCGTCCCGACCGAGACATCGGCGAACCCGGCCTTTTCCAGCGCCGCGGCAAGACTTCCCGCGTCCAGCGAGGCCGCGTGGGGCGTGAACGCCGTATGCTGCAGTTGCCACAGCGCGGTCAGCGCCGGTCCGCTGCGGTCGGCCTCGACGATGAAATCATGCACCAGCAGCGTCGCGCCGGGCTTCATCACCTTCATCGCCGCCTCGAACATCGGCGCGTGCATTTCCGCCGGGACGCCGGACAGCAGGTAGGACATCAGCACCACGTCCTGATCGCCCGGCCAGTCGAACCCGGTCGCATCCGCTTCGACATAGTCGATCCGGTCGGTCATCCCGGCTTCGGCCAGCTTCTCGCGCCCCACGGCGACGACGTTCGGGAAATCGACGATGGTCGAGGTCAGCTCGGGGAACGCCTTGCAGAAGGTGATCGAGAAGGCACCGGTGCCGCCGCCCACGTCCAGCATACGTTTGGCCCCCGACAGGTCCAGCCGCTTGGTCAGCGCCCGCGCCGGGCCAAGCGACCCCGCGTGCTGGCTGTCGGAATACACCCGCGCCTCTTCCGGGTCAGAGAACCATTCGGCGTAGGATCCGGTCGACCCTTCGGGAAGCTCGTCCTTCAGCGCCGGAACAAGCTGGTCCATCAGCGCGTACATTTGCTTGCCGACCTGAAGCTCCAGATAGTCGCTGAAGTCGTATTTCTGGCCTTTCACCAGAAAGGCGGCGGCGGCGGGGGAGTTTTCATATTTTCCATCGGTCACTCCGACCAGCCCCAGCCCTGCAAGCGACGTCAGCAGGGTGCGGGTGCGTTCGGGGTGGATGCCGGTCTTGTCGCCCAGCTCTTCGGCGGTCATCGGACCTGCCGCGAGCGTGTCGAAAAAACCGAACTCGATGGCCGCGAAGAGCGCCTTCGATCCCATGAATCCGAAAGCAATATCAGAGATTTCATGGGCTTCGGTGGCCAAGGTCATGCCTGTCTCCTGTGTTATGACGCCACGACGTTAACAACCCGTGGCACGGGATGACAGGTTTCGGGGCCCAATACCCATTGCGCAGGTCACAACTGCCCGATATAGGGGCATCCAAGGCACCCGTAGCTCAGCTGGATAGAGCGCTGCCCTCCGAAGGCAGAGGCCATAGGTTCGAATCCTATCGGGTGCGCCATTTTCTTTCCATTCGTCCGAACCGCCTGCGATCCTGCGCAAACGCGGGGCGTTCCTGCGCGTCGCGGTGTTTCGCGGCTGCGGGGGGCAGTTTCGGCGTGACGTCGCGCCGGAACCATGCTCATTTCGGGGCATGATTTCCGATGCAGACCGCGATCTTCTGACCCGCATGTTCGACGCCGCCGTTGCGGCGGCCGATCCGAAACAGGCCATGGCCGATTTCCTGCCCGACAAGCCCCGTGGCCGAACGGTGGTGATCGGGGCGGGCAAGGGTGCGGCGCAGATGGCGGCGGCCTTCGAAGAGCTTTGGGACGGCCCCGTCGATGGCGTGATCGTCACCCGTTACGGCTATGCCGCGCCATGCAAGTCCTTGAAAGTCATGGAAGCCGCGCACCCTGTGCCGGATGATGCCGGGTTGCAGGCGGCGCAGGCGCTGCTGGCGGCCGTCGATGGTCTGACCGAGGACGACCTTGTCGTCGCGCTGGTGTGCGGCGGCGGCTCGGCCCTGCTTCCGGCGCCTCCGGGCGACTTGACGCTAGAGGACGAGGCGGCCCTGAACGAGGTTCTGCTGGCCTCGGGCGCGCCGATCTCGGCGATGAACGCGATCCGCAAGCAGGTCAGCGGCATCAAGGGCGGGCGGCTGGCCGCAGCGGCCTATCCCGCCAAGGTGGTCAGCCTGATCGTGTCGGACGTGCCCGGCGACGACCCGGCGCAGGTCGCGTCGGGGCCGACCGTGCCCTGCGCCCAAGACCGCGCCTCGGCCATGCGGCTGGTGAAATCGCACGGGATTACGCTGCCGCCGCGCGTTGCGGCCTTTCTGGACGCGGCGGACGAGGACGCGCCGAAGCTCGACGACCCGATCTTTGCCCGCAACGAGGTGCACGTCATCGCCTCTGCCGCGCGCTCGCTGGAGGCTGCCGGCGCGGTGGCCGATGCCGAAGGCGTGACCGCCGCGATCCTGTCGGATGCAATCGAGGGCGAATCCCGCGAGGTCGGCAAGCTGATCGCCGCGCTGTCGCGCGAGGTGCGGCTGCGCGACCGGCCTTTCAAACGGCCCGTAGTGCTGTTGTCGGGCGGCGAGACGACGGTGACGCTGGGCGGCGCGAAGGGCGGGCGCGGCGGACGCAACACCGAGTTCCTGCTGTCGTGGCTGCTAGAGGTCGACGGGATTGACGGTTTGGCGGCGCTGGCCGCCGACACCGACGGCATCGACGGGTCCGAAGACAACGCGGGTGCCTTCGCCACCGGCAACACCGCCGCGCGGATGCGGGCGGTGGGCTTTGCCCCGGACGAGGCATTGGCGGCGCATGACGCATGGGGCGCGTTCGATGCGGTGGGAGAGCTGTTCGTTCCGGGTCCGACCGGCACCAACGTGAACGATTTCCGGGCCATCCTGATCCGCTGATGCGGATCTGATTCGGACGCCATATCAATTCGTTGCGCGCCGTTTCAGAGACAGTGCGCGAAGCGGAACCCGGATAGCGTCGTTTTCAAGAACAATACCCGCGCGCCTGACATCGAATGCGGCAAAGGTGTGGCAGGCTCGACGCTGGCGGCGGGGCGTTTAACCAAATCAGTCGTCGCCTGTGCGTCCCGCCCGCCGAAAACTGCTTAACGCAGTTTGGATTTTCCAGAATTTGCAGGCCCCTAGAGACCGTGAATTGTCGCGGGACGGGGTGCCGACGTGGCACGGCGTGCTGCGTTAGAAGCCCACGTGCACAACTCATGCGTGTGAAGGGTTTTGAAAACGAACGAGAATCCGGCCCCGGAATGGCCGCAATCTGCCCCAATCCCGACACATTCATCTTCCGCTGGGCCGGTTTCGCCCGCTAGCTTGGTGTCAGAAGCTTCGACGAAGGGGCGCCGTCCGCATTGCCGGGCAACGGCGCAGAGGGATCCGTACATGACGTTCGACGACGTGAATTTGCCGCGCGCGGCCCGCGAGGACCGTGACACCGACCGCGCCCCGCGTGCGCCGTCGGATCCCGCGCGCCGGGCGGGAATGGACAGCATGTCGGAAACACCGTGCTTCACGCCGGGCACCCTGATCGCGACCATCGCCGGCCCGGTCCCGGTCGAGGATCTGAAGGTCGGCGACCGCGTGATGACCCGCGACAATGGCTTTCAAGAGATCCGCTGGCTTGGTTCGCGCACTCTGGACGCAGACGACATGGCGGCGAAGCCGCACCTGCAGCCGGTGCTGGTCCGCAAGGGCGCGCTTGGCAACGACCTGCCGGCGCGAGACATGCATCTCAGCCCGAACCACCGTCTGCTGGTCGCGTCCGAGGTCACGGCGCTGTATTTCGAGGAACGCGAGGTGCTGTGCGCCGCCAAGCACCTGATCAACAACCGTGGCGTCCATCAGGCGCAGCAGGATCAGGTGACCTACATCCATTTCATGTTCGAACGGCACGAGGTCGTGCTGTCCGACGGTGCGTGGTCGGAAAGCTTCCAGCCGGCGGACACCTCGCTTCGGGGGATCGGCACCGCGCAGCGGCAGGAAATCTTCCAGCTTTTCCCGGAGCTTCGCGGATCGAGCGGGCAGGCGGGGTATCTGGCCGCGCGCCGTGTCCTGACCCCGACAGAGGCGCGCCGCCTGCATTCCTGACCGCGCTTCGCCGGGCCCTAGGACCTAGGCCAGCAGGCTTCTTTCGCCCCTGCACTGGACAGCCCCCGGTCACCGCGCCACATTCACCGGCAGAGCATCAAGGCAAGGGGCACCTATGGCACGGGCGTGGCACCATCTTCCGGTTTCGGCAATCGCGGTTCTGTGGAACCTGCTTCTGTTGGGCGATTTCCTAGGGCTGCTGCTGAAGGCCCCGATCTACATGTCTTGGATGACGCCGGAACAGGCGGCTTGGTACGCGGCGACCCCGTATTGGGTTCTGATTGTCTGGGCCATCGCGGTCGGCACCGGGGTCCTTGCGTCGATCCTGCTGGTGTCGCGCATGGCGACCGGCGCATTCTTTGCGCTGTCCTTCCTGGCGTGGGTCGTTGTGGCGGTGGCGATGGAAGTCCTGCGCGATCCGTCGGTGTCCACGGTCATGGGAGACCGCAGCCTGTGGCTGCTTGGCGCGGCCATCGTGCTGGCCTTCCTGTTCTTCCTGTATGCCCGCGCGATGCACGCGCGCCTGCGTCGACCCTAAGCCTGATCCTGACCCGCTAACGGTTCCGCGCGCGCCACGCGGCCCAGTCCTCGGGCGTGTCGAGGTCTGTCAGGGCGTGGCGGCCGGGCAGGGGCAGGATGTCCTGCGCCTCGCGTTTCAGCACGTCGCGCCCGCCGGTGTCGCCATCCAGCGACCGCAAAGCGGCGAACAGCCTGCGTGGCACCAGCGCGGGCGAGCCCGGCGTGCCGTCGGCCCCGGCGGCGCGCACCACCGTATCGCCGCCCAGCGCGTCGAAGCGGCTGGCCAGCGTCAGCAGGTCGCCTGTTTCAAGATCGGGCATGTCCGCCATGACCATCATCGCACCCAGCGCGCTGTCCGGCAGGGCGCCCAGCCCGGCGGCGATGGATCGTGACATCCCGTCCGATGCGTCAGGCACCGTCACCCGCGTTCCGACCAGCCCGTCAAGTTCGGCCGCGCGTGGCGTGGGCGGCGGCGGCAGCAAGGCGATCACCGGCAGGCCGGTGGCCACCGCACGCCGCGCGCTGCGTTTCAGAAGGGTTTCGTCGCCGATCCGCTCCAGCAGCTTGTCGCGCCCCTTCATCCGAGAGGACGACCCAGCCGCAAACAGCAGGATGGTCAGCGGGATCATCGCTCCGGGATCAATCCGCGCGGGCTGAACCGCAGGACCAGCACAAGGATCAGCCCCATGATGAACAGCCGCATGTGGGCCGCCGAATCCAGCAGGTGCGATTTCAGCCAGCTGCCGTCGGCCATCCCGGCGGTAACGAATTCCATCAGCTCGCGGCCACGGGGTTCGACCTCGACCCACAGGTACCAGACAAGGAAGCCGCCCAGCACCGAGCCAAAGTTGTTGCCGGACCCGCCGACGATCACCATCACCCAGACAAGGAAGGTGAACCGCAGCGGCTGGTAGGTGCCGGGGGTCAGCTGTCCGTCCAGCGTGGTCATCATCGCGCCCGCGATGCCGCAGACGGCGGACCCGAGGATGAAGATCTGCAGGTGCCGCTTGGTGACGTCTTTCCCCATCGCCTCGGCGGCGGTCTCGTTGTCTCGGATCGCCCGCATCATCCGGCCCCACGGCGAATTCAGCGCCTTCTGCGACAGCCACAGCAGGATCGCCAGCACCACCACGAACAGCCCGGCATAGGCCAGCTTCACGGTGATCGACGACGCCGCCACCGGGTCGAAGCCCCACGCGGTCATCCGTGCGACGAAGCCTTCCGAGTTCTGCAGGTCGACCTCGTAGGGGACCGGGCGCGGCAGGCCGATGACGTTCTTCACGCCCCGGCCCAGCCAGTCCTCGTTCTTCAGGACCGCGATGATGATCTCGGCGATGCCCAGCGTCGCGATGGCAAGATAATCCGACCGCAGGCCAAGGGCCGTCTTGCCGATCGCCCAAGCGGCACCGGCGGCCAGCAGGCCACCCACGGGCCACGCCACCAGCACCGGCAGGCCCAGCCCGCCCAGATAGCCTGTGGCGGCGGGATTGATCGCCTCGACTGCCGAAACGGCGGGATCGAACACGGCGCGGAAAACGAAGAACCCGACCACAAGGATCGCCGCCACGGCCAGCGCGCGGGCGCGGCCCTTGGCCATGCGCTTCCACGACAGGATGGCCGCCGCGACGGTGGCCGCACCCAGCGCCAGCCCGGCCAGCAGGCGCAGGCCACCGGCCGACCATGCCTCGGCCACCGGGGGCATTCCGACCAGCACGGCGGCCAGCCCTCCCAGCGCGACGAAGCCCATGACGCCGATGTTGAACAGTCCGGCATAGCCCCACTGCATGTTCACGCCCAGCGCCATGATGGCGCTGATCAGCCCCATGTTCACGATGCCAAGCGCAACGTTCCAGCTGCGCTCGAAGCCGGACAGAAGGATCAGCCCGAAGACAAGGGCGAACAGAAGCACGGCGCGCGTGTTCGGGGTCATACCGATTTCCCCTTGAAGATGCCGGTGGGACGGAACAGCAGCACGATAACGAGGATCACGAAGCTGACCGCGAACTTGTAGTCGGTCGACAGCAACTGAACCAGCCCGTCGGGCGACCAGTCACCGGGCCAGGCATAGGTGATCACCTTCTTCCATGCGTAGGTGATCATCACCTCGGAGAACGCGATGACGAACCCGCCGACGATGGCCCCCAAGGGCGAGCCGAGCCCGCCGACGATGGCCGAGGCGAAGATCGGCAGCAGAAGCTGGAAGTAGGTGAACGGCTTGAAGGTCTTGTCCAGCCCGTACAGCACGCCCGCCACCGTCGCCAGCGCCGCCACGATGATCCACGTGATCGCGACCACGCGCTCGGGGTTGATGCCGGACAGCAGGGCCAGATCCTCGTTGTCGGAATAGGCGCGCATCGATTTGCCGGTGCGGGTGTGGTTCAGGAACCAGAACAGCAGCGCACAGACGATCACCGCCGTGACGATCGTCAGGCCCTGACTTGTGCGAAACACCAGCCCCTCGTCCAGCCCGGTCATCTCGCGGAAGGTCCGGGCGCTGATGATGAACCGTGCGCCGTCGTCGAACCGCTGATCGTCGGGGCCAATGATGAAGCGGACCAGCCCGTTCATCATGAACATGACGCCCATCGACACGATCACCAGCACCACCGGCTTGGCGCGTTGTTCGCGGTAGAAGGCATAGACGATACGGTCGGTTCCCAGCAGCAACAGCGCGGTCACCGCGATCCCGAACGGCAGCGCCAGAAGCGCGGTCGGAATAGGCCCCAGCGAGACGCCCAGCCCCTGCAACACCCACGTCAGCAGGATCGTCACCATCGCCCCGAAGGCCATCGTGTCGCCGTGGGCGAAGTTCGAGAACCGCAGGATGCCGTAGATCAGGGTCACGCCCAAGGCGCCCAGCGCCAACTGCGCCCCGTAGGCGGTCGCCGGGATGATCACGAAGTTGGTCAGCGCGACAAGCGCGTTCAGCAGATCCATGTCAGCGGGCTCTTTGCACCAGTCTCATGTCAGTCTCCCTGCAAGCCCGAAACGCGGCGGCTTCGCCACCCCCCAAGCCCCAAAATGCGCCCCGCGTTGCGACCGCGCCGCACTGGCGTCCTACTGGCGTCCTGCACCGGGCGCCCCGCAACGGGCCTCCGCGCGCCGTTCCAGCCAGTGTCAGCCGCCAGCGGCGCCACGTCCAGCGAAATGGCGTCCCGGACGCTCACGCGGCCTCGCTTTCTTCGAACGGGCCGCATTGCCCGGCGCCGGTGTCGATGGCAGGGTTGGAGATCAGCCGCGCGCTGAGGCGATAGTCGAAGCTGCCGTCGGGGTGCAGGGTCCAGACGTGGAAGGTCTCGACCCCGTCGGCATCGGTGCCCGCAGACAGCGACATCTGCCGTGTGCCGTCATCGGATAGCGCGACGCTGACCTGCGGCATTCCTTCGTCGCCGTCGAACCCAAGATAGGTGCGCCCGTAGTCGCCGTTGCGCAGGATGCGGAAGGCGGGCAGGGGCGTCGTGTCGCAATCTCCGGCGCGGCAATACGCGGTCCAGTCGCACCGCGCCACCAAGGCCACGCGGGGCGCATCGGGCCCATCGGGCGGGCTTCGCAACAGCACGGCGGCGAACACCAGCACGATCGCGCCGACAAGGGCAATCCCCGCCAGCTTCATCCAAGCCCGTCGCAGGTTAGAAACAGCGCGTCGGGCGTGTCCGACTGCCGCACCAGCAGGGCGCTTTGGCCGCCCATCGGCACCAGCACCTTGTCGTCCCAAACGAACGGGCCCTGTACGCCGTCCTGCCGGGCCTCGAAGGTTTCGCCGTCCATCACCACCTCGAACGTGCGCAGGCTGCCGTCCTGCGACACGGGCGCGACGGTAAACTCCAGCGCGGTGGCGTCGGCCGCGCAGGCGCCCGCGGCGTCGCACAGGGTGGCGGCGGTGCAGGAAACCTCGAAGACGGACCCCTCGGCCTGGGCCGCGGCGGGCAGGGCCGCAGCACACAGCATCGACAGGACGGCGCCCGAACGGGTGCGGGTTGGACGTGACATGGAATACTCCCGGATTATGGCCTAGCCGCCAAGGAAGCTGCGCCGGACCTCTGGGTCGTTCAGCAGCGCCTCGCCGGTGTCGGTAAAGCGGTTGGCGCCCTGCACCAGCACATAGCCCTTGTCGGCGATCTCCAGCGCCTGTCGGGCGTTCTGTTCCACCATCAGGATGGAAATGCCGGTGCGCGCCACCTCGATGATGCGGTCGAACAGTTCGTCCATCACGATGGGAGAGACGCCAGCCGTCGGTTCGTCCAGCATCAGCACCTTGGGCCGGGTCATCAGCGCACGGCCCACGGCGACCTGCTGGCGCTGGCCACCGGACAGTTCGCCCGCGTTCTGGCGGCGTTTGTCCTTCAGGATCGGGAACAGGTCATAGACCTGATCCATCGTCTCGCGGATATCGTCGCGGCGCAGGAACGCACCCATCTCGAGGTTTTCCTCGACCGACAGCGAGGTGAAAACATTGTTGGTCTGCGGCACGAAGCCCATGCCCTTGGCGACCCGGGCCTGCGGCGTCAGGGTGGCGATGCTTTCGCCGTCCAGCCGCACATCGCCGCCGCGCAGGTCCAGCATCCCGAACACGGCCTTCATGGCGGTGGACTTGCCCGCGCCGTTGGGACCGACGATCACCGCGATCTCGCCCTTGTCCACGGCGATGGTGCAATCGTGCAGAATGTCCGCCCCGCCGCCGTACCCGCCGGTCATGGCATCGCCGATCAGGAACGGTTCTCCGGCGGCGCCGGGTTTGGCGTGGCCCGAGTATTCACCCGGCTTCATGTCGCCTTGCGGAGCCGGGTTGGTGATGGACCTGTCCCGGTTGCCGCGGTCATCCTGCCACGTATTCTGGTTCACAATCCGGTCTCCACGATCGACTTCAGCGCCTGTTCGTGCCGCAAGGCGTGGTCCTGTGTCAATCGCTCTGCCTGCGCGACGGTGCGGACCGACACGATCGTGCCGCCCAGCGCATGAAGCGACACCATCTCGACCAGGCCGTTGTCCGGCTGTCGTGTTGCGCGGGAAAATGCGGGGAACCCGTCGACAAGGGCGAAGCGCCCCAGTTCCTCGGACCCGTCGGCGGGCGGGGCCATGTCGTCGATCAGGCCGGCAAGATCCGCCGGGCCAAGCGTGGCGGTATTTTCGGGCGTGTCGGGGACTTTGGCGACGACCAGATCAAGATCGGCGGTTTCCCAGATCAGCTTGCGTGGTCCTTCGGGGTGCATCGGGGTCAGGTCGGCCCAAACGGTCCCGTCGGGGCAGAACGCGACCCCGCCGACGATGTCCGTGCATTCGGCGGCGGCCACGGGTGCGGCCGCAAGCGCCAGAAAAGCGGTTCCGAAAAGGTTAAAGAAGCGGTGCGTCCGCCGTGATGCGGAAGCTGCCGAGGAAGTCCTTGTGCAGGTTGCGCGCATTGCCATCCCCGATGCCGTTTGCAGTGATCGTGATGAACTGTATCAGCAAATCGCCGCGAACGAGATAGGAATGCAGCAGGTTGAGCGGTTTCGTCCGCCCGGGAATGGAATAGGACAGGTTCCCGGCGATCTCGCCATCGACCTTGCCGCCGTCAAGGCTGTCGACGGTGAACCGCCCGTCCTCGTCGCCCTGCTTGATCACAAGGTCGGTCAGGATCGCGTTCTCGATCTGCTCGCGCGAGACTTGGCCGGGCGTGACCTTCTCGACGATGACCTTGCCGAAGCTTTCACCCGAGTTGCGGAACATCGCCACGCCCTCGGCCTTTCCGGCCTCCATCGGCGACCAGACCTGTTCGCCGCCGCAGAAGGTCAGTTTCGAATGCACCTGCGCGCAGTCGTCATCGCCCGCCAGCGCCGGACCGGTGAGTGCAAAAAGACATAGCGCCGCGGCGCGGATCGTCGTGAAAGTCATGCGTGCCCCTTTTCCTTGCCTGTCACGGCGACGCGGGGGCCGCCGTCTTGTTCTTAAGCCCGGTGCCAAGGTACGCCTCGATCACCTGCTCGTTTGCTTTGATCTCTTCGATCTTGCCTTCGGCCAGTACCCGGCCCTCGGCCATCACGATCACCGGGTCGCAAAGCCGCCCGATGAAGTCCATGTCGTGCTCGATCATGCAGAACGTGTAGCCACGCTCTTTGTTGAGCCGCAGGATCGCGTCACCGATTGTGTTCAGAAGGGTCCGGTTCACGCCGGCGCCGACTTCGTCGAGAAACACGATCCGTGCGTCCACCATCATGGTTCTGCCCAGCTCTAGCAACTTTTTCTGTCCGCCGGACAGGTTGCCTGCCTTCTCGTCCGCAAGGTGGTCTATGGTAAGAAATTCAAGGACTTCGTCGGCTTTCTTGGCAAGCTCACGCTCTTCCTGCGCCACCGCGCCGCGGTTGAACCATGCGTTCCAAAGCGTCTCGCCTGCTTGATTTCCGGGCACCATCATAAGATTTTCGCGCACCGTCATGGACGAAAACTCGTGCGCGATCTGGAATGTGCGCAGCAGGCCCTTGGCGAACAGGTCGTGCGGCGGAAGGCCGGTGATGTCCTCGCCGCCCATCAGGACGCGGCCTGACGTCGGTTCAAGGACGCCCGCGATCACGTTGAAAAGGGTGGTCTTTCCGGCGCCGTTGGGTCCAACGAGTCCGGTGATGGAGCCCTCGCGAATCTCAAGTGAGGCTCCGTCGACGGCATGGAAGCCCCCGAAATGCTTGTGCAGGTCTTCGACGACGATCATGCGGTCTGTCCCGTGGATGCGCGGCCCGGACAGGTCCGGACCGCGCCAGTCAAATCAGCGGAATTCGACGGTGGAATAGGCGCTGCCTTCGATCACGTACTCGCGGTACGTGCCGGCGGCTTCGCCCGGTCCGATCAGCTCGACGTTGGTCGCGCCGACATAGTCGATGTCGCCACCCTCGGCGAGGATCTCCAGCGCCTTGCCCAGCTCGCCTGGCAGGATCGGCTCGCCCGGTGCGTTCGCCACGTCGAGAATGTTGGCGGCGGCGGCGGCGCTGGTGGCCTCGCCCCCGGCAGCCATCGCCAGCGCCAGAAGGGCGGCGGCGTCATAGCTTTCGCGGGTGAACGAGCTTTCGCCGTTGATGCCGGCGGCCTCGGTGATCGACACGAAGGCCTCGGTGCCTTCGCCCTCGGACCACGGCACGGCGCCGAACGAGCCTTCCATCATGTCGCCCAAGTCGGCGAGAAGCGCATCGGCATACATGCCGTCGCCCATCATGAAGGTATCGAAGGCGCCGGTGTCGACGGCGGACTGGATGATGCCTTTGCCGCCCTGATCGGCATAGCCCAGCACCACCAGCAGGTCACCGCCGGCAGAGGCCAGCGTGCCGACTTCAGCCGAGTAGTCGGCCTTGCCGTCTTCGTGCGGGACGTTGGCGGTGACGCTGCCGCCGCCAGCCTCGAAGGCCGCGATGAAGCTGTCCGACAGGCCCTTGCCGTAGTCGTTGTTGGTATAGGTCACGGCGACCGAAGTGATGCCCTTGGACGCCAGAATGTCGGCCAGAACCTCTCCCTGACGTGCGTCGGACGGGGCGGTGCGGAAGAACAGGTCGTTGTCTTCGGCAGTCGACAGGGCGGGCGAGGTTGCCGATGGCGACACCATCGGGATGCCGTTCGGCACCGCCACGTTGGCCAGCACCGCGCCGGTCACGCCGGAACAGTCGGCGCCCATGATGCCGACGACGCCTTCCGAGGTCACCAGACGCTCGGCGGCGGCGGTCGCGGCGGCGCTGTCGATGCAGGTCGAGTCGGCGCGCACCGGCTCAAGCATCACGCCATCGAGGATGCCGCCCGCATCGTTGATTTCGGTCAGCGCAAGCTCGGCGCTGTCGGCCATTTGCGGGGTCAGCGATTCAATCGGACCCGTGAAGCCCAGGATGATGCCGATCTTGACCGGCCCGTCCTGCGCCTGCGCTCCTCCCGCCGACATCGCCGCGATCGCGGCCGAGGCCATAAGCAGCTTTTTCATGTAACTCTCCCTGTGAGCATACGTCTTGTGGCGGGCAGCGTAGGACGGCGCCGCGCAAAAGAAAAGGGGACCCGCGCGGCCCCATGCCCGCACCTGCGGAACATCGCGCAATGAATTGGAATAACGCGGGTTTATGGCCGTTCAGCAGGTGCTGGAGCGGGCTTAGGCCGGGGCCTGAGACGACTGGCTTCCCCGCTCGCGGTAGGGGGTGGTGCTGTAATGGGCGCGGTAGCATTTCGAGAAATGCGACGGGCTGGCGAAGCCGCAGGCCAGCGCCACGTTGATCACGCTCATGTCGGTCTGCATCAGCAGGTTCCGCGCCTTCTGCAACCGCAGCTCCATATAGTACCGCTTGGGCGAGCGGTTCAGATAGCGGCGGAACAGCCGTTCAAGCTGGCGCGTCGACATGCCGACATCGCGGGCCAGCGTCGCCGGGCTGATCGGCTCTTCGATGTTCTTTTCCATCATGTGGATCACTTGGCTCAGCTTGGGGTGCCGCACGCCGATGCGGGTCGGCACCGAAAGCCGCTGAGTGTCCTGATCGGTCCGGATCGTGGTGTAGATCAGCTGGTCCGCCACCGCGTTCGCGAGTTCCTCGCCGTGGTCGCGGGCGATGATCTTCAGCATCAGGTCGATCGACGATGTGCCGCCCGCCGTGGTCAGGCGGTTGCCGTCCATCACGAAGACCGACTTGGTCAGTTCGACCTCGTCGAACTCTTCGGCGAAGCTGTCTTGGTTTTCCCAGTGGATCGTCGCGCGTTTGCCGTCCAGCAGACCGGCCTTGGCAAGGGTGTACCCGGCGGTGCACAGCCCGCCCACCGTCGCCCCGCGCCGGGCCTCGCGCCGCAGCCAGTTCAGCATCTTCCGGGTCGAGGCGGCCTGCACCGCGATGCCACCGCACACAAGGATCGTGTCGTCGCGCAACAGCTCGTCTAGGTCAGAGTCCAGCTTGAACTGCGCACCGGAAGAGCTTGTCGCGAAATCACCGCCTTCGCCGATGATCTTCCACTCGTACAGGGTCCGGCCCGCCATGAGGTTCGCGATGCGCAAGGATTCCACCGCGCAGGAAAAGCAAAGCATCGTGAAGTTATCGAGAAGAACGAAGACGAACCGCCGGGGCTTCTGCCCGGTATCCTCGACTTCGACAATCTGGCGACTCGGCTCCATGTCCGCTGATCCTGGCTCGTTCGTCGCGCAACGGAACCAGCTTTGCCGGGGGCGCGCAAGATAGCCCCTGCACAAAAAACGTCATGATGCGTCGGAAATGGGCGCACATTCCCGGTTCCAACGTAAGGCGTCTGCCTTTATACGGGGGCACCTTTAAAGGCACACGTCGGAGGAAGACATGAGCAATTGGGACAAGTCTGGATGGCGCGCGAAGCCTCGGGTCCAGATGCCCGAGTATACGGATCAAGCCGCGCTGAAGGCCGTCGAGGCGCAGCTGGCCAAGTATCCGCCGCTCGTCTTTGCCGGGGAATGCCGTCGTATGCGCGAGAAGCTTGCCGCGGTCTCGCGCGGCGAGGCGTTTCTTCTGCAGGGCGGGGACTGCGCGGAAAGCTTTAACGAGTTCTCGGCAGACAACATTCGCGACACCTTCAAGGTGCTGCTGCAAATGGCGATGGTTCTGACCTTCGGCGCCAAGGTGCCCGTGGTCAAAGTCGGCCGCATGGCCGGCCAGTTCGCCAAGCCCCGTTCGGCCCCGACCGAGACGGTCGGCGGTGTCGAGCTGCCCAGCTATCGCGGCGACATCATCAACGGGTTCGACTTCACTCCGGACGCGCGGATCCCCGATCCGAACCGGATGCTGCAGGCCTACACGCAGGCTGCGGCCTCGCTGAACCTGCTGCGGGCGTTCTCGACCGGTGGTTTCGCCGACGTGCACCGCGTGCACGCGTGGACGCTGGGCTTTACCGAAAGCGACGAGGCCGAGCGTTACCGCGATCTGGCCAACCGCCTGCAGGACACGCTGGACTTTATGAAGGCCGCCGGTGTCACCGACACGACCAACAAGGACATGTCGACCGTCGACTTCTACACCAGCCACGAGGCGCTGCTTCTGGAATACGAAGAGGCGCTGTGCCGGACGGATTCGACCTCGGGCGCGCAGATCGCGGGGTCGGGTCACATGATCTGGATCGGCGACCGCACCCGTCAGCCCGACGGCGCGCATGTCGAGTTCTGCCGCGGCGTTCAGAACCCCATCGGCCTGAAATGCGGCCCGTCCACCACCGTGGACGACCTGAAGGTCCTGATGGAAAAGCTGAACCCGAACAACGAGGCGGGCCGCCTGACCCTGATCGCGCGCTTCGGCGCCGGGTCGGTGGGCGATCACCTGCCGCGTCTGGTCAAAGCGGTTCAGGAAGAAGGCGCGAATGTCGTCTGGTCCTGTGACCCGATGCACGGCAACACGATCAAGTCCTCGACCGGCTACAAGACCCGGCCGTTCGACAGCGTGCTGCGCGAGGTGCAGGAGTTCTTCGACATCCACAACGCCGAGGGCACGATCCCCGGCGGCGTGCATTTCGAGATGACCGGCAAAGACGTGACCGAGTGCACCGGCGGCGTGCAGGCGGTGACGGACGAGAACCTGTCCGACCGTTACCACACCGCGTGCGACCCGCGTCTGAACGCGACGCAGGCGCTGGAACTGGCCTTCCTCGTCGCCGAGGAAATCATCCAGCGCCGCGAACCGCAGCGCGTCGCCGCCGAGTAATCTCGCGGCCTTTGAAAGATCGAAAGGCGCGGTTCCCGGACAGGGGCCGCGCCTTTTTCTTTGTCGGTATCAGTCGGGTGTCAGGCGCAGGCGGCCTTGTCGGCCTCGGCGAATGCCTCTGCGGCGGCTTCCAGCGTCAGCATGATCGACGCATGCCGGTTCTTGAAATCGCGGGCGGGCAGCAGAACCTCCAGCCCGTCGAACGGGGCGTCGGGCACGGGGCCTTCGGACTTCAGCATCGCTTTCAACTGGTCGCGGGCCGTCTCGACCTCGGCGCGGGTGCGGCCGATGATCTGGCGCCCGACGACAGACGCCGCGGCCTGTCCCAGCGCGCAGGCTTTCACGTCCTGGGCATAGTCGGTGATGCGACCATCCTCGGTCACAAGATCGACCGTCACGGTCGATCCGCACAGCGGAGAGCGTTTCTTGACCGACGCCTGCGGCGCGTCAAGGCGCCCGAGGTGCGGTATATCGGCTGCAAGTTCAAGGATCTGGCCCGAATACAGCTTGATAAGATCAGAGTCGCTCATGGCTTTTCCTGCTGGCTTGAACCCCCTACATAGGGCGGCGCAATCCATGAGGAAAGGGGTTCGGTCATGGCGTTCGATCCGAGCACGCTTAAATTCGATGACAAGGGGCTGATCCCCGTCGTGGCGCAGGACCACGCCACGGGCGAGGTTCTGATGGTCGCGTGGATGAACGCCGAGGCCGTGGCGAAGACCTTGGAGACCGGCCGCGTGACCTACTGGAGCCGCTCTCGCCAGAGTTTCTGGATCAAGGGAGAAACCTCGGGCCACGTTCAGACGCTGGTGGAGCTGCGGGTCGATTGCGACCGCGACTGCCTGCTGGCGCTGGTGGAACAGGAGGGTCCGGCGTGCCACACGAACCGGCGCAGCTGTTTCTACACCGCGATCCGCGACGGCGAAGAGACCGAGATCATGTCGCCGATGGTGTGACCGGCAGGCCCGCCATCTCGATCACCTGATCGGGCGACAGGCCGTCGTCGCGATAGGCGCGGATGGACCGGGCGTCGTCCCGCTTTGCCAGCCGCTTGCCGGTGTCGTCGCGCACCAGCCCGTGATGGTAATACTGCAGGATCGGCAGCCCCAGCAGCGCCTGCAGAAGAACGTGAATCCACGTCGCCGAAAACAGGTCGGCGCCGCGCACGACCTCTGTGATGCCCTGTTCCGCGTCATCGACTACCACCGACAGGTGATACGAGGTGCCCATGTCCTTGCGCGCAAGGATCACGTCGCCGATCTGCACGATCAGGTCGTTGGCCACCAACGGGTGAACGCCGCCGAACAACGGGCCGGTTTCGCGGAAGGCGGGCAGGGCGTCGAGATGCGCGGTCGCCCGCGTCATGTCCAGCCGGATCGCGTCGGTCGGCCCGGCGTCGGCCATGGATCGGCCCCGGCAGGTGCCCGGATAGATGATGCCGTCGGGCCCCTCGATCGGCGTGCCTTCCTGCGGCGCGGACAGCGCGGCGCGGATGTCGCCCCGGGTGCAGTTGCAGGGATAGCAAAGGCCCATGTCGATCAGCCGGTCCAGCGCCGCGCGATAGGCGGGCATACGGTCGGATTGGCGCATCACCGGCTGCGGCCAGTCAAGGCCAAGCCAGTGCAGGTCCTCGAAGATCTGCTGTTCGTATTCGTCCCGCGACCGGGCGCGGTCGATGTCCTCGATCCGCAGCAGAAAGCTGCCGCCCTCGGCCCGCGCGCGCCGAAAGGCGGTCAGCGCGGAATAGGCGTGGCCGATGTGCAGCGGGCCCGTCGGGGACGGGGCGAAGCGGGTGACGTAGGTCACGCCTTTTCGAACACGTAGACCGTCGACCCAAGGTCGATGCCGGGGATGTGGGGGCCGTGTTCCTCGAACAGAAGGCTTGCGATGCCGTCGGTCGTCCAGTCGCGCAGCGGCGCCATATAGTTCGGATCGGTCAGCGTGTGATCGTTGAAGCTGAAGGCCAGCAACCCGCGCGGGGCCAGACCCTCCATTAGGATCTCCAGCAACTCGGACGGACCGGCGCCGGACCCGATCACGCCGCTGGCGGTGATCGCCGTGTACTTGCCGCTGTCGAACGGAAGCTCTGCGCCGGGATGCGTTTGCCACAGATCGCGGTACACGCCCTTGTCGGCGGCCTGCGCCAGCATCTCGGCCGACAGGTCGGTGCCGTCGATGACGGTGAACCCGTTCTGGATCAGCGCCGCGCCGGAAAGTCCCGTGCCGCAGCCGAAGTCCAACACGGGCTTGTCCATGTTCTGAATTTGCGCCGCAAGAGCGCGCGCCACGCGCATCGGGGTCGCATAGCCTTGTTCCAGCAGCTCGTCGTCATAGCTGCCAGCCCATTCGTCGTAGATTTGTCGCGCCTCCTCGGTGTTTTTCACCGAATAGACCTTTTCCAGGTATGTTTTGCTCATACCCCTGAGATAGCGCGATTTATGGCGAATGGTACAGGGGCCTGCCGGGAAATCCCGGGCCAGGCCCCCGTGTCCTTAGGCGGGTTCCGTCGCGGCTGCCAGCCAGTCGGTCCACGCGGCCTTGGCCCGGTCGGTGTACCCCTTGTAGCGGGCCGGCCGGTTGCGGCGGCCGCCTTTCAGGTCGACCGGCGGGAACAGCCCGAAATTGACGTTCATCGGCTGGAACGTCTTCGCCTCGGCGCCGCCGGTGATGTGGTGGATCAGGGCGCCCATCGCGGTCTCGTGCGGCGGGGCAGTGATCGGGCGGCCAAGGATCTCGGCGGCGGCCATGCGACCGGCCAGAAGCCCCATCGCAGAGGATTCGACATAGCCTTCGACACCGGTGATCTGCCCGGCGAAGCGGATGTTGGGGCGCGAGCGCAGGCGCATCTGGTCGTCCAGCAGCGTGGGCGAGTTGATGAAGGTGTTGCGGTGGATGCCGCCAAGCCGCGCGAACTTCGCGTCCTCCAGCCCGGGGATCATCCGGAACACATCGGCTTGCGCGCCGTATTTCATCTTGGTCTGGAAACCGACGATGTTGAACAGCGTGCCCAGCGCGTTGTCGCGGCGCAGCTGCACCACGGCCCAAGGCTTCACGTCCGGCTGGTGCGGGTTGGTCAGGCCCACGGGCTTCATCGGTCCGTGGCGCAGGGTTTCGCGGCCACGCTCGGCCATCACCTCGATCGGCAGACAGCCGTCGAAATACTTCGCGGTCTCGCCGTCGTGGAACTGGGTCTTGTCGGAGTCGATCAGCGCGTCGATGAACGCCTCGTAGGTGGGCTTGTCCATCGGGCAGTTGAGATAGGCCTTTTGCTCTTCCTCGGTCTCGCCCTTGTCATAGCGCGATTGGAACCACGCTTTTTCCATGTCGATGCTTTCGGCATAGACGATGGGGGCGATGGCGTCGAAGAAGGCCAGCGCGTCGGCGCCGGTTTCGGCACGGATCGATTCCGCCAGATTGCCCGAGGTCAGCGGGCCGGTGGCGATGATCCACTTGCCCTCGGTCGGAAGCTCGGTGATCTCGCCTTCCTCGACGGTGACGCGGGGATGCGCGCGCAGGGTGTCCGTGACGGTTTGGGCGAACGGCTCGCGGTCAACGGCCAGCGCGCCACCGGCGGGCAGGGCGTGGCGGTCTGCGGTGGCCATGATCAGCCCGTTCGCGGCGCGCATTTCCCAATGCAATAGGCCCACGGCGTTCTGCTCGTCGTCATCCGACCGGAACGAGTTGGAACAGACCATCTCGGCCAGATTGCCGGTATGGTGCGCGAAGGTGCCGACCTTGGGCCGCATCTCGTGGATGACGACGTCGACGCCGGCGTTCGCGGCCTGCCAAGCGGCTTCCGAGCCCGCCATGCCGCCGCCGATGATGTGGAGTGTCTCGCTCATGTGCCCCCAGATATGGCGCAATCCCGGCTTTGAAAACCGGGATTCGCGCAATCGGGGGCCGTCGCCGGGTCAGGCGGCGTTCTTTTTGCCGTCCCAGACGCCGTGGAAGATGCTGCGCGGGTTCTCGGCGGTGCGGTTCGGGTCGGGGCGTTCCGCAGTCGCGTCCTTGCGCGGGGCAACGCGGCGCGGCGCGACGACCACATCGACAAGCCGGGGTTCGGCCAGCGTGGTGATCAGCAGGGCCGCCAGAAGGGTCAGGTCCAGCGCCAGCACGGGGATCACGTCGCCGCCCGAATGCGCCAGCCGGATCACACCGGTCGCGAAGACGTACAGCGCCAGCAGGATGCAGGCGGGCCGGACCGCGGTGCGGAACAACAGCGCGAAGGCGCCGACGGCAAGGTAGACGGTCGTCACGGTAATCGCCAGCGGCGCGGCGATGACGCCGCTTAGCAGGGCGGCGCCGGATTCGGTGATGTGAAGCGCCGCGGCGGTGGCAAGGAAGAACGCGCCGATAAGGATGCGGACAAGCGTGGCCCCGCCAGACAGCACTGCGCCAAGCAGAGGGGGTAAAGTGTTTCGCATGACCGTTTTCCCGTTCGCCGATGGCGGTTCAATCCGCCGTTCCCCGCACGGTTAACCAGCGGTTTGGCGGCGCAGCGGCGCGATTGCGGCAAGGGCGGGGCGAGTCGTGGAATTTTGCGTGCGGCAGGCGCGATCTGGGCAAAACGCAAACGGCCGCGCGTCACAGGGACAGCGCGGCCGTGGCGAGTGTTGTGTTCGGAACCGTTACTCGGAGGCGTCCGGCAGTTCGGCCTCGTCTTCCGACTGTTCGGCGATCCACGCGACGGACACGACCACTTCGCCCGCCGCGGTGTTGAACACCTTCACGCCACCGGCCCCGCGCGAGCGGAAGCTGATGCCGTCGACGGGGCAGCGGATCGACTGGCCGTTCGAGGTGACCAGCATGATCTGGTCGTCCATCTCGACCGGGAAGCTGGCGACGATCTCGCCGCCGCGCATCTGCTTTTCCCACGCCGTGACGCCAAGGCCGCCGCGTCCGCGCACCGGATAGTCGTGACTGGACGTCAGCTTGCCCAACCCGCCTGCGGTGATCGTCAGGATCAGGTTCTCGGCCGCCGACATCTCGGCATAGCGTTCGGGCGAAAGCGGGCTGTTGGCGTTTCCTTCCTCGTCCTCGGACACTTCGGCGTCGTCCGCCAGACCGGCCATTGCGCGGCGCATCTTCAGGTACGAGGCCCGCTCGTCCGATTCCGCCTCGAAGTGGCGGATGATCGACATCGACACGACCTCGTCGCCGTTGTTCAGCTTCACGCCACGCACACCGGTCGAGGCGCGCGAGTTGAACACGCGCACGTCGGGCACCGGGAAGCGGATCGCGCGGCCCGAGTTGGTGACAAGCATCACGTCGTCATCTTCGGAACAGATCCGGGCGTTGATCAGGCGAACGCCTTCTTCCTCGCCTTCGAACTTCATCGCGATCTTGCCGTTCGACTTCACGTTGGTGAAATCGGACAGCCGGTTGCGCCGGACAGAGCCCTTGCTTGTGGCGAAAACGATCTGAAGATCGTTCCACTCGGCCTCGTCCCGGTCCACCGGCATGATCGCGGCGATCGAGACGCCGGTCGGGATCGGCAGGATGTTCACGATGGCCTTGCCGCGCGCGGTCCGTCCACCCGAGGGAAGGCGCCACGTCTTCAACTTGTAGGCCATGCCGTCGGTGGTGAAGAACAGCAGCTGCGTGTGGGTGTTGGCCACGAAGAGGGTCGTGACGACGTCCTCTTCCTTCAGCCCGCCACCCGACAAGCCCTTGCCGCCGCGCTTCTGCTCGCGGAACTCGACCAGCGGGGTGCGCTTGATATAGCCGCCCTGGGTCACGGTCACGACCATGTCCTCACGCTCGATCAGGTCCTCGTCCATCATGTCGCCGGACCAGTCGGCGATCTCGGTCCGGCGCGGCACCGCGAACAGGTCGCGCACTTCGGCCAGTTCGTCCGAGATGATCTGCATGATGCGGTCGCGCGACCGCAGGATGTCGAGATAGTCGCGGATCTTTCCGGCCAGTTCCTGCAGCTCGTCCGTGATTTCCTTGACGCCCATCTGGGTCAGGCGCTGCAGCCGCAGATCAAGGATGGCGCGGGCCTGCGTTTCCGACAGGTTGTAGGTGCCGTCCTCGTTCATCTTGTGGCTGGGGTCGTCGATCAGCTGGATGTACTCGGCGATGTCGCCAGCAGGCCAGCGGCGCGTCATCAGCTTCTCGCGGGCTTCCGCCGCATCCGCCGAGGCGCGGATCGTCGCGACGACCTCGTCCACGTTCGACACGGCGACGGCTAGGCCGCACAAGATGTGCGAGCGTTCGCGCGCCTTGCGCAGCAGGTACGCGGTGCGGCGGGCGACGACCTCTTCGCGGAACGAGATGAAGTAGGTCAGGAAGTCGCGCAGCGTCAGTTGTTCGGGCTTGCCGCCGTTCAGCGCCAGCATGTTGCAGCCGAACGAGGTCTGCATCGACGTGAAGCGGAACAGCTGGTTCAGCACCACCTCGGGCGTCGCGTCGCGCTTCAGTTCGATCACCACGCGGACGCCGACCCGGTCGGATTCGTCCTGCACGTTGGCGATGCCTTCGATCTTCTTGTCCCGAGCAAGATCAGCGATCTGCTCGACCATCTTCATCTTGTTGACCTGATACGGGACCTCTTCGACGATGATCGCGAACCGGTCCTTGCGGATCTCTTCGACCTTGGTCTTGGCGCGCAGCACGACCGAGCCGCGGCTTTCGGTATAGGCCTTGCGCGCGCCGCCCCGGCCCAGCATCACGCCGCCGGTGGGGAAGTCGGGGCCGGGCACGTATTCCATCAGCTGGATGGAATCGAGATCCGGGTTCTCGATCAGCGCCTGCGTCGCGTCGATCACCTCGCCCAGGTTATGGGGCGGGATGTTGGTGGCCATGCCGACGGCGATGCCGCCCGCGCCGTTGACCAGCATGTTCGGGAACCGCGCCGGCAGGACCATCGGTTCGGTCTGCTTGCCGTCGTAGTTGTCCTGAAAGTCGACCGTGTCCTTGTCGATGTCGGCCAGCAGATAGTTCGCCGCCTTCGCCATCCGGACTTCGGTGTAACGGAAAGCCGCGGGCGGGTCGCCGTCCATCGAGCCGAAGTTGCCCTGACCGTCGAGCAGGGGCAGGGACATCGAGAAGTCCTGCGTCATCCGCACCAGCGCGTCGTAGATCGCCGCGTCGCCATGCGGGTGATACTGGCCCATCGTGTCGGCCACCGGGCGCGACGACTTTCGGTAGGGCTTGTCGAAGGTGTTCCCGACCTCGTTCATCGCGAACAGGATCCGACGGTGCACAGGTTTCAGGCCATCGCGCAGATCGGGGATCGCGCGACTGACAATAACCGACATCGCATAGTCGAGGTACGCAGTGCGCATCTCGGCTTCGATGGTCACCGAAGGGCCCGTGGGCTCTGGCCGCTCGGGGGGCATTCCGTCTTCGTTTTCAGGGGTTTCCGGCGTGTCGCTCACGTGACGTCCCGCTTCTTGGCTTTGCGCTATATATTGTTGTCTTCCACTATACCCTGCCGAGGATATGGGGTTCAACAGTGACTTTCATTTAAGCAAGCAGCCACCGGATTAGAGTGCTAACACACTGTTTTTGTTGATTATAAAAGAATCTCCGGCATGGTTTTCATACAGGTGTCACATGGAGGTGCAAGTGAGCATGTCGGAAACCGAACTTTTGCTGAAGGGATACGGGCTGACCACGGCAGAGATTTTCTATCGTATGCCCGATTACAAGAACGTGCTGAACACGTTCGTCTGGCAAGAGTACGACCTTGCCCCGGACCATCCCAAGCTGTTCGAATTCATCGAGTTCTGGCAGGACAGCATCGAGGGTCCGTTGCATTCGGTGCGGTTCACCCATCGCAAGATGATCCGGCCCGGTGAATGGCGCAACGTGGTGGGCGAGTTCACCTATCACTGATCCGGCAGGCCCGGGCGGCGCGTGGCCTCTGGTCGCCCGGTCATTGAATTTCCCCGATTTGCCAGTAGGCTGGCCGTAACTTGCACGGTCAGGGAACGGTTTCACATGTCGGATGACAGGCAGGGCGGCAGCGATCCGTCCTTCGAGGATCTCGGCGCCGAGGCGCGCCGACTGGCCGAGGCGGCATCGCGCTTTGCGCAACAGGCCAGCCGGTTCGGACAGGCGCGGGGCCGCGAATTCGCGGGGGCCGCACGCGACGCCTTCGACGAGGGCTCGGACATGGCGGGCAGGGCCGTTCAGAAGAATCCGCTGCTCGCGCTGGCGGCGGCGACCGGGATGGGCCTTATCCTTGGCCTTGCGCGGCGACGCTGATGCTGGCGGGGCTTGAATACCGGATCCGCATGGCGGTCCGCTCGGGGCTGACGCAGCTGATCAGCGCGCTGGTCGCCATCTTCTTCATCGTCGCGGGGCTGCTGTGCCTGCTGGTCGCGCTTTGGGTTTCGTTGGCCGAGGCGCACGGCACCGTCTTCGCGGCGCTGGTCACTGGCGGGGCACTGTTGGGGCTTGGGCTGGTCGTTCTGGCGATCGGTCTGCTGCTGCGGCCGCGCCCGCTGCCGCCTGCGGCACCCGTGTTCCCTGTGGCGGACCTGATTGCCGCGTTCATGCAAGGAATGCAGGCATCGCGAGCGCCCGCGCCCAAATCGCAAGACGCCCCAGACGACGAGGTCGGGACGCCAGAGCCGGAAAAACGGGAAAGCTAAGGCCGCCGGCAGAACCGGCAGCCTGTAATGTCACGTCGGGATCAGGGGATGATCCGCGTGTACTTGGTGCCTTTCAGCGTGGCACCGGCGATCAGGCCGGCCTGACCGAAGATCACCGCGATGATCGGCAGCATGGCCGTCGTGGTGTCGGCGGACAGGTTCTCGCCGTTCTGGTTCAGCGTGTATTCGACGTCTGCGCCAGCGGACCAGCCCGGCGAGCGGCGGAAGTTCTCCAGCGCCTCGGTGGTCATGAAGAACAGCACGTGGGAATACTGCTGTGCGCCGATCTGCAGGCCGATGGTGCCCGCAGCGGCCGAGTAGTAGTCGACCGTGGCGTTGTTCACCCGCAGCGCGCCGCGCCCGTAGGACCCGCCAAGCCCGAACCCGGCCTTGGTGACCAGCGGCATCACCAGCATGCCGACCGACTTGTCGCGCAGGTCGGTGGTCTGGGGATACTTGGAATACAGGAAATTCAGTGTCTGGTCGACGCGCGCGTCGATCATCTGGGCTCCGTTAGAGCCGACGCCGTTGCCGCAGGCGGCCAGAAAGCCTGCACTGCCGAGACCCGCGATGAAACCGCGGCGGGATGGAATGGTCATGATATATGCCCTTGTACTGCCGGTCTGCCTGATGCGCCCGTTGTTAAGCGGCGCTTGACCGTGAGAATAGCGCAACGATTCCGTCCTGTCACCCGCGAGATGCCATCATGGGCGGCAAAACGACGGGTTAAGCGCCCGCTTTCAGCGCCCGGGCGGCCTCGGGGGCGAAATAGGTCAGGATGCCGTCGCAACCGGCGCGCTTGAAACACAAAAGGCTTTCCAGCATCACCTTCGGCCCGTCCAGCCATCCGTTCTGCGCCGCGCCCTGCAGCATCGCGTACTCTCCCGACACCTGATAGGCATAGGTCGGCACCTGCAACTCGTCCTTCACGCGGCGGCAGATGTCGAGATACGGCATCCCCGGTTTCACCATCACCATGTCGGCCCCTTCGGCAAGGTCGCGGGCGACGAGCCGCAGCGCCTCGTCCGAGTTGCCGGGGTCCATCTGGTAGGTCTTCTTGTCGCCCTTCAGCGCCGCCGAGGCGCCGACGGCATCGCGGAACGGCCCGTAGAACCCCGACGCGTATTTGGCCGAGTAGGACAGGATCGTCACGTTCTGGTGGCCCGCCTGTTCCAGCGCCATCCGCATCGCGCCGATGCGGCCGTCCATCATGTCGGACGGGCCGATGATGTCGGCCCCAGCCTCGGCCTGCGCCAGCGTCATCTTGACCAGCGCCTCGACGGTGGCGTCGTTGACGATCTCGCCATCCACGACAAAGCCGTCGTGGCCGTTGGCGTTGTACGGGTCCAGCGCCACATCCGTCATGATCGCGATCTCTGGCACCTCGGCCTTGATCGCGCGGATCGCGCGGTTGGTCAGGTTGTCGGGGCTCCACGCCATCGCGCAGTCCTCGGTCCGGTCTTCGGCGGCGGTGTAGGGAAACAGGCAGATCGCCGGGATGCCCAGCGATGCGGCCTCTTCGGCGGCGCGCACCACGCGGTCCACGGTCAGCCGCGACACGCCCGGCATCGACGCGATCGGCGTTTCGTCGTTCTCGCCGTCGCGGATGAAGACCGGCCAGATGAAATCGTCCACGGTCAGGGTGTTCTCGCGCATCAGGCGGCGGCGCGAGTCGTGGGCCCGCATGCGGCGGAAACGGGCGGCGGGGAAGGGGGCGGATGCGGTGACCATAAGGAAGCCTGTCGTCTTGGGGTACAAATCGAGGCATCGCAGGGAATTAGCGCCACCTCAAGTCTAGGAATTGCCGCAGGACGGGATTAGGGTCCGGGCAAGGCAAGAATGGAAGACCCGACGTGGACTGGTACAGCACCGTTTTCGAGCTGATAGACATGCGGTCGTTTTCCAACCTCTGGTATTGGATCGCGCTCGCCGTGGTCTGGTCGTCGGCCAGCCACTGGGTTCTTGGCGTGCCCTACGATCTGGTGCATGGCGCCGGGCGGCGCGGGGGCCAGCGGCAGCAGGATCTCGAGGATCTGGTCCGCATCAACTGCAATCGCATCCAGCATATCAGCGACGTGTCGGGCCTTTGGCTGATCGGTATGACCTGCGCCCTGCTGTCCGGACTTGCGGTCACCGGCTTCTTTTACTGGATCGAGTTCGCGCAGGCCGTGTTCCTGATCCTGTTCCCGCTGGCCATCGTCGGCGTGCTATCGATGCACGCGGCGCGCAGCATCACCGAGCGCAACCTGACCGGAGAGGCGCTGCGCAACCGGCTTCGTCTGCAGCGCCTGTTCACGCAGGTGATCGGGCTGGTGTCGATCTTCGTCACCGCCATGTGGGGGATGTGGCAGAACATGTCGGTCGGCGTTCTGGGGGGCTGAACCGCCCCGCGCCGTCGCAGCCAAAAAGCCGCCCGTTTGCCGGTTGACACCGACCGTCCGCTCGTTACCTGACCTAAGCCATGTCCCCGACCGAATTCATCACCGTTGGCGGCGCCCCCGAAGGGTATGACGCCGATCTCGTCCTTCGCGAGCTTGACCGTTCCGGCGGCCCCGTGATCCACGTCGCGCGCGACGACAAGCGGCTGGCCGCGATGCGCGCCGCGCTGGAATTCTTCGACCCGCAGATGCCGGTTCTCAGTTTTCCGGGCTGGGACTGTTTGCCCTATGACCGGGTGTCGCCGCACGCCGACATCGCGGCGGCCCGGATGGCCGCGCTGGCCGGGCTTGTGGGCGGGATGCCCGCGAAGTTCGTGCTGCTGACCACGTTGAACGCGGTAAGCCAGCGGGTGCCCGCGCGCGAGATCCTGCGCGAGGCCTCGTTCACCGCGCGGGTCGACGACCGCATCGACGAGGCTGCGCTGCGCAACTTCCTTGTCCGCATGGGCTTTACGCAGGCGCCCACGGTGATGGAGCCGGGCGACTACGCGATCCGGGGCGGGATCATCGACATCTACCCGCCGGGCGACGCGGGGCCGGTGCGGCTGGACCTGTTCGGCGACGTGCTGGACGGCGCGCGCCGGTTCGATCCGGTCAGCCAGCGCACCACCGAAAAGCTGGACGTGATCGAGCTCGCCCCGGTGTCCGAGGTGATCCTCGACGACGCGGCGATCACCCGGTTCCGCCAGAACTACCGCATCGAATTCGGCGCGGCGGGTACCGATGACCCGCTGTACGAGGCGGTCAGCGCGGGCCGCAAACATCAGGGCATCGAACACTGGCTGCCGTTCTTCCACGACAGGCTGGAGACGCTGTTCGACTACATGCCCGGCGCGTCGGTCTGCCTTGACGATCAGGTCGGCCCGCAGCGGATCGCCCGGTGGGAGTCCATCGTCGACCAGTACGAAACGCGTCAGCACGCGATGACGCAGAAGAACCGGATCGACACCGTCTACAAGCCGTGCCCGCCGGGACTGCTGTACCTTGACGACGACGCGTGGACTGCGGCGCTTGGCGCGCGGCGGGTGCTGCAGTTCAGCCCGTTGCCGCAGGCCACCGGACCGGGCGTGATCGACGCGGGCGGGCGGATCGGGCGCAACTTCTCGCCCGAGCGGCAGCAGGAATCCGTCAGCCTCTTCGGCGCGGTCGCCGATCATGTCCGCGCGCGGATGAAAGCGGGGCCGGTGGTGCTGGCCGCCTATTCCGAAGGCGCCGCCGAACGGCTGGGTCACCTGTTGGAAGATCACGAGATCACCGGCGTCGACCGCGTCAGCCGCGCCGGGGAACTGGTGGACCTGCAGGGCCCGGCGCTTGCGGTCTGGCCGCTGGAATCCGGCTTCTCGACCGACACGCTGACGGTCATCGCGGAACAGGACATCCTTGGCGACCGCCTGATCCGGCAACCGAAAAAGAAACGCCGGGCCGAGAACTTCCTGACCGAGACGCAGTCGCTGTCGCCCGGCGACCTTGTCGTCCATGTCGATCACGGCATCGGTCGCTACAAAGGCCTAGAGGTCGTGTCGGCCCTTGGCGCGCCGCACGAGTGTATCTGGCTGGAATACGCGGGCGGCGACCGGCTGTTCCTGCCGGTCGAGAACATCGAATTGCTGTCCCGCTACGGCCACGAGGAAGGGCTGCTGGACAAGCTGGGCGGCGGTGCGTGGCAGGCCAAGAAGGCCCGACTGAAAGAACGCATCCGCGAGATCGCCGACCGGCTGATCCGGGTGGCCGCCGAACGCTATCTGCGCAAGGGCGCCATCATGGAGCCCCCGGCGGGCATGTGGGATTCCTTCAGCGCGCGGTTCCCGTACCAAGAGACCGACGATCAGCTGTCGGCCATCGCGGATGTGCTGGGCGATCTTGCGTCCGGCACGCCGATGGACCGGCTGGTCTGCGGCGACGTGGGGTTCGGCAAGACCGAGGTCGCGATGCGCGCGGCCTTCGTCGCCGCCATGAGCGGGCGGCAGGTGGCGGTGATCGCGCCCACGACGCTGCTGGCGCGGCAGCACTACAAAAGCTTCGCGGAACGGTTCCGGGGCTTCCCGGTCGAGGTGCGGCAGCTGTCGCGTTTCGTCACCGCGAAAGAAGCGTCCGACACGCGCGATGCAATCAGCCGTGGCACTTGCGACATCGTCATTGGCACCCATGCGTTGCTGGCCAAGGGCATCCGCTTCAAGGATCTTGGCCTGCTGGTGATCGACGAGGAACAGCACTTTGGCGTCACCCACAAGGAACGCCTCAAGGAACTGCGGTCCGACGTCCACGTCCTGACCCTGACCGCGACGCCGATCCCGCGCACCCTGCAATTGTCGCTGACCGGCGTGCGGGACCTGTCGATCATCGGCACCCCGCCGGTCGACCGGCTGGCGATCCGCACCTACGTGTCCGAGTTCGACGCCGTCACCATCCGAGAGGCGCTGCTGCGCGAACACTATCGCGGCGGCCAATCGTTCTATGTGGTTCCGCGCATCAGCGATCTGGCCGAGGTCGAGGCGTTCCTGCGCGATCAGGTGCCCGAGGTAAGCTTTGTCACCGCCCACGGCCAGATGGCGGCGGGCGAGTTGGATGACCGGATGAACGCGTTCTACGACGGCAAGTACGACGTGCTGCTGGCCACCACGATCGTGGAATCCGGCCTCGATATCCCGACCGCCAACACGATGGTGGTGCACCGGGCCGACATGTTCGGACTGGCGCAGCTGTACCAGATCCGGGGCAGGGTGGGCCGGTCGAAGACCCGCGCCTATGCTTACCTGACCACCAAGCCGCGCACCCCGCTGACGCCGACCGCCGAAAAGCGGCTGCGAGTGCTGGGCTCGCTCGACTCGCTGGGCGCCGGTTTCACGCTGGCCTCGCAGGATCTCGACATTCGCGGCGCGGGCAACCTGCTGGGCGAAGAGCAGTCGGGCAACATTAACGAGGTCGGCTACGAGCTGTACCAGTCGATGCTGGAAGACGCGATTTCCAAGATCCGCTCGGGCGAGATGGAGGGCCTGACCGACACCGGCAACGAACAGTGGGCGCCGCAGATCAACCTTGGCGTTCCGGTGCTGATCCCCGACGACTATGTGCCCGACCTTGACGTCCGGCTGGGCCTGTACCGCCGCCTGTCCGAACTGAAGTCCAAGGTCGAACTGGAAGGCTTCGCGGCCGAGTTGATCGACCGGTTCGGCAAGTTGCCGAAAGAGGTCAACATGCTGATGCTGATCGTGCGCATCAAGGACATGTGCAAGCGCGCGGGCATCGCCAAGCTGGATGGCGGGCCGAAGGGCGGGACGATCCAGTTCCACAACGACCGCTTCGCGAACCCCGCGGGGCTGGTCGACTTCATCAAGGCGCAGGGCGAGCAGGCGAAGGTCAAGGACAACAAGATCGTCATCCGCCGCGACTGGTCGAAGACGAAGGACCGCATTCAGGGCGCCTTCAGCATCGCACAGGATCTGGCCAAGCACGCCAAGGTCGAGAAGACGAAGGCCTGACGGGGTATCAGAACCCCGAAAACACCATGTCGAGCGCGCCACGGATCTCGTAATCGCGTTCAGACATGTCCGCGACGGGCGGATCTTGGATCAAGTGCTGCGGGACGGCGGCGAGCTCTGCGGTGTGCAGCACATGCGGTTGACCGAGAAGGTCGAAAACGGGCTCCAGCCGGGTGAAGGGACGCGGACCGTCGGAAAGCGGGATCAACGGCGCGACCACGCGGGTGCCCGTTTCGATCAGGTCGGATTGAAGGTCGACAACCAAGGGACCCGCTGGCAGCCGGTAGACGCAGAACTGCGCCATCACTCGGTCTTGAGGGTCTGATGCCGTGCAAGCGGCAGACCATTGGCCTTAAGCCAGTCCCGCCGCTGCGCCAACGCCTCTGCATTCTCGGCGGCCCAATCCTTGGCATTTGCCTCGCGGACGGCCTGCGCCAGCGCAGCCTCGCTGATGGCCGATACATTCAGGCCAAGCGCGCGCGCCGCATCAAGGGTCGCCGCGTCGACAGAGATATTCGTGCGCTGTTTTTCCGAAGGTTGGCGGGCCATGATGCGATCCCCTGAGGATGCCCATCACGCTACACACGATGCGTGTGTAGATCAATGAAAAGGGCCGGCCCGTGTGGCCGGCCCCTTCGTGTTCACGCGGCCTTGTCGGCCTCGACATGGGCGGTCAGCGCGTCGATGTCCTTGAAGAACATGTGGCTCTCGCCGACGCCGGCAGGCCGGTCGCCAAGGAAGGCGAGCGGCAGCTTGCGGGCGGCAAGGGTGCGCTGCACCGTGTCGGCGATGCCGGTGGCGGGATCGAAGAAATCCGCGCTGAGCCGGGCGACCGGAACCACGATGGCGCGGGCGCCTTGGGTCGAGGCCTCGCCCAGCACGACCTGCAGGCCCGAGCCGCCGCCGAGGGGAACGCCGGTCTCGCCACAAGCCAGAACCGGAACGCCGCCGATGTTTTTCAGTACGTCTGCCATGTTGCTACTCCTGTAGTGATTGCCCGGTGCACGGCTTGCGGCACCGGGACGATGTCGGTTTGGGGAAAAGGGATCTGTCTAAAATCGGTCGGTGAAACGCCCCGCGATGCGGGATGTTCCGTCAATTCAAATCGGGGTCAGCTGTGCTGCGACACCGCCGGCCGTGTGCCGGGATGGGCAGGGGCCGTGGGATGCGCGGCCGCGCCGGGGGAAGCGATCACGCTGCGGCCTTCCAGCTTCATCTGGATCAGAAGGAACGTTAGCGCGAACACGTAACAGATAGCGGCGCCCAGCGTCAGTGCAAGGGGCGTGCCATCGAAACTCAGGCCGATCGGAACCGCGATGATCACCGCGCCCACAGTGGCGATGGCGCCGATCACCGACGCGCCCAGCCCGGCCATCTTGCCCAGCGGTTCCATCGCGATGGCGTTCAGGTTGCCGATGCACAGGCCGGCCATCAAGAAGATCGACTGCAGCCAGATCAGGAACGCGGCGAAGTACAGGTTTCCATCCAGCGCGCCGGTCAGGACAAGGATCGTCATTGTCGTGGACAGCACGATCTGCACCGTCATGGCCACCTGCGCGATCCGGCGCATCCCATAGCGCACCACCAGCCGCGAGTTCAGGAAGCTGCCCAGCGCCGAGAACAGCGCAATGGCGCCGAACCAATAGGGGAAGGTCTCGGCGCGGTCGAAGACCTGGTTGAACACCGGCTCGGCGGTGGACAGCGTGGTGAACATTGCGGCGAAGACGAAGGCCTGCGACGCGATGGTCAGCGAGACGGTCTTGTTCGACAGGATCTCTTTCGCGCCGGACGCAAGGCTTGACGGTTTGAAGGGGCGGCGGTTCTCGGCGGCCAGCGTCTCGGGCTGGCGCAGCAACAGCCACAGGCCGACGATGGTGGCAAAACCGACATAGCCCAGGAAGATCGCGCGCCAGTCGGCAATGGCGATGAAGAACTGGCCGGTCAGCGGGGCAACGGCGGGCACCAGCGTGAAGACCATCATCGTGAACGACATGATCTGCGCCATGCGGCGGCCTTCGTACACATCGCGCACCAGCGCCAGCGCGGCAACGCGCGGACCGGCGGCGCCCAGCCCCTGGACCAGCCGCGCGGCCAGCAGCAGTTCCAGCGTGGGCGCGACGTAGCACAGCAGCGCCCCGACGATGTACAGGGTGAACCCGCCGATGATGATCGGCTTGCGTCCGAACCGGTCGCTGAGCGGGCCGGTGACCATCGTGGCCAGTCCCATGCCCAGAACGAAGCTGGTAATGATCAGCTGAGCCCGGTTCGGGTCATCGGGCGTCAGGGTGTTCGAAATCTCTGTCAGCGCGGGCAGCATCGAGTCGACCGCGAAGGCGACCGAGGCAATCATCATCGCCATCAGGGCGACAAATTCGGGCTGAGACAAAGCTTTTTTCTGCATGCTGCCCAAGTATCATTTTTTCCAGAAATTGGAAGCCTGAAACATGTGCAGGGCAGATGAATGCTGTGTGCATATTTTGCCGCATCGCCGATTGCGGCGTGGTATCAAGAGCTTGCGGCGTCCTGTTCCATCAACTCGGTGATCACCTGCACCCAAAGTTCGGGCGGTTGCGCGCCCGGAACGGCATGGCGCTGGCCGACCACGAAGGTCGGAACGCCGGTCACGCCGTGTTCGCGCGCCCACGCATCGCGGCCGCGGATATCGTCGCGGTCTGCGTCGCCTTGCAGAAGCTGGCGCACCACCGCCGCATCCATGCCCGCGCTGTCGGCGATGTCGGCCAGAACGTCCACGTCGCCGATGTCGCGGCCTTCCTGGAAATAGGCCCGGAACAGGGCGGACACCACCGGCGTCTGGCGCTGTTCCAGCCCGGCCCAATGGATCAGCCGGTGCGCGTCCAGCGTGCTTGGCGTGCGTTGGATCGCGGCGAAGTCGATGTTCAGCCCGGCGGCCTCGGCGGCTTCGACCACGGGGGCATAGGCCTTCAGCGCGCCGTCGCGTCCGCCGAACTTGTGCTCAAGGTATTCGGTCCGGTCCATGCCGCCCGCCGGCATCTCGGGGTTCAGCTGGAACGGATGCCATTCAATCTCGAACGGATGATCGCCGATTTTTTCCAGCGCACGGTCAAGGTTCGTCTTGCCGATATAGCACCAAGGGCAGATCGGGTCCGAGATGATGTCGAGCTTGACCATGATGGGTCTCCGGTCGCGGGGTGGACTGCGCTTGTAGCGGAGCATGCCGCCCGACGCAAACCGCCCGGCAGGGGCGCTGCCGGGCGGGTCGAAGGGCAGGGATGGGTCAGGTCAGATCAAGGGCACCAGCGGAACCCCGCAGGCGGCCAGAGCCAGAAGCGAAAGAAGGCAAAGGGCGATACGCATGGTCATTCCTCTTCCCACCACCAGACAAGCGGCTGCCAGTCCAGCCAGTCGCCGTAGATCGGGATATGCTCGGGGAAGCGCAGTTCCTTCACATGGGCGATCCGGCTGGTGTTGTACTGATACGTCGGGATCACATAGCGCCCTGCGGTCAGGATGCGGTCCAGCGCCTTGGTCGCGGCGACGAATTCATCGTTCGAGCGCGCGTTCAGGATCCGGTCGATCATCGCGACGGCGGCCGGGCTGTCCATGCCCATCCAGTTCTTGGTGCCCGGTTCGGTCAGGCCTTCGGGGCCCCAATAGTAGTACTGTTCGTTCCCGGGGCTCAGCGACAGCGCGACACGGTACAGGGTCATGTCGAAGTCGTAGATCTGCGTCCGTTCGTTGTACTGCGCGGTGTCGACCGCATTAACCGTCGGAAAGATTCCGATCCGCTTCAGGGACTCGACGTAGATGTCGATGAAGGTCTGCGCCTCGGCGGCGCCGCTTTCCAGCAGGATCTCGAACTCGAAAGCATTGCCCGCTTCGTCGGACAGGACACCGTCCTTCACGGTCCAGCCCGCCTCGCGGAACAGGTCCAGCGCCCGCGAGATGTTGGCGCGGTTGCGAACCGAGCCGTCCGAGACGGGCAGGGAGTAGCCTTCCAGCGTGCCGGGCAGCAGTTGATCGGCGAAAGGCTCCAGCATCTCACGCACCAGCCCCTCGGCGGGGCCGTGGTCCATCCCCAGAAGCGAGTTCGAGAAATATGACGTGATTCTGGGGTTTTGCCCGCCGGTCTGTGTCTGGTTTATGAACTCGAAGTTGAACGCGTGGATCAGCGCGTCGCGCACGCGCCAATCCTGAAATTCCGGGTTGCGGGTGTTCATCACGAAGCCGGTGATGCCAGAGGGACGCCCGTGCGGCACAAGTGACTTGATCACGTCGCCAGCCTGAACGGCGGGGAAGTCGTACTGTTCGTCCCATTTCGAAGCGTTGAATTCTCGGTTGGAATTCAGCTCTCCGGCCTTGAACGCCTCGAACTGCGCGGTGCCGTCGGCGTAGAACTCCATGCGGATCTCGTCGAGGTTGGCATGACCGGCGGTCACGGGCAGATCCTTGCCCCAGTAATCCGGGTTCCGCTTGAGCGAGACATAGCGGCCAGCCTCGAACCGGTCGATCACGTAGGGGCCGGTCAGGATCGGAAGCTCATCCAGCCCCGAGTCGGTGAAGTCCGTGTCTTCCCACTGCGTTTTCTTCAGGATCGGGCGCAGGCCCATGATCAGCGCCAGTTCGCGGTCGGCGGTGTTGAAGGTGATCCGTACCGTGCGTTCGCCCACGGCCTCGATGCTTTCGACCTTCTCCCACGCGCCCAGATACCGGGGGTGCCCCTCGGTGCCCAAGGTCTCGTAGGACCAGATCACGTCCTCGACGGTGACGGGGCTGCCGTCCGAGAAGGCGGCTTCGGGGCGCAGGGTGAATTCGACCCATGTGCGGTCGGGATCCGTCTCGACCGATTCGGCCAGAAGGCCGTACAGCGTGAAGGGTTCGTCCCAGTTTCGCGCCATCAGGCTTTCCGAGGTCAGAAAGCGCAGCTGCCACGGGACCGAGCCTTTCCGGATGTACGGGTTCAGGCTGTCGAAGCTGCCGACCTCTCCGGTGACGATCCGGCCGCCGGTGGGGGCGTCGGGATTGGCATAGGGGAAGGCCACAAAATCCGGTGGCAGGGCGGGCTCGCCGTACATAGCTATGCCATGCTTCGGCTCGGCCGCCGCAAGTCCGGCGGAAAGGCAGAAGACCGCGGTCGCGAATGCTGCAGCGCGGCTGAGGGGGCGGATGCGGATCATGTGCTCGGGGTTCCTTCTGCTCGCTCGGGGATTTTTGAGCAAATCTATCGACGTAACCGGGTCATTTCAAACTTTTACCTTTGACCACGCACATTAAGCGGCTATAAAGGGGGCACTGCTCGATAGGTTTCTTGCCTGTATGAAACCTGCCTCAATAACTTAACGCCCGCCTTGTGCGGGCGTTTTTTTTCGCCCTCGCGCAGCTTTTGCCCTTGTTAGAAAGGCCCCGTGCCAGCGCCGCCGAAAATCGGCTGTCGGCGCGAATCTCCCGTCGGTTCGATTCGGGATTTTCCCTTTGGGACGGCGCGCTTGACGGCTCCTGCTATCAGGAAGGATCGCACGGTCGATATGTGCCCCAGCGTCACCGCCGGGCTTCGTGATAGGATTTCCAGGAACACGGCGCGGCGATTGGCTCTTATCTTCGCAGATGCAGCATGGCAGGGTCCGGGCAAGGATCTGCACAGGAGGAATGAACATGTCACTCAAGGGGAAAACGGCGGTCGTCACCGGCTCGAATTCGGGCATCGGCCTTGGCGTCGCGAAGGCGCTGGCGAAGGCGGGCGCGGACGTCGTTCTGAACTCTTTCACCAACCGTGACGAGGATCACCAGTTGGCCGCCGACGTGGGCCGCGAATTCGGTGTCACCGCCCGCTATATCAAGGCCGACATGTCGAAGGGCGACGAGTGCCGCGCGCTGATCGAACAGGCGGGCGCCTGCGATATCCTTGTGAACAATGCGGGTATCCAGCACGTCGCCAACATCGAGGACTTCCCGCCCGAGAAGTGGGACGCCATCATCGCGATCAACCTCAGCTCTGTGTTTCATACCACCGCCGCCGCGATCCCGATGATGCGCAAGGCGGGCTGGGGCAGGGTGATCAACATCGCTTCGGCCCACGGTCTACGCGCCAGCCCCTACAAGGTGGCCTATGTCGCGGCGAAGCACGGCGTTGTGGGCATGACCAAGGTGGCCGGGCTGGAGACGGCGAAGGACCCGATCACAGTCAACGCGATCTGTCCCGGATACGTCCTGACCCCGCTTGTGGAATCCCAGATCCCCGACACCGCGAAGGAATATAACATCTCGGAAGACGAGGCGATCGAGAAGGTCATCCTAGCCAAGCAGCCGTCGAAGGATTTCGTGACGGTCGAACAGTTGGGCGGGCTGGCCACGTTCCTGTGCTCGGACGCCGCCGACCAGATCACCGCGACGACCCTGTCGGCGGACGGCGGCTGGACCGCGCAATAAGGGATCGTCCGAACGCGCCCGGGTTCAGGCGGAACATCCGCTGACGGAGGCAAGGCATTGAAGAAACAGATCAATCTTGCCCTGCAAGGTGGCGGCGCCCACGGCGCCTTCACGTGGGGCGTGCTGGACCGGCTTCTGGAAGAGCCCGATATCGAGATCGCCGCGGTCTCGGGCACCTCTGCCGGGGCGTTGAACGCGGCGGCGCTGAAGGCCGGGATGGCCCGCGGCGGGGCGCAGGCCGCGCGCGACAACCTTGCGTGGCTGTGGGAACAGATGGGCGCGCTGGACACGACGCTGTTCCCGGACTGGGCGCGCGCCTTCTGGCCGGCTCCGGCGACCATGTCGCGCTTGGTGGCGCTGAGCCCCGCCTATCTATGGACGGACATGGCCAGCCGCGTCCTGAGCCCCTATGCGCTGGGGCCGCTGTACGAGAACCCGCTGAAGCGTGTGGTCGAGTATTTCCGGTTCGAGGATGTCTGTTCCGACGCCGGCCCCCGCCTGTTCGTCAGCGCCACCAACGTGCGCAACGGCAAGATCCGCGTGTTTTCTGGCGACACGATCCACGCCGATGTCATCCTTGCCTCGGCCTGTCTGCCGAACATCTTTCAGGCGGTAGAGATCGAGGACCCGGTCACTGGCACGGTCGAGGCATATTGGGACGGTGGCTATACCGGCAATCCGGCGCTGTTCCCGATGTATGAACCGGACCTGCCGGATGACATCGTCATCGTGAACATCAACCCGCTGTACCGCGAGGAAGTCCCGCGCACCGCGCAGGAAATTCAGAACCGGATCAACGAGATAAGCTTCAACTCTTCGCTGCTGCGCGAACTGCGCGCGATCAGTTTCGTGCGCGATCTCATCGCGGCGGGCCGGGTGCCCGAAGGCACGATGAAGCGCGTGCTGGTCCACATGATCGCCGACGACGAGCTGATGAACATGCTGTCCGAGGCGACGAAGATCGTGCCGACGCCCAGCGTCCTGTCGGATCTGCGGGACTCGGGGCGCCGACGGGCGGGGGCCTTCCTAGAGGACCACAAGGACAAGATCGGCGTCGAAGCCAGCGTGAACCTTGAAGAAATGTTCGGTTAGGCCGACAGCTTCTCGGGGTCGCGCGGCTTGACTTCGGCTGGCTCGATCTCGGGCACCTTGCCGTTCGGATAGACAAGCCCCGCCGAGATCACCAGCTTGGCCGCATCTTCGACGGTCATGTCCAGTTCGATCACCTCGCTCCGGGGGACGAACAGCAGAAAGCCCGAGGTCGGGTTCGGCGTTGTCGGCAGGAAGACCGACATCAGGTCGTCGTCGGACGGGATGCGGGCCTTCACCTCGCCCTTGGCGCTGGTGGAGATGAACGCAATCGCCCAGATGCCCCGGCGCGGGTATTCGACAAGGCAGGCGGTGTCGAACGACGACTCGGCCTGGCTGAACACGGTTTCGGCGATCTGTTTCAGGCCGTTATAGATCGACCTGACCACCGGCATCCGGTCCACGAGGCTTTCGGCATAGTTGATCATCGACCGCCCGATGATGCCCTTGGCCAACCAGCCGACGAGGATGGTGAAGATCAGGAACAGCACGACGCCAAGGCCGCGCACGTTTACCGGCGCCTCGACTCCGAAGAAGGTTTCGATAATGTTTTCAGGCTGGTACGCGTTCGGGACGAAGGGCAGAACGAACCCGTCGATCCAGCCGATCACCGACCAAAGCAGCCAAAGCGTCAGGCCGATGGGCGCGATGACGACCAGTCCCGTCAGGAAAGACGTTCTGAGCCGCCCGAACATCGTGCTTCTCTGCCGCTGGACCGGCGTTTCCCCCTGAGGGGCGATGGGCGGTTTCGTCATGATGTGGTAGCCAAGCCCCAAGTTACACTGCGAATGTAGGGTCGCCGAGGGTGCCGCACAACGGCAGCCCCGACGTCGCGTGCGAATATATACGGGCGACCGTTACGACGCGGTGATTTCTTTGGCAATTTCTGCGGCCAGTCGCGCATTGTTGCGCACCAGGGCGATGTTCGCGACCAGCGAGCGGCCCTCGGTGATGTGGAAAATCCGGTCCAGCAGGAACGGCGTGACGGCTTTGCCGGACACGCCCTGTGCATCGGCCTCGGCGGTGGCCTGCGTGATGGCCTTCGCCATTTCGGCGGCAGGGATCTCGTCGGCCACGGGGATCGGGTTCGCGATCAGCTGGCCACCGGTCAGCCCCAGGTCGGTGCGCGCCAGTTGCGCGGCGGCAATCGCGGCGGCGCTGTCCAGCCGCAGCGGAGCGGTCAGGCCCGAGCTGCGCGACCAGAAGGCCGGGATCTCGTCCTGACCATAGGCGATCACGGGTACGCCATTGGTTTCAAGAACTTCCAGCGTCTTCGGAATGTCGAGGATCGCCTTCGGACCGGCCGCGACGACGGTCACGGGGGTCAGCGCCAGTTCCTGCAGGTCGGCGGAGATATCGAAGGACAGCTCGGCCCCCTTGTGAACCCCACCGATGCCGCCCGTCGCGAAGACATGGATGCCCGCCGCGTGCGCCGCGATCATCGTCGCGGCCACCGTGGTGGCGCCGGTCCGGCCTGTGGCCAGCGCCACGGCGAAATCGGCGCGCGACAGCTTCAGCACGTCCTTGGCCTGCGCCAGCGCGTCCAGCTCGTCGCCGGTCAGGCCGATGTGCAGGCGTCCCTCGATCACCGCGATGGTCGCGGGCACGGCGCCGGCGGCGCGGATGTCATCCTCGACCTGCCGGGCGGTCTCGACATTTTGGGGGTAGGGCATCCCGTGGGTGATGATCGTGCTTTCCAGCGCGACCAGCGGTTTGCCTTCGGCCTTGGCCTGGGCGACTTCGGGGGAAAAGTGCAGCTCGGTCATCCGGCGGCGCCTCCTGAGATATGAGCGGCGGCGGCTTGCAGGGCGCGGTCAAGCGCGGCGGCGCCGGTGGCCCCGCCCAGTTCGGCCGCGATGTGGGCCGCCATGAAGGTATCGCCCGCGCCGGTGACACGGGTCACCAGAACCTCGGGCGGGGTGGCTGTCACCAGACCGTCAGGTCCGGCGGCGGTGGCGGGGCGGCTGCCGTCGGTGACCAGCACGCGGGCGGCGCCGCGTTTCTGCATGGCCCGGGCGGCAGCGGCGCTGTCCTCGAACGTCTCGGCGCATATCAGGCCGGCTTCTTCGAGGTTCACGTAAAGCGTGGCACGCGGCGCGCGCAGCAGCGGCAACAGGCGTTCCGCCTTGCCGGGGCTGGCGGGCGCGATGCGCAGGTCGGCAGCCGCGAAGGCGGGGCTTTGCGCGATCTGGCCCAGCAGTTCTTCGGTCAGGTTGCCATCCAGCGCGATCAGGCCGGGGTAGGGGGCATCGGCGCTGCCCAGCGATCCGTCGGTCAGCGGGCGCAGGATCTTGTCGCCCGCCTCTTCCAGCGAATGCGCGTCGGCAATGGCGGCGATCAGGCCGTTCGCGCCCTCGACCGCCATATAGACGTCGGTTGGAAGATCCTCTGACCGGTAGACGTGGCCGGTGCCCATGCCCATCCGGGTGCAGGCGGCGACCAGCTCGTCGCCCTCGGCATCGCGGCCGATGGCGGTCAGAAGCTCTGCCTGAAGCCCGAACCGGCGCAGGGTCATCGCGATGTTCATGGCGACGCCGCCGGGAATCCGGGTGATGCGCCCGGGCACGTCGTTGCCCAGCCGCATGTGGCGCGGGCTGCGGCCGATCACGTCCCACAGGACGGCGCCGATGCAAAGGATGGTGTCGTTCATATGCGGCTTGTGGCAACCTGCGGGGCAGGGGGCAAGCCCGTTTCCATCGCCATCCGGCCCGGATCGGCGTGTCGGGGGTTGCGCATTGTCCGGCTATCGCTTAAGGGACGCGCACTTCACAGGCGGGGCTTGGGCCCTGCGGGGAGAAATCCCGCATGGTCCGCCGGTTGAGCATTTGCTTCAAACAGTCCCGCCGAGGCGTAAACCGGAAAGGAAAATGGACATGGCGCTGCCTGAATTTTCTATGCGTCAGCTTCTGGAAGCTGGCGTTCACTTTGGTCACCAGACCCAACGCTGGAACCCCCGTATGGGCGAGTTCATCTACGGCGAACGCAACGGTATCCACATCATGGACCTGACGCAGACCGTTCCGATGCTGGACGCGGCCCTGAACGTCATCCGCGAAACCGTGGCGAAGAACGGCCGCATCCTGTTCGTGGGCACCAAGCGTCAGGCTGCGAAGCCGATCGCCGACGCCGCCGAGCGTTGCGCGCAGTACTACATGAACCACCGTTGGCTGGGCGGCACGCTCACCAACTGGAAAACCGTGTCGCAGTCGATCGCTCGCCTGAAAGACATCGACGAGCGCATGGCGCAGGGCGCCGAAGGCCTGACCAAGCGCGAGCGTCTGTCGATCGAGCGTGACCGCGAAAAGCTGGAAGCCTCGCTGGGCGGTATCCGCGAAATGGGCGGCGTTCCGGACCTGCTGTTCGTGATCGACGTCAACAAAGAAGACCTGGCCATCGCCGAAGCCAAGAAGCTTGGCATCCCGGTCGTCGCGGTCGTCGACACCAACTGCTCGCCCGAGGGTGTGGATTACATCATCCCCGGTAACGACGACGCGGCCCGCGCCATCGCCCTGTACTGCGACCTGGCCTCGCGCGCGGCTCTGGACGGCATGTCCGCCCAGCTCGACGCCGCCGGTGTCGACGTCGGCGCTCTGGAAGAGACGCCGGACGAGATGCTGGACGAAGAGACCGCCGCCGAAGCACCGGCCGCTACGGAAGAGCAGGCCGAAGCCTGATCTTCCGGTCTTCGGACCGTCACCCAAACGTCACCGCGGGCGGCTATGGCCGCCCTCGGGACTTGATCCGTTCGATTTGAGGAGAGCCGATATGGCTATCACCGCTGCACAGGTGAAAGAACTGCGCGAACTGTCCGGCGCAGGCATGATGGACGCCAAGAAGGCACTGGTCGAGAATGACGGCGACATGGAAGCCGCCATCGACTGGCTGCGGACCAAAGGTCTGGCGAAAGCCGCCAAGAAATCCGGCCGCACCGCCGCCGAGGGCCTTGTGGCCGTCGCCGTTGACGGTGGCACCGGCGTCGCCGTGGAAGTGAACTCGGAAACCGACTTCGTTGCGAAGAACGGCGAATTCCAGACGATGGTCAAGGGCATCGCCGAAGCCGCGCTGAAGGTCGACGACGTCGACGCGCTGGCCGCAGCCGACCTTGGCGGCAAATCGGTTGCCGACACGCTGACCGACAAGATCGCCACCATCGGCGAGAACATGACCCTGCGCCGCATGGCGAAGGTTCAGGGCGACACCATCGCGACTTACATCCACAACGCTGCCGGCACCGACATGGGCAAGATCGGTGTCGTTGTTGCGCTGAAAGGCACCGACGAGGCGTTCGGCAAGCAGGTTGCGATGCACATCGCCGCCGCGAACCCGGCCTCGCTGTCCGAAGCCGATCTCGACCCGGCCGTGGTCGAGAAGGAAAAGCAGGTTCAGATCGACATCGCGCGTGAATCGGGCAAGCCCGAAGCCGTGATCGAGAAGATGATCGAAGGCCGCATGAAGAAATTCATGGCCGAGGTCACGCTGCTGGGCCAGCAGTTCGTGGTGAACCCGGACCTGACCGTGGCCAAGGCCGCCGAAGAAGCCGGCGTCGAAATCACGGGCTTCATTCGCCTTGAAGTCGGCGAAGGCATCGAGAAGGTCGAAGAAGACTTCGCCGCCGAAGTCGCCAAGGCCGCTCAGGGCTAAGCCCCGGACGCACACCATTCAAAGCGCCCCTCGGAGAAATCCGGGGGGCGTTTTTTTTGGGGGGCCTTCGTTATTTTTCAGTAGCGTTGTTTGGGGTTGCGTTAGAATAATTTCGAGTATCGACAACTGAGTTATCAGGGATTGTGAAATGAAGTATTTCCAAATGAGTAAGCGGAGCTTGCAGGGTCATATGCTTCGCGGGGATCGCGCCGCGGAGCGTGAATTTTCTCGTCGCGCGGTCAATAGGGCTGAAAGGCGAGCATCGCGGGATACCTCTGGTGGGCCTCAGCAAGGCCGGATCTCTGTCCTTACCGTGGTACGCATTGTGGTTGGCTTCGCGATCTTAGCCGCAGTTTGCTGGCGCCTCAGCTAACGAGAACGAACGTAAAAAAAACGATGCAATCCGGGCGCGGACTGCATCGTCTTTTTCTTAAGGCGTCCCGACAATTGGGGATGAGGACAAGACGCCTTTATCAGTGTGCCAACCTGACCGCTGACTATACGCGTCCAGGTTGGCGTTCCGGTCTCCCGGTGCCGATCGGTAGTCCTTGGAATAACAAGGCTTTCCCCACCAGCTGTTCCCTGGCTAATGCCACCACTCACGGAACTGATATTGTTTTGTCCTTTCGCGAGACTTAACGAAAGTAAGGGATTCCCTACCTTTTCGGTATGATCCTGTCCGACCCTTGTTTTGCGAGTGATTCCAACGGTTTTTGGCACGCTTCGGATGAGCGTGATCTGTGGGAAAACAGCCCAAGGTTTAGTCCGTCCGCGGTTCGGGATAATCATTCATCACTTCGTAACGTTGCGTCACGAAGTGTGAAATCTCAGGAGCCGGGATTCGGGTGAAACGCGCGCAGCGTCGTGCGCGGCGAGTCAGGCTTCGATGCGGAAGATCTGGTTCTGCATGCTGGCCTTCACGACGGCCTGCGCGGTGGTTTCGACGTCCAGCGCCTCGCGCGCAAGGCGCAGGTGCTTCTCGACAGTCGCTGCGGTCAGCCCCATGATCACGCCGATGTCCTGCGTCGTCTTGCCTTCGCCGACCCATTCCAGCGCCTCGCGCTGGCGCTTGGTCAGCGCCTTGCGGCTAAGCGGGAAGGGCAGGTTGAGGATCTTCAGATGCAGCACCTTGTTCATCGCGATCAACTCGCGGCCATGCTTTTCCCAGATCGCATCGGTCTCATCCTGACCGACGCCGGGCGCCGGGATCAGGCCGACAGCCGCGATGTTCCGCGCGCCAACTTCGGCGAAACTGATGGAATATCCGGCAGTTAGGCCGTGCTTTACGTTGAACGCGACAACTTCCTGCTCCTTGGACGTCAGCGCCTCGGCGTGTTCCGCGATCCAGCCCCAAGAACAGGCGCCGCTGTTCTCGGTGGCCCAGCGGACCATCGGCGCGTGCTGGTAAAGGCCTTCATTGATGAAGGTGTCCATATAGCCGGCGCCGATGTTCGTGAGGATCAGGAAATCGTCGCGGGCGCCCAAGGAACTGCGCACGCGCGAAGACGCCATGCCATAGATCAGGCGCGTGAAACCGTAGGATGCCATCGCGTCGCAATGCATCTGCCAAAGCTCGTCCATCGTCGTGGACGAGATCACTCGTTCAACATAATCCAGCATCGTCATCCCGACTTTCAGCGGGGTCCTCATCCGGCTCTGTATCATTATGACTTTCGCCATCCGGTCAACCGCTTTCCTGCACGCTCCGGTGAACCGCAACAGTCCGCCGGTCGCCTCGTACTTGCCGCCACGCCGGAGTGTCGAGCGCGGGGCGGAATTTAATTCACACGTTCCATTACGTTTAGGAAATCAGGTGTTCAAGCGGATTGGGTGCGGCAAATCTGCGGTCTCGGCAAAGAGGCGCGCAAAGCCGCGCGGGCACCGGAAAGCGCAGGTTTTCCACGTCAAATCATGTGGAAAAAGGCACCGGGCCGCTGTTGGCCCGGTACATCCAATATTTACATAATACCGATTATCGGACTTAGCCTAGGGCGTATCCGGCGCCACGCACGGTCCGGATCAGATCGTCCCCCCCGTGAATGGCAAGCGCCTTGCGCAGCCGTCCGATATGCACGTCGACCGTGCGGGTATCGACGTAGATGTCGCGGCCCCACACCCGGTCCAGAAGCTGCTCGCGGCTCCAGACGCGGCCCGGCTTTTCCATGAAGGTCGTCAGCAGACGGAATTCCGTCGGCCCAAGCTTCAGCTCTTTGCCGTCGCGGGACACCTTGTGCGTCTCTGCGTCCAGCAGGATGTCAGAGAACTCAAGCTGCTGCCCTACGGCCGCAGGCCGCGTTCGCCGCAGCTGTGCCCGCACGCGCGCCATCAGCTCGACGACAGAGAACGGTTTCACCACGTAATCGTCCGCGCCGGTCTCTAGCCCGCGCACGCGGTCGACTTCTTCCGAGCGCGCCGACAGCATGATCACCGGAACGGTCCGCGTCTGCGGTCGGGTCTTCAGGCGACGGCAGATCTCAATGCCCGACACGCCGGGCAGCATCCAGTCCAGCAGGATGAGATCCGGCACTTCTTCTTCGACCAGCATCAAAGCGTCGTCGCCGGTTCCGGCGCGCGCGACCGAGAAGCCTTCGGCCTCAAGATTGTAGGCAAGTACTTCGCGTTGCGAGGGTTCGTCCTCGACAACCAGAACCTTAGGTTGCGCCGCAGCCATCAAACGACCCCGTCCGTGGACATGAACGGCGTGTCATCGCTTTTGGTGCGCCGTTCTTCGGGCATCTCGCCGGTGACAAGGTACACGACCTGTTCGGACACCGAGGTGACGTGGTCGCCCATGCGCTCCATGTTCTTGGCGATGAAATGCAGGTGCATACAGGCGGTGATGTTGCGCGGGTCTTCCATCATGTGCGTCAGCAACTCGCGGAACACGGCGTTGTACAGTTGGTCGACTTCCTCGTCGCGCTCGATGACCTGCTGCGCCAGTTCGGCGTCGCGCTGTGCGAAGGCATCCAGCGAGTCCTTCAGCATCGCCTGCACGTCGCGGGCCATCCGACGGATCGCGGGCACGGCTTCGTCGACCGGGGCAAGCGTGGCCAGCACGGTGGTCCGCTTGGCAAGGTTCTTGGTATAGTCCCCTACCCGTTCAAGGTTGCCGCTGATCTTCATCACGGACAGGATGGTGCGAAGGTCGGTCGCCATCGGGTTCCGGATTGCGATGATGCGAGCGGATTCCTCGTTCACTTCCTCTTCGATCGCGTCGATTTTCTTATCGTTCTTAAGGACTTGGCCGGCAAGATCCTGGTCGCGGTCAAGAAAGGCGCGCACGCCCTCAAGGATCGAGGCTTCGACCAGCCCGCCCATTTTCATGATCAGCGCCTGAAGGCCTTCAAGGTCGCGGTCGAAGGCGGTGGAGATGTGTTTGTCCTGCATTCTCTTATCCAATCCGTCCCGAGATATAGCTTTCGGTCCGCGGGTCTTTGGGGTTGGTGAAGATCTGGTTGGTCTCGCCGTACTCGACAAGGTTGCCGAGGTGGAAGAACGCCGTCTTCTGGCTGACGCGCGCGGCCTGTTGCATCGAGTGGGTCACGATCACCACCGAGTACTGGCTGCGGAGTTCGTCGATCAGGTCCTCGACCTGATCGGTCGCGATGGGGTCCAGCGCCGAGCAAGGTTCGTCCATCAGCAGGACTTCCGGTTCGGTCGCAACGGCGCGGGCAATGCACAGACGCTGTTGCTGACCGCCGGAAAGGCCGGTGCCCGGTGCCTGCAGGCGGTCCTTCACCTCGTCCCAGATGGCGCCGCGGCGCAGGGCCTTTTCGACGATTTCGTCAAGGTCGGCCTTGTTCTTGGCCAGCCCGTGGATCTTGGGGCCGTAGGCCACGTTGTCGTAGATCGACTTGGGGAACGGGTTCGGCTTCTGAAACACCATGCCGACCTTGGCGCGCAGTTGCACCGGATCGACCTTCTTGTTGTAGATGTCCTCGCCGTCCAGTTCGATCGCGCCTTCGACGCGGCACACGTCGATGGTGTCGTTCATCCGGTTCAGACAGCGCAGGAATGTCGACTTGCCGCAGCCCGACGGACCGATGAAGGCGGTCACGGTGCGGTCCTCGATCTCGACGTTCACGTCCTTGATGGCGTGGTTCTCGCCGTAATAGACCTGAACGTCGCGGGCGGAGATTTTAGAATTCTGGGGCATGTTTTTCACGTTCTGGGCCGTCATTGGCATTTCGGTCATGTTCATTTCACTACTCCTTACCACCGGCGTTCGAAGCGGCGGCGCAGAATGATGGCGATGATGTTCATCGTCATGAGAAAGAGCAGCAGCACAATGATGCCACCCCAGGCGCGTTCGTAATAGGCCGGGTCGGCGCGCTTGGCCCATTCGTAGATCTGGGCCGGCATTGCCGAGTTCGGTGACAGGAAGCCTTCGGCGATCCCCTCGGGGTAGTTCGAGGCGACGAAGCCCACCATGCCGATCAACAGCAGCGGCGCGGTTTCGCCAAGCGCCTGCGCCAGTCCGATGATGGTGCCGGTCAGGATGCCGGGCATCGCCAGCGGCAGGACGTGGTGGAAGACGGCCTGCGTTTTCGAGGCCCCTACCCCCAGCGCGGCGTCACGGATCGACGGCGGCACCGCCTTCAGCGACGCGCGGGTCGAGATGATGATGGTCGGCAGCGTCATCAGCGTCAGCACAAGGCCACCCACCAGCGGCGCCGATTGCGGCAGGCCGACAAGCTGGATGAACACCGCAAGGCCAAGGATACCGAACACGATGGACGGCACGGCGGCTAGGTTCGAGATGTTCACCTCGATCAGGTCGGTCCAGCGGTTCTTGGGCGCGAATTCCTCAAGGTAGATCGAGGCCGCAACGCCGATCGGCAGCGCCAGCAGCAGGACCACCAGCATCATGAAAAGCGAGCCCAGCATCGACACACCGATACCGGCCTGTTCCGGGCGGCTTTCCGATGCGTCAGAGCCGGTGATGAACGCCCAGTTGAACGCGCGGGCAAGGCCGCCCTCTTCCGACAGCACATCGACGATATCAAGGTGCGCGGCATCAAGGTTCTTGTCGCGGGCCAGATCCTCGCGGGTGACACGGCCCTTCATGTAGCCATCGACGCGGCTAGAGGCGAGAACCCGGAAGGTCACCGTTTCGCCGATCAAGTCGGGGTCGGCGATGACCGTGTCGCGGATCTGGGCGGCGGCGCCCGAGGACACCATCTTGCGCAGGTCGGCGCCCGACATCTCGGTCTCGATCCCGTGCTCGGCGACCAGACGTTCCAGCGCCTGATCGATCAGCGGGTTGTACCCGAAGGTCGAGACCTTCGAGACGTCTGCCGGATCGCGGTTGCCGTTCGGGTCCAGCGCCTCGGCTTCCAGCACGACCGGTAGGTCGAACGAAGTTTGCGTGAAGGCCGGGATGCCGCTGCGGATGATGGTCGCCAGCAGGATCACAAGGAACACCAGCCCGACGCCGACGGCAGCCATGCCATAGAACTTGAACCGGGTCTCGGCGGCGTTGCGGCGGCGGGTGCGGGCGTCCAGCGTGTACAGGGAACTGGTGCGGCGCCCGCTTTCGGCGGTCTGCGTGGTCGCGTCGGTCATTCGTACTGCTCCCGGTATTTGCGCACGATGTAGAGGGCGAGGACGTTCAGAGCGAGGGTGATGACGAACAGCGTCATCCCCAGCGAGAAGGCGACAAGCGCCTCGGGAGAAGAGAAATCGGCGTCGCCGGTCAGCTGCGATACGATCTTGGCGGTGACGGTGGTCATCGCCTCGAACGGGTTCAGCGACAGGCGGGCCGCGGCCCCTGCCCCAAGCACGACGATCATGGTTTCACCGATGGCACGCGACGCCGCCAACAGGATGGCGCCGACGATGCCGGGCAGCGCGGCGGGCAGCACCACCTGCTTGACGGTTTCGGATTTGGTCGCGCCAAGGCCAAGAGCCCCGTCGCGCAGCGATTGCGGCACCGCGTTGATGATGTCGTCCGACAGCGAGGACACGAAGGGGATCAGCATGATGCCCATCACCAGTCCCGCGGTCATCACCGACGACGCGGCGCCCATCCAGCCGGTGCCGTCCGGCCCAAAGACCGACAGCAGCAGCGGACCGACGGTCAGCAGGGCGAACAGGCCGTAGACGATGGTCGGGATGCCGGCCAGCACCTCGATCAACGGCTTGGCGAAGGACCGGACCCGCGAAGAGGCGTATTCCGACAGGTAGACCGCCGCGAAGATGCCGATCGGCACCGCCACGACCAGCGCGATGAACGAGATGTACAGCGTGCCCCACAGCAGCGGGATGATCCCAAGCTGCGACCCGCCGCCGAAGCTGGGCGACCAGATCAGGCCGAAGAAGAAGTCGTCTGCCGGATACCGCTGGAAGAACTCGATGGTGTTGAAGATCAGCGAAAGGACGATACCGATCGTGGTCAGAATCGCGATCGACGCTGCCACGATCAGCAGATAGCGGACGGCGGTTTCGACCACGTTGCGGGCGCGGAAATCCTTGTGGGTCCGCAGGAAGGCGAAGGCGAAGCCAGCGATGGCGACGGCCAGCACGGCGATGGTCATCATCGTCTGCCCCGTGGCGCTGGTCTGGCGATAGCTTTGCGCCGCCTCCAGCACCGGGGCGCTGACCTCGGACCCAAGCGCGACGCCCACCTGCGCCAGAAGCGCGCGAATGTCGGTGTTGTCCGTGGTGATCGCGCGGGCCTCGTCGGCGCTGATGGCGCCACCGGTAACGGCAAGATCAAGCCCGTTCGCCACGCGGCGGACGTCGGACATCACAAGGCTGCGGGAACTGGCTTCGGGGATGGCGGTGTCGGGGATCATCGCGGCGACCGAGTTGTCGACGATGATCGGCTGGATGGTCAGCCAGCCCACCAGCACCAGAAGCGAAAACACCAGCGTGAAGATCGCGACGCTGGACCCGTAATAGCTAGGAAGCGAGTGAAGTATGCGGCTGTCGCCGCCCGCGCTGGCCAGCGCGCGCTGTCGGCCCATGACGTAACCGACCGCAGCAAGGGCCAGGATGATCAGGATGATCCAAAGGACGGGCATTAACGCAACCCCCAAGGCTTTCCGTCGAGGAATTCAGAAGACAAGGCGGAGGCGGCCACGAGGGCCGCCTCCTGATCAGGCCAAGGCCGGATTACATCGCGCCGGACATGGTCTCTTCGTTCGCGATTTTCGCTTGGGTGTCGGCCAACTCGGGGTCGGACACCAGGCCGTAGTTGGCCAGCGGGCCCGACGGGCCGGCGATTTCGTTCGCCACGAAGAACTCGGCGAACTCTTTCAGGCCGGGGATCACGCCGATGTGGGCCTTCTTGATGTAGAAGAACAGCGGACGCGACACCGGGTAGTCACCCGAGGCGATGGTCTCGGTGGTCGGCTCGACGCCGCCCATCGTGGCGACCTTCAGCTTGTCGGTGTTGTTCTCGTAGAACGCCAGACCGAACACGCCAAGGCCGTTCGGGTTGGTGTCGATACGCGCCAGCGTCTCGGTGTAGTCACCGTCGATGTCGACCGACTTGCCGTCGGTGCGGACCGCCATGCAGGCGCCTTCGGCGTCGTCTTCGGACATGCCGGACGCGATGAAGGCTTCCATGGCGCCGGTGTCTTCGCAGCCCTGAAGCAGGACCTTCTCTTCGAAGACTTCACGGGTGCCGTGCTTGGTGCCCGGGATGAAGGCGGCGATTTCAACGGCCGGCAGATCGGCGTTTGCATCGGCCCAGGTCATGTTCGGGTTGGCGACGATCTCGCCGTCGACCGGCAGTTCGGCGGCCAGCGCGTTGAACCAGTCGGACGGTTCGAAGGCGGTGAACTCGGGGCCGTCGATCTGGCTGGCGAAGACGATGCCGTCATAGCCGATGCGGACTTCGATGATGTCGGTCACGCCGTTAGCGGCACAGGCTTCGATTTCGCTGTCGCGGATGGCGCGCGAAGCGTTCGCGATGTCGATGGTGTTTTCGCCAACGCCTTCACAGAACCGCTTCAGGCCGGCCGACGAGCCGCCCGATTCCACGACCGGCGTCGGGAAGTCGAAGTTCTCGCCAAACGCTTCGGCAACGATCGAGGCGTAGGGCAGAACGGTCGACGAACCGGCAACCTGGACGTTGTCGCGCGCGGCAGCAGCGGTCGCGGAAACGGCAGCGATCGCCAGGGTGGAGGCGGTCAGTTTCGCAAAGGACATGTAAAGCTCCTGATTGGGTTTCTCGGGGGTCCCTTCCGGTGACTGTTTCCCCTTCGTGCGGCGGTCCCTACCAACCGTGGCCCGAAGCTTTTGTGACACCTGCGTAACGGTTTTATGACAGTCCGGAAGTTCATCGGAAAAGACGCCACGTCGCATCCTTTTATACCGCTCCAACCCCTTGTTTCATTGGGAATTCGGGCGGATCCAGAAAACCGGCGCAGATCCGCCATTCCGTAACGGAATGCCGGCGGGCGTTGGGTCCGGTTCGCATTTGGCGGGCCGACTCGTCCGAACGAGTCGTGTCATGGGCGAGCGTTTTGCCGGTTCAGACCGGCAGCACCACGGTAAAGCGGCTGCCCTGCCCCTTCTGGCTGTCGATTCGGAACCGGCCACGGTGGCGATTCACGATGTGTTTGACGATGGCGAGGCCCAGACCCGTCCCGCCCATCTCGCGCGAGCGGTGGCTGTCGATCCGGTAGAAACGTTCCGTCAGCCGGGGGATGTGCAAAGGGTCGATCCCCTCGCCGTTGTCGCTGACCTCGATCCGGACGGCGGGGCCGCGCAGCATCGGGTCGCGGTCCTGCTGCGCGATCTCGACGGTGACAAGGCCGCCACCGTATTTGATGCCGTTCTCCATCAGGTTGGTGAACACCTGTAGAAGCTGGTCGCCGTCGCCCAGCACCTCGACCGGCTCTTCGGCGCCGATCACCTTCAGCGTCACATCGGCATCTCCGGCCTGCGGGCCAAGCGTCATCGACGCCGACGTCACCAGTCCGGCGATGTCGACCTTCTGGGTCGGGCGCACGCGTTCCTGACTTTCGACGCGCGACAGCGACAGCAGGTCCTCGATCAGGCGGCTCATCCGGCCTGCCTCGCGTTCCATGATGCCAAGGAACCGGGCCTGCGCCTCAAGATCCTTGCGGGCCGGACCCTGCAGCGTCTCGATGAAGCCGATCAGCGCGGTCAGCGGCGTGCGGAGCTCGTGACTGACGTTGGCAACGAAATCGCGCCGCATCTCTCCCGCCGCCTGAACATGGCTGATGTCTTCCAGCGACAGCATCACCCCCTCGCCCGCCGGTGCGGCGATCACGTTGAAGGTCACGTCGCGTTCGCCGTCGCGGGTCAAATAGCGCGCCTCGCGCCGCTCGCCGGTCTTCAGCGCCGCTTCGACGCAGTCCAGCAGCACCGGCTGGCGCAGGATGGTGATATAGTGCCACCCCTCGGCCGCGGTGCCGAACAACTGCGCCGCGGCCGGGTTCGCCGCGATCACCCGCTCGTCCCGCCCGATCAGCACAAGCGGCATCGGAACGGCGGCGAGGATTGGGGCGACCGGCAGCTCGGTCATGTTCCGGCGGCGTCCATCGCGGCGGCGATGGCGGTGCGAAACTCGGCGATGAGCATGTCGACATCCTCTACGCCGACAGACACCCGGAAGAACCCTTCGGACATCCCCAGCGACGCCCGTTCCTCGGCGCTGAGCGCGCGGTGGGACGAACTGGCCGGATGGCTCAGCGTCGTGCCGATGTCGCCCAGCGTCGGGGCGAAGGCGATGTTCGGTGCCGCCTGCACCATCGCGTCGGTGGCGTCGCGACCGCCCTCGATCTCGAAGCTGACCATGTTGCCGCCCCGGTCGCCCAACAGCGCGACGGTCCGGTTGTGGTCGGGGTGATCGGGCCGCGTCGGGTACAGCACGCGCCGGACCCCCGGCGTTTCGGCCAGCGCGTCGGCCAGCTTGCGGGCGTTTTCCTCGGCGCGGTCATAGCGCAGCTCGAAGCTGTACAGCCCGCGTTCGGCCAGCCAGCAATCGAACGGGCTTGGCGTCAGGCCAAGCGTGACGGCGGTGTCGTAGACCCGCTTGCGCAGCACCGGATCATGCAGGGCGATATAGCCCAGCGTGGCGTCGGAATGACCGGCCAGAAGCTTGGTCACCGAGTGCAGCACGATGTCGGCGCCGTGGTCATAGGCCACCAGCCCGCGCGGCGTGGTGAAGGTGTTGTCGATGGCCAGAAGGATACCGCGTTCCTTGGCCAGCTTCGCGATGCCGTCCACGTCCGAGACCCGCAGCGTCGGGTTCGACACGACCTCTAGCAGGATCAGCTTGGTGTCCGGCGTCAGCGCGGCTTCGATCGCCGCCGCGTCGGTCGGATCGGCCAGCGTGGTGGTGATGCCCATGCGCGGCAGTTCCTCGCGCATCATCCGCATCGACCGGCCATACAGCTGGTTGCCTCCGACGACGTGATCCCCCTGTTTCAGCAGACCGAAGAACATCGCGGTCACCGCCGCCATGCCCGACCCAAGGATCAGCCCGCCCTCGGCGCCTTCCAGCGCGTCGATCTTGGTGGCCAGAACCTCGGCGTTGGGGTGGCCTTCGCGGGCATAGGTGAAGCCCTTCGCGCGGCCCTCGTACTGGTCATCCAGCGCCGAAGGGCTGGGCGAGGCATAGACGACAGAGGGTTGCAGCGGCGTCACGACCGCGCGGCTGGAGCTTTCGGGCCAGGGCGTGCGGCGCACGATGGATTTGGGAGAGTCGGTCATCGGCGTCCTTCTGACAGGGGTGTGCGAAACTTATGTTACAGCGCGCGAAGGTCGCTGCGGAACCTGCGCATGTTCGCGCGATAGCGTTCGGCGGACGCCAGCAGATCCTGCCGCGCGGCATCGTCCAGCGTGCGCACGACCTTGCCCGGCGCGCCCATCACCAGCGAGCCCGGCGGGATCTCTTTGCCTTCAGTGATCAGGGCGCCGGCCCCGATCAGGCAGCCTTCGCCGATCACCGCGCGGTTCAGGACCGTGGCGCCCATGCCGATCAGCGTGCCGTCCCCGATGGTGCAGCCGTGCAGCATCGCCTTGTGGCCGATGGTGCAGTTCGCGCCGACGGTCAGCGGACAGCCGGGGTCGGTGTGCATCACGGTGTTTTCCTGCACGTTCGACCCCGCGCCGATCACGATCGGTTCGTTGTCGCCGCGCAGCGTCGCGCCGAACCAGACCGATGCGCCGGTGTGCAGCACGACCTGCCCGATCACGTTCGCATCTGGCGCGACCCAGCAATCGCCGTCCTCGGGCAGTTCGGGCAGGAAATCTCCCAGCGCGTACAGCGTCATAGCGCGGTATCCTCGAACTCCATCTGCAGACGGCGCACGACGTCGGTCAGGCCGGGCTGGCGTGGCCGCCGCATCCGTTCCGCGTCGATGATGGTCTGCAACTGGCGTTCGGTCGCGTCGAGGTCGTCGTTGACCAGCACGTAGTCGTAGCTGTCCCAGTGGCTGATCTCGTCCCAGCTGCGCTTCATCCGGCGCTCAACCGTCGCCATGTCGTCTTGCGCGCGGCTGATCAAGCGGCGGTGCAACTCGCCAATCGACGGCGGCAGCAGGAAGATCGACAGCACGCTGTCCTGCAACGACGAATTTCGGATCTGCTGCGCGCCCTGCCAGTCGATGTCGAACAGCACGTCGCAACCTTCGGTGATCGCCTGTTCCACCGGACCCTTCGGAGAGCCGTAGAAGTTGCCGAAGACATGGGCGTGTTCCAGCATGTCGCCGTCCGACACCATGCGCTTGAAGCGCGGCTCGTCGATGAAATGGTATTCGCGCCCGTCCATCTCGCCGGGTCGCGGCGCGCGCGTGGTGGCGGACACCGAGAAGCGGATCGTCGGATCCCAGTCCCGCAGCCGTGCGGCCAAGGTCGATTTGCCCGCGCCCGAGGGCGAGGACAGGATGATGAGAAGCCCGCGCCGCGCGGTCATGGCCTACTCCACGTTCTGAACCTGCTCGCGCATCTGATCTATGGTGGCCTTGAGGTCAAGGCCGACGCGGGTCAGCTCGGTCGACTGCGACTTGGAACACAGGGTGTTGGCCTCGCGGTTGAACTCTTGGCTGAGGAAGTCAAGCTTGCGCCCTACCGGGCCGTCGGTGGCCAGAAGATCGCGGGCCGCCGCGACATGGGCGGTCAGGCGGTCGATCTCTTCGGTGACATCGGTTTTCACCGCGATCACGGCCAGTTCCTGCGCCACCCGCGCCGGGTCGGCGCCATCGACGTTGTCCATCACCCGCGCAAGGTTCTCGCGCAGCTTGTCGGCCATCTGGTCCTTGCGCGCCTCGGCCAGCGCGGCCGCTTCTGCCGTCAGCTTTTCGATCAGGTCCAGTTGCCCCTCGATCACCCGGCTCAGCGCGCTGCCCTCGGCCTGCCGCATGTCGTCGAAGGCCTGCACCAGCGCCGGAAGGTCGGCGGCGATGGCTTTCGACAGCGCGCCGATCTCGGTGTCCGACCCGCCGCTGACCAGCACGCCGCGCATCGCCAGCACCTCTGCCGTGGTGGGTTTGCCAAGGTGCACCCCGGCCACGGCGGCGGTGGCGCCGACCTCGGCCAACTGGGCCAGTACCCGGTCCAGCGTGGCGCGGTCGATACGTTCGTCAGAGGCGCCCTCTTCCCGCGACAGCTTGAGATTGACCGTCACGTTGCCGCGCGCGGCAACCCCGGCCACGGCGGTCTTCACCGGCGTCTCAAGCCCCTCGATCCAGTCGGGAAGGCGCATCCGTACGTCCAGCCCGCGGGCGTTCACCGAACGGATATCCCAGGCCCAGGTATAGCCCTCGCCCGCGCCCTTGGCGGCGGCGAAACCGGTCATCGATTTAGTCATGGACGTTAACCATTTGGGAAGTATTTGCCTCCATTTCGCCTCAATCTGTGAGAGATTAAGGAAAGAGTAAGGAATCTGAAATAGCAGTTAACAAAAGGGTCCGCGCGCCACAATGCACGCGTGCCCTGTGGGGGTAATGTCATGGAGCTTCGGCACCGTGGGTTCGATAATGTCGTATCGCTGTTCGGAAAGGCTGTACCGTTGAAGTATCCGGCCATCGCACAGGTCGACGCCTATTGGGAAGGGCTGCGGCAGGGACGGCTGATGCCCGACCGGGCCGAGGTCGACCCGCGCGGGATGGACACCGCTTTGGAATACGCGTTCCTGATGGAACACGTCGCGCCGGGCATCGCCCGCGTCCGGATCTCGGGGATGCATCTGCGCGACCTGCTGGGGATGGAGGTGCGGGGCATGCCGCTGACCGCGTTCTTCCTGCCCGAAGCGCGCGAGCGCATCCAGAAGGCAGTGGAAGCGGTCGTCACGACGCCGCAGGTCGCGGATATCTCGCTGTCGGGTCAGCGCGGCATCGGTCGCCCTGCCCTGCCCGCGCGCCTGTTCCTCGCGCCGCTGACCAACACCGAAGGCCGGGGCAACCCGCGCATTCTGGCCTGTCTGGAAAGCCACGGCGAAATCGGCCGCGCGCCGCGCCGGTTCACCGTCGATCAGGTCCAGATGCGCCGCATCGTGGCCACCGCCGAACCGTCCGCGCCGGAACCGGACGACGCTCCGACCCTGACGCAGGCCCCCGCGCCGACCGGTTTCGCCGAACCGGCGATGCAGTTCCGCAGCCGCGCCCAGCGGCCCAGCTTGCGGCTGGTGCAACCGGACACCGACAGGGACTGACGCGGGCGCTGCATTTGACCCGAGGCACGGCAGCGACCCACCAAAAGGCGCGGCGCCGGTCAGGGCACAGCGCCTTTTTCGGTGCGACGGTCACGCTGCACAGGTGCCCACGCATAGACGCCCGGCACGATCCCCCTGCGCGGAACATAAAAAAACCGCCGCACTCCGGGACGAGGAGTGCGGCGGCAAAAAAGCGTCTGTTCGATCGGGCGCCGGTCGCGGGGCGCGAGGCTTGCCCCGGGAAAGGCCAGGATCAGGCGAACTGGCCAGCGCGCGTGGGATTGGGACAGTGCGCGATGACCGGCGGGATGACAGAACGCAGGCAGAACTCGTGAAAAGAAACTAACGAAAGAACTTGGAAAACAAGACTAGAGAAGACCGGGAAGGTTAAGGCCGATCACCAGCATCAGGACCAATGCGGCGGCGCCGGCGGCGTCCTGAAGCAGCGTCGAGGAAGAACGGGTCACTACGTTTTTCATTTCAGTCAGCATGTCGATGTTCCCTGTTGTTTCTCCTTTGTTCTCATGCAGTGTTCCATTTGTAAAGAACTTTATGAGAACATTCGCGAACAAACGGGCAGCGGGCGGCTAACCGACTGAAATCAAACGGATCGCTTTTTCCTGTTCCATAAGCCACAGCAGAACACGCGCCGCCTGCCCGCGTGGGGTTTCCAGCGTTGGGTCATCATGCAGCAGCTTGCGCGCGTCCGACTGGGCCAGCGCCATCAGCGCCGACTGACGTTCCAGATCGGCTATGCGGAACCTTGGCAGGCCGGACTGTGCGGTGCCGATCAGATCGCCCGCGCCGCGCATCGCCAGATCCTCCTCGGCGATGCGAAAGCCGTCCTCTGTCTCGCGCAGCGTTTCCAAGCGCCGCCGACCGGTTTCGGTCAGGGGCGACTGGTACATCAGCAAACAGGTCGAGGCCGCCTCGCCCCGCCCGACCCGGCCCCGCAGCTGGTGCAACTGAGCCAGCCCGAAACTTTCGGCCCGCTCGATCACCATGATCGACGCGTTGGGCACGTTCACGCCCACCTCGATCACCGTGGTGGACACCAGCACCTTGGTCTCGCCGGACACAAAGCGCGCCATCGCGGCGTCCTTGTCGCGGGGCGGCATCTGGCCGTGGACCAGCCCGACGTTGCCCTCTCCCAGCGCGGCACGCAGGTGCTTGAACCGCTCTTCGGCGGCGGTCATGTCGACGCTTTCGCTTTCCTCGACCAGCGGGCAGACCCAATAGGCCTGCCGCCCCTCGTCCATCGCGTGGCGCAGGCGGCCGACGACCTCGTCCATCCGCCCGGTCGAGACCAGAACCGTCGCGATCGGCTTTCGCCCCGGCGGCTTTTCGTCCAGCACCGACACGTCCATGTCGCCGTATTGCGCAAGGCTGAGCGAGCGCGGGATCGGCGTGGCGGTCATCACCAGCACGTCCACCGCGCGGCCTTTGGCGCCCAGTTCCATCCGCTGGGCAACGCCGAACCGGTGCTGTTCGTCGACCACGGCCAGCCGCAGATCCTGAAACACCACGTCGCGCTGGAACACGGCGTGGGTGCCGACAAGGATCTGGATGTCGCCGCGTTCCAGCGCCGCCAGCTTCGCCTTCCGCTCGGATCCCTTGTCGCGGCCGGTCAGGATCTCCAGCACGACGCCCGCCGCCTCTGCCAGCGGCTTCAGCCCCTCTAGGTGCTGCCGCGCAAGGATCTCGGTCGGGGCCATCATGACGCCCTGCCCGCCCGCCTCGACCGCGACCAGCAGCGCCTGCAGCGCGACCAGCGTCTTGCCCGCGCCGACGTCGCCCTGCAGAAGCCGGTTCATCCGCAGCGGACGCCCCATGTCTTCGGCGATCTCGGCCACCGCGCGGGTCTGGGCGCCGGTGGGCGTATAAGGCAATGACTCCAGCACCTTGCGCCGCAACCGCCCGTCGCCGACTGTTGGAATGCCCTTGCCCTTTTTCAGCGCCGAACGTGCCAGCGCCAGTGTCAGCTGGTGCGCCAGCAACTCGTCATAGGCCAGCCGCTGCCGCGCGGGGGATGTCGCGGCGATCTCGGCCAGCCCCAGCGGGTTGTGCGCTGTGTCGACGGCCGTATGCCACGCCGGCCAGCCTTCCTGCGCGCGCAGGCCGGGGTCGATCCACTCGTCCAGCTCCGGCACCCGGGTCAGCGCGCTTTGGGCGGCCTTCATCATGGTCCGCTGGGTGACGCCCGAGGTCAGCGGGTACACCGGCTCGAACGGCGGGATCTCGTCGGCCTCGTCCGGCGGCAGAACGTGGTCGGGGTGAACCATCTGGGCCATGCCATCGAACATCTCGACCTTGCCCGACACCAGCCGCCGTTCGCCGGGCGGCAGCTGTTTCATCAGCCAATCGCCGCGCGCGTGGAAGAACACCAGTTGAAAGGTCGTCTGGGCGTCGGTCACCTCGATCCGCGTCGGTGCCGACCGGCTGCGGCCAGGCATGTGGCGCCCGACCTCGACCTCGACGGTCACGGTGGCAGGCAGGTCCAGCCCCTGCACCGTCGCGCGGCGCTGTCGGTCGATGCCGGAATACGGCAGCGTGAACACCACATCGCGCGGCCGGGTGATGCCGATCTTTTCCAACGCCTTGGCGATCTTCGGCCCGACGCCTTCCAGCGTCTCGATCTCCGCGAACAGCGGGAACAGGCGTTCGGGACGGGTGCTCATGCGTCGCCGATCAGGGCCAGCCAGCCGTCCTCGTCGATCGTCTCAACGCCAAGGTCCGCGGCCTTCGTTGCCTTCGACCCGGCGCCCGGCCCCGCCACCAGCAGGTCGGTCTTGGCCGAGACGCTTCCCGACACCTTCGCGCCAAGCGCCTCGGCCCGCGCCTTGGCTTCGGCCCGGGTCATCTTTTCCAACGTGCCGGTGAACACCACCGTCTTTCCCGCCACCGGACTGTCCGACGTCGCGGGCGCCGCCACGTCCTGCACGTCCAGTTCCGCCGCCAACCGGTCGATCGAGGCGCGCTCGGCCTCTTGCTGGAACGTCGTCACCAACGACACGGCGACCGTCGCGCCGATCCCGTCGATGCCGACGATGTCGTCCCACGCGGCTTTGGCCTCTGGCGCCACGGAGGGATATTCGGCCCAGACCATGTCGCGGGTGGCGGTGATCTGGGCGCGGCGGCCCGCGTCGGCGGCCTGCTGACGTTCGCGCGTCACCGCGTCCTCGGCCTTCAGGTGACGCTGCGCGGCCGGACCGGCGGTGTCGACGGCCTTGGTAAAGGCGTCCCAGCTGTTGAAATGCCGGGCCAGATCGGCGGCGGCGACCTCGCCGACGTGGCGGATGCCAAGCGCGAAGATCACCCGGTTCAGCGGTGTTTTCCGTTTTTCGTCAATCGCGTTGAACAGCTTGATCGCGCTTTTCTCGCCAAATCCTTTTATCTTGGAAAGAGGTTTTGTCGCCAGCAGACGAACCGCTTGGACCAATTGCTTCGGGTCATTCTCGGATGCAGGCAATCCTGCACTGCGTATCGTTTCCGCCAAGCTGCTCAGCGTATCTTGCCATCTATCCGTATCGTTATGGCTCGTCTTTTCAAGGCGAGCTAACCATTGCTCAGGATCTTTAGCTAATACGCGCTTCGGCCCATCGGTTTTGCCTAGTTTAAAGATGTGCGCCGGCTCGGATATCCAACAAATATTGTAGAACATCTCGATCTGTTTCGCGCCCAGACCGTCGATGTCGAAGGCGGCGCGGCTGACGAAATGCTTCAGCTTCTCGACCGCCTGCGCCGGGCAGATCAGGCCGCCGGTGCAGCGGCGCACCGCGTCGCCCTCTTCGCGCACCGCTTCCGATCCGCACTCGGGGCAGACGTGCGGAAACGCGTAGGGCGTCGCATCGTCGGGTCGCTTCGACAGGTCGACGTCCGCCACCTTGGGGATCACGTCGCCTGCGCGATAGACCTGCACCCAGTCGCCTTCGCGGATGTCCTTGCCGTCGCGGATCGGCTCGCCCTTGGCGTCGCGGCCAGCGATGTAATCCTCGTTGTGCAGTGTCGCGTTCGACACCACCACGCCGCCGACGGTGACCGGGGTCAGGCGCGCGACGGGCGACAAAGCGCCGGTGCGGCCGACCTGAATTTCGATCTTTTCCAGCCGGGTCCACGCGAGTTCGGCGGGGAATTTATGCGCGATGGCCCAGCGGGGCGTGGTCGAGCGGAAGCCAAGCCGCCGCTGCAGGTCGAGGTCGTCGACCTTGTAGACCACGCCGTCGATGTCATAGCCCAGCGTCGCGCGCTGTTCCTCGATATCGCGGTAATGGGCCAGCATTTCGTCGATGCCGTCGCAGACGCGGGTCAGCGGGTTGGTCTGGAAGCCAAGCTTCGCGAACCGTTCGATTGCGCCCATCTGGGTGTCCGCCAGCGGTTCGCTCAACTCGCCCCAGGCGTAGGCGAAGAACTTCAGCGGGCGTGCGGCGGTGATCTTCGGGTCGATCTGGCGCAGGCTGCCAGCGGCGGCGTTGCGCGGGTTGGCGAAGGTCTTGCCGCCGGTTTCCGCGTGGCGTGCGTTCAGCGCCTCGAAATCGGCGTGGCTCATGTAGACCTCGCCGCGCACCTCCAGCACCTCTGGCGCGCCCTCGATCGTTTCGGGAATGTCGTCGATGGTGCGGGCGTTCGCGGTGACGTTCTCGCCCACCGCGCCGTCGCCACGGGTCGCGGCGCTGACCATTTTGCCGTTCTCGTAGCGGATGCTTAAGGAAAGCCCGTCGATCTTCGGCTCGGCGGTATAGGCCAGCCCGCCATCGCTGTCGCGCAGGCCAAGATAGCGGCGGACGGTGTCGTTGAAGTCGCGCACGTCCTCGTCGGCGAAGGCGTTGGCCAGCGACATCATCCGCACCGAGTGTTCGACCTTGGCGAAGCTTTCGCTGACCGGTGCGCCGACCTGTTCGGACGGGCTGTCCTCGCGCTTCAGGTCGGGAAACCGGTCTTCGATCTCGGCATTGCGGCGTTTGAGCGAATCGTACTCCGCGTCCGATATCTCGGGCGCGTCTTCGGTGTGGTAGGCCGCGTTCGCCCGGGCCAGCTTGTCGGCCAGCATCGCAAGCTCTTGCGCGGCTTCCGTTTCGCTTAGCTCTGCTACCGCTTTTTCAGTCGCCACCGATTGGGCCCTCCCGAGTGCTTTCCGACTTGATAGGAGCGCACCCGGGAGAGGTCTAGTCCGTGAGTGGGGTCGTCTGCCTGTTCGGGCCCGGCGTCATGCGCCGATGGCGATCTGGTCGTTCATTTCCCCCGGTTCCGGGTCGCGCAGCACATAGCCCCGGCCCCAGACCGTTTCGATGAAGTTGTCGCCGCCGGTGGCTTGCGACAGCTTCTTGCGCAGCTTGCAGATGAACACGTCGATAATCTTAAGTTCCGGTTCATCCATGCCGCCGTACAGGTGGTTCAGGAACATTTCCTTGGTCAGCGTCGTGCCCTTCCGCAACGACAGCAGTTCAAGCATCTGATATTCCTTGCCTGTCAGGTGAACCGGCTTGCCGCCCACCTCTACCGTCTTGGCGTCAAGGTTCACCTCGATCGACCCGGTGCGGATCACCGACTGCGAATGCCCTTTCGAGCGGCGGATGATCGCGTGAATGCGGGCCACGAGTTCTTCGCGGTGAAACGGTTTGGTCAGATAGTCATCGGCGCCGAAGCCGAAGCCTTTAAGCTTGTTTTCCGTATCGTCCGCGCCGGTCAGGATCAGGATCGGCGTATCGACCCGTGCGATCCGCAACTGCCGCAGAACGTCGTGCCCGTTCATGTCGGGCAGGTTCAGATCAAGCAGGATCAGGTCGTAATCGTAAAGCTTCGCAAGATCGATCCCTTCCTCGCCAAGGTCCGTCGCATAGACGTTCAGGTTGGCGTGGGACAACATCAGTTCGATGCTACGCGAGGTGGCGGGGTCGTCTTCGACAAGAAGGACACGCATGTTCGGCACTCCACTCTCAGCCAGTTGCATTGACTAAGTCTTAGGTCGAGAAAGGTTAACCACAGGTTACCTCAGGTAGTTAATAGTGCCACCGCGCGGGTTGTTTTCGCAAATTTTATTAGACTTGAAGGTTAACTCCGGTGCAATTGAACGTCATTTGCTTAAGCTATTAATCTTATATATTCAGACTTCTAAAGCGCTTTCAACGCGAGCGTGCGCACGCTTCAGTATTTCGCGCGAACTCTTCCGGCCTAACGATATCGTTGCAGCGCGGTGGCTTTCAACGCGGCCTCGCCGTGCTTATCCACCATCGCGACCCAGGATTCGAACTCGTCATCGCTAAGCCCATAGGTCTTAAGCGCCTCCTCGCGTGAGATCAGGCCAGACGAAACCCCACGCACGACCGCCGCCTTTCGGCTGGCGACCCACCGCCGTGTGTCCGCGTCGGGCAGGTCCGCGCGGCTCATTCGGGTGCCGTCGGGCAAGGTGACGGTTCGAGGCCCGTCGACTTTGCGCAGATACATGTCAGTTCCCCTCAGATTTGACGAACCGACGTTGGACCACCCCGCTTAATGCCCGATGAAGCGGGGTCTTGTTAGTTGCTCGCATTTTCCTATATTCCGGCGGACCGAAAGGACTTCCCTATGGCACTGGATGGCAACCTGAACTCGCTGGGCCTTGCAAAGGCACCGGAAGACACCCGCGTCGTCGTGGCGATGTCGGGCGGCGTGGATTCGTCCGTCGTCGCCGCCGAACTCGCACGCGAGGGCTATGACGTCGTCGGCGTGACGCTGCAGCTTTACGACCACGGCGCGGCGCTGGCCAAGAAGGGCGCCTGCTGTGCGGGGATCGACATCCACGACGCGCGCCGCGTGGCCGAGGAAATGGGCTTTCCGCATTACGTTCTAGACTACGAGAACATCTTCAAGGATGCGGTGATCGACGAATTTGCGGACAGCTATCTTGCGGGCGCCACCCCGGTGCCCTGCATCCGCTGCAACGAGCGGGTGAAGTTCAAAGATCTGCTGCAGACCGCGAAGGATCTTGACGCCGACTGCATGGCGACCGGCCACTACATCCAGCGCAAGCTGGGCGATACCGGCGCGCCGGAACTGCACATGGCGGCCGATCCGAACCGCGACCAAAGCTATTTCCTGTTCTCGACCACACCGGAACAGCTATCGTTCCTGCGCTTCCCACTGGGGCACCTTGTGTCCAAGGCGGAAACCCGGGCGCTGGCGAACAAGCACGGGCTGGCGGTGGCGGACAAGCCCGACAGCCAGGACATCTGCTTTGTGCCGGACGGCAACTATGCCTCGGTGATCGAGAAGCTGCGCCCGGGCGCCGCCGAGCCGGGGCAGATCGTCCATGCCGACGGCCGCGTGCTGGGCGAGCATCGCGGCGTGATCCACTACACCATCGGCCAGCGCCGGGGCCTTGGCATCGGCGGGCAGGACGAACCGCTGTACGTGGTGAAGCTGGACGTCGACGCGCACAAGGTCGTGGTCGGCCCGAAAGAGATGCTGGCCACCCGCACCGTGCCGGTGCGCGAGATCAACTGGCTGGGCGACGAGCCCTTCACCAGCCGCCCGGAATGGCGGTTGTCCGTGAAACTGCGGTCCACCCGCCCCCCGCGCGAAGCGGTGATCCGTCCGCTGTCGGACACCACCGCCGAGGTGGAACTCGTTGCGCCGGAAGAAGGCGTGTCGCCCGGACAGGCCTGCGTGTTCTACGCCAACGAAGGCAGCCGGGTGTTCGGCGGCGGCTGGATCTGGCGGGGCTACTAGGCCCCGTCCTGACGCCTTCCGGCTACGCGCCCTGCTGCGCCGCGATCAGCCGGATGCGTTCCACCATCGCGCGCAGCCCGTTCGACCGCTGTGCCGACAGGTGATCGTTCAGCCCCAGACGACCCAGCTCGGCGGGCGCGTCGACCTGCATCACCTCGCGCAGGGTCAGCCCGCCATACATCGCCTTCAGGATCGCGATCAGCCCGCGCACGATCATCGCGTCGCTGTCGCCCCGGAACCGGAACACCGCGTCCGGCCCTTCGCCCTCGACCTCGGGGACGATCCAGACCTGGCTGGCGCAGCCCTCGACCTTGGTGGCAGGCACCCGGAAGGCGTCTTCCAGCGGGTCCATCGCCTTGCCCATGTCGATGACATGGCGATAGCGATCCTCCCAGTCGTCGAGAAAGTCGAAGGTGTCGGCGATGTCCTCGAATTCCGGCGTGGCCATTGATGTCGTCCTTTGCAGCGTCAGCGTCGAGGTAAGGGCACGACGTCTAAAGGTAAAGGTTCTGCAGGCTTTTCAACGCGCCCTGATTGGGATAACCGGGAATTGGGGCAGACAGCAGGGGTACACATGCCGGTGAGACTGGTCATTCTCATGATCCTCGGACTTTCGGTCGCCGGGTGCGGCGCGATGTCGGAATCGCGGCTGAACCCCGCGAACTGGTTCGGCCGTTCGGAAACGACGGTCAGCGACACCAGCAACCCCTACCAGGACCCGCGCGCCCTGATCGGCGACGTGACCGAACTGCGGCTTGAAAAGATCCCCGGCGGCGCCATCGTGCGCGCCACGGGCGTCGCGACGCGGCAGGGTTACTACGATGGCGAGCTGGTGCCGGCGAACAACGGCATGGTGGTCGACGGCGTTCTGGCCTTCCACTTCCGCGTCAGCCCGCCGCTGACGGCGACACGGGTGTCCACCGTCCGGTCGCGCGAGATCATCGTGGGGCAGTTCCTGTCCGACCAGACGCTGGCGCAGGTCCGCGCGATCCAGGTCAACGGCGCCAACAACGCGTTGGTCGTCCGCCGTTGATCCGATAAAGCCACGCGCCGCCCGTCCCGGCGGCGCGCACTGTCGTTTTCCTAAAGCTCGATGACGCCGACTTTTTCGCCTTTGACCGCAAGACCGATCTTGCCGTCGCACAGGCGCAGCGCGTCTTCCCCGAACACCTTGCGGCGCCAGCCCTTCAGGCACAGCCCGTCGCGCTGACCGGCGGCCAGTGCGTCGAGATCCGATGCGGTAGCGATCAGCTTTTGCGCCACGCCCGCATCATCGGCCTTGGCCTTCAGCAGCACGCGCAGCATGTCCGCCAGCGCCGGATTCACCTGCAACGAGTCGCGGCGGGTGTCCGGTTCGGGGTGGTCGTCGCGGGGCGCTTCGATGCCAGCCTTCACGGCCGCGATGATACCGTCCGCGATGTCGCCCTTGCGGGCCTCGCGCAGCAGCAGACGCGACCGGCTGAGGTCCTGCGCCGACTGCGGCTTGGTCGAGGCGAGTTCCAGCAGCGCATCGTCCTTGTAGACGCGGTTGCGCGGCACGTTGCGCGACTGGGCGAATTCCTCGCGGAACCGGGCCAGTTCGCGCACGACGGCCAGAAACTTGCCGGATTGGGTGCGGGTCTTGATCCGCTTCCACGCGTCCTCGGGGTGGACCACGTAGGTCGCGGGATCGGTCAGCACCTGAAGCTCTTCCTCGACCCATTCCTTGCGGCCGGACTTCTGAAGCTGGGCGTTCAGGTATTCATAGATCACCCGAAGATGCGTCACGTCGGCCAGAGCGTATTTCATCTGGGCGTCGGTCAGCGGTCGGCGCGACCAGTCGGTAAAGCGCGAGGTCTTGTCCAGCGATTGCTTGGCGATCTTGCGCACCAGCGTCTCATAGCCGACCTGTTCGCCGAATCCACAGACCATCGCGGCGACCTGCGTGTCGAACAGAGGCTCGGGGATCACCCCGCCGTCGATGTAGAAGATCTCAAGATCCTGCCGGGCGGCGTGGAACACCTTGACCACGCCCGCGTCCTTCATCAGCTCGTAAAGCGGCGCCAACGAAAGGCCCTCGACCAGCGGATCGACAAGGACGGCGTCGTCCTCGGTGTCGCCGGGAATGGCCAGCTGGACAAGGCAGAGTTTCGAATAATAGGTGCGCTCGCGCAGGAACTCGGTGTCTACGGTCACATAGGGCGCTTTCGCCGCGCGGTCGCAGAATTCCTGAAGCGCCTCGGTCGTGGTGAGTGTTTTCATGCTCGGAGGCTGATTTCCCTGTTGTCTTGCCGTTTGTTCCGCCCAACCCCTCGCCTGATACGCCGGTCGCGCGGCAATGAAAAGCCTTAGCGAAAACTTGGACCGTTTCGCGCAAAGAGACGCGACAACAAAGGGCAGCACGCCCGTCCACGGCGGGAAAAGGAAACGATTTAAAGATCCAGACGGCTGCGGTCGCCGTCCGCAAAGCGGCGCAGCACCGCCGGGTACAGCCGGTGTTCCATCGTCAGCACCCGCGCGGCCAGCGTGTCCGGCGTGTCGCCGGGTTCGACGGGAACCCGCGCCTGCCCAAGGATCGGGCCATCGTCCAGTTCCGCCGTCACCTCGTGCACGGTGCAGCCGTGCCACGCGTCGCCCGCCTCAAGCGCGCGTTCGTGGGTGTGCAGGCCCTTGTACTTCGGCAGCAGCGACGGGTGGATGTTCAGCATCCGGCCCTCGTAGGCCTGAATGAACCCGGCCGTCAGGATGCGCATGAAGCCGGCAAGGCACAGGATGTCGGGCCGGGCCGCATCAATGCGCTCGCGCAGCGCCGCCTCGAACGCGGGGCGGTCGCCCCTGAAGGGACGGTGATCGACGGCGAAGGTCTCGATCCCCATGTCGGCGGCTTTGGCCAGCCCGCCCGCCTGCGGATCGTTCGACCCAACCATCACGGCGCGCGCCGGGTGGTCGCCGGTCATGCTTTCGACAAGGCGGACCATATTGGACCCGCCGCCCGACACTAGGATGGCAACACGTTTCACAGAAGCGCGCCAGAGTAGCGAACCCCCTCGCCCGGCTCGACCGAGCCCAGCACGCTGACGGTCTCGCCCGCTTCGGCCAGCAGCGCGGTCAGCGGCTCGACGCGGTCGGCGGCGACGACAACGACCATGCCGATCCCGGCGTTGAAGGTCTTCAGCAGTTCGGCCTGCTCCAGCCCGCCCTTCTCGGCCAGCCAGCGGAACACCGGCGGAAGCTGCCACGACGACAGGTCGATGGTGGCGCCCATGCCCTCGGGCAGGACGCGCGGCAGGTTCTCGGTCAGGCCGCCGCCGGTGATGTGGGCAAGGCCGTGTACGCCGCCCGCGCGGATCGCGGCCAGCGCGGACTTCACGTACAGCCGCGTCGGCGCCAGCAGCGCCGCGCCCAGCGTGCCCTCGGCGAAGGGGCAGTCGTCGTCCCAGCCAAGGCCGGTCAGTTCGACGATCTTGCGCACCAGCGAATAGCCGTTGGAATGCACCCCGTCCGAGCCAAGGCCCAGCAGCACGTCGCCCTCGCCCACACCGGCGGGCAGTTCGGTGCCACGCTCCATCGCGCCCACCGAGAACCCTGCAAGGTCGAAATCGTCCTTGGCGTACATGCCCGGCATCTCGGCGGTCTCGCCGCCGATCAGCGCGCAGCCCGAGGCACGGCAGCCTGCGGCAATGCCCTCGACGATGCGCGCGGCGCTGTCGACGTCCAGCTTGCCGGTGGCGAAGTAGTCAAGAAAGAACAGGGGTTCCGCGCCTTGGCAGACAAGGTCGTTCACGCACATGGCGACAAGGTCGACGCCGATGGTGTCGACGTTGCCGGTGTCGATGGCGATCCGCAGCTTGGTGCCGACGCCGTCGGTCGCCGCCACCAGCACCGGATCGGTAAAGCCCGCGCCCTTCAGGTCGAACAGCCCGCCGAACCCGCCCAGTCCGGCCATCACGCCGGGACGGTCGGTGGACTTGGCGGCCGGCTTGATGCGGTCGACCAGCGCATTGCCCGCGTCGATGTCCACGCCGGCTTGGCTATAGGTGATCCCGTTCTTCGTCATGTCTCGGCCCCGTTTGCGCCCGTCCTTGGTTGGCGCACGCGATAGACCAGCCGCAGGGGCAAGTCCATCCCGGCGCTTGCGTTCCCCGCCCCCGCACGGCATTCGAGGGGCTGCAGGGACCGGAAAGGGCGACGATGATCTACGAGAACGCGCAGCAGTGGCAGACAGCCGACCACCGGCGGGTGTTGCTGTTCGGGATGTCGGGCCTTGGCAAGACCCATGTCTCGAACTTCCTTCGGGATGCCGGCGGGTGGTTCCACTATTCGATCGATTACCGCATCGGCACCCGCTACATGGGCGAACACATCGCGGACAACGCCAAGCGGCACGCGATGCAGGTTCCGTTCCTGCGCGACCTGCTGATGACCGACTCGATCTACATCGGGTCCAACATCACCTTCAACAACCTCGCGCCCCTGTCCGCCTATCTTGGCAAGCCCGGCGACCCCGCCAAGGGCGGCCTGCCCTTCGACGAGTACATGATCCGGCAGGAACAGCACCGCGTGGCCGAGATCGGCGCCCTGCTGGACACCCCGCGGTTCATCGACCGTTCGATCGACATCTACGGGTATCCGCATTTCGTCTGCGACAGCGGCGGCTCGATCTGCGAGGTGGTCGACCCGTGGGATCCGGACGACGAGATCATGAACACGCTGGCGTCGGAAACGCTGATGGTCTGGATCAAGGGCACCGAGGCGCACACCGCCGAACTGGTGCGCCGCTTCGACCGCGCGCCCAAGCCGATGTATTATCAGGCCGAATTCCTGCACGACGCGTGGGAAGAATACGGCCGCGAAACCGGCCTGCCCGAAGACGCGGTCGACCCCGACGCCTTCGTGCGCTGGACCTATGCCCGCGCGCTGGCGCACCGCCAGCCCCGCTACGAGGCGATGGCCCAGAACTGGGGCGTGACCGTCACCGCCGAGGACGTGGCCAATGTGCGCGATGCGGACGGGTTTGTCGCACTTATCGGCCGTGCCCTTGAGACCCGATGACGATGCATATATCTGTGCGGTCTTTCGCACACGCTTCTTTCACAAGCAAAACCAGGTAGCCTAAATGCCCATCACCCTGCCGTCAGACCTGCCCGCCTACGAGGTTCTGAACCGCGAGGGCGTCATGGTCATGTCGGACATCGCGGCCGCCAAGCAGGACATCCGCCCGCTGCGCATCGGTCTGCTGAACCTGATGCCCAAGAAAATCCAGACCGAGATCCAGTTCTCGCGCCTGATCGGATCGACCCCGTTGCAGATCGACCTGCAACTGATCCGCATGACCGAGCACCAGACGCGCACCACCGCCGCCGAGCACATGGAGACCTTCTATCGCCCCTTCCAAGAGGTGAAGGAGGAAAAGTTCGACGGCCTGATCATCACCGGCGCCCCGATCGAGCACCTGCCGTTCGAGGACGTCACCTATTGGGACGAACTGACCGAGGTGATGGACTGGACCCAGACCAACGTGCATTCCACCTTCGGCGTCTGCTGGGGCGGCATGGCGCTGCTGTGGCACTTCTGGCAGGTCCGCAAGTACATGCTGGACCAGAAGGCGTTCGGCTGCTTCCTGCACCGCAACATCACGCCCGCCTCGCCCTATCTGCGCGGTTTCTCCGACGCGTTCCTTGTGCCGGTCAGCCGCTGGACCGAGATCCGTCAGGACGAGATCGACGCGCATCCCGACCTTGTGACCCTGCTGGGTTCGGACCAGACCGGCCCCTGCCTGATCCAGGACCAGAAGCATCGCGGGCTCTATATCTTCAACCACCTCGAATACGACAGTGGCACCCTGAAGGAAGAATACGACCGCGACGTCGCCTCGGGCGGCGAGATCCTGATGCCCGAGAACTACTTCCCGGACAACGATCCCAGCCAGAAGCCGACGAACCGCTGGCGCAGCCACGCCCACCTTCTGTACGGCAACTGGATCAACGAAATCTACCAGACCACGCCGTTCGACAGTGCGCAGATTGGCAGCCGCTAGTCTTGCGCTGATCGCGGCGCTGGGTCTGGCCGCCTGCGCCGGGATCGACCGGCGTGCGGCCCGGAACGAGGCGCAGGCCGAACGCACCTATCCGCCGGAAGGCCAGTTCGTCGAGGTCGCGGGCCGCCGCGTGCATGTCGTGGTCGACGGTCTACCCAAGGGCGCCGGACCGGATCTGGTGCTGATCCACGGCGCCAGCGGCAACACGCGCGATTTCACCTTCCGCTTCGTGGACGCCGTCAAGGACCGCTACCGCGTGCTGGTCTTCGACCGCCCCGGACTGGGCTATACCGACCGCGTGTCCGACCGCTATGGCGGTCCGGCCAACACCCGCTCGGAAAGTCCGGCGGAACAGGCGCGCCTTCTACAGGCGGCGGCACAGCAACTGGGGGCCGAGCGGCCGATCGTGCTGGGCCAGTCCTACGGTGGCGCGGTCGCGCTGGCGTGGGCGTTGGAACGGCCCGACAACGTCGCCGGTCTGGTGATCGTTTCGGGTGCCTCGCAACCGTGGCCCGGCCAGTTGGCGCCGCAGTATCCGATCGTCGCCTCGTCGGTCGGCGGCACCTCGATCCCGCCGCTGCTGGCCGCCTTCCTGCCCGGCGACCGCGCAAGCCTGACCCTTGGCGCGATCTTCGCGCCGCAGTCGCCGCCGGACGGCTATTCCGACCACATCGGCATCGGACTTGCCCTGCGACGCGAGACGCTGCGCGCGAATGTCCGCCAGATCAACAGCTTGAAGCCGCATCTTGATGCGATGTCTGAACGCTACGACAGCATCGAGCTTCCGGTCGAGATCATCCACGGCACCGCCGACAGCATCGTACCGATCGACGTCCACTCTGACGTGCTGGTCGACCAGCTGGCCGACGCACGCCTGACCCGCCTGCCCGGCATCGGCCACATGCCGCACCACGTCGCGCAGGACGCGGTGATCGCGGTGCTCGACCGTCTGACACGGCGCGCCGGATTGCGTTGACGCCACTAATCGCGATACTGCGGTCGCAGATGTGAAAGAGGTCAACATGTCCCTTCCCTACGATGGCGCGATCAGCCGCTACTTCGAGAAAGAGGCACCCAAGCCCGTCCGCGACGCGATCCTGTCGCACGAGGGGAAGATCGTGCTGGACGACGACTATCCCTACGCTGACCGGATGGACAAGAAGGACTACGAGGACACGCTGGACGCCCTGCAACTGGAACTCGCCCGGTTTCAGGCGGACGTGAAAGCGACCGGCAAGCGCGTCGTCGTGGTGTTCGAAGGCCGCGACGCCGCCGGCAAGGGCGGTGCGATCAAGCGGTTCCGGGAAAACCTCAACCCCCGCGTGGCGCGGGTGGTGGCCTTGCCGAAGCCCACAGACCGCGAGCGCGGCCAATGGTATTTCCAGCGTTATGTCGAACAGCTTCCCACCGATGGCGAGATCGTTCTGTTCGACCGGTCGTGGTACAACCGGGGTGTCGTCGAGAAGGTCTTCGGCTTCTGCACCGACCCCGAGCGCGAACGCTTCTTCCAGCAACTGCCCGCCTTCGAGGCGATGCTGCAGCAGGAAGGCATCCACCTCGTCAAGCTGTGGCTGAACGTCGGCCGCGCGGAACAACTGCGCCGCTTCCTCGACCGGGAAAAAGACCCGCTGAAACAGTGGAAGCTGTCGACCATCGACGTCGAGGGTCTGGCGCTGTGGGACGACTACACCGCCGCCATCGGCGAGACGCTGAAACGCAGCCACACCATTCAGGGCCCGTGGACCGTGATCCGCGCCGACGACAAGCGCCGCGCCCGCATCGCCGCGATCCGCGCCGTGCTGTCGCAGATGATGTACGAGGGCAAGACCGACAAGGTCGCCTGCGACCCCGACCCGAAGATCTGCGGGGGTCCCGAACTCTGGAATGGCTAAGCGCGGCTATCACCACGGCGATCTGCGGCGCGCCTTGCTGGACGCGGCGCTGAAGCTGATCGAGGAAAAGGGTCCCAGCGGGTTCACCCTGTCCGAGGCCGCGAAGCAGGCCGGTGTGACCCCGGCTGCTGTTTACCGCCATTTCGAGGGGCGCGAGGACCTGATCGCCGAGGCCGCGCTGCAGGGGTTCGAGATCTTCTCGGACCTGATGGACTATGCGTTCGAATCCGGTCAGCCCTCGGCGCTGGCCTCGTTCGAGGCGACGGGCCGCGCCTATCTCGCCTTTGCAAAGAAATACCCGGGCCACTACATCGCGATGTTCGAAAGCGGCATCTCGATCAACCGCAGCCCGGAACTGGCCCACGCCGCCAGCCGCGCGAACACGGTGCTGGAACGGGCGGCGGCGGTGCTGTCCGAACACATCCCCCCGGACCGTCGGCCTCCGGCGGCGATGTTCTCGGCCCACATCTGGGCGATGAGCCACGGCGTGGTGGAACTTTACGCCCGTGGCGCCGCCGGGCGCCGGTCCCCCTTCCCGCCCGAGGAACTGCTGGAGGCCGGAATCGGCATCTATCTGCGCGGCCTCGGACTGGTCCCGCCAGACGGCTGAAGGTCGCCCCCAGACCACCCGAATCCGGGGTCCGCGGCGTGGGTGTGTTAGGTCTTGAGCGATGTATTGAACTTGTGTGCATTTCGGCCATTGACCTTCCCTGACGCGCACGTCACCCTCTTGTGATCCGTTGGAGGAGGACGGAGGCAATGCCCGAGGCGCCTGTGCTTGAGTTCGCCTGCACCTTGCAGGTCGAACTCGCACCGATCCGCGAAATGGGGTCGGGGCGCTTCGGGCAGCGCCGCATCATTCCGATCATCGGCGGCACCGTGACCGGACCGCGCTTGAACGGCACCATCCTCAACCTTGGCGCCGATTGGCAGACCATTCAGGCCGACGGCGCCGCCCATCTCGATACCCGCTACGCGTTCGAAACCGACGACGGCGCGCTGATCGAGATCATCAACACCGGCACCCGCCACGGGCCCCCCGACGTGATCGCGAAACTCGGTCGCGGCGAAGAGGTCGATCCCGCCCGTTACTACATGCGCACGGTCGCCCGGTTGGAAACCGGCGACCCGCGCTATGCCTGGGTCAACAACACGCTGTTCGTGGGCACCGGCAGACGCCTGCCCGACGCGGTGCGCGTGGACCTGTTCGCCGTCGCCTGATGCACGGCGCCCTGCCCTTCTTCTGTCTGAAAATATCCTGGGGGGAGCGCCGCAGGCGCGGGGGGCAAAGCCCCCGTTTCGCCGCGCCTTCGGGCGCCGCTCAAAGCAAAAGGGCCGCCCAACAGGACGGCCCTTCGCGAAAGTCTGGCGAAACGATTAACGCTTCGAGAACTGGAAGCTGCGGCGGGCTTTCGCGCGGCCGTATTTCTTCCGTTCCACGACGCGGCTGTCGCGGGTCAGGAAGCCCGCGGCTTTCAGCGCCGGGCGCAGGGTGGGATCGTACAGCTGCAGCGCCTTCGAGATGCCGTGCTTGACCGCACCGGCCTGACCCGAAAGACCACCGCCCTTGACGGTCGCCTGCACGTCGAACTGGCCTTCGACGCCCGCAACGGTGAACGGCTGCTTCAGGATCATCTGAAGCACCGGACGCGCGAAGTAGACGTTGATCTCTTTGCCGTTGACGGTGACCTTGCCGGAGCCCGGCTTGATCCAGACACGGGCAACCGCGTCCTTCCGCTTGCCGGTGGCATAGGAGCGGCCCAGTTCGTCACGGACGGGGTCGCGGTTGATCAGCTCTTCGGTCTCGACGGCGGGCGCGGTGCCTTCGGCAACCTGGCCCAGCTCTTCCAGCGAGTTGACTTGCTCGGCCATTACGCGGTCCTCGTGTTCTTCTTGTTCATCGACTTGACGTCCAGAACCTCGGGGTTCTGTGCCTCGTGCGGATGCTCGGCACCGGCGTAGACACGCAGGTTGGTCATCTGCTGGCGCGACAGGCGGTTGCCCGGCAGCATGCGCTTGACCGCTGCGGTCACGACACGCTCGGGGTGCGCACCTTCAAGGATTTCCTCGGCGGTGCGGGACTTGATGCCGCCCGGGTGGCCGGTGTGACGGTAGTACGTCTTCTCGGCGCGCTTCTTCCCGGTCATCTGCACCTTGTCGGCGTTGATGATGATCACGTTGTCGCCCATGTCCATGGACGGGGTGAAAGTCGCCTTGTGCTTGCCACGCAGGCGCATCGCCACGATCGACGCAAGACGGCCCAGAACGATGCCTTCGGCGTCGATCAGGATCCATTTCTTGTCGATATCCGCAGGCGTCGCGGTATAGGTCTTCATATCGGAACCTCGGTTTCGGATGTGGAACGGGTCTGGACCCGCCCCGGAATTCGGATTGCGCGGTTATACACGCCCCGAAATCCCAGTCAACGGCAGTTCGTTCGATAAAAACACGTAAAAACAATAGCTTGCAATTACGGTATTATTATACCCCACATTAGACGCTGATCTGCTCGGGCGGATTGTCCAGAAGCTCGCGCAGTTTCTGCATCGCCGCCTCGAACCGGGCCAGCCCATGGCGCGCGTTGATCGAGATCCGCACTGCATGGGGCGCCCGCCCGTCGCGCAGGACGAACTCGTCCGCCGCGCGGACCTGAACGCCCGCGGCTTCGGCCCGCTGGCAGAAAGCGCCGGCGCGCCAGCCGGACGGCAGGCCAAGGTACAGGAACGGCACGTCCTCGCGCCATGTCAGGTCGTGGCCGCCCAGCACGTTCACGGCGGCGCGGACATAGTCGTTCATCGTGCGCCGGGCGTCGTCCATCAGCCGGGCCAGCTTCGGCGCGCGCAGCAGTTCCACCGTCAGATCGGCCAGCGGCGCGGAGATGCCGAAGAACCCATGCTCTGCCGCGCGCCGCAGACCGGCACCCCGCCCCGCCGGGGCCACGGCAAAGCCGATGCGGAGCGCCGGGGTCAGGTGTTTGGACAGGGAACTGACATACCAGCCCTGTTCGGGCAGCAGCGCGCGATAGGGCCGCCCGACCGGTGTGCCCAGACGATAGCAATCGTCCTCGACCAGTTGCAGCCCGGTGCGGCGCGCCACGTCGACGATCTCCATCCGGCGCCATTCCGGCGTGCACAGGGTCGTGGGGTTGTGCACTTCGGGCGAGGTGCACAGCAATTGCGCCCCATGCCGGCGCACCGCCTCTTCCAGCGCGCCGGGGATAAGGCCATGTTCGTCCATCGGCACCGCCACGGGGCGCGCGCGCAGCAGGTCGGCGGCCCGGCGGAACCCCGGATACAGCATCTCTTCCACAAGGATCACGGGATCGGACCCGCGCAGGATCGCCTGCATGGTCAGCAGGATCGCGTGCTGCCCGCCATGCGCCGGAACCACGTCCGCCGCGTCCAGCGGTCCAAGATGGGCCGAGGCCAGCCACCGGATCGCCGCATCGCGCAGCGGCGTGGCGACACGGCTGGGATAGTCCAGCATGTCCGACACGCCGCCCTGCTGGCCGACCTTGACCATCAGTTCCCGGATCAGCGCCACCTGCCCCACGTCGGGAAGGCTGGGGCCGTACAGGCGCATCGGCCCGTCCGGTATCGTCTCGGCCGCCTGCGCGCGCTGTTCGGCCACGAAGGTGCCGCGCCCCACGGCAGCTAGCAGCAGCCCCTCGTCCGTCAGTTCGGTATAGGCGCGGGCCACGGTGCCGGGGGTTATCCCCAGCGTCCACGCCAGCTCGCGCACCGGAGGCAGCTTTTCCCCCGTGGTCAAGGCACCGCTGCGCACCCCGTCCCGGATCGCCTCGGCGACGGCGGCGTATTTCGGGCCGGACCGCCCATCCAGGCTCGGCTGCCAAATTGTATCCATTACAATCTTTCCCTCGACTTGGTACATGCGCGATTGTACTGCTACATACGTGGCAACATCGCCTCATTGTGTCAATACAATTTGAAAGGACATCCCGTGACACAAGCACACCCGAACGACGCCCTCGGCTATCTCTCCCGCCGTCCCCTGCCGCCGATTTCCGCGGTTGCGCTGCGCTTCGTGGTGGTGCTGACCAAATGGGATGAGCGTCGCCGCACCCGACGCTCGCTTGGCACATTGGACCCGCACCTGCTGCAGGACATTGGCCTGACCAAGGGCGAGGCGCGGCTCGAGGCCGAGCGCCCCTTCTGGAAAGACTGACGCGGCTGGCGCGATGGCGCCAAAGTTACGGCGGCCGCCGGCTTTCTACTCCCCTGTCTGGTGGCCCCATCCTGGGGGCGGGTCCCGTCCCGCCCCTTTTTTGCTTGGCCAGATCCCCGCCCCAATGCCCCGGGTGCCGTGGTGTGGAAGGGCCGTCTTCGTTAGCGCCAACATCGATGACGCAGCGTCATTTACCACAGCTTCGAAAAGCCCGAAAAAAACGCTTGAACGACTCGGTTCCTGCCCTTAGATCGCCGCCACGAGCGAGGGACCGATCCCAACTTACGGGCAGCCAAGGCTGCCACGGGGGGGCGCTAAGGAACCTCTGGATTCAATCTACTGGCTAGAAGGGGACGTGTCATGGACGGCACCAACCTCTTCCAACTGGGGATCGGTCTGGAGACAGGCGCCCATGAGGAAGATTCGTGTGTCCGCATTGCGGCCACCACCGAAACGACCATTGAACGCGACGTGTTCGACGAAGACCGCGAAGATCACTTCATCCGCCGTGACGGCCGGGTGTTCGCCGGGACGCACCTCATCATCGAGGTTGTCGACGGCACGGGCTTGGACGACGAGGCCCGGATCCAGCAGGCCTTCCGCGACTGCGTGGACGAATGCGGCGCGACGCTGCTGCACATCCACACGCACAAGTTCTCGCCGCAGGGCGTGAGCGGCGTGGCCGTGCTGGCCGAAAGCCACATCTCGGTCCATACGTGGCCGGAAATCGGCTATGGCGCGTTCGATGTCTTCATGTGCGGCGATGCGCAGCCCTGGCTGGCGGTCGACGTGCTGAGCAAGGCGTTCAACACACCCGACGTGCGGGTGAAGGAACTGCTGCGCGGCGACGGGCTGGTCGAAGACGCCGCCTAAGCCGCAAGGGTTCGACGCAATACGATCCAGAGACGCTCCTGTCGCACTCACGGGACGGAGCAAGGGGTATCAGGGGTTACCCCGATTAGGCCACGCGTCTTGATCAGGCGCGTGGCCGCCACGGCCCGAGGGCCGTGAAGGGCGGGATGAGCGCTGCTTGCCATCGCGCCGCAATGACCAGAGCGCCAGCAAAGGCGACGAACAGGGCGCGTGGGATGACGCGCCCGCAGCAACCTTGAAAGACGGGATAACCCGCGCAAGGGACAGGCACAGGGTCGCCTGGCCACCGGTTTTGTCCGGTCGGTCGGGCGGCCCTTACCTTTATCGGGGCCCCGTGTTGTCCGCCGTCGTCAAGGCCCGCGACAGCACCTCGTCGACCTGCGCGGACGCCTCGTATCGCCCCGCCAGAACGTCCGCCACCGGCAGCCACGCGGCCTCGCTTACGTCGTCCCGTGGCTCGGGCTGGCCGTCGCGCCAGCGGCAGAGGATGGCGACCAGCAGATAGTGGTGCCGCACCACACCGTCCCCGTCGCGCACGATCGTGTCGAGGTTGTCCAGCCAGCCGACGGCCTCGGCCACCACGCCGGTTTCCTCGTGCAACTCACGCATTGCCGCCTCGGCGACGGTCTCGCCCCATTCGACATGGCCGCCGGGATAGCCCCAAAGCCCAACATCGGGCGGATTGCGCCGCCGCACCAGCAGCACATGCGCATCGCGCACCACGACCGCCAGCGCGGCGAGTTTCGGTCGGTTCTCCATCCCAACGGCATAGCCGGTCCGCGCAGGGCCCGAAACGCGAAAGCGCCCCGGATCGCCCCTCGGTGCGCCCCGTTGCGGGGCACACCCTACGCTTGTTCCACTTTTGCGGAAGGCGACCTTATGCTTTGCCAACGGACAGGCTACATCATCGCCGGCCTGGTGACCGCGAATGCCTTCCGTCGCGTCGAGTCGTCTCAGCAGTGGTCTTCGAACCGATGCGAACCCGGGGTGACCCTTCTCCGCGCGACGCGACAGGTTGACATCGCGGCCCGCCACGGCAAACAGGCCAAAACGGAGGATGTCCCGATGACCGACATGACCGGATGGAGCGTAGAGCGCCTGCACGATGATCACGCCCAGGCCCTGCGCGAAGAACAGGTCCACTACGACAGCAAAACCGACCACCAGCGTCTGCGGGTGTTCGAGAACCCGACCTTCGGCCGCGTCCTGACGTTGGACGGGGTGGTGCAGACCACCGAGGGCGACAACTTCATCTACCACGAGATGATGTCCCACGTCCCGATCCTTGCCCACGGCGACGCCCGCCGGGTGCTGATCATCGGCGGCGGCGACGGGGGCATGGCCAAGACGGTGCTGAAACACCAGACGGTGCAGCATCTGACGATGGTCGAGATCGACGCCGGCGTGGTGGACTTTTCGAAGGAATACCTGCCCACCCTGTCGGACGGCGCCTTCGACGATCCGCGGCTGGAACTGGTCATCACCGACGGTGCCGATTTCATGCGCGAGACCGAGGGCGGCTACGACGTCATCATCATCGACTCCACCGACCCGGTCGGCCCCGGCGAGGTGCTGTTCACGGATCATTTCTACGGCCACGCCCACCGCGCGCTCAGCCCCGAGGGCATTCTTGTCACCCAGAACGGCGTGCCGTTCCTGCAGGGCGATGAGCTGACGCACACCATGCGCGCCTTCAAAGAGCTGTTCCGCGACTGGACCTGCTACACCGCGACGGTCCCCACCTACGCCGGCGGCCCGATGGCCTTCGGCTGGGGCACCGACGGCAAAGCGCGCCACACCGACCTCGACACGCTGAAGGCCCGCTTCGACGCGGCGGCGATCGAGACCGATTACTACACGCCCGAGGTCCACAAGGCTGCCTTCGCGCTGCCGCCCTACATCTCGCGGCTCATGCCCTGACCCCGAAGAAGCGAGGGGCCCGCCCCTCGCGCTCCCCGAGGTATTTCAAAAGAGAAGAAGGCCCGTCCGCGCGCGCTTTCTTCTCTTCGTAAATACCTCGGGGGAGACGCACCGCAGGTGCGGCGGGGGCAGCGCCCCCTATTAGCGGGGACGTACGTCCAGACGGATCCCGTTTCTCGAACGCACCGTGAGAAATGCGACAGGTGTCGGGTCGTCGCCTTCGATCCGTTGAAAGCGGAAGGCCCGGACCAGAAGTGCCAGCAGCAACGGACCCTCGACCATCGCGAAGCCCGCGCCAGTGCAGACCCGGGCGCCGGATGAAAAGGGCATGTAGGCCTCGCGCAGGCATTGGCGGCCGTTCTCGGTGGTGAACCGGTCGGGATCGAAGCTGTCGGGGTCGTCCCACAGCCGTTCGTGGCGCTGCTGGTGCCACGGGCTGAGGACGATTTGCGATCCGGCGGGGATGTCGCGGTCGCGGAACTGTTCCGGGCGCGTCGTCTCGCGCACCATCATCGGCACCGGCGGGTACAGCCGCAGCGTTTCGCGGAACACGTCGCGGGTCAGGCGCAGGGTCGACAGGTCGGCGAAGGTTGGCTGGTCGGGCAGCGTCGCGACCTCCGCGGCGACGCGGTCCTGAACCTCGGGGTGCAGTGCCAGCAGGTACAGCGCCCAGCCAAGCGCCGAGGCGCTTGTTTCGTGGCCCGCAAGGAAGAAGATCGCCACCTGATCGACCATCTCGGCGGTGCCGAAGCGGTCGCCGGTCTGCGGGTCGGGAGTGGTCATGATCTTGGTGGCCAGATCGTCCGGGGCGGTGCCGGCCTTTATCTCGGCCATCCGTGCCTCGGTCAGCTGGGTGATCAGGCTGCGGATCCGCGCGGCGGCGGCGCGGGTGCGGCGGCGGTGAAGGCGCGGCATCCACGACGGCAGCGGCACGAAGGCCGCGAGGTTCAGGATCGGCTGGGTGCGCTGGTAGTCGCGGAAGCGCGCGAAGACCTCTGACGCGAGCGCGTGCTCGATCGGGATCGAGAACAGGGTGCGGAAGATGACGTCGGCGGCGGCGTGGCTGAGTTCCTCTTCGATCTCGACGGTCTGTCCGGTGCGCCCCGCCAGCCGCGCGACGCAGGATTGCCCCGCCGCCAGCATCGCCGGGAAGGTGTCGCGCAGGCGCCCGCCCTCGAACGCGGGGTCGATGATGCGGCGCTGCCGCAGCCAGGTTTCGCCGTTGGTCAGGAACACCGAGTCTCCCAGCAGCGGGCGCAGACCCTCGCCCACCCGGTTGGATTTCGGGAAGTCCATCGGGCGGGCGTTCAGCACCTCGCGCACAAGGTCGGGCTGGTTCACCAGATACGAGCGAAAGAACGGCGTCCGGAACTCGGCCATCCACGCGCGGTACAGGCGCGCCGGTTGGGCCGACAGGATGTCTTGCCGGAACAGCCGGAGATAGCGCCAGAGCGACACGCGCCCGGGCCGTGACGGCGGCTTGGGCGGGATCATGCGGCCATGCTGGTGTGCGCCGAGACCGCCACGTCGATGCGCGAGCGCGAGGGTTCGCGACCGGCATATCGCGCGCCCAGCGTCAAAGGCCCGGAGGTGATGCGGAAATAGTCGTAATCGCGTGGGCGGTCGAAGGCGCACAGGTATTGGAAATGCAGCCGGAAGAAGCGCCAGCGCAGCGCCTTCCATTTCTCTTCCGACAGCGCCATCGTGAAGGCGGCCGAGAACACCAGCGGCCATCGCTTGCCGCGTGCCGGGGCCACGCCCGACACCGCCACCGGGTCACACAGCGCGAAGGCGCAGCCGTCTCCGGGCGCCGTCACGTCGATCCAAGTCAGTTCCTCGCGCTGCGACAGGTAATGCAGGTCGGCGCGCAGGCGGTCGGCCTTTGGCAGGAAGGACACCATAGGCACCACCTGCCCCAGCGACAGGAAGGACAGCGCCGGCCCGTTGGCGGGCACGCGTTTCTGGCGGATCAGGTTGGCAAGGATCGAGACGCCAAGATGCGCGCCCGAGCTGTGGCCGACGACCAGCACCTCGTCCACGTCGTCGTTAAGCGCGTGGGCGATCACGTCGGTGAAGTCCTTCAACCGCGCCTCAAGATCGTCGGGATAGGCGCCGTCGAGCTGACAGCTGTGGGCGTAGTCGTGCATCAGGTAATAGGCGAACAGCTTGCCGTCGCGCGCCTTGAACCAGCGCAGCACGCCATACCCCGCGGCCAGCAGGCAGGCCCACCACAGCACCGTCAGCGCGCCCGACCAGATCGCGCCGTCCGCCGTCGCGCCGAACAGACCAAGCGCGAAATCCGCAAGCCAATCCAGCCCGCGTGTCACGACCGTCCCGGCCAGCGCGCCGAACACCAGTGCCACCAGCGCCTGCGCCAGCAGCATGGCCACCGGGTAAAGCGCCGCGATCACCGGGCCCTTGCGCATCCACATCAGCCGCCGAAGCGTGCCGCTGCGGGTATAGGTCCACGCGGTACGGACAAGCTGCAGGTAGGTGGCGCCGATCCCGTTCGACATTGAAGCCCGCACAAGGTCGGACCATACCAGAACCTCGACCTGCGCCTGAACGCGGTGGCCGTCCATCGTCGCGGCCACGTCCCATCCATAGCGGTCGCCGCTGCGGGGGGTGATCCCGATCTCGTACCCGCTGATCCCGGCCTGTTCGGCGGATTCGGTGCGGTACAGTTCGCGGTAGCGACGGGGGTGAATCGGGTCGTAGCCGGGGATGTAGAACACCCGGCGGCGCGAGACGGGAACAGGCTGTGGGCCACTCGGATCAGGAGCCATTGGACGGCCTTTCAGGTTCCGGGCGAGATTAGCGCAGAGGTCCCGTGAACATAAGCCGACGAAAGTTTACCCACGATGAACGGGCGACAAAGTGATGAATATGCGTCGGATTGTTCGCGCCCGACGCGACTGTTCAGCCGATGGTGGCCAGTGCCGGGAATTTCTCGAGCAGCCAGAACGAGAACGCGGTGAACTGTCCGGTCAGCATCATCAGCCCCACGGTCCACAGCAGCAGGCCCATGATCTTCTCGATCCGGTCCATGTGGCGCTTCATCCAGCCCATCACCCCTTGCAGGCGCGGGAAGAACAGCGCCACCAGCAGAAACGGGATGCCCAGCCCCAGCGCGTAGATGCCCAGAAGCGTGGTGCCGCGCGTCAGGCTGGCCTCGGACGCGGCCAGCGACAGGATCGCGCCCAACTGGGGGCCGATGCAGGGCGTCCAGCCGAAGGCGAAGGCAAGGCCCAGCACATAGGCCCCGAAGGCGCTGCCGCCTTTGTCGCCGGCTTCGACCCGCAACTCGCGATCCATAAATCCGATGCGGTAGACGCCGATGAAATGCGCGCCGAACACCATGACGACGGCCCCTGCCCCGACCACGAACCATTCCTGGTTCTGCAGGAAGAACGACCCGAAGGCCGAGGCGGTGAAGCCAAGGAACAGGAAGACGGTCGACAGACCCAGCACGAAGAACAACGCCGCCAGCAGCACACGGCGGCGGTCGCCGATGCTGCCCTGCATCTCGCCCATGCTGATGCCGCCCATGTACGCCAGATACGGCGGCACGATGGGCAGGACGCACGGCGACAGGAACGAGATGAAGCCCGCCGACAGCGCGACGATCATCGCGGGGAGAAGGCTGGCGTCGAAGATATCAATGCCGAACATGGGTGTCCCTGTGACTTTGCCGGGCGGGTGTCTGGCCTGCATAGCCCGCGTCCCGCGCCGCGTCACCTGCCCCAAAGGTCACATCCCCGTGGACTGTTGCCTGCCGGACCGCCTTTGCCTATCACGCGGCGCATGGACACCACGATCCCGTTTGATGCCGAACTTGACGCGCGGGGGCTGATTTGCCCCCTGCCGGTGCTGAAATTGCGCAAGCGCCTGCAGGCCATCGCGCCCGGGCAGGTCATGCGTGTGATGGCCGACGATCCGGTGGCGGTGATCGACATTCCGCACTTTTGCACCGAGGCGGGCCATGTGCTGATCGACAGCACGGTGTCCGATGTCGAACAGGTTTATTTCATTAGGAAAACCGGCTGATTTACGCCGATCCGACGATTTGCGTCTTCGCGCTGGCAAGGGCATTATGTCGTTCAAGCCGGCGCATGGGGGTCAGTGCGAAATCCGGCTTCGATCTTAGGGGGATCGCGGCAAGTGAGTGGAATTCCTTCGGAAAACCAGAAGGTCCTGCAGGAGATGAGCTGGGAGGCCCGTCTGGAGCGTGCGCGCGCCCAGCGGGAATCGGTGCTGCGGGCCAAGGCTGCCGAGGGCAACGAGCCGAAACCGCTTGTGGACAAGTCCGCGCTGCGGCCCCCGGACCCGTCCGAACCGGCCGAAGGCAACGCCCCGCCCACGACGCCGGCGGACATGTTCGTTTTCGGACCCGCGCCGGAAAATCCTAAAGCTCCGAAAGCCGACCCTGCCGCGAAACCCGAGCCGGCTTCGAAGGCCGCTGGAACGGCCGGGCCGCCCCAGAAACCAGAGACACCAGAGGCACTAGAGGCAGACGCCAAGCCCGGCCCGGCCAAGACACCGCGCCCCGGTGCGAAAACCGCGTCCGCGTCCGCCTCGGCCAAGCCGCGCCAGGCACCGCCGAGTCGACCGGCTGGTCCGCGCGCCGCGTCGGTTTTGAAAAAGCCATCGCCCGCGCCGCGTGCCGCGTCTCCTGATCCGACGTCGAATTCGGAGGCACCGCTGGGCGCCATGCTGGCCTCGGGCGCGCTGTCGCCGGATCGTAAGAAATCCGAGAACCGCATCCAGAAGCTGCCGCCGGTGATCCTTGCGCCAGAGCGCCGACCGCGCTCGCGCCGCAGGCGGGCCGTGACCGTCGCGCTGGGCTTCTGCGCGGGGGTCGGTGTTGGTGTGGGCGTTGGCGCGCTGACGGTCATGCTGCGCACGACCGGCCCCGGGGACGAGTTGCTGGCGGTGGATCAGCCCGACGCCGTAGTGGCCGAGCCTCCCGCCGCGCCTGACAACGTACCGGCTGTAACGCCTGAAACGGATGTCGCCGACGCGCCGACGGACACGCCCGGGGCCACGCCCGACAACGTGCTGACCAACATCCAGCCGACCTCTACGTTTGTGTCTCCATCCCAGCCCGGTCCCGAAACCACTGCCGACCTGCCCGGCACCAATCTGCCCGGCTCTCCGGTGCAGCCCCTTGAACTGGTCGCACCGGATCTGCCGACGGCCGACCCGGCCCCTGAGATCCCAGAGCAACCGTCCGCAACCGATCTGGCCGCCGCAGAGGCCCCCGCGCCCGCGGACACGCCGACGGAAGGCCCGGACGCGCTGGCCGTGCTCGACGGCGGCCCGCTGACGCCAGAGCCGGATATCCAGCCCGCGCCGCCTGCCCCGACATCGGCCTCGGTCCCGCCCCCGGCACGGCCCGGCGATCTTTCGGTGCCCGCCCCCGCCCAGCGGCCCGAGGTCGGCCCGGCCCACCTGCGGCCCGAAACCTTCGCGATGGCGGAACCCCCCGCGGTACGGCCGCCCGAGGGCGCGCCCTCCCCGTCGGACCATCCGGCCCCGTTCACCGATGATGCCGCGCCCGAAGAGAACCTGCGCGCGCTGGGCCGGCCTGACGACCTTACCGCCGCCGCGACCCCGGGTGCGCTGCCCGGACTGGACGCCCCGGCGCCCCCGCCCGAGGTCTTCGCTTGGGCATCGCCGCCATCGCTGGACACTCCGGGCACGCGTCCCGCGCCGATGCTCGCCTCTGCGCCCGCCGATCCGCCGTTCCGCAGTGCACTGGTGCTGCTGGGCGCCACCGGAACCAGCGGCATGGCGCCCGCCACGGACCCGGTTCCGCCGACACCGATAGTCCCGGGTCTTGGCAACCTTGCCGTCTGGATTTTCGCGGAACCCAGCGTCGACGCCCAGATGGTCCAGACCACGACCCGGATCGTCGAGGATCTGGGCCTGCCGGTGCGCCGCGTGATGCGGGTCGATTACCAGATCTCGGAAAATCAGGTCCGGTTCTATGACACATGGGCCGCCGAAGGCGCCGGTCTGCTGGCCGACGGGCTGCACGCGGCGGCGCGGGATTTTGTCAGCTCTGGCTACAACCCGGACGGCGGCGTGCTGGAGATCTACCTTGCCAACGAGGACTCGGTATATCCCCCGTTCCGCCGGGACGGCGCCACCGGGGCGACTGTCGTACAGCCGGAAACCGTCGAAGAGAAACTGCGGGACAGCCTGCTGTCGAAACTGCGCGACGGCTGAACGACCACCGGCGCCGGAAGTGTCCGGTCGGCGCTGCGGCTGGCCTAGACCTCGGACGGGGTAACCAGTTCCAGACCCAGCCAGTGCATCAGCTGCGCCAGTTTCGGCGGGGCGCCGTCCAGCACGATATGCCCGACCTCCTTGCCGGCACAGCACAGCGCGACGACAAGGTTCTTGGTCATCTCGTCCATCTGGAACGCATCGAGGTTGGTGCGCACCAGCCCCCCAAGCGGCCCGCCGATGTCATCGAGGCTGATCCACGTCAGAACCTCGCCACCGTCGACGAAGGTGCGCGGATCGCGCGGTGCGGTGAACCGCGTCGGCGCCACGACAAGATCGCCGCCCGCAAGGTCGCGGCGTTCGGCGTTGTACTTGGACGGGTGAAGCTCGATCCCGAAATGTTCCGAGATCGCGGCGCACAGCGGCACGTTCAATTCGGCGTTCGGCAACGTGGCCGAGGTCATCGGGTGATCCCCCAGCGCGATCAGTGCCGCCACCGTGCTAAGCCGTGGGCAGGGAAAGCGGTCGACGCCCCAGAACCGCAGTTCTGACAGGAAGGGCACCGTCTCGAACGGGCCCGCGCCGAACCGGATCGCGTAGTACTGGCGGTCGCGCGCGTAGTGGAAGCTAATTTCCATTGAAACTCCCGCGCTTGCCGCCGTTGGACACGGCGATGAAATCGCCGGTGGTTCCGGCATTCGCCATGCTCAGCGCATGTTCCAAATCTGTGACGGATTTGTAGGTTCCCAGCATGACGTGGACGCCTTCCTCGGGGTGGTTCACCGCGAAGAAGTTGATCCGCCCCAGCCCGAAGCCCAGGACCGACCGGGGCAGCGCGGCCAGCGCAGAGGTCATGTCCGGGTACGGGCGCGAGATTACGCGGCGATGCCCCTGCGCCACCACCAGCGCGCCAAGATCGCGCAGCGCCGGGTCGCTGGACAGTTCGGCGTCCGACACCACGTCGACGCCGCGCAGGTCGCGGTATTCCGGCAGCCGCTGCATCACCTCGCCGGCGGTCAGCGCCTTTGCCGAACGCAAGACCAGCCGGGTGTCATAGCCATAGCCCCGATAGGCTGGCACGAAGGCAAGCCCGCCCGCCTCTTGTTCGGTCGCGCCGCCTCCGGCGCCGAAGATCGGGTCCAGCCCCAGCGCCAGCGCCGTCTCGACATCAAGGTCGATGCGGAACGCGCCGAAGTCGTCGGGCAGATACGACAGCATCTCGCGCATGGTGGGAAAACCAGCGGACCACAGCTTTTTCTCTTTGCGGGCGCGCACCGCCGCAAGGAACGACCCGCCCATGAAATACTTGTACGCCGCATTCGTCCGGCCCGAGACGTCGCGCTGGATTTCGGGGCCAGTGGCCGACACGCTGGCGCCATGCAGGCGGCGCAGGACGTGAAATTGACGGGTGTGCGGGATGTTCAGCCCGGCCAGCGCCATCCGCGTGTGCAGATGGTGGTCCGAGCTCAGCACAAGGCTTTCGTCGTAGCGGATCCGCTGCATCGCGTCGCGCCGGTAGAAGCCGGTCCCATGCAGCGAGACCTTCCCCTGCCGGCGCAGCAGGTCGTTGATGTCGCGCGACTGGCCGATAAAGGACTTTAGCCCGCCGGTGGATTCGTCGAACTCGATCCAGCTGGAATGACAGCCGTGCGCGCCCTCGTGGGTGGTAAAGCAGTCCAGTTGATCCTCGAACCGCGACGGGAACGAAAAGTCGTCGTCGTCATGCACCGCGATGTAGAACCCGCGCGCCGCATCGGTAATCCGGTTGCGGGCGGTCGGGATCGAGGGGTCGCCCAGCGTCAGCAGCCGGATGTCCAGCATCGGAAAGGCCGCCTGCAACGCCGGCAGGTCCAGCCGCGCCCCCTCGGGCGTGCCGTTCTCGCAGATCACCACCTCGAAATCCTGCACCGTCTGCCCCGCCAGCCCGTTCAGGCAATAGGCAAGGTGATCGGCGCGGTTGGTGCGGTCGATGGTGGCGATCGCCACGGTGATGGCCGGTCCGAAGGCGTCGGGGTTGCGATAATCCGAATAGCGAAACGGCCGCGACCGGAAGATCGAGGCGTCGGCGAGCAGCGTCTTCTTGTGATCCTCGGTAAACTGACCCTGCGCCCGGGCATCCGAATAGGGATGGCGTTCATGCAGCACCATGTCCGACCTAAAGACATCCACCCGCCGGCCATACCGCCGCAGCCGCTGGCACAGGTCGTTGTCCTCTCCTCCGTAGTCGAAATACCGGGTGTCGAAGCCGCCGATCTCGATCACCGCCGCGCGGCTGAACAGGTTGCAGCAGCCCTCTCCCCAGCTTGGGCGAAGCCGCTTACGGGACACGCGCCCGTCGATATAGTCGAAGTCGGTTGCTTGCAGATTGACGAAATCCGCCTGCCCGTCCGCGACCGACCGGGCCAACCCGGCCAGCGTGTCGTCGGGCAGCAGCAGTTGAACGTCGGCGTCGATTTTCAGGACGACGTCGTTGCTGGCTTCGGCGATGCCGATGTTGTTGGCCTCGGACAGGCACCAGCGCCCAGATTCGACGCGCACGACGCGGCAGCCCTCGACCTGCCCCAGCGGTTCGGCAGACCCGAAGTCGACAAGGATGATCTCGGTGATGCTCGGCAGGTCCCGAAGCCGGTCAAGGCAGGCACCAAGCCGTTCAATCGACCAATCGCGAAATGGAATGAATGCTGAAATCATGGGCGTCTCGCGGGACGACGGCCCGGGCCTAGGCCTCGGAACTCAGGTATTGTTCGATGGTCGCGATCTCGGTGGTGCAGAACAACTGTCCGGTCGGCAGGCCAGCCTCGGTGGCGGCCGTCACTTCGGTGACGGGCTCGGCTTCGGTGTCCTCGCCCCCCGCGTCGCCGGTGTCGGCGGCGAGTTCGTCATCGGCTTGGTCGACCTGTTCGTCGGCAGTGTCGTCCACCAGATCGACAAGCGTTTCCTCCTCGGCGGGCGCGTCCTCGGCCACGTCTTCCGCCGCAGGTGCCGGTGCCGCGACCACGGTGGGCGTTCCCAGCCCGCCGCAGGCAATCACAAGGTTCTCGGAGCCGTCGTTGAATTCGATGCTGTCGGCGTTGACCACGCAGGTCAGCAGGGTCGCGCTGGCGACCCCGTCCAGCAGCGCCTCGCGCGCGGCGGTGACCGACATCTTCCCTTCGACACCCGTGAACGCGACAACGCCGCTGGCTTCCAGCAGGTCGAGGAATTCCAGCGTCTTGGCCATCAGGCTGTCGGCGTCCGGCTCGCCTTCGAACAGGTCGGCACCGCAAAGTTCCTGCGCCGCGCCGGTGATCGGAGCGATCGCGGCAGTCAGCGAGACCAGCCCAAGCCGCGCATAAGAAAGAGTCGTACTAAGCTTTCTGAAATCGGACATCGAATAACCCCTCACCCGTGCTGGATGATTGCGGGATTTCGAACAGATTATCAACCACATCTCGCCCGCGGCGCATGTAGCGCGCGAAGTCGCCGGTGTGTTTCGCTTTTAAGGCGATTAAGAATTTGCGAATGCCACCAAAGGGAATGTAATCGGGGTCGGACACGAAAAAGGGCGGCCCGTGGGCCGCCCCTGTTCTGTGCTGTGGTCCAGACCTTAGCGGCCCATCGACCACCAACCGCGTCGCTTGGGCTTGGCGGGGGCGTCCGCTTCGGCGGAGTCCTCGGCCATTGCGGGTTCAGGCGTCTCGTCCTGCGCGGCGGCCGGGGCCTCTTCCGTACCGGTCTCATCCGTGCTGTCCTCGGCGACCGTTTCGGGCTCGGGTTCGGGCTCTGCCACCGGCGCCGGTTCGGGCTGTTCATCCGTCTCGGGTTCCGCAGCGGGCTCGGGCGCGGGCGCAGCTTCTTCTGCGACCGGCTCTGACGGGGTCTCTGCCATCTCTTCCGCGGCCGGAGCTTCAGCAGCAGGTGCCTCGGTCACGACCTCCGCAGCCTCGGGGACGGCGTCCTGCGCGACAGGCTCTGCGGCCTCCGGCGTTTCGGTCGCGGCCTGTTCCGTGCTGGTTTCGGACGTATCCGACGACTTGCGCGAACGCGAGCGCGACCGACGGCGGCGCTTGGGCTTCTCTTCGGCGACTTCGGCCTCGTCCCCTTCGGGCTTGGCTTCGGTCGCCTCGGACGCATCGTCCTTGGCGGCCTCTTCCTTGGCGGGCTTCGGCTTGGCCTCGTCGGACTCTTCGGACCCATCCGAGTCTTGCGTGTCCTGACCGTTGCCGTTCTCGCCGTTGGACCCGTTCTCGCCGTTGACGTTGCCGCTGCCACGACGGCGGCGACGCCGGCGACGGCGCTTCTTCGGCTTGTCGTCGCCGTTGTCGTCGCCCGAGTCCTCGGAGGACGTGTCGACCTGATCCTCGGTGGTGTCCTCTTCCTCGACCTCGTCGAGATCGGCCATAAGTTCGGCGGTTACGGAAACCACCGGCGCGGCCTCGGCCACCGGACGGGTCGCCGTCTTGAACTTCTCGATTGAGAAGTCGGGCGAGATCAGGTGCGGGTCGGCCTCGATCCGGACCGACATGCCATAGCGTGCCTCGATCCCGGCGACATGCTCGCGCTTCTGGTTCATCAGGAAGTTGACGATCCCGATGGGCGCCTTCAGCAGCACTTCGCGCGTTTTGCGGCGGGTGCCTTCCTCTTCCAGCTGGCGCAGGATCGACAGCGCAAGGTTGTCGTCCGACCGGATCAGACCGGTGCCGTGGCAGGACGGGCAAGGCTGCGTGGTTGCTTCAAGCATGCCGGGACGCAGACGCTGACGCGACATTTCCAGCAGGCCGAAGCCCGAGATCCGGCCCACCTGAATGCGGGCGCGGTCGGTCTTGAGCTTGTCCTTGAACTTCTTTTCGACCGAGGCGTTGTTCTTACGCTCTTCCATGTCGATGAAGTCGATGACGATCAGGCCGGCAAGGTCGCGCAGACGCAGTTGGCGGGCGATTTCCTCGGCCGCCTCCATGTTGGTCTCAAGCGCGGTTTCCTCGATCGAGCCCTTCTTGGTGGCGCGGCCCGAGTTCACGTCGATGGCGACCAGCGCCTCGGTCACGCCGATGACGATGTAGCCCCCGGACCGAAGCTGTACGACCGGGTTGAACATCGACGAAAGGTACGATTCCACCTGATAGCGCGCGAACAGCGGCATCGGTTCAGAGTAGTTCTTCACGTTTTTCGCGTGGGACGGCATGATCATTTTCATGAAGTCCTTGGCCACGCGATAGCCGGCCTCGCCCTCGACAAGAACCTCGTCGATGTCACGGTTGTACAGGTCGCGGATCGACCGCTTGATGAGGTTGCCTTCCTCATAGATCTTGGCGGGCGCGATGGACTTCAGCGTCAGTTCGCGGATCTGTTCCCACATCCGCTGAAGGTATTCATAGTCGCGCTTGATCTCGGACTTGGTGCGCTTGGCACCGGCGGTCCGCACGATCAGGCCCGCGCCATCGGGCACGTCGATCTCGGTCGCGATCTGCTTCAGCTTCTTGCGGTCGGCGGCGTTGGTGATCTTGCGGCTGATGCCACCGCCACGGGCGGTGTTGGGCATCAGGACGCAGTACCGGCCGGCCAGCGACAGGTAGGTGGTCAGCGCGGCGCCCTTGTTGCCGCGTTCTTCCTTGACGACCTGTACCAGCAGGATCTGCCGGACCTTGATGACTTCCTGGATCTTGTACTTCCGGGCACGCGGCTTGCGCGGGCGGCGGATTTCCTCGGCGACGTCCTCTTCCGCGACGGATTCGATCTCGGAATCCAGTTCGGTCGCGTGATCGACCGCCGCATAGGGCTGGTCGTCGTCGTGGCTGTGATCGTCGTCGTCGTCGTGATCATCGTCGTCGGACACGTCGTCCGCGGCGGTGGCATCGGACGCGTCAGACTGGGTCGCGTCTTCGGCAGCGTCCACCCGTCCGGCGTCCGAGCTGTCGACGGTTTCGTCGCTGTCGCTCTCTTCGCCAAGGTCGACAACGCCCATGCCGGGGATGTCGTCGCTGGACACTTCGCCGGTTGCGACGGCGTCATCCGACTTGACGGTTTCCGCCTTCTCGGCCCTCGGCTTACGGCGAGACCGCGACCGGCGCTTCTTGGGCGCCTCGTCTTCGTCCTCGTCCTCTTGCGCCGCGTACGCGCGTTCCTCCGCAAGCAGGGCTTCGCGGTCGGCGACGGGGATCTGGTAGTAATCGGGGTGGATTTCGGAGAATGCGAGGAAACCGTGCCGGTTGCCGCCGTATTCAATGAACGCCGCCTGCAGCGAGGGTTCGACCCTGCTGACCTTTGCCAGGTAAATATTGCCTGCTAGCTGGCGCTTGTTTTCCGTTTCAAAGTCGAATTCCTCGACCTTGTTTCCGTCGACCACCACAACGCGGGTCTCTTCCGCGTGGGTGGCATCGATAAGCATCTTCTTTGCCATGTAGTCCTTGGGCACCGCACGTCGAAGCCGTCGCCCGGAGGCGCGGCTAGTTTGTGGATCGGTGTTTTCTGGGCGAATGCTGGCGCGCGACGCGACTCGATGACCGGCCCGCTGGCCAGTTCACCTGTCATGTATCGTCCTGCGCGCCTCATCGCGGTTCTTCTCCGGCATCCGGTGTTACGGACGCCAACTAGGCCCGGCCGGTGACGGCTTTGCGGGCGATTCCCCGGCCCCTGCGGGCCTGGTTTTGATCTCATGAGTTTCCCGGCGGGGGGCCGATGGTTGGAAAAACATGAAAATTCAATTCGGTAGGCGGTCGCGAAGTTATCGTTCGTCCCGCGCTAAGATGTAACATAAGGGCGAATGTATCCCCAATACAATGATGAATGTGATCCGACCGTACAGTGTTTGGAAACATTGGTAAGGTCGAATGGCGTTCACCTTGCACAACTGACGCGCGCAACGCGTCTTGGGCCGCAACGCCGCGTTTCATTCGCACGTCCCGCGATGCCACGGCGCGGCCTGCGCGTCGGACGCGGACCCGCAGGCTGTCCGGCCTACAGGTCCGCAACCGTGTGTTTACAGGTAGTCAGAGCGCTGAAGATTGTACTTCGCCATCTTCTCGTTCAGCGTCCGGCGCGGCAGGCACAACTCGTCCATCACCGCGACGATGGACCCCTTGTGACGCCGCATGGTGTTGTCGATCAGCATCCGTTCGAACGCCTCGACATATTCTTTCAGCGGCTTGCCTTCGGTCGTCATCACCGGCTGCTGTTCGTCGCTTTCGGCCATCAGCAGCGATGCGATGGTGCCGGTGCCGCGACGGTTCTGCAGCACGGCGCGTTCGGCGACGTTGATCAGCTGGCGGATGTTGCCGGGCCACGGCGCTTGCAGAAGCTGCGCGGCTTCCTGTGCCGAAACCTGCGGCGCGTCGCAGCCGTATTCATCGGCGAACTGTTCCGAGAAGTGGGTGAACAGCATCAGGATGTCCTCGCCCCGCTGGCGCAGCGGCGGCAGGGTGATCTTCATCGCGGCGAGGCGGAAATACAGGTCGGGCCGCAGCACGTCCTCGCAGGTCTTGCCCTGCTCTTGCAGGTTCGAGATCGCGACGATGCGGGTCTCGGCCGGGGTGCCCTGATCGTTCATCCACGACAGCAGCCGTGCCTGCAGCTCTTGCGGCAGCGCCTCGACATCCTCAAGCACCAGCGTGCCGCCGCGCGCTTCTTCCAGCGCCGGAAGGCCGCTGCCGTCCTCGACCGGGCCGAACAGCTTGCCAGCCAGCGAGTCCTTGTCATGCGCGGCGCAGGACAGCAGGACGAACTTCTTGCCCGCCTTGGCGCCCACCGCGTGCAGCGCGTGCGCCACAAGCGTCTTGCCGGTGCCGGTCTCGCCGTCGATCAGGACGTGTCCGTCCGCCTGCCCGAGATCCAGAATGTCTTCGCGCAGCCGCTCCATCACCGGCGACGCGCCGATCAGCTTCTTCATCAGCGTCGAGCCGTCCGACAGCTCCTTGCGCAGCGCGCGGCTGTCCAGGATCAGGCGGCGGCGTTGCGTGGCCTTCTTGGCCAGATCGGTCATCTTGTCCGGGTTGAACGGCTTTTCCAGAAAGTCGAACGCGCCCACGCGCATCGCCTCGACCGCCATCGGCACGTCACCGTGGCCGGTGATCATGATGACGGGAAGCGCGCTGTCCACGCTCATCAGCTTCTTGAGAAACTGCATCCCGTCCATGCCGGGCATCTTGATGTCGCTGACCACCGCGCCGGGATAGTCCGGCCCGAGCGACTTCAGCGCGTCCTCTGCGCTGGCAAAGGTCTCGGTGTCGAAGCCGGACAGAGCCAGCCACTGACTGATCGACTGACGCATATCCTGTTCGTCGTCGATGATGGCAATTTTCATAGCCTGCGTCATATTTTTTAGTACCTCATTCGGCAGCCTTAACGTCCGCATCGATGAGCGGAAGTCGTACTTCGAAAACGGCGCCGCCCACCCGGCCGTTCCTTGCATATAGTCTTCCGCCGAGCTCCTTCACGATGCCTGACGAAATCGCAAGGCCAAGGCCGACCCCGTCGCCGGGGGCTTTCGTGGTGTAGAAGGGCTCGAACAGGGACTCGAGATCCTCGATCCCCGGACCGTTGTCGCGGACGGTGATGGTGGCGATCTGGCCCACCGTCAGCAGGATGTCGATCGAGGGCTCTGCCGTCTCTTTGGTGGCGTCCAGCGCGTTGCGCAGCAGATTGATCAGCACCTGCTCCAGCCGCAGCCGGTCGGCAAGGATCATCACCTGCTGGTCCGGAAGCGACCGCGTGATGCGGACCTTCCGGTCCTTCAACTGCGGCTCCATCATCGACAAAGCCGAGGAAATACAAGCCCTTGCGTCCAGCGGTTCGACCGCGGTGCCGCCCTTGCGCGCGAAGCTTTTTAGCTGCCGAGTTATGGCGCCCATCCGTTCCAGCAAATCGTCGACGCGCTGGAAGCTTGTCAGGGCCTCTTCGGGGCGTCTGCGCTGCAGCAAAAGCTTGGCCCCGGCAAGGTAGGTTTTCATCGCCGCCAACGGCTGGTTCAGCTCGTGGCTGACGCTGGCCGACATCTCGCCAAGCGCCGCGAGTTTCGAACTTTGGGCCAGCGTCTGCTCGGCCACTTCAAGGTTCTTTTCCACCCGTTCGCGTTCGGCGATTTCTCGCTGCAGTGCCTCGTTCAGCTGGCGAAGTTCCGCTGTTTCTTTCTGAAAAAAGATCGATCGTGCCAGCGCGCGGCGGCTGGACAGGTAGAACGCGCCGGCCAGCAGGATGGCGAAGAACATGATCTCAAGCGCCAGAACGCCGTTCACCCGTTCGCGCACGCTGCCGTAGGTGGTGAAGGTCACCATGCGCCAGCCCCGGAACGGGATGCGGTTTTCCAGCCGCATCAGCGCACTGCCGCGATAGAACGCCTCGGTCGGAAGGGCGGCCCAGTCGGCGGTGGCGCGGATCGCCCGTTCGATGGCCGATGGCGCAGACCGCAGTTTCAGCGCCTCTTCCTCGGTCAGGCCGCGCCAGCGGGGCTCTGTCGACAGGATGATGCGGCCCTCGCTGTCGGTGACGATCACCGCGTCGGAAATCGTGGACCAGCTTTGTTCGTACTTCCTCAGGTCGACCTCGACCACGATCACGCCGATCAGCTCGCCCCCGGCTTCGATCCGCCGCGAATACGAGAACTGCATCGCACCGCTGTCGTTCTGGACCGCGTTGAACACCGTGTCGTTGGACCGCAGCGCCTCGATGAAATAGGGGGCCTGACGATGCGCCGACCCGATCCGGCCCCGGTCGGTGGCGGCCACGGTCCGGCCGCTGGCGTCCAGCATCATGATGGACGCGGCGCCGATTTCGTCCATCACCGAGATCAGGCGCAGCGAGGTCTGGCTGAAGTCGGCCGAGTTCAGCGCCCCGATCAGCACCGGGTCGCGCGACAACAGAAGCGGCACGATCGAGTTCCGCTGCAATTCGCTTTGCAGGTTACCCGCGTACAGCGTTTGCCGCACCTCGGCCCGGTTCTTTGTCGCGACCGTGTAGCGTTCGGTCAGGAACTGGTTGGTGATCCAGACCACCGCGACGGCGGCGCAGATGAACACGACAAGGAACGCCCGCACCCGCCATGACAGCGCGGTGCGCACGGATTCGGTGCGCGTGTCCTTGGTTTCGGTCATTGCGTCAATCTAGAGCGGCGGCGCACCGTGCTCAAGCGCGGCGCGATCAGGCGGCTTCCACCAGCCCGGCCACTGCGCGGAACACCGCCGCCCCGTCGGTGCCGCCATGCGCGTCGTCCACAGCGCGCTCGGGGTGCGGCATCAGGCCCAGCACCCGGCGATTGCCCGACAGAACGCCCGCGATATCGGCCACGGAACCGTTCGGGTTGTCGGTATAGGTGAAGGCGATGCGGTCCTCGTCCTGAAGCTGTTTCAGCGTGTCGGGATCGCAGACATAGTTGCCGTCGTGGTGCGCAACCGGCAGGTGGATCACCTGCCCGTCGGAATAATCGCGGGTGAAAACGCTGTCGGTCGTCGCGACGCGCAGGCCCACGCTGCGGCAGATGAACTTCAGCCCCGAGTTCCGCATCAGCGCACCGGGCAGCAGGCCGGTTTCGGTCAGCACCTGAAAGCCGTTGCAGATGCCGATGGCATGGCCACCGGCGTGCACGAAGTCGGCCAGCGCGCGGGTGATCGGCGACTGTGCCGCGATCGCGCCGCAGCGCAGGTAATCGCCGTAAGAGAACCCGCCCGGCACCCCGACGATGTCCAGCCCTGCCGGCAGCGCGGTGTCCTTGTGCCAGACCATCGTGACCTCGGCGCCCGCGCGCTCGAAGGCCACCGCAAGGTCGCGGTCGCAGTTGGAGCCGGGATAGACGATGACGGCGGCTTTCATGTGGCTTTCCTCTCGTTCAAAACGACCCCGTAGCGCCTTTGCAGCGCGCTGGCATGGGCCTGAACCCAATCGGTTTCGGCGGTGCTCCAGTTATCCCAGAGTTCCGGGTAAGACAAATAGGAGAATTGCGGCGTTCCGCCTGATACGCGGTCGGCGAAGTCTTGCAGTTCCTGCCTATGGCGCCGGCATTCGGGGATTTGGTCCGCATCCCCCGGTTCCCAGAAGACATAGAGCAGGCGAGTTGAGTTTTCCCGGAACGTGTGCGCGAGCCCGAACGCATGTTTGACCAACTGTGCGGCATCAAGGTGACGGTAGCTTTGGGGGTCCTCTGACAGTCGAAGCATCTCTGCGAACCACGGACCGTCGCGCAGGTGATCTGGCAATTCGGTCCTGTAGCGGGCCGAAAAGGCCGCCCGGTGGGGCGAAAAATACTCCAGTAGCTTCGATTCCACACCCACGATCACATCCTTCGAGGTCACAAGAACATCGAGGTTCGGTGGCTGTGCGCGCGCCAGTCCGTTCGGGCATTTTACTTCAAATGCGATACTGCCGGCAGCCGGCAGATTGGGCATACGAAACGCGTTGAGCTTGCGTCGGAACGGGGCGAAGCTGTTGACCGCCAACGCTGAAGAGGAATGAGGGGCCCGAAACTTGCCCTCCAATTCTTTGCCAGCTCCGCCGCTCAAATCGTCACGGAAATCTTGGTCGTCCACTCCATCGACAAGATTGTCCGCGAGCGAGACGACATAGCCCTTTTCATCCAGCGGGCAGTCACGCTCGCGAAGAAGGGCGTCTTGAAGGGCTGCCCTTGCTTTGCGGGATGCGCTCATGACGAGAAATCGGTGATGACGGCGACGCCCGGGGGGGCGGGTGCGTCGAAGGCGGCAAGTTCGTTGCTGGCCTGCGACAGGCCGATGCGGCGGGCGATCAAAGGGTTCAGGTCCACCTGCCCGCCTTCGATCAGCGACAGAAGGCTGGGATAGCGGTGGGCCGGCATCCCGCGTGTACCATAGATCGCCAGTTGACCGGAATAGACGGCATCCATCGGCAACGGCATCGTGACGTGGCTGCCGGCGGGCATTCCGACCTGCACCATACGTCCGAGTTTCCGAAGCGATAGCAAGGCGTTGCGGGTGGTTTCCGCGATCCCCAGCGCCTCGACGGCGACATGGGCGCCGCCGCCGGTGATCTCGCGCAGGTGCGCGACCGGGTCGCCCTTGGACGCGTCGATGGCCGCGTCGGCGCCAAGGTCCTGCGCGTGGTCCAGCTTTTCGCCCACCACGTCGACCACTGCGACGCGTGCGCCAAGCGCCCGGCCCAGCAGCATCGCGGACAGCCCGACCCCGCCGGTGCCCCAGACGGCCAGCCACTCGCCCGGCTTCAGCGCGGCGCGGCCGGTCAGCGCATGCCACGCGGTCGTCACCCGACAGCCAAGGGCCGCGGCAAGCGCCGGGTCCATCGACGCGGGCAGACGGGTCAGGTTGACGTCGGCATGGGCCACGGCGATGCGTTCGGCAAAGGCCCCGGCCACGGTGAAGCCGGGCACGACCTGCGTGGGGCATGTCGTCTGGTTGCCGGACTGGCAGGCGGGGCATTGACCGCAGGCAAGGATGAAGGGCGCGATCACCCGATCACCGGGCGACCAGCGCGTGACGCGCGCGCCCGTCTCGACCACGATGCCGCAGTATTCGTGCCCGGGAACATGCGGCAGCACGATATCGGGATCGGTGCCGGTCCACGCGTGCCAGTCAGAGCGGCAGACGCCGCAGGCCAGAACCTCCAACACAACGCCGTCTTCGGGACAGACAGGATCGGGAAGGTCCTGCACCGACAGCGGCGCGCGGTATTCCGTCAGGACGGCCGCCTTCATGCCGCCACCCCGGCGGGCGAACGGCGCGTGGGCATCGTCCGCACCCGCCGCATGTCAGTCGATCTCGATCTCGTAGCTTTCGATCACCGTGTTGGCGAGAAGCTTCTCGCACATCGCGGTGACGCTGGTGCGGGCGGCGTCGGCATCGGTCTCGGCCAGATCGATCTCGATCACCTTGCCTTGCCGGACACCTTCGACCCCGTCGAAGCCCAGCGATCCAAGGGCGTGGCGCACGGCCTCGCCCTGCGGGTCAAGGACCCCGTTCTTCAGCATCACCTGAACACGCGCTTTCATGTGCATACCCCCGGGGCCCGGCCCGTTGTCTTTGTCGTCAAGGTCTCGAAGTCAGCGAACCACACCAAGGCGGTGTCGCTTTCAATTGATCAGGTGCGGCTTCGTCGCGTGGGTCACGTTCGACGGCAGCACGCCAAGGCGCCGCGCGACTTCCGTGTAGGCGTCCGCAAGGTTGCCAAGGTCACGGCGGAACACGTCCTTGTCCAGCTTCTGGCCGGTTTCGATGTCCCACAGCCGGCACGAGTCGGGGCTGATCTCGTCCGCCACGATCAGGCGCTGGAAGTCGTTGTCCCAGACGCGGCCGATCTCGATCTTGAAGTCCACCAGACGGATGCCGACCGCCAGCATGATGCCGGACATGAAGTCGTTGACCCGCAGCGACAGCGCGACCATGTCGTCAAGGTCCTGCTGCGCGGCCCAGCCGAAGGCGATGACGTGCTCTTCCGTGACCAGCGGGTCACCCAGCGCGTCGTCCTTGTAGTAGAACTCGATGATCGGCCGGGGCAGCGCGGTGCCCTCTGCAATGCCAAGCCGCTTCGACAGCGAACCGGCGGCCACGTTCCGCACGACGACTTCCAGCGGGATGATCTCGACCTGGCGGATCAGCTGCTCGCGCATGTTGATGCGCTTGATGAAGTGCGTGGGCACGCCGATGTTGTTGAGGCCCGTCATGAAATACTCGGACAGGCGGTTGTTCAGAACCCCCTTGCCGTCGATGACGTCTTTCTTCTCGGCGTTGAAGGCGGTGGCGTCGTCCTTGAAGTACTGCACCAGCGTGCCGGGCTCGGGGCCCTCGTACAGGATCTTCGCCTTGCCCTCGTAAAGCTTCTTGCGCCTTGCCATGAAATCTCCGATCGGATGGGGTACGTATCCCGTCCCTGAGCGGCCCCTATAGGCCAGTTGACCGCACATCGCAAGACAAGGCGGGCCTTGCCTAACGCAGGTGCCACGGGCATATGGGGAACGACCGGAACGAGAGCCCGAGAGGACCCTATGACCACCTTTGACGATCGCGAGAACGCCTTCGAGAACAAGTTCGCCCACGATGCCGAGATGCAGTTCAAGGCCGAGGCGCGTCGCAATAAGCTTCTGGGCCTGTGGGCCGCCGAGCTTATGGGCAAAAGCGGCTCGGACGCCGAGGACTATGCAAAGGAAGTCATCCGCGCCGATTTCGAGGAAGCCGGTGACGAGGACGTTTATCGCAAGGTGTCCGGCGATCTCGAAGGCAAGGCCGACGAAAAGACGATCCGCGCGAAGATGTCCGAGCTGATGACCGTCGCCAAGGCGCAGCTGATGGAAGAACTGCCGGAGTGACCCGCAGCCTGTTCTAAGCTTTCTGCGCCGGCGGTCCTGTCCGGCGGCGCGTTTCCGGCCCTGCGTGGCCGTCCCTTCCCCACACCATCGTTAACCACCCTTCCCGCTCGACGCGGGTCTTAAGCCTTTGCGAAGGGCTTGTGGCGTATGCCCGTCGCGGGCTTGGCCGGAGGGTCGGATGGTGCACCGCGCGACGGCGGACACGGACAATACGGAAAACGAGGATGGCCTGCGGGCCCTGCTGACCCGGCAGGTGCTGCCGCTGGGGCTGTTGGTGATCATGGGCTACCTGCTGATCCGGCAGCTTGCGGCGATGGACCTGCGGGCCGTCATCGCCGCGGCAGGTGACATCGGCGTGGGCCAGTGGCTGCTGGCGGTGCTGGCTACGGCGGGGAGCTTCTGGGCGTTCGGACGGTTCGAGTGGGTGATGCACCGGCTGGGCGCCACCGGCGCGCCGGAACGCTATGCGCAGATCGCCGGGATCGGCGCGGTCGGCGCGTCGCAGCTGACCGGCTTCGGCCTGCTGACGGGCGCGCTGGCGCGCTGGCGCATGTTCCCCGAGATGTCGGTGTGGCAGGCGATGCGGCTGACCGTGGGTGTCTCTGTCGCGTTCATGCTGTGTCTTGCCGTTCTGGCGGCGGCGACGCTGGCGGTGACGCCGGTGCTGTCCGGCGGCTGGCGCCTGCTTGCCGGTGTCGCGGTGATCGCGGCGATCGCGCTGTTTGCGATGTCGCTGTGGCGCCCCCGGCACTTGCTGCACATGCGCCGCGCCTTGCCGCCGATCCGGGCGCAGGTGCGGCTGATGATCTACACCGCCGCCGACACGGGGTTCGCCGCGCTTGCGCTGTACGTCCTGCTGCCAAAGGACGCTCTGCCCGCGCCGGACCTGTTCTATGCCGTCTTCCTGCTGGCGCTGTTCGCGGGCCTGTTCGGCACCACGCCGGGGGGCGTGGGACCGTTCGAGTATGTGACGCTGACCTTCCTGCCCCACCTGCCGGAACCCGAACTGCTGGCGGCGATCATGGGGTTCCGGCTGGTGTATTTCGCCCTGCCCGCCTCGGTCGCGCTGCTGATCCTGCTGGCCGGTCCGGCGCTGCGGCGGCACGAGGATGCCGACCGCCCGGTGCTGGACCCGGTGATCGCGGCGCATGTGCCGCCGGTGAAGGCGCAGGCGCTGGCCTATACCGCCCGCCGGGCCGAGGCGGGGCTGATGCGGCAGGGCGCGTTCGACCTGCTGTGCAACGCGCACCACCTGCCGCTGTCGATGGTGGCCCTGACCGGGCAAAGCCTGATCATGCTGTCCGACCCGCTGCGCCGTGGGCAGGACCCTGCCATCGCGCTTCATGCGCTGGACCGCGCGGCCGAGGATCGGCTGCGGGTGCCGTGCGTCTACAAATGCGGCGGGCGCACCGCCGCCGCCGCGCGGCGGCTGGGCTGGTCGGTGATGCCCGTCTCGCACGAGGCGTGGCTTGATCCGCGCCGGTTCGACCTTGGCAGCCCGTCGCGGCGGCAATTGCGCCGACAGGTCCGCAAGGCCGAAAAAACGGACCTGACGCTGGTGTCGGACTGGGGCGCCGCGCTGCCGCTGGCCGAAATGCGCGCCCTGGCGGACACCCGTGAAAAGGCGCGGGGCTTTTCGATGGGGGTGTTTTCGGCGTTCTACGTCGCCGGGCAGCGGTGCCACCTTGCCTATCATGGCGACCGGCTGGTGGCGTTCCTGACCTTTCACGAAAGCCACGACGAACAGACGCTGGACCTTGTCGTGCACGGCGCCGACGCGCCGCAGGGCACCATGCACCTGCTGGTCACCCACGCCATCGAAGCCGCCGCCGACGAGGACTGCACCCGCCTGTCTCTGGCCGCCGTCCCGCGCGACTGGCCGCTGCCCAAGCCGCTGGCGCAGCGGTTCCGCAGCCTGTCCGGGTCCGACGGGTTGCGCCGGTTCAAGGCCAGCTTCGCCCCGTCATGGGAAACACTGTACGTCGCCGCCCCGACCCCGGCCAACCTTGGCCTTGCCGCCGTGGACCTTGCCGACCGCATCACCCGCCCGCGTGAGGCGCGAACGCCTCGGTCCTGACGGATTCCGGGTTTCGGTCGCGCCCGGGTTATGATCATTGCCAGTTTACGCCATAATGGCGCCCGTGGCCTTGCGTAACCTTCGGGGATATGCCTTGTGCATCCCTGCCTCAAATCTATTGGACCTTTCACATGAGCGACGCCCTGTCCCGACTGCTTGCCGACCGCGACTGGCTTCTTGCGGACGGTGCCACCGGCACGAACCTGTTCAACATGGGCCTGTCGTCCGGCGACGCGCCCGAGTTCTGGAACGTGGACGAGCCCGACAAAATCCGCGCACTGTACAAGGGCGCCGTCGACGCGGGCAGCGACCTGTTCCTGACCAACTCGTTCGGCTCCAACGCCTCGCGGCTGAAACTGCACGACGCGGCGGACCGCGCCCGCGAACTGTCGCGCGTCGCCGCCGAACTGGGCCGCGAGATCGCGGATGCCTCTGGCCGCACGGTGGTCGTCGCGGGCTCGGTCGGCCCGACCGGAGAGATCATGGCCCCGATGGGCACCCTCACTCACGCCATCGCGGTCGAGATGTTCCACGAACAGGCCGAGGGTCTGAAAGAAGGCGGCGCCGATGTCTTGTGGGTCGAGACGATCAGCGCCCCCGAAGAGATGAAGGCCGCCGCCGAGGCCGCGAAGCTGGCCGGGATGCCCTTCGTCGGCACCATGAGCTTCGACACCGCCGGGCGCACGATGATGGGCCTGACCTCGCAAGGTTGGGCCACGCTGGCCGAGAAGCTGCCGCAAGTGCCGCTGGCTTTCGGCGCGAACTGCGGCGTGGGCGCGTCCGACCTGCTGCGCACCGTGCTGGGTCTGTCGAGCCAGGGCAGTTCGCTTCCCATCGTGGCGAAAGGCAACGCGGGCATTCCGAAATACGTCGAGGGGCATATCCACTATGACGGCACGCCCGAGCTGATGGCGGATTACGCGGTCATGGCGCGGGATTCCGGCGCGACGATCATCGGCGGCTGCTGCGGCACCATGCCCGAGCACCTTGAAAAGATGCGCGAGGCGCTGGAAACCCGCCCGAAAGGCGAGCGTCCGTCGCTGGAAGCCATCGCGGAGACGCTTGGCGGGTTCTCGTCGCCCAGCGACGGGACCGAGGCCGACGCCCCTGCCCCCGACCGCAGCCGCCGCCGGCGTCGTCGCGGCTGACACCGGCACGACGGTCAGAACAGCTCTAGCTGGTCCCCCTTTCGCGGGGGGATCCGGAACAGCGAACAGTCCAGCGGCGGCAGGTCGGTCGACAGGCCCAGCCGGCGCACCGCCAGCCGGAACCGCTGGTCGATCAGCTCGGCATAGCCACCCTGCCCCCGCATCCGGCGCCCCCACTCGGCGTCATAGTCCTTGCCGCCATGCGCCTCGCGCACCTTGTCCATCACGCGGGTCATCCGGTCGGGGTAATGCTCGGCCAGCCAGTCGCGGAACATCGGGCTGACCTCGTGCGGCAGGCGCAGCATGATCCAGCTTGCGCCGATTGCACCCGCATCTCGCCCTGCCGCCAAGATGCGCTCAAGATCGGGATCGGTCAGGCCCGGGATCATCGGGGACGCCATGACCCGCACCTGCACCCCCGCCTTCGCCAGCCGCTCGATCGCGCGCAGGCGGCGTTCGGGCGATGGCACGCGCGGTTCCATCCGGCGTGACAGGTCGCGGTCCATCGTGGTGACCGAGATGCCGACGCGCACAAGGTTGTCGGCGGCCATCTCGGACAGGATGTCGATGTCCCGCTCGATCAGCGTGCCCTTTGTCACGATCCCGACTGGGTGCCGGAAGTCGCGCAGCACCTCCAGCGTCCGGCGCATCAGGCCATAATCCTTCTCGATCGGCTGATAGGGATCGGTATTGGTCCCGATGGCCAGCGTGCGCGGGCGATAGCGTTTCGCGGCCAGTTCCTTGGCCAGCACCTCTGGCGCGTCGGGGCGCGCGATCAGCTTGGTCTCGAAATCCAGCCCCGGCGACAGGCCAAGATAGGCGTGCGTCGGTCGCGCGAAGCAATAGATGCAGCCGTGTTCGCACCCCCGGTACGGGTTGATCGAGCGGTCGAATGGCACGTCGGGCGACGTGTTCCGCGTGATCACCGTGCGCGGGCGTTCCTCGGACACCTCGGTGCGTAGGGGCGGCAGATCCTCGTCCCGGTCCCAACCGTCGTCGACGGCCGAAGATGCCAGCCGTTCGAAGCGGTTGGCGGGATTTCCAAGCGCCGCGCGCCCCTTGCGCCGGTCGGGCGCGACAGTGCTATCTGAGGTCATGTGCGAGTCCATGCGCTGAAAATAGAACGTAAAGGGAACATCGGCTAGTACCGATTCCGCGAGGCGTCGGTCACGGACCGCCCGATGTCGCAATCGGCCGCCCCAACATCGGCGCATTCGCCCAGTAATGAAGAAGACCCAGCGTAATCGATCCGTGCGGGAGACTTTGCATGGCTGACGACGAAGACGACCTGATCCTGTCGGACCTCGACGACGAGGAACTTGTGCAGCAGATGCACGACGACCTGTACGACGGGCTGCGGGACGAGATCGAAGAAGGCGTGAACATCCTGCTGGAACGCGGCTGGACCCCCTACAAGGTCCTGACCGAGGCGCTGGTGGGCGGCATGACCATCGTCGGTGTCGATTTCCGCGATGGCATCCTGTTCGTCCCCGAAGTGCTGCTGGCCGCCAACGCGATGAAGGGCGGCATGGCGATCCTGAAACCCCTGCTGGCGGAAACCGGCGCGCCGACCATCGGCCGCATGGTGATCGGCACGGTCAAGGGCGACATCCACGACATCGGCCAGAACCTTGTGACGATGATGATGGAAGGCGCCGGGTTCGAGGTGATGAACATCGGGATCAACAACCCGGTCGAGAATTACATCGACGCGATCAAGGAGTTCGACGCCGATATCCTTGGAATGTCGGCGCTTTTGACGACGACGATGCCTTACATGAAGGTCGTGATCGACGCGATGGTCGAACAGGGCCTGCGCGACGACTACATCGTGCTGGTGGGCGGCGCCCCCCTGAACGAGGAATTCGGCAAGGCCATCGGCGCGGACGCCTATTGCCGCGATGCGGCGGTCGCGGTCGAAACCGCGAAGGCGATGATGGCGCGCAAGCACAACCAGCTGGCCACCGGCTGACGGAACAGACCGGCGCGCGCTGAAAAGGTTGCGCCGCGTCCGCCGTGGCCCCACATTCCATGACAGGAGGTGCCGGGATGCCGCTGGACAAGTTCGTTCTACTGCTGGTGATCGTCGTCGTGGCGGCGGGGATCACCGTCTGGGTCGCCAGCCTTGCGCTGACGGCCCTTGCCGTGCCGGGCGCGTGGCTGGCCTTCATTCCCGCCGCGCTGGTGGGGTACGTGGTCTGGCGCGTGATCGCCGACCGGATCGGAAACGCCGAGGACGATCACTATGACCACATCGAAAAATGACATGCTGATCGTGACCACCGACGCGGTCGCCGGACAAGAGATCGCCGAGGTGCTTGGCCTTGTGCGCGGCTCGACCGTGCGCGCCAAACACCTTGGCACCGATATCGTCGCGGGGCTTCGCAACCTCGTGGGCGGCGAGGTGCGAGAGTACGCGTCGCTTCTGGCAGGCTCGCGCGAGCAGGCCATCGACCGCATGATCGACGAGGCATATCAGCTTGGCGCCGACGCCATCGTGGCGGCCCGGGTGCAGACTTCGATGATCCAGCAGGGCGCGTCCGAGGTGCTGGCCTATGGCACGGCGGTCCGCCTGAAGCGATGACCGACACCCCCGCGCCGCCCGACGACGCGACGCTGACCGTGTCCGGGATGGCGGCGGATGGACGGGCCTCCACGCTGTTGATCGCCTGCGGTGCGCTGGCCCGCGAGATCCTTGCGCTGATCCGGGCCAACGGCTGGACTCATCTGGACCTGATGTGCCTGCCTGCCATCCTGCACAACCGCCCCGACCGTATCCCCGACGCCGTGGCCGAGGCCGTCGCCCGGCATCGCCCGAACTATGACGCCATCCACGTGGTCTATGCCGATTGCGGCACCGGCGGGCTGCTCGCGCGGCGCTGCGCCGAACTGGGTGTGTCCATGCTGGAAGGGCCGCACTGCTATTCCTTCTTCGAGGGCAATGAGACCTTCCTTGCCCGCGCCGGAGACGAGTTCACCGCGTTCTACCTGACCGACTTTCTGGTCCGCCAGTTCGATGCCTTCGTCTGGAAGCCGCTTGGCCTTGACCGCCACCCCGAGCTTCTGCCGACCTATTTCGGGCATTACGAAACGCTGGTGTATCAGGCGCAGACCGACGATCCGGCGCTGGACGCCCGTGCACAGGACTGCGCCGCGCGTCTTGGCCTGCGATACGAGCGGCGGTTCACCGGCTATGGCGACCTACAACCCGCCATCGCGGCTTGGGCCGCGTCCGCCTGAGAGCAAGCGAACACCGCACACATAGGAAAAGACCCGCGCGGCGGGTGTGCCGTGCGGGTCCGATCCAGTTCAGACGTCAATTATGTCTGTCTTACGCCGGTTGGTGTTCCGGGGTGCGCGCAATGATCCACACAGCGTGCACGATGCCCGGGATATAGCCCAGAAGCGTCAGCAGGATGTTCAGCCAGAAATGCTTGCCAAGGCCAACCTGCAGGAAAACACCCAGCGGCGGCAGAATGATCGCGAAGATGATGCGAATAAGGTCCATTGGTTCAGTCTCCTTTCACGCAGATCGCATGTGTTGTGCAGTCAACGCGACAGGCCGCTCGAGGTTCCGATTATTCCGAAAGCTCCTGTTCGGTGCAGCGCGGCATCAGGTTCAAATCCGCTGCGAATGGCGCCAATGAGACGGGACGATACTCTGGCCCGTTCCGCCATCGGCACTGGGCCGGACGGGACAGATCCGCCAGCGTTTGGGGGCCATGCTCTCCGACCCGGTCCTTGGCGTTCCGGCGCAGCAGGCGCTTCAGGACCCCTGCCCGCGCCGCGGTGTTGTGCAGCGCGTCCAGGTGGTTCTCTGCCCCGCGAAATCCCGTCATCTGGCCCGGTTCGAAGACCAGCCCTTGATCGGTGGCGCCTGCGGCGATCCAACGCATCGCGATGTTCGACAGCCCCACGATCTCGCCCCCGCCGCCGACCGATCCGTGGTCGCCCGAAAACCATTCCTGCCGATGCGTCGGCCCCTTGCCCGGCTCGATCCGGGACAGCGTGTCGAGGTTGCCCCAAAGCGTCGGCGGGAAGGTCCGCCGCCGTTCGTCGATCGACACGGCGTGGCGCGCGGCGGTTACGCTGCTGGACAGCTGGGTGTCGTGGAACCCGTGGCTGCGGTTGAAGATCTGGGCAAGCAGCTTGTAGTGGCCGGGAATGCCCATCGCGCCCACCGTGTCCCAGACGCCAAGATAGGTGATCGTCAGCAAATGCCCCTCGGGCGCGTTGTTGTCCCGCCGCCACGCCTGCTCTGCCGCGCTGGTGGCCACGCCGGGTGAATACTCCAGCCGGAATTCATGGCTTTCGGGGCTGCCCGGCTTCGTCGTGTCGCTGCTGTCGCGATACCGTTTCAGCCCCTCGGCCGCCCGGTGCGCCATCGCGTGCGGCGGCAGCCCAGAGGCGCGGATCAGCCCGGCCAGCGACCGCGCCGTGAAGGCCCCGCGCGAGAACCCGAAGATGAAGATATGGTCGCCGGGCTCGTAGTGTTCGATCAGGAAGCGGTACGCGGCCAGGATGTTGCGCGTCACCCCGGTGCCAAATGCGCCGCCCACGGCGATATCCCAGTACTTTCGCGCGCCCGTCATGCCAAAGCCGGTGCCGACGCCGGGGATGTACTTCAGGATCTGCGTGATCCCGTCCGGCGCGGTTTGCAGCGCGGCCTTGTGCAGCTTGTAGACGTTGGTCGTCTCGGGGGCGTCGGGGCGGTTCCACGTCCCGTCGCAGAAAATCGCGATCCGCTTTGGCATCGGTCTCTCCAATGGGTTTCGTCAAATGGGTCTTTGTTCAATGCGTACAGGATACCACATTCGCCCCCTTGCCGCCAAAGCCGTGGGACGGGGTATGTATACTATCGCATACGATCTTCCTGCGCGGCCTCCTTTCCTGTAAGAGGCAAGCATCCAGCGATTCCAGCCATCGGAGACCCCATGACCAAGATCAAGGTGGACAACCCCGTCGTCGACATCGACGGCGACGAGATGACCCGCATCATTTGGGACTTCATCAAGCAAAAGCTGATCCTGCCCTATCTGGACATCGACCTGCTGTACTATGACCTGTCGATCGAGGTCCGGGACGAGACCGACGACCAGATCACCATCGACGCCGCCGAGAAGATCAAAGAGGTCGGCGTGGGCGTGAAATGCGCCACGATCACCCCTGACGAGGCACGGGTCGAGGAATTCGGTCTCAAGAAGATGTGGCGCAGCCCGAACGGCACCATCCGCAACATTCTGGGCGGCGTGGTGTTCCGCCAACCGATCATCTGCCGCAACGTGCCGCGCCTTGTGCCGGGCTGGACCAAGCCCGTCGTCGTCGGTCGCCACGCGTTCGGCGACCAGTACAAGGCCACCGACTTCCGCTTCCCCGGCAAGGGCAAGATCACCCTGAAGTTCGAGGGCGAAGACGGCACGGTGATCGAGAAAGAGGTCTACGATGCCCCCTCGTCCGGCGTGACGATGGCGATGTACAACCTCGACCAGTCGATCATCGACTTCGCCCGCGCGTCCTTCAACTATGGCCTCAGCCTTGGCTGGCCGGTGTACCTGTCGACCAAGAACACGATCATCAAGGCCTATGACGGCCGCTTCAAGGATCTGTTCCAGCAGGTGTTCGAGGAAGAGTTCGAGGACCAGTTCAAGGAAAAGGGCATCTGGTACGAGCACCGGCTGATCGACGACATGGTCGCCAGTGCGCTGAAATGGTCGGGCGGCTATGTCTGGGCCTGCAAGAACTACGACGGCGACGTGCAGTCCGACACCGTGGCGCAGGGCTATGGCTCATTGGGGCTGATGACGTCGCAGCTGATGACGCCCGATGGCAAGATCGTCGAGGCGGAGGCCGCGCATGGCACCGTCACGCGCCACTATCGCCAGCACCAGGAAGGCAAGCAGACCTCGACCAACTCGATCGCGTCGATCTATGCCTGGACCGGCGGTCTGAAGCACCGCGCCAAGCTGGACGAGAACATCGCCCTGATGTCCTTTGCCACGACGCTTGAAAAGGTGGTCGTGCAGACGGTCGAGGACGGGTTCATGACCAAGGATCTTGCGCTGCTGGTGGGCCCGGATCAGGGCTGGCTGACCACGATGGGCTTCCTTGAGAAGATCGACGAGAACCTGAACAAGGCGCTGGTCGGCTAGGCCACGCCCTGCCCGCGCGGCTGTCCGCGCGGGCGACGCGACCCAAGGCCGAGGGCCGAACACGGTTCCTTAACCGAACTCGTGCAATGTCCACGCAAAAGCTGCGTGGTTTCGATGCCGATTGTCGCGATATACGAATGGGACCGGGTCAACCTTCCGGGGCACCTGACACAGTCCAACATCCTGTACGACATGGATGCCAACCACCCCAATGCGCAGTATTACGACCCGGCGCAGCCGACGTGGACGGGATATACCTACACCTATCAAGGCGGCGCGCCGGCACAGCTTCACATAACCGACGACGACCCGTATTTCGAAGACGGCTATACCGAAACCGGCGCGGCGCAGGTCCTGAACCAGGACATTACGCTGAACGGCAAGACGTACAGCGCGGGCGACGTGGTTCAGGCGGAATTCTCGCTTGTGGATGCCAGCGGGGTCGAGGTCTGGGTCATCCGCATCGGCGGCGAGAACGTGGGATTCTCGGTTCCCGCATGGGTGACCGGCTTCCCGGCGGGATCCAGCTTTTATCCGGTCGAATCGCGCGATGGCGATCCGGCGGGCAGCAGCGACAATACCTCTAGCTCGGAACTGTATTCGAACGTCGCTTGCTTCACCTCCGCGACGCCCGTCGACACGCCATCGGGCGCCGTGCAGGCAGGGCGGTTGCGGGCGGGCGACAGGGTCATGACGCTGGACCACGGCCCGCAGCCGGTTCTATGGACCGGCCGAAGCCGCGCCGATTTTCGCGGGCGCGAGGACGGCCGCCGCCCGATCCGGTTCGAGCCGGGCGCGCTGGGCCCGGGCACGCCATCGGACTCGGTCGATCTTTCGCCGCAGCATCGGGTTCTGCTGACCGAGGACGAAGGCCGTCAGATGCTTGCGCCGGCCTGTGGCCTGCTGCCCCTGCGCGGCGTCCGGGTCCGGCACGGCTGTCCGGCAATGGTCTATGTCCACGTCCTGATGCCACGGCACGAGATCCTGACCAGCAACGCGATGCCGGTGGAAAGCCTGTTCCCGGGCCAAATGGCGCTGGCGGCGCTGTCCCCGCCGGCGCGAAGCTCTTTGCGCTTGGCCCTACAGCAATACGGCCAGACCCCCGAAACCTATGGCGACAAGGCCCGCCCCACCCTGACCCGGCGCGAGGCGGCAGAGTGGGCCCGAACCCGCAGGCACGCGGCGGAGATCGCTGAAGATCATTGACGGGTCAGGTATTCTGTCCTAATCGCCGCATATGCGAAAAGACCTGCCGAACACTGTCGAACACACGCCACTGGACGACGTCCAGGGCCTTGGCATCGGCATCTTCCTGTGCGGGATCGGGGTACATGTCCTGACCAGCGCGGGGCTGATCACCGGTCAGACCGCAGGCGTTGCCGTGATCATCTCGTACCTGTCGGGATGGCCGTTCGGCGCCGTGTTCTTCATCGTCAACCTGCCCTTCTACGTCCTTGCCTATCGCCGTCTTGGGGCCGAGTTCACCTTCAAATCGCTGCTGTCGGTCACGCTGCTGTCGGGGATCACCTCGCTTCTGCCGATGGGCTGGACCGTGGGCGAAATGGCGCCCGGCGTCGCGGCCGTCGTGTTCGGCACCACTACGGGTATCGGCCTGTTGGCGATGTTCCGGCACAACGGGTCGCTGGGCGGGCTGGGCGTCGTGGCGCTGATCGTGCAGGACAGCACCGGGTTCAAGGCCGGTTACGTCCAGCTTCTGGTCGACGCTGTGATCTTCGCCATCGGGTTCCTGCTGTTCCCGCCGCAGGTGATCCTGTGGTCGCTGCTGGGCGCGGTGGTGCTGAACCTTACCATCGCCTTCAACCACCGCCGCGACCGCTACATCGCAACCTGATCGGCGTGCACGGCCTGCCAGCGCCGGATGGCCGAAGCCGCCAGCCGCGCAAGGTTGTTGCCCATGTAGCCCGCCACGACGGTATCGGTGAACATGCCCGGCGCCAGGCGCGGGTCGGGATTGCCCTGCCCCTGTGCCAGCGCGCCGAACATCGCCCGGTATCCGCCGAAATTCCAAGTCATCCGCCCATACGGCGCGTCCGACGCGCAGGCGATCCGCGCTGCGGCTTCGGGTCCGGCGGCGGTATAGGCGATCAGGTCGCTTTCGATATGCGTGTCGCGCTTGGCGGACAGGACGTAGAAGATGTTCGGCACCTCCAGCCCGTGCGCCCGCGCCTTGGCATAGGTCTCGTCCGAGTCCGGATAGGCTGCGCCGCCGCCGCCCATGTGAACGCCGATCACCGGCACCTGCGGAAAGGCCTCGGCCACGGCGCGCAGGTCTTCTGCCGGGGTATAAGGCGTGTCGGACCCGAAGTGGAACGCTGGCACCGCCCCCCGCTCGACGATGCGCGCGACGGTCGCCATCACGGGCTCGGACGCCATGCGATAGGCGTTCTGCGCCGGGTTCATCTTCACGATCGCCATGCCAAGCGCGCCGGTCAACTCGTCCACCAGCCGCAAGGCCCCGTCCAGCCCCAGCGCCTTGGGGTCGGTCCAGCCCGCCGGGATGAACCGCCCGGGAAAGCGCCGCGCGGCATCCGCGATGTAGCGGTTGGCCTCTAGCAGCGCCTGATAGTTCGCCGCCGGATCGTCGCCGTACTCGGTCGCTGCCGGGTTCTGCCAGACCAGCGCCATGTCGACCCCGGCGGCGTCCATCTCTGCCACCGCATCCTCGGCCGAGATCGTGCGCCCGTGGTAATAGTCGGGGTTGGCCGCGCGCCGCTTGCGCTGCCAATCCGGCAGCCGATCCGGATCGGTGATGTGGACGTCCCCGTCGATCACCAGATCGCGGCCGCTTTCCAGCCGCGCCAAAAGCGCGGCGACGTCGTCGGCAACCGTCATTGGACTGTCCTCCCTGTCCTTGGGTCAAGCCTACACGGAATCGAGGCTGTGACAAACGCGCTTCCCCCCGCGTCGGACCCGCGCTAGGGGTCAACGGAAGGAGCCGCCATGATGACCTATGCCTACCTCGTGCTTGCCATCCTGTGCGAGACGATCGGGACCACCGCGCTGCAAGCCAGCCAGCAGTTCACCCGCCCGTTGCCGACGGTGGTGGTCTTCGTCGCCTACGGCGTCAGCTTCTACCTTCTGGCGATGGTGCTAAAGACGGTGCCTGTTGGCGTCGCCTATGCGGTGTGGTCCGGGCTTGGTATCGTGTTCATCGCGGTGATCGGTCTTCTGGTGTTCCAGCAACGGCTGGACCTGCCCGCGGTCCTTGGCATCGCGTTGATCCTGACCGGCATTCTTGTCATACACCTGTTCTCGAAAACGGCGCCGCACTAGGCAGCAGGCAGCTTTGCGCGCCTGACATGCCGCAAGGGCTGGCCTTTCCGGTCGTCCCAAGGTATCCGCGCGCCAACTCCCCTTACGGATACGACCAATGGACCTGCGCAATATCGCGATCATCGCTCACGTCGACCACGGCAAGACAACGCTTGTGGACGAACTTCTGAAACAATCCGGCGCCTTCCGCGAGAACCAGGCGGTCGCCGAACGGGCGATGGATTCCAACGATCTGGAACGCGAGCGTGGGATCACCATCTTCGCCAAGCCGACATCGGTGGAATGGAAGAACACCCGGATCAACATCGTCGACACCCCCGGCCACGCCGACTTCGGCGGCGAGGTCGAGCGGATCCTGTCGATGGTCGACGGCGTGGTGCTGCTGGTGGACGCGGCTGAAGGCCCGATGCCGCAGACGAAATTCGTGACCTCGAAAGCGCTTGCGCTGGGCCTGCGCCCGATCGTGGTGCTGAACAAGGTCGACAAGCCCGACGCGGAACCCGACCGCGCACTGGACGAATGCTTTGACCTGTTCGCCAGCCTCGACGCGAACGAGGACCAGCTGGACTTCCCGCACATGTACGCCTCGGGCCGCAACGGCTGGGCGGATGCCGAGCTTGACGGCCCGCGCAAGGACCTGTCGGCGCTGTTCAACCTGATCGTCAACCACGTCCCGTCGCCGAAGCAGATCAAGCACCAGGACGATGATTTCCGGATGCTGGCAACCACGCTGGGCTCTGACCCCTTCGTCGGCCGCCTGCTGACCGGCCGGATCGAATCCGGCAAGGTCAAGGTTGGCCAGACGGTGCAGGCGCTGTCCCGCATCGGCCAGAAGATCGAACAGTTCCGCGTCACCCGCGTCCAGGCCTTCCGCGGCCTTGCGCAGTCGGACATCGAAGAAGGCCTTGCCGGCGACATCGTGTCCCTTGCGGGCATGACCAAGGCCACCGTGGCCGACACCATCTGTGCGCTGGCCGTGGACGAGCCGCTGGACGCCCAGCCGATCGACCCGCCGACCATCACCGTGACCTTCGGCATCAACGACAGCCCGCTGGCCGGTCGGGACGGCAAGAAGGTGCAATCCCGCGTCATCCGCGAGCGCCTGATGAAAGAGGCCGAGGGCAACGTCGCCATCAAGATCCAGGACACCCCCGGCGGCGAGGCCTTCGAGGTGTCGGGCCGTGGCGAACTTCAGATGGGCGTCTTGATCGAGAACATGCGCCGCGAAGGGTTCGAACTGTCGATCTCTCGGCCGCAGGTGATCATGCGCGAAGGCGAGAACGGAACCGAGGAACCGATCGAGGAAGCCACGATCGACGTCGATGACGAATACTCGGGCGCCGTGATCGAAAAGCTGACCGGCACGCGCAAGGGCGATCTGGTCGAGATGCGGCCTGCCGGTGCCGGCAAGACCCGCATCATCGCGCATGTCCCGTCGCGCGGCCTGATCGGCTATCACGGCGAGTTCCTGACCGACACCCGTGGCACGGGCGTGCTGAACCGCGTGTTCCACGGCTGGGCGCCGCACAAGGGTCCGATTCCGGGCCGCCGTGCCGGTGTGCTGATCTCGATGGAGAACGGCGAAACCGTCGCTTACGCCCTGTGGAACCTCGAGGATCGCGGCAAGATGTTCCTTGGGGCGCAGGCTCCGGTCTACACCGGCATGATCATCGGCGAGCACTCGCGCGAGAACGATCTCGAGGTGAACCCGCTGAAGGGCAAGAAGCTGACCAACGTCCGCGCCTCGGGCACCGACGAGGCCGTGCGCCTGACCACGCCGGTCACGCTGTCGCTGGAAGAGGCCATCGCCTATATCAACGACGACGAACTGGTCGAGGTGACGCCGAACGCGATCCGTCTGCGCAAGCGGTATCTCGACCCGCACGAGCGCAAGCGCCAGTCGCGCGCATAACGATCCGTAACAGGATTGCCTGGCGTGGGGCGGGTTCGCTAACCTGCCCCTATGCCGAACCGTCGTCCGATATGGTTGCTGACGGCCCTTCCGGGCCTGTTCGGCATGCTGCCGGTCGATGCGCACGCGCTGGACTGTTTCGCCGACGGGCGCGTGTCCGTGACCGGGGGCGAGCCCACGTTGGAACGACACGTCTGCGACGTCGTGGGGGCTGCTCTTCCGGTCCTTGCCGCCTGTAACCTTCCGCTGTCCAAGCCGCTGACCATCGACGTCGTCGATGACCTGCCGGGCGGCTGCGTGGGCATGTACCACTGCGGCGAAGACCGGATCGAGATCCTGACGCCCGAAGACACTGCCGCCGTGCGCAATGCCGACACCCCGTTTCGCGATCTGGATGACGCGGCCTTCCACGACAGCGTCATCGTCCACGAACTGGCCCATGCACTGCACGATCAGGTGCCCTGCCCGCTGGACAGCTGCATCATCTCGGCCGAGTACGTCGCCTATGCGATGCAGATTCGCAGCCTGACGCCGGACGCCATCGTCGCCTTCGAAGCGCGGGGGGCCGTCGCCGGTCCGGTTTCGCGAGAGGATCTGACCCTGATGATGCTGTTCATGGCGCCGCACCGCTTTTCGGCGACGGCGTGGGCGCATTTCAGCCAGCGGCCCGACGGCTGCGGCTATATCGGCCAGATAATGTCGGGTGCCATCCTGCTGGACAGCGAACGCCCATAGGCCGGAACGAAATATGCGCGGGCCTGACCGGCCCGCGCATTTGCTTTTCAAATAAGGTTACCGGCGCGGATGACGCCAGCGTTCCGGACAGATCAGTCGCAGACCGGGCAGCCGCAGCTGACTTCGCGCATCACCCAGTAGCCCGGCGACGCAAGCATCTTGATCTCACGATAGACAGGAGCGTAGTGAACCAGTTCGATGCGGCCGTTCTTATGCTCGAACTGCTCCTTGGCAGGCTTCACCAGCTCTTTCTTCGTGGTGTAGGTGGCGGACACCCAGACCTTGTCGAAGCAGCCGACGGTCTTGCCTTCCCAAGCCATCGCGGACCCGGAAGAGATGACAACAGCGGCAACCGCGGCGGTCAGGATCGATTTCATTTTGCAAACCTCCATTACCCAAAAAAGTAAGGAAAATTTACCACGCGTGAATTTGACTAACCTAGGGGCAGCCGATGCAGGAAAGACAATTGAAAGCGAAAATTGCACATATTCTACCATTTGGGGCAGTTATGTGGCGCGACCGCACCACTCGCCCAGCATCTGCCGTAAGGTCATTTTTTGCAATTGGCACGCCACTTGAAACAAAGCGCGGAACCGGCTGATGTTGTTCGATTTATGCAAACAGAAAAGAAGTTGTCCTGTGGAAGAATTGAACTGACGACCAAAAATCAATCGCTTCACCCGTGGGGATAACTTGCGAATCCTCGACCGAAAAGTGGCCGTTCTGACAGAATTCCGCGTACCGCGACGTAAAAAGCCCCGGCCCCCGACGCTTGACGGGGACCGGGGCCGAAAATTCAGCGATTTCCGTGGGCTGGAGGAAACCGGACGATTCGGGCGGCGAGCCAACGCAAAAGTCAATCGGCCGCAGGTTGAATGCGCCGGGACTACACTTCCTCGACAACGACGAGGTCGCGTTCGCTTGCGCCTTTGGCAAAGCTCAGCGCCTCTTGGTAGCGGGGCGAGTTGTAGCATTCCACCGCCGCCTCGAGGCTGGGAAAGCGCGCCACCACGTTGCGGGGACGGTCCCGGCCTTCCAGCACGTGATAGCGCCCGCCACGGGCAAGGAAGACGCCGCCGTGGGCCGCGATCGCCTCGGTGGCGATGGCGGCGTACTTTCCATAGGCCTCTTCGTCAGAGACGGTTACATGCGCGATCCAGAGTGCACCCATTGTCAGGCTCCCATCACTTCGGCGGCTGCGGCGATGGCCGCGTCCGCGTTCGTTACATCCTTGCCGCCGCCTTGGGCCATGTCGGGGCGGCCACCGCCCCCCTTGCCGCCAAGCTGCGCCACCGCGGCCTTCACAAGGTCCACGGCGCTGATGTCGGACACAAGGTCCTCGGTCACGCCAGCGGCGACGGCGGCCTTGCCGCCCGCGTCGGCGATCAACAGGATCGCACCCGAGCCAAGCCGTTGTTTATGTTCGTCGATCAGGGCCGGAAGATCCTTGCCGCTGACGCCCTGAAGCACCTGCGCAAGGAACTTGCGGCCGTTGATCTCTTGGGCTTCGGCGCCCGCGCCCTGCCCGGCCCCGCCGGACATCGCCAGCTCGCGGCGCAGCTGCGCCAGCTCGTTCGTCAACGACTTGCGCTCGTCCAACAGCGCCTTGACCCGGCTGACGGCATCCTCGCCCGAGGTCTTCACAAGATCCTCGATCTCGGACAGCCGCTTGTCGCGGCCCCGCAGTTCGGCCATCGCGGCCTGCCCGGTCAGCGCCTCGATGCGGCGCACGCCCGAGGCCGACGCGGACTCGGCGGTCAGCACGAAGGCCCCGATGTCGCCGGTGCGGACCACATGGGTGCCGCCACAAAGCTCGATCGAGTAGGTTTCCTTGTCCATGCCCTTGCCGGTCGGCGCGCGGCCCATCGACACGACCCGCACCTCGTCGCCGTACTTCTCGCCGAACAGCGCCTGCGCGCCGATGGCGCGGGCGTCGTCGGGGGTCATGATACGCGTCTCGACCGGGGTGTTCTGCCGGATATAGGCGTTCACGTCGCGCTCGACCTGCGCCACCTCGTCGGCGCTCAGCGCCTTCGAATGGCTAAAGTCGAACCGCAGCCGGTCCGGCGCGTTCAGCGACCCGCGCTGCGCGACGTGATCGCCCAGCACTTCGCGCAGGGATTCGTGCAGCAGGTGCGTGGCCGAGTGGTTGGCCCGGATCATGCTGCGCCGGGAATGGTCGACCTTCAGCGCCACCGGCTCGCCCGTCTTCAGCGCGCCCTTCTTGGCGGTGACGAAGTGGCCAAAGATGCGGCCGCCGCCAAAGCGTTGGGTGTCGGTCACCTCTGCCTCGACCGACCCGTCGGTCAGCGAGCGGATCACGCCCGTGTCGCCAACCTGACCGCCGGACTCGCCATAGAACGGCGTCTGGTTCACGATCACCCAGCCGCTTTCGCCCTCGGGCAGGCTGTCGGTCAGCTTGCCGTCGTTGATGATCGCAGTGACCTGCCCTTCGGCGGTCTCGGTGTCATAGCCCAGGAATTCGGTGCCGCCCTGCTCGTCGGCAATCTCGTACCACAGGGCAAGATCCTTGGATTCGCCGGACCCGGACCACGCGGCGCGCGCCTTGGCCTTCTGTTCGGCCATCGCGGCGTCGAACCCGGCGGTGTCCACGGTGCGGCCCTTTTCGCGCAGGGCGTCCTGCGTCAGGTCCAGCGGGAAGCCATAGGTGTCGTACAGGCGGAACGCAGCCTCGCCCGGAAGCTCGGCCCCCTCGGCGATCTGGTCAAGCTCGTCGTCCAGCAGTTTCAGACCACGGTCCAGCGTGGTCTTGAAGCGCGTTTCCTCCAGCAGCAGCGTTTCTTCGATCAGCGCCTGCGCGCGTCCGAGTTCGCTGTAGGCCTGACCCATCTGCTGCACCAGCGCGGGAACCAGCTTGTGCATCACCGGGTCCTGCGTGCCCAGCAGGTGGGCGTGGCGCATCGCGCGGCGCATGATCCGCCGCAGGACATAGCCGCGCCCCTCGTTCGAGGGCATGACTCCGTCCGCGATCAGGAACGAGGTCGACCGCAGGTGGTCCGCGATCACCCGGTGGTGGACGTTGCCGTCGCCATCGGGGTCCGTGCTGGACGCGTGGGCCGACGCCTCGATCAGGGCGCGCATGGTGTCGGTGTCATAGTTGTCGTGCTTGCCCTGAAGCAGCGCGCCGATCCGTTCCAGCCCCATGCCGGTGTCGATCGACTGCATGTCCAGCGCGCGCATCGAGCCGTCTTCGAACTGCTCGTTCTGCATGAACACGACGTTCCAGATCTCGATGAAGCGGTCGCCATCCTCGTCGGCAGAGCCCGGAGGCCCGCCCCAGATGTGATCGCCGTGATCATAGAAGATCTCGGTGCAGGGGCCGCAGGGGCCGGTCGGGCCCATCTGCCAGAAGTTGTCAGAGGTATCGATCCGGATGATCCGGTCTTCCGGCACGCCGACCTTCTTCCAGATCTCGAACGCCTCGTCGTCGGTGTGGTAGACCGTGGTCAGCAGACGCGACTTGTCGATGCCGAAGTCCTTGGTCAGCAGTTCCCACGCAAAGGGAATGGCCTCGGTCTTGAAGTAATCGCCGAAGCTGAAGTTCCCCAGCATTTCGAAGAACGTATGGTGCCGCGCGGTGTAACCGACGTTGTCCAGATCGTTGTGCTTGCCCCCGGCCCGCACGCATTTCTGCGCCGTGGTCGCCCGGTTATAGTCCCGTTTCTCGACCCCGGTGAACAGGTTCTTGAACTGGACCATGCCCGAGTTCACGAACATCAGCGTCGGGTCGTTGCGCGGAACGAGGGGAGAGGACGGAACGACCTCGTGCCCCTGACGGCGGAAATAGTCGAGGAAGGTCGAGCGGATGTCGTTCAGGCTGGCCATGTCTTGGGTACGGTCCGGGTGTGTGGCAACGGTCTGCCCCGTTTAGCCTTGCACCCGGAAACTGTCCACTGGCCAATGGCCCTTAGCGCCTGTCGAAACGCCCTCAGGCGGCGCGGCGCACCATGCGGCCGGCCGGGAACGGGATGATCTCGGCCGTGCGGGCCGCGGGCCGGGCCGCGAAGGCGCCGCGCCCGTGGACATAGTCGCGGATCTGGTCGCGGCGTATGCCAAGGTCGAACAGCCCTTCGTTGGGCATCCGTTGCAGTTCGCGAACCGCCCGGCGTTTCTCGAGCGCATCGCGGGTTCGGGCCAGTAGTGCGTACATGCGCCATCCCTCCGTCGTGTATAGGTTCAGGATAGCGTATGTATATACAAATACAAAGGGCCGCAAGCGCGGCCCCCTGAATTCAGCGATATTTCCGCGATGCGCTGTGGTCAGTCTTCCATCAGCGCGTCGTCGTCGTCTTTCTCGCCGGGGGCCATATCGAAATCCAGCCCGTGCGCGGCGCGGATCTTGTCCTCGATCTCGTACGCCATGTCCTTGTTCTCGCGCAGGAAGGTCTTCGCGTTCTCACGCCCCTGCCCGATGCGTTCATCCCCGTAAGAGAACCAAGCGCCCGACTTCTCGACCACGCCGGCCTTGACGCCAAGGTCCAGAAGCTCGCCGGTTTTCGAGATGCCTTCGCCGTACATGATGTCGAATTCGACCTGCTTGAACGGCGGGGCCACCTTGTTCTTCACGATCTTCACGCGGGTCTGGTTGCCGACAACCTCGTCGCGGTCCTTGATCGCGCCGATGCGGCGGATGTCGAGACGGACAGAGCTGTAGAATTTCAGCGCGTTACCGCCCGTCGTCGTTTCGGGCGAACCGAACATGACGCCGATCTTCATCCGGATCTGGTTGATGAAGATCACGGTGCACTTGGACCGGCTGATCGAACCGGTCAGCTTCCGCATCGCCTGGCTCATCAGGCGGGCGTGGACACCCACGGACGAGTCGCCCATGTCGCCTTCCAGTTCGGACTTCGGCGTCAGCGCGGCGACCGAGTCGACCACCACCATGTTCACCGCGCCCGACCGCACCAGCGTGTCGGTGATTTCCAGGGCCTGTTCGCCGGTATCGGGCTGCGAGATCAGCAGCTCGTCAAGGTTCACGCCAAGCTTCTTGGCGTATTGCGGGTCCAGCGCGTGCTCCGCGTCGACGAAGGCGCAAACGCCACCCTTTTTCTGCTCTTCCGCGATGCAGTGCAGGGTCAGGGTCGTCTTGCCCGAGCTTTCCGGACCATAGATCTCGACGATCCGGCCTTTCGGAATGCCGCCGATTCCCAGCGCGATGTCCAGGCCAAGCGACCCGGTCGATGTCGCCTCGATATCGCCCAGCGGGTTGTCGGCCCCGAGCTTCATGATCGAGCCCTTGCCGAACTGCCGTTCGATCTGTGCCAGCGCCGAGTCGAGCGCCTTCTTCTTGTCGCTGTCGCTCTTGTCCATCATCTTCAGAAGTTCTGCCGTAGCCATGATCGTTCGCACCCTTATTTCACAGCGCCTGCCCTGCGGCAATGACTGCCGATGTTCGCCTCTTGTTCCCACAATGGTATGGGAACAAAAAGAGCACATTTCAAGCAAAATCTTATGGAATGAAGGATGCGCCCATAGTGGTGAACGTTTGGTTTACGGGCCTCGATGGTTCGGGAGAATATTGTAACCAATGGGAAACGCTTGGCTTCTTATTCCGTCAGCCGATCTGTTCCTGCACCGTTTCCGTCAGCTGCGCCAACGAGAACGGCTTGGGCAGGAACACGGAGTTGGGAATCTTCGCCCGGTTATGAGAGATGCTGTCCTCGGAATAGCCCGATACGAACACCACGCGCGTGTCCGGGCGGACCTGCAACGCCTGCTGGACCCATGTCGGACCGTCCATGCCGGGCATGATGACGTCGGTCACGAAGACATCCACCTGCAACTCGCGGTCTTCGAGCTTTTTCAACGCCTCTTCGGCGCTGTCCGCTTCCAGCACGGTATGGCCGCGCAGGCGCAGCGCGCGGCTTGCAAAGGCGCGCACCGGCGCTTCGTCCTCGACCAGCAGGACGACACCCCCGTTAGGCCGCGCCGCCGGTCGCGCGGGCGCGGCGCGCTGGTCCGCCGTGGTGGGGCCAATGCCGCGATGGGCGGGGAAATACATCGTGAAAACCGTGCCCTGCCCCAGAACGCTGTCGGCGAAGATGAAACCGCCGGACTGCTTGACGATGCCGTACGCCATCGACAGGCCCAGCCCGGTCCCCTCGCCCGTGCGCTTGGTGGAATAGAACGGCTCGAAGATCTTGGCGATCCGGTCGGCGGGGATGCCGCAGCCTTCGTCCTCGACCGTGACCACCACGTAATCGCCCGGCGGCACCTTTGCCCGGTCGCGCGCCAGCACATCGGACAGGCGCACCGCGCGGGTGGCTATGCGGACGCGTCCGCCGTCCTGCATCGCGTCGCGGGCGTTCACGACAAGGTTCATCAGCACCTGTTCCAGCTGCCGCTTGTCGGCCCGGATCTGAGGCAGGTCGGGGTCGTTGGTCCAATCCAGCTGAATCTTCTCGCCCACCAGCCGGTTCAGAAGATGGGTCAGGTCGCCCAGCGTGTCGCGCAGATCCAGCAGTTCGGGCTGCATGTTCTGCTTGCGCGAGAACGCCAGAAGCTGCCCGACCAACGCCGCCGCGCGGTTGGCGTTCTGGTTGATCTGCACAAGGTCGCCATACTCGGAATCGTCGGGTTCATGGCGCAGCAAAAGCAGATCGCAATGGCCAGAGATCGCGGTCAGCAGGTTGTTGAAGTCATGTGCGACACCGCCCGCAAGTTGCCCCACTGCCTGCATTTTCTGGCTTTGCACGAACTGTGCTTCCAGCGTCTTCAGCTCCGTCGCGTCGATCAGCACCGCCAGCAACGAGGCCGTGCCGCCGTCGACCATCCGGCCAAGCGCCACCTGAAGGTACACGTCCTTTTGCGGACGGGTCGCGCGGACCACCTCGGCCTGATTGCCGCCGCGCCCCTCGGACACGTCGCGCAGCCATTCCTCCACCGGGCGGCCCAGCCCCTCGACCGTGGCGGCAAAGTCGAACTCTTCCTCTTCGGGCAGCGCCAGAAGCGCGCGGGCGCGGCGATTGGCCATCAGGATTCGCCCGTTGGCCGACAGCTTCAGCACCGGGACGGGAAGCGCATCGGCGTGGGTCATCGCCGTATCAGGGGATTCGCCGGGCCAGACATAGGCCTGCCGCAGGCCGCCCGGTTCCACCATCGTGACGATATGGGCGGACACCTGCCCCTTCGCCGTGTCCAGCGTGTGCATCTGTCCCTTGCGCAGCGGCAGGTCCGTCACCACCCGGTCCAGCGTCTTCACCCGGCCGCCGATCAGCCGTTCCATCGCAAGGTTCATCGCGACGATGCTGTCGGTGCGCGACAGGCGCATCATCGGCATCTCGATATCCTCGGCCGAGGCGCTGGCGTGTTCGTCCAGCCGCCAGATGTGCCCGCCGGGATCGGCGCGGGTGACCGAAAGCCGCAGCACGCCGTAGGCGGTCGCCACGTCCTCGGCGGCGCTGCCCTGTGCGTCGGCGCGGTGGCGAAGCCGCGCGATCACCTGTCCGGGCGCGGCAAAGTGGTCGCCGATGGCGCCGGCCAGCGTGTTGTCGTCGCCGTCGCGGTATCGGTTGGCGGCAGCGGCGTTGCGATAGGTGATGCGCCCGATTTCATCCGTCAGAAAGCTGGGCACCGTGTCGCGTCCGACCAGCGTCGCGATGGCGGCGGTCACATGCCCCTGCCGCACGCGGTAATGCAGGACCAGCACCCCGATCAGGACGCCAAGCATCCCTAGCGTGGATCCGACGACCAGAAAGGCCAAACCCGTAAAACCGCCAGAGAACAAAAGCGCGAGACCCAGACAGCCCGCGGCAGGCGCCAGCACCCGGCGCCAATGCGGCGCCACCGTCAGCGCCATGCGCGTCAGCGCGCCAGGAGGCCTTGCGACGTCGGACACTACACTTCCCCCTGCGTTTCGCGCGGAAGCTTGGCGCGAAATGGTTAACAGGGTGTTAAGATCCGGAGGGTCGACGGGCGCCGAGGCTCAGACTGGGCTCAGCCTGGGATCAACTTGCGATCAGGTGGATGGCGCGTCCATAACGGCAACGAAGAACCCGTCGCCTCCGTCCTCGGGGCTAAAGCGCCGGGACAGCGTCAGGGTCCAGCCCTTTGATGCGGCAAGGAATTCCTCGATCTGGGCGGAATTTTCGGCGGTCAGCATCGAGCAGGTCATGTAAACCAGCGTTCCGCCCGGCTTCACATGCCGCGCCGCGGTGGCAAGGATCTCGGCCTGCGTGCGGCACAGATCGTCCAGACGCTCGGGCGTCAACAACCATTTCGCTTCGGGGGTCCGGCGCCATGTGCCCGAGCCTGTGCAGGGCACGTCGCACAGCACCACGTCGAAGCGGTCCGCGTCGGCGATCGTCTCTTCGGTGACAATCGCCGCGCCCGCTCGCTCTGCCCGCACCGGCAGGTCACGCATCCGGCGCGGATCGGAATCATGCGCCGTCACGCGCGCGCCCCGAGCCGCCAGCGCCAGCGCCTTGCCCCCGCCCCCGGCGCAGTAGTCCAGCACGCGGGCGCCGGGTTCCAGCGGCACCGCCGCGCAGGCCGCCTGGCTGGAGGCGTCCTGAAGCTCGACCAAGCCATCGAGATAAGCGCGCGACTGCGCCACGCGGCGGGGGTTGGATGTCACCTCAAGCGCGGTGTCGGCCAGCGGATGCGGCGCGGTCTCGATCCCGTCGGCGGCCAGCATGGCGCGCACGTCCTCGCGGTCGGCCCGTGCGATATTCACCCGCAGGAACACCGGCGCGCGGGTCCGAAGCACGGCCAGCGCGGGCTCGGTCCGGTCGCCAAGGCTGTCGGACAGCGGCCCCATCAGCCAATCGGGCATGTCCAGCCGCACCGCGTCGGGCGCGTTGGACAGGTCCTGCCCCGCTTCCTCGGCCCCAACAGGCGCGGGGGCGTATCCTTCGCCGGTGAACAGCGACGAGGGATCGGTGCCCGAAGCCCTTTGTGCGCCCAGCATCAGGCCGCGCCCGGTTTCCGCCCCGCCCAGCCACGCGAAGGACCGGCGGCAACGCAACGCGTCATAGACGTGGTCGCGGATGGCGGCGCGGTCACCGGAACCGGCATAGCGGTTCCGGCGCGCCCAGGTCGTCAGGACCTTTTCGGCGGGGGCGCCGGACAGAACCTCGTCCAGCACGGCGATGGCCGCCGCGATGCGTGCTCCGGGGGTCACGGGTGGTCCGTCACATCAGCCGGTAGTTCGGCGACTCGCGCGTGATCTGAACATCGTGCACGTGGCTTTCCTTCAGCCCCGCGCCGGTGATCTTCACGAACTGACAGTTCTTGCGCATCTCGGGCACGGTGGCACAGCCGGTATAGCCCATCGCGGCCCGCAGACCGCCGACCAGCTGGTGGATCACCGCACCGGCAGAGCCTTTGTAGGGCACTTGCCCCTCGATGCCTTCCGGCACCAGCTTGTCGCTGGCGGCGTCCTTCTGGAAATAGCGGTCGGCCGAGCCGCGCGCCATCGCACCCATGCTGCCCATGCCGCGATAGGACTTGAACGACCGGCCTTGGTACAGGATCACCTCTCCCGGGCTTTCGTCGGTCCCGGCAATCATCGAGCCGACCATCGCGCAGGACGCACCCGCCGCGATCGCCTTGGCGAAGTCGCCCGAGAACTTGATGCCGCCATCCGCGATGACCGGCACGTCGCCCGCCGCCGCCGCGCAGTCCATGACGGCAGTCAGCTGGGGCACGCCGACGCCGGCGACCATCCGCGTCGTGCAGATCGAGCCCGGCCCGATCCCCACCTTCACCGCGTCGGCGCCCGCGTCGATCAGTGCGCGCACGGCCTCACCGGTGGCGACGTTGCCCGCAATCACCTGAACTTCGTTCGACAGCAACTTGGCGCGGGTCACCGCCTCGAGCACGCCCTTGGAGTGACCGTGCGCGGTGTCGATGACCACGATGTCGACGCCCGCATCGACCAACGCCTCGGTCCGCTCGAAGCCCGAGTCGCCCACCGAGGTCGCCGCCGCGACGCGCAGCCGGCCCAGCCGGTCCTTGCAGGCGGTCGGGTTCAGCACCGACATCTCGGTGTCCTTCAGGGTCAGCAGGCCGGTCAGCTTGCCGCTTTCGTCGGTGACCAGCAGCTTTTCGATCCGGCGCGCCTTCATCAGGCTGATCGCCTCGTCGCGGTCCGCCGGTTCCTGCAGGATCGCAAGATCTTTCGAGGTCATCATCACCCGCACCGGCGTGTCGTCCGAAGTGGCGAAGCGCATGTCGCGGTTGGTGACGATGCCGACCACGCGGCCCTTCTCGTCCACCACCGGGAAGCCGGTGAAGTTGTAGCGGTCGATCAACGCCTTGGCGTCGGCCAGCGTCTGGTCCGACCGAAGCGTCACGGGATTGTACACGATGCCGCTTTCGAACCGTTTGACCCGGCTGACTTCGCGGGCCTGCGTCTCGACGTCCAGGTTCTTGTGGATCACGCCGATGCCGCCGGCCTGCGCCATCGTGATGGCCATCCGCGACTCTGTCACGGTGTCCATCGCGGAACTGAGAAGCGGGATGTTCAGCGCGATCTGACGGGTCACAAGCGTCCGCGTATCCGCCGTGGACGGCAGCACGCTCGAGGCCGCCGGGACCAGTAGAACGTCGTCGAAAGTAAGGGCCTCGCGAATCTCCATGAGGGTCTCCTTTGGAGTTTTCGTTTTGGCAGTTTGCTATTTCACGCAAGTCGGAGAATGGAAAGGCCCAAATCCCTTTGCCGGTGCGACTGTCACCCTTGCCGGGAACGCAAGGCTGCGATCTTTCCCTTTTCGGCGGTTGCGCTATCATCGATATCCCCCGGATGAAGGAGACCGATGATGCGGACGTGGTGCCTTGCATGTGCCGTGGCAATCGCGGGCCACGCGGCCAGCGCCGACGACTCGTGGCCCTTCAACGCCGAGGGCCGCGCCACCATTGGCCTGACGAACCGCATTCCGGGCGCCGCCCCCTTCCTTGCAGGCGACGTTCTGTTTTCGCTGGGCGTCAGCGGCACGCCTTTATCCTTCGAACTGGGCGCTTATGGCTACCTGAACCGGACCGACACCCCGCACGAGACCTATGGCGCGCTTGCGTGGACCTTCCCCGTGGCCAAGGTATCGGCGGGCGTGGTGAAGCCCGCCTATGACAGTTTTGCGCTGTCCGCTCTGGACCGGATTCTGCCGACGCTTGGTGCCGAGCGCGCGCGACAGACCCGGTCCGAGGCGACATGGGGCGCGATGTTCGACGGCTACCTGCCGCTGGGCGCGCGGGTCGAGTCGCGGATCGGTCCGGTGGATCTGGCGGTGTCGGCGCATCGCGACAAAAGCCGCAAGGCCACGCTGGTCGCCGTGGGTGCCGCGTGGACGCAGGGCGCGTGGACGGTATCGGGCGCTGTCGAAGGCGACGTGGACGACGACACCGGCACCCAAGCGAAACTGGCCGCCGAGTGGCGCGGTGACCGCCTAAGCGCGGGGGCGGCGGTGTTCGTCCCGGATTCCACCACCCTGCCCGACCTGCTGGAACTGTCCGGCACCTACGCGGCAGCGCCCCGGATCGAGCTTTCGGGCGCGGTGCAGATCCCGTTGGACGGCGCAGCGGCCACCGTGGCGGCGTCCGGGCGATACCAGATGAACAGCGGCATCGGCGTGAACATCGGCGCCGGGGTCGAAGACGGCCACGACGCGGTGGTCAGCACCTACCTCGATTGGCGGTTCTAAGCGGGATTTTTGGGAGTGTGCCAGATGGGGTGAAACCCCATCCTACGGCCATTCTTCACGTCGCGTGCCCGTTTTTGCGTAGGATGGGGTTCTACCCCATCCCACCAACCACACTTCAGGCCAGCCCGAGCTTGCGCTGCCGCGCGTCGCGCAGGCGGGCGAAATCGTCACCGGCGTGATAGCTGGACCGCGTCAGCGGCGTGGCCGATACCATCAGGAAGCCCTTACCGAACGCGGCCTTTTCGTAGCCCGCGAATTCCTCGGGGGTGACGAACCGGTCGACGCGGTGGTGCTTCGGCGTCGGCTGAAGGTACTGACCGATGGTCAGGAAATCGATGTCGGCGGCGCGCATGTCGTCCATGACCTGCAGCACGGCTTGTCGATCCTCGCCCAGACCCACCATGATGCCCGACTTGGTGAACATCGACGGGTCCATTTCTTTCACCCGCTGCAACAGGCGCAGGGAATGGAAGTAGCGGGCGCCTGGGCGGACCTCGGGGTACAGGCCGGGAACCGTTTCAAGGTTGTGGTTGAACACGTCCGGCCGCGCCTCGACCACCACTTCCAGCGATCCTGGCTTCGACTTCAGGAAGTCGGGCGTCAGGATCTCGATGGTGGTGTCCGGCGCGCGCTTGCGGATGGCGCGGATGGTCATCGCGAAATGCTCGGCCCCGCCATCCTCAACGTCGTCGCGGTCGACCGAGGTGATCACGACATGGTTCAGCCCCAGCTTGGCCACGGCGTCGGCGACGCGCCCCGGTTCGAACACGTCCAGCGCCTCGGGCGGCTTACCGGTGGCGATGTTGCAGAACGAACAGGCACGGGTGCAGACCTCGCCCATGATCATCATGGTGGCGTGGCCCTGGCTCCAGCACTCGCCGACGTTGGGACAGCCGGCTTCTTCGCAGACCGTGGTCAGCTTGTGCTCGCGCATGATGTCGCGCGTTTCCTTGTAGCCGGCGCTAACGGGTGCCTTGACGCGGATCCAGTCGGGTTTCTTCGGCTGGGCGTTATCCGGGCGGTGCGCCTTTTCCGGGTGGCGCTGATCGGGAATCTTCAGATCACGCATGGGACCTCCTCGCTTGCCTGCTATGTAATGCATTTCCAACGGAAACCCCAACAGGCAAAGCGACGCTTTCGAATAACCGCATGGCGGCTATGCGCGTCGAACCGTGCCAAATCGTGCCGTGGCGTGTTGCGGCCCGTTGTCCCGGCCAGCTAAGACCCTTCGCAAACGCAGCATTTCAGCAAGACGAGGAACGAGCGCATGAAAGCCGGTCAGACCCTTCCCAACATCACCTTCCGCACCCGCGTTCGCGACGAGGCCGTCGGCGGCCCGAACCCGTTCCGCTGGCAGGACATGACCACCGACGACTACTTCAAAGGCAAGCGCGTCGTCCTGTTCTCGCTGCCGGGCGCCTTCACGCCGACCTGCTCGACCTACCAGCTGCCGGGCTTCGAAGAGAACTTCGCCACCTTCCAGGAACTGGGCATCGACGAGATCTACTGCATGTCGGTCAACGACAGCTTCGTGATGAACCAGTGGGCGAAGGCCCAGGGCATCCAGAACGTGAAGGTCATCCCCGACGGCTCGGGCGAGTTCACCCGCCGCATGGGCATGCTGGTCGCGAAGGACAACCTGGGCTTCGGCATGCGCTCGTGGCGCTATGCGGCCATCGTCAACGATGGCGTGATCGAAGCGTGGTTCGAAGAGCCGGGCCTGTGCGACAACCACGGCGAAGACCCCTATGGCGAGTCGAGCCCCGAGAACCTGCTGAAGTACCTCAAGGAAGCCAAAGCGACCGCCGCCGCCTGATCGCGGCGCGGGTTTCGCGCGCTATCTGAATGAATTTAGCCCGGCAGTCCCTTCGGATTGCCGGGTTTTTCTTGTTTTAGGGTCGGTGTAATGGGGTGAAACCCCATCCTACGGGGCCGCCGTCGTTCACGGTGATACCGACGGGGCCAATGTGGGCGTAGGATGGGGTTCCACCCCATCTGACCCACCATCACCCACGCCACCCCGCCTCCACAGCCCCCATCCGCACGAACCCATCGACGCCGCGCCGCGCCGTTCTACCTCCTCCGGCAACCAGACATTTCCAGATTCGGAGGACGCATATGTTCAGGAAACTCACCACGACCGCAGGTGCTCCGGTTCCCAGCAACCAGGACAGCCTGACCGCGGGGCCGCGTGGCCCGGTCCTGATGCAGGACTACCAACTGCTCGAGAAACTCGCCCACCAGAACCGCGAACGCATCCCCGAACGCACCGTCCACGCCAAGGGCTGGGGCGCGCATGGGGTTCTGAAGATCACCGGCGACATTTCGAAATACACCATCGCCAAGGCGCTGCAGCCGGGCGCCGAGACGCCGATGCTTGCCCGGTTCTCGACCGTGGCGGGCGAATCCGGCGCCGCCGACCACGAACGCGACGTGCGGGGGTTCTCGCTGAAGTTCTACACCGAGGACGGCAACTGGGACCTCGTGGGCAACAACACGCCCGTGTTCTTCGTCCGCGACCCGTACAAGTTCCCCGACTTCATCCACACGCAGAAACGGCACCCCAAGACCAATTTGCGCTCGCCCACCGCGATGTGGGATTTCTGGTCGCTGTCGCCGGAATCGCTGCACCAGGTCACCATCCTGATGTCCGACCGCGGCCTGCCGCAGTCGCCGATGCACATGAACGGCTACGGGTCGCACACCTTCTCGTTCTGGAACGCCGAGGGCGAACGCTTCTGGGTCAAGTTCCACTTCAAGACCGAGCAGGGCCACGACTATTACACCAACTCGGATGCCGAGAAGGTCGTGGGCAAGACCCGCGAGGGCTATCAGGAACGGCTGTACACCGCGATCGACGAGGGCGATTTCCCGCGCTGGAAGGTGCAGGTCCAGATCATGCCCGAGACCGACGCCGAGAAGACGGACTATAACCCGTTCGACCTGACCAAGGTCTGGCCGCACGCGGACTATCCGCCCATCGACATCGGCGTGCTGGAACTGAACCGGAACCCCGAGAACTATTTCCAGGAAATCGAGTACGCCGCCTTCAGCCCGTCGAACATCGTGCCCGGCATCTCGTTCTCGCCGGACAAGATGTTGCAGGCGCGGATCTTCTCCTACGCCGATGCGCACCGTTACCGGCTGGGCACGCATTACGAGCAGATGCCGGTGAACCAGCCGCGTTGCCCCGTGCATCACTATCACAAGGACGGCGCGATGAATTACGCCGGGCTTCAGACCGGCACACCCGACGCCTATTACGAGCCGAACTCGGTCGATGGCGCTCCCGTCGAGGTACCCGAGGCGCAGGAACCGCCGCTGAAGGTGTCGGGCGATGCCGACCGCTACGATCACCGCAAGGGGCATGACGACTTCACGCAGGTGACGGCGCTGTTCAACATCTTCGACGATGGCGAAAAAGAGAGGCTGTATTCCAACGTCGCCGCCGCGATGGGCGGGGTCCCGGCCGAGATCATCGAACGTCAGTGCAAGCTGTTCGATCAGGTCCACCCGGACTACGGCAAGGGCGTACGCGACGCCGTGCGTGCGGCTGACCCGGACAAGTACGACCCCAACGCCGTGCCGGTGACCGAGAAGACGCCGCAGCAGGCTGCCGAATAAGGCCGACGAACCCGACAGGGGCGCGCGGTAATTTGCCGTGCGCCCTTGTGCCGTCTCAGCTGTCGGTGAACGCGATCACCAGCGTGGCGCCGATGATCCAGATGGCGAAGGCGGCGAAAATGCCGACCGTCAGGGAATAAATCCCCAGCACACCGCCGAGGGCCGCGACGACACCGGCGCCGCCCACGACCCCCTGAAGCGCCCGGCGTTTGTTGCGAAAGCTCATCGCGTCCTCCCTTGGCTTCCTGGATACGCGGCAGGATGACACCGGACGGCGTGCGCGACATTGACCTGCATCATACGGGCCTGCGGGCAATCCGATGGCCCACCCCGCAAAAGCAAAGGGCGCCCGTCCCCACAGGCGCCCTTTCTGCTGTTCAGACGTTTCCGTCAGCCGATCATCTGCGCCTCGGCCCCCAGCGTCGCATAGTGCCGTTTCAACCGTTGCAGCGCGATCTTCAGGACGATCTTGCCAGAGCGCGCCGACCAGCCCATGCGTTTCTCGGCCTGCTCCATGCCTTCCAGAAAACAGCAGCACCGCAGCACCACGTCGCCCAGCCCCGGGCCGAGGTCCTTCAGCGCCGCCGCGACGCGGGCGCGGGCGCGTTCCGACCCCTGCCCGTCCAACGACCCGCCGAACCCGCCGCGATCCGCGCCGGTCAGGAAACGGTCCCAGTTCTGCGCCACGCGCGGTCCCAACTGCGCCAGTTCGAAATCCTCGCGCAGGCGCTCGCCCGCGGTCACAAGGTCGGCGTCCAGAAACGGGTTGCCGTCCTTGTCGCGCCGCCGCGCCAGCGCCACCAGCGGGCTTTCGTTCGCGTTATAGCGGGCGCGTCGACCGGGCCGCTTGCCCTGCTCGGGGTCGGCCTGCGCGTACTCGCGGTGCTGTTCGCCGAAGGCCGACGGCGCCTCGGCCAGCCCGGGCTGGGCGTCATGCTCGGCCAGAAGCCGCTTCAGCGCCGCGCGGCCTGCCGCGGTGATCCGGTAGCGGGCGACGCGGCCCTTGGCCTTGCCCTCGATCCAGTCCTTCACGACGAAGGCCTCGGCGATGTCGGTGTCCAGCACGGCGGTGCGCACGCTGCGCCCGTCCGAGGTTTCGCGGACGACCACCGCCTTTTCCATCCCCGGCGCCAGCGCCAGCACTGCATCGGGCTCGGACAGGCGCCGCAGGATGCGCCTTGCTTCGGTATTCACCTTCTCGACGTCGGGCCACGTCTCCTTGCTGATGCGGCTGTCCATTTTCATGTTCCGGGTATCCTTGCTTGAAAAGTTCGGCTGGCTGCGGGCGTCGGCCGCCAGCCTGTTGAATGCCCTGTCAACGACAGGGTCGTCCCGCCGACCCTCGTTGCGCCTGACGTGGCGCATCACGGTGGACGCATGACAGCCCGCAAGCCGCGCCAGCGCCCTGATCGACTGTCCGCATTCCGTGTGGACCAGATAGTGGCGCACATGGACCGGCAGCCAGTCCGGGAATGGGTTCCCGGATCCGGTTCCTCTGTATCCCGTCATCGTGTTCGATGCCCCTGACGGTGGTTTCCAGACGTTCCGCGAATGAAGAAAGCGCGTCCCCCGCGCACCCCTCAAGCGCAAAAGCAATGACAACTTGGGGTGGAATTAGTTTCCAATTGGTTAATTTTATCCACAGACCGGTAAGACTGTCCCCAATTTCTAAATATTGTCCTAACGCCAAGCCCGTGAAGCCTTGTTGCGCAACGCCCTGCGCGGTGCGGTCATGTTGGTCGCTGTCACGATTGGAACAGCGAGGTCTTGCCATGACGCAGTATCAGGACACGGTGAACGGGCTAAGCAGGCCCCGGCTTCTACTGGAAGCAGTTCGGCACGCCTTGGGGGAATACAACCGTGAGCGGGTGCTGCGCCGGTTTCTCGGGACCATCGCGGCGCCACGTCCGCAGCGAACGGTCCCCGCGCTTCTTGCGGTGGAAGAGATGATGGACGATGCCCGGCGCAGCAACGACGCGTCCTATTCGCCAGCCCGCCACATCGAGGCGCTGACCGCGCTGATCGGCGAAACCCGCCTGCTGACGGCCGAAGCCGCGCGCGAAGCGGCCGACGCACGAGACTGCCCGCCCGCGCGGGCAAGCCGCGCGGCGGGTCTGGGATAGGACGCCCCCCTGACGGGAGGGCTTTGGGAGATCAGCTAAAGCTGTCGGGCATCGACGCCTTGCGCTCGGCCACGAAGGCGTCCAGCGCCTCGGACACTGCGGGGTCCATCGCGGGCTGCTGGTAGTCGTTCAGCAACTTGCGCGCCCGCTCGGTCGCGAGGGTCAGCGTGTCGCGCGCGCCTTCTTCGGCCCATGTCTCGAACGGTTTGTAGTCCAGCAGTTGGCTGCGCCAGAAGGCGGTCTTGAAGTTCGCCTGCGTGTGCGCGCAGCCAAGATAGTGGCCGCCCGGCCCCACCTCGCGGATCGCATCCATCGCCTGCGCGTCCTCGTCGACGGCCACGCCCTTGGCCAGCCCGTGCAGGACGCCAAGCTGATCGGCGTCCATCACGAATTTGCGGATGTCGGACACCAGCCCGCCTTCCAGCCAGCCACAGGCGTGCAGCATGAAGTTCACGCCCGACATCAACCCGACGTTCAGCGAGTTCGCCGTTTCATAGGCCGCCTGCGCGTCCGGCAGCTTGGACCCGCAGAACGACCCGGCCGAGCGGTACGGAAGCCCAAGCCGCCGGGCCAGCTGGCCCATGCCATAGGTGATCTGCGACGCCTCGGGGGTGCCGAAGGTCGGCGCGCCCGAGTTCATGTCGATCGAGGTGACGAACGCCCCCATGATCACCGGCGCGCCTTTCCGCACCAGCTGGGAATAGGCGATGCCCGCCAGCCCCTCGGCCAGCACCTGCGTCAGCGTGCCCGCCACCGACACCGGCGCCATCGCGCCGCCGACGATGAACGGCGACACGATGCAGGCCTGATTGTTGGCGGCGTACACTTCCAGCGCACCCATCATCGTCGCGTCGAAGGTCAGCGGCGAGTTGATGTTGATCAGCGAGGTCATCACCGTGTTCTGCTGGACGAAGTCCTTGCCGAACAGGATTTCGCACATGTCGACGGAATCCTGCGCCCGGCTGGGTTCGGTGACCGAGCCCATGAACGGTTTGTCCGACAGCGTCATGTGCGCCTGAATCATGTCGAGGTGGCGCTTGTTCACGGCAACGTCGGTGGGCTCGCACACCGTGCCGCCGGAATGGTGCAGCCACTTGGACATATAGCCCAGCTTCACAAGGTCATGGAAATCCGACAGCGTGGCATAGCGGCGGTTACCGTCGAGGTCGCGCACGAAGGGCGGGCCATAGACCGGGGCCAGCACAAGGCTGTTGCCGCCGATCTCGACATTGCGCTCGGGGTTGCGGGCGTGCTGCGTGAACCGTCCGGGCGCGGTTGAACACAGCTCGCGCGCCAGCCCACGCGGGATATGCACCCGCTCGCCCTGCACGTCCGCCCCGGCGGCGCGCCAGCGTTCAAGGGCTTCGGGATTCTCCACGAAGTTCACGCCGATCTCTTCCAGCACCGTCTCGGCGTTGGTCTCGATGATCTGCAGCGCCTCTTCGTTGAGGATCTCGAAGTTGGGGATGTTGCGCTCGATGAACCGGGCTGCCTCGATGCGCACGCTGGTGCGTTCCGCCCGACGCGCCGCGCCGCCGCCTCCGCGTCCCCGGCGGCGTGTGCCTGCCTCTGTCATCGTCGTCCTCCTTTACCGAATTGTCCCGGTGATACCGTCCCCCATCGCAATAGCGATGCCGGTTTGCGTCGGAATAGTCGTGAAAGCGACATGCGGGGTCGTGAAACGGCCTATCGGACACTCTTGCGCCCGCGCGCGGCAATGCCTATTGGCAAGCCATGACAGCTTCCCACGAACGCCTTCTGATCATCGACTTCGGCAGCCAGGTGACGCAGCTGATTGCGCGCCGCCTGCGCGAGGCGAATGTCTATTGCGAGATCCACCCCTTCCAGGCCGTCGACTCTGCCTTCCTGGAAGAGTTCAACCCGCGTGCCATCATCCTTTCGGGCGGCCCGCGCAGCGTCCTTGACGACGAAGCGCCGATGCCGCCGATGAAAGTCTACGAGATGGACGTGCCCGTGCTGGGCATCTGCTATGGCCAGCAGGCCATGATGCAGCAGCTTGGCGGCAAGGTGGAATCGGGCCACCACCGCGAGTTCGGACGCGCCTTCGTGGAACCCACGGGCGCCCATACGTCGGACCGGATCTTCCGCGGGCTGTTCAGCCACGGCAAGGAAGAGGTCTGGATGAGCCACGGCGACCGCGTCACGGCGCTGGCCCCCGGCTTCGAGGTCATCGGCACCTCTCCCAACGCGCCCTACGCCATCGTGTGCGACGAGGACCGGCGCTTCTTCGCGACGCAGTTCCATCCCGAGGTTCACCACACCCCGAACGGTCGGTTGATCCTGCAGAACTTCACCCGGCTCGCGGGCTTCTCGGGCGACTGGACGATGGGCGCCTACAAGGCCGAGGCGATCGCCAAGATCCGCAAGCAGGTCGGTGACAGCAAGGTCATCTGCGGCCTGTCCGGCGGCGTCGACAGTTCGGTCGCGGCGGTGCTGATCCACGAGGCGATCGGCGACCAGCTGACCTGCGTGTTCGTCGACCACGGCCTGATGCGTCAGAACGAAGCCGACGAAGTCGTCAGCATGTTCCGCGACAACTATAACATCCCGCTGATCCACGCCGACGAGGCCGACCTGTTTTTGGGTGAGCTTGAGGGTGTAAGTGACCCGGAAGTCAAAAGAAAAACCATCGGCCGCCTGTTCATCGACGTGTTCCAGAAACACGCGGGCGACATCGGCGGCGCCGAGTTCCTTGCACAGGGCACCCTGTACCCGGACGTGATCGAAAGCGTGTCCTTCTCGGGCGGGCCGTCGGTCACCATCAAGTCGCACCACAACGTGGGCGGCCTGCCGGAAAAGATGGGCCTGAAGCTGGTTGAACCCCTGCGCGAGCTGTTCAAGGACGAGGTCCGCGCATTGGGTCACGAACTGGGCCTGCCCGATAGCTTCATCGGACGCCACCCGTTCCCCGGACCCGGCCTTGCGATCCGCTGCCCCGGCGAGATCACCCGCGACAAGCTGGAGATCCTGCGCAAGGCTGACGCGGTCTACATCGACCAGATCCGCAAGCACGGCCTGTACGACGAGATCTGGCAGGCCTTCGTGGCGCTGCTGCCGGTCCGCACTGTCGGCGTGATGGGTGACGGGCGCACCTATGACTATGCCTGCGCGCTGCGCGCCGTCACATCCGTCGACGGGATGACCGCCGATTACTATCCCTTCACCCACGAGTTCCTTGGCGAAACCGCCAGCCGGATCATCAACGAGGTGAACGGGATCAACCGGGTGACCTACGACATCACGTCGAAGCCTCCGGGAACCATCGAGTGGGAATGAGGGTCTGACGTGACGCTGTTGCGCCACCTTCCTGCGGTCCTGCGCCCTTTGGCTTGGAACCGGGTGGCGGCCTCGCAATCCGATGACGAGGAAAGCCGGGCTTTGTGCGACATCGCCCGGACGGCGGGCATCACGCCGACCTTCGTCGAGTTCGGCTTTGGCGTGTACGAACTGAACGCCGCCGGGCTGATCCGCGAGGGATGGACCGGCCAGCTGCTGGACGGCGATGGCGACACCTGCCGCAACATGGACCGGATCATGCGGCGTCACCGCCGCGATGTGCAGGTCTGCCAGCACTGGTTTACCGTAGACAACGTCGATCCGGTGCTGGAATTCACCCGCGCCGTCGGGCAACTCGGCGTTCTCAGCGTCGACATCGACGGCAATGACTTCTGGATCCTGTCCGAACTGCTGCGCCACGGTCAGCCGGACCTGCTGATCCTCGAATACAACGCCAGCTTCGGCCTTCGGCCCGTGACGGTGCCCTACGATCCGCAGTTCGACAGGCACAGGTATTCGGCGACCGGCTGGTATCACGGCGCCTCGATCACTGCCTTTCATCGGCTTCTGCACAAGAACTATGCCCTTGTCCGGAACGTGCGCGGCCTGAACCTGATCTTTCTGCGCCGCGACCTGTCCGATGGATTTCCCGACCTCTCGCCGGACGACGCCTATGCAGAGCAGCAGTCCCGCAACGCCCGGTTCGGCAACGATGCGGCGGCGCAGTTCCACGCGATCCAAGACCTGCCGCTGATCGAGATCGGTGACGACGGCAGGGCTGTGCCCGTCGGCTGACCCCACCCGCCCGCGGCCGACCCGCTTAGCACACAAGACAGCAGCCGACGACCCGGCTACACTCGGCGACATATTGTCAGCCGTAGGGAGCCTGTCATGAAGCCCGGTCTTGCCGCCCTTGCCCTTTTCGCCGCCGCGCCCGCCCTTGCCGACCCGGCGTATTACGACGTCACCGGCGTTGCCGCCGACGACACGCTGAACGTCCGGGCCGAGCCGTCCGCCAGCTCTGCCGACATTGGCGACCTGCCCCACGACGCGACGGGGATCGAGGTGATCGCGACCGATCCCACCGGCGACTGGGGCCGCATTGTCTGGCAGGAAGGCAACGGATGGATCGCCACCCGTTTCCTTGCCGCGGCGTCCCCGACCACCCTGCCCGGAACGGCCCTGCCCGCCGCCTTGCAATGCAGCGGCACGGAACCGTTCTGGTCGATGCGCTTTTCGGACACGGGCGCGGTGTATTCCGACGTCGCCGGCACCTCGCTTAGCCTTGGCTTCGGCGGTGCCGCGGTGGCAGAAGGGTTCGCGTCGTTTCCCGTCGCGCTGAGCCACGGCGCCAAGGGCACCGGCGCGCTCAGCGTGGTCTCTACCGCGATGTGCAGTGACGGGATGAGCGACCGCGATTACCCCTATACCGTAGCACTTGTGCTGCACACCGGAGGTGCCCAGCGGTTCCTGTCCGGCTGCTGCTGGTTGCCGCTGGACGTGCTTGAGAACTGACGGGTCTTCCCCTTCCCCGCGCGATGCCCTACGCCTGAGCGGCACCCGGCGCGAGGGAGGACGTCCGTGCCCAGAAAGACCACGATTGCCGCCACCGCGGCAGGCCCCGTTGCGCCCGCGCGGCCGGTGCCCGACAGCAACCCGTTGCGTGCCGCCGCATGGATGACCGGCGCGGTTGTTGCCTTCACCTCGATGGCGGTCGCCGGGCGCGAGCTTGCCGGGCAGCACGATACGTTCGAGATCATGGCCTACAGGTCGGTCTTCGGCCTGTGCATCGTCCTTGCCATCGGCGGACTGGCGGGCACGCTGGGGCAGATCACGCGCCGCAGCCTGCATGTCCACGCAGCGCGGAACATCAGCCATTTCACGGCGCAGAACCTGTGGTTCTACGCGATCACCGTGGCCCCTCTGGCGCAGGTCATAGCGTTGGAATTCACCTCTCCGCTGTGGGTCACGCTGCTGGCGCCGCTGGTGCTGCAAGAGATGCTGACCCGCGTGCGGGTGTTGGCGGCGGGTCTTGGGTTCATCGGCGTGCTGATCGTGACGCAGCCCTTCGGCGGTGCGCCACTGGGCGCGGGTCAGGCGATGGCGGCTGCGGCGGCGATCGGGTTTGCGGGATCGGCGCTGTTCACCCGCCTGCTGACCCGGACCGAAACGATCACCTGCATCCTGTTCTACCTAACCGTCATGCAATCCGTCTTTGGTCTGGTCTGTGCCGGGATCGACGGCGACATGACGCTGCCGACGGCGCAATCGCTGCCGTGGCTCGCGCTGGTCGGGCTTGCGGGGCTGACGGCGCACTTTTGCCTGACCAAAGCATTGTCCGTCGCCCCGGCCGGGATCGTGATGCCGATGGACTTCGCGCGACTGCCGATCATCGGTCTGGTCGGCATGATCTTTTACCTCGAACCCCTAAGCTGGGGCGTCATCGGGGGCGGTATTCTGATCCTTGCAGCGAATTGGCTAAATATTCGCAGTGAAACCGCCCGCCGGCGCTGATCCCGTCAATGGGTGAGGCCTTTCGGTGACGCTGGGCGAGTAGAATACTCGGCCTACCACTATGACGTGGCGTTACAATTTGACCGCGCTAAAAAGGCGCGTCTAGCCTCACTCACTAGACGAGCGGAAAAACTCGAGGGACGAGGATAATGAACAAGTTAACCTGCACCGCCATCACTCTGGCGACCGCCGGTACAGTCGCGAACGCGGGCGGCACTGAGTTGACGAACCAGTCAATTGCCGTGCTGTTCGAACAGGGCAATTACATCGAGTTCAGCTTTGGCTCGGTCAACCCTTCTGTAAGCGGCACGCAGGTCGGTACGATCCCGCCCGCGATCACCGGCAGTGCGTCGGGCGATCTTGCGGAAGGTCTGGAATACGTCGGCGCGGCATTGAAGTTCGCGCTGACCGACGACATCGACGCGGCCATCATCGTCGACAAGCCCTACGGGGCGGAAATCGTATATCCGATGGGCACTGGCTATTTCGCCGGCGGCTCGACGGCGACCCTGCGGTCGACGGCGATCTCGGCCATCGGCCGGTACAAGTTCACCGACAACCTCAGCGCCTATGCCGGAATCCGTCAGCAAAGCCTTGATGCAGAGGCGTTCATCCCCTTCGTCGCGGGCTGGACCGGTTCGACCAATACCGACCAAAGCTTCGGGTATCTCGTCGGTGCTGCGTACGAACGCCCCGAGCTCGCGATGCGCGTTGCGCTGACCTACTACTCCAGCATCTCGCACGACCTCGAAACCACCGAGACCTCGCCGTTGGGCGTGGGCAATACCTCGATCATGGAGGTGAACACCCCGCAGGCGATCAACCTCGACTTCCAGAGCGGCGTCGCCCCCGGCACGCTGGTCTTCGGTCAGGTGCGCTGGGTCGACTGGTCCGAGTTCGACATCTCTCCCGCCGACTACGGCACGCTGACCGGCGGTCAGCCGCTGGTGGCCTACGAGGATGACACGATCACCTACACGCTGGGCGTCGGCCGTCAGCTGACCGAGAACTGGGCGCTGTCCGGCTTTGCCGTCTACGAGCCCGGCACCGGCGGCTTCAAGTCGAACCTGTTCCCGCCCGACGGCCGCACCGCTGTCGGCATGGGGGTGACCTACACGCAGGACAACTTCAAGCTTCAGGCTGGCCTGCAGCATGTCTGGTTCGGCGATGGCACCACCCAGATTGGCGGCGCCCCGGCGGGCGAGTTCACCGACAACACCGCCGTGGCCTTCGGTATGAAAGCCGGCTTTACCTTCTGATCTCTCCAGAATCGGACAACGGGCCCTGCCGAAAGGCGGGGCCTTTTTCGTTGCGGGAGGGCGGGACGCCGCCGGACATTCAACGTGGGGGCCGACGTCCGGTAACGGTGACGAACTCTGCCGGAATACCATAGCTGCAATCGTACCGCTTATAGTCGGCTACCGATTGCAGGAATTCGTGACAGACCTCTTCCCACACAGCCCGGCTGAACCGTTTCACGGCAAGCGCAACCGGTCCGCCCAACAGGATCGCCTGCAGCAGGTCTTCATCGGATGCGAACAGCAGCGTCTCGGACTGGCGGTGCTCTGCCACGTCCGTCAAACCCGCTGTCTTGCAAAGACGCGTCAACGCATCCGGCGCACCGGTGCCGAAGAACATGGGACAGACTTCGGACGCGACACGGGCGTCGACAATCGGAAAGACGTCGGCCCACCCACAGCATCGCCGCTCGCCCCAGACGCTGGCCGCGACGACGCCACCGGGCGCGGTGACCCTTACCATTTCCGACAGGGCAGCAGCGGGGTCTGGCGTATACATCAGCCCCAACGCGCAAACCGCCGCGTCGAAGCTTTCGTCCGGCACGGCAAGCTGGTCCGCCGCCATCCGTGCTGCCTGAACCGTGTCGATCGCATCGTCGGCCAGCCGGACGCCCAGATCGTCCAGCATCCCTTGCGAAATGTCGGTGGCCAGAAGACGCCCCGACGGCCCGACCTGCTTGGCGAGACGGACGGTCAAAAGCCCGCTTCCGCAGGCCGTTTCGACGATACTTTGGCCGGGTTCGATCCCGGCCATCCGCAGAAGGCTGTCGTGGACGGGGCGAAGCTGGGCCGACCACGCGTCGTGATAGTAGCCGGACGCGGCATCCCACCCATAGCGCTGGACCCGTGATTGAAGCCGCGCATCCATCACGTCTGGACCGCATTGATCGAAACCGCCGTGCTGACCGGCTGCGCATCCCGAAACGCAAGGAACCACGGGTCGTTGGCAAGCGCCCGGTCGACCATTTCGGAAATCGTATCCGCAGGCTCCGTGCTTGTGATTTCGACCGCGATGCGGGTGTCGGCAGGCACTGGGCTTGCCCCGGCCATCGCCAGCACCCCGCGATTGTCCCAGTCCTGTTCGATGGCGACGCGCACCGCGTCAAGCCGCAGCCCTTCTCGCGCCGCCGTCATCTTGATCCCGATCGCGATACAGCTACAAATCGCGGCGCGCGCGAAATAGCCCGGCGCGGGGCCTTCGTCGCTTCCGCCGATCGCAGTTGGCATATCGATCTTGATGCGGTGCCCGTCCTGCTCGAACGCGCAACTCAGGCCGTCCTCGACCAAGGCGGCCCCGCGATTGACGACCCGCGCCCGGTCCGGGCACCGCCCGAAGACCGAAATCGCGCGCAGTTGTGCGTCGCGGGCATGGGTGTTGCGATCCATAGCGTCGTCTCCTTGAGAATGTGCACCTACAGGCATCGGCCGGCCCGCCGGATCGGCGCACCGACCGGCCCTATATCACCCGGCGGCCATCGCCTTGATGTCGGCGGCACTGGGCGTGTTGCCCCCGATACCCCACTGACCGCTGCGCACTTCCTTGACCCGCACCCATGTCACGCCGCGCATGGCCTCTCCTTCGACCTCGACCATCGCGTTGGTCACTTTCTCGATCATCTGCGCCTTCTGATCCTCGTCGAAAACGCCTTCGATCACTTCGATATCCACCAATGGCATGTCGCACCTCCGTTGCGTTTGTGTCTGGTCCAACAAGGCTCGCACCATCGGCGCATCCCGGGCCAGTTCTGCAAATGCAGCAAACCCACTACACTTTCTGAAGTAGACGCATGCGGGTCCGGGATGCTTTGCTGCGGGCGGAGGTGCCGTCATGTCCAACTCGCTCTATCCCAAGTTCTGCCCGGTCGCGATGGCGGCCAGCCTGCTAGAGCCACGCTGGACCATGCTGCTGCTGTGCGAGCTTTGGTCCGGCTCGACCCGCTTCAACGAAATCCAGCGCGGCGTGCCCGGGATGTCACCCGGACTGCTGTCGAAACGCCTTAAGGAAATGGAGGCGACCGGCCTTGTCATGCGGCGCAGGGATGGCGGCGGCCATGCCGAGTACCTGACGACCCCGCTCGCGGACGAGCTAGAGCCGCTGATCCGGGGTCTTGGGGAATGGGCGCATCGCAACATCGACTGCGAGGTGTCGCTTCAGGCCTTGGACGCCCGCGTGCTGATGTGGAACATCCGCCGAAAGATCGACCGGCTGCATCTGCCGAAGCCGAAATGCGTGATCCAGTTCATCCTGAACGACGCGCCGAATGACACGGCGAACTATTGGCTTGTGTCCAAACCCGGCGAAGAAACGGACCTGTGCTACACCGACCCGAAGTTCGACGTCGATCTGTTCGTGGTCTGTGAGCTTCGCGCGCTGACGTCCGCGTGGATGGGGCATACAAGCTTCGAAACGGAAATCGACAGCGGGCGCATCTCTCTGACGGGTCACGACCTGATGGAACGGACCCTGACCAAGTGGCTGATGCGAAGCAGTTTCGCCGAGATCGCCAAAGGCCCGGCGGAAGAGGCACGCCGCGTTGCCGGTTAGACCTCGCTAAACCACGGGCCCGATCAATCCGCACGATCCGGGTCGCGGCAGCGTCCGTCGCTTCGCTAGACGGATGCCATGACACAGAAATCCCTATCGCCCCGCGCGTGGGCCGAACTTGCCTGCCTTGCCCTGATCTGGGGCGGGATCTTCCTGTCGGTGCGCATCGCGCTGGACGAGCTTGGGGTCGCCACCGTGGTGGCGCATCGCGTGGTCTGGGCCGCGCTGATCCTGTGGGGGATCGTGCTGCTGCGCGGGCTTCCGGTGCCCAAGGACGCCCGGACTTGGGGTGCCTTCCTTGTCATGGGCCTTTTGAACAACGCGCTGCCCTATGCGCTGATGGCTTGGGGGCAACTGCATATCGAAAGCGGGCTAACCTCGATCCTGAATGCCGCGACGGCGCTGTTCGGCGTGGCCGTCGCCGCCATAGCCTTTCGGGACGAGCGCCTGACCGCCCGGCGGCTGACCGGAGTCACGGTGGGGTTCGCCGGTGTGGTGCTGGCCATCGGCCCCGAGGCGCTGCTTCGGTTCGACCTGCGTTCGCTGGGACAGGTCGCGGTGCTGGGCGGCGCGTTTTCCTATGCGCTGGCGGGGGCGTGGGGACGACGGATGCTGTCGCACCTGCCGCCCCTGACCGCCGCCGCCGGGATGCTGACCGGGGCCGCCGCCCTTGCCCTGCCCGCCGCCCTGTGGCTGGACGGGCTGCCAACCGGCCTTGCGGCCCCGGCGACGCTGGCCGCACTGGCCTATGCGGCGGTGATCGGCACGGCGGTCGCCTACCTTCTGTACTTCCGCGTGTTGAAAATGGCGGGCAGCGGCAACCTACTGCTGACGACGTTGCTGATCCCGCCCGTCGCGATCCTTCTGGGCGCGTGGGTGCTGGACGAAACCCTGCCGCCGCGCGCCCTTGCGGGCTTCGCAATCCTCGCCCTTGGACTGGCCATCCTCGACGGCCGGATGTGGCGCATGGCGCGAAGGCCGCACCCCCCAAGACCGTGACCCGCCCCAGCTTGACCACCGCCCGATCTCTGGTAATCACCGTTGCAGGTCGGGCCTGTAGCTCAATTGGTTAGAGCAGAGCGCTCATAACGCTTTGGTTGGGGGTTCAAGTCCCTCCGGGCCTACCATAAGTCTTTGTTTGCAAGGCTTTATGGGGCGGTTAGCCCGGCGCTATCGCTCCTTGTGCTGGGTAGCCGTGTGCTGGGCGGCTAACCTTGGGACAAGTCTTTGAAAACGCTCACTTGAGGTGGTCCCTCCGGGCCTACCAAACCACCTTCATGCAAGCCCGTTCAGACGGCCTCGCGCCAGAACAGCGGCGTGAGAAGCATGAAGACGGTGATCATTTCCAGCCGTCCTAGGAACATGCCCACCGACAGCACCGCCTTCACCGGGTCGCTGAGGCTGGCGAAGTTGCCTGCGGGGCCGATCAGCAGGCCGACGCCGGGGCCGACGTTGGCAAGGGCCGTCAGGGCGCCGCTGGTGGCGGTGGCAAGGTCCAGTCCGAGATACGCGAGCACCAGCGACAGCGCGCCAAAGGTCACCGCGTAGAACATGAAAAAGGCCACGACCGAGCCGATCACACGCTCGTCCACCCGCCGGCCTTCGTACCGGACGAAGGCGACCGTGTGGGGAAAGTGGATGCGGCGGATCAGGACCAGCACCGACCGGCCGACAAGGATCCAGCGCATCGCCTTCGCGCCGCCCGCGGTCGAGCCGGTGCAGCCGCCCACCGCCGTCAGCAGGAAAAACGCCACGACCGCCACCGGGCCCCACGCGGTATAGTCGGTGGTGGCGAAGCCGGTGGTGGTGACCACCGACACCACGTTGAACGCCACCAGCCGCAGCGCCACCCACGGCGGGATGTGATCGGCGGTCGACACCCACAGCGCCAGCGGCAGGATCACCACCGTCAGGCTGACGATCATCAGCCGCACCTGCTGGCTTCGGATCGTGCCGCGATGGACCAGCCGGATGTACCACGCGAAGGGCAGCGCCCCCATCAGCATGAACAGCGTCGCCGACCATTGCAGGAACCCGCTGTCGAAATGGCCGAACGACGCGTCATAGCCGGAATACCCCCCGGTCGACAGCGTGGTCATCGCGTGCGTGACCGCGTCGAACACGCCCATCCCGCCCAGAAGGTAGACCCCGGCGCAGACCGCCATCAGCACCAGATAGGTCGTCAGGGTCGCCGTCGCGAACAGCGTCGCGTTGCGAAGTTCGCGGTCGCCCTTTTCCGAGCTTTCGGTGCGGAACAGTTCCATCCCGCCGACCCGCAGGATCGGCAGGATCGCGATGGCCGTGACGATGAAGCCGATGCCGCCCACCGCTTGCAACATCGCGCGCCACAGGATGATGCCGCGCGGGGTGGTGTCGAGACCGGACATGACGGTCGATCCGGTGGTGGTAATGCCGGACATCGACTCGAAGAACGCGTCGACGCCGGTCATCTGCCAGAAATACAGCGGCAGCGCGCCGGCCACGGCGGCCGTGATCCAGACGGTCGAGGTGACGACGAAGGCATGGACCCGGCGCAGGCCAGAGATGCGGTTCCACGCCGCAAGGCACAGCCCCGCGCCGACGAACCCCGCCAGCGTGGCGCCTTCGACGAAGACGGGCCCGGTGGCGTTGAACAGCACCCCGTCCACCAGCATGAGGGCGGCGAAGAACAACAGCACCAGCCCGTTGACGAAAATGACGAAACCCATCCGGTCAGACGTCCAGGATACATCCCAATACGGCGCGACTCGGCGCCATGTCCGCCTCGGTATCCCGCAAACGCCGCGCCGGTGAAAGAGGGATCAGCGCGCGCCTGCCCCGTGCACGCGGCGCAGTTCCGGCAGGGCCAGCGCCAGCAGTACCACCGCCACAAGAACGAACACCCACGGTCCGATCCGTTCATAGCCCAGCACCCCGGCCACGCCGCCGCCGAAGAACGCGGCCAAGGTGGCGGCGTGCAGCTTCAGCCGGGACCGCATCGCCGTGGCGCGCGCACCCTGCGCGTTGCCGCGTCTCAGCACGGCAGCCAGTTCGATCCCCAGATCCGTGGCGATGCCCGAAACATGGCTGGTGCGCACCCGCCCGTCCGAGATTCGGGTCGTCGCGGCGTTCTGCACTCCCATCAGAAAGCTTAGCCCCACCATCATCACCCGGCCCCCGACCGCGATCGGGAACGCAAGGTCGAGTGCGGCAAGGATCAGTAGCAGCACCGCCTCTGCCACGATGCTCAGGGCATAGACCCCGTGGATGCGCCGCGCCCGGCCCGCGTCGATCAACAGCGCCGACACCGCCGCGCCCGCGACGAAGGCGGCCAGCAGCGACAGGAACCACAGGGCCGACAGCCAGCGCCCCAGCGCCAGCATGTCGGACGCAGTGGACACGTTGCCCGTCATGTTGGCCGAGAAATAGCCAAGCGCCCGGAAGCCCGCCGCGTTCACAGCACCGGCCACCAAAGACAGCCAGATGGCCAGCCGCAGGTCGATGGCCACGTTGCGATTCTTTCCGACGTGGATCAGCATTCCGCACGCGCTCCCGGCCGGATTTCATGTGGCCGGATGGCCCGGCGGGGCGCATGGCCGCAGGAACCGACACTGGTTTCCGCCGGACGCACAGTTTTCAGGCAGGCCCGCGCGGTCAAAGCGTATTCATTCGGATGATCCGGTTTTCCGAACATTATCAGAAGTCTCTGTGGATAAGTTGTCAGTTGTCACACGCGGGAAACAAAGCCTAGTCTTCATTCGCATACCAAAAAACGATCAACGGGGAATACAATGAAACAGGGACTTTTAAGCGCGGGCGCATTGCTGCTGCTGACGACGTCGGCATGGGCGTCCTGCCCGGCGGTGACGCAAGCCGACATGATGGGCGTGGCCGCGGGTGCGTTTCCGCAGCAATTCGATCTGGCCGAGTTCGAGGAAGCCGCCGGATGCGAGATGGAATTTTCAGCGAACCCGGACATGGAGACGCTGAACGGCGAGATCCAGGGCAACCCCGAGCTGCCGCCGCTGGCCGAACGCCTGCCGGCCGAGCCGCTGGTCGTGGTGCCCTATGACGCCGTCGGCAGCTACGGCGGCACGCTGCACGCCCTGTCCAACGCGACCGAAGCCGGCACGTCGGACTTTCTGTCGACGCGCCACGTCAACCTGGTGCGGTATTCCGACGACCTGAACACCATCGTCCCCAACGTCGCCAAGTCGTGGTCGTGGAACGATGACTTCACCGAGCTGACATTCACCCTGCGCGAAGGCCACAAGTGGTCCGACGGCGCGCCCTTCACCTCGGCGGACGTGAAGTTCTGGTACGACAACATCTCGCTGGATTCGAAGGTGATCGAGCAGCCCAAGGATTATGTCCTCGTCGCGGGCGAACCGATGACGGTCGAGACGCCGGACGATGTCACCGTCGTGTTCAAGCTGCCCTCGCCCAAGCCGGGTCTGCTGGCGCACTTCGCCACCAGCTTCGCGCAGGGCTTCCTGCCGATGCATTTCCTTGGCCAGTACCACCCCGACATCAACCCGGACGCCGATACGCTGGCGCAGGAATGCGGGTTCGAGACCGGGCTGGAAGTGATCACCGCCTACTTCGGCAACTCGGACTGGACGGACACGCCCACGCCGATGCTGAACAACCCCGACAAGCTGACCTGCCTCGACAAGGCGACCTACCCTACGCTGGAAAGCCACATCTACACCAGCGACACCACCGAGGGCCGGACGCTGGTCGCCAACCCGTACTTCTTCATGGTCGACACCACCGGCCAGCAGCTTCCGTACATCAGCCGTCAGGACGAGCTGTACGCGAACGACAACGAGGTGCGGATCCTGAAGCTGGTCAACGGCGAAGCCGACTACAAGTCACAGTCGCTGACGCTGGGCTCTGCCCCGCTGCTGCTGGATAGCGCCGAAGCCGGCGACTACACGATCCAGCTGAAACCGACCATCGCGATGCCCGCCTTCTCGTTCAACGTCACCAGCGACGACGAGGCCAAGCGCGACCTGTTCGGCAACCTGAAGTTCCGCGAGGCGATGTCCGTCGCCATCAACCGCGACGAACTGAACGAGGTCGCGTTCTTCGGACAGGGCGAAGCGAAGCAGTACATCGGCTTCTCGCCGACCCCTGAATGGGTCGATCCGGAACTGACGTCCTACATGGCGCAGTACGATCCCGAGATGGCGATGTCGCTGCTGGACGAGATCGGCATGGTCGACACCGACGGTGACGGTTTCCGCGAGCTGCCCGATGGGTCTGCCTTCGTGCTGAACATGCAGTTCGCCACGCAAGGCATCGGCGGCGAAGTCGTCGAACTGGTCGCCCAGAACTGGGCCGATGTCGGCGTGCAGACGACCGTCAAAGAAGTCACCCCGGACGAATACCGGTCCGCCCAGTCGTCCAACGCGCTGGACGTCGGCATGTGGGAAAAAGGCCAGCCGGTCGCCATCGTGCTGGGCAACAACGAACTGTGGGTGCCGCCGTTCGAGAACTACTTCGGTCACCGCGTCGGTATGCTGTGGGCAGAATGGGTCGACACCGACGGCGCTTCGGGCGTTGAACCGCCGGAGTACGTGAAATCGCTGATGGCCGACATCGCCGCCTTCCAAGGCGCCGAACCGGGATCGGACGAACAGGCCGAGATCGGGGCCCGTATGGCGGACACGATGACCAAGAACCTGCTGTTCATCGGCACGGTGCAGGCGCCGAACGTGATCTATCACCGCAACGCGCTGAAAAACGTCACCGAGTTCAAGACCCAGTCCTACGAATACTACCGGACCTTCCCGTACCTGCCCGCCCAGTGGTGGCTGGACGAGTGATCGGGTGTGATGCAATCCGCATCACCTGAGTGAAAAAGGGGCGCCGGGCAGCGAGAGTTGTCCGGCGTCTTCTTGACCGGCCGAACGATTCCCGGGTTGGATCGTCGGAAAACACGACGGGGACGGATGTTACAATTCCTGCAATTCGCGACTGTGCGCGCGGCGATGGCGCTATTCACCCTGCTGATGGTGTCGCTGATCGTCTTCACGTTGATGGAACTGGTGCCGGGCAACTGCGCCGAGCGCTATCTTGCCTTCAAGAACACCCAAGGCTCCGGCATCTCGGTCGCCGATATCGAGGCGGAAGAACGCCGTCTTGGTCTGGATCGGCCATTCCTTGTGCGCTGGGGATCGTGGGTCGGCAACGTGTTCCTCAAGGGAGAATTCGGCGACAGCTGTATTCTGCGCCTGAACATCAATGACCTTCTGGGCGACAAGTTCCTGATCTCGCTGGGGATCTGCCTGACGGCCCTGTTCCTGGCCTATCTCATAGCGATACCCGTCGGCATCATATCGGCGTCGTCCAACAGCGCGATGCTGAACGGCTCGCTGCGGTTCGTGTCCTACCTTGGCCTTGCCATGCCGAACTTCCTGCTGGCGCTGATCATCATGCTGGTGTCGACCGTCGTGTTCGGCGACTCGATGACCGGCTTGTTCTCGAACGAATATCGCAACGCCGACTGGTCATGGGCGCGGATCGGCGACTTCCTGTCCCGCGCGTGGCTGCCGGTGTTCATCCTTGGCTGGTCGGCCACCGCCTTCGCGCTTCAGACCGTGCGGGCGCTGATGCTGGACGAGCAGGCCAAGCTGTACGTCACCGCCGCCCGCGCCCGTGGCCTGTTCGGCCGCCGCCTGCTGTGGCGCTATCCCGCCCGGCACGCGCTGGGGCCGATCGTGAACTCGCTGGGCTTCGACCTGAACCGCATCTTCAACGAGCTTCCCATCGTCGCGCTGATCCTGACCCTGACCGAGGCGGGCGCGCTGCTTCTGGAAGCCCTTGCGAGGTCCAACGACCAGCAGCTTGCGGGCGCGATCATCTTCCTGCTGACCGCCAGCATTGTCGCGGTGAACTTCATCACCGACATCGCGCTGGCGCTGATCGACCCGCGTATCCGCAAATCGGTAATGGGAGGCGCGGCATGAGCCAGACCGATCCGACACAGCCGAACCTTGCCGAAACCACCGGCCCCGCCGTCAGCGTGGTCGAGACCGAGGACGCCGTCGCCCGCCGCGCCCGCGAGGCTTATTTCACCGCCACCCAGCGACAGCTGATCTGGGCCCGGTTCAAGAAGAACCGCACTGCGATGATCGCGGCGACCATCCTTGTGCTGCTGATCCTGATGGGTCTGTTTGCCCCCTTCCTGTCGCCCTACGATCCGTCGATCGCCGGGCGGGACCGGGATTATCTGAACGGCGCGCCGCAAGTGCCGCAGTTCTGCGACCACAACGGATGCTCGGCGCGGCCCTTCGTATATGGCTTCAAGACCGAACGCTCGCCGGTGAACCTGCGGCTGGTGACCACGGTCGATACCGAAGACCGCCGCTATGTGCAGTTCTTCGTGACCGGCGACGACTACAAGCTGTTCGGCTTCATCCCGGGCAACCTGCACCTGTTCGGTGTGGATGAAGGCTTTGTCCACCTGTTCGGCACCGACGACACAGGCAAGGACATCTTCAGCCGCACATTGCACGCGATTTACACGTCGCTGGCGGTGGGAACGCTGGGTGTGCTGATCTCGTTCGTGCTGGCGCTGATCATCGGCGGCGTCGCCGGGTATTTCGGCGGCGTAACGGACGGCATCATCCAGATGGTGACCGATGCGATCCGTACGATTCCGATCATCCCGCTGTTCATGGCCATCGCCGCCTTCATCCCCGATACATGGTCGTCCGAGATGCGGTTCTTCTTTATCTCGATCATCATCGGGTTCATCAACTGGCCCACCCTCGCCCGCCGGGTCCGCACCCACCTGCTGGTCGAACGAAACCAGGAGTACGTGTTGGCCTCGCAGCTGTGCGGCGCGCCCGCCGGGCATATCATCCGGCGGCATCTGCTGCCGTCCTTCACCTCTTACATCATCGTCGACCTCGTGATTTCCTTTCCCTACATCGTGCTGTCCGAAACCGCCTTGTCCTTCATCGGCCTCGGCCTGAAGGACCCCGTCAACTCGCTGGGCGTCATGCTGCAAAACACCACCTCGGCGGATGTTCTGCTGAACTACCAATGGTACTTCATCCCGGTGTTCTTCTTCATCGCACTGGTGCTGGCCTTCGTTTTCGTCGGAGACGGCCTGCGCGACGCGGCGGATCCTTACGGGGGGCAGAAGAAATGAGCACCCCCCTGATCGATGTCGACAACCTGACGATCCGCTTCAACACCGACGAGGGCCTGATCACGGCGGTCGAGAACGTATCGTTCCAGATCGCCCCCGGCGAGGTGCTTGGGCTGGTGGGCGAAAGCGGGTCGGGCAAGTCCGTGACGGCCAAGTCGCTGATGCTGCTGAACGCCGGCAACACGCGTTATGACCCTGCCAGCCGGATCACCCTGAACGTGCCCGGCGCGGACCCGCTGGATGTCCTGTCGCTGAAACGCGAACGCGACATGAAGCCGGTGCGCGGCGGCGCGATTTCCATGATCTTCCAGGAACCGATGGCCAGCTTCGCCCCGGCGATCACCATCGGCGACCAGATGGTCGAACAGCTGTTGCTGCACACCGACATGAACAAGAAGCGCGCCAAGCAGATCTCGATCGAGATGCTGGACCGCGTCGGCATCAAGGAACCGGCGAAACGCTTCGACCAGTACGCCTTCGAGTTCTCGGGCGGGATGCGGCAGCGCGCGATGATCGCGATGGCGCTGTCGACCAAGCCCAAGCTGTTGATCGCGGATGAGCCGACCACGGCGCTGGACGTGACGATCCAGGCGCAGATCATCGAGCTGATGAAGGACCTGGTGGCCGAATTCGGCATGGGCATCCTGTTCATCACGCACGACCTTGGCGTGATCGCCCAGACGGCGGACCGGGTGGCGGTGATGTACCTTGGCCGGATCATGGAAACGGGCGCCGTCCGCGACGTGATCCGCCGCCCGGCGCATCCCTATACGCAAGGCCTAATCAACGCCCTGCCCAAGCTCGACGACCTCGACGCGCCGCTGACGCCGATCCCCGGCGACATTCCCAGCCCGCTAGAGCGGCCCACGGGATGCGTGTTCCACACCCGCAACCCGAACCACGTTCCCGGCTCGCGCTATGAACGCGAGGTCCCCCCGATGACCGAGGTCGCCCCCGGCCACTTTGCCGCGCTGTTCCCCGAGGACGTGCCGGCCCTGAAGGAGGCCACATCATGAGCAGCCGCCCCCTGATCAAGATCAAGGACCTGTCGATCCATTTCCCTCTGGGCCGTCGCATGTTCGGCGAACCGCCCGTGCTGAAGGCGGTGGACGGCGTCAGTCTTGATATTCCCAAGGGCAGCTTCGTCGGGCTGGTCGGCGAAAGCGGATCGGGCAAGACGACGCTGGGCCGCGCCATCCTGCGGGCCGCCCCGATCACCGAAGGGTCGATCGTCTATGACGACGGCGAGCGCACCTTTGACGTCAAGGACATCAAGCCGCGCGACCTGAAGGAATACCGCCGCCGCGCGCAGCTGATCTTTCAGGACCCCTATGCCGCGCTGTCGCCCCGGATGACCGTGCGCGACATCATCGCGGAACCGCTGGAAGTCATGGGCCTGACCAAAAGCCGCGCCGAAACCGACGAGCGGGTCCGCGAGATCGCCGCCAAGTGCCGCCTGAACCTCGAACACCTGCGCCGCTATCCGCATGCCTTCTCAGGCGGACAGCGTCAGCGTATCTCGATCGCGCGGGCGCTGGTGACGGGCCCGAAGTTCGTGGTCGCGGACGAGGCCGTGGCGGCGCTCGACGTGTCCATTCAGGCCGACATCCTGAACCTTCTCAAGTCGTTGCAGCGCGATCTTGATCTGACGTTCCTTTTCATCAGCCACGACCTGAGCGTGGTTGCCCATGTCTGCGATTTCGTCGCCGTCATGTACCACGGCAAGATGATGGAACAGGCCCCGACCCGAGAGCTGTTCGCTAATCCAAAGCACGAATACACTCGGTGCCTTCTGTCCGCGATCCCGTCGCTGGACCCGGACGACCGCCGCCCGGTGCGGATCTACAACCCGGAAGAGACCGCCTAGCGCGCCATCACAAGGTCGATCTTCAGGCCGCCCAGACGCTCGCTTTCGCCCATGAACAGCGACCCGCCGTGGCGCCGCGCGATGTCCTGCGCGATGGCCAGCCCAAGCCCGACGCCGGTGCCCCGGTCCTGATTGCGCGACTTGTCGAGGCGCGAGAACGGCTTCAGCGCCTCTTCCCGCAGATCCTCGGGGATGCCCGGTCCGTCATCCTCGACCGAAATGCGGATCGCCCGCTCGGTCACCGATATGCGCATCTCGCAGGAATGGCCGTATCGCAAGGCATTGCCCACAAGGTTCTCCAGTGCCCGAACGATGGCGTGCGGCCGCAGCTTGGTGGTGACGTCGTCCACCGCGTCGCTGATCGTCACCTCGGTCAGCGTGACCTTCTCGCCCGCCCGGTCGGCCACGTCGCGCACCAGCGCCACGGGATCGCTGTCCAGCGGTTCGCCCAGCGATTCCTCGCGCGCGAAGGCCAGGAACTCGTCCAGCAGCCGCTCCATGTCGTCCACGTCGCGCAGCATCGCCGCGGCCTCGGCCTCGTCGTCCAGCATCGTCAGACCCAGTTTCAGCCGCGTCAAAGGCGTGCGCATGTCGTGGCTGACGCCGGACAGCATCATCGTGCGCTGCTCGATCTGGCGTTCGATCCGGGACCGCATGTCGATAAACGCACTTCCCGCTGCCCGCACCTCGTTCGCGCCCGAGGGACGATAGGGCACCATCCGTCCCCGCCCGAATTCGGCCGCGGCGGCGGCCAGCCGGGCGATGGGCCGCAGCTGGTTGCGCAGGAAGACATAGGCGATCACCGACATCAGGGCGCCGGTCACCAGCATCAGCACCAGCAGCTGGTGCGGGTTCGACGCGGACACGCGGCGCCGGTCGAACTCGGCCCGCATGGTGCCGTGCACCGTGTCCAGCCACGCCACCGCCCGACGGCTGGAGCTTTGCATGTCCACCGCCGCGACGCCGTCCATCTCTGCCCGCAGGGTGCGGATCATCGCCAGCCCGGAAAAGTCGTAGAACCGCCGTGCGTCGCCCTCGGGCGCGGTGGCCGGAAGCGTGATCTCCAGCGCCAAGGGCGCGCCCAACGCGGTGCCCTGCGCCTGTGCCGCCGCAAGATCCGGCGCATCGTCGATGACGTCGCGCACCAGCCGCAGGTCCAGCGCCACGTTGCGGGTCATCTGTTCGGTCACGCCCTCGAAATGACGTTGGATGAAGACGACCGAGACCACCAGCTGCAGCGTGATGATCGGCACCAGAAGGATCAGCGCCGCCCGCCCGTACAGCGAACGCGGCATGTAGGATTTGCCCCGGAACAAGCTCATGCGTTAGCAATAGCCCCGCAGCCCCCTCAGGAGAAAGCGACTTTCCGTGACCGAGATGGATTTCGATCCGCAGCCCGGCGTGCCCGAGGTGCTGGCCCCCGGCCTGCGCCGCGTGCTGGCGCCCAATCCGTCGCCGATGACGTTCCGGGGCACCAACAGCTTTCTGGTCGGCGAAGGCCGCGTCGCGCTGATCGACCCCGGCCCGGACCAGCACGCGCACCGCGACGCGATCCTGGCCGCGCTGGCCCCGGGCGAGCGGATCACGCACATCCTGCTGACCCACGCCCACCGCGACCATTCCGGGCTGGTCCCCGCGATGCGCGCCGCCACCGGCGCCCCGATTCTGGCCTTCGGCGACGCGCTGGCGGGCCGCAGCCCGGTGATGCAGGCGCTGTCGTCACAGGGCGCCGGCGGCGGCGAAGGGTTGGATCTGGCGTTCCGTCCCGACGCGACGCTGGCGGACGGCGACACGGTATCGGACGGCGACTGGACGCTGACCGCGCTGCACACACCGGGCCACGCCGCGAACCACCTGTGCTTTGGCTGGGACGACATCTTGTTCTCGGGCGACGTGGTGATGGGCTGGGCCAGCACGATGGTCTCGCCCCCGGATGGCGACCTGACCGCGTTCATGGCCACCGCCGCGCGGCTGGCCGCCCTGCCCTTCAACGTTTTCCACCCGGCCCACGGCGCCCCGATCCCGGACCCCGCCGCCCGCTGCCGCGCCCTGATCGACCACCGCCTGACGCGCGAGGCGGCGATCCTGAAACAGCTTTCCAAAGGCCCCGCAACGCCTGCCATGCTGACGGCCGCGATCTACACCGACACCCCGCCCGCCCTGCTTCCGATGGCAGAGCGAAACGTCTTCGCGCATCTCATTGATCTGGCGACCAGAAACCTTGCCACGGCAGATCCGGCCCTCGCCCCGGACGCGCGGTTCGCGCTGCCCACAGGTAAATGACGATTCCACGAAAATCCCTCTGGACGCCCGGAATCCCCCTTGTTATAGGAGCCGCGTTGTTCCGGCGTAGCTCAGCGGTAGAGCAGTTGACTGTTAATCAATTGGTCGTAGGTTCGATCCCTACCGCCGGAGCCAACAAATCCTGAGAGACTGACTTCCAAGGATTTTCTTCGTCTACATTCGGAGAGTTCTTGGCGTGGCACATCTCCTGTCCCACCGCGTGGCACAAACGCTGGCACAGGAGTCGCAGACTTGCGTTTCACGACCGGATCGCAACCGCACCTCGAATACCGCCCGAGCGGCTTCCACTGGCGTCGGCGCTGGCCCCAGGCCCTACGGGCCTGGGGTCCGGAGGTCTCTCCGAAAAAAATGTCACTGCTCCTCTCGCTTCGATCCCACGTCCTCCCCGACCCGAAGGCCCTGGCTCAGAAACTTACCCTTCTGAGCGATATCGCCTTCGCCAGCGTGACGGAGAGGACGATGGCAATATCGCCGGACATCATGGAGAGGCTCCTGGACGGGCTCAGTCGGTTTCTCATCGACGTGGCCGAGGCTGCGCGCGAGGTCGCCCCCATTCGCACTCCGGAGGTGGCCGCCTATGAACTGCAGTGTTCCGAAGCGGCGATTGTGACCGCCCGTGATGCAATCCGGCTTCGGGATCGGGACATGGCCCGGGATCCACTCCGGCAAGTGACCGACCGCCTCGGCATCCCGCTCGACGAGACAGATCCGGACTGGCAGAGGCTGGCCTACCGAGCCTCGCGGATCATCCTTAATGCGAAAGAGGAGAACTTCCGCCGGGATCACGGCGCCTACTCAACGTCGACGGCTGTGTTCTCCCGCGCATTGACCAGCGAGGTCGCTGCGCGCTCCATCTCTCAGCTGTGGTGGTCCTAGATTTGTAGACGCCTTGCCGCCTAACTGTGAGGCAAGGAGGCCACCATGGGTACAAGCAATTACAGCGACGAGTTCAAGCGGGATGCGGTGCATCAGATCACGGTGCGCGGGTATCCAGTGCGTGAGGTGTCCCGGTGTTTGGGCGTCAGCACGTATTCCCTGTACAAGTGGCGGAAGCTGTTCGGGGAGCCTTGCCGCGAAGCCCGGGGTGGACCACGAGGCGGAGAACCGGCGGCTGAAGCGGGAGCTGGCGCGGGTCACCGAGGAGCGCGACATCCCAAAAAAGGGTGGGACCATGTTCCGCCATTGGTCCGAGGACAATGGTCGAACGCGTACTTCGCGCGCGAGTCCCAATGAAGTACGCCTTCATCCGGGCGCATCGCGAAGAGTTTGGCATCCGCGCCATGTGTCGAGTGCTGCGGGTGCATTTTAGCGGGTTCTATGCATGGCTTAAGGATCCATTAAGCCACCGTGCGCGGGAGGATGCACGTCAGACCGAGCTGATCCGGCAGGCCTCGACTGAGAGCGGCAAGGTCTATGGATATCGCAAGCTGACCGACGACCTGCGTGACCAGGGCGAACGCATCTCGGAGAATCGTGTTGCTCGGCTCGCGTCGCTGGCCGGGATAGCTGCGCAGATCGGCTACAGGCGTCGTCCCGGCCGCTATGGCGGCAAGCCAGCGGTGGTGGCCGAGAACAGGCTGGAGCAGCGGTTCGAGACGTCCGCGCCGGATCAGGTCTGGGTGACCGACATCACCTATATCAAAACCCATGAGGGCTGGCTGTATCTGTGCGTCGTCATCGATCTGTTCTCGCGCGTTCGCCATTGTGCTCGAACCAATGGCACATCAATGGCTCACCGTCGGCTGGTCGGCACGATCGCGCATCACCACGGACGTCGCCCTGCAAGCCCTGCTGATGGCCGTGTGCCGGCGCAAACCCGCAGGTGGGGTCATGGTCCACTCCGACCAGGGTTCCCAATTCATCAGCCGGGAATGGCAGACCTTTCTCCGCCAGCACGGCCTCGAACCCAGCATGAGCCGGCGCGGGAACTGCCACGATAACGCCGTCGCCGAGAGCTTCTTACAACTCTTGAAACGGGAGCGGATCAGACGGCGCACATTTCCGACCCGCGACGACGCGCGGCGAGACGTTTTCGGCTACATCGAGCTATTCTACAACCCGAAGCGCAAGCACACGAACAACGGCATGCTGTCGCCCGTTGACTTCGAAATCTGGCAGCAGAAACTGAACAAGGCAGGTGTCTAGGAAACTAGGGGCACCTCATGCTGCTATCTGTCACAATGGGCAAATCAAGCGGGCCGGCCTGGCAGAAATCCCATCCGCCAGACCGGTCACCGGCAATTAGACGAGGTCTTCGAGGAATTCCGAGACGCGGCCTGCACCGGAAACCCACAAACGCTCCCTCGCCCGGGTGGTGGCAACATAAAGAAGATGGCGTTCCGTCGCCATGATTTCCTCGATCATCGCCTCATCTCGCGCTTCGAGAAGGCGATCTTCCTTGGGGATCACATCTTCGTCGCATGCCATGACTGCTACGGCGCGATACTCGGCCCCCTTCGCATCATGCATAATGCGAATTTCCGGTCTTTCATCGCCGCCAGTCAGCGATTGGAAGGAATCCCGGGCGGCCTTCGCACGGGGAAGCTCGTCCTCGCTGCGAACCAAGAGCGCAACCTCTCGCTCTGTGAAACCCTCCTCAGCCAAGCCGGCGAGCCAGCCGGCGAGAGCCTTGATCTCTGCATCAGCATCCGGGAATTCGGCGATTTCCGGTGTCGGGCCGTCGAATAGCGACACGACGCCAGTGCGCCGGTCCTCGTTGCCGTCTGCCTCAGTCAAGCTGAGGGGCAGCAGCCGGTCGGACTGGCTACGGATCTGTTGCGACGTTCGATAGTTGACCTTCAGGCTGCGCGATCTTCCACGCACATCTACCCCTGCAGCCTTCCAGGGGAATGGCGCACGAAAGATCCGCTGGCCGATGTCGCCGGCGAAGAACAGGCCGTTCGGCCGCTCTCCGGCAATGGCAGCCAGAAAATGCAGTTCCGGCACGGAAATGTCTTGTGCCTCGTCCACCACCGCATGGGTAAACGGCCGCGGCGCACTTCCACGATAATGCCCCGCGAGAGCGTGAAGCATCTGGGCGCGGGTTCGCTTGCCCTGGCCCTCAAGCGCGGCGCGCGCATCGGAGAAGACGTCCCACAGCGCATCCCGGCGTGAGGCCGCCATGCGCGTGAGCCGGCCTAGGCGCGGCAGATCTCGGTATGCATCCCGGTCGACCACCGCCCAAGCGTCGACGACGAGACGCCATTCGTCCTGCAGGAAGCCAGGGTCCACGCTCACATCTGCCGCCGCGGCGGCGCCAGCCAAGGCCTTGGCGACATCATCGGCTGTTGCCTCCTCGACCGGGCCGAAGGCTTCGACGTAGAGATCGTGTGCCAGTTCCCCCAACGCGCGGGTCGTTACACGGTCTCTAACTGCCGTATCCGGCAGAAGCATGGGCAGTTTCGCCGAAAGGCCATCGGCGAGCCGCCGATTGAACGTGGTGAGCAGGATGCGCGCCTCGGCATCCTCGCGGGCCAGCCGGGCCGCCCGGTGTAGGGCAGCGACCGTCTTGCCGGTCCCGGCCGAGCCGATCACTCGGGCTGGGCCGTTGAAGTCCCGATCCACGAATTCTTTCTGTGCCGGGTGCAGCCAGACGGCCCACTTCTCCCACGGCGCCTCAAGCGCGGCGGCGAGATCGGCCTCGGTGGTCGTGAGGCGAAAACGCCGCACGGCATCAGGATGCTCGTAGGGATCCTCGGCGTGGGGCGCAGGCGCGGGCCGTTCGCCCGTTGCTGCTTGCAACAGTGCCTCACCGGCCTCGGCGGGAAGGTGGCCGGCGATATCCAGCACTGTATCCTCGGTGGCATCGCGCACCGTTCCCAGCCAATCCTCGGGCACCCCCCAGGACAGCAGAGTGTCGTCGTCCTCGTCCGCGAAGAGACGAGGTTTCTTCACGGCCTCCTCGACGTAACGCTGGATGATAACGTCTTCGACGGTCTCGCGGATTTCGACGATCTGCGCCGCACCCGTCCTCGGATGCACGTCGATCCTGCGCCGCTCGGCCCAGCGGTAGGCGTCATCATGGTGGCCGACCCAGGCAAGCAGCGTGGCGCCGTCCTTCTTGTGCAGGACAAGCCGAACATCGCGGTTCACCCGCGCAGTCCAGAAATGTGGGTCCTTGGCCCGCTCGACTCGATGCATCTGCAGGCCCGGGTTGTCGGGGTTCATCTGCGCGTCGAAGGCCGCGGTCTTGGCGGCCTTCTGTTCCTGGCCGGACAGCTTGGTGAGCGCGTCGGAGAAGGTGTCGGCGATGCGGAAGGTCATGGATCACCGCGTTCCTTCACGGACTTGACGAAGTTGGCGAATGCTTCACGGCGCTTTTCCTCTTCATTCTGCAACCGGGCACTTTCACGTTCCACCGACTCCCGACGGGATCGGGAAACCTTCTGCATTACTTTCTTACGATCCTCGGCTGACAATACATGCAAACCCGGCGCGTCATTGCCAAAAGCCGCCTTTTTCTTCTTCCGTTTTGCGCCAGGTTTCACACCTGACCGACGGTCGTCTATAACGTCTTCGATCCGATCACGTCGTTCTCTCGGAAGGCTCTTCGAGCTCTTTCCGGCGCGGAACACTGTGGAACCGCCGCGATAGCCTCCACCGCTCATGTCCTACACCCCAATCACTTTCATCACTTCGTCCCCGAGGTGGTTGATCACCTTCACCGCGATCCGCCCAGATTTCGGCCGCGCGAACGCCCGGGACTCCGTCCGTTTCAGGCTCTCCCAGGCCTCCTCATCGATCTCGGCCTTCAGCGTCGTCTTGAGCTGCTTGTACGGGATCTCGGCGCCCGGGAAATAGGCGTGGCGGACGAAGAAGCTCTGCTCGTCGTAATCGGTGTCGATGAACCAGCAGGCGATCTCGTCGGGGTCCGAGGACGACACCTCGCCCGTGGCGGGGCGGAAGATGTCGACGCCCAGGAGGCGCACGCGCAGCCGGTCGCCATCCTCGACGATTTCGATGTCGGGCTCGCCGAAGACCACGAAGAGGTTGCCGCCGCCGGCCTTCAGGTCGCCCGCCATGTGCAGGTCGGCGTTCATGCGGGCTTGCAGGATCGTGATGCGGCCCAGCTTCTGGAACTCGGCGGTGTGGGCGTCGAAGTTGAAGGCGCAGGCGATGACCAGGTCGAACCCTGCATCGGCTGCCTCGCGCGCTGCGGCCACAAGGTCGGCGCGCTGGAGGGTGCCGTATTCTGGGCCAATGAGGATGCCGGCGCGGCGTTCGGTTGCACCCTCCATGTAGCGGCCCTCGGCGGCGAGCCATTCGCCGGGCCAGGCGGAGAGCGAGGTGAAGTCGATGCGGTCCTCGCGCCCGGCCTGCTGCACCCCGGCCTTGGCGAGGTTTTCCAGGATCGCGGTGCGGTAGTTCTCGGCCTCCTGCTCCCCTGCGCCGCGGCGGCCAGCGGCGGCGTCGTGCTCGTCAATCAGCTCGCCATGTTCGTTGACCGCCTGGGTGCGGTGGGGCGAGAGGCTTTCGACGGTGAAGGGGCCGGCGACGCGGACGCGCTTCTTGTCCTCGTAGGGCTTGTCGTAGAGGTATTCGTGATCGGCCTTTGCGGCGATGCTGGCGTCGATCTCCTTCTGGCGGGCGATGCGGGCCTCCCAGAACGCGTGCAACGCCGTCTTGGCCGCGTCGGGCCAATCGTCCGGCGCCTCGCGCGGGATCTCCCATTCCATGAAGCCGTTCGCCGGGGCCATCTCTCCGCTGGGCAGTTCGACCTCTCCGCTGGCGGTGAAGTCGATCTTCTTGCCCTTGCGGCCGCCGGTCTCGACCTCGAAGGGTGTCGCATGGCCCTGCAGGGCGGCGTTGAGCGCGGCGCGGGCCTCTTCGACGGCGGGCTGCATCTGGTCCCAGATCGTGTCGATCTCGGTGTTGTTGGCGATGCTTTTCAGCGTGATGTGCGGCACGCGCTGGTAGACGAAGCCGTGGCGGATGTCGTTGTAGGTATCTGCGGTCGAGGGGGCAGAGCGGGTGACCTCGGCCTCCTTCTTCTGCCCGGCGTCGGAATCCTTGAGCAGATACCAGGGGTATCTCGCGCCCATGATCCGCGCGCGGGCGAGCGCGAGGGCCACGCGGGAGGTGTCGATGGTGATCCAGCGCCGCCCCCATTGCTCGGCTACGGTGGCCGTGGTGCCCGAGCCGCAGGTGGGATCGAGCACGAGGTCACCGGGGTCGGAGGTCATCAGTAGGCACTTCTCAACGATCTTGGTGTTCGTTTGAACGACATACATCTTGGATGCCGCATCGAAGCCCCATTTCGTGTCCCCCCAATTGTTGGTAATTGGCTTCACAGGATAATTTTCTGCAAAAAGATAGTATGCAATGCTATTGCGTCTTGCGATCAAAAGCCCTGACTTTTTTACTGTGTCCAGGCCGCGTGTTGTCACTTTCCAATGATTGCCTTTTCCGGGATGAAACACCCGGCCTTCGTGATAGTAATCTACGGTGCCGGATTCCGACGCTCCGGAAGACGTTAGAGGGCCGTACCGCCAGCGCTTTCCACCTTCCGGAATGGGTTTCTGACCGCTGTATTCCTCTGGTTCAAGGTTTCGGGTAGTGCCATCCGGCATGAAGAGCCATTTGTATTCCTTGGCACTATCATCACCAGCACCTTTCATTTCGTAGAGTTGCCGGTATTTGAGCTTGTCAGCATTTTTGGCATACCAAACGATGTGGTCACCCACCCGAGTCAACGCTTTGCTCGGGAAACCACTCGTGGTCACGTAGTTAATCATGACCACAAAATTGTCTTCCCCGAACACCTCATCCATCAGCGCCCGCACCCGGTGGACGTTCTCGTCTCCGATCTGGACGAAGCAGGACCCGCTCTCGGTCAGCAGCTCCCGCGCCACCACCAGACGGTCGCGCAGGTATTGCAGGTAGGAATGGATGCCGTCGCGCCAGGTGTCGCGAAAGGCCTTCACCTGCTCGGGCTCGCGGGTCAGATGCTCCAGCTTGCCGTCCTTCACATCGCGCGAGGTGGTGGACCACTGGAAGTTGGAGTTGAACTTGATGCCATAGGGCGGGTCGATATAGATCGCCTGCACCTGCCCCTTGAGCCCCTCGCGCTCGGCCAGCGACGCCATGACCTGCAGCCCGTCGCCCAGGATCATCCGGTTCGACCACTTGCGGTGATGGCGGTAGAACTCGATCTCCGCCTCGCGGTCGTCATCGGTGATGCCGAAATGGTCGAAGAGGTCCGAGCCACCGCCCTGCCCGTTGCGCTGGCCCCCTGCCCGCAGATCCTCGATGATCGCCTTGGGGTGGACCTGTTCCTGCAGGTAGATCGGTGGCGCGTCGACGGTGATCTCGGTCTGGTCGATGTCCTTGCCACGCCAGATCAGCTGCGGGTCGAGATCCGGGTTGCGCTGTTCGTAGGCGACCTTGATGGGCCGGGCATCGTCCGGGTTCATCATGGGCGCGAGTTCCGGCGTGGGGATGTTCACGCGCTGGTCGTCGTGGGTGATTGGGTCGATCTGGGTCTTCTTGTCGGTCATTGCTCTGCCTCGAGGGCTTCCGAGATCGCCGCGACGTAGAGCTTTCGACGCTCTTCCATCCAGTCGATGATCTCGGGCCAGTTGTTTTCGTCTTGATAGGATTTCGGGAAGCGTTCTCCGAACAGGTGCCCGTTGGGCTCTGGCTTATAGCTTTCGAAGCCGAGTTTCCGCGCCAGGATGTCGGCGTAGGACTCAAGCCGATCCGCCGCCGCGTGCTTTCGATCGCCCCAGCCGCCGCGGACGTAGATGCCGGCAGTCCTTTCGCCGATCCAAACCGATATCAGAACGTCGCCATCTGCCAGTCGAGTATATCCGTTCCAGCCGCGTTGGACCTTGATACCTTCGGCTTCGGCCTCGGGGTGGCGTTCGAGATATCGGGTCCAGAACGCGGTTCTCACGTCGCTGAACGCATCCTTTCCCGTCTCTGCATCCTTCCGGGTCTGGGTCAGCGACCTCTCCCATGCAGATGGCTTCTCGATCACCTCGAAGATCGGCGCGTAGGGGCTGTCGCCGATACGGACGACACGAGCCTTGATCGCGAAGAATGAGAAGCCGTCCGAGGTATGTTCGTTCAGCCAGCGAATTGCAGACAGGTGCGGTTCGCGGAACGCGGGCGCGATCCAGATGACGGTCTGCGCCTCCAGGCCCGCGAGGTAAGTCATGATCTGGCCCAGATGAGTATGGTCGGTCTGCTCCAGCTGGTTCTCGATCAGGACGACGTTGCCGTCGAGGTCGCGTGCCAGGATGTCGGCCGAGAAGGTCTCGACAGCGACCTCGGTGCCGGCCAGATCGAGTTGGACGCCGATGGCCTCGGAGAGGTGTTCGATATTCTCGGCTAGCCACGGGGTGAACTGGAGAGCCTCGTGCTTCCAGGCTTCGCGCAGAGGCAGGTCTTCGAGGCGGCCGAACTTGATATCCGTCATGCAGGCACCCCGACGGTCTCTCCGATCAGCCGGTCGAGATCCTCGGCGTAGCGGTAGGGGTCGAGAAGCTCTGCATAGGCCCAGCGACCGTATCGGCCGAGCGTGTTGACGCCGGGCACCCACTGGTGTCGCGTCGTCTCGGCCTTCAGCCGGTCCTTGGCATCGCGGAAGCCCTTGGCCTCGATGATCAGGGTGGTGGGTTCGAGTGTGTCCAGCGCGACCAGGAAATCGGGGCGGTAGTGTTTGGGCTCGCCCTCCACGAGGTAGGGAATTTCGAAACCAAGGTTATGGTTCTTGCCGTAGGCCCGGGTCATCGGGTGGTCCTCGATGACCTTTGCGAGCTTCGCCTCCCAGTCGCTGTCGGTGACAATCCAGTTGATGTGCGACCGGTCAGGTCGTGGCCAGAACCGCGTGGCCTTGGAGGTGTTGAAGGAGACGTCCATGGTCGACCCGATGGGGCTATAGGGCTCCAGAACGGCGCGAATGACGGCATCGCCCTCGCGACCGACCGTGAGGGCGTGAAGGATCGTATCGCAGACCTCGTCGGCGATCTGCTTGTAGGTCAGTTGCGCCTTCTGGGTGCCGCCGGAGAGGATCAGGCGGTCACTGTCGAGCCACTGACGCACGATGCGTTTGGCGCGCGGGAAAAGGTGGGTCTTCGGTGCCTCGCCTGCGTCGCGGAGCTTGTGCATGACCAGGTGCGAGGCGATCTTAGTCGCGATCTCGGATGGTCGCATCTGGCCGAGATGCGCGAGCGTAATGTGGGCTGGTTCCCCGACGATGCCCTGCATGGTGACCTCGGTCGCTCCGGCCTTGGCCGGGGTCAACTCGTAGGGTTCGACCTTGGAGAAATCGACGGCAAGCGTGTCGTTGGGCAGGTCTGTCCGGTAGCCCTCGACCCGTGGGAAAACAATCTCGAGGTGGTCGCGCTCGGGCGAGACAGCACGGACCTGCACGACCTCGCGCGGCGGTGTGGGCGGTGCGACGCGAGGTCCGTCAGAAAAGTTGAGCCCATCAATGCCCATGATGTCGGCGTATTCGGTGGTGAAGAGCCCCTCTTCGTTCACATCGTATGATAGGCGGCGCAGGGCGCGACCGACGACCTGTTCGCAGATAAGCCGCGTGCCGAAAGCTCGCAGGCCCAGAATGTGGGTGACGTTGTTGGCGTCCCAGCCTTCGGTCAACATGGAGACGGACACAACGCAGCGCACCTGTTCGCCGAGCTTCCCTTTCTTGCCGACTGTGTTCATCACCTCGCGCAGGATTTCGGACTCGTCGATCTGGTCCGTGCCTTCGCCGCGCGCGGCCTTTTCGCGGCGAAAGGCCTCAATCTCGGCGGCATGGGCCTCGCGGAAGCCCTTGTCGACCTCGCCGCCGGATTCGATGGCGGAGCTATCGATCAGGATCGTGCGCGGCCGGTCGAGGCGCTCGCCGCCGTCGGCGTAGTTACGAAAGAGCGAACAGCGACCCTGAACGGTGTCGATGACTCCGTTCTCGTCCTCACGTTCGAACCCCGCAATGTAGTCACGGACGAGTTCTGAATTTGTGGTGTTGTTGCAGACCACGATGAAAACCGGAGGAATGCCGACCTCCGCTTTTTCCCATTCTCGGTAGGTCTTCTCGTAGTGGCCGTAGAGCGCGTCGATGGCCGTTTGTAGTTCCAGAGGCAGCTTCAGAGGGTCAGGCTTCTTTTCGCCGCGCGCCTTCTTGGGCATCTTTTTCCCGATGGCCCTCCAGAGGTTGCGATAGAGCGGTTCTGGCTGACCTGCGACGTTGTCAGCGACCGGGACTCGAGGCAGCTTCACGATCCCGCATTCGATGGCGTCCATGAGAGAGAAGTCGCTGGCCACCCAGGGGAAGAGCGTGCCCTCCACCCAACCGGAACCTGACAGGAAAAAGGGTGTCGCGGACAGATCATAGACAGTCCGTATGCCCAGATGGCGCTTGGCCGCCTCGAGGCCCGAGATCCAGAGCCTCGCCGCTTCGCTGTTTTCTTCAGCCTCTTTCTTCGCATCTCCGGTCAACTTCTCCTGGTCCGCGTCAGGACGTTCTCGATAACAGTGATGCGCCTCATCATTGATCACTGTAATCGGGCCGGAGGACATGAGTTCGGGCATCACTCGGGCGAGCATCTGACCTTCGGTTTCGAGCGTCTGCGGACCGTTGCCATGGCCGGAAAGCGCGGCCCGTGTTCCCTTGGCAAGGGTCACCTTCTCGCGGAGCTTGAAGGCATGATAATTCGTGATGACGATCTTCGCAGTCTGCATGTCCGTCATCAGATCGGACGGAACCAGATTAAGGCGACTATAGTAATTATCCGGCTCCGAAGGCTTGAGAACACGCAGGCGATCACGGATCGTTATTCCCGGCGCGACAATCAGGAAGCCCTTCCCGAAGCTCTTGGATGACGGTGAGCGCGCGGCATTGAGAACCTGCCAAGCCATCAGCATGGCCATGACCGTGGTTTTGCCTGCCCCGGTTGCGAGTTTGAGCGCGATACGGAACAGGTCCGGATTGGCCGCCGCATTCGACGCTTTCAGCCATTCGAGGAAACGCTTACCGCGCTTGCCGTCCTTCGGGGCCACCTCGGATAGCCAGATCGCGACCTCTACTGCTTCAAGCTGACAGAAAAAGGGCCGGATCGGTACAGTTTCATCTACCTGAATCGACCGCCAATGCTGCAAGAGCCTCTGGGTGACGGGAGAAACGCGCCATTGCGCCGGGTTGGGCAGGTTGCGCCAAGTGTCGACGGCATCCCGCAATTCGTTGATGTAGGGTGTCGGGTTGTAATCAACGTCCCCCGTCGAAAGATCATCGAAAGTCAGGCTCGTCTGTTTGCCAGCCTTCGCCTTCGCTCCTGGCATGGCCGAGATCAGATCTGACTTTCTTCGCCGCTCGATGATGCGGTCGGTCGGACGACCATCCTTGTCCAATTCCCAATTCCGCTCCGGAACTCGGTAGGGCGAATTCAGAATTGGGGCGTCGAAAAAGCTCTGCGACATCAATGGACTCCTATTCTGAATTGCACTCTATCAGCGTAATCAGGAGGGGGAAGGAAAACGTCTGTTTCATCAGCAACCAACTCACTCCATTTCAACGACATGCAGGTCAGGAATCACCTCGCTCCCCAGGTCGACTAGGAGGCGGTGATGGGTGAACATGATCGCCTGTCCGGTCCGCCCCATCTCCGCGGTCAGAGACAGGGCGGCGGCCGCGCGGGTGTCGTCGAAGGTTTCGAGGATGTCGTCGGTCAGGAACGGTAGCGCGCCGTAGCGGGCAGTGAAATCGGCAAGGCCGGCCACCCGCAGCGCCAGGTAGAGTTGGCCGCGCTTGCCGGTGGACATGGCCTCGGCGGCGACCGGCTGGTCGTCGCGGATGCCGACGAGCCGCTCGCCCGCCCCCGTCGGCTGCGCCTCCAGCCGCGGCCATTCCCCGCCGGTCATGCGCGCGAAGGCGCGTTCGGCTGAGGCGAGCATCGGGCCGCGCCGGTCCTCTCGAAGCCGGCGCAGCGCTCCGGATGCCGCCATCAGGCCGATCCGGGTCTCGGCGGCACGGCGCGCGGCCTCGCGCAGCTCTACCAGAAGGGCTGCCCGGGACTGCCCCTGGTCCACGCCGCCCTTCGACGTGCCGATCAGTGGCCCGACCGGTCCCGCCCCCCCTCGCTCAGCAGATCCGTGGAAGTTGCTCTCCGACCAGTGTGTCCACAAGGCGCTGGCCTCCGAACAGGGTTCTCATCGTGACGCGGCCAGAGGGGCCGGCGGTGGCTTTGCCGATGATGGCGGCGTTCCGTCCGGCCTCGGTGGCGCGCATGGCGTCCAGAGCGGCCTGCGCTTCGGCTTCGGGAACGAACAGCACCAGCGTGCCTTCGTTCGCAAGGTAGAGCGGGTCCAGCCCGAGCACCTCGCACACGCCCTTCACCTCGGCGCGCAGCGGCAGATCGCTTTCGGCGACTTCGATGCCGACGCCGGCGGCTTCCGCCATTTCGTTCAGCGCCGAGGCCAGCCCGCCGCGGGTGGCGTCGCGTGCGGCGCGGGTGCCCGGAGCGGCGGCCACCACCGCCTCGATCAGCGCGTTCAGGCTTTGACAGTCCGAGCGGATATCGGTGGTCAGCGCCATGTCGCCCCGCGCCGCCAAAATGGTCGCGCCGTGATCGCCCAGAACGCCGTTGACCAGCGCGATGTCACCGGGCCGGATGTTGGCGGCCTGAAGATCGCGCCCGGCCGGGATCACGCCCACGCCCGAGGTGGTGACGAACACCTTGTCCGCCGATCCGCGCTCGACCACCTTGGTGTCCCCGGTCACGATGCGCACCCCGGCCTTGTCCGCCTCTGCCTGCATCGAGGCGACGATGCGGCGCAGCAGGTCGAATTCGCAGCCTTCCTCGATGATGAACGCCGCCGACAGCCAAAGCGGTCTTGCCCCGCCGACCGCCAGATCGTTAACCGTGCCGCAGACCGCGATCTTGCCGATATCGCCGCCCGGGAACTCGGGCGGAGAAACCACGAAACTGTCGGTGGTGAAGGCCAGTTGCGCCCCGGGTTCGGTCAGGGCCTGCGCCGTCAGACGCGCCTGATCCTCGGTTCCGGGGGGCGCGAAGACGTCGGTGAAGATCTCTTCGATCAGGTCGCGCATCGCCTTGCCGCCGCCGCCGTGCGCCATCGTCACGCGGTCGCCGCGCAGGCGCGCGGGCTTGATGGGGCGTTCCATTGTCATTCCGCAGCCTCCAGCCCGTCCGTGGCGCCGTATTGGTAATAGGCCGCGCAAGCGCCCTCGGAACTGACCATAAGCGCCCCAAGCGGCATCTCGGGGGTGCATCCGGTTCCGTATTGCGGACATTGCGTCGGTTTGATCCGGCCGGTCATGACCTGCCCGCAGGCACAGCCTTCGGGTTCTGACACGCTGCGCGGCCCGGCGCCGTAGCCGACGCCGAATTTCTCTTCCGCGTCGAACGCCTTATAGGCATCGCGGATCCGCAGGCCGCTGGCGTCGATCTCGCCCAGCCCGCGCCATTCGAAGGACGGGCGCGGTTCGTAGACATCGGCGATCGCCGCAAGCGAGACCGGGTTGCCGTGTTCCGGCACGACGCGGGCGTATTGGTTCTCGACCTCGGCCCGGCCATCGCGGATCTGGTGCAGCACCATCAGCACCGATTGCAGCAGGTCCAGCGGCTCGAACCCGGCCACGACGATCGGCTTGCCATAGTCCTGCGCGATGAAGTCGTAGGGATGCGTGCCGATGACCATCGACACATGCCCCGGCCCGACAAAGCCGTTGAGGATCATGTGGGGGTCGTCCAGCAACGCCTTGATCGGCGGCGGCACGGTGATGTGGTTGCAGAAGACGCTGAAGTTGGAAAGCCCGTCCCGCGCCGCCTGCTGGATGCTGAGCGCGGTCGAGGGGGTCGTCGTCTCGAACCCCAGCCCGAAGAACACGACCTGACGGTCCGGGTTGCGGCGGGCGATCTCCAACGCGTCCAGCGGGGAATAGACCATGCGGATGTCCGCGCCGTCGGCCTTTGCCTGAAGCAGCGATTTCCGGGTCCCCGGCACCCGCATCGCATCGCCGAAGGTGGTAAAGATCACCTCGGGACGCTGGGCGATGTCGACGCATTCGTCGATCCGGCTCATGGGAAGCACGCAAACCGGGCAGCCCGGCCCGTGTATGAACTCGATGCCCGGCGGTGTCAGCCGGTCAAGCCCGTAGCGGAAGATCGCGTGCGTGTGTCCGCCGCAGATTTCCATGATGTGCACCGGGTTGTCCCGCGTCGCCCCGATCTGGTCCACCACGTCGGCAATGGCGCGCAGCACACCCTTGGCCGCCACCGGATCGCGAAATTCCTCGACGTATCTCATAGCGCGCCCTCCCTCGGGCCGGGGCCCGTCATCTGAAGCGACGCGGTGCCTTCGGCCATCGCGTCCAGCGTTTCCTGCGCCTCGCCCAGCCCGCGCAGCGCCTCAAGGGTCTTCGCGGCCTCTTCGGCGTCGATCACGCTCATGGCAAAGCCCACGTGGATCAGCGCCCATTCTCCCACCAGATCGGCCAGATCGGCCGGCGCCACGCAGGCGACCGAGACTTCCCGTCTGACGCCCGAAATATCGGCCATCGCCATCAGCCGGTCGGGATCGGTGATCTCGACGATTTGTCCCGGTATACCCAGACACATGGCTTACTCCTCCTCTTCGACACGGCTGGTCTTGCCCGGCTGCTTGACGCCATAGCGGTCAAGCTTCGAGCGCAACCCGACCCGGCTTAGCCCCAGTTCTTCGGCGGCGCGGCTTTTGTTCCATTTCAGGCGGGTAAGCGTTTCGCGCAGGATACGCGCCTCGATCGCCTCGACCCGATCCTTCAGCGTGCCTTCGGACGCCAGCACATCGGTCTCGCGCGCATCGGGCCGCGCCGTCACCGAGGGGTCGGCCTGCAGGATGTGGCGCGAGATCAGCTCTGGCCCCAGTTCCGGTTCTTGCGCAAGGATCAGCATACGGGTCAGTTCGTTGCCCAGTTCCGGCAGGTTGCCGGGCCATTCGTAGTTGCCCAGAAATTCCAGCGCGAGATTGGACAGCCCCCTGACCGGCTTGCTGTGTTCGGCGGCCAGATCGTCCAGCATGTGCCGGGTCAGAACCTCTAGGTCCGCCATGCGCCCGCGCAGCGGCGGCAAGGACAGCTCGGTCACCGCCAGCGCATAGAACAGATCCTTGCGGAACCGACCTTCGGCGATTTCGGCGGACAGGTCGCTGTGGCTGCCCGCCATAAGGCGCGTGTCGGTGGTCAGCGTCTCGGTCCCGCCGACGGGTTCGAAGCTGCCTTCCGTCGCCACGCGCAGCAGGATCAACTGCATCTGCGGGCTAAGCGTATCGACCCCGTTCAGAAACAGCGTCCCGCGCGAAGCCTTTTGCAGAAGACCGATGCGGTTGCTGGGCGCGTTGGTGACGGCGCCCTTCTTGGCCCCCAGCAACTCGACCATCAGAACGTCGTCGGGCAGCCCGGCGCAGTTGATCTCGTAGAACGAATGGTCCGACCGCAGCGAGGCATAGTGCATCGCGCGCGCCATCACGTCCTTGCCGGTGCCCGCCTCGCCGGTCAGAAGGACCGGCACGTCGAAGCTTGCCACCTGACGGGCCAGTTCGACCGTGGCGTTCATCGGCGAGTTGGCCGACCGCAGGATCCGCTCGAAACCGAACCCTTCGCGCAAGGTCCGGCGGCGCGACTCGACCTTGTTCTCGACCGACTTGCCCATGAACCGCATTTCCAGCGAAAGCCGGTCGTGATCGCGGCTAAGCTGGAACAGCTGGGCCGCGTTCTTGGCCGCCATGATCAACTGATCGGGATGCCAAGGCTTCGTCACGAACTGGTAGATCCCCGCGTCGTTGATCGCGGCGATCATGTCGTTGGTTTCGGTGTACCCGGTGATGATGATGCGGACGGTCTCGGGCCATCTTTCCCGGACCTCGCCCAGGAACTCGACCCCGGTCTTGCCCGGCATGCGGTGGTCGCAAAAGATCGCCTGAACGAAATTCTCTTCCATCAGCCGCATCGCCTCGTCCGCGCTGGACGCGGTCAGGCATTCGAAGTCATCTTCCAGCGCCATGCGCATGGCGGCCAGCGAATGCTCTTCGTCGTCGACGAGCAAGAGGGTCGGAAGGATCGTCATTCCGCCGCCCTTGGGGTGGATTTGTCGGAAAGATGCCGGCGCAGCCAGTCGATCCAGCCGTCCATCCCCTGCCCCGTCCGGGCCGAGACGCGCAGGATCTCGATCCCCGGGTTCACCCGCCGCAGGTTCGTCTCGTACAGATTAAGGTCGACGTCGCAATGCGGCGCAAGATCGATCTTGTTCAGGATGGCAAGACGGGCTGCGGTGAACATATCGGGGTATTTCAGCGGCTTGTCCTCGCCTTCGGTGACCGACAGGATCGCGACCTTGCCGTCCTCGCCCAGATCGAAGGCCGCCGGGCACACCAGATTGCCGACATTCTCGATGAACAGGATGCTGCCTTGTGCAAGGTCCAGATGTTCCATCGCGTGACCGACCATGTGCCCGTCCAGATGACAGCCCTTGCCGGTGTTGACCTGCACCGCCTGCACGCCGGTGGCGCGGATGCGGTCGGCATCGTTCTGGGTTTGCTGGTCGCCTTCGATCACGCCAAGCGGCATGTCGCCCAACGCCTCGATCGTCTTGCACAACAGCGTTGTCTTGCCCGACCCCGGCGAAGAGACGAGGTTGACGGCCAGAATGCCACGCGCGGCAAGGACCGCGCGGTTGTCGGCGGCGTAGCGGTCGTTCTTGGCAAGAATGCCGGTCTCGATCTCGATCAGCCGCTCTTGCGACATGCCGGGCACCTCGGTGCCTGCCGGACCCTGACCGTAGTGATGGTGGTGATGATGATGGTGATCGTGGCCGTGGGCAAGGTCGTGGCTATGCGCGTGCCCATGTCCATGCACGTGCGCATGGCCGTGCACCTTCGTCTCCCCGTCCCCGCATCCGCAAACTGTACACATGTCAGGCGACCTCCAGATCCTTGATTCTCATTTCATCTCCGCCCTGCGGCATCAGCTTTCCGCCACCGCACTCAGGGCACGGGTCGAGGCGGTCTTCGATCTCCACCTCTTTCATGCAGTCATAGCAGATCGCCCGCCCCGGCAGGTCGAGCGTGACAAGCTCTGCCCCCTCGGCGACCGACCCGCGCATCACCACGTCAAAGGCAAAGTGCAGCGCCTTGGGTTCGACCCCGGCGAAACGGCCGATCTCGACACGCACACGCTTGATGCTGGCGACCTTGTGGATGCGGGCCTGATCCTCGATCACCCGGCGCATCCCTTCGCACAGCGACATCTCATGCATGGGCCGGCTCCCTTTGCTGCGCGGGCTCAAGCGAGACCGGAATACAAGGATCAAGGATCGCCAGCAGCAGCGGGCCAAGCGCCGCCGCCCGGTGCGTTGGCAATGTCGCAAGCGCGTGTTGCAACGCGCCGCCCTCGGCCAGCAGGTGGTCGGTTGGCGTGATCCGGTCGAAAGCGGCAACCCGCCCCGCTTCGACCCGTGCGGACACGCCGTAATACCCGCGCGCCGCAGGCACGACGGCCCGGCCCGCGCCAAGGTAGGCCGGCGCCAGATCGCCGTTCAGGCACGCCTCTAGGTCATAGGCCACCGCCACGGCCGACCAAAGCGGCCCACGGCCCAGATCGGTTTCGATCCCGCGCAGAACCGGATGACCCGCCTGCCGCGCGGCGACAGAGTTCTCTTGCGCGCCGGGGTGAAAGACGCTGTCGGTCGTGGCGTGGTCCAGAACCGGGCGGCACGCTTCGCCCCGGGCGAATAGCTGCGCGATTGCCGACAGGACCGGCGCCGCGCCGTGCGGCACCGCAAGGAAGGTGCGGAACTCTGACGGCGTCCGGGGCATCCGCCCCGCCACCCCGAAAAGCGCCGCGCGCAGGTCGGGGCCGCCCGCCTGCCAGTCACGCGGCAAGGCAAGCGACGGCATCGACAGCAGACCGGGCCACTTGAGACAAAGTTTCACAACGTGTTCGCGAATGATCTCGCGCCGCAAGGCCTCGGCCCAGTCGGGGTTCGGTGGCAAACCAAAGGCCGCTCGCGCCGCCGTTCCCTGCGCCTCGCGGCACAGGTTGAACAGGCGCGGCAGAAGGTCTGCGGCCTCTTCCACCGGCTTGCCAAGGATCAACTGCGCGACAGGCAGCGGCGGTGCCGACCGGACGCGCAGCGCGGGATATGCGGCCACCCCCTGCATCGCTTAGTCCGGGGCCGCCATGCCGCCGGTGATGACGCTGCGGCGCGTGGGCGCATCGGTCAGGACCGGAGCCGCATCCTCTGCCTCTGCCTCGGCCAGCTCGGCCTCGCGCTGCGCGCGGATGTCGGCGGCGCGGTCGCTGTCTGCGCGGTTCTGCTCGTCGAACAGCGCCACCATGACCGCACGCGCGACGTCCTGCGCCTGCATCTGGGTGCGGAAATCCCCCATCGGCGAGAACAGCGAACACGCCTTGTACCCGCCGATCATGTCACGGGTGTTGTGAATGAATTCGTACTCGCCCGAGGGAAACGCGATCAGTTCCTTGTCGCCCGCAACAAGATCCGACCAGTCTTCGCCCTCGCCCGGAAGCTGGATCAGGTTCATGAACCACGGCGAGATCAGCACGCCCAGCGGGCGTCCGTCGACCATGCGAAAGCCGACGGCCTCGACGGTCAGAAGCTTGTTCACCATCGGCACATCGCGCATCTTGGCGTGCCAGATTTCGCGGAACTCGGCCACCAGCGGGCCGGTCAGACTGTCCAGCCGCGCCGCCTCGGCCACCTCATGCGCGCCGGGGTCTTCCAGCACCATGAACTGTTCCTTGGGCGCGCTGCAATTGGGGCAGGACCAGTCGTGCGGCAGATCGACAAAGGCCGTGCCGGGATCGACCTGCCGGTAATCGTCGCCCTCGGCGGGATCGTAGGGGGTCCAGCAGATCTTGCACTCCATGATCGCCTGCGCGCTGATCTTGTCGGAAGCGCCCAGAAAGCTGCCCTCGAAACCGCCGTTCATCGGATCGCCTCCAGCACCTGCACCAGCCGCTTGCCGCTGTCGGCCAAGTCCTCGGGGGCGGCACAGGCCACCTCGGGCACGGTCGTGACCTCGAACGTATCAAGGATCAGCGTGTCCTGCGAATTGAAGAACTGCACCCGCCAGACATGCGGCAGCGCCGTCGCGGTGATGCGGCAATTGCCATAGCCGCGCGACAGGATCGTCACCGCGCCTTCGCCCACTGCCGCGTCCAGCCAGACAAGGTCTTCCTCGGTGTGGGGCAGCAGCGACAGGTTGATGACATGCAGCGGCGCCTTCGCGTCGAAGCCTGCGGATTTGTCGGTCAGCTCCACCAGAAGCGGCGGCGCGTTGACCACACCGGCGGCCAGCGGGGTGGATTGCCCCCCGGCGGCGCGATGCGGGCGGAACGGGTCCGACGACAGGCAAACGGGGCTGCCAGCCACCTCGATCTGCTCGGCCCCGGCGCTTTTCAGCGTCCAGATCCCGGCGAAGACGCTTTCCTGCACCGCAATCGCAGGAATGCCGCGCACCTTGGCGGCGACTTCACCGCTGCCCAGCGTCTCGGCGATCAGGGCGCGGTTGGGCGCGTCCAGCGGCCCAAGATCGAACAGCGCCGACCCGCCCTCCTTCGCGATCCGCGCGGCTGCCTCGGCAACCTCGCGCAGCAGGTCGAGAGCCGGCGAAAGGTTATCCTCGCCGCGTCCCTCGATATCGGGGATGCGGGGGGCATAGGTGCGCATGTCCTGCGGCATGGGCATGTATTCCAGCGCCTCGTCCTGCTGGTCCAGCGGTTGCGAGCCCGGGCCGAACCCGGTCGGCGGCATCATGAAAGGGTTGGTCATCGACATGTCCTTGAGAAACTATGCGGAGGAACAGGACAAGGCCTGTCCCTATTCGGCGGCGACGGGAAGCGCGAGGATCTGGCCGATACGCTCGACGTATTCGGTCCAATCCCGCACCTTCGGGATCCCGCCGATGACCTGACCTTCGCGGTAGAAGATCAGGCTGGGCGTCTTGAACACCTTCGCGGCCTCGCGCACCGCTTCCTCGACCGCGTCGCCCGCGACGGCACAGTCGAACCGGCCCTGAAACGCCTGGCGCAGTTCCGGCAGGATCACCGCGACATCCGGGGTCTCAAGGTTCCGGCGCACGTCGCCGGGCACGAAGACAACATGATCGCCCGGCGCGCCGGTGAAGGCGGCCACGTCTTCCGGCGTGACAAGGTTCGGATAGCCGAACTCTGTGATCAGCCTTGTGATCAGGGGGTGGTCCATCGTTTGCTCCTCTTCAACCGGTGGTCTGGCCCGCGTCCAGCGCGGCCTGAAGATGCGGGGGCAACTGCGGCCCGCGCTGTTCGATATCTGCAAAGGCCGCGCCTGCGTCGCCGCCCTGCATGACCGCGCGCAACCCGTCGAGCGCGGCAGAGATCTTTGCCGCCTCGTCGGCGGAAATCACGTCGCGCGCAGACCCGAGAAACGTCAGGATCCAGTCGCCCACCCGCGCCTCGGGGGTCAGCGAAAGATCGACAAGCTGGCGCTCGGCCCCCTCGCCGACCGTGGCGGCGATCCCGTCGATCGCGATGATTTGCATGGGGATTCCGACGCACATCCGCTTAAGCCTCGCGCGGGAAGAAACGGTCGTCCCCGATGCGGCACGCCTCGTCCTCTGCCGGGCGTCCGGCCTCATAGGCGTCCTGCATGATCGACGGATCGGCCAGCAGGTCGCTTTGCGTGCGTCCGGGCCGCGCCACGAACCCCATCTGCGCAAGCCGCGTCAGGGCGACATGAACGGCCGGCTCGATCTGGGCCGCAACCACGTCGCGCAACCCGCCGCCGTAGTCTTCCAGCTCTTCCGGCTGACAGCCGATCAGCAGCAGGGTCTCGGGGCAGTACCCCATCAACTGCGCCGTGGCGATCACGTCCTGAAAGCCGGTCTGGTGCAGCGACATCTTCTTGGCGCCCATGAAGCGCGGCACCTCGTCTCCTTCGACGATCTTGAGAGTCCCGGGTTCGAGCCCGTAGTCCACGGCGTCGAAGACGATCAGCGTGTCGGCGGCTTCGAGGAACGGCAGCAGGTACAGCCCCTGCGTCCCCCCATCCAAAAGCGTCACCCCGTCCGGCAGCGACCAGTGGCGCGCGATGTGCTCGACGCAGCGCACGCCAAAGCCCTCGTCCGCCCACAGGACGTTGCCAATTCCCATGATCAGCAGGTTCGCCGACATATGCTCCTCCCCCAAACCCGCACCGGAAAGCGTCTGTCCAGTTTCGCGTTTCTGGCAGGTTACCTTGCCATCCAAGAGAGAGGGTGAAGAAATGTGCAGTTTGCGAAGATTTCCTTAAGTGCATGTAATTATGCGGAATACCAGCGCATACCGATTGCGCAAACAGGATACGATGAAAGATAACCTACCGATATTGTGGATCATAGGTCACCGACTTTCCATAACGACAGCGGGCGCCCCAAGGCGCCCGCTTCGTGATTCCGCTGGATCGGTTGTCCGGTCGTGCCGGTTAGTCGGGCCGGTCGTCCTTGAACGTGCGATGTCCCGAGATCATCGTCGACACGATCGACTGGCGGCTCATGATGTCTTCGCGGACCGCCACGTAGATATGGATGATCATGAAGATCACGATGAACCACATGCCAAGGTGATGATACGTGTGCAAATAGTGCGAGTTGTTCCCGGCAACGGTGAACACCCAGCCGAACAGCTTGTACAGCGTGCTGTCGTGCCCCAGTCCTTCGGAATACAGCGCCAGCCCGGTCACGATCATGAAGCTCATGCCAAGGGTCATGAACATGAACATGGCCAGTTGCGCCAACGGGTTGTGGCCGACGTATTTCTTCGGCTCGCGTTCCAGAAACAGATACCAGCGCACCTCGAAGAACAGCTCTGACCACCAGTGGCGGTTCAGAAGCGGCAGATAGAACAGCTGTCTCGAATGGTGGTTCCCGACGCAGGCCCAGTAGATGCGTGCGGCAAAGCCCACGGTCATGATCCAGCCCGCTGCGAAATGGGCGAAGCGGATGTAACCGAAGACGAACTGGTGCGTCGCCTCTCCGATCTGCATCGACGGCGGCGGCGAGCCGATGAAGAAGCCGGTGATCACCAGCACGAAGATCGCCGCCGCGTTGATCCAGTGCCACAGGCGCACCGGCGCCTCGTAGACATAGACGGACGTCCGCCTGCGGATGCTGTCGATGTCCGCCGACGTCGCATCACCCGCAAGACGAGAGGTCGGCAGCGGTTCGACGGATGGATTTGGCCTATGGATGTTGGGCTCGTTCATGACATCGCCCTCATCCGACCATCAGCAGAAGGCCAGAGGCCGCGATCCCTGCCCCAAGCGACCGCTGAACCACGGGGCGTGAGGCGATGCCGCGCGCCAAGACGATGCCCAGACCGTGCAGCAGCGCGGTCGAGACGAGGAACCCGCCAAGATAGGCGACCGTGTTCCCCGCCGCCTCGGTCGCGTGGGCATGGCCGTGCGCCAGCGCGAAGACCGCGATGCCGCCCAGCGTGGCCGCCGTCAACACGCGGGGCTGCCCCCGGTGCGACAGAAGAGTCAGCAGACCGAAAACGACGACCGAGGCGACGATGGCCGGTTCCGCCAACGCAAACCCCACACCGACCCAAGACAGTCCGGCGCCGGCCGTCATGGCGGCCATGAACGTCAGCGCCCCGGCCCAGACCCGTCGGGTCAGGACGAAGCCCGACCACAGGCCCACCGCCAGCATCGCCAACAGGTGGTCCGGCCCCAAGACCGGGTGCGCCAGACCGTGCACCAGACCGCTTGTGCCGCTGGCCCCGGTATGCGCGAAGGCTGGACCGGCGAACAGCAACGCGGCGACTGAAATCGCAATCTTCTTCATGGTTCTTCCTCCCTCAGCGTACCTTGACGGTTGTCAGCTCCTCGCCGTCCGGCGACATCACATGGGTCGAACAGGCCAGACACGGGTCGAAGCTGTGCAGCGTGCGCAGGATCTCGACCGGCTCTTCCGGGCGCTCCATCTTGGTGTTCATCAGGCTGGCCTCGAAGGCCCCGATGTTGCCCTGACTGTCGCGTGGCGAGCCGTTCCAAGTGGTCGGCACGACGCACTGGTAGTTCTCGATCCGGCCATCCTTGATGCGGACCCAGTGCCCCAGCGCCCCACGCGGCGCTTCGGTCATGCCGACGCCCTTGGCCTCTTTCGGCCACTTGCTTGGATCCCACTTCGCCACGTTGGCCGTGCTTTCGTCGCCGTTCTTGATGTTGGTGACCAGCTTGTCGAAGAAGTACTTTTGCAGCCGCCCGCAGTATTCGCTTTCCAGCGCCCGCGCAGCGGTGCGGCCAAGGGTCGAGAACAGCGCCTCGGTCGGCAGGTCCATCGTGCGCAGGAAGCGGTCGACCTGATCGGTGATCTCTTCGTGGCCCTTGGCATAGCCGACGATGTAGCGGGCCAGCGGTCCCACCTCCATCGCGTTGCCGCGCCAGCGCGGCGCCTTGATCCACGAGTATTTGGCACCCTCGTCGATCTCTTGGATGTTGGTGCGGGTACCCTTGAGGTTCGGACCCAGCTCGAACTTGGCCTCGGTCATGCCGTCCCACGGATGCAGACCCTTGCCCGGTTCGCCGTAGTCGTACCACGAGTGATCGACGAACTCCTGAACCTGCTCGGGATCGCGGGTGTCGACGTCGTGCACGGTGGACATGTCGCCGCCAATGATCGCGCCCCGCGGCAAGTGCAACTGCTCGGGCGAGAAGTCGTTCGGGTTCTCGGGGATGTCGCCGTAGGCAAGACACGCCTGAGAGCTTAGCCCGCCGCCGTACAGCCAGTTCTTGTAGAACCCGCCGATGGCCACGACGTCCGGCAGGTAGACGTTCTTGTTGAACTCGATGCACTTCTCGATGATCGACGACACAAGGTTCAGGCGTTCCATGTTGATCGCGCCGACCGCCCCGGTCGAGTGCACGTTGATCGGGCACGGCACCCCGCCGACCAGCCAGTTGGGGTGCGGGTTCTTGCCGCCGAAGATCGTGTGGACCTTGACGATCTCTTTCTGAAGGTCGAGCGCCTCTAGGTAATGCGTCGTCGCCATCAGGTCGGCTTCGGGCGGCAGCAAGTAGGCCGGGTTGTCCCAGTAGCCGTTCTTGAACAGACCCAGTTGGCCGCTTTCGACGAATTGCTTCAGGCGGTTCTGCACATCGCGGAAATAGCCCGGAGAGGACAGCGGGTGCGACGGCGACACCGACTGCTGCAACTCGGACGTGGCCTTGGGATCGGCGCGCAGCGCGTTCACCGGGTTGACCCAGTCCAGCGCATGCAGGTGATAGAAATGCACGACGTGGTCGTGGATCTCTAGGTTCAGCTGCATGATGTTGCGGATCGAGTTCGCGTTGTCGGGGATGGTGATCCCAAGGGCGTCCTCGACCGCGCGGACAGAGGTCAGCGCGTGCGTGCCGGTGCAAACGCCGCAGATCCGCTCGGTGAAGGCCCAAGCGTCGCGCGGATCGCGCCCCTTCAGGATGACTTCAAGCCCGCGCCACATGGTCCCGGTCGAAACCGCGTTGCGGATGTACCCGTCCTCGTCGACGTTCACCTCGCAGCGCATGTGTCCTTCGATGCGGGTGACCGGGTCCACGACGATGCGCTGGCCGCTGTTGTCGAGGTTGAAGCCGTTGGGTGTCTGGATGACCATGCGTCAGGCCTCCTCGTTGGTGTGGGTAGGCTTTTTCTGCGCCTTGTTCTGAGCCGCTTTCAGGGCGGTGATCGCGGCGTGGATGGCGACCCCGCCACCGACGACCCCGGCTGCCGCGATGCCGACCTTGTCGGCGTTCGCCTCGACCCCGAACTGGGTCAGGTCGGTCACGCGATCGTAGAAGGTGCCCTGATCCCAGAAACCATCCTCGGAACAGCCGATACAGCCGTGGCCGGACTGGATGGGGAACGACACGCCCTCGTTCCATCGCACGGTGGAACAGGCGTTGTAGGTGGTCGGGCCCTTGCAGCCCATCTTGTACAGGCAATAGCCCTTGCGCGCGTTCTCGTCGTCCCACGCTTCGACGAACTGACCGGCGTCGAAATGCGGGCGGCGGTAGCATTTGTCGTGAATGCGCTGGCCGTAAAACATCGCCGGGCGGCCCTGACGGTCAAGCTCGGGCAGGCGGTCGAAGGTCAGCATGTAGGTGATGACGCCGGTCATGACCTCGGCGATGGGCGGGCAGCCCGGCACCTTGATGATCGGCTTGTCGGTGATGACCTTGTGCACCGGCGTGGCCTGCGTCGGGTTCGGTTTGGCCGCCTGAACGCAGCCATAGGACGCGCAGGCACCCCAGCTGATGATCGCCTTGGCATCCTTGGCGGCGTATTTCAGCTTTTCGACGAACGGCTTCCCGCCCGAGATGCAGAACATGCCGTCCTCGTTCAGCGGCGGGTTGCCCTCGACCGCAAGGATGTACTGGCCGCGGTATCGTTCGATGGTTTCTTCAAACGCCGCTTCGGCGGCATGTCCGGCGGCGGCCATCAGCGTGTCGTCGTAATCGAGCGAGATCATCGACAGCACCACGTCCTTGGCCAGCGGATGCGCCGAGCGGATGAAGCTTTCCGAACAGCAGGTGCATTCCAGCCCGTGCACCCAGATCACCGGCGTGCGCGGCTTGGTTTCCATCGCGTGCGCGATCTTGGGCACGAAGGCCGGACCAAGGCCAAGGGCACTGGCGGTCAGCGCGCAGTATTTCATGAAGCTGCGCCGGGTGATCCCCTGACTTCGCATCACGTCATAGAAGGTTTCGATATCGGCCAAATCTGTCTCCTCCGCCTTTGCGCCGGGCGACCGCAGTCGCGCACCGGATGTCTCCATCCTTTTGATGGCCCGGTTGCCGAGGAAAGGGTGCAAGATTCCGACCGCGGGGCCGCGAAACTATTTCAAGATTTATATCAGGATGTTAGCGCGCGTTTCGGCGCATACATTGGCATACCGGACGGTTGCCTGCTTACCGCTTTGCTGCGCCGGTGGTCGGTGTCTTACCGCTGGGACAAACTCTGCGCCGCAGCCACCGCCGCCTGCCCAAGCGCCAGCCCGCCATCATTGGCGGGCGTCTTGCGATGGGTCAGGACGGGCACCCCGTCCAGCGCGCGGCAGGTCAGATCCAACAGCAGCGCATTCTGGAAACACCCGCCCGACAGTACGACCGCCCTCGCCGCCCCCGCTGCGACCAAAGCCCGCGCCTTGTGCGCGAAGACGGCCGCCAGCCAGACATGAAAGGCATAGGCGCACTCTGCCGGGGGCAGGTCCTGTGACCCGGCCTCGACAAGGTTCTGGAACAGGGCGTCCGTCGGGATATCCGGCCCGTCCGCGTCCGGCGCGGCCACCCAGCCCCGGCCCAAGCGCGCCGCCCGCGCGCGATCGGCGGTCAGGGCAAGCGCCTCTAGCCGCATCGCGGCCTCGCCTTCATAGCTTTGCCGGTCCGGGCAGAGGCCCAGCCATCCCGCCACCGCGTCGAACAGGCGTCCGGCGCTGGACGAAAGCGGCGTGTTGATCCCGCTCGCGGCAGCCTGACGCAGCTGCTCTACCGGACCGAAATCGCCCATCCGCGCCTCTGCCCATTGCCCAAGGCCCGCCTGATCCAGCCGCGCGACCGTGTTGCGCCACGGCTGACCCGATGCCCGGTCGCCGCCGATCAGGGGCGCGGGCCGCAGCCAGCCTTCGCGCGAAAAGCCCCGGTAGTCGCCCAACAGCATCTCGCCGCCCCAGATCGTGCCGTCCGACCCAAGGCCGAGCCCGTCCAGAATGATCCCGGCCACCTTGCCGCCTTGCAGCGGCCAGCCGTTTTCGGCAAGGCAAGCGGCCAGATGCGCGTGGTGATGCTGAACCTCAACCAGTGCCAGCCCCTCGGCCATGGCGCGGTCGGTGCCGTGACGCGTCGCGCGGAACTCCGGGTGGGCATCGACCGCCACGATCCCCGGCGCGTGATCGAACAGCGCGGCGTAATCGGCGTCGGCCTGCAGGAAGGCGTCGTAGGTCAAAGCCTCGTCCAACTCGCCCAAGTGATGCCCCAGCAGCGCCTGGCCGTTCTTCACCAGACAGATCGCCGATTTCATCTGCCCGCCATAGGCCACGACCTGCGCCGTGTCGCCGAACCCCTCGGGCAGCGGCAACGTCCCCGGAACGCGCCCCCGCGCGCGGCGCAGCACCATCGGCGGATCGGCCCGCTCGACGCTGTCGTCCAGCCTGCGCGCGATGTCGCGGTCATGCATCAGAAACGCATCGGTAAACTCCGCCAGCGCCACGCGCGCCTCGTCGTTGCCGATCACCTGCGGCTCGCCCGACAGATTGCCGGACGTCATCACCAGCGGACGATCCACCGCGTCCATCAGCAGGTGATGCAGCGGTGTCGAGGGCAGCATCCAGCCAAGCGTGCCTTGCCCCGGCGCCAGCCCCTCGGGCAAGCTGGCCCCGGCTTTGCCAAGAAGAACGATGGGTGCCGCCGGATCTTCCAACAGCGTCTGTTCGGCTTCGGACACGCGGCTATACCGGCGGATCATTTCCAGTGTGCCCATCAGCGCGAAGGGCTTGGCCGGGCGGTTCTTGCGCTGGCGCAGCGTCTCGACCGCCACCGCGTCGGTGGCGTCGCACGCCAGATGGAAACCGCCAAGCGCCTTGATCGCCACGATCTTGCCCATGCGCAGCAGATCGGCGGCCACGGCAATCGGATCTCCCGTCGCCTCGGGCTCGATCCAGACACGCGGCCCGCAGACAGCGCAGGCGACCGGCTGGGCATGGAACCGCCGGTCTGCCGGATCGGCATATTCGCGGGCGCAATCGGCGCACATCTTAAACGGCGCCATCGTCGTGCGCGCGCGGTCATAGGGCAGCCCGCGCAGAATGGTGAAGCGCGGCCCGCAATGGGTGCAGTTGGTAAAGGCATAGCCGCGCCGCCGGGGGTTCTCGCCCCGGATGTCGGCAAGGCAGTCCGGGCAGGTCGCGGCATCCGGCGTCACCCGCGTTTCAGCGCCAGAGCCTTCGCTGGCCGCGATCTCGAACCCTTCCGGGATTTCTGCAAACGCGTGCTCGGCGCTTTCGACGGCGTCGATCCGCGCCAGTGGCGGCGCCTCTGCCGACAAGGCGGCCATGAACCCGTCAAGCTGCGCGCCGACGGCGTGGATCAGCACACCCTCGGGGTCATTCAGGACCGTGCCGCGAATGTCGAACCGCCGCGCCAGTTGCCACACGAAGGGACGGAACCCGACGCCCTGCACCTGCCCCCGCACCCGGACACGTTGGCCGCGCATCAATGCACCGTGCAGACCATGCAGGGGTCGAAGCTGCGCACGATATGCTGGACGGACAGCGGCGTGTCTTCGTCCTCGCCCACCGGCGCGCCTTCCAGCGCGGCTTCGACGGGGCCCGGTGTGCCGTTCGCATCGCGCGGGCTGAAATTCCAGGTGGTCGGCGCGACGATCTGGTAATTCTCGATCTGGCCGTTGCGAACGCTGATCCAGTGGCCAAGCGCCCCGCGCGCCGCCTCGACCAGCCCTTCGCCCGTGCCTTCAGACGGCAGGGTCACGTCGTCCATGAACCGCTGTTCCGGCCGAAGCGCCGTCACCCACTGCTCTAACAGCAACTGCGTCCGGGCAATCTCTAGCAGCCGCCCGGCCACCCGCGCCCGAACGTTGGACCCGCCCGCAACAAGGTCAAGCGCGGCGGGATGGCCATCGACTACCTGCCGCGCGAATGCGCCGGTTTCGACGGTGCGCCCGGCCAGACGCGGTGCTTTGCACCAGCTATAGGCCGGGTCCGACATATCCTCGTCGGGGTCGGTGCGGCCCCGCGACGGGTGCGCGGCTTCGCCCAGCATCCAGCTGTGGCTGATGTCCTCGCGGATGGCGTCGGTCTCGACCGGACGGCACGCGCCGTTCTCCCAAACGCCCGATGCCAGGGCGCGCCCTTCGGCCAGCGGATAGGCCCCGAAAGAAAGATAGCGCCCCGGCCCCGCGCCAAGCGCGGCAAGGTCCAGATCCGCCGCGATCTCCATGAACAGCCCCGCGTCGCCACGATCCCAGCCGGTCAGCGCGCTGGCCGTCGTGAGATCCGCGAACGCCTCGATCGGGGCGCCGAACAGCGTGCCTTCCAGATACCTGCGGAACGCCGCCAAGGTGCTTTGCATCCGGATGCGATCGCGCGCCGACGGCGCGTGGGTCACGCCGCCCGGCTGGATCGCCAGCGTATGGGGCCACTTGCCGCCAAGCAGGCCGACGATGTGCAGGATCTGCGCCCGCGCTTCGACCGCCGCGCGCACGGCGGACCCCTCCATCGCGGTGAACCGCGCGACGGCGCGGTCGTGCCAGTCGCGCCCCTTATAGGCCGCCCGCGCGAAGTCGGCACAGAAGAACAGGTTGAAATGGGTCAGGTGATCGCAAAGATTCTCGACCCCGTGCAGGATCGCGGCGGCAAGCGCGCCTTGCGGTGCGGGCGTGCGCCCGGCCAACGCCCCAAGCGCGGCAGAGGCCGCCGCCGACTGGCTGATCGAACAGATGCCGCAGATCCGCGGCGTGACGGTTAACGCATCCATCTGGGCCTTGCCGACCATCATCATCTCGAACCCGCGAAACATCGGCGAGTTGGCATAGGCCTGCGCCACCCGGCCATCTTCGATCGCAAGCCGGATCTCAAGGTCACCCTCGACCCGATTGAACGGCCCGACCAGCAGGCTGCGTTCGGTCATTTCTTGTCCCGCCGCAACGTGGGCGTGACCTGTACGCGGTCCGCCACCGCGTTCTCGGCAAGCCGCTTGGGCGTCGCGGCCTTGGACAGCGACGCCAGCGCCATGAACCACGCCTTGGGCATGTCCGACGGAAGCCCGACGGGGATGCCCGCGAACTTGGGCGTCTGCGAGAACGGATGATGCGGCTCTTCGAACTCGGGGGCGGTGCAGTCGATGCAGGCATACCCCGCCTTCGTGCACGAGCTGCCGCCGTTCCAGCCGCGGATGTTGCAATCCCCCACCGCTTGCGTGCCGACGCAGCCAAGATGCTCCATCATACAGCCCAGTTGGCCGGGCTTTTCGGCGCTGGCCTTGTATTCATAGAACTCGTTTCTCGAACAAGCATGGTGCACAAGGTTCTCGGCGTAGAACAGCGGCCTGTTCAGCCCGTCCAGATCGGCCGCTCCCAAGCTGTCGGCGGCGATCAGCAAAAGCGTTTCCGTCACCCAGTCGGGATGCGTCGGGCAGCCAGCCACGTTGATGACGGGCAATCCCGCCCGTCCGCGAAACTCGGCCGGCAAGGCGCCGCCGGGATAGCTGCCGTCGTATTGCACCCCGATGGCGCCCGACGGATTGCCGCCGGCGGATGTCATCCCGCCATAGGTCGCACAGGTGCCCACGGCCACGACGTGACCGGCCAGCGGCGCCAAAGACCGGACCCAGTCCAGCATGGACCGCCCGGTGCCCGCCAGCATCTGGAATTTCCCCGTCCCCTTCGGACCGGTCAGGATCGAGCCTTCGATGCACAGGATATCCAGCGGCTGCGACCCGTCCTCGATCGCCGCAAGAAGGCGGCGCACTTCGCCGCCCGTCTGTTCCGACAGCGAGGGATGCCAAAGGAAGTTCAGACCGGCATCGCCCAGCAGATCGAAGACGCCGGGGCCTTCGGCGCACAGCAGGGACATCGTGCAGCCCCCGCAGCCCGCCGATTGCAGCCAGAGTATGTTCATGCCCCCTCCTCGACCGGCAGGCTCAACTCGAAACAGGTGCCATCCGGCCCCGTCCATGCCAGCGTCAGCGCGCCGTCATGCTCTTCGGCGATCTTGTGGGAAATCGAAAGTCCCAGACCGGTGCCCTTGCCGACGGGCTTGGTCGTGAAGAACGGGTCGAAGATCGCCGCGACGTCCTTGTCGGCGATGCCCGGCCCGTTGTCGACCACCTGCAGCACGACATGATCGTCCCGGTCCTTCACCCGCAGCGTCAGCGACGGCGAGGGCGTGTCGGCCAAAGCGTCGATCGCGTTCTGCACAAGGTTCATGACGATCTGCTGCACATGGCCCGGGTTGCCGCGCGCCTGCCGGTGCGACGCGTCCTCGAACGCGATGTCCAGCGGCTGCGGGCTGGTGCGCACCACCCAGTCGGCCGCCGTGCGCGTTGTCTCCATCAAGTCGAAGCTGACCAGCTTCCCGGCCCCTTCGGAACTCAGGCGGCGCAGATCCTCGACGATGTCGCGGACCCGCTCGGCCCCGTCCTTGGCCCCCTCGATGGCGGTGCGCAGGTTGCGAACCGTCTTGTCCAGCCGCAATTCATCGCGCATCGCCGCCAGTTCGGGTCGGCTTGCGCCCGATTGAACCGCGTCGAAATAGGTCTCGAACCGTTCGGTGTATTTCTGAAGCGCGTGCGTGTTGGCATAGACAAAGCTGATCGGGTTGTTCAGCTCGTGCGCGACACCGGCGACCAATCGCCCAAGCGAGGCCAGCTTTTCGGTCCTGACCAACTGGGTCTGCGCCTGCTGTAGGGCGACGTGGCTGGCTTCCAGTTCGGAATAGGCGCTTCGCAGCTCGCCCAGCGGACGCCCAAGCAACACCACGCTTTGGCTGCGGCCACGTTGATCCAGCCGCGGACTGACGCTTATCTCAAGCGGCGTCGGCCCCTCTGACGTGGCGAATTCCGCCTCGACCATTGTCGGCTCGCGGGTGCGCATAACGGTTTCGATGGCCACGGGAAGCGCGTTCTCTTCCGGCTTTTCCAACAGCGTCACAAGCGGCACGCCCGCCTCGGCCCGCGTGTCGGCGCCAAGGATCTTGGTGATGGCACCCCCGGTGCGTTCGATGGTTCCGGTCTTGTCGACGACAAGCAGAAGGTCCGACACCGAAGACAGAACGGAAAACATGAACTGGCGCATGTCGTCCAGTTCCCGGTTCTGCTTTTCCAGCCGTTCCTGATAATCGACCAATTCGGAATAGGTACGGTCCATCGCGTCGATGACGTCTTTCCAGGCGTCTTCGCTAAGGTTTTTGAGTGGATCATCGACGGTGCTTGGCGTCATTCTGGCCTCCTGCCTTGGGCAGGCTAAGGCCCCGAACGGAAAACACAAGAAGCCCGCGTCGCCCGGACGGACAGAACCGCGCCCGGCGAACCCAACGGATCGGCGCGGCGCGACCGCATCGGCGGGTCTGCCGGATGGCCTGCCGCCCGCCGCGCCACCCTGCCTGCAAAAGCGGCGCTTGCCCGCGCGCGCCCCGCTGCGGGCGCCGGTCTTCCCGCCGTCAGCCTTTCAACCACCGGCCGGTTGCGATAGCCGAGGTCCCGAACCGACCGGAGACCGACATGAAGCTTTACGTCTATGACCACTGCCCTTTCTGCGTCCGCGCACGGATGCCACTGGGGCTGAAAGGGATCGAGGCAGAGACCGTCTTTCTTGATAACCACGACGAGACGACGCCGATTTCGATGATCGGGGCGAAGATGCTGCCGATCCTTGAAGACGGCGACGGCCACCTTGGCGAAAGCCTTGATATCGTGCACAAACTGGATGGTCTGTCCGAGCCCCGTCTGTTCGACGGCGAGCCAAGAAAGGACCTGACCGACTGGCTGCGCGAGGCCGGACCGGCGATCAACACGCTGGTCATTCCGCGTGCGCCCGACCCCGTCTACCCCGAGTTCCGCGACCCAGACGCCGTGGCCTATTTCACCGAGAAGAAAGAGGCGAACTTCGGGGATTTCGACGGGCTTCTGGCCAAGACGGACGAGAAGATCCGCGAGGTCGAGGCCGCGCTGAACCGGCTGATCCCGCTTTTGCCGGACCCCGAGGCGCCGTCGATCGACGACATCTACCTGTTCCCGATCCTGCGCGGGCTGACCATCGTGCCGGGGCTGACGATGCCCGAGCCGGTCGCGGCCTATACCGCGCGGATGTCGGAGCGCACGGGGCTGGCGTTGGTGCCGGAGCTGCGCAAGGCGGCCTGAACTGGGGCGCTTCGCTCAGACCTCGCTGACCGCATAACGCGACCGGGCCAGCCAGTCCGGCGACACCTCGACGCCCCAGCCCGGGGCGTCGGTCACCGTCGCGAACCCGTCTTCGATCGGATAGGGGTTCGAGGTGAACAGCCCCTCTTGCCACGGGTAATAGTCCGGGCCTTCGATCGAGAATTCCAGATACTTGCCCGCGTTCGGGATCGCCCGCAGCAGGTGCATGGTGAACATCGTCACCAGCGACAGGTTCGCGGCATGGGGCGTGACGGGAAGACCAGCCTCTGCCGCCATGCGGGCCACGCGCAGCGTGCGGGATATGCCGCCGATATAGCAGATGTCGGGTTGCACGATGTCGACCACGCGGTCGCGGATCATCAGGCGCCAGTTCGCCATCATGCAGTCCTGTTCGCCCCCGGCGACGTCGATGTCCAGCGCGTCAGTGACCTGCTTGGTCTGGTCGAACTCCCAATAGGGGCACGGTTCCTCGAAATGGGAAATACCGTTGTCGGCCAATAGCTTGCCGACCTCGATGGCCCGGTCGGGCGAATAGCACGAATTTCCGTCCACCAGCAGCGCAGGGCTGTCGCCCAGCCGCTTGCGGATCAGCGGCACGATCTCTTCGGTGCGGCCCGGCCATTCGTCGCGGTTGCGGCCGACCTCCATGCCGACGCGGAACTTGAAGGCATCGAAGCCGTGCGCGTCCTGCAACCGGGCGAAACGGTCGGCCTCATCCGCCGGGGTGATGTCCCGCTTCATCGACGACGCATAGGCCCGGACCCGGCCCGGCGTTCCGCCGATCAGCGCGCACACCGGCTGGCCTTCGCGTTTGCCGCGCATGTCCCAGATCGCCGTGTCGACACCGCCCATCGCGCGCCGCAGGTAGGCGCCGGGAAACTTGTGCTCGCGGTCGCGGACGGTATCCAGCATCTCGTCGATGTCGGTCGTGTCCATCCCCAGCGCGAAGGGTGCGACCTGCCGGTGCAGGACCTGCGCTGTGATATCGGCGTTGTAGGGCGCGACCTGCCCCCAGCCCTGCTCCCCGTCCTCTGCCGTGGCCCGGACGAAACAGACGAATTCGTCGGTGAAGGTTTCAAGCCGTGTCAGTTTCATCGTCTTCATCGCCGGGCGTCCGCTTCTTCCTGCCGTGCCGAGGCTGTAGATTAATTGGCCCGGTGAGTATATCCATTTCCTGATCTTGATCAGGCCAATCCAGGGAGGAAGCGGGATGAAGCAGGCATCGGGCGCCTTGCTGAGCGCGATCCGGCTGGACCGGACGTCGCGGCGCAGCCTGAGCGTGCAGTTATACATGGCGCTGCGCGACATCATCCTGTCGGGCGGCCTGCGCCCCGGCGAGAAACTGCCCGCCACCCGCATCCTCGCCCGCGAAGCCGGGGTGTCGCGGACCACCGCCATCGACGCCGTCGACCGGCTGGTGGCTGAAGGCATGGCGGAATCCCGCGTCGGCGCCGGGACCTATATCACCGACACGCTGGAAGCACGGGTCGCGGCGGGGGACGCGCCGTCCGGCCAGCCGGCCGAGCCGCAACCTCGCCTGTCCGACGCCCTGTCGCTGGACGCGCCCGACTATGCCCGGAGGACGTGGCTGCCGCACGAGGCGCGCGCCTTCATCACCGCCCTGCCCGCGCTGGACGCATTTCCGATGGCGCACTGGGCCCGCCTGTCGGCCCGGCACCTGCGGGGCGGGCGCGGCATGGTGATGGGCTATGGTCAGCCCAAGGGCTTCGCGCCCCTGCGGCAGGCTATCGCCACCCACCTTGGCGCGCTGAAAGGCATCCGGTGCAGCCCCGAGCAGGTCTTCGTGACCAGCGGCGCGCAGCAGGCGTTTTCCATCATCGGCAAGCTGTTCCTGACCCCTGGCGACCGGGTGTGGATGGAGAACCCCGGCGCCTCGGGTGCGCGGAACGCGCTGCTGTCCGAAGGCGCCGATCTTGTGCCGGTCGATGTCGACAGCGACGGGTTGGTGGTGGCCGACGGGCTGGCCAAGTCGCCGTCGTTCCGGCTGGCTTTTGTCACCCCGTCCCACCAGCAGCCGCTGGGCCATGTCATGTCGCTGCACCGGCGGTTCGAGCTGTTGCAGGCCGCCGCCGACGCCCGCGCGCTGGTGATCGAAGACGACTACGACGGAGAGTTCCACCACGATGGCACTCCACAGCCTGCGCTGTGCAGCACCGATACCGGGGGTCGGGTGCTGTACGTGGGGACCTTTTCCAAGACGTTGTTCCCGTCGCTTCGGCTGGGCTACGTCGTGGTGCCCGAGCGGATGGTCGACGTGTTCGACCGGGTGTTCCAGTCGTGGGCCAGCGGGCCGTCGACCGCGACACAGGCCATCGTCGCGGACTTCATGGACGAGGGGCATTTCGCGACGCACATCCGGCTGATGCGCAGGCTGTACAAGGCCCGCCATGACGCGCTGATGGACGCCGGGCGGTCGCTGCCGGACAGTCTGCGCCTGCAGGAAACCAGCAGCGGCTTTCACACCCTTGGCGATCTGGAGGACGGGCGCGATGAACAGGCGGTGGTGGACGAGGCCGGCGCCAAGGGTGTCATCCTTGCCCCGCTGTCGCGCTACTGCATGCGCCCGATCCCGCGCGCGGGGCTGGTGTTCGGCTTCGGCAGCGCGACGCCCGAGGACATCGCGCGCGGGATCGAGACGATCCGCGACCTTCCGTCCCTGCGCTAGGCCACCGGGTCCATTGGCGCGCCAAATTGGTCTGGACCGATTGCCAAAATGGATATGATGCGCAGGCCAATGCTATCTTAGCTTTTCCGCAGACCACCGCGCGGGCCGCCGCCTGCCGCGGCTGAACCGGAGATGAAAGATGGCGCGCGACGTGGCATTGGGCCCTCGCCAACAGTCCTATTGGCTCGACCAGATCGACCCGATGCCGGCCCTGCCAAAGGTGCCGCCCGCGCGGGTGGACGTGCTGGTGATCGGCGCCGGATACACCGGGCTGAACGCGGCGATCCAGACCGCGCGCGGCGGACGGTCCACGCTGGTCATCGACGCGCACGCGCCCGGCTATGGGTGCTCCACCCGCAACGGTGGCCAGATCAGCACCAGCGTCAAACCCTCGCGCGCGAAGCTTGCCGCAAAGTTCGGGGATGCCCGCGCCCGCGCGATCCGGGACGAAGGCCGCGCCGCGCTGGACTGGATCGGCACGATGGTCGCCGACGAGGGTCTGGACTGCGATTTCCGCCGTTGCGGCCGGTATCACGCCGCGCACACGCCGCAGCACTACGAGGCGCTGGCGCGCGAGGCAGAGACCCTGCGCACCGAAGAGGATGCCGAGTGCTTCGCCGTGCCCCGCGCCGAGCAGCGGCGCGAAATGGGGTCGGACGTGTATCACGGCGGCGTGGTGTTTCCCAAACATTGCTCGATCCACCCGGCGAAATACCATCGCGGCCTGCTGGATCTGGCGCTGGACGCGGGGGCGTCGGTGGTGGGGGACTGCCCTGCCCTTGCGATCGAACGCACCGCCAACGGCCACAGCGTCGTGACCCCGCACGGGCCGATCGAGGCGCGCGACGTGATCGTGGCTACCAACGGCTATACCGGCCCTCTGACCCCGTGGCTGCGCCGCCGGGTCATTCCGATCGGCAGCTACATCATCACGACCGACCCCTTGCCGCCATCGCTGGTGGACGAACTGTTCCCGACAGACCGCATCGCGTCCGACACCTGCAAAGTCGTCTATTACTACCGCGCCACGCCAGACCGCACGCGCATCCTGTTCGGTGGCCGCGTGTCGGCCCGCGAGACGGACACGGCGCAAAGTGCTGTCCGCCTCACCGACGCCATGTGCCGGATCTTTCCGCAACTGAAAGGCCGCGGCCTGTCCCATTCATGGAGCGGCACGGTCGCCTACAGCTTCGACGAGATGGCCCACACCGGCGTGCACGACGGGGTCCACTACGCCCTTGGTTACTGTGGGTCCGGCGTGTCGATGGCCAGCTATCTTGGAATGCGCACGGGGCAGAAGGTGCTGGGACGGCCCGAGGGCCGCACCGCCTTCGATGACCTGCCACACCCCACGCGCCCGTTGTACTCGGGCACGCCGTGGTTCCTGCCCTCGGCGGTGGCTTGGTACCGCTGGCGCGACACCCGCGAATGCCGACGCGCCGCCGCGTCCGCCTGAACGACAGCCCCTTCGGCGACTGCCGGGTCGAGGGGGCGAAGCACAACCGGCAAGACGCCGCGCCCAATGCGGCCACGACCAACAAGGAGGTACCGACCATGAAGACCAAGGCGACACTTATCGCGACCGTCTCGCTGCTGGCGACCGCGGCCGCGGCGCAGGACAAGTCCCTGACGATCGCATCGTGGGGCGGCTCGTATCAGGATGCGCAAAGCATGGCCCTGTTCGAGCCCGCCGCCGAGGCGACCGGGATCGACGTTAGTCAGGAAACCTATGGCGGCATGGCCGACGTGCGGCTTCAGGTGTCGACCGGCGCGGTGACGCTGGACATCGTCGCCTCTGGCTCGGGCTCTGCCGCGCGCGCGGGGGCCGAGGGGCTGCTGGAAGAGCTCGACTATGACGTGATCGACGTGTCGAACTTCTATCCCACGCTTTACAGCCCCTACTGCGTCGGCGGTGACGTGTTCTCGACCGTTTATGCGTGGAATACCGACACCTACGGCGAGGACGGCCCGCAAAGCTGGGCCGATTTCTGGGACGTAGAGAAATTCCCCGGCACCCGCGCCTATCGCGGTTCGGTCGCGGGCGCGCTGGAACCGGCCCTGCTGGCCGACGGGGTTCCGCCCGAAGAGGTCTACGAGGTGCTGTCGTCGGAAGAAGGCATCGAACGCGCGCTGGACAAGATCCGCGAATTGAAGCCGCATATCGAGGTGTTCTGGTCCTCGGGCGCCCAGCACGCGCAGCTGATGAAGGACGGCGAGGTCGACATGACCACCGGGTGGAACGGCCGCTTCGACAACGCCGCCAAGGACGGCGGCGCGGTGATGTATTCGTTCAACGAGGCGCTTCTGGACTACGACTGCTTCGCGATCCCGAAAGGGGCGCCGAACCTTGACGTCGCGATGGAATTCCTCGCCGAGATCTCGAAGCCCGAGTACCAGGACGATCTGCCGAAATACATCACCTACGGGCCGACCAACAAGCTGGCCTACGACACCGGCGAGATCACCGACGAGGTCGCCGCTGGGCTGCCGTCGTCCCCCGAGAACGCCGCGATGCAGCTGCCGATCTCGCTGGAATGGTACGCCGAATGGGAAACCATCGCCGCCGAGATGTACGCGGAAATGCTGACCGAGTGATCCGGAACGCCGGTTCTGATACCCTGCGGGCGGGCGCTTTGGCGCCCGTTCCGCCCCACCGCAGCCCGAGGGGACCGACTTGACCGCCGCACTGACTGCCGACCGCCCTGCCGCCACGACCGACGCGTTGCCGATCTCGGTTCGGAACATCACCAAGACCTACGGGCCCGTCCACGCGCTGGACGATGTCTCGCTTGAGGTGCGCAGCGGCGAGTTCCTGACGCTTCTGGGGCCTTCGGGGTCGGGCAAGACGACGCTGTTGATGGTGCTGGCCGGGTTCACCCGCCCCGACTGTGGCAGCCTGCGCTTCGGCGACCGCGAGGTGATCCGCACCCCGCCGCATCTGCGCGATGTCGGCATGACGTTCCAAAGCTACGCGCTGTTCCCCCATATGACGGTGGCCGGGAACGTCGGCTATCCGCTGCGGCTGCGCAAACGCCCGAAGGCCGAGATCGCCGAACGGGTCGAACGGGCGCTGGAAACGGTGCAGCTTGGCGGCTACGGCAACCGGCGGATCGATCAGTTGTCGGGCGGGCAGCGCCAGCGCGTCGCGGTGGCCCGCGCCATCGTGTTCGAGCCGCAGATCCTGCTGATGGACGAACCCCTGTCGGCATTGGACAAGAAGCTGCGCGACCAGATGCAGATCGAATTGCGCCACCTGCACGAACAGCTTGGCATGACCACGGTCTACGTCACCCACGACCAGCGCGAGGCGCTGACCATGTCCGACCGCATCGCGGTGGTGAACCACGGGCGGATCATGCAACTGGCCACGCCCCGCGACCTGTACGAACGCCCCGCGAACCGCTTTGTAGCTGATTTCATTGGCGAATCCACCTTTCTGCCGGTGCAGCGCAAGGGCGACCGGGTCTATTTCGGCGACACCGCCCTGCGCCACGACATGGCGGTTCCCGACGCACGAGAGCTGCTGCTGATGGTGCGGCCCGAACGGATCGTGCTGTCACCCGATGGCGCCCGCGACGGCGCCAACAACTTCTCCGCCACGGCGACCGACGTGGTCTATCAGGGCGACACCTTTCTGCTGCACGCCGAACTGGCGGGTGGCCACCGCATCGCCCTGCGCGGCGCGACGCGCGGCGTCGAGCTGTCGGCGATGCCATCGGTCGGGGATACCGTGACGCTTAGCGTGGCGCCCGAAGACACCGTGCTGATCGACGGACGGGAGGCCTGAGCATGGTCGCCACCGCCGACGCCGCCCTGTCCCGCCCCGCCCCGTCCACCGGCGGCGCCAACGCGGCCGGGCTGCGCCGGGACGCGCGGCTGGAACGGCTGCGGCTGTTCGGACTGGCCTCGCCCGCGATCCTGCTGATCCTTGTGATCCTCGTGATCCCGGTGGGCTGGCTGTTCTACGTGTCGTTCATCGGCGCGGACGGCACGTTTTCACTGGAAAACTACGAGCGGATGGTGAACCGAAAATCCTACGTCCGGATCTTCATCACCACCTTTCAGGTCAGTTTCCTGACCACCGGCCTGTGCATCCTGATCGGCTATCCGCTGGCCTATTTCATCGCCGGCCTGCCGGGCCGCGCCGCGAACCTGTGCCTGATCACCGTGCTGCTGCCATTCTGGACCTCGCTTCTGGTGCGGACCTACGCGTGGCTGGTGCTGCTGCAAAAGCAGGGGCTGATCAACAGCTGGGCGATCTCGCTGGGGCTGTGGGACGAGCCGGTGAAGATGGTCCACAACATGACCGGCACCCTGATCGGGATGGTGCATATCATGCTGCCTTTCCTGATCCTGCCGGTGTACGGCGCCATGCGCGCGGTGGACCGCGATTTCATGAAGGCCGCCGCCAACCTTGGCGCGACCCCGCGGCGGGCGTTCTGGACCGTCTTCTTCCCGCTGACCGCGCCGGGTCTGTTCGCCGGGTCGCTGATGGTCTTCATCCTGTGCCTTGGCTTCTTCGTGACCCCGGCGGTGCTGGGCGGTGGCAAGGTGATCATGGTGTCGATGAAGATCGTGTCCAACATCGAGATGTTCGTGAACTGGGGCGCGGCCAGCGCGATGGGGGTCGTGCTGCTGGTGCTGACGGTGGCGATCCTGTGGGTCGCCTCGCGCTTCTTGCGGCTGGAACAGATCGCCGGAGGAGGACACTGATGCGCTGGCTGAGGTCTCCCGCGACCGAGACGCAGGTCACCCACGGCCAACGGCTGTGGCTGTATATCTTCGCGGTGATCGTGATGGCGCTGCTGGTGGCGCCGACGCTGATCGTGATCCCGATGTCCTTCTCGGACAGCCAGTATCTGGAATTCCCGCCCGAGGTCTGGTCGACCCGCTGGTACGACACCTATTTCAGTTCCGACGAATGGATGCGTGCCACTGTGACCTCACTGAAAACGGCGGTGCTGACGATGATGGTGGCCACCCCGGTGGGCGTGCTGGCGGCCTACGGGCTGCACTGTTCCAGCATCGCCTTCGTTCGCGCGGCGTTCGTGCTGATGCTGACGCCGATGATGGTGCCGCTGGTGCTGGTCGCGATCGGGGCGTTCTATGCCTATGCCAAACTGAACCTGCTGTATTCGCTGACTGGGCTGGTCATGGCGCACACGGTGCTGGCGCTGCCGCTGGTGGTGATCGTCACCGGCGCGGCGCTGAAAAGTTATGACATGGCGCAGGAGGACGCCGCGCGCAGCCTTGGCGCGCCACGCTGGAAGGCGTTCCTGACCGTCACGCTGCCGCAGATCCGCTTTGCGGTCGTCACGGCGGCGCTGCTATCGTTCCTGACTTCGTTCGACGAGGTTGTCGTGGCGATGTTCATCTCGGGCGGCGACAACCCGACGCTGACGCGGAACATGTTCAACGCCCTGCGCGACCAGATCGACCCGACCATCGCGGCGATCTCGACCATCATGATCCTTGTCACCACGGGGATGATGGTGCTGGCACAGCTGTTCGGCGGACGGCGGGACCAGGATTGACCCGCCGGTTTCCGTTCGACAGCGCGCGCGGTTGCGAATGGACCTGCACGATTTCCGTAATGGCACTCGCAACCAGACCAATGTGCGGCTAGCGTCGACAGCCGAACCCGCCCTTCGGCGGGCCCAAGGGCGTGGCAGGCAAGGGCAGATGTCCGAATACGACTTCATCATCGTGGGCGCCGGTTCCGCCGGATGCGTCCTTGCGAACCGGCTGTCCGAGGACGGCCGCTATTCCGTGCTGTTGCTGGAAGCGGGCGGCAGCGACCTGAACTTCTGGATCTGGATGCCGATCGGCTATGGCAAGACCTTCTATCGCCGGTCGGTGAACTGGATGTACCACACCGAACCCGAACCGAACCTTGACGGACGCATCAGCTATTGGCCGCGCGGCAAGGTCATGGGCGGGTCCAGCTCGATCAACGCGATGGTCTACATCCGCGGGCAGGCTGGCGACTTCGAGGATTGGAAGGCGATGGGCAATCCCGGCTGGGGCTGGGACGACGTGCTGCCCTTCTTCCGCCGGTCCGAAACCAACGACCGCGGTGGCAGCGACATCCGGGGCGGCGACGGGCCGGTCCATGTCGCGACGATGGACCGCTACCTGCACCCGATGTGCGAGGATTTCCTGCGCGCCGGCGAAGAGGTCCAGTTCCCCCGCAACCCCGACTTCAACGGTCCGTCGCAGGAAGGTGTCGGAACCTACCAGAACACCGCGAAAGGAGGGATGCGCATGTCGGCGGCGCGGGCCTATGTCCGCCCGGCCCGTAAGCGTCCGAACCTGAAGGTGGTGACGCGGGCAATGACCACCCGCATCCTGTTCGACGGCAAGCGGGCCACCGGCGTCCGTTACATAAGGCGCGGCACGACGCACGAGGTCCGCGCCCGGCGCGAAGTCATCGTGTCCGCCGGTGCGATCAACTCGCCGCAGCTTCTGCAACTGTCCGGCATCGGCCCCGGCGCCCTGCTGCAAGCCCACGGGATCGACGTCGTCCGCGCCGCCGAAGGCGTTGGCCGCAACCTGCAGGACCATCTGGCCATCGACTTTCTGTACCGCTCGAAGGTGCCGACGCTGAACCAGCAGCTTGGCCCGTGGTATGGCAAGCTGCGGCACGGGCTGCACTATGTGCTGACCCGCAAGGGTATCCTGTCTCTGGGCGTCAATCAGGCGGGTGGCTTCGTGCGCAGCCGGCCCGGTCTGACGCGACCGAACATGCAGCTGTTCTTCTCGCCCGTCAGCTACACCAAGGCGGTCCCCGGCAAGCGCGCGTTGATGAGTCCCGATCCCTTCCCCGGCTTCCTGATGGGCGCGCAGCCCACCCGACCCACCAGCCGGGGCCACCTTGAAATCCGGTCACCCGACCCGATGGCGCCGCCCGCGATCCATCCGAACTATCTTGGCACCGACATCGATGTGCAGGAAATGCTGGAGGCGTCGCAGATCATGCGCCGCATCGCCGCCGCGCCCGCGCTGCAACGGGTGATCGAGTCCGAGATCCTGCCCGGTCCGCAGGTCCAAAGCGACGCCGAGATGATCGCCGACATCCGCGCCCGCGCGGGCACGGTGTTCCACCCCGTCAGCACCTGCCGCATGGGCCCCGACCCGGTGCGCGACGTGGTGGACGCTCGGTTGCGGGTGCATGGCATCGACGGCCTGCGGGTCGCGGATGCCTCTATTTTTCCGACGGTTACATCGGGAAACACCAACGCCCCGGCGATCATGGTGGGCGAAAAGGCGTCGCAAATGATTCTCGACGATCACCGCGCGGGGCCTGCGGGCGGCGCCGGTCCTTCGGTGCGAACCGGCGACTGCGTCCGCGAAACGCCCGTTTCCGCGCCGTTTCAGACCGCCTGATCCCATCGCCCACCCGCTGCCGCCACGGCGGTTCCGGCGCATGTCCGTTCCGTATCCGGTTCTGTCGTTTTCAAGCCAAACGCCGCGGCGCGGCGCTGATAGGACGAGGGGAGTCAGGGCCCCCAGCCCTGCCGGAGTCACAACCACGGGCGCGGCCCGGAGCGCAGTCCCAGCGCCCCGCCCGCCCGACGAACCAAAGGGCCGCAGGGACATGCGGCCGCGGAGATTGGCATATGCAGGACACGCTTCGCGACCTGCTGGCCCGGCACACGCCCGGTCACGCGCTGGAACAGCCCTTCTACACCGACCCGGACCTGTTCCGCGCCGACATGGAAACGATCTTCTACCGCGACTGGCTGTACGCGATTCCGGCTTGCGAGCTTGAGAAGTCGGGCAGCTATGTCACCCACCGCGTCGGCGCCTACGGCGTGATCCTTGTCCGCGGCGCGGATGGCGAGATCCGGGCGTTCCACAACACCTGCCGCCACCGTGGCTCGGTCCTGTGCAAGTCGGCCAAGGGCAACTCGCCCAAGCTGGTCTGCCCCTATCACCAGTGGACCTACGAACTGGATGGCCGCCTGCTGTGGGCCCGCGACATGGGCGACGACTTCGACGCCTCGGCGCACGGGCTGAAGCCGGTGGCCTGCCGCGTGCTGGCCGGGCTGGTCTATATCTGCCTGTCCGATAACCCGCCCGACTTCGACACCTTCGCCGCGCTGGCCGGCCCCTACCTTGCGCCGCACGACCTGACGGACGCGAAGGTCGCTTACAGCTCGTCCATCATCGAGAACGGCAACTGGAAGCTGGTGTGGGAAAACAACCGCGAGTGCTATCACTGCGGCGGCAACCACCCTGCCCTATGCCGCACCTATCCCGACGACCCGGATGTGTCCGGCGTCGGTGACGGCCCGCCGCCCGCGCATATCGCCGCGCACTTCAAGAAGCTGGAAGATGCGGGCATTCCGTCCACCTTCCACCTTGCCGACAGCGGGCAGTACCGCGTCGCGCGGATGCCGCTGAAGCCCGGCGTGAAAAGCTACACGATGGACGGCGGCGCTGCGGTGACGAAGAAGCTGGGCCGCGTGCCGTTCGACGATGCGGGCACCCTGCTGAAGTTCCACTATCCGACGACCTGGAACCACTTCCTGCCCGACCACTCGATCACCTTCCGCGTGACCCCGGTGTCGCCCACCGAGACCGAGGTGCGGACGACGTGGCTGGTGCACAAGGACGCGGTCGAGGGCCGTGACTATGACCTGAAGCGCCTGACCGAGGTCTGGATCGCCACCAACGACGAGGACCGGCAGGTCGTCGAGGACAACCAGCAGGGCATCAACTCGCCCGCCTATCAGCCCGGCCCCTATTCCGAACGTCAGGAATCCGGCGTGATCCAGTTCGTCGACTGGTATCGCACCACGATGGCGTCGCGGTTGGACCCCGTGTCGCTGGCGGCGGAGTAGACCGATGAACCAGCTGGCCCGCGTATCCGCCGCCGCGATCTGGAAAGATGGCGAGATGCTGGAATGCACCTCGGTCCTGCCCGAGGTGCCTAACACCCGCACCTTCACGTTCCAGTCGCCCACGGGCGCGCTGTTCGACTTCCAGCCGGGCCAGTTCCTGACGCTGGAACTGCCGGTTCCGGGCGGCCCGGTTTGGCGCACCTTCACGATCTCGTCCTCGCCCTCGCGGCCGATGTCGCTGACGGTGACGGTCAAGGCGCAGCCCGGCAGCATCGGCGCGCGCTGGATGATAGACCACCTCGAACCCGGAATGCGGATCAAGGCAATGGGTCCGGCCGGCCTGTTCAGCTACATGAACCACGAGGCGCCGAAGTACCTGTTCATCTCGGCCGGGTCCGGCATCACGCCGCTGATGTCGATGACCACCTACATGTACGACGCCGGCGCAGAGCCGGATATCGTCTTCATCAACTGCGCCAAACGCCCGTCCGAGATCATCTTCCGCGAGCGGCTGGAACACATGGCGTCCCGCCTGCCCGGCATCGACTTGCGCTGGGTGGTCGAGGAACCCGACCGCTATCGCCCGTGGACCGGCTATCAGGGCATGTTCAACCAGCTGATGCTGGGCCTGATGGCACCCGACTATCTTGAGCGCGAAGTGTTCTGCTGCGGCCCCGAGCCGTTCATGCAGGCGGTCCGCGATGCGCTGGCGGGTCTTGGCTATGACATGGACCGCTATCATCAGGAAAGCTTCCAGGCCCCGGTCGAAACCGCGGATCAGGAAGCCCCGTTCGACGACGTGGTCCCGGAAGAGGACGAACTGGCCGAGATCATCTTCGCGTCCTCCGGCGTGTCGGCGCAGGTTCCGCAGACCGAGACCATCCTTGGCGCGGCGCGGGCCAGCGGCCTGAACATCCCTTCGGGCTGTACCTTCGGGATCTGCGGCACCTGCAAGACCCGCAAGATCTCGGGCGAGGTCCACATGGTCCACAACGGCGGCATCTCGGACGACGACATCGCCGACGGCTACATCCTTGCGTGCTGCTCGCACCCCATCGGGAAGGTCGAGGTCGAGGTCTAAGGGCGCGACACGCCTACAGGCTCAGCACCAGCGGACAGTGATCCGAGACCTCGGGATCTCGGATCACGTCGAAGCCGCGAACGTCCTGTTCACGGTTGACCAGCATGTAGTCGGCGAACCGGCCCGGCTTTGCGTAATGCGACGTGCGGGTCGTCTCGAACCCGCGCGCGGTCACCAGTTCGGTCAGGCCGGCATCGGCAAGGATTGCCAGCGTCTCGCTTCCCGGCTCGACGTTGAAATCGCCGCAGGCCACGACCGTATCGTTTGGCCCGGACACCTGCCGTGACAGATCGAGGAACCGGCGGGCCTGCGCGGCCCGGTCCGGGGTGTCCATCTTGCCCCGCAGATCGCGCAGCCCATGCATCTGCGTCACGCTGACGGTCCGGCCCGCGCCGTGGTCGAACACGCGCACTCCGTGGGCGCTGCGGGACCGTGGGTGCTCGCCAAAGCCGTTGGGTTCGTAGTCCTTGTGAACGAAGCCCTGCACCTGCCCGATGATGGGCAAAGAGCGATGCACGAAACTCGCCAGCCCCCATTGCGACGGGATCGCCCGGTCCCCGTCCCAAAGCGTGCCCTGCGCGGCCGGGCAGAACACCGCCACATGATCCGGCAGCGCCCCCGATACATCGCGAAACAGATTGGCCCGCTGCGGCAGGACATGATCGCCATCGCGGTAGGTCAGCCAATCCTTGTCCGAGGCGGGTCTGTGCGTGACCTCTTGCAGGCAAAGGATATCGGGCACGGTCTCGGCAAGGTAAGGCAACAAAGCCTCGTGCAGCTTACCGCCCCAGCTGTTCAGACACATGATCTTCATGGCTCTGCCCCCTCGTCCGCCCAATGCCGACTATCGAGGCTTGGGCAAGCGGCGGCAAGGTTTCCCGGACGACCACGATCGCCAACCGGCGGGCCCTGCGAACACGCCGTAACGCGGCCCCGAAGGGCGGTATTCCATTTACCTGTCCGGAAAATTTGGTGCGGTCGAGAAGACTCGAACTTCCACGGGTGTTACCCCACAGCGACCTCAACGCTGCGCGTCTACCAATTCCGCCACGACCGCACTCTGAATTGGTGGCGGGGGTTTAACCGACGCTTCGGGCGATGTGAAGAGCGATTTTGCCCCCGCACAACAAAAAGCGCAGCGTGCCGTAAAGGCATGAAAAAGCCCGGGCCGCGCGGGGCGGTCCGGGCCGTCGTTTCACCGATCAGAGGATCAGTTGTTGGTGTTGATCACCGGCAGCTTGCCCTTCGAAGACGTGTTCTTCGCGGCCGAGCTCGGGGCGCCGCCGTTCAGGCGGTACACAGCCTCGTCCACCAGCGCGCCGCGCACGCCGTCCACGGTGCCGAACACCGGGGTCGCGCCCGCTTCCAGCTCGTCCGTGGTCCAGACCAGCCAGTCGACGCCACGGTTCTGATTCTCGGACACGCCGAAGCCGTGGTACAGGTGGTGACCCATCAGTTCGCCATAGGCAGCCTCGTCCAGCGCGACCAGAAGCAGGGCCGAGCCAAGCGCGACGTTCAGCTCATCCTTCTTGTAACCGACGCCAAGGCAGATCTGCGCGGTCGAGGCCAGCTGACCCCGATCCGTGCCGCTGTCGTTGATGAAGGTGTCGACGGCCGAGATGACCTGAGCGCGGTCGGTGCCGTTCAGCATCGACACGTAGCTTTGGACGACCGGACCCAGCGCGTCGCACTGTGCTTCGATGTCGGCCATGCTGACACCCTGCACACCGCTTGCAAGCGCGGCAGAGGCTTCGATCGCCTCGGCGCGGGCGCCGCAGAACGCTTGGTTCAGGGCGGGAACCGGATCGGTCATCGCCGCCAGCGTGATGCGCGGGCCGGTGACGTCAGAACCCGAGCAGAACTCGGCCAGGTTGCCCTTGCCCGTGGGAACCGGAATCAGCGGCAGGCCCATCGGCGTGTCGTTGCTGGCCACTTCGGGCGTGGTGGTTTCCGGCACGGTCACGGTGCCAAGGTCGGTATCCATCGTCGCGACAGTCGGCGTGCTGGACACAGAGCCCGAGCCCGGCGGCGGGCCAAGCACAAGGTTGCGCTGCGACACCAGCAGGGCGCGAGTGCCCATCGGGTCGGTGCTGACCATCTGCGTCACGTCATAGCCGCCAGCCTGACCGCGGTTGTAGGCGGTGATCAAGATGTCATGCTCCGTGCCGGTCAGCTTGCCGGTCTGCGGAAAGCCCAGAAACGCCTGATAGGCGCGGACGGCCGCAGCGGTCCGTGCGCCGAAGACGCCATCGGCGTAGCCCGCGTTGAACGAGAAATAGTTCAGCGCGTTCTGCGTCACCCGGTTCGCCGCGCGCTGCGGGCTGTCAGGGCGCGCGACATAGACGGTGCCGCCGCCGCGCGGTTTGTTCTTGTTGGCTTCGTTCACGACAACGCCGGTAACGATCCCGCCGACGATGGCGCCAAGGATCGCATCCCCCGCATCGGCCGCCGCGCGTTGCGCCGGGCTGGCCAATGTCGCCGCGATGGCAGCAACGGCAATCAGTTTCTTTATCAACATTCGGACCCCTCCTGGGAATGAAATCAACTCGGATAGCTTTCGTGTACCATAAATCTTTGGCCGGATCAGCCATTACAGTGCAATACCTGATTACCTGACCTATGGACTTTGGCCTTTTTTTCGGGTGAATGCGCCTCATGGTAGAATGGATCACCTCTGACGGTCCCGTAGGGTACGAAGACGCTGTTTCCAAAATGGAAACGCGGGCTGCCGCAATTGCCGCAGGCACCGCCGAGGAACTGATCTGGCTGGTCGAGCATCCGCCGCTGTACACCGCCGGAACCTCGGCCAAACCCGCCGACCTGACCGACCCCGACCGCTTCCCCGTGTTCGAGACCCGGCGCGGCGGGCAATACACCTATCACGGGCCGGGCCAGCGCGTCGTCTACGTCATGCTGGACGTCGGACGCCGGGGCCACGACGTGCGCCGTTTCGTGCAGCAGCTGGAAGAATGGGTAATCGCCACCCTCGACCGGTTCAACGTGAAGGGCGAGATCCGCGAGGGCCGTGTCGGCGTCTGGGTCACCCGCCCCGAAAAGCCGCCCCTGCCCGACGGTTCACCGCGCGAGGACAAGATCGCCGCCATCGGTATCCGGCTGCGCAAATGGGTCAGCTTCCACGGAATATCCATCAACGTCGAGCCCGAGTTGTCCCACTTCGACGGCATCGTCCCCTGCGGCATCACGGGCCACGGCGTCACCAGCCTTGTCGACCTTGGCCTGCCTGTCACGATGGATGACCTAGACGTCGCGCTGAAGACGACGTTCAAGGACGTGTTCGGGGAATAACTTCCCTTACGTCACGACTTAGCCTGTCAGGTCTGGAATTCCGGACCGTATGGAATCCATTAATTTTAATGAAACCTTTCGGCAGTTTATAACGTTGTAAGATTGAACAGGCAGGAGAGATTTCCAATGAACGCTCAAATGCTCTTTTTGACGATGGTCGGGTTCGGCATGGCTCTCATCGTCCCTCTCGCCGCGGTGGCCGGTTAAAGCCATTCATGCCAGCACGGGGCTGCCCTAGCCCCTTGTCCCTGTCCCTTGACTGGCGCCCCGGCCTTTGGCCGCGGGCGTCTTTTTTTGGCGCTGCGAAGCCGTCGGGCCCTCGGTTCCCTCCCGTGCAGCGCAGCCAGCAGTTCGAGAGCCAGTCCGGTCTCGATCATCGTGCGACCCCCTGCGAGGACCCATTTCCGCGCTCGCGTGCCGGAGGTCATTGTCCGGCTCGTCTTTGTAAAGCATACCGCCTGTCAGTCCGAATTTGTGGTATCATGTACGTGTGAAGGCAGAGACGCAGGCAAGGACCGCTTATTCGAAAGGACGGTCCAGTGATCATGCGCATCTTTCAGGTCCGAACCCGCCCCGGCAAAGAGGCAGAGTTCGCCACATTCTTCCACGAAACCGCGATCCCGCTGATGAAGGGTACCGACGGCATTGTCGAGGTACTGCCCGGCGCACCGCATCCCGACACCCCGAGGGAGTTCTGCTTTGTGATGGTCTGGCGCGACCTCGACGCCCTGAAGGCCTTCGTGGGTAAGGACTATGCCAGCCCGCACATCGATCCGGCAGAGGCCGAACTGGTCGAGGAGCGGACAATCCGGCACTACGAGCTGGTCGAGGACTAGCCGACTTCAGGCCCGCCGTGTGCCGGCCCGGCGCAGAAGGCCGAATAGACCTAGTGCCGACAGCAACAGGCCCATACCTGCGGGAAGCGGCACCGTCTCGACCACATAGGCGCGTTTCTCGGCATAGCTCGGGCCAATGTCGTTCCATTCGCCCGCCCGGTTCATTTCAAGAAAGAACTCGCCGCCGGGGACGATGTCGTTCGGCTCGCCAAGCGCCCAATTCGTGTAGTCCCATGTCTCGCCATCGGCCCAGAACCAACCTGCATCCGGCGCGGGCGCAAGCGGGTGCTGGACGCCGCCAAGCCATGTCGCATCCGCCGAGGTCGACAGCAGCAGCCCCATAACAAAGGCATTCTCGGCGGCAGAGGTTATGCTGACAAGCGCCGATTTCGCCGAGAATGTCTTGGCCGCAAGATAAGCGTCATGCCAGGTCATCCCCGTCACCTCGATGATATCGTAGCGATGGTTGTTGCCCGACCACGTCACGGTGGTCGCGCCTGCGTCGCGCGGACCGGCCATCAGCGAAGCTGCACCGACCGCAAGGATTGCAGCAGATTGCGCAAGAAGTCTCATCAGGAATTCCCTCCCCCTTTGAATGCCCCGATCCCCCGCTTGCCCGGCGAAGACCCCTGTACCTCTTGCAAAATATCCGGCGTTTCGCGGGGGATGGCCCATTTCCTGACGCCAGAGCGAGCGCACGGTGGTTCCCTCGATCGCCGAAAACATAGGTACACATGGGCCTTGTGCGGCCCTCTTCCCCTATCGGCATCGTCAAAACGGCACCTCTTGACGACCAGCATGCGACATTCAGGCACGGTCACATTGACACAGATCAAATTTCGGGCGTTGCCGAGCGGGGGCGTGCCGACTAGAAACACATTCAATCGACGCGATCCCGGGGTGACTCGGGTCGTATTGACAAGAACAACCAATCGGGAACCCAGGAGGCACGCATGGCCGACGCCGCCATCCAAGGCCACGGACACGAGGACAACCGGTCCTTCTTCGTCCGCTGGTTCATGTCGACGAACCACAAGGACATCGGCATCCTCTACCTTTTCACCGCGGCAGCCCTTGGCTTTGTCTCGGTCCTTTTCACCGTGTTCATGCGTATCGAGCTCATGAACCCCGGTGTGCAGCACATGTGCATGGAAGGCGCGCGGATCTTCGCGAACGCGTCCGAAACCTGTACGCCGAACGGCCACCTGTGGAACGTGATGATCACGGGTCACGGCATCCTGATGATGTTCTTCGTGGTCATTCCCGCCCTGTTCGGCGGCTTCGGCAACTATTTCATGCCGCTGCAGATCGGTGCCCCGGACATGGCGTTCCCGCGGATGAACAACCTGAGCTACTGGCTGTTCACGGCCGGTGCGGCGCTGGCCGTGCTGTCGGTGTGGTCGCCGGGCGGCAACGACCAGATGGGGTCGGGCATTGGCTGGGTGCTGTACCCGCCCCTGTCGACGACCGAGGGTGGCTATTCCACCGACCTCGCGATCTTCGCGGTGCACCTGTCGGGCGCATCGTCGATCCTTGGCGCGATCAACATGATCACCACCTTCCTGAACATGCGTGCCCCGGGCATGACCCTATTCAAGGTGCCGCTGTTCGCATGGTCGATCTTCGTCACCGCGTGGCTGATCCTGCTGGCCCTGCCCGTTCTGGCTGGCGCCATCACCATGCTGCTGACCGACCGGAACTTCGGAACCACGTTCTTTGCGGCCTCTGGCGGCGGTGACCCGGTTCTGTACCAGCACATCCTTTGGTTCTTCGGCCATCCGGAAGTGTACATCGTGATCGTGCCCGCCTTCGGCATCATCAGCCACGTCGTCGCGACCTTCTCGCGCAAGCCCGTCTTCGGCTATCTGCCGATGGTCTGGGCGATGATCGCGATCGGCGCGCTTGGCTTCGTCGTCTGGGCGCACCACATGTACACCGTGGGTATGTCGCTGACGCAGCAGTCCTACTTCATGCTGGCCACGATGGTCATCGCGGTGCCGACCGGCATCAAGATCTTCTCGTGGATCGCGACGATGTGGGGCGGCTCGATCGAGTTCAAGACGCCGATGCTGTTCGCCTTCGGCTTCATCTTCCTGTTCACCCTGGGCGGCGTCACGGGCATCGTCCTGTCGCAGGCCCCGGTCGACCGCGCCTACCACGACACCTACTACGTCGTTGCGCACTTCCACTACGTGATGTCGATCGGTGCCGTGTTCGGGATCTTCGCCGGCGTGTACTACTACATCGGCAAGATGTCGGGCCGTCAGTACCCGGAATGGGCGGGCAAGCTGCACTTCTGGGCGATGTTCATCGGTGCGAACGTGACGTTCTTCCCGCAGCACTTCCTTGGCCGTCAGGGCATGCCGCGCCGCTACATCGACTATCCCGAGGCCTTCGCCTACTGGAACAAGATCTCGTCGCTGGGCGCCTTCCTGTCCTTCGCCTCGTTCGTGTTCTTCATCGGGATCGTGTTCTACACCCTGACCCGCGGCAAGCGCGTCTCGGAAGCGAACTACTGGAACGAGTACGCGGATACGCTGGAATGGACCCTGCCCAGCCCGCCGCCCGAGCACACGTTCGAGACGCTGCCCAAGCAGTCCGAATGGGACAAGGGCCACGCCCACTGAGGCACGCCTCGACATAACACTTCGGCAAGCCCCGCCCCCCGTGGACGGGGCTTGTCTTTTTCAAGCCTCCCGGCCCGCAGCGCATTTGCGGCCATCCGCGAGCAACCGAAGGAACCGCTCGCCCAATCCGAGGCGGACTTCCAACCGCCCCAAACCCGCCTGATCGAAGCCTCGAGCACAGAACGAGACGCCTTGGGATCATGCGAGCCGCTCCGAACAAGGTGAACCACATCGGGAACATGAGGCGCGCGGGGTTCGGCTACCGTTCGATCATCCACCCGCACTCACCAAGATTGTGACTGGATCGGTCCTACGCCTGCGCTACCTCGGCAACCTGACCCACCGAACCCTCGCCAGTGCATTCGTTACCAAGCATAGTTTTATCATCCGCCTACCATGACCGCCGTCCTCGCCATCACCCTCGGGCTGCTTCCGCTGCCCGCGCTTTTCGCCCCCAGGGGCCGATGGGCTGGCTGGCTTGTGGCCGCCGTCGCTGTGGCGTGGCTGGGGACGGCGATTGCCACCTATATGACGTTGCCGCCCGTCCAGAATGGGGCCATCGGGATGGCGCCCCGCGACTATCAATCTGTCCTGTACGGCCGATACGTGATCAGCCTTGCGCTGATGTTTCTTGCGGCGGGCGCGATCTATCTGGGGCTGGCACGCCTGCAGGCGTTGGTCCGGCCGGGGCTGTCGGCCCTGTGCGTCTACGCGAGCCATGTTTTCGTGCTGGTGCCTCTGTACATCAGCGCGAAGATGACTGGCATGACGTTTCCACGCCAATACGCCGACTACAACGCCCTGTCCGACCGCGCGAACGAACTGGCGGTCACGGCGCTTATGTTCGCCCTGATCGCGGCGGGCGGCTTTCTTGCGCTGGGTGTCTTCGGCATCATCCAACGCCTGCGCGACGATGACCCGCAGGACCCGCCAGACCCAGAAGCCTAAGCCAGCGCCATCTTGACCACTGGCCCGACGCGACGGAACCGCTTAGACACGATCCCATGCCTTACCGCTGGACACACGCGCCCACCGGCCCAGACACCGCTACGTCGCCGGACCCCGCCCCGGTGTGCACGCTGGAACTTTGGCCGCATCGCTCGCTGTCGCCCGAGGGCTTTGTCACCTTCTTCGGCATCACCTTCCTGATGGTGCTGGTGCCGCTGTTCTCGGTCATCGGCTCGCCGGTTCTGTGGGGGCTGTTGCCTTTCGTCATGGGGGCGCTGGCCCTGACGTGGACGCTGATGCGCCGAAACTCCCGCGATGCGGTCGAGCGGACCGAGACGCTGGCGCTGTGGCCCGAGCGGATCACGCTGATCCGGCGCGACATCGGCAAACCGGACCGCACGTGGGAGGCGAACCCATACTGGATTCGCGTCGAGATCCACGAGGACAACGGCCCGGTCGAAAACTACCTGACCCTGACCGGCGCGGGCCGCACGGTGGAACTGGGCGCCTTCCTAAGCCCGGACGAACGGGCAACGCTTCACAGGGAACTTCAGGACCGTCTTGCGCGGCTGGGCCAGCCGTCGCAATAGGGCAGCATGAGCCTGTGGATCGCCCTGCCCCTTGCCCTTGTCCTGATGGCCGCCGCCGGCATCTGGATCCACCACCTGTTCGAGGGCGAGTGGCTGCCCGCCGATCTGTATCGCGAATGGAAGCTGGGCCGCACGCCGCTGCATCGGCTGGATGCCCGCTGGGCCGCTGCCGCCGACCGATCGGACATCGTGGTCACGCTGACGACGACGCCCAGCCGTATCGGGCTGCTGGAGCCCACGCTGAAAAGCCTTCTGGACCAATCGCGACCGCCCGCCCGGATCGTGCTGAACGTGCCAGAGTTCAGCACGCGCGAGCAGGTCGCCTATACCATCCCCGACAGCCTCGCGTCCCTCAGATCGCTGGAAATCCGCCGCTGCGCCGACCTTGGCCCCGGCACCAAGCTGATCCCGTCGGTGCAGGCCGAAGCACCGGACACGCTACTTTTGGTGGTGGACGACGACCGCATCTATCCCCGCTGGCTGATCGCCTGCTATGAAAGGGCGGCCGTCCGCGACCCCGGCGTCGTGCACACGATGTCCGGCTGGATCGCGCCCGCAGACCTGACCGACCGGATGACGACGATCCGGTCGAACCTGTTCATGCAGCCGCCTGCCCCGATCCGCGCCAGCCGACTGCGCAAACCACGCCCGGTAGACATCTTCCAGGGCGTGATGAGCTATCTCGTCCGGCCCCGGTTCTTCGACGCCGCGCGGCTGGCGGATTTCTCGCAGGACCCGGCAGAGACGCGATACGTGGACGACGTGCGATCCTCGGCCCTGTGCAACGTGCCGATCCGGGTTCTGCCCGCACCGTCGCTAAGCTTCGTGCCGAAAGCGCAGGCCAAGCTGCTGCAAAGCACGCGGCTGGGGCTGGTGAACCGGGTACCGGGCGAAGGCCACAACCGCAACAACACCATCGCGCTGAAGCATTTCGCGGATCGCTGGACCGTGGGCGGACCGAAGGGATGACCTCTCAGACCAACCGCCGCGCGTGGTCCAGCGCGGCGCCCGCCTCGTAATAGACCGACCGCACGCGCGTGAACCGTTCGGCGTACCGCTCCACCGGCGCTAGCGGAAGCGCCTCGGGGGTGCCGTCCAGCAAGGCCCGCGCAGTGGCGGTGCCGAACACCGTGCCCGGCGCGATGCCGCGCCCCGAGTAGCCGAAGACCGCGTAGGCATCCGGCCCGAAGGCCACCACCTTCGGGATATGGTCCGACGTCATGCCGATACGCCCGTGCCACGCATGCTCGAACCGCACGTCGCGACCCTTGGTCTGCGGGAACAACCGCGCCAGCAGCTTGCGGGCAAAGGCATCATGGATCGGCCCCGACGGCGCCCCCCGATTGCCCATCGCCCCGACGATCAGCCGCCCGGCAGCGTCGACCCGGAACGAGTTCATCACCAGCGTCGTGTCCCAACACCCTTCCCCGCCGGGAAGGATCTGCGCCCGCAGGTCCGCATCCAGCGGTGCGGTGGCGTATTGCGAGAAACCGACAATCGCGACCTGAGGGCGGAAGGGATCGTCGATCCCAAGGTGATAGGCGTTGGTCGCCAGCAGCAGCTTCGCCGCACGAACGCTGTGACCGTTCGCCGTCAGCACCCATGTCCCGCCCTCGCGCCGCAGAGCCGTCACCGGGCTTTGCGCGTGAAGCCGTGCGCCCGCCTCGGCGGCCGCCCGCGCCAGCCCCCGGCAATACGCCAGCGGCTGTACCGTGCCCGCGCGGGGATCCAGCAACGCGCCGTGAATGGTGTCGGTGCCGACACGGGCCCGCGCCTCGGCGGCGTCCAGCAGCCGCACCGGCGCGCCGATGCGGTTGCCCTGCCGCACGCGGTTGCGCAGGTCATCCAGCCCCTTGTCCGAATGGGCGCAATGCAGCGTGCCGTTCTGCACCGCCTCGCACGCGATGCCATGCCTGCGCACCATCTCGAACACCGTGGCCGGTCCAGCGCCCAACGCGTCCATCAGCCGGGTTGCGGGCGCGTCTCCCATCAGGGCGACGATCTCGTCCGGTGGCAGCCATAACCCGGCGTTCACCAGCCCCACGTTGCGCCCGGACCCGCCGTGGCCGATCCGCTCGGCTTCCAGCAGGCAGACCGAGGCGCCCGACGCAGCCGCTTCCAGCGCGGCGCTGCAACCGGTGAACCCGCCGCCGATCACCGCAAGGTCGACCGTCGCATCCTGTGTCAGCGTCGGCGCCTGCACCGTTTCGGCGCAGGTCGCGTCCCACAGGTTGCCGGGCTTAGATGTCAAACTTGACGCCCTGCGCCAGCGGCAGCTCGGCCGAGTAGTTCACGGTGCTGGTCTGGCGCCGCATATAGCCCTTCCACGCATCCGACCCGCTTTCACGCCCGCCGCCGGTGGCTTTCTCTCCGCCGAACGCCCCGCCGATCTCGGCGCCCGAGGGGCCGATGTTGACGTTGGCGATGCCGCAGTCCGACCCAACGGCAGACAGGAAGGTCTCCGCCTCGCGGACGTTTAGGGTGAAGATGCACGACGACAGCCCTTGCGGCACGTCGTTCTGGATCGCGATGGCCTCGTCCAGTTCGGAATAGCCCAGCACATAAAGGATCGGCGCAAAGGTCTCGGCCCGCACGGTGTCGGTCTGCGTCGGCATGTCGACGATGGCCGGGGTGACATAGGCCCCGCCCGCGACCCCCTCGGCCACCGCGCCGCCGTGGACGGTGCCGCCCTCGGCCTTCGCGGCCTCCAGCGCCGTCATCATCGCCGCCTGCGCGCCTTCGTCGATCAGCGGACCCACCAGCGTTGCGCTGTCGCGCGGGTCGCCGATGGGCAACGAGGCATAGGCCTTCGCCAGCTTCTCCACCAACTCGGCCCGGATGCTTTCGTGCACGATCAGCCGCCGCAGCGAGGTGCAGCGCTGCCCGGCGGTCCCGACAGCCGAGAACACGATGGCGCGGATCGCCATGTCCAGATCCGCCGACGGCGCCACGATCATCGCGTTGTTGCCACCAAGTTCCAGGATACAGCGCCCGAACCGCGCCGCCACTTTCGGTCCCACGATCTCTCCCATCCGGGTCGAGCCGGTGGCAGAGATCACCGGAACCTCGCGCGCGTTCACCAGCGCCTCGCCGATCTCGGGGCCGCCGATGGCCAGCTGCACCAGCCCCTCGGGCGCCTTGCCGAACCGGTCGGCGGCGCGGGCGAAGATCTTCAGGCAGGCCATCGCGGTCAGCGGCGTTTTCTCGGACGGTTTCCAAATCACTGGATCGCCGCAAACCAGCGCCAGCGCCGCGTTCCACGCCCAGGGCGCAACGGGAAAGTTGAACGCAGTGATCACGCCAACCGGTCCCATCGGGTGCCACGTCTCAGCCATGCGGTGTCCGGGCCGTTCGGACGCGATGGTCAGGCCGTACAGCTGCCGCGAAAGACCGACGGCGAAGTCGCAGATGTCGATCATCTCCTGCACCTCGCCCAGCCCCTCGGACACGATCTTGCCCGCCTCCAGCGTCACGATGGCGCCCAGTTCGTCCTTCGCCTTGCGCAGCTCTTCGCCGAACAGCCGCACCAGTTCGCCCCGTTCGGGCGCGGGCACCTTGCGCCAAGCGGCGAAGGCTTCCTGCGCGCGGTCGATCACCGCAGGCATGTCCGAGGCGGGCGTCTGGTGCACCTTGGCGATTTCGGCGCCGTCGATCGGGCTTTTCACGGTCAGCGTGCCGCCCGTCAGCTCGTCATCGCGCAGGCCGGCCTTCTTCAGGTCTTCGAAGCTGTGCATGTCGTATCTCTCCAGTCTTCTCCCCCGTGCGACGACGCGCGCGGGGTGGTCGCATGTCATGCTCTCTTTAACGCTTCGCCCGGCGGGTGCATAACGACAATAACTCGACCGGACTGGACAAAAACTCACATGATCGCGCCGCGCCGTTTCCTGCCCTCCATGAGTTCGCTGCTGGCGTTCGAGGCCGTCGAGCGGCTGGGCAGCGCCACAACCGCCGCCGAGGAACTGTCGCTGACCCATTCCGCCGTCAGCCGCCAGCTCAAGGTGCTGGAAGGCCAGCTTGGCGTGCCGCTGTTCCGGCGCGAACGGCACGGCATGGCGGTGACCCCGGCCGGACAGGACTATGCGCAGGCCGTGCGCGACAGCCTGCGGGGCCTGTCCCGCGCGTCGTTGAAACTGCGCGCGAACCCGTCGGGCGGCAGCCTGAACCTGGCGATCCTGCCCGCCTTCGGGATGCACTGGCTGGCGCCGCGCCTGCGCGCGTTCGCCGGGGATCATCCCGAGATCACGGTGAACCTGTCGACCCGGCTTGCCCCCTTCGAGTTCGACCGCGAACCGTTCGACGCCGCGATCCACTTCGGGCAGCGCGACTGGCACGGCGTCAATTACCTGGAACTGTCGCGCGAACGTGTCGTCCCGGTCTGCGCCCCCGGCCTTCTTCCGGGCCCGGCCACGCCCGAGGCGCTGCTGGACCTGCCCCTGCTGCACCTCGAAAGCCGCCCCTCGGGATGGGAGGAATGGTTCGCCGCGCAGGACACACGGGCGGACGGACTGCGCGGGATGCTGTTCGACCAGTTCGCCACCATGGCCGAAGCGGCGGCGCTGGGATTCGGCGTGGCGCTGCTGCCCGACTACATGGCCCGGGCCGAGATCGCGCGGAACCGGCTGGTGCGCGCCGCCGAAGCCGACACCGAGGCGGCCGGGCGCTATTACCTTGTCTGGCCGCAGGGCACCCCGCGCCCCGCCCTGCAAGTCCTTGTCAAATGGCTTGAAATTCAGGTTTCCGTCGATCCGGGCCACGATCTGGACGCCGCCGCGGGTCGTTGACCGGGCGGTCAGGAATACATTACCACCCTTCGATTTCACCTTGCACCAGCGGTGCCGCGACTGCGAAGGTCTGCCCACATTGATTTCACCAGCCGCTTGGCCCCGACGGTTTAGCCGGGGACGGTAAGGCTTTAACTTTATTAGATGATGGGGGGTCGACGGATGTCGATAAAGGTCCAGCCACACGGCGGCGACCAACGCAGGTGGCCGTCTTCACGCCGCAGCAATTCCAGCCCACAGCCCAACGGCGCAGGCACGCGCCAAGCCTCCCCGCGCCAGCGCATCGCTTTGGGCCACGGCACGCTTGGCGTCGCGGCTGCGACCGTCAGCGCCGGTGGCGGGCCCGACCAAGACCTTTCGGCTCGATCAGCGATTTGTGGCGAGATTCCGCCGCACGAATCATGGCTCGAATAGGCCCTCAGGTTCCCTTTCGGCACCAATCCTCACGTCTGCCGCGCTCTGTTTCACCCGCTGCAACAGGCCCCAGACAGCGGACAATCCGAATAGGTTCTATTTTCAGGAACTTGGCATGAAACACGATCAATTCTCGTCTGCGCGATTAACGCCGCCACGGTCTCGCCCTAATATTGGCAACATCAAGGCATTTTCACGGCGTGCTGCAGCTTGCTGGGGGGTACTGCGCCACCGCGTCGATTGTCTTTCGCTGGATTGGGGTAAACGGGGTTCTTGGGGGACGGCTATGAGGGATTTGACCGAGGTCGAAGCCGACGCTGCTGATTTTTCTGCAGTCATGAGCATGGGCGAGCCCCGGATGGGGAAGCCGCGCCTTCGCCCGGACACGACCGCTGGCGCCGTCGTCCGGTCGCGTAAGGATCACGGCGCGCGCCCCGCCACCACGGCGGGCACCGCACCCGCGACCTCTGCCAACACGCCGAAAGCCCCCGCCAACGCACCGCGCCCGACGTCGTTCTACCGCGCCCGTGGCAAGCGGCTGCTGGATCTGGCCTTCGTGATGCTCACGCTGCCCTTCACCGTGCCCCTGCTGCTGTTGGGCGCGATCATGATCGCCCGGGGCGGCGGCCGGATCATCTATGTGCAAGAGCGCGTCGGTCAGCACGGCCGGGCCTTCAAGATGCTGAAATTCCGCACGATGGTCGCCAACGCCGAGGAAAAGCTGGAAGCCTGCCTTGCGGCCGACCCGGCGATGCGGGCCGAATGGGACCGCTGCCAGAAGCTGAAGAACGACCCGCGCATCACCCGCGCCGGGATGTTCCTGCGCCGCAGTTCGCTGGACGAACTGCCGCAGATCCTGAACGTGCTGCGCGGCGACATGAGCATCGTCGGCCCGCGTCCGATGATGCCGGATCAGGTCGAGAAATACGGCGACACCGCACCCTACATGGCGCACCGCCCAGGCCTGACCGGCGTGTGGCAGGTGATGGAACGCAACGAAAGCGACTTCGACAGCCGGTCTCGCGCCGACATCGAATACGACCGGACCTGTTCGGCGCGCGTCGACATGGGGCTGATCTTCAAGACCGTCGGTGTCGTCGTGAAAGGGACGGGCTATTGACCACCCTTCCGGCATCCGCGCCCGTGCGGCGGCCCGAACCGGCGGCCCGTGCGTCCGCCGCCAGACAGGCCGCGCCCGGGGCCTGAGGACGCCATGATACGGACACTCGTTTCCCGTCTCGATCCTCGCGGCGACCGGACCGGCACTGCCGGCGACGGCGCCCGCCCGCCCGGAGGCGTGCCGCGGACCGACCCCGCGCTGCCGGGGTCTTTTCCCGCGCTCACCGATCCGTCGCCGCCACCCGCGTGGTCGCGCCTGCGGCGGCTGGCCCGCAGCCCCAGCTACGGCCCCAAGGCCCGCGTCCGGCTGATCAGCTGCCGCCCGTCCGATCCCGCCGCCCTTGCGTTCGAGCATCTGCGCGGCCATCTGCTGCGGTCGTTGCCCGGCAACCGGATAGCCCGCATCGCGGTGATCGCGCCGACGCCCGACTGTGGCAGCACCTTCGCGACCGCCAACCTTGCGCTCAGCCTGTCGCGGATCAGCGCCTTCCGTACCCTTGCCCTTGACCTGAACCTGCCGCGTCCGGGGCTGGCCAAGGCGTTCGACATCCGCGGCGCCGGTGCCTTGGAAGACATGCTGACCGGCGCGCACCCGCCCGAGAAACACCTGTTCCGCATCGGCGAAACGCTGGCGCTGGGGCTGAACGACCGCCCGGTTGCCAACGCCTCGGCGCTGATGCAGGGCGACGCGATGTGGGACGTGCTGGACGGCATCCAGAACACGCTGTCCCCCGACATCACCCTGATCGACCTGCCCCCGCTGCTGCGCGACGACACCACACGGCTTGTCCTGCCGATGGTGGACGGCGTCCTGCTGGTCGCGGACGGCGCGCACACCACAAGCCGCCAGATCGCCGAGTGCGAGCGAAGGCTGTCCGACCGCGCCCCGTTGTTGGGGGTCGTCCTGAACCGCGCGGCCGAAGGGCCATAGGACCGACACCCCACACCATGCCCCCCCTCCACTCTGTTCGCCAACTTCTGCTCATGCTTCGCCGCCGCCGCTTCGCGCTGGCGGCAGTAGCGTTGATCGTGACCGCCTACCTGCTTCACGGACCCAAGCTTGCCGTGATCTTCGCGGCCTGCGCCCTGCTGCTGGTCGACCGCAACCGCCCCACGATCCACACCGCCGAGCAGATGGACCGAGAGCTTGGCCTGCGCCCGGTGGTGTCGATCCCGCATTTCGCCAGCCCGGCGGAAAAGCTGCGCGCCGACCGGGCGTATCGGTTCATCCGCGTCGCCTCGATCACGGCGCTGCTGGTGTTCTTCGCGGACTGGTTGCTGCCCTTCCTGTGACACATCGGCTGCCGCCGGGAAGCGTTTGACTTCGCGCCCCGATCCCGCGACGCTGTGCGCCACGTCCAAGCCCACGCAATCCACTGTCCTGCCTTATGCGCTTCATCCATAGCTCCGACCTGCACCTTGGTCGGCGGTTCGCAAATATCCCCGAACTGCCCGACACCAACACGCGCGGCCGCCTGATGGAGGCGCGGCACGGTGCGATCGCTCGGCTGGCCGCCGCAGCGCGCGACACCGGGGCAAGCCATATCCTGCTGGCCGGAGATACCTTCGACACCGCGACGCCCTCGACGCAGGTGATCCGGCGGGCACTGGCCGCGATGGGCGACGACCCTGACCTGCAGTGGTGGCTGCTGCCGGGCAACCACGACAACCTGCGCGACGCCGAACCCCTGTGGCAAGAGATCGCGCGCGCCGCCCCCGCCAACGTCCATGCCCTGACGCAGGCCGCGCCGGTCCAGTTGGCGCCGGACGTCACGCTGCTGCCCGCGCCAGTGACCTTCCGCAATCCCGGCACCGACCTGTCCGCCGCGCTGGTCGACATGCCCTCGCCCGAAGGCGCGGTGCGGCTGGGTCTGGCGCACGGCGGCGTCACCGACTTCACCGACAGCGGCGCGCATATCCCGCCAGACCGTGACCGTTCCGCCGGGCTTGGCTATCTTGCGCTTGGCGACTGGCACGGGCGGATGGCCGTCGGGGACCGCACTCACTATTCCGGCACGCCGGAACAGGACCGGTTCAAGCATGGCCGGCGCGGGGTCTGCCTGTCCGTTTCCCTGCCTGTTTCCCAGTCCGGCACGCCCGAGATTGCCGAGGTCGGGATTACCGAGGTAGACACGGGCGCCTTCCTGTGGTCCGAAGCTGAATTGCCGCTGCACTCCGGGCAGGACGCCGCCGCCGCGCTGGCTGACCTGCTGCCGGTTAGCGGACGTGGCGACATGCTGCTTCGGGTTCGGGCAAGCGGTTGGGCCGGTCTGCCGGAACAGGCGGCGCTCAAGTCTGCCGCCGCCGACGCCGCGCCCGACTTTGCGGTGTTCGAGCTGGTGACGACCGCGCTTGGCACCACCTACGAGACCGCCGATCTTGACGAGATCGACCGTGGCGGCGCCCTGCGGCTGGCCGCCGACCGGCTGCGCGCCGATGCGGAATCCGACACGCTGTCGCAGGATGACCGCGACATCGCCGCCGCCGCCCTGTCGCGGCTGTATGCCTACGTGAAGGACACCGCATGAAGCTGCGCGCCATCACGCTGGAAAACGTCCGCCGTTTCACCGACCCGGTCCGCGTGGACGGGATCGGCGACGGGTTGAACGTGCTGTGCGAGCCGAACGAGCACGGCAAATCCACCCTGTTCGACGCGATACAGGCGCTGTTCTTCAAGCCCCACGGCTCGCGCGACCGGGACGTCACCGCGCTGCGCCCCCACGCCGGTGGCGCGCCCCGCGTCACGGTCGAGGTCGAGACCGACGAGGGCGTTCTTGCCATCACCAAGCAGTGGCTGTCCAAGCCCATCGCCACCGTCACCCGCAACGGCACGCTGGTGGCGCAGGCCGATCAGGCCGAGACGTGGATCGCCAAGCTTCTGGGCGGCGGCGCGGGCGATCCGTCCGGTCTGGTCTGGGTGCGACAGGGCGCGACCGGCCTGACCGCGCCCAGCCGGAAAGAGGAAGAAACCGCGCTGGAAGCCCGGCGCGACCTGCTGTCTTCGGTCACCGGCGAGGTCGAGGCGATGACCGGCGGGCAGCGGATGGACACCGCGCTGAAGCGGTGCGACGCCGAGCTGGACCTTTACGCCACCAACACCGGCCGCCCCAAGGCCAACGGTCCGTGGAAAGAGGCGCAGGACGAGGTCGCGCGGCTGGAAGGCGAGCTTGCCCGCCTGACCGACACCGCAGAGGCGCTGCACGATGCGCTGGACCGCAGGCGCCGCGCCCGGCGCGCGTTGCAGGACCTTGAAGACCCCGAGGCGGTGGCCGCCCGCGTTGCCCGGCTGGACGCCGCGACGGCGGCCCATCGCGCGGCGGAACGGTACGGCCAGCAGGTCGACGAGGCCACCCGCGCCCGCGACGCCGCGCGGCTGGCACTGACCGCAGCACAGGACGCGTTGGACCGGTTCCGCGCCATCCATGCCGACCGGACAGAGGCGCAGACACAATTCGACGCCGCCGAGGCGACCGCGACGCAGGCCAAGGCCGCGCACGAAACGGCTCGCACACGCGCAGCAGAGGCCGCCCGCGCGCTAGAGGCCGCACAGGCCGCCGAGGCGCAGGCCGACGCCACCGCCCGCCGCGCACGGCAGCAGCAGGCCGCCCGCGACGGCGCGGCCCGCCGGGCCGAGCTGGCCGCGCGGATCGCGCAGGCGCAAGAGGCCCGCGCCCGGATGGAAACCGCAAGCGCCGCCGCCAAGACCGGGCCCGACGCCGCCGCGCTGCGCGAGCTAGAGGACAAGGCGCGCGCCGTCGCACTGGCCGAAGCCGCCCGCGCCGCGCAGGCCCCGCAGGTCACCGTCAGCTACGATCCCGGCGCCGAAGGCCGCGTCCGCCGCGAGGGCCAGCCGCTGGACGACGCCACCCCGCTTGCGGTCGTCGGTGCGACGGTTCTGACGCTCGACGGCATCGGGCGGCTCGACATCCAGCCCGGCGCCGGGTCCGGCGACGATGCCTCGGTCGAGACGGCGCAGCGGGCCTTGCGGCAGGCGCTGGACGCCCGCGCCCTGCCCGATCTCGACGCTGCCCGCACCGCCGCCGAAGCACGCGCCGAAGCCACCCGCCAGCACGGCGAGGCCCGCGCGGTCTATGCCTCGCTGGCGCCGGACGGGCTGGACGCGCTGCAGGCCGCGCTGGCCGCGATCCCCGAGGCCGACGCCCAGGACGACGCGCCCGATCCGGCCGAGGCCGACGCCGCACTGTCGCAGGCTGCCGACGCCCGCATCGCGGCCCAGTCCGCCCGCGACGCCGCCGCCGAGGCGTTGTCGGACGCCCGCGCGGAAGCGACCCGCAGCGATACCGCGCGCACCGCCGCTGCCGACCGATTGCGCCGTGCGAAAGAGTCGCTGGCAAAGCTGGGCGACGCCAGCGACGAGGCGCTGACCGCCGCCCGCGCCACCGCCGCCGACGCGCTGGAACAGGCAGACGCGACGCTGGCCGAACAGCGCCGCACCGCCCCCGACCTTGACGCCGCCGCCGCCAGCCTTGCCCGCGCGCAGGCGGTGGACACGCAGGCCCGCGCCGACATTGCCCGCCTGAAGCCCGAGATCGCGACCTTCGACGAACGGATCGCCGCCGGGTCGGGCCACGCGGTCGAGGAACGGCTGGCCGAAACCACCGAACAGTTGGAAGCCGCCCGCGCGCATCTTGGCCGCATTGACCGCGAGGTTGCGGTTCTTACCCTTCTGAAACAGGTGTTGGAGACCGCCCGTACAGAGGCGCGCGAACGGTATTTCGCGCCCATTGCCAAAGAGTTGCAGCCGCTTCTTCACATCCTGTGGCCGGATGCCGAACTGCAATGGGGTCACGAGACCCTGCTGCCCGAGACGCTGACCCGCGACGGGCAGGAAGAGAAGCTGACGGTGCTGTCCGGCGGCACGCAGGAACAGATCGCCCTGCTGGTGCGGCTGGCCTTCGCGCGGATGCTGGCCCGCGACGGACGCCATGCACCCGTGATCCTGGACGACGCGCTGGTTTTCACCGACGACGACCGGATCGAGCGGATGTTCGACGCGCTGCACCGGCAGGCCGGAGACCTTCAGATCCTTGTGCTGACCTGCCGCCAGCGTGCGTTCCGCGATCTTGGCGGGCGGACCCTGACGCTGGCCCCCGCAGGCGACACGGCGACCGCGCGTTGACCCCGTCCGCGCGATATGGTTCCTGACCGCACTGCCTGACGAACCGCCCATACGAAAGCCCCGATGTCCCAATCCGCCTTCGGCAAGCTCAGCGACCTGATCGGCTTCCTGTTCCGCGAGGGCCGGTTCCTGAAAAGCCCCATCGTGCTGTACGCGTTTCTTGCCTCGGCCAGCCGGACGCTGATGATCTATGCCGTCAATCAGGCGGCGGCGCAGGGTGGCCCTGATTTTCCGATGCTGGTTTTGCTGCTGTTCGCGGTGGTCACATCGCTGGTGACGGCGCACTGGGCACGGGTCACGGGCATCCGGCTGGTCGAGAACGTGAACCACCTGCTGCGGCACCGGGTATCGGACGCGGTGCTGAATGCGGACGTCAGCTTTTTCCAGTCCCGCGAACCCGGTCATGTCTACAACGCCCTGACCGGCCACACGCTGATGGTGTCGAACACCATGACGCGGCTGGCCGACATGCTGCAGGCGGTGCTGCTGCTGATCTTCTGCTTCGGCTACATGGCTCTGGAAAGCTGGCCTGCTGTCGTCGCCAGCATCGTGTCGCTGTCGCTGGGCGTGCTGGCCTTCCTGCTGGCCGAGCGCCCGGCGCGGTCGCTTCTGAAACGCGCCAACACCTCGCGGGCGGAATTCTACGACGCGATGAACGACCTGCTGCGCGGCTACAAGGAACTGCGCCTGCGGCAGGCGCGGCGCATCGACTTGGCGACCCGCGTCGATCACGTCGTGGACGAGACCCGCGACCGCACCATCGCGGCAGAGCGGATCTTCAGCTATTCGGGCATCGCGGCCTCGGCCTCGCTGGCGGTGCTGCTTGTGTCCATCGTGACGCTGCTGCCGCTGGTCACAGATGCCGACAGCGTCGTGACGCTGCAAGTGCTGACCGTAGTGCTGTTCACCTTCGGCCCCATCGAGGCCGTCGTGTCCGGCCTGCCCGGCTTCGCCCGCGCCTCGGTCGCCTACGAGCAGATGAACGAGGTTCTGGCCGAACTGGACGCCAACCCCGAGACCGAGGCCGTCCGCGCCGCGCAGGACAGCCGCCCGACCTTCGACAAGCTGGAACTGAAGGGCATCACCGCCACCCTGCGGCGCCCGTCCAAGGCGCACGGCACCAAGGCCGAGGACAGCTTCACGCTGGGGCCCATCGACCTTGTGCTGGAACCCGGCCAGTCGGTGTTCATAACCGGCGGCAACGGCATGGGCAAATCCACGTTCATGCAGATCCTGACCGGCCTGCGCCATCCCGACGGCGGCCAGATCCTGCTGGACGGCAAGCCTGTGACCCGCGACACCGTTGGCGATTATCGCGGCCTGTTCACCGCCGTCTTCTCGGAATTCTACCTGTTCCGCCAGCTGTACGGCCTGACCGCCGACGAACGCACCCGCCTGCAACAGCACATCGACGAGCTGGGCCTGTCGCAAGGCGTCTCGATCGAGGGCGACGCATTCTCGTCCCTGTCGCTGTCCACCGGCCAGATGCGGCGGCTCGCGTTGTCCATCGCGCTGGCAGAGGAACGCCCGATCATCGTGCTGGACGAGTTCGCCGCCGATCAGGACCCGGTTCGGCGGGCGTTCTTCTACGACGTGCTGGTGCCCCGGCTGGCCAAGAAGGGCCACCTTGTGATCGCGGTGACCCATGACGAGCACTGTTTCGACAAATGCGACCGCCTGATCCGGATGGAGGACGGCAACATCGTCCTCGACAAGCTGAACGCACCCGCGCCCGCCTGACGACGCCGGTTCAGTCCATCGCCAGCCGCTGACGCAGGGCCTGCGCGGCTTTCAGGTCGGCGGTCGGCGGACCGCCCGGCTCGACGGCGGCAAGGCCCTCTTCCAACCGCCGGATCGCATCCCGGACCCGGCCTTCGCGGCGCAGGTGCCCGGCATAGCTGACGGCGGTCCGCAGGCGGAACAAGCCGCTGCCCGCACGGCGCGCGGATTCCATCGCCGCGACGAACCCGGCCTCTGCCTGACCTTCGCCGCCGCGCCCCTGACGCACCAGCGCCAGCGCCTGTAGCCGCAGCAGTTCCGGTTCCACCACCAGCACGCCGGTGGACGCGCCGTGCGACAGCCCCTCGTCCGCCTGTAGCAGCGCCTCAGACGCATCGCCGACCTCTAGATGCGCCTCGGCCAGCCAGACGTGGAAGAACGGCACCCCCAGCGCCGCGCCGCTGGACCGATAGACGGCGAGCGCCTCTGACACCTGCCCGGCGCCAGCGGCGTCTCCCAGCCGGTCGCGCGCCCGCCCCAGAAGACCAAGCGCAAAGGCCTGCCAGTCGGGCCAGTCCGCCGCGGCGTCATGGGCCGCGCGCGCCGCGCTTTCGGCGGCGGCGGCTTCGCCCAGCGTGTCCTGCATCAGCGCCGCGACCGTCAAACAGGCCATCAGCGTTTCCGGGTGCCCGGCGCCACGGGCCTCGGACACCGCGCGGCGCAACGCCTCGCCCGCACGGCCCGGCGCACCGCGCAGGCACAGCAGCCACGCGTGCAGGCAGCGCCCGAACAGACCCGGATCGATCCCGAACAGGTCCGGCAGGGTGTACAACGCCTCGGTGTGGGTCAGGACCGCCTCGGCCGCGCCCACGCGCCCCCGGAACAGCCGGGTGACGCCGGTCATCACCTGCCCGACCTCGCCCGCCTCTGCCCGCAACGCGGCGGTTCGGTCCGCAATGGAAGCGGCAGTGCGCAGATCGCCACGGCGCATCGCGGCGCGCCAATCCTGCCACTGCGCTTCGGCCGCTGGACCTTGCGGCTCTTCGCGGCGCGTGGGTGTCGCCGCCGGTTCCGGGCGCGCCGCCGGAACGTCGGGCGGGACCACCCGCAACGTGCCCGCGACTTCGGTCAGGCTGTAATCCTCGGCCAGCACCTCGCGCATGGAAAGGTCGGCGCGCAGTTCGCCCGGTGCGGCGCGGTGCGCCACCTGTACCGCCGCCTGCAACGAACGCCCCGCCACCCGGCCCGACCCGGCGTCCAGCGCCACCAGCCCCGACGACAGCCCGCCCGCCGGGCGCAGCATCCCGCCCTCGATCGGCAAGGGTTCGTCGGTCAGCATCAGCCCCGCAAGCGCCGCGCGGATCTCGGCCTCGGGGCCGCCGGTGAACAGCGCCACGATCCGGTCGCCGACGCCGGGCATCAGGCGGCCTTCCAACCCGGTCACGGTCCGCTGAGCCAACGCTGCGAACTGCGCCTGCACACCGGCCAGCATCTCGGGATCGGTAGTGGCGTCCAGTCCGGCGATCTCTGGCAGATGCACCACCAGCACCGCCGCGCCGTCGCGGGCCGAAGGCGTGCGCACCGGCTCTGGCAAGGGGTCGGACGCGCGGATACGGGCGGCCAGCGCCTCTGTCTCGGCGGCGGGTACGGCGCCGGTTTCACGGTTCAGGACCGCGCGGCAGGTTTCGAACTGGCGCAGCGCGTCCGAACGGCGCCCAAGGGCGGCGTAGGCGCGGATCAGACTTCGATGCGCCGCCTCGCGCACCGGGTCGATGATCAGCAGCTGTTCGGCCGCCAGCGCGATCCGCCCCGCGTCGCCCGCTTCTTCGCTGGCGCGCAGCTGTTCCTGCAGCGCGGTCAGGGCCAGCGTCCGCAGTCGGGTGCGTTCCGCTTCCAGCCAGTCCATGAATGCCTCGGACCGCAGCGAAAACCCCTGCATGAACAGCCCGCCGCAGATTGCCGCCGCCTGCCGCAGATCGCCCAGACTGCCCGCCGCGCTGCGCCGTTCCAATTCGGTCACGTCGGCCAGCGGCGCGGCGCCGGTCCAGCGAATGCGGTCCTTCCCGGCCTCAATCGGGTCCAGCCCGGCAAGCCGCAATGCCTTGCGCAAGACGGCCAGTTCCTGCCGCAAGCTGGCGCGGGCCTGTTCGGCGGCGCTGTCGGGCCACAGAACCTCGGCCACGACGGTTCGCAGCAACGATCGACCAGAGGACAGGACAAGGAAGGCCAACAGGGCTTGGCTGCGGCGGGACGGGATCCGGACCTCGGACCCGTCGGGCGCGGTCAGGCGCACGTCTCCCAACAACCTGATCTGCAAGCCCTGTCCGCCTCCGCCGTTCTGCGCGCCGCGCCACGGTCGATGGCGCGACCTGGCTTGCGACAGAGTATGACCCCGGCGGCGCGGGGCTCAAAGAAAAAATTTTGCGGTGGTTTTGCGGTTTGCCGTCAGCTGGCGCGCTGGGTCATCAGCGACCGTACAGGTTGTCTGATCAGCATGAGCAGCGCCGCGAACAGCAGGTGCGCCCCGGCGAAGACAATTGCATAAAGCCAAAGCGCATCGGCGCTGATTTCGGCCAGCAGGACGCGGCCGAACAGCACGTTGGTCGCCCCATGCGCCAGCGCCACGACGAAGATGTTCATCCCCGCCACCCGCAGCGCCATGAACGCCGTCGCGGTGCCCGCAGCGATGACCGCGGTGGGCATCCCGTGCGGAAGATTGAACAAAGTCACGGCGATGGCCGAAGCAGCGAAGGCCAGCGTCAGGTTGTGGTGGAACACCTTCAGAACGGCTTCACGAAAGAACAGATCCTGCGGCAAGGCGAAGATCAGCACCTGAATGGCAAGCGCTGAGGCCAGCTTGGGCATGGCAGGCACGACCACGACGTAAGACGTGAAGATCGACGCGCAAGCTGCTGAAATCCCCCACAGGAACGGCACGAAGAACGCCAAGGCGATGGTTCGTTGCCAAGACCAGCCAAGGTTATCCTCAGTGTAAAGCGCACGTCCCGGACTACGAATCAGGTGGATCGCATCGCGCCGCAGAATGGCCAGCGCAAAGAGACACATCGCTGCCGCCAGCACCGCGACCGACGCGAGGGGGCTCATGCCGAAGTCGCCGCGGCGGAGCACTTCGCCCAGCCCTGCGACGAAAAACAAGCATATAGCGAATGTTAGAGGCATGAGTGTCCCGGGAGTGTCCTAATTGCCATACCAGACTGAAATCGTTTTGAGGTCAAGCCGTTTTGAGTTGTAGCCCGCTGAAACGCTACGGAAAGAGCCATATGGATTGGCCACGCCGGGTAAACAAATTCGAACCTATCCACAGGATTGCGCGAAAAGGTTAATTTGCAACCTTTGCGAGCAATTCGCCGACCCCGAAGCGAATCGTTTCCAGCGCAGAACCGATACGACCGCGTCGAAACCGCATGCGAATGCCCTTTAACCCCGGGGTATTAACCGTCCCGAACGGCAATTCCACCATACTTGGCTGCCTCTTCGCCCGCCTCGACCGCCGACGCTCCCTGCCCGGCAAACTGCGGGATTCGACGCGTATTGAAACGTCTGAGGACACAATCGCCATAGTCTCGCCCCATTTCCGCCCCCGCGCCGCCCAATACCGGTGCTGCATTGGGAAAAAAGCCCCCTGTGGGCCTAAGCTTTTCCGCAGGGAGCAACGCGGTCGGATCCACCGCCGCGGAGTGAGGAGAGCGAACCATGTCCACCAAGCAAAGCCCTGCGCCGGATCAAGGTCCGGAGACCCGTAGCGAACAGACCCCGCATACACAGCCGCAGCCGAACCCGGACAAGCGCCTGTTCCGCCCGGTCGAAAACGCGGAAGACACCGTGCGTTACAACGACTGGGCCAGCATTTAAGCTGACACACCGGTCAATCACGCCAAGGCTGCCGCGAACACCGCTGGGCGAAACCGGCGGTCCGCTTTATACTGGGACCATGTCCGACCCTGTCTCAAGCATCCGCAACCTTGGCCCCGCCTCTGACCGCGCCTTCGCGCGCGCCGGAATGGCGACCGCAGAGGATGTGCGCGCACTAGGGCCCGACGAAGCCTATCGCCGGCTTCTCGCCAACGGCACGAAACCGCATTTCATCGGCTACTACGCGCTGGTGATGGGCCTGCAAGGGCGGCCTTGGAACGATTGCACCGGCGCAGAGAAAGACGCCCTGCGCGTCCGCTTCGATGCCCTGAAGGCCAACGTCGCCACCGACCACAGCGCGGCGCTTGCCGCTGCCCTGGACGAGGTCGGCGTGCGCATCTGACCGGAACCGATGCGGCTTCCGCCGCGTTACAGGCTTATGAGCACGCAAACCACGAATATGCCCCCTCCCGTAACGCCCGACACAACCGGGCGCGACCTGACCCGTGAATTGGATCAGCTTGAAGCCATCGCCAACCGGATGGACACGATGTTCCGGCTTCCGATCGTCGGCGTCCGCGTCGGTCTGGATTCGATCCTCGGCCTGATCCCCGGCATCGGCGATACCGTCGCCTTGGCCCCGGCAGGCTACATCGCGTACCGCGCCCAGCAGATGGGTGTCCCGAACCACGTGCTGGCCCGGATGGGCGTGAACATCGGCGTCGACTGGCTGGTCGGTCTGGTCCCGCTTGTGGGCGACCTGTTCGACGTTGCCTTCAAGGCGAACCGCAAGAACGTCGCGCTGCTACGGCGTCACTTCAACGCGTGACTTGATCCGGTGGGGCATCCTGCGATGGTGCGCCTGACAAGGAGGCCCACCATGCCAGAGATCACCCTGCCCGCCACCGGTCGCTGCCAATGCGGCGCGCTGACCTTCGAGATCACCGCGCCGCCCTTCGCCACGTCCGCCTGCCACTGCCGCGATTGCCAGCGCATGACCGGAAGCGCATTCTCGCTTACGGTCATGACCCCGGCCGAGGGGTTTCGCGTGACCGGCGGCGAGGCGGTGCGCGGCGGGCTTGGCACCGGCCATCGCCACATGCATTGCGCGAAGTGCCTGTCGTGGGTTTTCACCCAGCCGCAGGGCGTCGATTTCCTTGTGAACGTGCGCACTCCGATGCTGGACGCCCCGCCCACCGAGGTTCCGTTCATGGAAACGAAGCTGTCCGACGCGATGCCGTTCGCCCGGCTCGGCGCCCCGCACGGGTTCGACGATTTCCCGACCGGCGACGACATCCCCGGGCTGATCGAAGACTACGCAAAGACGCGCAACTAAGCGGTCCGGCACCCGCCGCCCTACCTCACAAACAAAAGGGCCGCCCCATCGGGACGGCCCTTCGATCCGCGTGTTGCGGAAAAGTCTTACCCGACGATTTCGAGACCGGCGAAGAAGAATGCGATCTCTTCCGCAGCGGTTTCGGGGGCGTCCGAACCGTGGACCGAGTTTTCGCCGACCGACTCGGCGAACTCGGCGCGGATGGTGCCAGCCTCGGCGTCGGCCGGGTTGGTCGCACCCATGACTTCACGATTCTTCGCGATGGCGCCTTCGCCTTCCAGAACTTGCACGACGACCGGAGCGGACGCCATGAACTCGCACAGTTCGTCGTAGAACGGACGCTCGGCGTGGACGGCATAGAACTTGCCGGCCTGCTCTTTCGTCAGGTGCATCCGCTTCTGCGCGACGATGCGCAGGCCCGCTTCCTCGAACTTGGCATTGATCTTGCCGGTCAGGTTGCGGTTGGTGGCGTCGGGCTTGATGATCGACAGCGTACGCTCGATGGCCATTTGGTGTCTCCTTGCTAAAGAACCGGACAACGGCTGCCCGGCCCTGAAAACTTCATTGCGGGCCGGTTAGCACGGAGATTCGTCTTTGCAAAGCCCCGCCGCCCGTTCTGGATGCGGCGTCCATTGCATGTCCGCGTGGCAGTTTCATGACGGAACGGCAGGGTCCAGACGCCCGGCGCCCGTCAGTACAGCACCTGTTCGTCCTGCCGCAGGGTGAAGCCGAGGTTCTCGGCGTTCAGGCAGGTCATGCCGCCCTCTTCCGAGAAACAGGCCACCCCGCCCCGCGAATGGCTATAGCCCGGCTCCATCACCTGGATAGACTCGTCGATGACGCTGTCGTCGGCGCACAGCACCTTGCCGCTGCCGGTGATCCCCACCTCGAACGCATAGCCCCAGCCCTCGCCGCAGTCTTCGGGCGGGTCCGCAAAGGTCAGCGTGCCGCCGTACAGGTCGCACCGGACGTGGTTGCGCTCGCCCGTGACGATAACACAGAACACCTCGCCCTCGCCGGACTGGAACGGCAGGTCCGGCAACGGATCCTCCTGCGCGGCAAGCGGTGTCGCTGCAACAAGCAGAACGGCGGAAAACAGGCGCATGGGGGACCTCCGGGCTTGCCCGAACCCTAAGGCGCGCTGCGCGCCATTGACAAGCGCCGCGCCGCGCCGCATCCCCCGCCCCATGCTACGGATCAACGACATCTCTTACGCCATCGAAGGCAAGCCCCTGTTCGAAGGCGCCTCCGCCACCATTCCCACCGGCCACAAGGTCGGGCTTGTGGGGCGCAACGGCGCGGGCAAGTCCACGCTGTTCCGCATCATCCGGGGCGAACTGGCGCTGGAAGGCGGCGACATCTCGCTGCCGTCGCGCGCCCGCATCGGCGGCGTCGCGCAAGAGGTGCCGGGGTCCGAGGTGTCGCTGATCGACACCGTGCTGGAGGCGGACGTCGAACGCACCGCCCTGATGGCCGAGGCGGAAACCGCCACCGACCCGAACCGCATCGCCGAGGTGCAGACCCGGCTCGCCGACATCGACGCATGGTCCGCCGAGGCGCGCGCCGCCTCGATCCTCAAGGGCCTTGGCTTTTCGGATGCCGAACAGCAGATGCCCTGCTCTGCCTTCTCGGGCGGCTGGCGGATGCGCGTGGCGCTGGCGGCGGTGCTGTTCTCGGCCCCCGACCTGCTGCTGCTGGACGAACCGACCAACTACCTCGACCTCGAAGGCGCGCTGTGGCTGGAAAGCTACCTTGCGCGCTACCCGCACACGGTGCTGGTGATCAGCCACGACCGCGGCCTTCTGAACCGCGCGGTGGACAACATCCTGCACCTCGAAGACCGCAAGCTGACGTATTACACCGTCGCCTACGACGACTTCGCCGAACAGCGCGCCGCCCGGATCGCGCAGGCCGAGGCCGAAAACGCCAAGGCCAAGGCCCGGATCGCCCACCTGCAAAGCTTCGTGGACCGCTTCCGCGCCAAGGCGTCGAAGGCCGTGCAGGCGCAAAGCCGGCTGAAGATGATCGACAAGATCCAGCTGATCTCGACGCCGCAGGAAGCGGCGCTGCGCAAGTTCACCTTCCCCGAGCCCGAGGAACTGTCGCCGCCGATCATCAACATGGAAGGCGTGGCGGTGGGCTACGGCAACCGCACGGTGCTGTCGCGGATGACCCTGCGCATCGACCAGGACGACCGCATCGCGCTTCTGGGCCGCAACGGTCAGGGCAAGTCGACGCTGGCCAAGCTGCTGTCCGACCGGCTGGAACCGCAGGCGGGCCGCATCACCAAGGCGCGCAAGCTGCGCATCGGCTTCTTCGCCCAGCATCAGGTCGACGAATTGCGGGTCGAGGAGACACCGCTCGACCACCTGCGCCGGATGCTGCCGGACGAGCTTCCCACCAAGCACCGCGCCCGCCTCGGCGGCTTCGGCCTTGCCCCGCAGGCCGAGACCGAGGTCGGCCGCCTCTCGGGCGGCCAGAAGGCGCGCCTGTCGCTGATGCTGGCCACGCTGGATGCGCCGCACCTGCTGATCCTCGACGAACCGACCAACCACCTCGACATCGAAAGCCGCGAGGCGCTGGTCGAGGCGCTGACCGCCTACACCGGCGCAGTGATCCTCGTCAGCCACGACATGCACCTGCTCAGCCTTGTGGCGGACCGCCTGTGGCTGGTGAAGGACGGCGCGGTCGCGCCCTTCGAACAGGATCTCGAAGCCTACCGCGCGATGCTGCTGTCGTCGGACAAGCCCGCCTCGTCGAAGGCAAAGCCCGCCAAGCCCAAACCCGCCTCGCGCGAGAAGATCCTCGAACTGCGTTCCGAGGTCCGCAAATGCGAAGCGCGGCTCGAAAAGCTCAACGACATGCGCGACAAGCTGGCGACGAAGCTGGCCGACCCCGCCCTGTACGAGCCCGAGAAGGTCGGCGAAATGGAAGTCTGGCAAAAGAAATACGCCGAGGTCATGGACGGCCTCAGCCGCGCCGAAGGTCTTTGGCTGTCCGCTCAGGAAAGCCTCGAAGCCGCCGAAACGCGCGTCTGACAGCCGCTTCTTCTCTTTTGAAATACCTCGGGGGACACGCCGCAGGCGCGGGGGGCAGAGCCCCCTGCCCGGCGTCGTTCTGACCCGACCGCGCGCGAAGGCTGGATTTACCCGCCGCATCGTCTAAACACAGACATATGGACCCGGCCCTTCTTATCACCGCCTTCGTCACCCTGTTCGTGGTGATCGACCCGATCGGCATGGCGCCGTTGTTCGTGGCGCTGACCCAGGGCATGTCGGCCCGCAAACGGCGGACCATCGCGCTGCGCGCCGCCGTGACCGCCATTGCGCTGCTGACGGTGTTCGGCCTGTTCGGGGAAAAGATCCTGTCGTTCATCGGGATCTCGATGCCCGCCTTCCGCATCGCGGGCGGCGTGCTGCTGTTCCTGACCGCGCTCGACATGCTGTTCGAACGCCGCACCAAGCGGCGGCAGGACAAGACCCACGAAGACGACGATCCCGGCGACGACCCGTCGATCTTTCCGCTTGCCGTGCCGCTGACGGCGGGACCCGGGGCGATGGCGACGATGATCCTGCTGGCGGGCCAGACCGGCGCCTCGTGGAGCTGGGTGGTCGCCGTACACCTCGTGATGATCGCGGTCGTCGCGATCTGCCTGCTGTTGTGGCTGGCCGCCGGGCTGATGGAACGCGCGCTGGGTCCCACGGGGATCAACGTTGTCACCCGCCTGCTGGGGATGCTGCTGGCGGCGCTGTCGGTGCAGTTCGTGCTCGACGGCATCCGGGGCGCGGGCTACGGCCCCTAAGCCGCACTATACCCGTCCGCGCTGACAGTCGCGTGATCCGCACGACCCCACAGGCTGACACGGGCGTCGCGGGTGCCTATCTTCTGACGGGAAAGGAACCCGCATGGACCCCAACAGCTTCGGCAGTCTGACCTACCTCGTCCTGCTGGGCGGCGCGCTGATTGCATCCTACGTCTTCCACAACCGCCAGAACATGGGGCAGATGCTGCGCAACATGATCCAGTGGGCGCTGATCTTCGTCGGCGTGATCGCCGCCGTCGGGCTGTGGCAGGACATCCGCGGCGACATCCTTCCGCAGCAGTCCGTCTTCGCCGAAGCCGGCCGGATCGAGGTGCCGCAGGCGCGCGATGGTCATTACTACCTGACCGCGCGGGTGAACGGGCAGCAGGTGCTGTTCGTGGTCGATACCGGCGCCACCGACATCGTGATGTCGCGGCAGGATGCCGAACGGGTCGGCATCGACCCCGACGGCCTTGTCTATTCCGGGCGCGCGGGAACCGCCAACGGCATCGTCGGCACCGCGCAGACCACCGTCGGCGAACTGTCCGTCGGCGGCATCACCGACCGCAACATCACCGTCTGGGTGAACGAGGGCGAGATGAACACCTCGCTACTGGGCATGGCCTACCTGCGGCGGTTCGAACGGATCGAGATCGCGGACAACATGCTGGTTCTGGAACGCTAGACGCGCTGACGCCGACCAAACACGCGTCCAAACGGAAACCGCCCGGCCTGTTCGGACCGGGCGGCGTGTCTCACAACACCTTGCGCGACGCGTTACGCGGTCATGGCAATAGTTGTATCGGCTCTACGTTGCCCAACCCGCAGCGGGCGCAACAGTTCGAGCAATTGTAGCTGTCGTTCGGGCCAACGCCCCAATAGGTCTGCGACGAGCCGCGCACCCACGCGCCGTAGCAGATCAGTTCGTTGTAGTTACACGACAGGTTGAAGGTCGCATCGCCCTCGTTCGGGTCGATCACGTAGACCTGACCGTTGCCCGGCCAAACGTGGTTGCGGTCCTGGCTGTAGAACTCGACGCTGACCGTACGGCTATAGTCGTTGTCGATCGTCCAGAACAGCGTATCGGCCGACGCGAGCGACGGCATAATGGTCGCGAAAAGCAGACCCGCCAGCATGATTTTGATATAGTTCATTCTCAACTCCTTTACCCACTCTAGCCCCTGCACTGCCTTTCGGGCGGTAGCAAATCGACCGGCCTCGACCGAGGACGATCCGGACTTTCGGGCAATCGCAAATCCGTGGTTGGGGGAAACGCACGCCCGGCATGAACATCCCCAGACCGGCGATTCTGGTCAACTCCGGACTGCGGCAAGCCCTTCAATTAATTCGATAACGAACGCGATTCCGCGCCAGAACGGGCGTTTCGGCGCCGCTTCGCGGCAACCGGGTCACAGATGAGCCAGATCGAACATTGGGCATGCCACGCGACCGCCGGAATTGGACCGCACTGACGCCCGCCCCGAAACAATATTCCGGCACCGTAAGGGCTTAATCTTCGATTGTTTCAGCCTCGGAAGCCGGTGGCGACCACGAACTTCTCGGACGAATCCGACCGGCTTGCGGGCGGTTTCACGTTCGCAACCTTGTCGAACCGCTGCTTCAGAAGCGTCTGCAGGCTGCCCTCGGCCCCGCCCGCCAGCACCTTCGCGACGAAGGTGCCGCCCGGTTCCAGAACGTCGAACGCCAGTTCCGCCGCCGCCTCGCACAGGGCGACGATGCGCAGGTGGTCGGTCTGCTTGTGCCCCGAGGCAGAGGCCGCCATGTCCGACATCACGACGTCCGCCGGGCCGCCCAGCCAGTCCTTCACCTTCTGGTCGGCGTCGTCTTCCATGAAATCCAGCACGTGGATCTCGGCGCCGGGAACGGGTTCGACCTCTTGCAGGTCGATGCCCAGCACGCTGCCCACCGCCTTGCCGGATTTCTCGCCAAGCGCGTTTACCCGCTTTACCGCGACCTGACACCAGCCGCCGGGGGCACAGCCAAGGTCCACGACGCGGGCGCCGGGCACGAGAAAGCGGTACTTGTCGTCAAGCTCGAGGATCTTGAACGCCGCGCGCCCGCGATACCCCTCGGCCTGCGCGCGTTTCACGTAAGGATCATTCAACTGGCGTTCCAGCCAACGGGTCGAGGACAGCTTGCGCCCACGCGCCGTCTTCACCTTGACCCGAAGGTCCCGCTGCCCGCGGCCCGATGTGTTCTTGCCTGCCACGCCGTGTCCCCTGCATTTGGTCCCGCGCAAGCCGGACCGATTCGGAAAAATCAGACAATGCGCCAACCTGCGCCGTGTCGTCCACCCGCCGCACGCCATTCCCGCGCGGACAGTGCCGGAACGTGAACCGTTCGGCCCATGCTCCAATTAACATATATTTTAATGTCATTTTTCAATCTGGAATTGCAGCGGCGGCCGACTTGAAACAAGACTTCCCAATCGCCCGTTAATACTTCTCGCTAAGGTAGAACTTCGCCACCAGTTAACTTAAATTAATTAATTGAAAACATTGAATTTTATTGTCGCCAAACCGGTATTCCCCGTGGTTCTTTCGGATTCTGAGTTCAAACCCAGTTAATAAGTGACAAGGATTTAAGGGGGTACAACATGGCCAATATTAGTGGTGACGGCACGGACGAAGTGCTGCGCGGCGTCGCGGGCGAAGAGAATTCCATCGCCGGTAACGACGGTAACGACAAGATTATCGGCCGGGGAAAAAGCGACCCTCTGCTTGGCGGCAAGGGCGACGACACGGTGTTCGGTGCCAATGGGCACGACGAAATGTACGGCGGCGCCGGCAACGATTACCTCAAGGGCGGCAACGGACGCGACTCGCTAAGCGGCGACAAGGGCGACAACACGCTGAACGGCGGCAACGGGGATGATACGTTCGTCATCAACGCGGCGCTGGTCGGCCAAAGCTTCTCGCTGATCGAAGATTTCGACATCGAACGCCAACTGCGCCGCATGACCTTCGATGATGCCCTGCAGATCAAAAACGTCGGCGGGCAACAGTTCGTTTTGCAGGAAACCAGCGACGGAGACGTGGAACTGTACGTCGACGGCGTGCTGATGGCGACGATCCAAGGTTCGGTCTGTGGCGGCCTATCGGCGTCCGACCTGCTGAACGCGACCGACTTCGTCGGCGGATCGCCGGCGTCCGTGACTTTGCTGGACGAATTCGGTGCCGAAATTCAGCACAAGATCGTCGGCACGCCCGAGGATGACGCGCTGTCCGGCGTGCCCGGCATCTCGAACCTGATCGTCGGACAATCTGGCGACGATATCCTGAACGGCCGCGGCAAAGGCGACGAGCTGCTTGGGAACCAAGGCCAGGACACGCTGAACGGCTCTTCCGGCAGTGACACGCTGAAGGGCGGCGGCGCTGCCGACGAACTGTCCGGTGGCAACGGCGGCGACGACCTGTTCGGCGACAAGGGCAACGACACGCTGGATGGCGGACGTGGCAGCGACGAACTGACCGGCGGCGCCAACGCCGACACCTTCCAATTCAACGTCGCTCATGCGGGCACCGGGGTCGACACGATCACCGACTACGATGCCGCCGAGGGCGATGTGATCGCCCTGCTCAACGTGACCGGATCGGTGACGACCGCCCAGAACGGTGCCGATGCCGAGATATACCACGACGGCGAGCTGCTGTTCGTGGTGCTGGACACGGCCGAAGGCGACCTGATTTTCTAAGGCAAAACACCCGGGGGGCGGCGCGCCTAGTACGCGCCGTCCTCCAGCACGCCGTCGCGGGACATCTGCGCGTACAGCAGACCCTCGCGCAGGCCCCGGTCCGCGACCGATAGCCGGTCGGTGGGCCAGACGCGCAGCAAAGCCTGCAGGATCGCGGCGCCCGACATGATCAGCGCATGCCGGTCACGGCCGATCCGGGGATCGGCGCGGCGCCCGGCCGGGCCAAGCGACAGGTAGTCGCGGATCACCTTCTCGATCTGGTCAGATGTCATCCGAAGCCCGTCGACCTTGTTGCGGTCGTACCGCTTCAGTCCAAGGTGACTGGCCGCGACGGTGGTCACGGTGCCGGAGGTTCCGATGATCTGGAACCCTTCCTTCTGCTGGATCTGCTCGTAGGGCGAGAAATCGATCAGCTTTTCCTCGAAGAACCAGCTCATCAGCGCATATCGCGCCGCGTCGTCGTCGACGTCGTGGAATTGGTCCCGCAGCGTCGCGACGCCCAGCGGCACCGAGATCCAATCGACCACCTTCGCGTGGGCGAACGGGCTTTCCGTCGGTTTGAACCCGCTGTGCAGACGCATGATCGCGCGGGGCCGGTCGTGGCGCGGCACCTGCGTCAGGTCGATCCAGACAAGTTCCGTCGACCCGCCACCGATATCGACCACCAGCAGTTGTTCGGTCTTGGTGGACACCAAGGGCGCGCAGCTTACCACGGCAAGCCGGGCTTCTTCCTCGGGCTCGATGATCTCTAGCGCCAGCCCCGCCTCGTTGCGGATGTAGGACATGAACTCGGCCGCGTTGGTCGCGCGGCGGCACGCCTCTGTCGCGACCAGCCGCATCCGGCGGACGTCATGCTTGACCAGCTTTCGCTTGCAGATTTTCAACGCGTGCACCGTCCGCGCCATCGAGGCGCGCGACAACCGGCCCGACCGTTCCAGCCCGGCACCAAGCTGCACGGACTTGGAAAAGCTGTCTACAACGTGAAACTGGCTGCCCTTTGGCTGGGCAATCAGCATTCTGCAACTGTTCGTCCCGAGATCCAGCGCGGCGTACAGCTCCGCCGGATCCGGGCGCGCCGGTGCAGGTGGCTCGACCGGGACGGGCCCCGGGAGCGCGCCCCCACCACCGGCAGGACGCTTGGGCGCCATCTTACCGCCCTCCAACTCTGGTTGGCTTCAAGAGTAGGAGGCAACCCCGCGAGTAGCAAGGAAAAGCGGCCCCTTGTGTTCACGTTTGTCGTGAGGACATTTTAACGGTCCCGTGCTTTCCCGACGTCCACCAATGGGATAGCTATTCAGACATTCGTCGCATCGCGCGCATCGAATGTCGAAATCCGTCGTCGTTCGGGTCAGGCTGACGCGTAGAAGCGACTCCAAGCCGGGGGAATCGAGCATGGCCCGTATCACCATTGTCTACTGGCGGGACATCCCCGCGCAGGTGATCGCCGGCAAGGGCCGCCGCGGCGCGAAGGCCGCTTTGCCCGAACGCTTCGAGCAGGCGATCGACCGGGCGGCGATGAAGGTTGGCGCTCGGGACTCGGACGCCTATCTTGCAGAGTGGCGCAAGGGCGATCCGTACGAGATCGACGCGCCCGACGACGAGGCCGCGCGCGACGAAGCCGCGCGGCTGGACGCCGAATACGATGATGGCCGGTTGAGGGGCCTGATCGAGAATGATGGATGGGCATGAGCCCGAAATCGCTAGGGAGGGCCGTGATGGCATTGCTGAAATTCCGCAGGAAGGACTCCGAGCCGCGCACCGCGGGCCCCGAGGTTCGTGATTTCCTGCAGGGCTATTCCATCGAGGTCATGCCCCGCACCGCCGAGAAGGTCGAGGATTTCAAGGCGCTGCTTCCCCAAGGCACACGCGTCTACATCGCCCATATCGAAGGCACCCCGATCGAGGATATGGTTGCCACGGCAAAACGGCTGGCCGCGGACGGGTTCCCGGTGATGCCGCACTTCCCGGCGCGGATCATCAAGGACAAGACGACGCTGGCCGACTGGATCGCGCGCTATCAGGGCGAGGCCGGTGTCGATCAGGCGCTTATGCTGGCCGGCGGCGTGACAGAGCCGCACGGCGATTTCCATTCGTCGATGCAGCTTCTGGAAACCGGGCTGTTCGACAAGGCGGGCTTCAAGCGGCTGCATGTCGCCGGTCACCCCGAGGGCAACAAGGACATCGACCCGGACGGGTCCGACGCCAACGTGTCAGAGGCGCTGCGCTGGAAGCAGGCGTTTTCCGAACGCACCGACGCGCAGATGGCCATCGCCACCCAATTCGCGTTCGAAGCCGACCCGATCATCGCGTGGGTCGAACGGCTTCAGGCGGAAGGCATCGCCCTGCCCGTCCACATCGGCATCGCCGGTCCCGCGAAGCTGCAGACGCTGATCAAGTTCGCCATCGCCTGCGGTGTCGGCCCCTCGCTGAAGGTGCTGCAAAAGCGCGCGATGGACGTGACCAAGCTGGTCCTGCCCTACGAACCCGACGACGTTCTGGCCGGTCTGGCGGCCCACAAGGCGGCGAACCCCGGCTTTGGCATCGAACAGGTGCATTTCTTCCCGCTGGGCGGCATCAAGACCTGCGCCGAATACGCCAACAACAGGGCCGGCACCAATGGCGCCGCGACGGCGGCGCACTGATGCCATCAGGATTTTTGTTCGACCTGGACGGCACGCTGCTGAACAGCGATCCGCTGCATATGGCGATCTTCGCCGACATGCTGCGTCCCGCCGGGGTCGAGGTCGACCACGCCTTTTACACGTCCCGGATTTTGGGCCGGAACAGCGCCGAGATCTTCGCCGAACTGTTGCCCGGCTGCGACGCCGTCGCGATGGACGACGAGAAAGAGGCCCGGTTCCGCGAGGTTCTGGACCGCACCAGCATCGCGCCCACGCCGGGGACGGAACGCCTTTTGGACCGGATCGCCGCCGCGGGCCTTCCGGTGGCCGTGGCCACCAACGCCCCGCGCCAGAACGCCGAGGCGATGCTGCGCGCGGTTGGCCTGCGCGACCGGTTCCCTGTCGTCGTCGCCGCAGAGGAAGTCGCGCGCGGCAAGCCCTACCCCGACGTTTACCTTGATGCTGCCGCCAAGGCCGGTGCCGATCCGGCGCAGGCCATCGCGTTCGAAGACAGCGGCGCGGGTGTCACCGCCGCCGCCGCGGCCGGGTGCACCGTCATCGGCCTGACCACCTCGCTTTCCCCGGATGCGCTGCGCGCCGCCGGGGCCCGCCACGCGATCCGCGATTACGAGGATCCCGGGCTGTTTCCCCTTCTGGGCCTTGAAACCGGAGCACTGTCATGACCCGTACCGTCATCGAGTCGAAGACCAAGACCGTCACCATCGGCTTTGACGAGCCGTTCTGCGTGATCGGGGAACGCATCAACCCCACGGGCCGCAAGAAGCTGGCAGCGGAACTTGAAGCGGGCGATTTTTCGACCGTCGAGAAGGACGCGCTGGAACAGGTCGCCTGCGGGGCGATGGTGCTGGACGTGAACTCGGGTGCGGTCTTCACCAACAAGATGGCCGAAGATCCGCGCTATGCCGACAACAACTTCGTCGAGCCGATGCTGATGAAGCAGCTGGTCGAAAAGGTGCAGGCGCTGGTGGACGTGCCGCTGTGCATCGACAGTTCGGTCCCCGGCGCGCTGGAGAACGGGCTGGAAACGGCGGAAGGGCGTCCGCTGTTGAACTCGGTCACCGGCGAGGAAGAGCGGATGGAACTCGTCCTGCCGCTGGTCAAGAAATACAACGTGCCGGTGGTGGCGATCTCGAACGACGACACCGGCATTTCGGAAGATCCCGACGTGCGCTTCGCGGTGGCGAAGAAGATTGTCGAACGCGCCGCCGATTACGGCATTCCGGCGCATGACATCGTGGTCGACCCGCTGGTAATGCCGGTGGGCGCGATGGGATCGGCGGGGCAGCAGGTGTTTACCCTTGTCCGCCGCCTGCGCGACGAACTGGGCGTGAACACCACCTGCGGCGCGTCCAACATCTCGTTCGGGCTGCCGCACCGGCACGGGATCAACGCGGCCTTCCTGCCGATGGCGATCTGCGCTGGCATGACCTCTGCGATCATGAACCCTGTCCGCTCGGTCGAGATGGAAGCGATCCGCGCCGCGAACTTCCTGATGAACAACGACCCGAACGGCGGCGAATGGATCCGGTTCAGCCGCGTGCTGGACGCGGTCGACGGCGGCGAAAGCTTCGTCGAGGCGTCGAAAGCGGCCCAATCCGCGGGTGGCGGCCGGGGCGGTCGCCGGGGCGGACGGCGCCGGGCTGGTTAAACAGCGGTTAAGCATCGCTTAACCCCACATTTCCCAGGTAGCTGAGCGATCTATCTTCTTTGGCGTGTCTTTTCATGTTGTACTGCACCGGGTTAAATGCCTTTGGAGGCTGCAAGGTTAGATCACCCTATGGGTGCGGGTTCTGATGGCGGTTTTCGGCTGGATTTTGACCCTCGGGTGCGACTGGAATTCCACGGCTCCAAGATCAGTTCTGACGGCGGTTTGCTCCTGTTTCGTGAGTTGGACGAGACCTTGGGCCTGCATGATCTGGCTGGGCGTTCGTTGCGGGACACGCGGACAGGCAAGAACGGAGTGCACTCACTTGTCGGTCTGATGCGCCAGTCCCCATTCGGGCGGCTAGCGGCATATCCTGATGTCAACGATGCGGACCGACTTTCCCGTGATCCAGTGATGCGCCAGATCGTCGGCGGGCGGGCTGTAAATGACCAAGCCGCTTCGACCAGCCAAATGGCGCGGTTTGAGACCGACATTCTTGCTCCCGCTCATAACCGTGCGGCTTTGGCCGACCTGCCCGGGCAGTGGGTCGATGCGATGCATGATACGCAACCGCCCAAGTGGATCACTCTGGATATGGACAGCTCCGTCAGCCCCACCTATGGCGATCAGGAAGGCACGGCATGGAATGGTCACTTTGGCTGCAAGTGCTATCATCCCCTCTTCGTGTTCAACCAGTTCAGCGATCTCAAGCGCTGCGTCCTGCGAAAAGGCAACGTGCACAGCGCTGATGGGTGGAAGGACGCTCTGGCCCCAGTCATAGTGCGGTATCGGAGCCGCGACCTGATGCGGTTCTTCCGCGCTGACGCGGCCTTCGCCATTCCTGAGCTTTACGAGATGCTGGAGGCGGAGAGCTACTTCTACACCATCCGCCTCAAGGGCAACGCCGTCCTGCAAGATGCTGTCTCACATCTGCTGAAGCGCCCCGTAGGCCGCCCACCCAACTACGTTCGCCGGTTCTACCATGACTTCGAGTATCAGGCGCAATCATGGAACAAAGCGCGTCGCGTCATAGCCAAGGCCGAATGGCACCCCGGCGATCTGTTCCCCCGCGTGGGCTTCGTCGTCACCAACTTGCCGATGGAGCCGGACTGGGTCATCCGTTTCTACAATCAGCGCGGCACAGCGGAACAACACATCAAGGAAGGCAAATACACGATCAATTGGACGCGACTATCCTGCAAGCGGTTCCGCGACCACGAGGTCAGACTTCAGCTTCATGCGCTGGCTTACAACATTGGGAGCTTCCTCAAGCGTGCCGACTTACCCGAAGAGATTGCCGACTGGTCGCTCACCAGCATCCAGAGCCGCTTGATCAAGATCGGGGCACGGGTTGTGCGCCATGCCCGCAAGATAACCTTCCAACTGGCAGAGGTTGCCGTGTCGCGAAACATCTTCGGACAAATCCTCGCCGCCATCCGTGCCCTCAAGCCACCGCCGAGGCCTGCATGACGGCCAGCACAACGAAATCGAGACAAATGCGGCTCGACAACTGTGTCTTGAACACGCCAAGTTGGGTCCACATCGCCGGAAATCTTCGCGAGAACGCCTGCAAGGACCTCGAAGCCGCCACCAAAGCAGACGCGGCGAACGCCGGGCTTAAAAACAACGGCAAAATTCGCCAGCATCACCACAAGACCAAAATACTTGGGAAATATCGGATTAGCATTCATCCTTTGCGGCTTTGCAAGCACGGATTGAACATGAGGCAAAAAATTGTTTAGTGAAAAAGCGAGATGCATAAGAATGCTTGGCTATGGCATGATACATCTTTTTCTCTGTTACATAGGATTATACGATCCCGAAAGATTTATTCACACGAGAGCATTTCCTCTTGTTTATTTTGCTATCGCTTTTGGTCCAATTGCTTTTGCCGCTGAAAACTGCATCAGATTTTACATGAGGAGTACGGCAGATGAATGATTTCACCATAAATTTTGAGGAAATTCAGGATTACCTAGAAAATGAGGCTTTGGGTGCAAACGAAGAAGGCGAGCAAAATATCTCAACTCCAGTGGAGTTCTCGTCAATGCCCCCTATGAGCTAATTCCACACGCTCCGACTAGATATACCGCAATGACGGTTTGAACCGCCCCGGGTTTACCGGAGAGTTTCTGGTTCAATAGTTATGCCGCTTTCTCACCGGCGCTCAAGTCTGCGAAGAATTCCTCCTCTTTCTCTTTTGGCGTGACATATCCGATGGCGCTGTGCAGGCGTTCGGTGTTGTACTAATCGATCCATGTCAGGGTTTCCCATTCGACCTGGCTGACGGATTTCCAAGGGCTGAGGAAGTTGATGTTAACCAAAACCATGCGACGATGCGGTCATGCGGGACCGGATCGTCGAAAACCCCATCGGACAGGACTGGTTGGACCAGATCTTTCGCAGCCGCGCCGCCCAAAGCGGCGGCGGTGGTGCGAAGACGTCTGGCCGACGTGGAACGCGAAATCGGCGTTGCAACGCTGGAGCTTGAGGTGCGGCGGCGCGGTTTCCACATGATCGAATGCAGCGACCAGTTGGTGATCGCCTGCTGCCCGAAACCGGTGAAGATCATCTGCTAAGCGTCCAGAAACACGATCTTCTAGAAGATCGTGGACTGCATGAATTTCTAGAAATTCATGCGCGGTAGGGTCTTCCAGAAGACCCTGTCAGCTTCCGCCGCTTTCCGCCTTCTTCGACCACGGCCCGTCTTCCTGGCTCCAGTACTGCGCGGCGCAGCCAGCGCCGGTCAGCGCCCGCCACTGGTCGCGCGCCGTCTGCACCGCCATGTCGTCGTTCCCGTCGAACAGGATGCACACGCGTTCCAGCGCCTTGACCTCGTCCGGCGTCACGTCGGCGCCGTCCACCGCCATCAGGCAGGCGGCGCCGTTGGGTGTGTCGGCGCCCGTCGTCAGCAAGACCGGCTGGTCCTTGTCGAACGGCCCGCCGGCAAGCCCATGTGGCAGGAAGCCCTCTTCGGCCCCCAGCCACAGCTTGTCGTCCAGCCAGACCATCCGGTCCTTCGACCGGCCCCGCACCGCCACACGCCAGCCCTGCTGGCGCGCGCGGTCCAAGAGCGTGGGCAGCGTCGCCTCTAGCGGGGCGCGGGTCAGGTGGTAGAAATAGGCGGCGCCCATCCGGCTGTCCTGTCAGTGCGTTACAGCGCGCGGTTTACTTCTCGTAACCGTCGGCGATCAGCCGGTTCAGCGCCAGAACGCCCCAGCCCGTCGCGCCCTTGGGCGAGAATTCGGTTCCCGCCGCGACGCTGGCCACACCCGCGATGTCGAGGTGAATCCAAGGGGTTTCGTCCTTGACGAACCGCTGCAGGAACTGGGCCGCGGTGATGGAGCCGGCTGGCCGTCCGCCGACGTTCTTCATGTCCGCTACGCGCGACTTCAGCTGCCTGTCATAGGCCGGGGCCAGCGGCATCCGCCATGCGCCTTCGCCCTCGACCTTCGCGGCCTTTAGGAAGGCGTCGGCGATCCCGTCCTCGTTCGAGAAGACGCCCGCCATCTCGTGGCCGAGGCCGATGATGATCGCGCCGGTCAGCGTCGCAAGGTCGATCATGCCGGTCGGCTTGAACCGGTCCTGCGCGTACCACATGACATCGCACAGCACGAGCCGGCCTTCGGCGTCGGTGTTGATCACCTCGACCGTGTCGCCCTTCATGGACTTCACCACGTCGCCGGGACGCTGGGCGCGACCGTCGGGCATGTTCTCGACCAGCCCGACAAGACCCACGACGTTGGCCTTCGCCTTGCGCAGTGCCAGCGTCTTCATCACCCCCGACACGACGCCTGCGCCGCCCATGTCCATCGTCATGTCTTCCATGCCGCCGGCGGGCTTCAGGCTGATGCCGCCGGTGTCGAACACGACGCCCTTGCCGACCAGCGCGAAGGGTGCTTCATCCGCGCCGCCCTTCCATTGCATGACGACGACCTTGGACGGGCTTTCGCTGCCCTGCCCCACGGCCAGCAGCGTGCGCATGCCAAGCTTTTCCAGTTCGTCCTCTTCCAGCACCTCGACTTCGACGCCAAGGTCCTTCAGACCCTCCAGGCGGCTGGCGAATTCGGTCGTGGTCAGGATGTTCGACGGCTCGTTCACCAGATCGCGGGTGAAGAACACGCCCTCGGCCAGCGCGGACACCGACTCGGCCGAGACGTCCTCGGGCTTCGACGCCATCACGGTCACGGCGCCTTCGGTCTCGGCGTCCTTCGTCGTGTGGTCGGTGAAGTCGTAGACGCGCAGCGCCACCCCAAGCATCACGTCTTCAACCGGCTTGAGGTTGCCCGCGGCCAGCAGCAGCGCCTTGTGGCCCTTCGCCTTGCCGATCGCGGCCCCGGCTTTGCGTGCGACCGATGCGTCGGCCCGGCGCGACAGCTTCACCACCTGCACCGCGTCGGCGGCCATGCCGACGGGGAACGCAAGATCGGCGCCGTCGCCCTCTTTCAGCGTCTCGAACGCCTTCGATTCCAGAAACCGCTCCAGCGCGCCCTTGGTCAGGCGGTTCACCCGACGCGCGATCTGCGACAGCTTGCCGTCGGGCTCGCAAAACAGCACGACGCGGCCTTCGAAACCGGCAAGCGCGTCAAGATCGAGGGCGGTGACTTCAAGGGAAATCGGGGCAGTCATTCTTGGGTCTCCTGGTAGGGGTCCCCCTTACCTATCCCCCGCACCCACCATTGACCAGTTATCAGTTTTCCCGCCCCCGCAACTGCATTAAGATGCCCGGAAAAACCCAAACAGGGCAGTACGGCGGTCGGAACGGTTGGCACGATTTGACAGATATATCCTGTCGCAGCTTTTGATGCTGTTCGGCTTCTTCGCGCTGGTTCTGGTGCTTGTGTACTGGGTGAACCGCGCGGTTGTGCTGTTCGACCAGCTGATCGCCAACGGCCAGTCCGCCAGCGTTTTTTTCGAGTTCACCGCCCTGTCGCTGCCGAACGTGATCCGCATCGTCCTGCCGATCGCGGTCTTCGCGGCCTCTGTCTATGTGGCGAACCGGCTGTCGTCGGAAAGCGAACTTGTCGTGGTTCAGGCCACCGGGTTTTCGCCCTATCGCATGATGCGGCCGGTTCTTGCCTATGGGCTGATCGTCGGCGTGCTGCTGTCGGTGCTGACCCACCTGCTGGTGCCGCTGTCGATCACGCGGCTGGAACAGCGGCAGGCCGAGATTTCCGAGAATATCACCGCGCGCCTTCTCAGCGAGGGGCAGTTCCTGCATCCCACTGACGGGATCACCTTCTACATCCGCGAGATCACGGTCGACGGCGAATTGCGCGACGTCTTCCTGTCTGACCGCAGCGGCGGGCGGGAACACGTCACTTACACCGCCAGCCGGGCGCTGCTGCTGCGGTCCGACACCGGCCCCAAGCTGGTGATGTTCGACGGCATGGCACAGGCGCTGAACGTGGAAAGCGGGCGGCTTGCGACCACCAGCTTTACGGACCTGTCCTATGACATCGGCAGTTTCATCGGGGCGCTGACGCCGGGCGAGCGCGGCATCAAGGAACTGAGCACGCTGGAACTTCTGAACCCGACCCCCGCGCTGGAGGCCGAGACCCGGCGCTCGGCGGGACAGATGATCTATGAGGGGCATGGCCGGATATCGCAGGCGCTGCTGGCCGTCGCTGCCGCGCTGGTCGGCTTCGCGGCGATGCTGGTCGGCAACTTCTCGCGCTTCGGGCGCTGGCGGCAGATCCTTGGCGCGGTGATCGCGATCGTGGTGGTCAAGATCATCGACAACACCTTCGCGGACATGGCGCGCGGCGACCCGTCGCTGTGGCCGCTGACCTATGGCGCGGCGCTGATCGGCTTTACCCTGACCTTTGCGCTGTTGTGGATCAGCGCCCGGCCCGGCCTGTTTATCCGCCGCGACCGGGCGGCGGAAACCACCGGAGTCGCGGCATGATCCTGCATTTCTACATCGCGCGCCGCTTCCTGACGTCGTTCATGCTGGTGCTGGGCGTATTCATCGGGCTGTATTTCCTGATCGACATGGTCGAACAGGTGCGCCAGTTCGAGGCGGGCTCGGTCGGCTTCGTTCAGATCGTCCAGCTGACCCTGCTGAACATGCCCGCGGGCCTGTACACAATTCTGCCGCTGATCGTGATCCTCGCGACGCTGACCCTGTTCCTGTCGCTGGCCCGCAGTTCCGAGATGGTCATCACCCGCGCCTCGGGCCGGTCGGCGATCCGCAGCCTGCTGGCGCCTGTCACGGTCGCCCTGCTGATCGGCGCCGTCGCGGTCGCCGTGTTCAACCCGATCGTCGCCTCGACCCAGAAGCAGTACGAGATCCTCGCCGGTCGGCTATCGGGCGACGATGCCTCGGTGCTGTCGGTCAGCCAAGAAGGGCTGTGGCTGCGTCAGGGCGGCCCCGAGGGCCAGACCGTAATCCACGCCGACCGCGCCAACCTTGAAGGCACTGTTCTCTTCGGCGTGACATTCCTTGGCTTCGACCGGGACGGCCTGCCCCGGCAGCGGATCGAGGCCGCCAGCGCCGCGCTGACGCCCGGATCGTGGAACGTCACCGAGGCGAAGGTCTGGGACCTTGTCGACAGCGACAACCCGGAACGCGATGCCGAAACGCACGAGACCATGACGATCCGGTCCGACCTGACGTCAGAGCAGATACAGGACAGCTTCGGCACCCCGGCCAGCGTGCCGATCTGGGAATTGCCGGGCTATATCAGCCAGCTTGAACGCGCCGGGTTCTCGGCCCGCAGCCATCGGGTCTGGCTTCAGATGGAACTGGCGCTGCCGGTCATGCTGGCGGCGATGGTGCTGGTGGCCGCCGGGTTCACCATGCGGCACACGCGGTTCGGGCGCACCGGGCTGATGGTGCTGCTGTCGATCGGGCTGGGCTTCGCGATTTACTTCCTGCGGAATTTCGCGCAAATCCTCGGGAACAGCGGTCAGCTGCCCGTCGGTCTTGCGGCCTGGACGGTTCCGGTGGCCGCGGTGATCCTGTCGATGGGCATCCTGCTGAACCTGGAGGACGGATGATGCGCCGCAACTTCCGCCGCCTCGGACGCCCGATTGCCGGCCTTCTGCTGGCCGGATGGTTCATGGTCCAGCCGTTGCAGACCGCTCAGGCGCAAATGGCGACGCTAATCGCGGACAATGTCTCGTTCAACGGAGCGGACACCGTGCAGGCGTCGGGCAATGTCGAGATCTTCTTCGAGGGGCAGCGCCTGCTGGCCGAGCGGCTGGTCTACGACGAAACCGCCGACGAGTTGCAGATCTTCGGCCCGATCACCCTGATCGAATCCAGCGGACAGGTGGTGACCGCCACTTTCGCGGAATTGTCGGGCGATCTGAAGGACGGCATCATGCGCGGCGCGCGCGTGGTGCTGGAAGAGCAGATGCAGGTCGCCGCGGCCGAGCTGGAACGGGTCGAGGGACGCTATACCCAGCTGTACAAGGCTGTCGCCTCGTCCTGTCAGGTCTGCGCGTCGAACCCCGTCCCGCTGTGGCAGATCCGCGCCGAGCGTGTGGTCCACGACCAGGAAGAACGCCAGCTGTACTTCGACAACGCCACCTTCGAGGTCGCGGGCATCCCCGTTCTGTGGCTGCCCCGGATGCGCCTGCCCGACCCGACGCTGCGCCGCGCGACTGGCTTCCTGATCCCCACGCTGCGGCAGAACTCGCAGCTTGGGTTCGGGGTGCGCGTGCCTTATTTCGTGACGCTGGGCGACCACGCCGACCTGACCTTCGCGCCCTTCGTGTCCGAGGCGACGAAAACCGTCGAAGCGCGGTTCCGCCGGGCCTTCCGCTGGGGCGACATCGTCCTGAACGGCGCGGTGTCGCGCGACGACATCTTGCAGGACGAAACGCGCGCCTACCTGTTCGGTCGCGGACGCGCCAACCTGCCGGGCGACTTCACGCTGCGGTTCGATATCGAGCTGGTGTCGGACAACGCCTATCTGGAAACCTACGACTATTCCGACGCGGACCGCCTGTCGAACGGGGTCGAGATCACCCGAACCCGCCGCAACGAATACATCTCGGCCGGGATCGAGACGCTGCGCACCCTGCGCGACAGCGAGGTCCCGATCGAGGAAACGCTGGCCACCAACCTGATCCGAGGCACCTATATCCGCCGCCTGCCGCGCGTGCTGGGCGGACAGGCGACGCTGGCCTTCGACGTGCAGGGCTACGAACGAGAGGCCGAAAGCGTGTCCGCCGATCTGGAAGCGGCCTGTACCGATGCCGGGCTGACGGACGCGGAATGCCTGTCGCGCGACGTGCTGCGCAGCACGGTCCAGTTGGGCTGGTTCCGCGACTGGCTGCTGCCCAACGGGATGATCGCCCGCGCCGATCTTGGCGTGGCAAGCGACTTCTACATCGTCGGGCAGGACGACGGGTACGACAACCGCCTGTACCGCCTGACCCCCGCCGCCGCCGCCGAGCTGCGCTGGCCGATGGGCCGCACCGCCGCCAATGGCGGTCGTGACATCGTGCAGCCGGTGGTGCAGCTGGCATGGTCGGAAAGCTACGGCGACGCGGTCCCGGTCGAGGACAGCTCGCTTGTGGAATTCGACGAGGGCAACCTGCTGGCGCTTAGCCGCTTTCCCGGCCACGACGCCCGCGAGACCGGGCTGCGCGCCACGGTGGGCTTCGCGTGGACCCATTTCACCCCGACGGGCCGCGAATACGCCCTGTCGATGGGCCGTGTGTTCCGCACCGAGGATCCAGGCGTCTTCGGCGGCGCCTCGGGGCTGGAAGGCGCCACCTCGGACTGGCTGGTCGCCTCGCGGGTCGAAATCTCGGACCGGCTGAGCCTGACCAACAGGTCGCTGTTCGACGACACGCTGGATTTCACCAAGTCGGAATCGCGGCTGGTCTGGTTCGGGCGCAAGGTGACTGCCACGACCTCGTACATCTGGGTCGAGGCCGCCGCGTCCGAGGGCCGGACCGACGACGTGTCCGAATGGACAATGGCGCTTGGCTATGAATTCGACCGCCACTGGACCGGGAATCTGGGCTACAGCTATGATTTCGTATCCAACAGCCCCGCCGAGGCGAACGTCGGGCTGGCCTATCGGAACGAGTGCGTTTCGGTGGCGCTTTCCCTCTCGCGTAAGTTCACGTCCTCGACTAATGTGGAGCCCGCAACGGATGTGGGGCTGACCGTGGCGCTTGCCGGCTTCGGCCAGGACGGGCGCCCCTACGCCCGCACCTGTACCGAAGTGAAGGGCTGACGCGGCCTGTCCCGCCGCGCGGAAGGCCCCCCGAAAGACAGAGCAGACGGAAGACCGACCATGCCGATGCCCCGCCTCCTGACCGTGACGCTGATCGCGGTCACATGCCTGCTGAGCCTGCTGGGTGCGCCCGCCGCGCAAGCGCAGAACCCCTTCGCGCCGATCGTGAAGGTGAACGACCGCGTCGTCACCGTGTACGAGCTGAACCAGCGCACCCGGTTCTACGAGATCCTGCGCGCCCCCGGCGATCCGGCGGAACAGGCCTATGAGACGCTGATCAACGAACGCCTGCAACTGGACGCCGCCGAACGCCTTGGCGTCACCGCCAGCCAGGAACAGCTTGAGGCCGGGGTCAGCGAGTTCGCCGCCCGGGCAAACCTGTCGGCGGAAGAGTTCCTGAACGCGATGGCGCAGGAAGGTGTCGACAGCGAGACCGTTTACGACTTTGTCCGCGCCGGTGTGCTTTGGCGCGGCGTGGTGCGGGCGCAGTTCGGCCCGCAGGCGCAGGTGACAGAGGCCGAGATCGACCGCGCCGTCGCGACGGCGGGCACGGGCGGCACCTCTGGCGTGCGCGTCCTGCTGTCCGAGATCTTCCTGCCCGCCAACACCCCCGAGGCCGAGGCCGCCGCGATGCGCCGCGCCTCTGAAATCTCGCGGATCACCACGATCGGCGGCTTTGCCGCAGCCGCGCGACAGTATTCGGCTGCGCCGTCGCGTGACGTCGGCGGTCGGCAGGACTGGATGCCGCTGTCGCAGCTTCCCGCCCCGCTGCGGTCGCAGATCCTTGGGCTGGCACCCGGGCAAGTGACCGCGCCGATCCCGGTGCCCAACGCCATCGCCCTGTTCCAGCTGCGTGCGATCGAGGAAACCGGCGCGCCGACCGAAGCGCCCGCCGCGATCGAGTTCGCGCGCTACTTCATCCCTGGCGGCCGGACCGAGTCGACGCTGGCCGAAGCCCGCCGGATCGAGAACGAAGTGGACACCTGTGACGACCTGTACGGCATCGCCAAGGGCCAGCCGCCCGAGCGCCTGCTGCGCGACACCCTGCCGGTCGAACAGATCGCCGGTGACGTCGCCATCGAACTGGCCAAGCTGGACCGTGGCGAAGTCTCGACCGCGCTGACCACGGCGGACGGTCAGGCACTGGTCTTCCTGATGCTGTGCAGCCGCACGTCGTCGGCGGTGGAGGAAATCGACCGCGACCAGATCCGCGAGCAGCTGATCAACCAGCGTCTTGCGTCCTACGCCGACGGGTACATGTCCCAACTGCGCGCCGACGCCTACATCGTCGAACAATGACCGCCCCCGTCGCCCTGACGGTGGGCGAACCGGCCGGGATCGGACCCGAGATCGCTATTGCCGCATGGCAGGCGCTGCGGACCGGGGACGAACCGTTCTTCTGGATCGGCGACCCGGCGCACCTGCCGCAGGGCGCGCCGGTGGCCGTGATCGCCGACCCGTCCGACGCCGCAAGCGTTTTCGCCACCGCGATGCCGGTGCTGCCGCACCCGTTCGATGGCCCCGTGACCCCCGGCACCCCGAACCCGGCCCACGCGCAGGGCGTCATTGACGTGATCGCGCGGGCGGTGGATCTGGCCCGGTCCGGCGCGGCGGCAGCGGTCTGCACCAGCCCGATCCACAAGAAGGCGCTGATCGACGGGGCGGGCTTCGCCTATCCCGGCCACACGGAATACCTTGCCGCGCTGGCCGGGGTGAAGCGTGTTGTGATGATGCTCGCCTCTGACCAGCTACGGGTGGTGCCCACGACGATCCACATCGCCATTGCGGACGTGCCCAAGGCGCTGACCGCCGAGTTGCTGGAAGACACCCTGCGGATCACCTACGCCGGCTTGCGGCGGGATTTCGGTCTGGACGCGCCGCGCATCGCGGTGGCCGGGCTGAATCCCCACGCTGGTGAAGGCGGCGCGATGGGGTTCGAGGACGCCACCCTGATCGCCCCGGTGCTGGAGAAGCTGAAGGCCGAGGGGCTGACCCTGACCGGCCCGCACCCCGCCGACACGCTGTTCCACGCCGCCGCCCGCGCCCGCTATGACGCCTGCGTGGCGATGTACCACGATCAGGCGCTGATCCCGATCAAGACGCTGGACTTCGACCGGGGCGTGAACGTCACGCTTGGCCTGCCGTTCATCCGCACCTCGCCCGATCACGGGACCGCGTTCGACATCGCCGGTCAGGGCATCGCCAACCCCACCAGCCTGATCGAGGCGCTGCGCATGGCGCATCGCATGTCGGCGGCACGGGCGGCCACGACATGAGCGCCATCGACAGCCTGCCGCCCCTGCGCGAGGTCATCAACACGCATGACCTGCGCGCCAAGAAGTCGCTGGGCCAGAACTTTCTGCTGGACCTGAACCTGACCGCCAAGATCGCCCGCACGGCGGGCGACCTGTCGGATTGCGACGTGCTGGAAATCGGTCCCGGACCCGGCGGCTTGACCCGTGGCCTTCTGGCCTCGGGCGCGCGCCGCGTGCTGGCGGTGGAAAAGGACGCCCGTTGCCTGCCCGCGCTGGCCGAGATCGCCGAGGCCTATCCGGGCCGGCTTCAGGTAATCGAGGGCGACGCGCTGAAGGTCGACCCGCTGGACCATCTGACGCCGCCGATCCGCGTTGCGGCCAACCTGCCCTATAACGTGGGTACGGAACTTCTGGTCCGCTGGCTGACTCCGCCAGAGTGGCCGCCCTATTGGCAAAGCCTGACGCTGATGTTCCAGAAGGAAGTCGCCCAGCGGATCGTGGCGCAGCCCGGGTCGAAAGCCTATGGGCGGCTGGCCGTGCTGTCCCAGTGGCGCTGTGATGCGCGGATCGCGATGGAACTGCCGCCCGAGGCGTTCACCCCGCCGCCAAAGATCCGGTCGGCGGTGGTTCACCTGACCGCCCTGCCCGAGCCCCGCTTTCCTGCGGACGCCGACGTGCTGCAACGGGTCACCGCCGCCGCGTTCAACCAGCGGCGCAAGATGCTGCGCGCCAGCCTGAAAGGTCTGACACCGGACATCGAAGACCGCCTGCTTGCCGCCGGGATCGAACCCACCGAGCGCGCCGAACAGGTCGGGCTCGACCGTTTCTGCGCACTGGCCCGCGCCGTAGCTGCCCGATGACAGAGGTCCTGTTCGTCACCCACGCCGACGTGCGCATTGATCCGGCGGTGGACGTGACCGAATGGGGCCTGACCGAACGCGGCGCGGACCGGCACGCCCGCCATGCGCGGGCGTTGGACACGGGGCATGACGCAATCTGGTGCAGCTCCGAGCGTAAAGCCATCGACGCCGCCGAGATCTATGCCGATGTTCTGGGGTTACCCATCCAACAGGACCCGGCGCTGGGGGAAAACGACCGATCCGCCACCGGCTTCATGCCGAAAGACCAGTTCGAGGCCGCGGCTGACGCCTTCTTCGCGCGGCCGGACGAAAGCTTTCGAGGCTGGGAAACCGCGCGGGCTGCGCAAACGCGGATCGTGGGGGCTGTCGAGCGGGTCAGCGCCACGGGCGCCAAATGCCCGCTGATCGTCGCGCATGGCGGCGTCGGCGCGCTGCTGCTGTGTCATGTGCTGGGCGAAACCATCGACCGCGTCCGGGACCAGCCCGGGGGCGCAGGCGGCAACGCCTTTCGCTTCACCTTACCGGAAAAGCGCCTGTTGCACGGGTGGCGCGACATCGCGCCCGACTGAGATACCGACTGGCGGCTTTAGGCCGCCGCAGCGCGTCGCAGGACGGCCTTACTCGGCCGCCGTCGCGTCGGAAGACGTCTCTCCGCTGCCGTCCTCGGTCGCTTCGCTTGCCTTCGGCTTGCGGGCACGAGGCTTGCGGGCGGGTTTCGGCTCGGGCTTGCTTTCCGGCGTCTCGACAAGACCGCTGTCGCCGTCGTTGCCGAAATCGATCACGTCGCCATTGTCCGCATCCGACGGCTTCGCAGCCTCGGCCTCGGGCGCCGGTTTCGACCGCGAACGGCTACGCGACGGTTTCTGCTGCGGCTGCGGCTGTTCCGCCTGCGGTTGCTGCTGATCACGGCCGGAAGCGGACTGACCGTTGTCGTCGCCCTGCGGCTGCTGGTCGTTGCGGTTGTTGTTACTATTATTGTTATTGCTGTTGTTATTATTGTTGTTTTGCTGCCGGTCGCGCTGCTGCTGGTCCTGCTGCTCGCGCTTCTGGTCCTGCTCGCGCTGCGCCTCTGCCAGCATCCGGGTGTAGTGCTCGGCGTGCTGCTGAAAGTTCTCGGTGGCCACACGGTCACCGGAAAGTTGCGCATCGCGGGCAAGCTGGTTGTACTTGTCGATGATCTGCTGCGGCGTGCCGCGCACCTTGCCTTCGGGGCCCGAGCTGTCGAACACCCGGTTGACGATGTTGCCAACGGACCTGTTGCGCTGCTTGTTGCGCGAGCGTGACTTGGACGATCTCATACTGTCTCTATTTCCAGCCTGATTGTTCTGGCTCTGCCTGGCCGCGCCGCGCCTTTCGCGGTGGGTCTTTCCCAAGGGCCTGACGATTTTTTAGGCTTGTCGGCGAGGGGGAGCCTTAATGGCGTCCCACCGCCCGCTTGGTTCCCGAGTAAGCACGGGATTCCACGTATGACAAGCCAAAAGTCGCAAGATCCGGTAAATGTCGGCCGGATTCCGCACCTATGTGGCGTCCTGACCCTTGCTGTGGGCCGATACGACACGGTGCCTGCCATCAAGATCGGTCCCGATCGACACTCCGTCAAGGCCCGCGGCCTCGAATATTTCGGCGACGGCGGGTCCCTGAGACGCCCCGATCTCCACCAGAAGCCGCCCGCCGGGCGTTAGAAACAAGGGCGCAGAGGCGGCAATGGTGCGATAGGCCGACAGCCCGTCGCCGTGGTCCGTCAACGCGCCCTCCGGGTCGTGGTCGCGGACTTCCGGGGCCAGATTCGGCATTTCGTCCAAGGCGATATAGGGCGGGTTGGACACGATCAGGTCGAAGGTGCCGTCGACATTCGCAAACCAGTCGCTGACGCGCAGATCCAGCCGTTCCGCCACACCGTGGGCGGCGGCGTTGCGCGCCGCCACTGCCAGCGCGGGCGTTGAGACGTCGGTTGCCACGCCCTGCGCGCCGGGCCGTTCGGCCAGCAGCGTGACCGCGATACATCCGGTGCCGGTGCCAAGATCCAGCAGTTTCGTGAACGGGCGCTCTAGCGCCAGCGCGATCAGCGTCTCGGTCTCGGGGCGCGGGTCCAGCGTGTCTGCGGTGACCTCGAACCACCGATCCCAGAACAACCGCCGGCCCAGTATCTTCGCAACGGGTTTGCGTGAAGATCGCTGCGCAAGCATCTGGCGAAAGGTCTTTTCCTGCGCCTCGGGCACATCCGACGAAAGCTCTAGCGACAGCCGGTCGCGCGGAATGCCCATCGCCCCGGCCAGCAGGGCCCGCACGTCGCGTTCGGGCGTGTCGATACGCGCATCGCGCAGCCGCGCGATGCCGTCGGCCAGCAGGTCGCGTGCCGTGGGGCTCACGCCTCCATCTCGGCCAGCTTCGCGGCCTGATCGTCGGCGATCAGCGCATCGACCGTCTCGTCCAGATCGCCCTGCATCACCTGATCCAGCTTGTACAGCGTCAGGCCGATCCGGTGGTCGGTCATCCGGCCCTGCGGGAAGTTGTAGGTGCGGATGCGTTCCGAACGGTCGCCCGACCCCACCTGGCTTTTGCGGTCGCTGGCGCGTTCGCTGTCGATCCGCTGGCGTTCGGCGTCGAACAGCCGCGCGCGCAGCACGTTCATCGCGATCTCGCGGTTGCGGTGCTGGGACTTCTCGGAACTGGTGACGACGATCCCGGTGGGAATGTGGGTGATCCGCACCGCGGAATCGGTGGTGTTCACGTGCTGCCCACCCGCGCCCGATGCGCGCATCGTGTCGATGCGGATGTCGCCGGGATCGATCCGGATATCGACGTCCTGCGCCTCGGGCAGCACCGCCACCGTGGCGGCCGAGGTATGGATACGCCCGCCCGATTCCGTGGCCGGAACCCGCTGGACCCGGTGCACTCCGCTTTCGTATTTCAGCCGGGCGAAGACGCCCTGCCCCTGAATGTTGGCCACCAGTTCCTTGATGCCGCCCAGCTCGGTTTCCTGCAGTTCGATGATCTCGAACCGCCAACCCTTGTCCTCGGCGTACCGCTGGTACATCCGCAGCAAGTCGCCCGCGAACAGCGCGGCTTCCTCGCCGCCGGTGCCGGGGCGGATTTCAAGGATGGCGGGCCGTTCGTCGGCGCTGTCCTTCGGCAACAGCGCCACGCGCAGCGCCTGCTCGACCTCGGGCAGCCGTGCGCGAAGCTCGGGAAGCTCGTCCTCGGCCAAGGCCTTCATCTCGGGATCGGCCAGCATCTCTTCGGCTTCGGAGATGTCATCCAAAAGCTGGCGATAGTCGGCGATCTGCTCGACCACCGGCTTCAACTCGGCATATTCGCGCCCAAGCGCGGCGATGTCGCCCGACCCCGCGGACATGCGCGCCTCGACATACTCGAAACGCTCCCGGATCTGGGCCAGTTTTTCCATAGGAACCATGTCAGGCATGTCGCCGAAAGCCGCGTGCGCGTCAAGATACGCCGCATCTCGCCAGATGGCACGCGATGGGTTACCGTAGGGTCATGTATCGCGCACTCGCCCTGCTACTTCTGGCGCCGGGTCTGGCCACGGCGCAGGACGCCTTCCGCGGTTACGAGCCGCTGCCGGGGGTCGAATACTATTGCACCGACGACCACGGCGCGCGGAAGGAACTGGGCGATGTCATCTGCATCACCGCAGGCTGCGATACGTGGATGGCGCGGTGCGACATGTCGCTGAACAACCCGACATGGCGGCGCATACAGGACGGCTGCCCCGGAGTGTCACTGTATGACCGCATCAAGACGATGCAGCCACCGGTCTAGCCGCTTGCGGTTCACGCCCATGTCGCCCCGCCCGAAGCGCAGGCGGGAATAAACCGCCAGCCGGGCGCCGTCGCCCTCGGGTACGGCGGTAACGGTGATGTAGTCCGGGAACCCCCAGACCAGCGACCGCGCGACATAGGTGATCTGCCCATCCTCGACACTGCCGGCCAGCCGGTCGGTGCGCGGTTCCTCGCGGGCGACCCGGTCGAACGCGGCCAGAAGCGAGGCTGGAGGCAACGCGTAAAGCTTGCTGTCGTCCGGCAACAGTCGCACACCGCCGTCGCCGGGGTCCGGCGCCTTCAGCGGGTCAACGTGCCAGACGTCAGGGTCGCTGGGCGCAAGCCGGACATAGGCCATGGCCGCGGCCAGCAGCAGGACGATAAGGGCAAGGGTTGCTTTCATGGGGATCAGGGTAGCTTTCCGCCCCGTAGAGGCAAGCGCCCCGCGCCTTTGACGTCAGCCCCGACGCGTCCAGCCCCACAGGCACAGGATCTCGGTCGCGACATGCGCCCCGGCCACCGCCGTGATGCCTGCCGGATCGAAGGGGGGCGAAACCTCGACCACATCGCCGCCAACAAGGTTCACCCCCGCGATGCCCCGCAGGATCGCCGCCGCCTGCGCGCTGGACAGACCGCCCCAAACCGGCGTGCCGGTGCCCGGCGCGAACGCCGGATCAAGACAGTCGATGTCGAAGGACAGATACACCTTCGCGTCGCCCACCACGTCCAGCACCTGTGCGGCCACCGCCGCCGGGCCCGCACGATGCACCTCTGGCGCGTCGATCACGGTGATGCCCAAGGTGTCGGGGTTGTCGGTGCGGATGCCGATCTGAACCGAGCGGTCCACGTCGATCAACCCTTCCTTCACCGCCTTGTAGAACCCGGTGCCGTGATCGAACCGTGCCGGTTCGTAATCCGCCCACGTGTCGGTGTGGGCGTCGAACTGCACCAGCGCCAGCGGCCCGTGGCGTTTCACATGAGCGCGCAGGATCGGCAGCGAGATCGAGTGGTCGCCGCCCAGCGTCACCATCGCAGCGCCCTGCGACAGGATCGTCTCGGCGTGCGCCTCGATCACCTGCGGGATGGTGGCCGGGGCGGCATAGTCGAACGGCATGTCGCCATAGTCCGCGATGGCGAACTCTTCCATGATGTCGAAGCCCCAGCCATAGGGCGCGTCGGGCGACTGCAGGGCGCTCGCCTCGCGGATCGCGCGCGGGCCCAGCCGCGTGCCGGGCCGGTTGGTCACCGCCTGATCGAAGGGAATCCCCGTCACGGCGACGTCGACCCCGGTCAGGTCCTTGGAATACTTGCGTCGCAGGAAGGATGGCGCGCCGGAAAAGGTGTTCTCGAACGAATGCCCCCGGAATCCTTCAGCGGTCACCGCGCGGTCGGCGTGCGTCTTTGCGTCTTCAAGTCCCATCGGTCACTCCACCGGTTGCGCGCGCTCGACAAGCCGCGCGAAGAACGAGGCGCCGACCGGCGCGATCTCGTCATTGAAATCGAATTTCGGGTGATGAACCAGCGGTCCCTCCCCCTGCCCAAGGAACAAGTACGACCCCGGCCGGGCTTCCAGCATGAACGAGAAGTCCTCGGCCCCCATCTCGGCCGCGGCGTCCGTGTCCACCGCCGCCTCGCCGACGACCTCGGCGGCGACACCGGCGGCAAAGGCGGTCTCGTCGGCGGTGTTGATCGTCGGCGGATAGCCTTCGATCAGCTTCAGGTCGGCGGTCACGCCATAGCCCCCCGCGATCCCGGCCAGTTGGTCGCGGAACCGCGCCACCGTGCCCTGCCGCACCTCTGGGTCAAAGCTGCGGATGGTGCCCGCGAAGGTTGCCACCTCGGGGATCACGTTGTGGGCGCTGCCCGCGTGGATCTGGGTGATCGAGATGACAAGGCTTTTCATCGGGTCGGTGTTGCGGGTGACGATAGTCTGGGCCGCCTGCACCATCGCGGCCACCGCCGGGATCGGGTCGACCGCTTCCTGGGGCATCGCCGCATGGCCGCCTCGGCCCGTGACCGTCACGACGAAATCGTCCACCGCCGCCATCAGCGGCCCCGGCGTGGTGTGGAAGGTGTTCAGCGGGTAATGCGGCGCGCAGTGCAGGGCAAAGACCTGCCCGATGCCGAACCGGTCCATCACGCCTTCGTCCACCATCGCGCCGCCGCCGCCGCCCTGTTCCTCGGCCGGCTGAAAGATCAGCGCCACGCGGCCCCGGAAATTCCGCGTCTCGGCAAGGTACTTGGCGGCGCCCAGCAGCATCGTGGTGTGGCCGTCATGGCCGCAAGCGTGCATCGCGCCGGGCACTTCGGACGCATAGTCCAGCCCGGTTTCCTCGGACATCGGCAGCGCATCCATGTCGGCGCGCAGGCCGATGACGGGCCCACCGTCACCGGTGTTCCCCTGCCCTTTGATGATCGCGACGACGCCACTGGTCGCTATGCCTTCGTGGATCTCGTCCACGCCGAAGGCTTTCAGTTTCTCGGCGACAAAGGCCGCGGTGCCATGGCAGGCGAACTCTAGCTCGGGATGACGGTGCAGCCAGCGGCGCCACTCTTTCATTTCTTCGGCGAAGTCGCCAATGCGATTGACGATGGCCATGTGGACTCTCCCGTCTCGGCTATCGGATAACGGCGGCGACGATTCCAGAAATACGCGGGGGCGACAATGGCGAAAGACAGCGACACGCTGGTGCACGATCCGAATGGCGGCCTGCCCCGCCTGCTTGAGATCATGCGCCGCCTGCGCGATCCCGAAACGGGATGCCCGTGGGACATCGAACAGGACTTCGCCACCATCGCCCCCTACACCATCGAGGAAGCCTACGAGGTCGCGGACGCGATCGAGCGCGAGGCGTGGGGCGAGCTGAAGGGCGAACTGGGCGACCTGCTGTTCCAGTCGGTGTTTCACGCGCAGATGGCGTCGGAGCGCGGGCTGTTCGACTTCCACGAGGTCGCGGACACCATGTCGGACAAGATGGTCGCACGTCACCCGCATGTGTTCGGCAGCCAGACCGGCATCGACAGCCCCGAGGCGCAGACCGAGAACTGGGAAACCGTGAAGGCCGCCGAGCGCGCCGCGAAGGGCGCCAAGGGTGTGCTGGATGACGTCGCCATCGGTCTGCCGGCGCTGCTGCGGGCGCTGAAGCTGCAAAAGCGCGCCGCGCGGGTGGGCTTCGACTGGCCCGACATCGGTCAGGTTCTCGACAAGCTGACCGAAGAGGCCCACGAACTGGCCGAGGCGCGAGAGACGCTGACGCAGGCCGAGGTCGAGGAAGAGATGGGCGACTTCCTGTTCGTCGCCGCCAACCTTGCCCGGCACCTCGACGTCGACCCCGAGGCGGCGCTGCGGGCCGCCAACGCCAAGTTCACCCGGCGCTTCGCCCGGATCGAGGCGCGGCTGGCCGAACAGGGCAAGCGCCCCGAGGAGTCGACGCTGGAAGAGATGGACGCCCTATGGGACGCCGCGAAGGCCGAGGAAAAAGGCTGACGCCCTGCCGGTCCGCTAGCGCCGCTGCGCCAGCTTGCGTTCGCGCAGGAAGGTGTACAGCCCCGCCGCAAGGATGATCGCCGATCCGACATAGGTCAGCGTGTCTGGCTGTTCCGCGAAAACAAGGATGCCCAGCCCGGTGGTAAAGACCAGCCGGGCATATCGGAACGGCGCGACCACCGCGACCGGCGCCGCGCGCATCGCCGAGGTCAGCGCGTAATAGCCCGTGGTCGTCACCACGACCGCCCCCGCGACATGCACAAGACCGATGCCGCTGACCACCGGCGTTTCCCCCATCAGGACCATCGTCAGGATGCCGAAGGGAATGGTCGCGGCGAAGCCCCATGTCGACAGGGTGATCGACGGCACCTCGGGCGGGCACAGCCGGGTGTAAAGGTCGCGAAACGCCAGCGCGACCACCGCGATCAGCACGAAGATCACCGAGGGCGCAAAGGATGCCGACCACGGCCGCACCACCAAAAGCATGCCGCCCAGCCCGACCAGCACGGCGGCCCAGCGGCGCGGGCCGACGGGTTCCTTCAGGATCAGCGCGGCGCCCACGGTCACGATCAGCGGCGTGGTTTGCAGCAGCGCCGCCACCAGCGACAGCGGCGCATAGGTCAGGCCGATCACCAGCCCGAAGGCGGCCACGATCTCGAACACGTTGCGGCGCATTACCGTGGGGTGCCAGAACCGCCGGTCCCAGACCCGCGCGCGCTGCATCCGCGCCATCAGAAGGAAGAACGCGGTGCCGCCCAGCGACAGCAGAAACATCACCTGTCCCGGCGGCTGGCTGCCCCCGGCAAGCTTGATGAACATGTCCGACACGGCCAGCAGCGCCATCGCAAGCACCATAAGGCCAATGCCGCGAGTCGAACCGGACGTTTCAAAGCCCGGGGCATCCGGGCGGGATTGTATGCTCATTGACGGGGCTTCTTCGGAACGCCGTACAGTTCCAGCCGGTGACCCCGCAACTCAAAGCCCAGCTTCTCGGCGATCTTCGCCTGCAACGCCTCGATCTCGGGATCGCAGAACTCGATCACTTCGCCGGAATGGATGTCGATCAGGTGATCGTGGTGATCGCGGTCCGCGTCTTCATAGCGGGCGCGACCGTCGCCGAATTCCAGCTTCTCGACGATGCCCGCCTCTTCGAACAGCTTCACCGTGCGGTACACGGTGGCCAACGAGATTCGCGGGTCCGCCGCGCTGGCGCGGGTGTACAGCGCCTCAACGTCGGGGTGGTCGTCGGAGTCCTGAAGCACCTGCGCGATCACCCGGCGCTGGCCGGTCATGCGCAGGCCCTTGGCCTCGCAGCGTTGCAGGATGGTGTCGGTCACGTCATGCTCCTCGTGCCGGCTCGTCTTAGGCGAAGTGCGGCGCGGGCGCCATCCGAGCGCACATAATTTTCCGCGAAAAGTCGCGACCCGCCGGATGGCGGCAACGGGATCGCGCCGCGGTAGGCTTGCCCCCGCCGCCGATTTACGATCCTTTGGCGCCGCTGTCCGCCCTGCCGATCCGGTGCGGCGGCACCGAGGAGGATACCATGCAGCGCAAAGACCACATCGACGCCTTCGGGGCGGTGACATTGATCTGCTTCGCCGTCGCGCTTGGCTTCAATCAGGTCGTGGTCAAGGTCGCCAACGATGGTCTGCAGCCGGTCTTCGCCGCCGCGTTGCGGTCGCTTCTGGCGCTGCCGATCCTGCTGGCCTGGATTCGCCTGCGCGGCCAGTCGCTGTACGTCGAGCCCGCCGCGCGCCCGTGGTGCGCGCTGATGGGCGTCGTCTTCGCCGTTGAATTCGTATGCCTCTTCCTTGCGCTGGACCTGACCTCGGTCGCCCGCACCTCGGTCATTTTCTACGGGATGCCGGTCTGGCTGGCGTTGCTGGCGCATATCCTTGTCCCCGGCGACCGCCTGTCGCCGCGCAAGGCGGCGGGGCTGGCCTTGGCGATGGCTGGGGTCGCCGTCGCGATCCTGTCGCGCGGCAGCGGCGGCGAGGCGGGGCTGGCGGGCGACCTGCTGGCGCTGGCCGCGTCACTTTTGTGGGCGCTGATCGCCCTGCTGACCAAGGTCTCGCCCTTCTCGCGCGTGCCTCCGGCGCAGCAGCTGACTTGGCAGATCGCGGTCTCTGTCCCCGTGCTGTTCGCCTTCGCCGCCTTCTTCGGCCCGGCGATCCGCGACTTCGACGGCATCACCGCCGCCGCGCTTGGATTCCAGATTCTGCTGGTGTCGGCGGGGTTCCTGCTGTGGATGTGGCTGATGAAGATCTACCCGGCGTCGGGCGTCACCTCGTTCAGCTTCCTGTCGCCCGTGGTCGGGGTGTTCTTCGGCTGGCTGCTGCTGGGCGAAACGGTGGGCTATGCCCTGTGGGTGGCGCTGGCGCTGGTGGCGGCGGGGCTGGTGCTGGTCAACCGCCCGCCCCGGACCACGTCGATGTCGGCCCAAACCGGCAAGTGATCCGACGCGCTGCGGGCCGGACGCGCCTGTTCGACCCCGGCATCGCGAAGCTCCAGCCCATCGCTCAGCGCGATCCGGTCCAATGCCGCGACGGGGCGCGCGGCATGGAAACTGCGGCCCGGGGTGTGAACGCGAAAGCGGCCGTCCAACGCCTCTAGCCCGGTGCGGGCGCGCCATTCGTTGAAGTCGCCAAGGATCACCGTGGGCCGGTCGTCGTGGAACTTGTCCGCGATACGCGCCAATTGCCGCCGCCGGTCGCTGCGCAACAAGCCAAGGTGAACCCCCACGATGCGCACGTCGCCGATCTCGACCGCCACCGCGCCACGCGGTTCGGTTCCCGGCAGGTCAAGGTGGTCAATCGCCGTGGGCACCAGCCCGCGCCGCAGCAGGATCGCGTTGCCGTGCCAGCCCAACGACACATCGTTGCGGGCGAAGTGCACGGGAACGAAATCCGTCTCGTGTTCCAGCATATCATGCGGAAGCGCCGCCGGACGCGCGCCCAGCCGTTTGTCGGCCTCTTGCAGGACGACGATATCGGCATCCAGCCCGTTGATCACCGACAAGGTGCGACCGGGGTCGCGGCGGCGGTCGAGACCAAGACACTTCCGAATATTGTAGCTGGCAATCCGCACGTCGGACGGCTCCTTGCGGTTCGGTATCACGTTATCATCTAGGCACACCGACGCCGCATTGCAAAAGGCGCGGTGCGCGGTCAGGTGCCGCAGAAGGTCTGGCGGACTTCTTCCTCGGGACCCGGCGCTTCGGCGAGATGCGCGTGATCGGGCGACAGCCGGAACGGGGTCGCAAGCGCTTCGTTCAGTGTCAGGAACGGCGCGTAGTCGCCTGCCACAGCTGCGGAAATCGCCTGTTCGACGCGGTGGTTCCGCGCGATCACCGCCGGGTTCGCGGCGCGGGCCCGGTCCTGCCAGTCCGACGGACGCCGGGCTGCCCACCGGGTGGCCCAGTCGTCGAACCCCGAAGGATCAGAGAACTCGGCCCGGGCGCTGTCTTCCGACAGGCCCCGGAAGGTGCGCGTGAAATCGGCGCCCTGTTCCGTCATCAGCGTCAGCAGCGCCTCGATCAGCGGCACGTCTTCTGCCGTTGCGTCCGCCAGGCCCAGTTTGGCGCCGAAGGTCGCGATCCACGCGTCCTGATAGATGTCGGGGAACCGGTTCACCGCCTCGGTCGCCTTTTCGATGGCGGTATTCTGGTCCGGGTCGATCAGCGGCAGGATCGCGGTGGCCAGTTGCGCCATGTTCCAAACCGCGATTTCCGGTTGCTTCGCATAGGCATAGCGGCCGTACTGATCAATCGAGCTGAACACTTTGCCGGGATGGTACGCATCCATGAAGGCGCAGGGACCATAGTCGATCGTCTCGCCCGCGACGCTGGAATTGTCGGTGTTCATCACCCCGTGGATAAAGCCGACGCCCAGCCACTGCGCCACCAGCCGCGCCTGCCGTGCGGTGACGGCGTTCAGCAGCCCCAGCGCATCGCCCGCCTCGGGATAGTGGCGCTCGATCACGTAATCGGTGAGTGCTTGCAACGCCTCGAGATCGCCGCGCGCGGCGAAATACTGGAAGGTGCCGACGCGCACGTGGCTGCTAGCGACGCGGGTCAGCACCGCGCCGGGAAGCGCGCCGTTGCGGATCACCGGATCGCCGGTGGTGACGGCCGCCAACGCCCGCGTGGTCGGGATGCCGAGGGCATGCATCGCCTCTGACACGATGTATTCGCGCAGGACCGGACCCAGCCACGCACGGCCATCGCCCATCCGGGAATACGGCGTCGGACCTGCACCCTTCAGCTGAAGATCGCGTCGTACCCCATTGGTATCTATGACTTCCCCCAGCAGGATCGCACGTCCGTCGCCCAGTTGCGGGTTCCAGCCGCCGAACTGGTGCCCGGCATAGACCTGCGCCAGCGGATCGGCACCGTCGGGGACCGCATTGCCCGCCAGCGCGGCCACGCCCTCGGGGGACCGCAAGGCCTGCGGGTCCAGCCCAAGCTCGGCCGCCAGCGCGTCGTTCACCTGGATCAGGCCGGGTTCAGAGACCGGGGTCGGCGCAAGGCGCGAATAGAACCGGTCAGGCAACCGGCCATAGCTGTTGTCGAAGGGAACGTGCAGGGTCATGCGCCAGATCTAGGGTGCGAAGCGCGGCGTGGGAAGGGGTCAGGGCCGCCAGGTCAGGAAGTGATAGCCATCCCGCACCTTGAAGCCGCGCCGCTGGTACAGCCTGAGGGCGGGCTCGTTTGCCGGGTCCGCCTCTAGGTGCAGAGCTTTCAGTCCGGCCTGCGCAAGCTGCGGCATCAGCGCCATTAGTACTTCTGTCCCCATACCGCGACCGCGCACGTTCTCGCGGATGAAGAACTCGTCGATGATCCCGTCCATGCCGCCGAACTCGATGGACCAGCCGAAGCTAAGCGCGATGTAGCCCACCGGCGCCCGCCGCAGCCCGATCAGCCAGACCGCGCCCAACGGCGATCCGGCCAGCAGCGGCGTCAGCGCGGCGCGGCGGGTGTCGTCATCCCCCGCGATGCCCTCGAACGCATGGTAGGCCGCAACCAGCGGCAGCAGGCGGTCGAGGTCATCCTCGGCGGCAAGATGAAGCTTGGCGCTCACAACCGGGCCAGACGTTCGGTCAGCAGCGCAAAGAAGCCGTCAGCGTCGATGTCGCCCATGAAGGTCGCGTTGGGCGCCCGGTCGGTGACGCGCCACCAGTCGGCGACGGTCATGCCCCGCGTCAGGTCGGACTGCAGTTCGATCTCGACGTTGATGTGACGCCCGCTGAACAACTCGGGCTTCAGCAGATAGGCGATCACCGTCGGGTCGTGCAGCGGACCGCCTTGCGAGCCGTATTTCTCCATGTCGAAGCGTTCGAAGAAATCGGTCCAGCTTGCCACGATCTCGCCCACGCGCCCGATGGCGCGGAACGCCTCGATCCGGGGGCGCGTGGTCAGGGCCTTGTGCGACACGTCCAGCGGCATGATCGTGATCGGAACGCCCGATTTCAGAACGATATCCGCTGCTTCCGGGTCGACGTAGATGTTGAATTCGGCGGCGGGCGTGACGTTGCCCACCTCGAAATAGGCGCCGCCCATCAGGACGATCTCTTGCACCTTTTCCTTGATGTCGGGCGCCTTCTGGAATGCGGTGCCGATGTTGGTCAGCGGCCCCAGCGGGCACAGCGTGACCGTTCCGGCGGGCTCGGCGCGCAGCGTCTCGATGATGTAATCGACGGCGTGGGTGTCCTGCACCGGCATGGTCGGGTCCGGCAGCTGAATCCCGTCAAGGCCGGTCTTGCCGTGGACGTATTCCGCCGTCACAAGCTCGCGCGCCATCGGGCGGTCGCAGCCTTCGTAGACGCGGGTGTCGGGCTTGCCCGCGACTTCGCAGACGATGCGGGCGTTCTTCGAGGTCAGCGCCAGCGGCACGTTGCCCGCGACGGCGGTGATGCCCAGAACCTCGATGTCCTCGGGGCTGGCCAGAGCCAGCAGGATGGCCACGGCGTCGTCTTGGCCGGGGTCGGTGTCGATGATGATCTTGCGTGTCATTGGTGTGTCCTGATTTGCCGGGGACACTGTCGAAGCGGCGCGCGGAAGTAAAGCGGGCCGGAACGCGAAACGGCCGGGGATTTGGTCCCCGGCCGTTCCGTCATGTTCGTGATCGCAAGGTCCGTCAGCCGAGAACCTCGGCCACCGCGTCCTTCAGTTTCGACGCGATCTCTTCCGCCTCGGACTCGGTCAGGCAGAACGGCGGCGCGAAGCCAAGGATGTCGCCCTGCGGCATCGCGCGCGAGATCACGCCACGCGCCAGCAGCGCCGCGTTCACCTTGGCACCCATGGTCCGGGCCGGGTCGAAGAAAACGCGGCCATCGCGGTTCTCGACGAACTCGACCGCGCACAGCAGGCCCTCGCCCCGGATGTCGCCGACGTTCGGGTGATCGCCAAGCGCGTCGGTCAGCGCCGCCTTGAAATGCGCGCCCACCGATCCGGCGTTCGACACAAGGTTCAGCTCGTCCAGCAGCCGCAGGTTCGCCACCCCGGCCGCCGCGCCGATGGGGTGCGCCGAATAGGTCCAGCCGTGGCCGATGGGGCCGAATTTGTCGGTGCCCTCTTCCAGCACCTTCCAGACCTTGTCGGACAGGATCGAGCCGGACAGCGGCGCATAGGCCGAGGTCAGGCCCTTGGCGATGGTGATGACGTCGGGCCGGATGCCGTAGTGCTCGGACCCGAACATGGTGCCCAGACGCCCGAAGCCGGTGACGACCTCGTCCGCGATCAGCAGGATGTCGTGCTTGTCCAGAACCTCCTGGATCGCCTGCCAGTACCCGGCGGGCGGCGGCACAAGACCCCCGGTCCCCAGCGCGGGTTCCCCGATCATCGCGGCGATGGTGTCGGCGCCCTCGCGCTCGATCAGCGCCTCAAGCTCGGACGCGCAGTGGGCCACGAACTCGGCCTCGGACATCGAAAGGTCGTCGCGGCGGAAGTAGTACGGCGCCTCGGTGTGGATCACGCGGTCCAGCGGCAGGTCGAACTTCTGCTGGAATGCCGCAAGCCCGGTCAGCGAGCCGGTCATCAGGCCCGAGCCGTGATAGCCGCGCCAGCGCGAGATGATCTTCTTCTTCTCGGGCCGGTCGAGGATGTTGTTGTAGTACCAGACCAGCTTGATGTTGGTCTCGTTCGCATCCGACCCGGACAGGCCGAAGTAGACCTTCGACATGTTCGACGGCGCGCGGTCCAGAACCATCTTGGCCAGCGTGATCGACGCCTCGGTGCCGTGGCCGACATAGGCGTGGTAATAGGCGATCTCTTTCGCCTGCTCGGCGATGGCCTCGGCGATCTCGGGGCGGCCATAGCCGACGTTGACGCAGTAAAGCCCCGCGAACGCGTCCAACAGGCGGTTGCCGTCGCGATCCTCGATGTGGCAGCCCTTGCCGCCCGTCACGACGCGCTGCGGCACGTTGCCCCGCGCGAACTCGGCCAGGTGGGTCGAGGGGTGGAAGAAGTTCTCGCGGTCCCAGCTTTCAAGCTGGTCGTTCTTCAGCATGGTGTCGTCCTTCATCTTGTCGTCAGCTCCAGTCGCGGCAGACGTATTTCAGTTCCATGAATTCCTGCATCCCCAGCCGCGCGCCTTCGCGCCCCAGCCCGGACTGCTTGGCGCCGCCGAACGGGATCGGCGCGCCGGTGACCTTGGTGCGGTTGACCGCGACCATACCGAATTGCAGCGCGCGGCTAAGCCGGTAGATGCGGCGCGGGTTCAGGCTGTGGACATAGGCCACCAGCCCGTACTCGGTGTCGTTGGCGCGGGTCACCACCTCTTCCTCGGTGTCGAAGGGCACAAGGGCGGCCACCGGGCCGAAGGTTTCCTCGCGCAGGATCAGGGCGTCTTCGGGCACATCGGTCAGCACGGTCGGCTCAAAGAACAGCGGCCCCAGCGCGTGCCGCTTGCCGCCACAGGCCAGCTTTGCGCCGCGCTTCAGCGCGTCGGCTACGTGGGCCTCTTGCTTGGCGACGGCGTTCTCGTTCATCAGCGGACCGATGTCCGGGTCGTCCATGCCGCGCCCGACGGTCAGGGCGGCGCTGGCCTCGGTGAACTTGGCGCAGAAGGCGTCATAGACGGACCGTTCCACGTAGATCCGGTTCGCGCCAAGGCAGTCCTGCCCCGAAGTCGCCCACTTGGCCTTCATCGTCTCGGTCACGGCGGCGTCCAGATCGGAATCCGCGAAGACGATGACCGGCGCGTGGCCGCCCAGTTCCATGACCAGTTTCTTCACCGTCGCCGCGCTGTCGCGGTACAGCAGGCGCCCGACCTCGGTCGAGCCGGTGAACGACAGCGCGCGAACACGGGTGTCCGAGGTCCATGCCGGCACGATGGTGGGCGCGTCGCCGGTGACAAGGTTGAACACCCCGGCAGGCACCCCTGCCCGCTCGGCCAGTTCCATCAGCGCTGTCGCGGAATACGGCGTCTCGGCCGACGGATGCGCGACCACGGTGCAGCCCGCCGCAAGCGCCGCGGCGGCCTTGCGGGTCAGCATGGCACTGGGGAAGTTCCACGGCGTGATCAGCGCGACGACGCCCACGGGCTCCAGCCACAGCTCGACCTCGGCGTCCGGCAGGTGGCTGGTGACGCTTTCGACGTCGGGGCGCTTTGCCTCTTCGGCGTAATATTCGACGAAGCTGGCGGCATAGTCGATCTCGCCCCGCGCCTCGGAAATCGGTTTGCCCTGTTCGGCGACCATGATGCGGGCAAGGTCTTCCTTGTGCGCCAGCATCAGGTCGAACCAGCGGCGCAGGATGGCCGAGCGGTCCTGCGGCAGCATCAGCGACCACGCGGCGAACGCCTTTTGCGCGGCATCCACCGCGACACGGCCTTCGTCCGCGGACAGGCTGGCGATCTCGCCGACCACGGTTCCGTCGGCGGGGTTCTTCACCGGCAGCGTCTCGGCGTCAGAGGCGCCGGTCCAGCGGCCGTCGATATACGAAAAGCTGCGAAAGAGCTTGGGGTCGTCGAGCGTGACACCGGTCACGATGCGGTCCTGTCTCATGGCGTGCGGCCTTCCTTGGGGCATTGCAGATGCCGCAAGATTACCCGCGCCTTGGCAGAAAGTGGCTCTGTTATGCACCGGTCCGGCAGAGGATCTCTCTGTCTATCCGGGCCAACCCGAGGAATCCTCGGTCAGAGGTCTGGAATGGGGTTCGGCACGTCCTTGACCTGCTTGGTCACGACATACCCGAAATAGCGGTCAATCCCGATCGCGCCGTCCAGCAGTTCGTCCATCAGGCGCTGGTACCCGTCGATGTCGCCGACCACGAGATGCAGCATGTAGTCGACCCCGCCCCCCAGCGCCCAACAGCCGCGAACCTCGTCGCGGTCGCGGATCGCGTCCTCGAACCGGCGGAACGCGTCGGCCTTGTGGTTCGCAAGCGTGATCTCGACCATGACCTCGGTCACCGGGGCGATCTTTCGAATGTCGACCATCGCCCGGTAGCCGGTGATGAACCCGGCCTGTTCCAGCTTTTTCAGGCGTTCCCAGCAGGGCGTCGGCGACAGGTTCACCGCCTCGGCCAACGCGGTCTTGGGCATCCGGCCATTGACCTGAAGCGCGCGGAGGATCGCGAAATCGTAACTGTCGAGCTTCGGGCCGCGCATCATGCGGGGATCACCCTTTCGGTTCGCCGGTTCGGTTGTCATGTGTCGGATACAGCCCATACCCAGCCCGGGGCAAAGGGTAAAGACGCCCGCGATCCGAGGTCAGGCGGACCCGTCGGGCGTCAGCGTGCGGACGCTGTCGCGTTCGACCAGTGTCGGCTGCACAAGAAAGCGCGACACCGGGGCGCCCACGGAGGGGGCCTCTGCCTTCGGTGCCTCGATCATGCCGATCAGTTGGTCCGCCGCTGTCTGGCCCAGCATGTCGACATGCTGCGTGATGACCGAGATCGCGGGGCGCACCATCTCGGTCCAGTTCGCGTCGTCATAGGCGACAAGCGAGACATCGTCGGGCACCGACAGCCCCTGATCCTGAAGCGCGGTGTACAAAAGCTGCGCGACTTGGCTGTTCGCGGCGAAGATGGCGGTGACACCCTGCTTGACCAGCCGGGGCACCACGGTCCGCAGGGCGGTCTCGATATCCTCGCGGGTGTCGCCGAGCTTGACGCACAGGTCCTCGGGCGGGGTCAGCCCCGCGCGGGTGAAGGCGTCGCGCCAGCCCGCGATCCGCTCGAAGCCTGTGGTCCAGCGGTCGTGATCGACCAACACCGCGATGTCGCGGTGGCCGTTGGACAGCAGATGCTCTGTCGCGATCACCCCGCCCGCCCGGTTGTCGCCGCCGATCAGCGAGTAGCGGCTGCTGACCGAACGGTCGAGTTGCAGAGTGCAGATGCCATAGTCTTCGACCCGCGCCAGCGCCTCGTCCGACACGGGCGTCATCGCGATCCCGCCAACGCCCATCGCCAGAAGCGACTCGACGGCGGCTTTCTCCTCGCCCGGATCGGCACCGTCGATGATCAGCACGACCTCATAGCCGCGACGGCGGGCGACGCTTTGGAAGCCGGTGGCAAGCTGGGCATAGAACGGGTCAAGCAGGCTGGACACGACCAGCCCCACCTGCGTGCTGGACCGGCGGCGCAGGTTGCGGGCGGTCAGGTCTGGAACGTATCCCATGCGGCGCGCGGCCTCGACGACCCGCGCCTTCACCTCTGCCGCGACGTATCCCTTGCCCGACAGGGCGCGAGAGACGGTGGAACTCGATAACCCAAGCTCCTTCGAGATATCCCCGATCCGTACCCGTTTATCCGACAAGCTGACCCGTACTCCGCGTTGTTCCGGCCTCGATAGCGGCCAGATGCCGCCGGATCAACGTGTCTGCGGCAAACAGGCTGGTGCAATCGCCCGACGTCGTGCCGCGTTCCAGCGTGCGGGCGTGGCTGTTCAGCCCCAGCCCCTCGCGTTCGGCCAGCAGCAGCTTGGCCGACGCGGGATAGTTCTTTTCCAGCGCCGCGTCGGTCGCCGCCAGCAGCAACGACAGGGTGTCGTCCGCCTCGGTCGCGGCCAGAGGCAGCGCGCGAGGGTGGATGTTGGCCATCAGCCCGCAGAACCCGCCCGCCCCCAGCGCGAACGATGCCCGAAACGACGCCATTTCGGCGTTCAGCAGCGTCAGCGGCGTTCCGGCGGCCAGCGCGACGCGGCGCCCGATCCGGTCCAGGTCAAGGCAGGTGTCTTTATGGAACACGAACCGACCGGACTGCGCGGCATGGGCGAAGACGTCGTCCGAGAGCAGCCGCTTGAACGGGCGCGGCGCTTCGTACAGGCCGAGATCGCCGGTGGTGTCGACAACGATCCGGTCCAGCGCGGCACACACGGCGGCGTCATCCGCGTCTTGCGGCGCAAGATGCGCGGTCAGCAGAACGGCGGTGTCCGCCCCTGCCCCATGCGCGATGTCGATCACCCGCGCCCAGTCGTCGGGGCCTTCGGGATAGACCGCCGCCGCCAGCCGGATCTGTCCCGCAGCCGCCGTGACGCAGGTGCGCAGGATGGCCAGCCTCTCGGCTTCGGACAGGACGAAGGGTTCCGCTGACAGTCCGGTGACCAAAAGGCCCGTGACACCGGCGCGGATGTTGAAGGCGACAAGATCGGCAAGCGCGTCGTGATCGACCTGTCCGCGCGCATCGAACGGCGTCACAAGCGGCGGCCAGATTTCGGGGGTACGGGTCATGGTCACACCCCGTCCGACAGGCGCGGCAGCGGGTGATCCGGCGGAAATTCCAGCAGGTCCACCCGGAACGGCGCGCCAGAGGCCGGCACGACCCACGTTCCGATCTCCAGCGGGTTCAGCGCGACGGCCAGCGTCTGCCCGCCAAGGAAATGCAGGGTCAGATCCGCCGAGGCCGGCGCGTCCGTGTCGTTGGCAAAGCGCAGGACGGTGGCCTCGGTGTCGTCTTCCCACGCCTTGATCGCCGTCAGCCGGATCGCGGGCGCGTCATCAAGGCCAGAGATCCCGCTGCCTTCCGCCGCCAAGGGTCCATCGTGGAAGCTTTCCATCATCACCCGGGGGGGCGCGGTCATCAGGTCGGCCAGCCTGTGCGCCCCGGCCATGTCGCCCCCCGACTGCGGCAGAAGCCGCACGGTGAAATGCTGACGGCCCTGATCCTGATAGTGGTAATGCTCTCCCTCGCGCAGTTCGCGCGGGTCGTGCCATGCGTAAACCGGGCTGCGCGCGGCGGTGATGCCGATATCGCCGCCGGCGCAATCATAGGCGTATTTCGCATCGTTCAGCACCGTCAGGCGGCGGTCGCCGTCCGCGACGCTGACCCACCGCTGGCCCGGATACTCTTTGGCATCGGCGGGCCGTTCCAACGCGCCGTGCTGCATCTGGTACAGCGCAGACTCCGATTGGATGGCAGACGGATAGCGCAGCTTCAGCACCGACATCTTCTCGTGCCAGTCAAGCTCGCAGCGGATTTCCAGCGACGTCGCCCCTGCGTCCAGCACGAAGAACTCGGTCAGCGTCGACGCGCCAAGGCGCGAGATGACCTTGACCGTGGCGCGCACCGGGCCCTTGTCGACCAGCACCACCTCTTCGACCTCGAACGCTTGGCCCGGGCCGACGTAGGTTTCGACCCTGTGGCCCCAAGTGTCGGACGTGTCCTCTGACACCACTGTGTGCCGCGCACCGGCGGGCGGGGCAAAGTTCTGACCGTCGGCCAGCGTCACCAGTTCCGACAACCAGCCGGTGTCCGGGTCGATCGTCACCCGCAAATGCGCGTTCTCAAGCGTCAGGCCCTGTGCCCGCACGCCATCGGGCGCCACCTCGGGACGCGCCGGAACCTGCCGCAGCCGGTACAGCTTGTGCCCCAGCGCCGGAAGCGCGGCGCGGAAGGCGATGCGGCCGCGCAGGCGATCACGGAAAATGTCCGCCTCGCGCAGCGTGGCATCGGCGCGGATGCGCTGCCATTCGACGGGGTTGCCTTCTTCATCCGTCAGGGCCCATTCGCCGGGCAGGAAGGACACTTCGACCTCTGCCGTCACCTCGACCGGGTGCGGATGCGGGTTGAACACCAGCACGGGCTGCGTCGTCTCGTCCTCGGGGATCGAGATATCGCGAGCCGTGGTCTGCATCGCAAGGTTCACGACCCGGTCGGCCACGTCCATCGCGCCGCCGATTTGTTGCGCGGCGTCCTCGTAGCAAACGCGCAGCGAGCTTCCCGGCAGGATGTCGTGGAACTGGTTGAACAGCAGCGTTTTCCAAGCGTCGGTCAGCGCGGAACCCGGATAGGTCATCGCCCCGCGTCGCGCGGCCAGCGTGGCGTAGCGTTCCGCCTCGACCAGCGCCGCTTCGGCGCGGACGTTCATCGCCTTGATCCCGGAATGCGCGGCGTAGCACCCGGCGGCGTGGCGTTGCAGTTCGCCGGTCCAGCCGGGCACCTCGACGCCGCCATCGCGGACCGATTTAAGATAGCGGTCGGGGCCGGACATGGTCAGTTGCCCCTGCGCGCCCGAGGCGTCGATCCGCGCGATGCTTTCAAGATTGCGCCGGGTCGGGCCGCCGCCGTGGTTGCCCACGCCGTAGAACACCATCGCCTCGCCCGTCACGCTGGGCGCGATGCCGTCCACCGCCGCGTTCAGGTGTTCGTCCACCGCCTCGGCGGTCGAGCAATACTGGTGCGGGATGCGGTAGGCCAGCACGCGCGCATCGCCGAAGCCTTCCCACTCGAAGACCGTGTGCGGCATCTCGGTCTCTTCCGGGCCGGGCCGCAGGAAGCAGTAGCCGTCGATGCGGTGCCCCTGCAGGATCTGCGGCAGCACCACGGAATGGCCGAACGGATCGGCGTTCAGCCCGACGCCCGCGATGCCGCCGAAATGCTCCAGCAGGTATCGCTGCCCCAGCAGACCGTGCCGCACGAAAGCCTCTAGCGACGGCAGGTTGCAGTCGGGCTCGACCCACCAGCCGCCCACCATCGCGATGCGACCGGCGGCGACCAGATCCTGAAGCTGTGCGAACAGCGCGGGGTCGGATTCGCGGATCCAGTCCACCACGGCCATCTGTTCGAAGGTGAAGACATAGTCCGGGTTCTCGGCCAGCAGCTTGACCGCCGCGTGCAGGGTCGCGCGGGCTTCCTGATACCCTTCGGTCCAGCGCCACAGCCAGACGGGGTCAAGATGCGCGTGACCGACCATGTAGATACGGTCGAATCGGGGATCGTCAGCGGACATGTCGTCAGGCCTCCGTAGAGAGTTGTGTGGCGAATTGGTCGATGCGCGCGCAGATCAGATGCATCGCAAGCTGGTGCATCTCTTGAATCCGCGCGGTGGTGGTGCTGGGCGAGATGAAGGCGTGGTCCGCCCGCTGCGCAGCGTCGCGCCCGGCTTCGCCGGTGAACAGGACGGTGGCCGCGCCCGCGGCGCGCGCCGCGTCGAGCCCCTTGACCACGTTGGCCGAGCGGCCGCTGGTGGTGAAGCCCACCGCGATGTCACCGGGGCGCGCGTGGGCCCGAAGCTGCCGGGCGAACACCTCGTCGAAGGCATAGTCGTTGCCGATGCAGGTCAGCGCCGCCACGTCCGCCGGCAGCGCCAGCGCCGCCAGCGGCGCGCGTTCCGCCTTGTAGCGGCCCACGAGTTCGCCGGTGAAATGCAACGCCTCGGACGCGCTGCCGCCGTTGCCGAAGGCGTATAGCCGCCCGTCGCCCGACAGGCTGTCCCAGATCGCGGCGGCGATCTTTTCTATCCCCGCCACCTCGGCGCGCATGGCGTCGGCCATGTGGAAATGCGCCTCGATCTCGTCCCGCATCAGGGTATCGCCCATGGTTCAGACCTCCTGCCGCAGCGCGACGCGCCGACCGTCCGCCGCGCCGATCTCGTTCCACGCCACCGCAGCGGCCGAGACGACGCCAGAATCCCGGCCGAAGCCGGTGCGCCGGACCGACAGGCCGCGCCCGACCGCGTCGGACATGCCGCCGGTTCCGCCGAAATCCAGCGCCGGGGCCAGCAGGGCGGCATCCGCATCCGTGACCCCGCCGCCAAGGCAGACCAGCGCCGGATCGAACAGGTCGACCGCCGCGCGGATCACCCGGTTGAGCATCTGCATCGACTCGATCCAGTGCGCGCGGGCGCTGTTGTCGCCCTGCGCCGCCCGATCAGCGATATCGTGGGCCGTCACCGCCGGGCCGCCATGCGCCTCGGCGTACCGTTCGCCGATAGAGGTGCCCGAGACATAGGCCTCGACACAGCCCGCCTGCCCGCATTTGCAGGGGCGTCCGCCATAGATCAGCGGGATGTGCCCCAGCTCGCTTCCGTTGCCGGAATGGCCGGTCATCAGCGCCCGGTCGAGGATGACACCGCACCCGACGCCGGACGAGACCGTGACATAGGTGACGTCCGCGGCGTGGTCGGGATTGTCCCAAAGATAGCTGGCGATCGCGCCCGCGCCCGCGTCGTTCTGAAGGTAGGCCGGAGCCCCCGACAGGTCGGCCATGCGGTCGCGGATCGGCACGCAGGTCCAGTCCGGCAGGTTCGGCGGCGCAAGTACCAGCCCCCGCGCCAGATCAAGCGGCCCGCCACAGGCGATTCCGACCCCAGACACCGGGCGCCCCTGTGCCTCGGCCACGTCCAGCGCGCGTTTGGCCAGCGTGTCCAGCAGCGCAAGGCTTTCGGACACACGCCGCGGCGAGGCCGCCCGTTCTTGGTGCTGAACGCGCCCATCCGAACCGACAAGCCCGACCGCAAGCTTCGTCGCGCCAATGTCGACCGCAAGCGCGGCTGGAGCATCCATCAGATCATCTCTCACGGGGTGACCACCTTGTGACAACGTTTTCACAATCGTTGTTACACGCGCCCCATATCTGGTCAAGGCAAATGCACAATCACCCCAATGATCCCGATTATTGTGCAGGTGCAGAATGATATATGGTCGCAAAGCGGAGTATTGACAGGTCTCTTTCTTGTGGTAACGATTGCAGGTACATCAAGGGAGGATGCAATGAAAATCGGCTTTACCACGGGCACGGCCATACTTGCGCTGGCCACAGGACTGGGCAGCGTCGCGCACGCCGCCGACGGAGAATTGCGGGTCGTCTACAGGGATTCGTCCTTCGTCACCGCCGTCATGGAATCGGCGGAGGAAGCGTTCGAAAGCGCGCACCCCGGCATCGACGTCGTGCTCGAATCCATCAGCGCGTCGTCCCGCGACTACTACACCAAGGTCTCGCTGATGAATCAGTCGGACTCGACCGCGCCGGACGTGATCTACGAAGACGGCTTCTATGTTACGGCAGACGCCGCGGCGGGCTATCTGGAACCGCTGGACGACCGGCTGGCGGAATGGGACGACTGGAGCAAGTTCGTCGACATCGCCAAGCAGAACGGCACGTCCTTCGTTGACGGCAAGCTGTACGCGATCCCGCTGGGCACCGACACGCAGGCGATCTGGTACAACAAGAACGTGCTGACCGAGGCCGGGCTTCCCGCCGACTGGCAGCCGGAATCGTGGCAGGACATTCTCGACGCCGCCGCCCAGATCAAAGAAAACGTCCCCGACGCCATCCCGCTGAACCTGTACGTCACCAAGGCCGGTGGCGAGGCGTCGACCATGCGCGGTCTGATGAACCTGCTATCGGGAACGCCGGGCGCCCTGCCCGCCACCCTGTACGATCCCGCCGACGGCAAGTGGGTCACCGGCTCCAAGGGCATGGCCGACACGCTGTCGTTCCTGAAGACCGTCTACGAGGCGGGCTACCTTGCCTCGGACAACGAACTGCAGGACGGCAATTTCCAGCACGTCCTTGTCGAACAGCGCGCCCCGTCCGACGAGGTCGGCATGTTCATCGACGGCAGTTGGATCTGGTCGCGCTGGGCCGAGACGGGCTCTGCCCCGTGGGAAGACTGGACCGACGTGATCGGCATGGCGAAGATCCCGACGCAGGATGGCGGCGGCAACGGCTTCACCTCGATGTCGGGCGGCTGGACCATCGCGATGACCACCTACGCCGATGACAAGGACGCCGCCTTCGACTTCCTGACCACCGTGGCGGATCACACCCGCAGCCTTCAGTATTCCGTCCTGTCGGGCGCGGTCGGCGTGCGGGAAGACGTGAACACCGATCCCGCGTTCCTTGATGCCAACCCGACGGCGGGCTTCTTCTCGTCGCTGGTCGAAGTCACCAACTTCCGCCCGGCGCTGGAAATCTACCCGCAGGTGTCGTCGCTGATCCAGGAAACGATGGAAGCGGTCACCGTCGGCGGCGCCAGCGTCCAGGACGCGATGGAGCGGTACGACAGCCAGCTGACCCGCCTTGCGGGCCGGTCCAACGTCAAGGCTGCCGAGTAAACCCAGATGGCCGGAACCGTTACTGCAAGGCGCCGATCGCCTGTTCTGAACATGTTGATTCGTGTCCTGCCGATGGTTCCGGCCACGCTGATGATCCTCGGGTTCTTCCTCGTCCCGATCCTGTGGGCCGTCTATGCCTCGCTTACGAACCAAGGGCTGTCGGGCGCCAACGCCCGCAACCCGCAGTTCATCGGGCTTGAGAACTATTACTACCTGTTCACCGACACCCGCACATGGGAGGCGTTGGGCCGCACGGCGGTGTTCGTCGCAATGTCGGTGTTCGGCCAGAACGTCGTGGGCTTCCTGATCGCCTATGGCCGTCAGGCGGCGTCCACGCTGGTGCAGAATGTCGTGTCCACAATCGTCATCACGGCCTGGGTCGTGCCCGAGGTGGTCGCGGGGTTCCTGTGGTACACCTTCCTGCGCGGCGACGACGCGGGGATGAACCAGATCCTTGGCCTTCTGGGGCTGGGCAGTCAGGCATGGCTGCTGACCAACCCGATGGCCGCCGTCATCGTGATCAACATCTGGCGCGGCTGTGCCTTCTCGATGCTGGTCTACAACGCCGCCCTGCAGGACGTCCCGAACGAGGTTCTGGAAGCCGCCGAAATCGACGGCGCGGGACGGTTCCACAAGATTTTCGGCGTGATCCTTCCGATCATCCGCCCCGTCATCGCGATCAACGTGGTGCTGACCACGCTGGGCACGCTGGGCGTGTTCGGGCTGATCTGGATCACCACCGCCGGCGGTCCCGGCACCTCGTCCGAGACGCTGCCGCTCTTGATGTACAACCAAGCCTATGACTTCGGTCTGATCGGCTACGGCTCTGCCATCGCGGTGCTGCTGCTGGCCTTCGGCGTCGTCGCCTCGCTGTTCTACGTCTATCTCTTCCGCGTGGGAAACGCCCGTCATGATTGACCTGTCCACCGCCAAGGGGCGCAGCCGCGCCGCCGCCAACGTGTCGCTCAGCTTCGTGGCGCTTGCCTTTCTGGCCCCGATGGTTTGGGTCGTGCTGGCCGCTTTCGACCCTGTCGCATCGCTTTCCATCAAGATGCCGGCGCAGTGGAGCCTTGGAAACTTCGGCTCGATCATGACCGAGAACACGACGATCCGGCCGTTCATCAACAGCCTGATCATCTCGGCCGGGACGTCGGCGGTGGTAGTCGTGCTGGCGCTGTTCGCGGGCTACCCGCTGTCGCGCTACAAGCTGCGGTACGGCACGCAGTATATCTACGTCATCGTCTTCGCGAGCGCCCTGCCCGTCACCGCGATCATGGTACCGATCTACGTGATGTTCGTGCACATCGGCATGGTCGACACGCTGTGGGGCGTGATCGTGTTCCGCGCCGCGTCGGAACTGCCCTTTGCCATCTGGCTGATGAAGGGCTTCATGGACGCGATCCCGACCGATCTGGAAGAGGCCGCCTGGGTCGAGGGCGCGTCGCGCCTGCGCGGGGTGACGGCGATCATGCTGCCGCTTCTGGCGCCCGGGCTGGCGACGATCTTCATCCTCAGCTTCATCGAGAACTGGGGCAACTTCTTCGTGCCGTTCATCCTGCTGCAATCGCGGGACAACTACCCGATGGCGGTGTCGCTGTTCAGCTTCTTCGGCGAGTACGGCGAAGCGGTCTATGGCCAGCTTGCGGCCTTCGCGCTGATCTACACCGCGCCGTCGCTGCTGGTGTACTTCCTTGTCCAGAAACCGCTGCAACGGGGCGGCCTGCGCCTTGGCGGCGCGGTCAAGGCATGAGGTCCGCGATGAGCACACGTCCCAACATCCTGTTCCTGATGGCCGACCAGCATTCGGTGCGGTCGATGGGCGATCATCCCGACACCCCGGTCGAGACGCCCCACCTGATGCAGCTGGCGGCCGAAGGCGTGCGGTTCGACGCGGCCTATTGCCAGAACCCGCTGTGTGTCCCCAGCCGGTCCATCCTGCACACGGGCAAGTACGGTCGGACCACCGGCATTTACGACAACCAGCACATCCTGCCCGCCAACGGCCCGACCCTTGCGCGCAGCCTGTCGGACGGCGGCTATCGCACCGCCCTGATCGGCAAGTCGCACTTCAACGGCGAGCAGTTTCAGGGCTTTCAACAACGCCCCTACGGCGACCTCTACGGCCAGGCGCACCAGCCCGATCCACGGCGGCACGCCAACGAAAGCGGGTTAGGCGACATCCTTGCGGACGCGGGGCCTTCGGGCATCCCGCTGCCGATGACCCAGACCGAGATCTGCGTGGCCGAGGCGACCAAGTGGCTGCAGGGCTACGTGGCACGCCCCGACGCGCCGTTCTTCCTTGCGGTGCATTTCGACAAGCCGCACTTCCCCATCAACCCGCCCCCAGCGCTGTACGACCGCTTCGCGGGGCAGATCGCCCTGCCCGACCACGATCCCGACTGGCTGGACCGCGCGCCTGCATTCGTGCAAACCGCCGCGAACGCCAGCGGCACCGCCGGTCACCGGGGCGACGCCGAGGTGAACCTGCGGGCGCTGGCGGCCTATTACGGCTGTGTCGAATGGATCGACGACGCCGTGGGGCGGCTGCTGCAGGTGCTGGATTACCTCGACCTGTCGCGCGACACGCTGGTGGTCTATTGCTCGGACCACGGCGAGATGGCCGCGCAACGCGGGCTTTGGCAAAAGACGCTGTTTTATGAGGACAGCGCGCGCGTGCCGCTGATCATCCGTTGGCCCGGACAGGCGCAGGCGGGCTTGCGGTCTGACCAGCCCGCCGGGTTGATCGACCTGTTCCCGACGCTGTGCGCCGCCGCAGGTGTCACGCCGCCCGACGACATCGAAGGCATCGACCTGTCGCCCGCGCTGTCGGGACAGGACCTGCCAAAGCGCGATCTGTTCTGCGAAAGCGTCGTTCTGAAACAGCCCGATCACGCGGGCTGCATGATGCGCCGCGACCGCTGGAAATACGCGCTGTACCTCGACGGCAGCGAAGAGCTGTACGACCTGTCGGCCGACCCGGACGAATGGACCGATCTGTCCGGCGACCCGGCGACGTCGGCGCTGCGCGACGAGCTGCGGCAGACCGTGCGGGACTTCTGGCAACCGGACAGCTTCCGCGCACGCTATGACGCGACGCCCCGGATGCCGCATGAAAAACACTTCTATCCCTATTCAAATCAGTACCTGACCGGAGACGGCAGGGTGTTCGACGCGCGGCCCTAGGCCGCCCCGGACGCAGAAGGAGAAAGACACATGGCGGGGCTGACGCTGAAGGACGTGCGCAAGAACTACGGCGCGGTCGAGGTGATCAAGGGCATCGACCTAGACGTCCGTGACGGAGAGTTCATCGTGTTCGTCGGCCCCTCTGGCTGCGGCAAGTCTACCCTGCTGCGCATGATCGCCGGGCTGGAAGAAATCTCGGGCGGCGAGCTTCTGATCGGCGACCGGCTGTGCAACGACATCCCCGCCAAGGCACGGGGCATCGCGATGGTGTTCCAGTCCTACGCGCTGTACCCGCACAAGACGGTGCGCGAGAACATGAGCTTCGGTCTGAAGATCGCGCGCCGTCCCAAGGCCGAGATCGCCGCCAAGGTCGAGGACGCCGCAGGCATCCTGCACATCGAGCACCTGCTGGACCGCCGCCCCGCGCAGCTGTCGGGCGGCCAGCGCCAGCGCGTCGCCATCGGTCGCGCCATCGTGCGCGACCCCGAGGTGTTCCTGTTCGACGAACCGCTGTCCAACCTCGACGCGGCTCTTCGGGTCCACATGCGGATGGAACTGGCCAAGCTGCACGCCGACCTTGGCACCACGATGGCCTATGTCACCCATGACCAGATCGAGGCGATGACGCTGGCGGACCGGATCGTCGTGCTGGACTCTGGCGTCGCCCGCCAGATCGGCACCCCGCTGGAACTGTACCACACGCCGCAAAACGTCTTCGTCGCGGGGTTCATCGGGTCGCCCAAGATGAACCTGCTGGAGGGTCGGATCACCGCGCTGTCGGATGCCGCGATCACGGTCGACGTCGCCGGACTGGGCACCGTGGACGTGCCGGTGCGCCCGGACGCGGACAGCGCCATCGGCGACGCCGTCACCTTCGGCGTGCGGCCCGAGCATGTGCTGCGCGCGGATGACGCGGACACAAGCCGGCCCGGCATCCCTTGCACCGTCGAGGTGGCCGAGAACATCGGCGACCACGCGATGCTGCGGCTGAACACCAGCGAGGGGCTGGTGATGATGGCACAGGCCAGCGCGAACCGCTTCTGGCGCGCGGGCGACCTGTATCGCATCGCGTTCGACGGGCCGTCGCTGCACCTGTTCAACAGCCGTGGCGACAGCTTTACCCGGATCAGCCGCCCCGCCGTTCTGGCCGACGCCTGACAGGTCGGCGGGCGCGGCGCACCCGCGCCCCGTTTCAGACTGCTTGGGCCAGCTTCTGGTGCTGCGCCGGGGCCATGTCGATGCGCCGACCGGTGTCCTTGGAAAACAGGTGCAGTTTGCCCGGCGCCACGGCGACATGCACCGTCTCGCCCAGTTCGGCGGTGCTGCTGTCGGCGATGGCGACGGACTGCCCCGCGACCGCGCCGTGGATGATCCGCTGCGCGCCCAGTTCCTCGACATGCTCGACCACCACCGGCAGACCCGTCGCGGACAGCGTCAGGTCCTCGGGCCGCAGGCCAAGCGTGATCGGACCGGCGGCTGTCGCGGCGGCACCGATGTCGTGGCCGTCGACCAGCACGCGGCCACCGTCTGCCACCGCGTCCAGCAGGTTCATCGCCGGAGAGCCGATGAAGGACGCCACGAAAACCGACGCGGGGGAGTGATACACCTCGAGCGGGGCGCCGATCTGTTCCACGCGGCCACCGTTCAGCACCACCAGCCGGTCGGCCAGCGTCATCGCTTCCAGCTGATCGTGCGTCACATACAAGGACGTCGTGCCCAGCCGACGCTGCAGCCGCCGGATCTCGCCCCGCATCGACACGCGCAGCTTGGCGTCGAGGTTCGACAGCGGTTCGTCGAACAGGAACGCGGCGGGCTGGCGCACGATGGCCCGGCCCATCGCGACCCGCTGGCGCTGGCCACCCGACAAGGCACGCGGCTTGCGGTCAAGGTACGGGTCCAGTTCCAGCATCCGCGACGCCTCGGCCACGCGCTCGGCGATCGCGGCCTTGGACTCTCCCCGGTTCTTCAGCCCGTAGGCCATGTTGTCCCGCACCGTCATGTGCGGGTACAGGGCGTAGTTCTGGAACACCATCGCGATGTCGCGGTCGGCCGGGTCCAGCCGGTTGACGACGCGCTCGCCGATCCGCACGTCGCCATGCGTCACGCTTTCCAGACCGGCCACCATGCGCAGCAGCGTGGACTTGCCGCAGCCCGAAGGACCGACCAGCACGATGAACTCGCCATCCGCGATCTCGATATTCACGTCGCGCACCGCGTCGACGCCGCCGGCATAAGTCTTGCCCACGTTGGTGAGAGAAAGATGTGCCATCACTTGTCGCTTTCCGTCAGGCCCTTGATGAACATGCGCTGGAAGATGACCACCACCGCCACCGGCGGGATCATCGCAAGCACCGCAAGGGCGAAGGCTTCGTTGTAATCGGGGATCTGGCTGCCGACCCACACCTGCAGGATCGACTTGATGCCACGCATGAGCGTGTAGAACGTCTCGTCCGTGGTCATCAGTAGCGGCCACAGGTACTGGTTCCAGCCGTAGATGAACATGATGATGAAGATCGCCGCCATCATCGTGCGCGACAGCGGCACAAGGATGTCGATGAAGAACTTCACCGGGCCCGCGCCGTCGATCCGCGCCGCTTCCAGCAGCTCGTCCGGCACCGACTTGAAGAACTGGCGGAAGAAGAACGTCCCGGTGGCCGAGGCCAGCAGCGGCACGATCAGGCCGGTGTAGCTGTTCAGCAGTCCCAGCGTCGACATCACCTGATAGGACGGCATGATCCGCACTTCCAGCGGCAGCAGCAGCGTGGTGAAGATCGCCCAGAAGATCGCGGTGGCGAAGCGGAACCGGAAGTACACCAGCGCATAGGCCGCCATCATCGACAGCACGATCTTGCCCACCGCAAAGCCGATGCCCATGATCATCGAGTTCATCAGCATCCGCAGGCCGGTCACGTCTCCGGTGAAGCCGCCACGCGCGGTCAGCACCTTGGTGTAGGTCGGGCCAGCATTGCTGCCGGGGGTCAGGAACAAGCCGTTAGAATGAATGTCGATCGCCGTATGGGACGAGGACATCAGCGCCATGAACACCGGCAGACACAGGAACAGCGTGCCGAGGATCAGGATCAGGTGGTCGAAGAGTTTGATTTTCTGCATCGGATCACCCGTAGTGCACGCGGCGTTCGAGAAAGCGGAACTGCACGACGGTCAGCGCGGCCACCACGATCATCAGGATCACCGACTGGGCGGACGATCCGCCGATGTCGTTGCCTTTGAAGCCGTCCAGATAGACCTTGTAGACCAGCGTCATCGGGTTGTTCGCCGGCTTGTCCTTCACGATCACATCGATGATCGAGAAGGTATCGAACATCGTATAGGTGATGTTGATCACCAGAAGAAAGAACGCGGTCGGCGCCAGCAGCGGCAGGATGATGTCGCGGAACCGGCGCCAGCCAGAGCGCGCGTCGATCAGCGCCGCCTCGCGGACGGAAACCGGGACAGACTGCAGCCCGGACAGGAAGAAGATGAAGTTGTAGGGGATCTGCTTCCACACGGCGATGACCGTCAGCGCGAAGGCGGTGTCCCAATAGTCGATGCCGACCCGCAGATCGTGGCCGAAGGCGGCGAACAGCTTGGTGAACGGCCCCATGTGCATGTCGAAGAACATCATGCCGATCAGCCCCGCGACCGGCGGTGCGATGGCGTAGACCGAGATCAGAAGCGTCTTGTAGCTTTCGGCGCCCCGGATCACCTTGTCTGCCTTCACCGCCAGCAGCAGCCCCAGCCCAAGCGACAGCGCGGTCACCACGACGCAGAACAGCGCCGTGAACCATGCGGTGCTGGCGTACTGGCTGTTCGACACGGCGTCGGTGTAGTTCTCGAACCCCACGAAGGTGGACCCAAAGCCGAACGGATCCTCGATGTAGAACGACGACGTCACCGCCTGCACCGACGGCCAGTAGAAGAAGATCGCCACGATGGCGAGCTGCGGCAGAAGGAACAGCCAAGGCGTCAGCGGGCGCGAGAACTGCACCCGCTTGGCGGGGTTCGGCGTCTCGGCGAAGTACCAGTCGGCCAGCCGCGCCCTAAGGCTGCGGCGGGCGGCGGCGGGCATGTCGGCAATCGGGGTGTCGGTCACGGTGGGTCCAGCGGGTCAGATGGTAAGCGGCAAGCCCGGACCGCGATCCGGGCTTGCCTGTGTCGTGTGATGCGGGCGTCAGCCGTTGGTGCGGGCGAACCGCTGAAGCAGGCCGTTCGCCTCGTCCTGGATGATGTCGAACGCGTCCTGCACGCCGACCTCGTCCGAGAAGATGCGGTTGAACTCGCGTTCCATCACGGTGCGGATCTGCGGGTAGAAGCCCAAGCGGTACCCGGCGGTCCACTCGCCCGACGGCAGTTGCAGCTGCTTGATGCCGACTTCGGCAACGGGCTGCTCTTCGTAGTAGCCTTCCGACTTGGCCATCTCATAGGCGGCTTCGGTGATCGGAACGTAGCCGGTGTTCTTGTGCCAATAGACCTGCACCTCGGGCGAGGTCAGGAAGGTGAAGAACTGGGCCGAGCATTCGTTCTCTTCCGGCGATTTGCCAGCCATCGCGAACAGCGCGGCGCCACCGATGAAGGACTGGGTGCCAGCCCCTTCGATCGCATCCCAGTAGGGCATGAAGTCAGCCGAGAACGGCGCGGACGCGGACTGCTGCAGGCCACCGAACGAACCCGACGAGCCGATCCACATGGCGGATTCGCCTTCTTCGAAGGGCTTCAGGTTGTCGGCCCAGCCAGCGCCGTAGAAGCCGAAGTAGCCATCGTCGGCCCACTCTTTCAGCTTCTCGAACATCATGACGGTGTTTTCATCGTTGACGATTATCTCGGTCCCGTCGACGCCGTCATAGCCGTTGTTGTTGGTCGCGAATTCCTGGTTGTTCCGCGACTTGAAGTTCTCGACCATCATCCACGTCAGCTGCGACGCGGTCAGCGGCAGGTAACCGGCTTCGACGATCACGGGCGCGATCTGTTCGAACTCTTCCCAGGTCTTCGGCGGCTCGACACCGGCGGCTTCGAAAGCCTCGGTGTTGTAGTACATGATCGGCGCCGACGAGTTGAACGGCATGCCGATGAACTTGCCGTCGCTGTCGGCGTAGAAGCCGCGCACGCCGGGAATGAAGGCTTCGCGGTCGAACTCTTCACCGGCGGCAAGGATCAGTTCCTCGGCCGGGATCGTCGCACCTTCGGCGGCGATGATGGTCGCGGCGCCCGCGTCGAAGACCTGAAGGATGTTCGGATGCTCGCCCGACCGGAAGGCGGCGATGGCCGACGACAGCGCCTCTTCGTAGGTGCCGCGCGAAACCGGCGTCAGGTTGCAGGTCTCGGACTGGTCGTTGAACATCTGCGAGATCTCGTTGATGACCTCGCCGTTGCGGCCGCCCATGCCGTGCCACCAAGAGATTTCGGTGGCGGACTGAGCCAGAGCGGAGGTGGCGGTCAGGGCGATCATCGCCGACGCCGTCGCAAATTTGTACATGTGTGCCTCGCAAAGAGTTGTAGCGTGGCGGCACGGCTAGCGGCGCGATGTGACAGCTTCGCTTCGGATTTGTAACAGTCAGCGGACATCCGCATCGCGGCGGCGCAAGCTGTCGCGACGGAATACTCGCGTCCCCGGCCCTGTCGCGTCGGAATTTCGCACGGCCTTGGCCTGTCGATCCGCGATTGCCCCTATCGGAACGGTCCGGTCGAAGTTGGGTCGCCGGAAAGCTGCAACCGTCCGCCAATCGCCACGTAAGGTTGACCGCTTTCTTGAAAAAACTGCGCCTGCCGTTAACAATTGCCGCGATTGCAAAGCCGCGACACGCGGCCCCCCGAGGTGAGTCATGAGTGCTTTCGTCAACCCTTTCCGGCGCGCCCTGTCCGGCTTCGCGCTGGCAATAGGACTTGTCCTGTCCGTGCCCGACGCGGCGCGGGCCGATGGCGAGTTCTTGCAGTTCGACCTGTCGGAAACAGCATCCGATGCCGTGTTCGCCGTGTCCCGCGACCGGTTCAGCTTCAACGGCAACTACTCGGAATACGAAAGCGGCAGCGCAACGACCTTCAGCGTGTCCTATGCCTTCCCGATCGACGGCATCGGCACCTTCCGCGTCGGCCCCAGCGTGTCGCGCAGCGTCGACGACGACGACGGCACCTCTAGCGAGTTGGGCGCGCGGGTCGTGTTCGAGCGGTGGATGCCGACCAGCTTCGGGTCGCTGTTCGTGCTGGCCGAGTACAGCACCATCGACAACAACTACTTCGGTCTGGTGCAGACCGGCTTTGGCACATCGGGCTTCTCGGCTGAATTCAGCGTGGGCGGCAGCGAGAAATACGACGCCACGACGCTGGCCGTCAGCAAGCGGATCGGGGACGGCCCGGTCTATCTGCGCGGCGGCTACAAGTTCGTGGCGCAGGAAGCCTTCATCGGCTTCGCGCTTAACACCTTCTGAGAAGGATCACGTCATGCCGGACGCGACGCGAGACGGACGCATGTCCTTCGCAACCGCCACCTATGGGTTCGTCGGTGCATCGGTCCTTGTGCTGGGTCTGGCCGCGTCGGCGGTGTTCTGGTCCCGGTCCGAGACCGTGATCGACGAGGCGCTGGACCTTGCCGTCCGGCTGCGCACCGAGGCGGCCGGTGAAAGCTTTGCCCGGCTTCTGCCAGAGGATTGGGTCGATCTCGGGTTCCTCGCCCGTGCTGCCGGTGGACTGGAAGGCGAGGACATCGGCAACCTGCTGGAAGGCGTGCGGGGCGACGGCTCGCGCATGTCTTGGGTCGGCTACGCCGACGTGGACGGCGTGGTGCTGGAAGCGTCCGACGACCTGCTGGTAGGCGCGGATGTCAGCGAACGCCCGTGGTTCCGCAACGGCCTGCGGTCGGGTTTTGCCGGTGACGTGCACGACGCGGTGCTGTTGGCGCGGATGCTCCGCCCCGAGGGGGGCGATCCGCTGCGGTTCATCGACCTCGCCCTGCCCGTGCGCAACGCCGAGAACGAGGTTCAGGGCGTCGTCGGTATGCATATCGACGCGTCGTGGGCGGAACAGACACTGGCCGAGACGGGCCGGATGCTGGGCATCGACCTGTACCTGATCAACGCCGCCGGTGACGTGGTGATGACATCCGGGAACACCGCACCCGCAGCCGGAGAGCTTGACCTTCTGACAGCCGCGCGCGCGGGCACCGCGTCCAGCGGCCGCGAGACTTGGCCCGACGGGCGGGAGTATTTCTCGACGCTGGTCCCCACGGTGTCCTATGGCGACCTGCCCAGCTTTGGCTGGCGGCTTGCGGGGCGGATCGACGCGACCACGTTCCGGCCCGGCCTGAACACGCTGGTGGGGTCTGCGGGCGTCGCGCTGGCCGTGGCGCTGGTTGCGCTGGCCCTTTTGTCGGTGCTGTTCGTGCGGATCTTCGTGCGCCCGTTCTCGGCCCTGTCGGACGCCGCCCGCCGCATGGCCGATGGCGAGGATGTGTATCCGCCCGAAACCGGTGCCACCCGCGAGGCGGCGACCCTGTCCGTGGCGCTGTCACGCCTTCAGGCCCGCCGCTCTGGCTCTAGCGGGACGTGATCGCGAACCGCTCGATCAGATCGCCCAGAAGGGCCGCGCCCCGCACATTGCCCACACCCGGCGCATTCCCTTCGGTGTAGAACCGCAGGAAGAACGCCTCGCGCTGCGCCTCGTCCGGCAACAGCTGCACCCGCGCCCCGTCGCCGGTGGGTGCGATGACATAGGCGGAGACCTCTCCGGGGACGCCTTCGATCTCAAGCGTGCCGCGCGCGCCTTCGGGGACAACGGCGCCCCGCAGACGCACGGTGTCCATCGTCAGCGAGGTGATCCACAGCGACCACTCCGCGCCCTCGGTGCGGAAGGTCACGCGCTCGGGCTTGTCGGCGACATGCACCTCGACGCGCGGCAACTCGATACAGGCAAGGCAGGTCACGCCAAGGACGATCAGGTTGTAGATGCTCCAGAACACGATGACCCATTTGCCGTCGCCCGCGTCGTTATAGGCGAAGCTATCCGAGAAGATCCCAAGCGTCAGGCCCAGGAGGGTCAGCACGAAGGCGACAAGGAACGGCGCCATCAGTTCCCACTGGACAACGATGCGAGACCGGTCGCCGCCCTTGGCCGTGACCGAGAACTTGTGCCCCTTCGGCTTGAAAATCCCCGCCATCGCGGCCCGCGAGATGTGGATCGACCCGATCAACTGGCTGACATCGTGCAGCACCGGAAGCAGGATGCCGCCACTGAGGAAGTTCATCGTGAACACGACCCACAGCCAGTAGCAGCCGAAGTAGGTGATAACGTCCGTCAACTGGGCATCGACAACGATGGTGTTGAAGAACCAGTACATCAACGGGAACACGATGGCCGAGATGCGGAACAGGAACGACGTGCTCCAGTACAGGAAGGAATCGATCGTGCTCCAGCGATGGCGCCAGCTCAGCTTGTTGCGGCGGAACGGCCCCAGCGACGACCGCACGATCTGCATCAGTCCAAGGCACCAGCGCGCGCGCTGGGTGATGTATTCCTTCAACCCCTCGGGCGCGAGCCCTTCGGTCAGTGCCTCGTCCAGGTAGACGGTTTTGTACCCGTGGTTCTGTAGAACCATCGAGACCATGAAATCCTCGGTCACGCTTTCGGTGCTGAACCCGCCGATCTCGCGCAGGGCGGTCCAGCGGCAGATCGACGAGGTGCCGCAGCAGATCGCAATGCCCCACGCGTCGCGCGACGGCTGAAGGTAGTCGAAAAAGAACCGCTGTTCGTCCGGGTAGGACCGCACAAGGCCAAGGTTGTGCTGGATCGGGTCCGGGTTGAAGAAGTGCTGCGGCGTCTGGACCAGCCCGACTTTCGGATCGTGGAACAGGGCCAGCGTGCGTGACAGGAACCCGCGATGCGGCACGAAATCGGCATCCAGAACCGCGACGAAATCCGGCTGCACCGGATCCTCGGCCAGCCGATCCAGAGCGTGGTTGATGTTCCCGGCCTTCGCGCCCTTGTTGTCGGGCCGCCGCATGTAACGCACACCCTGCTCGGCGCAGTAATCGCGCAGCCAGTCGCGGCGGCTGTCGTCCAGCACGATCACCTCTTTGTTGAGGTGCCGCAGGGACTTGGCCCCGACGATGGTACGTTCGAGAACGTCGAGTTCCTCGTTGTAGGTGGCAATCAGGATGGCGACGCGCGGCTCTCCCTGCCCCCACCACCAGTGGATGTTCTCGTCCACCTCGTCGCTGCGGTGCCGGATGCGGGACATGATGACGAAGGCGCTGATCGACCCGACCAAGGCCAGAAGCTCCAGCGTGAACAGCAGCGTACTTGCCACGAAATCCAGCGTCAGCCCCGGAGGTGCAAGCGTATCGGTGGCACGCCACCAGATGTATCGCAGCGCCAGCAGACCGGCGATCGAATACAGGATGGCGCGGTGGGTGTTGTTGTTGCGGTCGACGAACGACGGCAGGATCGCCGTGATCCCGGCGATCAGCGCAAGGTGAACGGCGCTGGACCCAAGTTCGCCCAGATGCGGAAAGAACTGCATCGGTTCAGCCGCGGAACCAGTCAAGCGGACGACGGTCGAAGAATGCCCGTCCTGTCTGGCCGATCATGCAGCGGGTCTCGGGGTTGGCGGCCAGCGCGGGCACCAGCAGGGCCACGTCATAGCGTTCGAGATGCCGCGGGCTGGGCGCAATCGCAAGGTTCTCGTACACCGTGGCGGCGCCAGACCCGGCAAGCCGCGCAATCGTGCCATCCATCGGGTCGGACGAGCCCGACAGCCGGAACGTCGCGGACTGGCCCACGCGCAGGGTGTTGTAGATACGCTCGGTCACCGACAGGGTCACCATCGTCGCGTCGCAGTCGATCAGCCGCAGGATCGGATCGCCCCGCTGCACCGTCACGCCGTCGCCCTGAAGGACGTCCCAGAACAGCCCGTTCATCGGGGCGGTGATCTCGCCCCCGGTCAGCGCGTTGACGCGAACCCGCTCGCGGCCAACCCGTTCGTTGATCGCCTTTTCGCGTGCCTCGGCCTCTTGCAGCGCGCTTTCCAGTTCAGAGATCACGGATTCCAGTTCGGTCGCGCGCTGAACAGAGTTCGGGCTGTCGTTGTAGCCATCGCCAAGGAACACGCCCCGTTCGGCGGCGCGCAACGCGATTTCCAGAATCTCGACCTGTTCACGTGCTTGGTCCAGCACCAGCGGGCTGTCCACCGGCTCGCCCGGCTGCCAGTCCTGCGCGCCGTCGATCAGGTCGATGATCCGCAGTTCGGTGTCGTCCGGCAACTCGCCGGTTTCAAGATACGCCAGCCGGAACCGGGCATGGGTCAGCCGCGAGCGGAGCTCGGCCAGCCGCTCGCCGTTGAAGACACGGCCCCGCTGAAGCAATTCGGCCTGCAGGTCCCGCGCCGCCTTGAGATTCGCGTTCAGGCGGATCGTCTCTGCGGCGGCAAGCTTCGATTCAAGCACCAGATCGTTCAACCTGACGGTATCGACCAGCTGATCGGTGATGTTCGCCACCACTTCTCCCGAGGTGACGCGCGACCCAAAGGCCCGATCGGGCAGTTCCAGCGTCCCCGCCACGTCCGCCCGCACGGTCACGACCGGGGCGTTGACGACGGCGTCGGCACTGGCGCCGGACATCTGTTCGCCCACGATGACCCAAACGGCCACAAGGACGACGACAAGTCCGATAAGGGGGCGAGCGTATTTCATGGGTTTTTCCCTGAACTTGGTACGACACTGCGATCCGCACCAAGCTTCTGCTTCGGCGTTTCCGAATCGTGGTTAATCATTAACTGTTTAATGTGGCAGGGTTTGGGCGGTCAGCCGTGACTTTCTGCATGTGCAACATGCGCAAGCATCTGAAGAGTCGCGGGAAAATACGACTGTGATGCCAGATCGCCCGCAGAAAACGGCACAAACCTGTCCTTGGCGAGGTCTACGATAAACCGATAGCCCGGCGCGTTACTGATCGCCGTCACGGCCCCGTCGGCCTCGACCCGGACGGCAACGTGATCCGGCTGGTCCGTGCGCGCCATCATCGTTGCCATCCCGGCAACCGCCGGATGCGCCGCCAGCCCGGACCACGCCAGATAGATCGGTATCCGCAGCGCATCGTAGGACGAGCGATAGTCGTGATCGCGCGGCGCCTCGAAGCCATCTGGCGTGACGGCCACCCAGTCGGGCAGAAACCCGGTCGCGGCCAGTTCCGCCAACAGGGCCTCGCCATGATCGGCGGCGCGGGCAAGCTGTGGGGCGTCAAAGGCGGCAGCCAACTCGCGCATCGCGCGGGGGTGATAGTAGGACGGGTTCACCAGAACCCTGTCGGCTTGGCGAACCGCCTCGGCGCCGGGCATCAGCAACGGTGCATCGGCGCGGCGCGGGTCGGGCGCAAGGCACAGCGCCACGATATCGCGGGTGACCGCCGCCGGAACCGCGCTGTCGACCGGCCAGCCCCGGTTGCGTGCCGCCCGAAGCAGGGCCCATGCCCGCAGCAGATCGCCGTCGGTGGCATTGTGCCAGTCGGGGATGCTGTCGGCGCGCGACGGATCCCACTTCCACGACATCAGCGCGTCCTGCCGGTTGGCGATGTGTCCGCGGGTCCAGCCTTCGATGCGGTCGAAGGTCTCGCGGTCGCCGAACGCCTCGGCAAGGATCAGGCCATAGGCCTGCCCCTCGGAATGGCTGATGCCGTCGTTGACGTCGTCGATCACGCGGCCGTCGGGCGCGACGAAGCGGTCGCGCCACGCGGTCCACGCATCCGCCTGCGCCAGCGCGGGCCGTGCCACTGCCAATGCCGCCAAGCCAGAGATAACCGTTCTTCGCCTCATGCGTGCATCAGATGCGCCAAACCTGGCCAGAGGCAAGGGCCTGCTAGTCGGCTTTGCCGATCTCTGCGCACCAGTGGCGCGGGCCAAGGCCCCGATCCGGCCCCAGCGCGGTGAACCCGCCATCGACCGGGATGTCACAGCCGGTGATCCACGACGCGGCGTCCGAGCAGGCGAAGACCACGGCGTCCGACACCTCGGTCATCCGGCCCACCCGGCCCAGCAGCTTGACCTGCGCGCCCGCCTTGTCGGCAAGGTCGCGGTCGCCGTCGGTCATGTCTTCCATCGGCGGGGTCCATGTCCAGCCCGGCGAAACGCTGAGAACGCGGATACCCTTGGTGCCAAGCTGGACCGCGCCAAGCTTGGTCAGCTGCATCAATGCTGCCTTGCTGACAGAGTACGGGCCCCGCGTGTGGTTGCCCGACTTGGCCGAGACGCTGCCCATGAACACGATCACGCCGCCCGGCGCCGTCAGATAGGGCCGCGCCTTCTGCATCAGCATCGCCGCGCCCACGACGTTGATGTTCAACGAGGTCAGCCAGTCTTCGCGCGTGGTGTCCATGCCGTTGTCGAGGTAGGAACAGGCGTTGTGAACCACGATGTCCAGCCCGCCGAAGCGGTCCTTGCAGACCTCCAGCGCGGTATCGATCTGGCCATCCTCGGCAAGGTCCATCCGCTGATAGGCCGCGCCCTCGCCCAGTTCTGCGGCCAGCGACGCGCCCATCTCGTCCTCGATGCCGGTGATCAGCACCTTCGCCCCGGCTGCGTGCAGCCCAGATGCGATTGCCCCGCCCAGCCCGTGCGTGCCCCCGGTGATCAGCGCCGTCTTGCCCGTCAGATCCATATCGTCCGTCCTGTTCCCTGCGGCCGTTCCGGCCCGCGTTCCATCCGGCGGCAGGCTGTCGCGTCAGCCCGCCGGCCGCAAGGGCGGAACCGACGTCAGTGCGCGATCATCACATGACGGGCGACGGTGTAATCTTCCAGCGCGTACATCGACATGTCCTTGCCGTAGCCCGACTGCTTCAGCCCGCCGTGGGGCATCTCGTTCACCAGCATGAAATGCGTGTTCACCCATGTGCAGCCGTATTGCAGCCGCGCCGAGATATCCAAAGCGCGGCCGATGTCGCCGGTCCAGACCGACGAGGCAAGGCCGTACTGGCTGTCGTTCGCCCACTGGACGGCGGTGTCGGCGTCATCGAACCGGGTGACCGACACCACGGGGCCGAACACCTCGCGCTGGACGATCTCGTCCTGTTGCAGCGCGCCCGCGACGACGGTCGGGCGATAGTAGAACCCGTTGCCCGCGTGCAGATCGCCGCCGGTCGTGATCTCGATATGCTTCAATTCGGACGCGCGCTGCACGAAGCTGGCGACGCGGTCACGCTGCCGCTGCGAGATCAGCGGCGGGATCTCGTTCAGGGTATCGTCCGCGTTGTCGTAAACGATGGACGACACCGCGCCGGTCAGGTCCGCGACGAGGTTGTCGTAGATCTTCGGCCCGGCATAGATCCGGCAGGCGGCAGTGCAGTCCTGCCCGGCGTTGTAATATCCGAAAGCGCGCAGCCCCTCGACCACACGGCCCAGATCGGCGTCGTCCATCACGATCACCGGGGCCTTGCCGCCCAGTTCCAGATGCGTCCGCTTCACAGACTTCGACGCCGCCTGAAGGACTTTCTTGCCGGTGGCCACATCGCCCGTGATCGACACCATGTCGACCTCTGGGTGGTTGATCAGCGTGTTGCCGACGCTGGCGCCCTGCCCCACGATCACGTTCACCACGCCTTCGGGGAAGATGCCCGCGATGATCTCGGCCATCAGCAGCGCGGTCAGCGGCGTCTGTTCGGACGGCTTCATCACCACCGTGTTGCCGCCCGCCAGTGCCGGCGCCAGTTTCCACGCCATCATCATCATCGGATAGTTCCACGGCGCGATGGACGCGACGACGCCAATCGGGTCGCGCCGGATCATCGAGGTGTGCCCCTCCATGTATTCGCCCGCGATGGGCCCGTGCATGTTGCGCACCGCGCCCGCGAAGAAGCGGAAGCAGTCGGCGACGGCGGGCACCTCTTCGTTGCGGACCTCGTTGATCGGCTTGCCGCAGTTCAGCGCCTCGAGCGTGGCGAACTCTTCGGCGCGGGCTTCGATGGCGTCGGCCAGCGCCAGCAGCAGGCCGGACCGGTGACCGGGCGTGGTGCGCGCCCAGCCCGCAAAGGCCGCGCGGGCGGCGGCGACGGCGCGGTTCACCTGATCCAGATCGGCCTCGGGCATCTTCACGATGACCTCGCCGGTGCGCGGGTTCAGGACCTGTTCCTCGGTCTCGGTGCCCGCTTCCTGGGCGCCTCCGATCAGCATCTTGGTCTGCATGGGTTTCCTCCGTTACTTGCCCTGTCCGGCGACGGTGTCCGTCCCGCGGGTCAGATAATAGGCGCCCAGAATGGGCAGCATGGTGACAAGCACGACGACCATCGCGACCACGTTGGTCACCGGGCGTTCGCGCGGGCGCACCAGTTCTTCAAGCATCCAGATCGGCAGGGTCTGCTGCTGTCCGGCGGTGAATGTGGTCACGATCACCTCGTCGAAGCTCAGCGCGAAGGCCAGCATCCCGCCGACCACCAGCGCCGTGGCGATGTTGGGCAGGATCACGTGGCGCAGCGTCTGGAACAGGTTGGCGCCAAGATCCATCGACGCCTCGACAAGGCTGCCGCTGGTGCGGCGGAACCGGGCGACGGCGTTGTTATAGACGATGACGACGCAGAAGGTCGCGTGGCCCAGCACGATGGTCCATGTGCTGAACGGAATGTCCGCGATCGAGAACGCCGACCGCAGCGCGATGCCGGTCACGACGCCGGGCAGCGCGATGGGCAGGATCACCAGAAGCGAGATCGTCTCGCGCCCGAAGAACCGCGTGCGGCTGACGGCGGCGGCGCACAGCGACCCTAGGATCAGCGCGATCACCGTCGAGATCGAGGCGACCTTCACCGACAGCGCCAGCGCTTCCCAAACGTCGGGGCGGTTCCACGTCACCGCGAACCACTTCAGCGTCAGGCCGGGCGGCGGCCACTGAAAGGATTTCTCTTCGGTCGTAAAGGCATAGGCGAAGATCAGCAGGATCGGCAGGTGCAGGAACAAAAGCCCTGCGGCGGCGGCGATCTTCAGGCCAAGGGGGGCGCGGTCAGAGTGCATCGAACGCCCCCATCCGCCGGGCGATGTACAGGTACAGCCCCATGATCACGATGGGCACTACCGCGAAGGCGGCGGCCAGCGGGATGTTCCCCGCGATGCCCTGATGCTGGTACACCGCCTGCCCGATGAACAGCCTTGAGGTGCCGATGATCTGCGGGATGATGTAGTCGCCCAGTGTCAGCGAGAAGGTAAAGATCGACCCCGCCACGATCCCCGGCAAGGCCAAGGGAAACAGGACGTGCCGGAAGGTCTGCCCGGGCCGCGCGCCAAGGTCGCCCGACGCTTCCAGCATCGAGGCCGGAACCCGTTCCAGCGCGGCCTGCGTCGGCAGGATCATGAACGGCATCCAGACGTAAACGAAGACGATGAAGGTGCCCGTCGTGCTGACCGACAGGGAATTGCCCCCGACCACCGGCAGCGACAGGTAGGCGTCCAGCAGCCAGTTTAGGTGCAGGCCCTCCAGCGCCCATGTCAGGATGCCTTCCTTCGCAAGGATCAGCTTCCACGCGTAGATCTTCACCAGATAGCTCGACCACAGCGGCATCATGATCCCAAGGTAGAACACCGCCCGCCACCGGCCCTTGGCATAGCGCGCGGCGTAATAGGCGATGGGGAACGCGATCACCGCCGAAGCCAGCGTGGTGCAGGCCGCCATCGTGACGGTCCGGACGATGATGTCGAAGTTGGCGGGCGTGAACAGCTCGGCATAGGTCCGCAGCGTGAACTCGTAGTTGATCAGCCCGCTGAAGTGATCGATCGAGAAGAAGCTTTGCAGCAGCAGCGCGAACAACGACCCAAGGTAGATGATCCCCAGCCACAGCACCGGCGGCAGCAACAGCAGCACCAGCAGCAGCGTCGGACGCCGCCACAGCGTGTCCGACAGCCGCATTGTGACCCCGTCACGGCGCGGCAGATCGGTGGTGGACACGACGCTCATGCCTTGCCCCGCATCAGGTGCAGGTCGCCCTCGGCCCATGTCAGCGCGACTTTATCGCCCACCGCAGGGCGCGGCGCGTCCTGCGGCAGCAGCGCCGTCATCCGCGTGCCGTCCGCCATGAGCGAGACGCGCGTGCTGAGACCAAGAAAACTAAGCCCCGTGACGGTCGCCGTCAGCGGCCCGGTCTCTGCCAGCCGCACCCGCTCGGGCCGGATCGCCGCGGTCACCTCGTGGCCGGTCAGCCGCGCCACCGTCGCCGGGGGCAGCACGTTGGACGAGCCCACGAAATCGGCCACGAAGGGCACCTCGGGGCGGAAATAGATGTCTTCGGGCGCACCGACCTGAATGATCCGGCCCTCGTTGAACACGGCAACGCGGTCGGCCATCGACAGTGCCTCGCCCTGATCGTGGGTGACGAAGACGAAGGTGATGCCCAGCTGGCGCTGCAGGCCCTTCAGCTCCTCTTGCATCTGTTCGCGCAATTTCAGGTCCAGCGCACCCAGCGGTTCGTCCAGCAGCAGCACGCGCGGCTTGTTCACCAGCGCCCGCGCCAACGCCACGCGCTGCCGCTGGCCGCCGGACAGCTCGGACGGTCGGCGGGTGCCATATCCCGACAGCCGCACCATCTCCAAAGCCTGCTCCGCCGCCGCATGACGCGCCTTGCGCCCCTGCCCGGCGATCATCAGACCATAAGCCACGTTGTCGATGACGTTCAGGTGCGGGAACAGCGCATAGTCCTGAAACACCGTGTTGACGTGCCGCTTGTAGGGCGGCAGGTCGGCCACCTGTTCGCCGAAGATGGCGATCTTGCCCGAGGTCGGGCGCTCGAACCCTGCGATCAAGCGCAGGCAGGTAGTTTTGCCCGACCCCGACGGCCCCAGCATGGCGAAGAACTCGCCCTCGGGGATATCAAGGCTGACGCCATCCACCGCCTTCACCTCGCCGAAGTGGCGCGAGACGTGGTCGAAATTCACGGCTGACATGAAAGTATTCCGGTCCTTGCCCGCGCCGCCCCACGCAAGCAGGGCGACACGAGAGAGAGGTCAGGCGATCAGCGGCCGCCGATCACGCCGATATAGTCGGACACCCAGCGGTAATAGGGCACGCATTCGTCCTGGCTTTCGCAGTTGGCGACGGGGGTCTTCCAGAACCGGATCTTGTCGAACTGGTCCAGCCCGTTGGCGTCGCAGCCTTCCTGCGTCTGCATCCCACGCCCGTCGGAACAGGCGGCAGGCACCGACGGCACCGCGCCGAACCAGACCGACAGGTCCGATTGCAGGTTGGACGCCAACTGGTGCTCGAACCACATGTAGGCGCAGTTCGGATGCTCTGAATCCGCATGCAGCATGGTGGTATCGGCCCAGCCAGTCGCGCCTTCCTGCGGGATGACCGAGGCCACCGGCACGCCATCCGCCTGAAGCAGGTTGACCTGGAACGGCCAAGACCCCGAGGCGGCCATGCCTTCGTTCTTGAAGTCGTCGATCTGGATGAAGGCATCATGCCAGTAACGGCTGACCAGCCCGCGCTGGACGCGCAGCAGGTCAAGCGCCGCGTTGTACTGGTCCTGCGTCAGTTCGTAGGGGTCGGTGATGCCCAGATCCGGCTGGTGGTACATCAGGTACATCGCGGCGTCTGCGATGTGGATCGGGCCGTCATAGGCCTGCACCCGCCCCGCGTTGCTTTCCCCGTCGCCAAGCGTGGTTTCCTCGAACACCACGTTCCACGACGTCGGCGCCTCGGCGAAGACCTCGGTGTTGTACATCAGCACGTTCGGGCCCCACATATACGGCACGCCATAGTGGGTGCCGTCCACCGTGTGCCACGGCGCATCCTTCAGCCGGTCGTCCACCGTGCTCCACGACGGCACGAGATCGACGTTGATCGGCTGAACCCGGTTCCCCGCGATCATCCGCAGCGATGCGTCGCCCGACGCGGTCACAAGGTCGAACCCGCCTTCGTTCATCAGCGCGACCATCTCGTCCGAGGTGTTCGCCGTCTTGACCGAGACCATGCAGCCTGTCGCTTCCTCGAACCCGGTGACCCAGTCGAAGTTGGGGTCGGTCTCGCCACGTTCGACATAGCCGGCCCATGCGACGATCGACAGCGCGCCCTCGCCTTCGCCGATCTCGGTCATCTGCGCCAGCGACGCCGTGGCGACGGAACCGGCGGCGATCGAGGTCACGACGGCGGTGATGAAATTCGTCTTCATTGCGATCTCCCTGCGGGTGGCCGTGACGGTCCGGCGCCCGCGCAGCAAAGCGCGGCCGGGTGTCTTCGGCAGCCCAGTACAATTGGTGTGATCCTCGGCGGCGGACGCCGGGGCGTGATCCGGAAGCCTTGGTTTTTCCGCCCTGCCGGGCGCGCTTCATCCGTCACAGGAAAACTATGCGGGCGGCATTCTGCGTTCGCAAATTCAATATTCAGAAAGATGCGTTCGGAAATTCCGATAGCTCGGGCCTGTCAAAGGCGCAGGTGCTTGCCCGATTGCCCCATCCGAGCAAGCGAGATGAAATCGCGCACCGCCGCCGACAGCGGCAGGCCCCGCCGCCACACCACGCCAACCTGCACGATGGGCAGCGCCCCCGACACGTCTCGGCTTTCGATCCGGTCGCCGTCCAGCGACCACGGGCGATAGACAAGATCCGGCAACAGCGCCACGCCGGCGCCGGTGGCGACCAAACTGCGCACCGCCTCGACGCTGCGGGTCCGAAACGCGATTTGCGGGCGCTGACCGAAGGCGGACAGCAGCTTGACCGCTTCCTCCTCCATCTCGTCGACGTTCAGCATGATCAGCGGTTCGCGCGCGACGTCGTCCAGCCCGATGCTTTCGCGCCCCGCCAGCTTGTGTTCCAGCGGCAGCCACAGGCGGAAGGCCGACACGTCGAGAATCTCGGATTGCAGCGCCATCCGGTCGCGCAGGTTCGAGATCACCATGACCGCCACGTCCAGTTCACCGCCGACCAGCAGGTGTTCAAGGTATTCACCGCTGTCCTCCAGCGCCGAGACGGCGACCGAGGGGTTCATCCGCCGATACCGCGCCAGCAGGTCCGACATCACGTAGCCCGCCATCAGCGAGGTCACCCCGATGTTCAGGCGCCCCGAAGTCGTCCCCGGCGGCCGCTTGAAGGCCCGCCGCGCGCCCGACACGTCGGACAGGATCTTGGTCGCGTGGCGCAGGAACTGGTGGCCGCTGTGGGTGATCGTTAGCCCGCGCGCGTGACGGTCGAACAGGGTCACGCCAAGGTCGGCTTCAAGGTTCTTCAGCGCCTCGGTCACCGCCGACTGCGAGATCGACAGCGACTGCGCCGCGCCGATGACGGACCCGGCGTTGGCGACCGCTACGAAATAGCGCAACTGCTTGAGCGTAAACGACATGCGGTGCGGCTCCTGCCCGGACGATGCCCCGAAGACTATGCGCAGGCGCGGTCCGCCCACAAGCGGGCTGCACGGGCATGTATTGACTCGGGGCGGCGAGGCTGCGAACCAATAGGCGCACAATTGTTCGCATATGGAACTTTTCTCATGCTCTGGCAGGACCTCAAACACCGCGACTTTGCAGATGGCGCGCTGGCGGATGCGGTGGCGCTGGTGCCCTGCGGCGCCACGGAACAGCACGGGCCGCACCTGCCGCTGGGCACCGACACCTTCCTGTCCGAAGCGGTGGCGACCAAGGCCGTGGCGCAGGTGAAGACCGCGACGGTGGTGCAGTTTCCGACCCTCGACCTGACCGCCTCGCGCGAGCATCACGACTATGCCGGGTCGGTCTGGATCGAACCCGAGGAACTGGTCATTCAACTGATGGCCATCGGCCGCGCGGTGGCGCAGGCCGGGATACGGCGGATCGTGTTCATCAACGGCCACGGCGGAAACATCCCCGCGTTGCAGATCGCGTGCCGCCGCCTGCGGATCGAGCATGGCCTGTTCGCCGTCGCCGCCGGGTGGATGACCCCCGGCATGCCCCGCGTCCCGGCAGAGCTGAAGTACCCCGACGACGTGCACGCCGGTTTCATGGAAACCGCGGCGATGCTGCATGTCCGGCCCGACCTTGTCGACATGTCCGCCGCCGCCGATTTCGTCCCAGCCGCACGCGCGGTGGCCGAGGCGAACACGCATCTGCGGCTGATCGGCCCGATCACCACCGGCTGGACCGCCCGCGACCTGACCCCCGACGGCGCATCCGGCAACGCCGCCGCCGCCACCCCCGAGGCGGGCAAGGTGATCGTCGAAACCTGCGCGACCGCCTTTGCCGAGATGCTGGACGAGATCGCGGCGCACCAGCCCGGTTTTCCGGCCGCAACTTGAGACCTGACATGAAGATCGAATCCCAACCCCTTGTTCCTGAAACTTTCAAGCCATTCGGCGAGGTTGTCCAACCCGGCCTTGGCGCGGTAAAGGCGATCCGGGACGGCACGGTCCGTCTAAGCCGGCCCGAGGCCGCGCTTCGCCACGAGGCAGCCGCCGAAACCGCCGCGGTCGAGTTCTACGAATGCGCCGCCACCGACGCCCCGCTGGTCGCCACGAAGGTGGAACATCACCCGCATTCCATGCAGCTGTTCGCCCCAATGCAGTCGGCGCGCTGGCTGGTGGTGGTCTGGCCCGAGGGGCTGGACTCGACCCCCGCCGCCTTCGTCGCACAGCCGGATCAGGCGATCCTGTACCACCCCGGCATCTGGCACCACGGCATCGTCGCGCTGGATCTTCCTGCGCAGTTCATCTCGTGGATGTGGCGCACCGGCGGGCCGACCGACACCGTGTTCGCCGACCTGCCCGCGCCGGTCTCGATCAACTGGCCCGCCGCATGACCCGGCTGGCGGTCGACTTCGGCGCGCGCTTTGCCGACCTGTGCCTGACCGGCCCCGAAGGCCGCCGCCTTGCAAAACAGCCCGTGGGCGACGATCCCGTAGCGGCGCTGATGGCGGGGCTGGCCGCGTTGGACGTGACGCCCGCTGCGCTGGACGACGTGCGCATCGCATCAACCCGCCCGCTGAACATGATGCTGGCGCAAACGCCCGGACCCGTCGCGCTGATCTGCACGCAGGGCTTCGGCGACGTGCTGGAACTGGCCCGGCAGGACCGCGTGGATCTTTACGCCCCCGTCGCCCGCTCTGCCGCGCCGCTGTTCCTTGCCCCGCGCGACGCGATCCACGAGATCCCCGGACGGATCGGCCCCGACGGGACCGAAACCGCGCCGCTGGACCTGTCCGCGCTGGACCGCATCGTGCCCGCCCTGCGCGACGCGGGTGTGCAGGCCGTCGCCGTCTGCCTGTTGTTCGCCCACGCCACCCCGGCCCACGAACAGGCGCTGGCCCGTGCCCTGTCCGACGCCCTGCCGGGCGTGTCGCTTAGCCTGTCGCACGCCATCGACCCGGCCCCGCGTGAATACGAACGCACCGTGGGCACCGTGATGGACGCGTGGCTGCGCTGTACCGCGCGCCCCGAGCTGGCGGCGATGGAAACAGCCCTGCGCGACGCGGGCTTTGCCGGTGCGCTAAGCTTCGGCGACGGGCGCGGCGTGGTCCGCGCGGGCACCGAGGGGCTGGCCGACCTTGTGTCCGTGCTTGCCAGCGGCCCCGCCGCCGCCGCCCGTGGCGCGTTGACCGCGTCAGGCGGCGGTGCGGTTGTGCTGGACGTCGGTTCCCGCAGCGCCGACCTGATGCTGGTGCAGAACGGCGCGCCGGTGATGGCCGATCCGGGCCAGATCGCGGGCATCCCGCTGCGGCGCGACCTTGTGGACATGGCAAGTCTTGCGCTTGGTGGCACCTCTCCGGTCGCGCTGGACGCGGGGCGCCTGAGGCTTGACGCGGACGACGCGCCGACACTGGACGCGCTGCTGATCGCCGACGGACGCCTGCCGGGCGACACCTCGGCCCCTGCGGACCGCAAGGTGCTGGACGCCGTCGCCGCGCGGCTGGCGGAAGAGGCCATTCGCTTCGCCACCCGACGCAACGTCGATCCGGTGCAAACCGGCCTTGTCGTCTGTGGCGGCACCGGCGGGCTGCTGGCCGCCGACATCGCCCGCGCGATGGGTCTGAACCGCGTCCGCCTGCCGCGCCACCCCGCTGCCGCAGGCGCCACCGGCCTTGCCGACGCGCCAGAGCGGCTAGAGTCCTCTGCCGCCGTGAACCGCCTGCTTGCCGAAACCGACATCGCCGGGGTGTTTGCCGGACTTGCGTCGACGCTTGGCGACACGCCCGACCTGTACCGCCTCTCGATCGCGCCGCGCCCCGAGATGCACCCGATGACGCTGGACCTGCCGCGCGCCCCAGCGGACGCGGACGAGATCCTGCAGGCATGGCGCGACGCCTACGCCGCCCGGTACGAGATCGAGCCACCCGGCCCCGGCCACCTTGGCCGCGTCGCCGCCATCCGCGACCGGCTGCCCGACACGGCAAGCGACGCCACCGCAGACGCCGCCGCCACCGAGGGCCCGGCCCTGGTCGCGACCGACGCGGGCGGCATCTGGGTGCCGCAGGGCTGGCGCCTTAGCCCGACCGCGGCCGGCTATTTGCTGGAGAACCGCGCATGACACCGCAACAGCGAAACCTTCAGCTTCGGCTCGACGGTCTGGCCCAGACCATGCAGGAAACCCTGATGCGCACCTCGGTCTCGCCGGTGGTGCGCGAGGGGGCCGACTGCGCCTCGGCCCTGTTCACCCACGACGGCGAGTTGCTGGCGATGTCGAACGCGATCCCGCTGCTGCTGGGCGCGCTGCCCGGGATCGTCACGGCGGTGACGGCGGCCTTTCCGGTCGACACGATGGCCAAGGGCGACCTGTTCCTGACCAACGACCCGTTCGGCGGCGGCACCCACCTGCCCGACATCGCGCTGCTGATGCCGGTGTTCGACGGCGACCGGGTGATCGCGCTGGCCACCAGCCTGCTGCACCATCAGGACATCGGCGGCATGCGCGCCGGGTCGGTGCCGCCCGACGCGACCGAGATCTACCAAGAGGGCCTGCGCCTTCCGCCGATCCACGCCGGCACCGGCGGGCGCCTGACGGCGGCAACCACAGCGCTGATCCGCGCGGCGTCACGCGTGCCGGACGTGGTGCTGGGCGACCTCGACGCGCAGGCCGCCGCCGGACGGCAGGCGGCGCGCGGGTTGCAAAGGATCGCGGCAGAGATGGGCACCGACGGGTTTCTCGACGCCGTAGCCGGACTGCTGGACGCGGGCGAAGCGGCGGTCGTCACGCGGCTGGCCGCCCTGCCCGTCACCCATGCCACCGGCGCGGACGGGCTGGACCCGAACCCGGGGCACGGACCGGCCGAGGTCCACCTGTCCCTGACCGTGGCCAAGGGACGGCTGCACGCCGATTTCACTGGATCATCCCCGCAGGTGAAGGCCCCGATCAACTGCGTCGCCTCTGGCCCGCTGTCGGCGGTGTTCTACGCCCTGCTGACCCTGCTGGGCCCCGACGCGCCGCGCAACGGCGGCATCCTGCGGCGTCTGGACCTGACCTTGCCGCACGCCAGCGTGGTGAACGCGGCGCTTCCGGCGGCGGTGAACGCGCGGACCAACATGGTGCGCTCGATCACCTCGGCGGTGCTGCAGGCGCTGGGGCAACTGGCCCCCGACGGGCTTCCGGCGGCGAACTGCGGCATGGCCTACGTCATCGCCTTTTCCGGGCGGCACCCGGACGGAGCGCCATTCCTTGCGACCGAGATCGTCGCTGGCGGCGCCGGTGGCGGGCCCGACCGGCCCGGCGCGCCCGGTATCTCGACCGACGTGGGCAACGCCCGCAACACCCCTGCCGAGGCGCTGGAAGCGGTGCTGCCGGTGCGTCTTGTGCGGGCCGAGCGGCGGCGCGGCTCTGGCGGCGCGGGCAAGTATCCCGGCGGCGACGGCATCCTGCGCGACTATCAGGCGCTAGCCGACGGTATCTCTGTCTCGATCCGGGGCGAACGCTTCGCCCGCGTGCCCGACGGGGCCTTTGGCGGCGGCGCACCAAGGCCCGCAGCGGCCCGCGTGGTGCGCGCCAACGGCAGCGTCGAAGAGCTTCCGGCGCGGTCCGCCGTGGTGCTGAACACCGGCGACCGGCTAGAGGTCGAAAGCGCGGGCGGCGCGGGCTACGGCGCGGCGGACTAGGCCGCGTTTCCCGCGATTGCCGTCAAACTTACCGTCGCGACAGGAACTGCGTATTGTGAAGGCACCCGTAGGGGCGCAACCGGGCCTTCGGGCGTTTCGCGTTGACAGAAACGGCCCTGCGGATGTCAAATTATCGCACGAACATTCGATAATCGAACAACATGGGAGTTGAGACCGATGACGTTCAAGGCCACCACCACTGCCGCGCTCGTCGCCCTGTCCACCACCTTCGCCGCCGGCACGGCGCTTGCGCAGGAAGAAGTCCGCCCCGGCGTTTTCTTCGCCGGCGAGGTCGAGCCCGCGGACTCGCCGCGCGGCGAGATGCAGACGCTGATCTTCGAACTGGCCACGGCCTGGGCCGACTGCAACTCGGACGCGATGTCCGGCGCGGTCGCGGAGAACGTCAAGTTCTCGTACCCGACAACCGCCTATGAAGGTCTGCCGACGATGCTGGAAGACCTGAACACCTTCTGCGGCATGGCCACCGACGTGTCGATCTACATGCCGGAAGACGCGTTCTACATCGACCTTGAAGAAGGCCGCGTCGCGGTCGAGCTTCAGTTCCGCGCGTTCCAGCGCGGCGCGAAGCAGGTTGTGAACGACGTGTGGGTCGCCACCGTCGAAGACGGCAAGATCACGATCATCAAGGAATACCTCGACGGTCGCGTGAAAGACCTTCAGGCGCTCGGTGTGCTTCAGCTGGAAGAAAGCCCCGCGTTCCTGACGCCGTGGCCGCCCCGCACCGAGGAATGGGCGGAATGCTTCCCCATCGCCAAGGCCGCGCCGGTGAACACCTGCCCGCCGACCGAGTAAGGCATAGACCAGCGGCACGGATGTCGCGCATCTTCGGGCCCTGATCGGGCCCGGAGATGCACAACCTACGGGGGTGGCTTCACCGATCCGCCCTGCACTTCGCCGCAATGCCCCGCCCGGCGGCACCGCCGGGCAGCGCCGACCCGCCCCCCTGGGGCGGCGCTGCCCTCTCTCAAGACCATATGCGCCAGCGAGCGGCTGACACGAAGCAGCGCGGTCAGCCTGCCTCGGCAATCCGCACAAGGTTCGACAGCAGATGCGCGCGGGTCATCGCGCCGACCGAGCCATGGCGCGGCGTGATGTGGCCCGCGACCTGCGCGACCTCGTCGGCAATGTCCGACACCATCCCGCCATCGACATAGGTGATCCCGACGCCCACCACCGCCGCACCGGGGCGGATCATGTCGGCGGTCACAAGGTCGGGCTGCCCGGCTGCGGACACGACCACGTCAGCCTGTCGCGTGACCTCTGCCAGATCCGGCGAGCGCCGGTGCAGCAGCGTCACCTCGGCATCCGTTCCGGGCAATGACAGCAGCATCGCCAGCGGACGCCCTACCAGCATCCCGCGCCCGATGATCGCCACCCGGCGCCCGGCCAGCGGCACGTCGTGGGCGCGCAGCAGATCCTCGATCCCGGCGGGGGTACAGGGCAGCAAACCCGGCGTTCCGGCGAGCAGGCGGCCAAGGTTCATCGGATGCAGCCCGTCCACGTCCTTGGCGGGCGACACCGCCTCGCCCACCCGGCCCTCGTCCAGATGCGCGGGCAGCGGCAGCTGTACCAGCGCGCCGTGGATCAGCGGATCGGCGTTCAATGCCTCGACCTGCGCGATCAAGGCGTCCTCCGAAATGTCGCCCCGCAGCCGGATATCGTCCGACGCCATGCCGAGTTCTGCGCAGTTCTCGTGCTTGCGCCCGATGTAGGACTGGCTGGCCGGGTTGTCGCCGACCAGCACCGTCGCCAGCCGAGGGACGACGCCGCGCTTTGCCAGCGAAACGACACGCGCCGCCAGTTCATCGAACCGGCGGCGGGCAAGAACGTCTCCGTCCAGAAGGATCGCGGTCACGCGATCACTCGAGACCAATGGACGGGTCGATGAAGCGGTTGGTCACCACGTCCTCGGCTGTCACGTCGGGATTGGCGCGTTCGTCCAGCCCCGGCTTGACGATCTCGAGGATGGTCGACACGCGTTCCATGTCGAAGTCGCCGATGGTGTCGTTCGACCCGTTACCGATAACGCCATCCTCGACCATCGTGGTCGCGGCATAGTCCATCAGGTCCGGCGCGGTGGTCCACCATGTCGTGGCGAAGCCGCCCTCGTTGAACGCGACGATAACCTCGTTCACCTCGGTCGGGTCGGTGGCATAATCGACGGCGGCCTGCTGCATGATCGGCACCAGCTGTTCAAGGCAGGGCGCCAGTTCGTCCATCCGCGACTGCGCGACGGACACCATGCCGGTGTAGTTGGGATAGCCGAAATCGTTCAGCGTCGTGCCGCCGATCGGCTTGCCCCAGTTCGACCCGTTCGCCAGCTTGTAGGCCTCGCTGGTGATGAAGCCCGCGTTCAGCCATGTGCCGTTGTTCACCACGAAATTCTCAAGATCGCCCCGATAGCCTTCGACGAACACGTCCGCCGGCACACCGGAGTCGACAAGGAACTTGCCGTAGGTCCGCTGGATCGTGGAGATGTAGATCTTTCCCTCGCCGCTTTCGGCGAAGGCTTGCAGATCCTCGATGCTGCTGAAGCCGTCGGGATAGGTCCCCTCGTCCCACATCAGCGCGGCGGGCGCCACGTCGAGCGGTGCGAAGACGCCGACCACCGGGAACCGTTCCGAGAAGATGAAGGCGTTGTCCAGCTCTTGATAGCCGAGGTGCGGCAGCACGCCGGCTTTCGAGTTGCCCATGAACAACGAGGAATAGGCCGTCTCGCCATCGCCCATGCCGATGCCGCCGCCGCCTTCGAGGATCTGAAGCTCGATGCCGGTGGACCCCAGCGGGCCCTTGTAAACGCCGGATTCCATCGTGCCGCCCGCGCCGATCATCTGCATGATCGGGCCATGCTCGGCCTGCATCAGCCAGTCCTTTTGAAGGATCAGCGGGTTCGGACAGACGTCGGCAAGCGGCGTGGTATAGTTCGTTTCGGCGAATTCGCCCGCGTGGGCGGCCCCGGCGGCAAGGCCCGCGGCAAGGGCAAGCGTCATGCTGGTCTTCATCTGGCTGGTCCTCTCTGTTGTGTGCGTTTGTTGTAGGTGTCGAAGGTGGCTCAGACCCGCCCGTGCCAGTCGGCGAACAGGCGGTTTCCGAGGAACTGGAAGAACAGGTAAACCGAGATCGACAGCAGCGACGATACGATCAGCGCCGCGTACATTTCCTCATATTTGAAGTCGATCTTGGAGTTGATAAGCATCTGCCCCAGCCCGCCGGGACCGGCGAGGAAGAACAGTTCGGACACGATGGCACCGATGATGGCAAGCCCGGCCGAGATCCGAAGCCCCGCGAACAGCGCGGGCGCCGCCGAGGGGAAGCCCGCCTTCCACAGCGTGACCCACCAGCTGGCGTTCGACAGGCGGAACAGGTCGATCAACCCGCGATCAAGGCTTTTAAGGCCCAGCAGCAGCGTCGTGGGAATCGAGAAGAAGGTGAACATCGCGACGATCAACATCTTCGGCAGGAAGCCGAAGCCAAGCGCGCTTTGGATCAGCGGGATGATGGCCAGGATCGGGATCGACTGCAGCGCGACAAGGTACGGGAAGATCGCCCGTTCCAGCAGGCGCATCCGGAACATGAACACGCCCAGCAGGATGCCGATCGGTATAGAACACGCCATGCCGGCGGCGGCGATCGAGATCGTGACCAGCGCCCGCTGGCCCAGTTCGGCCCAGATTTCGGGTTTCGAGAACGCCATCTCCCACAGGCCCGTGCCGCTGGGCATCAGGAACCGGCGGTGGTCCGGCAAACCGGCGCGGGTCCACGCGTAGAGGCCCAGCAAAGCAAGCCCTAGGATCACCGGCGGCAGGACCGCGATGACGATGCTGGCCGCCGGGGTCGGCGGCTTGGGGTTGGGACGCGGTTTGTGCGCCGGGGGCAAAGCGGTGTCGGTCATTGGCTTGTCCTCTCGTCGGGCTGCATCAGCCCGCGCAGGCAATGCGAGATCTCGGCGCAGCCCTCGGTGAAGGCGGGGTCAAAGCGCAGGTCGGCGTTTCGGGGCTGCGGCAGGTCGATGGCGTATTCCGCCGCGATCCGCCCGGGCCGCGCGCCCATCACCACCACGCGCGAGGACAGATAGACCGCCTCGGGGATCGAGTGGGTGATGAAGAAGCCGGTGAAACCCTTGGCGCGGTGCAGCGCCGACAGTTCCTCGATCAGGCGTTCGCGGTTGATCTCGTCCAGCGCTCCGAACGGTTCGTCGAACAGGAAGACCGTCGGGTCCAAGGCAAAGGACCGCGCCAGCGAGGCGCGCATCTTCATGCCGCCCGACAGCGCACGGGGGAAGCGGTCCTCGAACCCGGTCAGTCCGACGAGGTCCAGCTGTTCCAGCGCCTTGCGCTTGCGTTCGGCCGCCGGGACGCCACGCAGTTCCATCATCAGTTCGACATTGCCCAGCACCCGCCGCCACGGCAGCAGCGTCGCCTCTTGGAAGGTGAAGGCAAGGTGATCGCGGTCGATCCGCACCAGCCCGCCGGTCTGCGGAAGCAGGCCCGAGGCGATGCGCGCCAGCGTGGACTTGCCGCAGCCAGAGGGGCCGATGATCGACACGAACTCGCCCGCCGCGATGGACAGGTCGATGCCGGTCAGCGCCTCAGTCCCGTCGGGATAGGTCATCGACAGGTCTTCGAACCGCAGCGCCACGGGGCGCGGGTCCGGCGCACGGTCCGGCGACAGGCGATAGACGCCCCGGTGCCCGGTGGCTGCGGGCGTCTCGGCCGTTACGGATTGGGTCATCGCGCCCTCCACGTCTTAGTATTCCCGCATCTTGCGGCCGACACGGTCGATGAAGCCGTCGATCTCGGCCTGACCGACGCGGTCGATATTGTAAAGCGCGTGGTAGTCCACCCGCACCCTTGGATGGCACACGGCGCGCAGGAAGCGTGTTCCGTTCTTGCGCGGCGCATCGCCCAGAACCATCGCCCGCCACCGCTTGGAGCCATAAGTCGTCACGCTGGTCAACCGGCGGATGTTGGTCAGCCCCGGGCCAAGCCGGTTCTTCTGGAACACGAACGACACTTCGGGCAGGAACACCCGGTCGAAATACCCCTTCAGGATCGCGGGCCAGCCGAAGTTCCAGACCGGGTGGCACAGCACCAGCGCCTCGCAGGCCTGCAACCGCGAGACATAGTCGTCCACAAGTTCGCGGTTCTTCGGAACCTCGTGGTAATCGCTGCGCCCTTCGGGCGACAGCACCGGGTTAAAGCCGTCGGCATAAAGGTCAAGGTCGTCCACCTCGTGCCCCGCCGCCGTCAGGTTGGTCACCACCGTTTCGTGCAGACGCGCCGCAAGGCTGGTCTTCAGCGGGTGGGCATAGACTACGTGTACTTTCATTCCGCGCCCTCTTTGGCGGTTTCTCCGAACAGGTACGTGCGCCCTGCCACCGGCTTCCAGTCCGGGTCCTCCCACGCGATCATCTTGCCGGGGTTCAACAGCCCCCGGGGGTCCGTTTCCCGCTTGAACGCCAACTGGTCGAGATCGGGGGCTTTCATGCCGCCCTCTTCCAGCGTGACGCGGTGCGGGTTGAAGACGGTGAAACCCTCGGCCTCCAGAAGCGAGACAAGCTCTTCCAGCCGGGCTTCGTCGGTGTATTTCACCAGCGGCATCGCGACGGCGCGCACCTTCCCCATGATGCGCGTCAGTTCGAAATGCAGCCGCAGTTCGTCGCCGAACCGGGCCTTCAGCCGCTGCGTTTCAGCCACCGGATAGTCGCCGAACATCATCTGCAGATAGGTCGTGTCGGGATCGACCTTCATCGCCCGCAGCGTGGTGTGGTTCCAGCCAAGTTCATACAGCGGCGGCACGCGCTGTTCGCTTTGACCGTCACGATACCGGATCGCGCCCCCTTCGGCGGCGACGAAGGCTTCCAGCGCGGGCAGCGTCTGTTGCGATACGTACAGCCCCACCAGCCCCTCGCCCGCCGTCAGGAAGGCGCGGTGGCGCAGGAAATAGCGTTCCGCGATGCCCGGCTCGAAGACCGAGATCATGCGACACAGGATGTCGCCCTGCCCGCCCGCCGCCAGCGCAAAGCGCAGCGCCTCGGACAGGTCCGGCAGACCGACCAGCACCCCGATCCAATCCGACGCCGGGTCGATCGGCACCTCCAGACGGGTGATGACGCCGTTCACGCCGTAGGCATGGGCGGCCTTGTGGACCTCGGGGCCTTCCAGTTCGATCACGCGCGGCTCGGCCTCCATCGTCAGAAGGCGCAGCTTCAGGATGTTGGCCGGGTTGCGCAGCCCGCCCCAGCGGATCGCGCCGACGCCGCTGGACCCGCCCGCGATAAAGCCGCCGATGGTGGCGGTCGCGGTGGTCGAGGGGAACAGCCGCAGCTCCTGCCCCTCGGCGCGGCAGGCGGTTTCCAACTCGGCCAGGATCGCGCCGGGCTCGGCCACCAGCCGACCGTCATGGATCTCGAACCCGTTCAGATCCGCCGTCGACAGCACGCAGCCGCCGCGCAGGGGCATCGACTGGCCATAGTTGCCGGTGCCGCCGCCCCGCACGGTCACGGGGACGCCATGCGCGTGGCAGGTCGCCAGCACCGTGCGCACCTCGGCCTCGGTGCGGGGCGAGACGATGAAGTCGCCCTTCACCTCTTCCAGCTGCCGCTTGAGGATCGGGCTGTACCAGTAGAAATCGCGGCTTTTGCGCTGCACCGGGCCGGGCGCATCCTCTAGCGGGACGTCCGCCGCCCGCAGCGCCGCCTTGCAGGCTTCGATGTCGGTTTCCGAAACGGTCATGCCATGTCTCCTTGCGTCACGGCCACGGGGTCCAACCCACGTCCCAGCGGCACGCCATCCCGCAGCACCAGCCGGCCATCCACGGGCGCGGTCAGCAAACCGGGCCAGTCGGACGCGGGCACCAGAACGCCGTCCGCCGGCGCGCCGGGGGCGATCCGGCCACCGTCCAGACCCATCGCGCGGGCGGGAACCCCGGCGATGGCATCGATCCAGACCCCAAGGTCCTGATCCAGATGGGCAGCGGTCGTCGCCTCGGCGAACAGGTGCAGCGGGTCGTAGTTGCCGAAAGGATAGTAAGCGTCGGCCACGTTGTCCGCGCCGAACAATACCGGGATGCCGCGCGCGCGCATTTCGTGGACCAGCGTGATCCCACGCCGCAGCGGTGTCGTTCCGGGCGCCCGGTCCTGCAGGTAAAGGTTCGTGCGGGGCAACGCCGCCACGGCGATCCCCGCCGTGGCGATCAGGTCCAGCGCGCGGTCACGCTCGGCTTCGGTCTGAAGCGACAGCGCGCAGCCGTGGCCCGCAAGCACACGCCCCGAGAACCCGGTCTTCAGCACCGCCTCGGCCAGCACCGGCAGCGAGGCGGGCCCGGGGTGCAGCCCCTCGTCTATGTGGAAATCGACATCCAGCCCATGCGCCTCGGCGCCGGTAAGGAACGCCTCGAACAGCGCGCGGTCGGCCAGTCCCGGTGCGACGAAGGCACCCAGAACCCCGCCAGCCCGCGCGACTTGGCGGCAGCGGTCCGCGAAATCGGCCCCCTGCGCCCGGCTCAGCGCCCCCAGCGCGGACCGTTGCAGCGTCACCGTGCCTTCGGCGGCGACCGCCCCGGCGGCCTGCCAGCCCGGCATCTCTTCCGGCAGGCTCGGGCAGTCGATATGGGTGCGCAGCGTCCGCGTGCCAGCGGCGGCGGCCTCGGCCACCGCGCGGCGCATGCGGGCGGCGTGATCGTCCGCCGTCCAACGCACGGACGCCTCGGCATGAAGCCGGATCGCGCCCATCAGCGTGCCGTCGGCCAGCCCCGTCTCGGCCACCGTGTAGGTCTTGTCGAGATGCACATGCGCGTCCGTCAGCCCCGGCAACAGCGACCAGCCCGACACGAGGATGCGCCGGGTCCCCGGCAGATCGGCGGCGCGGCGGAAGCGGCCACCGGCGATGCCGACGTCGACCTGACACATGCCCCCCGCCGCCCGTCCCGATGCGGCGTGGCCCTCGATTCCCGACAACAGCGCCATGGGCGACACGGCACCGGCCAGCACGACGGGATCGCCCCCGGCCAGCGCCTTTGCCACGGCGCTCCGCGTGCTGTCATCCTGTGTGCTGGTCCGCATCCTGGCTGGCCCAATCCGTTCGATAATGGAACATGCGTTCGTTATTGATCATTCTGCGGGACAGCCGCCGACTGTCAAGACCTGCCCGGGGCGCTTGACAACTTCCCGCGCGGGATGCCTTTGTTCCAGCCCAATGCGGCAGGCGCCCCGGTGCGCAGCTGCCCGAACTTTTGCTGGGATGGCGTATTGTTGAGCAGTTTCGAAACGACACCGGGACCCGGAAGCGACGAGTCCGGCAGCACTGCCGAGACGGAAATCTCGCTGACCTTCCGGAAGGGTCTGCAGGTCATGATGGCCTTCGATGGCGACGACCGCCAACTGACCCTTGCCGAGATCGCGCGCAAAACCGGGCTGAACCGGTCGGTCGCCCGGCGGCTGGTGCGCACCCTGCTGCACATGGGCATCCTGCGCGAAACCGGCCAGCGGTTCGAGATGACGGTCGGCGTGCTGCGGCTGGCGCGCGGGTTCACCGACGGGCACCGGATCGCGCAGATCATCCAGCCGATCCTGCGCCGCACGTCGGAATCGATTTCCGAGAACGTGTCCTTCGCCCTGCGCGACGGTGTCGATGCGACCTATGTCGCGCATGCGCAGGTGAAGGGGTCGTTCACGCTGAACCGCGTGGCGATCGGCACCCATGTCCCGCTGGCCAGCACCGCCGCCGGGCACGCGATCCTTGCCCATGTCGGCCCGGACGACTGGCCAGACGGCGTGGACCGCACCCCGGCGCTGGACGAGACCATCCAACAGGTGCACCGGCGCGGCTTTGCCTACCTTGCGGACGGGCTGATCGACGGCGTCAGTTCCGTCGCCTTCCCGGTGTTCCGCGCCAATGGCCTGATCGAGGGCGCGGTGTCGATCCTCTTCCCGACCGACCGCTTCGACCCCGCCGCGATGCCCGCGTCCCTGATCGCGGAGCTGCGCCAGTGCGCGGTCGACATCGGCACCAGCCTGTGACGCGGATCTTCCGGGGCGACGCCCTTGCCGACGAGATCCTTGGCGCCGTGCGCGCCGACCCGGCCTGTGCGCGGGCCAGCCTGCTGGTGTTGCGCGATGCCTCGGCGCCGCCCGCCGCCGCCTATGCCGCACGGATCGAAAGCTTTGCCCCCCGCGCCGGATTTCCCGTCACCGTCCGGGACTATCCCGCAACCCTGGCCGAACTTCGGACCCTTCTGGAGGCGACGCAGGGTGCGGTCCTGCCGATCCACCCGCTGCCGGACTGGATCGACGCGGCCACGCTCACGGCCCGTGTCGGCCCCGACCGCGACCCCGAAGGACTGCATCCGCTGCACGCCGGGGCGCTGGCGCTGGGACGCCCCGGGATCGTGCCGCCAACCGCCGACGCCGCGTTCCGCGTGGCTAAGGCGATCGTGGGTCCGCTGTCGGGCAAGACCGCGACCGTGGTCGGCGCCTCGCCCGTGGTGGGCCGCCCGCTGGCGCTGTTGCTGATCGCTGCCGGGGCGACCGTGCGCGTGGCGCAGGCCACCACCCGAGACCTCGCCGCCGAAACCCGCGACGCCGAGATCGTGTTCTCTGCCGTGGGCCATCCCGGACTGCTGGGCCGCGACCACCTGCGCGAGGGCGCCGTCGGCATCGACATCGGCATTACCCGGCAAGGCGAGCGGCTGGTCGGGGACATCGACGCAGGCAAGGTCGAAGGGCACGCCGCCTGGCTGACCCACGTCCCGGACGGGGTCGGCCCGGTGACCGTTGCCTGCCTGATGCGCAACGCCGCCCTGCTGGGCGGCGCGGGCGTCTAGGTTTCCCGCCGGATCAGGGATCGACGCCGCTGTCGGCCGCCGCCCGAGCCTTGCTTTTCCGCCCGCGCGGCCAGAAGGCCGAGGCCAGCAGCAGCGCCGAGGCGCACAGAAACACCGCGCTGATCGGACGTTCGAGGAACACCATCGGGTCGCCCCGCGCCAGCAGCATCGCCCGGCGGAAGTGTTCCTCTAGCAATGGGCCAAGGATGAAGCCCAGCAGCACCGGGGTGGCCGGGAAGCCATACCGCCGCATGCCATAACCGATCACCCCGAACGCCAGCACCACGAAGATGTCGAAGGTCGAGTTGTCGGACGAATAGACGCCAAGGCAGATGAACACGAAGATGCAGGGGTACAGGATGTGGTAGGGAATGCTCAGCAGCTTCACCCACAGCCCGATCAGCGGGATGTTCAGCACCAGCAGGATGATGTTGCCGACCCAGAAGCTCATGATCAGGCCCCAGAACATCGTCGGCTGGTCGTTGATCAGGTTCGGCCCCGGCGTGATCCCGTGCAGCATCATCGCGCCCATCAGCACCGCGACCACCGCATCGCCCGGAATACCAAGGCTGAGCGTCGGGATGAACGCGGCCTGCACGCTGGCATTGTTGGCGGCCTCTGGCGCCGACAGGCCCTCCAGCGCGCCATTGCCGAACTTCTCGGGGGTGCGCGAGATGCGTTTCTCGGCGGCATAGGACATCAGCGAGGCGATCCCCGGCCCCGTCCCCGGCAGCGCGCCGACGAAAGATCCAACGACCGACCCACGCAGCGTCGGCGGCCAGATCTCGCGCCATTGCTTGCGGTCTGGCAGCATGTCCTTGAACCGCACCCGCCCCAACTTGTGCAGGGTGCCCGGCGGCTGGCCGATGTTGGCGATGATCTCGGCCACGCCGAACAACCCCATCGCCAGCGCGACAAGGCTGAACCCATCGGCCAACGGCAGCAGGCCGAAGTTGTAGCGGAACTGCCCGGTGTTCACGTCGGTGCCGACCAGCCCCAGCGCGATGCCGAAGGCGACCATCGCCAGCGCCTTGAACGGCGATCCCACGGTCAGGGTCGAGGCGGCGATCAGCCCCAGCAGCATCACCGCGAAATACTCGGCCGACCCGAAGTTCAGCGCGACCCGCGCCACCAGCGGCGCGAAGAACATCAGCATGACGATGGCAAAGGACGACCCGATGAAGCTGTTGATCGCGGTCACGAACAACGCCAGCGGCGCCTTGCCCTGCTTGGCCAGCGGGTGCCCGTCCAGACAGGTGATCGCCGCCGTCGCGGTGCCCGGCAGATTCAGCAGGATCGAGGCGGTCGAGCCGCCGTACTGCGCCCCGTAGAAGATCCCCGCCAGCATGATCAGCGCCTCGGTCGGGTCGATGTAATAGGTCAGCGGCAGCGCCAGCGAGATCGCGGCCAGTGCGCCCACGCCGGGCAGCACGCCGACGATGGTGCCCACCGTGACGCCGATGAAACAGAACAGCAGTGCCGACGGTCCCAATGCCGTCTGCAGGCCAAGGCCAAGCCCCTGAAGAATTTCCATCACAGTCCCACGATTGGATCGATCGGCAGCCCGAGGCCCCAGATGAACACGATGGTGCCAAACACCGCCATGAAAGCCGCGATGGCGATGTCGATCAGCCAGTTCCGGCCGCGTTCGCCCCGCGCCACGATCAACACCAGCAGGATCGATGCCGGGACATAGCCCACGCGATCAAGAAGCAGCGCGAACACAAGGACCCCCGCCACTGTGGCGACCATCGGGCGCCAGACCGGGACGGCCTCGTCGGTCGCGGTCTCGTCAGATGGGGCACCGCCTGCGCGCGCGTCCTCGACCGCGACGATGACGCCTAGCACGATCAGCAGCACGCCGATCCCCAGCGGAACGAAGCCGGGGCCTGGCCGAAAGGCGGACCCCAGCGGATAGGTCAGTGCGATGGCGGCGACGAACGCGCCGAACGCCGCCACCACCGCACCAGCCATCAGGCTGCGAAGCAAGGTGCCTGTTTCGCGCGCCATTGGCGGTCTCCGGCCGTTACTGCTTCAGTCCGGCGGCGTCGACGACGCGGCCCCACTTCTCGACCTCGCCCGCGATGAACGCCTTCGAGTCCGCGGGCGTCATGCCTTCGACAAGGAACCCGCGTTCGGTGAAGATCGCCTGAAGCTCGTCGGTCGCGATCGCGTCGCTGACGGCACCGTAGAGGGTATCCAGAACCTCGGTCGGGGTCCCCGCGGGCGCGAACAGACCCTGCCACGAGAAGGCAGAGTAATCTTCCAGCCCCGCCTCGGCCATCGTCGGGATGCCTTCCAGCAGGAAGTGTTCCTGCGTGCCGGTCACCGCCAGGGGACGCAACGTGCCCGCCTTGACGTGCTCCGAGGTCACGAGGATGTCGCCGAACATCGAGTCAATCTGGCCGCCCAGTAGATCCTTCAACGCGTCGGCACTGCCCGAGTACGGGACGTGCAGAAGCGTCGTGCCGGATTCGAGACCGAAAAGCTCCGCGGCCATGTGCATCGAAGTGCCCACGCCGGGGGTTCCGTGAGTGAAGGTCTCGGGGTTCTCCGATGCGAAATCGATCACGTCCTGAACGCTTTCGAAGTCGCTGTCTGACTGGACGACCAGAACCAGCGGCGAAGAGATGACGATGCTGACCGGATCGAAATCCTCGGTCGGGCTATAGGGAAGATCGTCACGCAGCACGGCGCTGATCGCGTTCGAGCCGGTGACGCCCATCAGCAGGGTGTAGCCGTCTGCCTCGGCCTGCGTGACGTAATGCGCACCCACGGTGCCGCCGGCGCCGCCACGGTTCTCGACCACCACGGGCTGCCCCAGCGTCTCGGAGATCTGTTCGCCGATCTGGCGGGCCAGAAGGTCGGTCGACCCGCCCGGCGGGAAGGGAACCACGATGGTGATCGGCTTTTCGGGGAAGCCCTGTGCCAGCGCCATCGGCGCGGTCAGCGTCATTGCCGCAAGGGCGAAACCTTTGATGAGCGTCTTCATGGTATCGTTTCTCCTGTTGGTTCTGTTTATGTCTTTATTGTCTTCAGGCCGCGCGCCCGAAGCGGGTGGCGCGGAACGGGTGCAGGTCGACCTCGGGCGGTCGCCCTGCAACAAGGTGGGCGATCTCGCGCCCGGTCGTGGCCCCACCGCACATGCCGACATGGCCGTGGCCGAAGCCCAGCCACGCGTTCTCGTACTTCGGGGCGCGATCGATCACCGGCATCGAATCCGGCATACAGGGGCGATGCCCCATCCACGGCGTGTAGGTGTCTGCGCGCAGCTTCGGGAACACCTTGCGGCCCACGCCCAGCAGCGCCTCGGCGCGGGCATAGTTAGGCGCGGCCTTCAGCCCCGCGAACTCGACCGTGCCGGCCAGCCGCAGCCCCATCGACATGGGGTTCACCATGATGTTCTGTTCCACCGCCATCACGTTGCGGTTCAACGAGATCCCGGGGTCCGCGATGGTGACGTGATAGCCGCGCTGGCTTTCCAGCGGCACCTTGGCGCCCAGTTCCTTGGCCAGCGTCCCGGACCACGCGCCCGCCGCCACCACGACGCCGTCGACGCCGACGGTCTCGCCGTTGTCCAGCGTCACGCCGTCGATCACCCCATCCGCTGCGCGGAACCCGGTGACGCGGTTGCGCAGGTGGGCCGCGCCGTCGGTGATCGCCTGACCGTAGATCGCCTTCACCAGCGCCTCGGGATCGGGGGTGGACCCGTTTTCCGGTGCGAACTGGCCGAATTCGAAGCTGCCGCGCAGGTCCGGTTCAAGCTCGAACAGGGCCTCGCCTTCGACCGGCTGCATCTCGACCCCCAGATCGCGGCGCAGCTGCGTGCCGAAGGTCCACCGCTTGGCGGACTCGCGCGAGGAATAGACGTACAGGCACCCGTTGCGCCGCACCAGCGACGAAGCGCCCGCGCGCTGCAACAGCGGCATGTAGCAGTCGAACACCGGGTTCAGCAGGCCCCGCATCGCGGTGGCGATCCGGGTCACCTCGGACTCAGACATGTGGCCCAGAAACCGCATCAGCCACGGAAGCACCGTGGGCAGGTACTGGGTTCGGATCACCAGCGGGCCGTCGGGGTCCAGCAGCCATTTCGGCACGCGCTTCCACATGCCGGGCATTCCCACGGGCAGCACCGCACTGGGCGACAACGACCCCGCGTTGCCGAACGAGGTTTGCGTTCCCGCCTCGGCCGGATCGAAGAACGTCACCGTGTGGCCGTCCCGTTGCAGCCACCCAGCGGTGGCGACGCCCACGATCCCGGTTCCGACTATTCCAATATGCATGGGGCCCCTTTGTCTTTCGCTTGACTATCGGGGAGGGTCAGCCACAAGACAAACGAATAGATTTTCTTGATCCATCAGGTTCTCTTATGTCCGTCACGCTCAAGCAAATCCGCGCCTTCCAAGCCGCCGCCGAAAGCGGAAGCTTCACCACAGCCGCTGAACGGCTGAACCTGACCCAATCCGCCGTCAGCATGTTGATCCGGCAGATGGAGGACGCCCTGGGCCTGCCGCTGTTCGTGCGCACCGGGCGCGGCGTTGCGCTGACCGAATTCGGGGCCGAGGCGCGGCCCGGCCTGACCCGCGCGATGACCGAACTGGCCGAGGTCGCGGACGCGGCGCGCGGGCTGAACGACCTGCGGCGCGGCAAGCTGCGCTGTGCCCTGCCCCAGATCCTTGCCGCCGCGTGGCTGCCGAAGGCGCTGCGGCGGTTTCGCGGCGCGCATCCCGACGTCCGGGTCGAGATCGCGGACACCGTGACCGACCGCGTCGCGCCGTCGGTCGCGCAGAACGACGCCGAGATCGGCATCGGCCCGGAACGCACCGTCGGCCCCGAGATACAGGCGACCCCGATCTGGCAGGTGCCGATTCATATCGCCCTTCCGGCGGAGTCCGATCTTGCCACCGCAGCGGACTTTCGGTCGCGCGACGTTGCGCGGATGACGTGGATTCACTACTCGGACGAATTCGGCGGGCTGATGCAGCGGACCATCCTTCAGGCCCCCGACCGCGACCACGGGCGCGACATCCGCGTCCGCAGCCTGATCACCGCGCTGTCGATCCTTCGGGACGGCCACTATGCCACCGCCGCTCCGGCCTATGCCGTCGCCTTTGCGCCGCTGTTCAACGTGGCGTTTCGGGAACTGGCCGATTACCCGGCCCCGCGCCGGTTCCTGCTGTACCAGCGCAAGGACCACGCGCTGTCACCGGCGGCGCAGGCGTTCCGGGACTTCGCCATCGCCAACCCGCCCGAAGGCGCGCAGACCATCGCGTGATCAGCGGTCTTGCGCGATCCGCTCGGCCAGCGCGGCGCGGTTCGGGTCCGTCAGGCTGACGGCAAGGACCTCGCGCGCGCCGCCATCGCCGCCGGGCCGGGCGCCGTACAGTCCGGGGCGCGGCAGCAAATCCTCGCGGACAATCGCGTCCTGGGCATCGACACCCCAAAGCCGGGCATCTGTCTGTGGCAGGTCGCCTTGGCACAGCCGAACGGGACTGTCCGCATGGGCACTGGCGATCCGCCCGAAGCCTTCGGTCTCGATGGCTTCATCGTCACCGCGCAGGGGCAACAGACCGATCCCGCGCACGAACACCGGCTCGGCCAACCGCCACGCCGGATCGAACGTCTCGTCCGCGCCCTGTCGCGGCCCAAGCCACGACCACCGCGCTGCACCGCGCAGGCGCAGACCCTTAACCGACGCCACCGCGATCACCGCCATGCTGCGGATCGTACCCGCCGCCTCTGGCCGCAGCCGCAGCGGCACCGGGGCGTCGGCGGCAACATCGGGCAGATCCATCATCGGGGCGTGCGCAAGCGAGATCCACGCCGCCGCGAAACCGTTGCGCGCCATCATCTGGCGCACGCTTTCGCGGAACGGGAAATAGCCGTCCATCGTGTCCTCGAACAAGTCGCCGGACACCGGAACCGATTTCTGAGCTTTGACTTCCATTGCTCAGAAAAGGTTGAAGTATTCGGCCTGTTCCCACTCGGAAACGGTCATCAGATAGCGGTCCCACTCGGCCCGCTTGAGATGGGCCAGATAGCTCACGAACCCGTCCCCCAGCGCCTGCCGGAACAGCGTGCTGGTCTCGAAAGTCTCGATGGCGGCGATCAGGCTGGGCGGCAGCTTGTCGGCGCCTTCATACGGCTTGTCGGTCGCGGGCGGCGCCTTGGCCCCGCGCGTCAGACCGTCAAGGCCCGACAGGATCTGCGCGGCCAGCGCATAGTACGGATTCGCCGTGGTGTCTGGCGCGCGGTTCTCAATCCGGCTGGCGGGGTCGCCCGCGAACAACAGCGCACGGATCATCGCGCCCCGGTTGTCGGTGCCCCATTGGATGCGGTTCGGGGCAAGCTGGAACGGCGCGTACCGCTTGTAGCCGTTCACCGTCGGCGTCGTCATCAGGCAGGCGGCGGCGGCATTGTCCAGCAGCCCGGCAATCCACGCGCTGGCCTCGGCCGTCGGCACGCCATCGGCGTCAGAGACGAAAACATTCGCCCCCTCAAGCGTTTGCAGCGACTGGTGAATGTGCCAGCCGTTCGCAGAGGCGTTCGGCAGCTTGGGTTTGGCCATGAAGCTGCCGTGCAGCCCGCGCCGCTGGCAGACCTCTTTCACCAGCGTCCGGAACAGAACCATGCGGTCGGCCTGACCCATCGGGTCCGAGGCGTCGAAGGTGAACTCGTACTGGCTGGGCCCCATCTCGATTTCCATCGAACGGGGGGCCAGCCCCATCACCTCGGCGGCGCGGCGCAGCTCGTCCAGCAGGTCCTCTGCCTCGGCATAGCGGGTCTCGGTCAGGTACTGGTAGCCCTGCGAGGTGTTGCGCGTCGTGACCGGCGCGCCGGGCATGGTGGCCTGCGCATGGTCCAGCCCGTCGTCGACGCGCTGATAGACCTGAAACTCCACCTCCAGCCCCATCGTCGCGGCAAAGCCCGCCTCGGCCAGCTTTTCAGTCGCCGTCCGCAACACGGTGCGCGAGGCGAAATGAACCGGCGCGCCGGACCGCTGCACCACGTCGCACAGCAGGATGGCAGAGTGCGGCGACCAGCTGAGCAGGTGGAACGCGTCCGGGTCCGGCACCAGCAGCACATCGCTGGCGCCCTGAAAGCCCAGCCCGTCGACCTCTGCCGCGCCCGACCACACGTCGAACACGGTGCGGTGCGAGGTATCCTTCAGCAGCAGCGTGGACGGCACGCCGATGCCCGACGCGAAGGCCGAGGCCAGCGTGCGGGCGGCGACCGTCTTGCCGCGCAGGATACCGTGCTGGTCGGGAAACATCAGGCGCACCGTCTCGATGCCCTCGGCCTCGCAACGGGTCACAAGTTCGGCCGCGCGGGCGACGGCGTCGTCCGACAGCAGCCCCGACGCGGCCAGCTTGCCCCGGCCGATGATGTCTTTCGGTGTGTCGCTCATCTGCGGATCAGACCGTCGCGTCCCACGGGCAGGCCGCGCGCCGTTCCATGTCGGCGGCGTGGCTTGCGGTTTCCCATTCGTCGGTGGTCGCGATGGCGTCGTTCGACAGCGGCCCCTTGATCGACGCCGCCGCCTCGTCGCGCATCGGAAGCGCGTCGTCGCCGCCGTCTTCGCCAAGCGCCGCGATCATCTTCCGCAGCATCCGGCGATAGCGGATGATCGCCACGTCGCTGCGGCCAAGGTGTTCCTGCGTCCGGTCCTGGATCGCGCCCATGCCCTCGACCGCCCACTGGTCGTGGACGTTGATGTCCAGCCCCATGCCCGTATAGGTCAGGTTCGCCTGCTCTTCCGGGTTGTAGTGGTAGTCGTTCGACTTGTTCTTCAGCGGCGCGTAGTCCGGCAGACGGTGTTCCTTCAGCCGTTGTTCGCGCATCAGGTCCTTGTTCACCGGGTTCTGGAAGCTGGTGAACATCGAGTACCAATAGCAGGTCTCGTCATCGATCGGGACATGCCACTGGGTGATCGTCATCTCGCGCGACATCGGGATGCAGATCGCTCCGGGGAAGATCTGGTTGGTCACGCGCACGTGGGTCAGCTCGTTCTCCATGTGGCGCAGGGCGATGATCTTCAGGCCGTAGTCGGTTTCCTCGACCCGGATCTCGGGGCGCGGGTATTCGCGAAGGACCTGCGTCATCGGCATGTTGGTGTGCGCCGCACGGTCGCGGAACTGCTTGCCGTAGCTGTCGTCGGGATCTTCGTCCTCAAGGAAGCGGTGCAGAAACGAGGCGTGCGCCGGGTCGATGCCGATTTCCAGCGCCTGAAGCCAGTTGCATTCCCACAGGCCCTTGAAGGCGAAGACATGGCTGTCGGGCGCGCGGAAGCAGTCAAAGTCCGGGAAGGCCGGCGCGGCGCCGGGGCCCATGTAGGCGAAGACGATGCCATTGCGTTCAACCGCCGGATAGGATGCGCCGCCTTCGGTCAGCACGATGTCGTCGGCGTCGGGGCTGAAGCTGGGCGCCTCGTCTGCCAAGGCATCGCGGGTGGCCAGCACCAGCTCGCCGTCGGCGCCCTTCACCAGCGCTAGCCGTTCGCCCAGCAGGTTCACCGCCAGCGGCAGGCCGCGCTGCAATTCGTCGGTCAGCGCCGCCGGCTGCCAATACCGCCGCAACACGGCGCCCGCATCGCTGCCCGGGCCCACGCGCGTGATCTGGTCGTTCAGTTGCTGGCTGATCATGTGACTGGTCCTTTGCTTGGGCGTTGGGTCAGGCGGTGCCGATGCGCGCAAAAATGCGGCCATCGGTTTCGATCACGGGTACCATAGGCACCTTGATCGCCTTGTACATCTGCGAACCTTCCGGTTCGGCCGGTTGTTCCACGCATTGGCCGGTCCGGTCGAAGTGCCAGCCGTGGAACGGGCAGCGCAGCCCGTTGTCTTCTAGTCGCCCGTAACACAGGTCCGCCCCGCGATGCGGGCAGTTGCGACCGATCAGGCCCAGTTCGCCTTCGTCGTCGCGAAACAGCACCAGCCGCGTGCCGTTGATCGTCACCGGAATGACCGGACGCGGAATGTCGAGATCGGCACTGCTGGCAATCTCGACCCAGGCCTCCGGGTTGCCGTCATAGTCAGACACAAGGGGCTGCGCGGTCTCGGTCATGCGGGTTGATTTCCTGTTGGTCGTGCGTTATTCGAACATATTGTCGTTTAATGAAACATACCAACGCAGCTTCGGAGTTGTCAACGTGAGCACCCGTGAAAACGCCTCGACCTTCGCGAAGGGGCTTCGCGTTCTTGAATGCTTCGAGAGCGGCCAGCGCGGCATGACGATGGCCGACGTCGCGCGGCTGTGCGACTTCGACAGGGCAACCGCGCGTCGGCTGTGTCTGACGCTGATCGACTGCGGGTATCTGGTACAGAACGGGCGCGCGCTGGAACTGACGGCGAAGGCGCTGGCGATCGGCGCGGGCTATCTGACCAGCCACGACTATGGCCGCGCGGTGCAGCCGATCCTTGACCGCTTCGCCGAGGAACTGGACGGAGAGATCGCGCTGGCGGTGCTGGACGGCCCGCGCGCGTTGTACGTGGCCCGCTCGGCCACCTCTTCGGCGCGGGTGTCCTTCGGGTTCTCGGCGGGAAGCACCCTGCCCCTTGCGCCCACGGCCATCGGCCGGATGCTGCTGGCTCAACTGGCCCCCGATGCGCTGGACGCGCGGCTGGCGGGGATCGACCTGCAACGGTACACCGACCGCACCGAAACCGACCCCACCGAACTGCGCGCGCGCATCCGCGAGACGGCGGCGAACGGCCATTGCCACGTCGAGAACGAGTTCGAGATGGGCGCCAGTGCGCTGGCGGTGCCGGTGGGACAGATCGGCGGCGTGCCCGCCGCGCTTGGAACCACCGCATCGGTCAACGCGATGGACGACCCGGCGACCCGGAACCGGGTGCTGGACATCCTGCGGCGCGCGGCGATGGGGCTTGGGTATCAGCGCGGGATGGGCACCGGCGCCTGACGGGTCAGGAACCGTCGCTGGCCACGGCCCCCAGCGCCATCGCAACGGCGGCCTGCGTCGGGTCGATCACCACGAGCCCCAACTCGGCAGCCAGCGCCTTGCGGTGCCGCGCCATGCCCGCGCAGCCAAGGATCAGCGCCCCGGCGCCTTGCGCTTTCAATGCGCTGCCATGGGTGACCAGCTTGCCGAAGGTCGCGGGATCTTCGGCGCTTTGCTCGACCGAGATGTTCAGCCCCGCGATCCCGGCACAGCGTACCGCCACGCCCATGCGCCGGTGATTGGGCCGCTGCCGCCCGGCGGACCCCTCGGACAGCGCCAGCACCCCGAACATATCGGCGCGCGCCAGCGCGGTCAGGATGCCCGCCTCTTGGATACCGAACACCGGCGCGGCGGTCATGGTGCGGCAGACCTCTAGCCCCGGGTCCGAATAGCAGGCGATCACGAAGGCCGAGGCATCCGTGCGGCTTTCGACCAACCGCGCCAGCGGCAGCGTGACCTGTTCCACATGCAGGCGGTTCTCGATCCCGAAGGGGCCTTCGGCCATCGTCAGGCATTCGACCTCTGGCCCGCCGGGGTGGCGGAACGCGTCGAGTTCCGCCGAGATCAGCTCTGTCACCCGCGTGTTCGAGTTCGGGTTGATGACGACAACCGGCCCCGCGCCCGTCACGGCAAAAGCTCGGCGCCGAAGTTGCGGGCGGGGTCCAATTCCGGCGCAACGCTGCCGGGATGGCCGGTGAAGTCGGGCTTTTCTCGCTTGATGAACTGCCCCCGGCCCGGTTCCGCGACAAGCTTGCCCTCGTCGATGACCAGATCGCCGCGCGACAGAACGGTGACCGGCCAGCCGGTCAGCTCGGTGCCCTCGAACGGGTTGTAGTCCATCGCGTCGTGCATGTCCTCGACCCGCACCGCGCGGGTTTCCTCCGGGTCCCAGATCGCGATGTCGGCGTCGGCGCCAATGGCGATGGTGCCCTTGCGGCCCGCCATGCCGTACAGCTTCGCCGCGTTCGCAGCGCCAAGCGCCACGAACTGGTTCAGCGTGATGCGGCCCTTGTTCACGCCCTCGGAAAACAGCAGCGGCAGGCGCAGCGCGATGCCGGGCATCCCGTTGGCGATCTTCTTGAACGGCGCGTCGGGGCCGTTCGCCAGCTTGCCCGTCTCGTCATAGCGATACGGCGCGTGGTCGGATGAGAACACGCTGAACGTGCCGGCCTGCAAATGCCGCCACAGCGCATCCTGCGTGGCTGCGTCGCGCACCGGGGGCGAGCACATGAACTTGGCGCCTTCCATGCCCGGACGGTCAAGGTCGTCGCGGGTCAGGAACAGGTACTGCGGGCAGGTCTCGCCGAAGATCTTCGCGCCTTCCAGCCGTGCCTTGGCGACGATCTCGGCGCCCTCGGGGGTCGAGACGTGCACGATCAGCAACGCCGCGTCGAGAAAGCGCGCCAGCGTGATCGCGCGGTTGATCGCCTCGGCCTCGGCCACCGCCGGGTGGCTGACCGCGTGATAGCGCGGCTGCGTGTGTCCGCCCGCCATCAGCCGGTCGCTGACCCATTTGATGATGCCAGAGTTCTCGGCGTGCACCATCGTCAGCGCACCGTGCTCGCGTGCGACCGACAGGATATCGAGGAACTGCGAGTCGTCGATCTTCATCAGGTCGTAGGTCATGAAGACCTTGAACGAGGTCACGCCGCGCGCGAAGGCCTGCGGCAATTCCTCGGTCAGCGCTTTCTCGGTCGGGTCGGCGATGATCAGGTGATAGCCATAGTCGATCACCGACGCGCCCTGCGCGCGGCTGTCGTACAGATCCAGCGTCTCGGTCACGCCCATGCCGCGATGCTGGGCGGCGAAGGGCACGAAGCTAGAGTTGCCGCCGAACGCCGCCGAAATGGATCCGGTGCGGTAATCGTCCGCCGTCATGCCCCCGGTCGCGCTTTCCTGCGCGATGTGGCAGTGCGCCTCGATCCCGCCGGGCAGCACCAGCCGCCCCGTGGCGTCGATGGTGCGGTCCCCGGTCAGGCCCATCCCCAGCGCGGCGATCTTGCCGTCCTTGATGCCAACGTCGGCGCGGAAGGTGTCCGAGGCGGTGGCGACGGTGCCGCCGGTAATCACAAGATCCATGCTCAGACTCCTTTCACAAGACCGCCGTCGACCCGGATCATGCCGCCGGTGACATAGCTGGCCGCGTCGCTGGCAAGGAACGTGGCGACATTCGCGAATTCCTGCACCGTGCCGTAGCGCCCGGCGGGGATCGTCGCGCGCGAGGCTTCGGCGACTTCCTCGACCGTCTTGCCGGATTTCTTCGCGGCGGCGCCGTCCAGTTCGTCGACGCGGGACGTGTGGATGCGGCCCGGAAGGACCATGTTGACGGTGATGCCGTCGGCGGCAAGGTCGTTGGACATCGACTTGGACCAGCCCACCAGCGCCGAGCGCAGGACGTTCGACAGGCCGATATTCGGGATCGGCTGTACCACGCCCGACGAGGCCACGGTGACGATCCGGCCCCAGCCCCGTTCACGCATCCCCGGCACCACGCCGGCGGCGATCTGCATGACGCGCAGCACCATCGTGTCGAACTGCGCCGCCATCACCGACAGGTCGGCATCGGCCATCCGCCCCGGAGGCGGGCCGCCGGTGTTGGCGACAAGGATATCGACGCCGCCCAGCATCTCGGCCGCGGCGGACAACAGCGCGCTGGCGCTGTCGGGGTCGGACAGGTCGGCGGCGAAGCTATGCGCCCTGCCCGCCCCGCGCGCGTTGATCGTGTCGACATTGACGGCCAGCGCCTCGGCGCTGCGCCCGGTCAGCAGGACATCCGCGCCCTCGGCGGCCAGCGCCTCGGCGATGCCAAGGCCCAGCCCCCGCGACGAGGACATCACAAGCGCGCGTTTTCCCTTCAGGCCAAGATCCATCAGCCAAGCTCCTTCAGTCGTTTCTCCAGCCGGGTCACCAGCCGGGTGAGTTCTTCCTTGTCGGTCGCGGACATCGACGGCCCCGGCGCCCGCACCTTCGCCGACGCGATGGCCCCGCGCCGCAGCAGGGTTTCCTTGCGGATCGCAAGGCCAAGCCCAAGCTGCTGTTCATACCGCACCAGTGGCAGGTAGGCGTCGAAGATGTCCTCGGCCCGGTCGTGGTCGCCCGCAAGCGACAGGTCCACCACCTGCACCATCATTTCGGGGTAGGCAAAGCCGGTCATCGCCCCGTCGGCGCCGCGCTGCATCTCTTGCGGCAGGAACAGGGCGCTGTTGCCGGTCAGGATCGACATGCGCGGCACGGCGCCGGTGCCGGTCTCGGCCCGGACGCGCGACAGCTTGGTCAGGCCGGGCCAGTCTTCGTGTTTCAGCATGACGATCTGGCTGTGATCGCGGGTCAGCCCGACGATGATCTCGACCGAGAACTTCACACCCGACGTCTGCGGATAGTCCTGCAGGCAGATCGGAATGTCCGGCCCCAGCGCGTCGCAGACCGCCGCGAAGTAGCCGCGCAGACGGTCCTCGGGGCCAAGCCCCTGCGTCGGGGCGACCATGACGCCCGCCGCGCCCGCCTCCATCGAGGTATGGGCCAGCCGGCGCATCGGGTCCAAGCCCGCCGCCGAGACCCCGACAATCACCGGCACACGTCCTGCCACCCGCCCCATGACGCGCTGCACGAAGGCCTGCGATTCCTCGGACGACAGCTTGGGCGCCTCGCCCATGATGCCAAGGATCGTCAGGCCGCTTGCGCCCTTGTCGAGGTAGAAATCAACCAGCCGGTCGGTGCTGTCGAGGTCAAGCGCCCCGTCGTCGGCGAACGGGGTTGCCGCGATCACGAAGACACCCTTGGTTTCGCGGTGGATCAGGTCTGCCATCGTGTTCTCCTCAGTCACGCATGCGCGGCGGCGCAAGGGCCTACTCGGGCCGCACCACCCCGGTCTGCGAGGTGATCAGGCCATAATGCTCGATCCGGCGGTGCCGGTCGAAGTCGAAGATCGTTTCCTTGCCGAACACCGACAGGTCCATGTCGCAGGCGTGGGTGATCAGTTCGTCGCCTTCCGTTTCGGCCCGCGCCACGACGAAGCCGTTGGGATCGACGATCATCGACCCGGCCATCAGCGGGTGCCCGTCCTCGTCGCCGCACTTGGCGACGCCGACCACCCATGTCGCGTTCTGGTATGCGCCCGAGGTCATCGACAGCTCGGAATGGTACAGGCGTTCCGCCAGCCCTTCCTTGCTCATCTGGCTGTTCACCGACGGCGTGTTGTAACCCAGCACGATCAGTTCCACCCCCTGAAGCCCCATGACGCGATACGTCTCGGGCCAGCGGCGGTCGTTGCAGACGGCCATGCCGACCAGCGCGTCCTGCGTGCGCCAGACCGGAAACCCAAGGTCACCGGGCTCGAAATAGCGTTTCTCAAGATGCTGGAAGGCGCGTTCGGTGTCGTATTCGGAATGGCCCGGCAGATGCACCTTGCGGTACTTGCCGATGATGTTCGCCTCGCGGTCGGTCAGGATCTGGGTGTTGAAATACTGCCCTTCCGGGGTCTTCTCGGCATAGCCGAAACTGATCGCGATGCCGTAGTCGCGGGCGCGCTGAAACAGAGGCGCGGTGGCGGCATTGGGCATCTCGGACTCGAACCACGTATCGACCTCGGCTTGGTCTTCCATGTACCAGCGCGGAAAGAAGGTGGTCAGGGCAAGCTCGGGATAGACCAGCAGCGTACAGCCCCTGTCCCGCGCCTGATCCAGCAGGGACAGCATCCGCGCCACGACAGCCTCGCGGGTGTCGGATTTCTGGTTCGGACCCATCTGGGCGGCCCCGACGACAATCTCTCGCATCACGTTTCCTTGGTCCAAGGCAGGGTCGGATCGCGGCCCCGGCGCCGGGGCCGCGTGCAGGCGTCAGGACGCCTTGCTGTTCATCTGAAGGCTGTCCCAGAAGCTGTCTGGGATCTCGGTCAGGTGCTCGAACCCGCCGCGCTTCAGCATCAGGTCCGTCTCGCGCTGCGCCGCGTCCAGCACGCTGTCCTCATCGACCGAGGACACCGAGCGTCCTTCCATCAGCACCTTGCCGTCGCAGATCACCGTGTCGACGTCGTTGCCGTTGGCGAAGTTGATGACGTGGCTGACGTGCATGTTGGCCGGGTAGATGTGCGGGCGGCGCAGGTCGAGAAGGATCATGTCGGCCTTCTTGCCCACCTCGAGCGAGCCGATGTCGTCCTCCATCCCCAGCGCCTTGGCGCCGTCGATGGTGCACATTTCCAGCGCCTTTCCGGGCGGGATCCACGACGGGTCGCGGAAGTGGCGGCGGTGATAGTGCATCAGCTGCTGCATGTGGCGGAACATGTCGCCGGACCGGTCCGGCGCGGTGGCGTCAGAGCCCAGCCCCACGGTCACGCCCGCCGCCATCAGTTCCGGCGCCGGGCAACGTCCGAAGACCGATGCGATGGCCGACGGGTTGTGCGCGATCTTGGTGTCGGTTTCGGCACAGATCGCGATTTCCTCGTCCGTCAGGTCGGTGGAATGCGACAACAGCGCCTCGGGGCCAAGGATGCCCATCTCGTGCGCATAGGCGACCGACCCGTTGCGGTGGCCGTCCTGCGTGAAGACGATGCCGTACTCGCGCGCCTTGCCGGACACGATCTGCGCTTGCTTGCGGGCCTCTTCCAGCGTGGCCTCGCCCAGCGTGTCGACGTGTTCGGCGCGCAGCGTCGGCGTCAGCAGGGCAAAGTTGATCCGGCGACCTTCCGAGCCGTGGCGGCGTTTGATCAGGTCTTCCGAGGTCGCAAGCTGGCGGTCGAAATCGACCGGGAACTCGGTCTTGCTGTCGCCGTCCCAGCGGGCGTAGGTCAGCGGGTGCGGCGGGCGCGTGGTTCCCACGGCCACGATGGACCGGGTGCCGACCTCGACCACGCCGTCGCAATGGGCGTCGCCATAATCCGGATCATCGGTGCGCATGATGGAATCGCCGCCGCCCAGCAGCGACACGCCGGTGGTGACGCCGAAGCGCACCCGCTCTAACGCGGCAAGCTGCGCCTCGGCGTGCCAGAACTCGGGCGTCGAGGCGGTGGTATAGGCGACCTTGCAGGCGTCGAACCACTTGGCGCTGTCACCCGAGGCCAGCGTCTTGATCAGACCGTGGCCCGCGTGGGCGTGAACGTCGACCAGACCGGGAAGCACCATCTTTCCGGCGCCGTCGATGGTTTTCACACCGGCATACTTCGCCTCGATCTCGGCGCTGGGGCCGATGTCGGCGATACGGTCGCCCTTGATCGCGATGGCGGCGTCGAACAGGACGCGGCGCTCGGGATCGACGGTGACGACGATTGTGTTGGTGATGATCAGGTCAGCCAAGGGGTGCTCCTGCAGGTTGCGGCGCGGCGGCAAGGCCGTCCAGTGTCGGGATGAGAGAAAGCAGGTCGCGCGTGTAGGGATCGCGCGGCCGGGTGAAGAGGGTTTCGGCGTCTTCGAGCTCGACGATGCGGCCCGATTTCATGACGGCGATGCGGTCGCACATCTGGCGCACGACGCTGAGGTCGTGGCTGATGAACAGCATGGTCAGCCCGGTGCGGTCGCGCAGATCCTTCAGCAGGTTCAGCACCCGCGCCTGCACGCTGACGTCCAGCGCGCTGGTCGGCTCGTCGCAGATCAGCAGGTCCGGCTGCCCCGCCAGCGCCCGCGCAATCGAGATGCGCTGCCGCTGACCGCCCGAAAAGGCGTGCGGATACCGCGCCGCCGCGTCGCGCGGCAGGCCCACGGCCTCGACCAGCGTTTCGGGCGTGGTGCCGTCGCCGGTGTCGTAGAAATCCAGCGGCTCGTGGATCGCGGCGCCGGTGCGCATCCGGGGGTTCAGCGAGGAATACGGATCCTGAAAGATCATCTGGATCGCGCGGCGCACCGGGATCGGCCGGCGGACGCGCAAGGGCTCGCCCCGGAACCGCATCCGGCCCTCGGACACCGGCAACAGCCCGGCGATGGCCGTGGCCAGCGTGGACTTGCCGCTGCCGGATTCGCCGACGATGCCGAAAATCTCGCCGCGTTTGACGGCAAAGCTTGCGCCTTCGACCGCCTTGAACCCCGGACCGCCAAGAAAGCCGCCGCCATAGGTGATGCCGACGTTCTCGACCGACAGCAGTTCGGTCCCTTCCGGCACGGTCCGCTTCACGCGCGCCGCGATCTGTTCCTGCGCGGCGGCTTCGCCCTCGTGCTGCGCCTCGATCACCGGGAAGCGGTGCAGCTTGCGGTCCAGCCGGGGCACCGCCCCGATCAGAGCCTTGGCATAGTCGGCCGAAGGGCGGCCCAGCACCTGCCGGGACGGGCCGCTTTCGACGGTCTGGCCGTGGCGCATGATGGTGACGTGATCCGCGATCTGCGCCACGACGCCCATGTTGTGCGTGATCAGCAGCACGCCCAGCTTGCGGCGGCTGGCCAGATCCCGCAGCAGGTCAAGGATCGTCGCCTGCACGCTGACGTCCAGCGCGGTGGTCGGTTCGTCCGCGACCAGCAGGTCCGGGTCGCACGACAGGGCCGAGGCGATCACCACGCGCTGACGCTGCCCGCCGGACAGCTGGTGCGGATACTGGTCCAGCCGTTTCTCGGGCTCGGGGATCTCGACCGAGCGCAAAAGCTCCAGCGCCTTCGCCCGTGCCTCGGCCTTGCCGATCTTCAGGTGGTGGCGCATCCCTTCGGACAGTTGCTGCCCGATGGTGAACAACGGGTTCAGCGCGGTCATCGGGTCCTGGAAGATCGCGCCGATATCACGACCGGGCCGCAGCCCGTCGACGCGGCCCGTCGCCGTGTTCAGCGCACGCCCCGCGATCCGGATCGACCCCGAGGCGATGCGCCCCGGCGGGTCCAGAAGGCCCATGATGCAGTTGCCGACGGTCGACTTGCCCGCCCCGGATTCCCCGACCAGCGCGTGAATCTCGCCCGGGCCGATGGACAGCGACAGCCCATCGACCGCCGCCATCACCGTGTCGTCGCCACGGGGATACTCGACCCGCAGCCCTTCGATCTGCAGCGCCTCGGTCATGATTTGCCCTCGAGCTTGGGATTGAAGCGGTCGCGCAGCCAGTCGCCGGTGATGTTTACCGCCAGCACCAGCACCACCAGCGTGATCGCCGGGAACAGCGTGATCCACCAGATGCCCGAGAAGGCGAACTCGTTGCCGATGCGGATCAGGGTGCCTAGCGACGGATAGTCCGGCGGCATGCCGACCCCGAGGAAGGACAGTGTCGCCTCGGTCAGCACGGCGGCGGCAAGGTTGATGGTCGAGATCACCAGCACCGGCCCGACGATGTTGGGCAGGATATGGCGAAACAGGATGCGGCGGTTCGGCAGGCCCATGATGCGCACCGCGCGGACATAGTCCCGCGATGCTTCGACCATCGTCGAGGCGCGGGTGGTGCGGGCGTATTGCACCCACTCGTTGATGCCGATGGCCACGATCAGGATGATCGGCGCCCAGAACACGCTGTCGGCGTCGGGAATGACCGCGCGCGCGATGCCCGCCACCAACAGCGCCAGAAGGATCGTCGGCAGCGACAGGAAGACGTCCGCGATGCGCATCACGATGGTTTCGATCCAGCCGCCGAAGTAGCCAGCAATCAGGCCCAGCGACACGCCCACGGTCGCGGCCAGCAGCACCGCCCCTGCCCCGATCATCACCGAGATGCGGGTCCCGTACAGGATCACCGACAGCAGGTCGCGGCCTTGGTTGTCGGTGCCCAGCAGATAGCGCGGGTCGCCGCCGTCGATCCAGACGGGCGGCAGTTCGCTGTCCATCAGGTTGAAGCTCATGGTCGAGGTCGGATCCTGCGGCGCGATCCACGGCGCGAAGACCGCGGCAAGGATGATCAGCAGGCCCACCGTCGCGGCCGCGATGACATAGGGCGGCATCACGCGGGTCAGGCGTTTCACGGCGCTTGCCATACTAGGCCCCCCGCGTCCGAAGCCGGGGATCGACGACCGCATAGGTCAGATCCACCAGCGTGTTGATGACGACGAACACGGCGGCGACCAGCAGCAGGTAGGCGGTCATCACCGGGATATCGACGAAGATCACCGCCTGCATGAACAGCAGCCCCAACCCGGGCCACTGGAAGATCGTCTCGGTCACGATCGCGAAGGCGATCAGCGAGCCGACCTGCAGGCCGGTGACGGTGATCACCGGCATCAGCGCGTTCTTCAGCGCCAGCCGGAAATGAATGTGCCGCGCGGGAAGCCCCCGCGCGCGGGCAAAGCGGACATAGTCGGTCGACAGGATGTCGATCATCTCGGACCGGATGAGCCGCATGATCAGGGTCATGGAATACAGCCCCAGCGTGACCGAGGGCAGCACCAGCGCGGCGCGCCCGGATGAGGTTAGAAACCCGGTCGTCCACCAGCCAAGGTCAACGGTCTCTCCGCGTCCGAAAGAGGGCAGCCATCGCAACGTGACCGAGAACACAAGGATCAGCAGCGTCCCGGTCACAAAGGTGGGCACCGAGATCCCGATCAGTGATCCGGACTGCACCAGCCGCGACAGGATGCCGTTCGGGCGCAATGCACACAGCACGCCCGCCGGGATGCCGACCAATAGGGAAAGGATGGTGGCGACAAGGACCAGTTCCAGCGTGGCCGGCGCGCGTTCGGCGATCAGTTCGCCCACGTCGCGCTGGTTGCGGAAGCTGACCCCCATGTCGCCGGTCGCAACACGGCCGAGAAACCGGCCGTATTGCACGATGATCGCGTCGTTAAGCCCCAGCCGCTCTCGCAGCGCCTCGCGCTCTTCGACGGATGCTTCCTCCCGCGACATCATCTGCACCGGATCCCCGACAAAGCGGAACATCGCGAAGGACAGAGCGGTGACGGCGAGCATGACAAGCACCGCCTGCACCAATCGGGAAAGAAGCATCCGGACCATCTTGGCTTACTCTTCGATCGTCGAGAACCACAGACGGATGTACTCGTCCGCAAACTGCGGAACCGACACACCGTCCCGCAGGGCCATCGCAACCGGCTGCTGGTGCAGCGGGATGTAATAGGCTTCGTCATGCGTGATCTGCAGCGCCTCGGCCATCAGCGACAGACGGGTTTCCTCGTCCAGTTCGACGGCCACCTGCGCGGCGATCTCGTCGATCCGGGCGTCGGACAAACCGTTGTAGTTGTTGCCGCCCAGCGTGTCGTCCTGCGTCGCCAGCAGCGCGCGGATAACGCTCCAGGTGTCCATCGCGGGAAGCGTGGCCCAGCCCAGCATGTAGATGTCCGTCTCGCCGTTGGTGGCTTTCGGGAAGTAGGTGGCGCGACTTTCGGTGTTCAGGTCCACGCTCAGGCCGACCTGTTCCCACATCGCCTTGACCGCGACGCAGATCGCTTCGTCGTTGATGTAGCGGTCGTTCGGGCAGTCCAGCTTGACGCTGAAGCCGTCCTCGTACCCAGCGTCGGCCAGCATCGACTTGGCCAGTTCGGGATCGAACTCCAGCGGCACGTCGCTTGCCTCGTCATAGCCGGGAACCGGCGGCGCAACCATGCTGCCGACGGTGCGCGAGTTGCCGCGCATCACCCGCTCGCGCAGACCTTCGTGGTTGATGGCGTGCCACAGCGCCTTGCGGACATTCACGTCCAGCAGCGGGTTCGGCTCGCCGGGCATGCCCAGCAGTTCGTCGCGGTAGTTCAGGCCAAGGAAGATCAGGCGCAGCGCGGGTTCCTGTTCCACGCTGAAGCCCGGCGCGGCCTCGAGCCGGTCGATGTCCTGCAGCGGAACCGGCGCGATCATGTCCAACTCGCCCGACATCAGCGCCGCGACACGCGTCGCGTCCGAGGTGATCGGACGGAATTCGATGCCGGTCAGGTTATGCTCGGGCTCGTCCCACCAGCCCTCAAAGACCGACATGACGGTGCCGACGTCCGGGGCGTAGCTGTCCAGCGAGAACGGCCCGGTGCCGTTGGCATTGGTCGACGCGTAAGAGGTCTTCCCCGTGGCGATGTTGCCCGGCTCGAGCGCGTCGTGCTCCTCCATCCATTCCTTGTCCATGATGAAGATGCCGGACAGGTCGTTCAGCAGCAGCGGATAGGCCCCGGCCATCAGGAAATCGACGGTATAGTCGTCGACCTTCTCGATGCCGGTGACCGCCGACAGGTTGCCGCGCGCCCGCGAATCCGGGTGCAGCATCCGCTCGACCGAGGCCACCACGTCATCGGCCGTGAAGTCGTTGCCGTTGTGGAAGGTCACGCCCTCGCGCAGGGTGAACCGCCAGCGGGTCGGGTCGATGATTTCCCATTCGGTGGCCAGCGCGGGCTCGATCGCCAGCGTCTTCGACCGCCGCACCAGCGGCTCGTAGATGTGGTGCAGGACGCTGGAGGTGAAGCTTTCGGTGTGCGCATAGGGGTCGAGGGTGACGATGTCCCCCTGCGAGGACCAGCGCAGGACCTCGGCAGAGGCGGTGCCCGCCATCAGGCCGGCCACGGCAAGGGCCGTGAAATTCGTAGCAATTTTCATTGGATCGCTCCTTGTGACGTTACGCTCGGGCGTGGGCATCAGCGGACAATCGGAAATCTTGATACGGCGTGACCTGCGATGCACCGGCCGAGTGAGGACCAGTGCCCGCAGGTCAGCACGGCAGATTTCATGCGGCAATATCACCGTTGATTAATAATTGAATGCCGTTGATAACTTCACATTATATTGCCGCAGAATTCGGCAGGAGGCCCGGACGAATTGCTAACATTTCGACAACTGGAGACCTTCCGTGAGGTCATGCGCTCTCGGACGACGCAAGCCGCCGCCGAGGCACTTCGCGTCTCGCAGCCTGCCGTGTCCAACGCAATCCGGCAGATGGAATCGCAGATCGGCTTCGACCTGTTCGACCGGGTCGGCAAGCGGCTTGTCCCCACCCCTGACGCCGAAGAGATCTTCCGCGACAGCGAGGCGATTTTCGAGTTGTACAACGTCTTTGCGCAGCGGTTGGACAGCCGTAAGACCAACTCGATGGGGACGCTGCGGATCGTCTGCACCCCGCCGGTCGCCAACGCGCTGATGCCGCCGGTGATCCGCGATTTCGTGGGCACCCGCCCCGAGGTCCGCATCAATCTCGACTCGCGCCGGATCGACGGGCTGTTCGAGTCGCTGGAAACCCGACGCGCCGACATCGGCTTTGCCCTGAACCCGCCCCAGCGCCCCGGCCTTGTGCGCGAGGAACTGGCGCTGGCGCAGATGGTCTGCGCCTTCCCGCCCGGGCATCCCCTGTCCGAGAAGCTGGCCGTCACCGCCGCCGATCTTGCCAGCTATCCGCTTGTCCTGTTCGAGCCCGCGTCCAAGCTGAACCTGATCCTGCAGGACAGCTTCCTGAACGCCACACTGCGCGAGAACGCGATCGCCGAGGTGCGCTATACCTCGCTGGCCTGCCTGCTCGCCGAGGCCGGGATCGGCCCGACGCTGGTGGATTCCCTGACCGCACACGCCGGGCACCGCTATAAGCTGGAATACCGCCCCCTGTACCCAGCGCAGCGCGTTTCCGTCTGCGCCCTGTACCGCGCTAACGAGCCTGCGAAACGGGTGCAGACCGCGTTCCTTGACGCCGTTCGCGGGTCCGGCGCCTTGGCCGGGATCGACGAGTTCGGCGTGACAGATGGATAACGACGGCGGGTCCAGTGGGTCAGGTTCCGGTGTGGACCCAGCCAGCGGCAGCTTTAGCCGTGCGGTCTAAGCCTTCAGATAGTCATGTAACAGCGCCCCGATAACGGAAGGCTTTTCCATCAAGGCGAGGTGCGGCCCCTCGATCCAGCGCAGGTCGGCGCCTTCGATGGCATCCGCGATGGTTTCCGACGCAGCCGGGTCGACCATCTGGTCGTAACGGTTGGCAAGAACAAGCGTTGGGGCCTTCACCAAGCGAAGGTCGTCGGAAATGTCCACGCGCAGATCTAATTCTGCCTGCCGTGCGACCCCGTGCCAATTGCTGCCGTCGACCATATCGCGGACGATCGCGTCGAGATCCCCCAAGCCGGACAGGAAATCGTGGCTAAACCCGGTCAGGATCATAAGCCGGGCCAGCGCATCGGGATCGGCGCGGGCCAGATGCGCCCAATGCTGGAATTGCAGTCGCGACCGAGGATCGGACCCGGTGACAAAGCCGCCGATCAGGACAAGCTTGCGGACCCGGCCCGGATGACGCGCGGCCAGTCGTGTCGCAACCGCCGCGCCCAGCGAGAAACCAACCAGATCGAAGGTGTCGATGTCGGCGTGGTCCGCCGCGGCGACGATCTGCGCGACAAGCCCATCCAGCGTGAGCGCCTCTGTCGCATCCTGGGTCAGCCCCGACCCCGCATAGTCCGGCCGCAGAACGCGCCTTCCCGGCAGATGCGGCACCATCCCGCCGAAATTCGCCTCTCCATCGCCGCCGGTTCCATGCACGAAGACGACCGGCCTGCCCTCTCCGCTGTCGCGATAGCCGATTTGCGCGCCGTCATGGTGAAACCTCTTTGCGTTAGGCATCCTACTTTACTCCGAAATGTTGGGTCATTGGTGTTCCGGCCCGCCGACCGGGCCGACCGACGAGGATCATCACCAGCCCGGCGGTGAGCAGTATCGCCGAGGCGACCTCGCCGCGTCCGGCCGGTTCGCCTAGCACCACGACGCCAAGGCCCAGTGTCGCCACCGGGATAAGCGCCGGCAGGCTGGCGCCCGCCACCGGCCCCAGCACTTCGGCAGAGCGATTGAACGCGTAGATCGCAACGACACTGACCAGAACGCCCTGAAACCCAGCTTGCACAAGGATGTCCGTCAGGGGCGCCGCGCCAATCTGCTTGGGCAGCGCCACGACATAGACGGGCAGATAGACCACCGCCGATCCCACGGCGACGATGGCTGTGGCGTTCAGGGCTGGAACCGCCGCGCGACGGACGATCAGGGCATATCCGGCCCAAAGGACGCCGGTCGCGATCAGGATCAGGTGGCCCGTCGTCACGGCGCCGCCGGCATGGGTGAACAGGACGATCCCGAAGGCCGTCACGGCAAGCCCGACGCTTCGAGGGCCGCCGACGGCGTCGCCAAGGACGACCCGGCCCAGCACGACCGACACGACGGCCATCACCCCCGGGTTCAGCGCGCCCGCTGCGGCCGCGGGGGCAGTCTTCATCGCTAGGGCGATCAGCAGCACATAGGGCGCCCCGAACGCGACCACCATCGCTCCGCCCCCGGCTGTGCCCAACTTGTCGGTTCCGGCCCCATGCCGCAGGGCGACGGGTGCCAAAATCACCGCCGCCACCCCGAACCGCAGCATGGTCAGGTCATAGGCGTTCAGGCTGGTCGTCACGCCAAGCCGCAGCATCACCAGCGACCCCGACCAGATCGTAATCGCCGTGATCGCCCAACCCAGCCCCGCCAAACTTGTCCGCACCGACATCGACATGCCCTTTCCATCCGATACGACCGCTAGATAAAAGCTGGAGCATGTGCAGAAAAACGATATGATCTGACCCAATGATACAGGATATCGAAACACAGAACGGAGCAGACCGGCCAGAGGCGCCAAACCGGACCCTCAACCTTGACGGGCTGCGCAGCTTCGTGGCGATCTGTGAAACCGGATCGTTCCGGCGCGCGGCGGCGCGGGTTCACAAATCGCCCTCTGCCGTGAGCCTACAGATCGCCAAGCTGGAAGAGGTTCTTGGCGCGCGGCTGCTGGACCGCGACGCGCGCAACCTTGCCTTGACGGCGCAAGGCGAGACGTTGCTGGGACAGGCGCGCCGCCTGCTTGGCCTGAACGACGAGACCTTCGCGCTGTTCCAGACCTCGGCACTGGCTGGCCGCCTTGCCCTGTCCGCCCCGCACGACCTTGGCGTCTCGCTTGTGCCGGGTCTGTTGCGCCGTCTGGCAGAGGCGCACCCGAACCTTCAGGTCGATGTCCGGCTTGGGACAAGCGACAGCGTGCTTAAGGGGATCACCGATGGCGACGTCAATCTGGCCCTATTCAACGATGTCGGGCCACCGGCCATCCCGTCGCGCGCGCTGTTCTCGGAGCCGCTGGAGTGGCTGGTGCTGGACGGCGGACGCGCGGCCGAGCGCACGCCGCTTCCCATCGCGGTGGCAGAGATCGGATGCGCGTGGCGCGATGCGGCGCTGACCGCCCTGCAGACGGCGGACCGCGCCCACCGGGTCGCTTATTCCAGCGACACGTCGATGGGTCAGGTTGCGGCGGTTCGGGCCGATCTTGCCGTTGCAGCGCTGCCCCTGTCGCTGGCGGATCGCGATCTGGTCGCGGCGCCCACCGGCCTTGGCCTGCCGAAGCTGCCCCGCACCACGATCCGCATCGCCGACGATGGCAGCGAACTGGCACGGGCTGTGGTGGCGCTGGTTGCGGCAGACCCGGGCCTAAGATCTCGCGCGGCCGCGCTGTAGGTCCGGCGCACCCGTCGTTCACCGCCCCGCCTTCCAAACGAAAAGGCAGCGGACGTTTCCGCCCGCTGCCCCTGTTTCGATGTGCCGTCGTCAGACGAGGTCGAAGGACGACGTGTCGGCCAGGATCTGGATCTGGTCGCTGTCCAGAGCCGTGTCGAAGATCTCGACATCGGCGATGCGGCCATCGAACGGATCGGTGAAGCCCGGCGCACCAGAGGCCGAGGCCCAGCCCAGACCGCCGATCTGCAGGTATTCCTGGTTGGCGGTCCAGTCCATCTCGAAGCTGGCGTTCGACCCGATCACCTCGCCGTCGACATAGGCAAGAATGCCTTCCGGTCCGAAGGTCACCGCCACCTCGTACTCCTGCCCCGCGACGATGTCGTCGAAGGTCATGATGTACTCGCTGGAGCCATCCTGAACCCGCAGCTTGAGGTCGCCGTTCTCGAGGTACGAGGCAAAGTGATTGCCGCCGCCCGCGTAGCCCGATGCGTCCTTGACCACGAGGCCACCTTTGGCCCCCGGATTGTCAGCCACGAACGAGAAGGCGATGGTGCCCTCGGGGATCGAGAACGCGGTGGAGTGCGCGTACTGGTCGACGTCGCCGAACGAGCCGGAGTAGTTGACCGTCCCGAGCTGTGCAAAGATCGGGTCCGGCACCACCGGCGTTTCGCTCACGTTGACCGACACCGTCGCCGTGTCCTCTCCGCCGGTGCCGTCGGCCACGGTGTAGACGAACTCGTCGACCCCGTTGAACCCGGCGTCCGGCGTGTAGGTGATCGTGTCGTCGGCGTTCAGCACCACGGTGCCGTTCGACGCGGTCCCGACCGACGTGACGTCCAGGCTGTCGCCGTCGACGTCGAAGTCGTTGCCCAGCACATCGACCACGACCGCCTGCTCGGTGAGTGTCGCGGCATCATCGTCCACCGCGACCGGATCGTCCGCCACCGGCGTAACGTCCACGTTGACGACCGAGGTGTCAGACCCGCCGAAGCTGTCCTCGATCCGCAGCGTGAAGCTGTCGGAGCCGAAGAAATCCGCATCCGGCGTATAGAACACCTCGCCCCCGGCGCCGATGACCACGGTGCCGTTGGACGGGCCGCCGACGACCGAGTCGACGAACATCGCATCGCCTTCGGGGTCGATGTCGTTGTTCAGCGGGAACAGGCTGGCGGTTCCGTCCTCGGACACCGTCAGCGTGTCGTCCACCGCGACCGGATCGCCGTTGACCGGGCCGTCCGTGAACAGCTGGTCGATCTGGTTCTGGGTCAGCTCGGCATCGAAGATGCGCCGATCCGTGATGGTGCCTTGGAACGGAGCGTCGAAGCCCGGCTGACCGCTGGCGCTGGCCCAGCCGCGTCCGCCCCACTGGATGTATTCGACGTTCTGCGTCCAATCCATCACCAGCGGCGTGAAGGCGACCTCGGCCCCGTCAAGGAACACGCTGCCGCCGTCCGGCCCGAAGGTCACCGCGACGTCGTATTCCTGTCCGGCGACGATACCGGGGATCGTCAGGGTGCTTTCGCTGGACCCGTCCTGGAAGCGAACCACAAGGTTCGATCCCTCAAGGAACATCGCGAAGTGGTTGCCGCCGCCGACATAGCCGGATGCGTCCTTCACGAACAGGCCCTGCGCCCCGTTGGTGTCCGCCGCCTCGAAGCTGAAGGCGATGGTGCCCTGTTCGATCTCGTAGATCGAGTCGTGGGGCAGTTGGATCACGCCGTTGTTCGCACCGTTGAAGGACTGGTCGCCAGTCTCTTCGTAGATCGGCGCCGGGAAGGACTGGATGTTGACCGTGACCGTCGCGGTGCTGGTGAATTCACCGTCCGTGATGGTGTAGTCGAACGTGTCCTGCCCGGTGGCCCCGGCATCAGGCGTGTAGGTCAGCGTGCCGTTGGCGTTGACGGTCACCGTGCCTTGCGACGGATCGGTCAGGCTGGCGATGCTAAGCGGGTCGCCATCGACGTCCGTGTCGTTGCCGAACACGTCGATGACCACCGGCTGCCCCGTGATGGTCGAGGCGCTGTCGTCGCTGGCGACCGGCGCATCGTTCTCGGGCGTCACGTCGACCGTGACGGTCGAGGTGTCGAAGCCGCCCTGCCCGTCCGTCACCGTGACCTCGAAGCTGTCGGTGCCGTTGAAGTCGGCATCGGGCGTGTAGGTGACGCGGCCGTCTTCCAAGACACGCGCAATCCCGTTCGACGGTCCCGACGCGATGCTGGACGCGATTACCGTATCGCCGTTGGCATCGGTGTCGTTGTCGCCCGGCTGGAACGCGATGAAGCCGTCTTCGGCCACCGTGATGGTGTCATCCACCGCCACCGGCTCTGCATTCGGCTCGGCCGTCACGATGACCTCGACCGTCGCTTCCGAGGTTTCGCCGGACGGATCCTGCACGATGTAGCTGAAGCTGTCGGTTCCGATGAAGCCCGCGTTCGGGGTGTAGGTCACCTTGCCATCCAGGATCACGGTGGTGCCGCTGCTGCCGTCCGTCGCCGACACAAGCGTCAGCGTGTCGCCGTCCGGATCGGTATCGTTGGCAAGGACGTCGATCTCGACCGGCGTACCGACGATCGCGTTCGTCGTATCGTCCGTCGCGGTCGGCCCGTCATTGATCGGGTTCACCGTGACATTGACCGTCGAGGTATCGGTCCCGCCCAGCCCGTCGGTGACCGTCACCGTGAAGCTGTCGGTGCCCGAGAAGTCGGCATCCGGCGTGTAGGTGACCGACCCGTCCGCCTCGAGCACGGCGCTGCCGTTGCTCGGCTGGCCTAGGATACCGGACACCGTCAGGGTGTCGCCGTCGGCGTCGGTGTCATTCGCGACAAGGTCGATGGTGATCGGCGTATCCTCGTCGGTGACGACGGCGTCGTCATTCGCCACCGGATCGGTGTTCGACGCCGAGGACGACCCGGCAAGCGAAGCGATCTTGGCCGCGTCCAGAACGCCGGCGTAGATCTGCTTGTCCGCGATGATGCCTTCGAACGGCGCGTCGAAGCCCGGCTGTCCGCTTTGGCTGCCCCAGCCACGGCCGCCCCACTGGATGTATTCGACGTTCTGCGTCCAATCCATCACCAGCGGGCTGTCGCCCACAAGGTTGCCGTCGACCCACAGTTCCACGCCATCGGGACCGAAGGTGGCCGCGACCTCGTATTCCTGCCCCGCGACGATGCCCGGGAATTCCATGATCGCCGAGGTCGACCCGTCCTGGAAGCGCGCGACCAGCGTGCCGCCGTCAAGGTAAAGGGCAAAGTGGTTGCCGCCGCCCACGAAGTAGCTGGCGTCCTTCACGAACAGGCCCTGCGGGCCGTTGGTGTCCGCCGCGATGAACGAGAAGGCGATGGTGCCCGCCGGGATCTCGTAGATGTCGCTGTGCGGGATCTCTTCCACGTCGCCATTGGTGCCGTTGAACTCGGTCACGCCGGGAACGTCGTAGACCAGTTCGGTATCCTGACGAACCATCAGCGGCGGCGAGGCAAGGCTGATGTTGCCCGTGCCATCGACCGACACGGCGATGATCGAGTTGACCCCGCCGTCCGGCGTGCCGTTGCCGCTGAGCGTCTTCAGCAGCGACAGCGGCACCTGCGCCTGCCCCGAGGCGTCAAGCTGAACGGTGGTCAGGACCTTGCCGCTCATCGCCTCGTTGGAATGGTACGGCAGTTCGGCCTGGGTCACACCGAACGGCGCGTCGCCGCTGGCGATATACAACCGCGTGTCGGCTTGCAGCAGTTCGACCGTGCCGTTGGGCTCGCCCGTCACCAGAACGGTGAAGTCGGACGAGGTCAGCTCGATCTGGTCGCCATACAGCGACGGGACGGTGTCGCCCGACGCATCGACGATGGTCAGCGTCGGCGTCGTAACCGGGTCGTCCGTGGTGATCCGCGCCGCCGATCCGCCCAGCGAGCCGGGTCCGCCGGTCACGACGCTTTCGTCGAACAGGCTGGCCAGCGACACTTCGGTGCTGACCCCGTCGGTGAAGGTGACGGTCACGGTCGAACCGATCAGTTCGTACCCCGAGACAGAGCCCGCGTTGCCGGCCCCCTCGACGCCTTGGATGTTGTTCGGGTCGATGTCCGTCGTGAAGGTGAACTGTTCGCCCGGGTTGAAGTCGGTGAAGTCGATGGTCAGCGTGTCATACCCGCCGTTGCGCGGATCCGAGAACGGATCGGACGACGGATCGGACGGCACCACCAGCCCCGTGACCGCAGCCCCCGAGTTCGGCGTGAACGGAGACGCGGTGGCGTCGCCGCCCGACCCGGTCGGGTCGAACACGATCTCGGGCAGGATCGCGCCCTGCAGGTTGAAGGTCACCGACGCGATCTGCACGCCCGGCGCGCTTTCGTTGGTCAGGATGAAGCTGCTGCCCGCGAAGGTCGACGAGTCCAGCCCGGTGCCCGGGGTGATCTCGACCAGAAGCGATCCGCCCTCGACCTGATCCAGCGGCTCGACGTCCACGGTGAAGCTGCCAAGCTGTTGTTCGGGCATCGCGTTGCCCAGCAGGTCCGCGACCTCGCCGTCGTTCAGGGTGATGGTGTAGGTGCCATTGTCCTCGGGCACCCAGAACCCGCCCGGCGGCGTGATTTCGTAGGTCGCGGTGCGCGGCGCGCCATCGGCGCTGACGTCCACCCCGACCAGCGTGGCTGCGGCGACAAAGCTGCCTCCGGCGCCCGTCACCGTGACGTCGAGGCTGTCCAGCGTCGACACGTCGATGCCGGTTTCGTCGTCGAAGGTGACCTCGAACTGATAAGTGCTTTCCGGCGTCGTGACGTCCGGCGCGACCAGTTCAGCCACCGGAGCGGCCGTGTCCGGCTCGCCCGCGACGACCAGTTCGATCGCCTTGACCGCCGGGTTCTCGACGTCGTGCAGGAAGGACACGTCGACCGTGCCATCGCTGACGAGCGTGTAGGTCACGACCGAGCCGACGTTGAAGCCGCCGCCAAGGCCATAGGGGTCGATGTTGGCCAGTTCCGCCGGGACCGAGCCATCGACGCTGACGTCGAACACGCGGTCGCCGGTCGGATCCCCGCTGCCGTCTGCGTCGAAAAGCCCGGTGTAAAGCTCGGCCACGTAGATGCGCAGCTCGACCTCGGTGCCTTCGGGAACGTCGAAGGAATACGACATTTCACCGTTCAGATCGCCGGTGGTGTCGTACCGCTCGATCCCCATCACCGCATCGGTGATCCCGTACTCCGCGAGACCCGAGATATCGACGGACGCACCGGTCGTGTAGATGTTGTTCGAGCCTTGGTTCACCAGATACGGCGAGTTCTGCGCGTCGGTGTCCGCGGTCCAGTCCGGCCCGCCGTCCGACGCAACCTGGTTCACGCCGCCGGCGTTGACGCGGTACAGCACGTCGCCCGGCTGCGGCGGAACATCCTCGTTCACGGTCAGCGGCACAACCTGCGTGGTCGTGGACGTGCCGTCGCTTGCGGTCACTTCGATCGAATAGGTGCCGTCATCCGGCTCTCCCGTCGTCCACGCGAAGCTGCCGGTGCCGTCACCGTTGTCGGTGAAGCTGTAGCTGGCCGGATCGACGGGCGTTCCGTCGGAGTCGTCGGTCACTTCGACCGACAGCGTGATCGTGTCGCCCTCGGCATCCGTCGCGACGATGGCGAATGTCGCGTCCTCGCCTTCGGTGATCACGATCGCGGGGATCGCGTCGATGGCCGGGGCCGCGTTCTCGCTGTAGGTCAGGTAGACCGGAGCGGACACAGGACCCAGCGGCAGGTCGTCGTTGGCCGGGTCGATGACCGCCGCGACGAAGCCGAGCGGAAGCTGCGCTTCGTTGAACGGAAGGTCGTAGCCCGGCACCTGCGTGAAGTCGAACATCGTGGTGATGTCCTGCACCGTGCCGTCCAGCAGGATGTCGACGGTCTGGAACTCGGCCGCGTTGTTGGCCGGGAAGTCCGACGCCTCTAGCGCGGCAAGCTGGGCGTCCAGCTGGTCGCCGTAGGTGCCGGTGAAGTTGTTCTCGACCGGCTGGATGATGCCCTTGGTCAGGACGATCCGCGCGGTCTGACCCGCTTCGCCCTGAATGGTGACCGTGGGACCGCCGTCGGCGTAGGTGCCAACATCGCCCGCATCAAGGCCGTTGACCTGCAGCGTAACGCCAAGGTCCGGGCTGTCCTGCGAGGCAAGGCCAAGGCTGCCGCCCTGATTGTTCGCCCCCATCAGCTGACCTGTGGCGGTGGTGCCATCCTCGAAAGTGATGGTGAAGGTCGATCCGATCAGTTCGGCGCCCGAGACGCCGCCGATGTCCCAGGAGGGATCGGCGCCGCTGTCGAGCGTGCCCTTTTCGGCCCCGGCAATCGAATTCGGGTCCATGTCGACCGAGAAACCGACCGTGTCGCCCGGTTCGAACCCGCCATTGGTGGCAGTGTCGAAGGTCAGGCGCAGACCCTCGAAGCCGTCGATGCCGCCGGCGCCGATGTAGGCCGCCGAGGTCGGCGCATTGACGCCCGTGCCGCTGTCGCTGTTGATCTCAAGCTGCTTGGCGATGGTGTCGCCGGCCAGCCCGAAGGGGTCGAACACGCTGTCGGGATACAGGGCATCGGTCACGTCGATGTCCAGCTGCACGATCTTCTTGGTGCCGGTGTTGGTCAGCACGAACGAGTCACCGCCGAAGTTCGAAATCTGGACGTCGTTGCTGTCCACCGTGACGGCCAGCGTCGCCGCACCTCCGGTGGGTTGCGGCGCCTCGCGGACGACGATGGCCGACAGCTTGGCGTTGTCGGCGCTGGCCTCCAGCGTGATGTCCAGTTTGTCCAGTTCGTCGAACTGGTCCGGCGAGAACGTGTCCGGCAGCTGGATCACCACCGGCTGATTGATGTCGCCCCCCGTCTCGGCAAGGATGTCGAGGTTGGCGACGACCAGTTGGCCCTCGACGTAGACGTCGAACACCCGGCCGCCGATGGCGGTGCCGTCCTGATAGATCTCGGCGAAGTACAACTCGATGGTGTAGCTGCCGGGATCGACCGGGATCGAGAAGGACAAGGGTTCTGTCCCCGGCGCGCCGCCGAAGCGTTCGGTCTCGTACACGGTGCCGTCGAAGACCGGCTGGTCCGGGGTTCCGCCCAAACCATCCTCGAACACGGTGCCGTTGTCGGCATAGCTGTCCGCTTCGAAGTCGATGCCGTCCTGCGTCAGGGCCGGACCACCGACGTTCACCGCCGCCACGATGGGCGCAATGTCGTCCTCGGTCACGGTGGCGGACGCGGTGGTGCCGTCGATGACCGCCGGGCCGCTGACCACCGAGGTCAGCGTGACGGTGACCGCGTCGTCGCCGTTGTCCAGCGCGTCGTTCGGCACCTGCACGGTGATCTCGCCGTCACCGATGGCAAGCGACTGGGTCAGGCCGGAGGTGACCGTGCCGTTGATGTCGACCGAATACTCGACCTCGACATAGGACGACGGCGGGGTGTCAAAAGTCACCGGGAAGACCAGCGTGGTAAAGCCGGTGTCGCCGGTTTCCTCGACCGTGGCCGAAACCGGGTCGCCGACGCTGACAAGCGAGAACGGCGAGCCGCCGACGGCGACGATCTCGATCCCCTTGATCGCCGGGTTCTCGATCCCGTGCAGGAATTCAAGGTTGATGGTGCCGTCGCTGACCACGGTATGGGTCACCACGGCGGCCTTGTTGAACGCACCGGCCAGCGCGTACTGGTCGATGTCCTGGAAGGCGGACGGAACGGTGCCGTCGACGCTGACGCTGAACACGCGGTCGCCGGTCGGGTCGCCGCTGGCGTCCGTGTCGGCCAGTTCGGCGAAGTTCTCAGCCAGCAGCAGACGGATCTCGACCTCTGTGCCCGCGGGCACGTCGAAGGAATACGCCATCTCGCCCGACGGATCGTCCACGGCATCCCACCGTTCGATCCCGTAGACCGCTTCCGGCGCGCCATAGCCTGCGACGTCGGTCAGGTCGATCGGCCCGGTGGCGACCCCGTCGGACGGGTAATCGTTGTTGGAACCGGGGTTGGTCAGGAAGCTGGAGTTCTCAGAGTCGGTATCGCCGGTCCAGTCCGGGCCGCCGTCGGTGGCCGCCACGGTCGGGCCGCCCGCGTTGACGCGGTACAGGATGACGCCGTCGACCGGGCCATCGTCGTTCAGGATGGTGACCGGCGTCACCGGCGTGGCGATGTAGGACCCTGCCCCGCTGACCGAAACCAGCGCGACTTCGATGTTCTCGCTGAACTCGGCATCTGTGTCGCCGATAATGTCGATGGCGAAGGTGAAATCAGCCGAGTTGCCGGCGATCTCGCCCGACAGGCTGTAGGTGCCGGTCGATTCATTGAACACCGCGCCCGGGACAGTGAAGTCCACCTCGGGCGTCGCGCCGTTGGTGGCGCCGCGGATTTCGAGGTCGAAGAACACCGTTTCGCCGGACGGCACGACCTCGGACGATTGCACGGTCACCGAAACGCCGGTGGTGCCGCTGTCGCCCTCGGCCACCGCCGTGGGCACGACCGAGATGCCGGGCCCGCCGGGCGTGGTGTCCAGCGCCACGATCTCGACCGCGTTGATCAGCGGGTTTTCGGTCACGTGGGAGAAGTCGATGTCGATGGTGCCATCGCTGACATAGCCGATCCACTCGAACATGCCGCCGACCTTGTGGCCGAACTCTGCCACCAGATCGATGTCATCGAGGAACAGCGCCTCTTCGACCGACACGTCGAACACCCGCTGGCCGATCGCGCTGGTGCCGTCAAAGCCGTTGGCCATGAACAGGCGAACCGCATAGTAGCCGTCCGGCAGCGCGCCATCGCCGAATTCCAGCCCGAAGGGCACGCTTGGGTCGGTGCCGTAATATTCGTTGGTATAAAGGTCGAGCGGGGTCGAGTCCGACGGCGCCGACGGATCAAGCCCGTTCTGCGAACCGTTCTGCGTGCTGGGCGCCGAGGCGCCGGTGACGACCGCACCGGACTGGACCCAATCCGGGCCATCGTCGATCGCGCCGACATCGGTATCGCCCGCGTTCCAGCGGTACAGGATCTCGCCCTCGGCATAGGTCAGCGGCGTGCCGGTGATCTCGACGAGGTCCCAGTCGGCGCCGAAGCTGTCGTCGCCCTCTTCCGTAGTGGCCAGCAGGCCGACGAAGGCGCCGGTGGTCTGCGCGCCGTTCTGATAGGTGCCCCGGATCGCGCTGATCACGTCCTGCGGAATGGCGATGGCGGGCGTCTCGACCCACTCGGTATAGGCACCGTCGGTGACATAGCGGGCCCGCGCAATCGCGGTGGCCGAACCCGGCGTCAGGTCAAGGTCGATGGCGATCTGCATGTTCGGGTCGCCCAGCCCCGACACCGGCGCCTCGATCCCAGGAATTTCCACGAACACGCTGGAGTTCGTGTCGTTCTCTTCCACCAGAAGCTCGACCCCGAAGGTCGGCGTCCCATCGACGTCGCGCACGACAACGGCGGCCTGCACGAAGGTCGACTGGTTGCCGGGGCCGACCACAAGGCCGTATTTCTCGCCGCCGTCCCAAGTCTTTCCGTCGTTCAGCGAATAGCCGAAGATGTTCTTGCCTTCCGACAGGATCGAGATCGCGCCCACGTCGTTCTGCACCGCAAAGCCGATGCCCAGCACGTCGCCCTGATCGTTGGCCGCGCCCTCTGCGGACCCGCTGTTGGCCGCGTCGATGCTGACCACGGTCGAGGCGCCGCCAAGGTTCCAGACGCCCGCGTCGTACAGCGCGAACTCTCCCGGAGGCGCGACCTGCACGTCGGTGCCATTGCGCCAGACGGCGTTGATGCCGATGTCACCCGCGATGCTGTTGCCATCCGGGATCGCGCCGGTCGGAGTCGTTTCGGGGTTGTTCAGCTCGAAGTGCCACAGCGCGGTCTCATCCGCGCCGACGCGCACCCCAAGCCCGTTGTCCGGGTCGCCGACGTGGCTGTCGAGCGTGTTGTTGACGCCGTCGAGATCGAGGTCGGTGCTGGGATCGGCGGGCGTGCCGCCGGGCTGGAACACGGTGATGTCGTTCGCGCCATAGGTCGCGGCAAAGATCAGCCCGGCGAAGTCGTCGACCCCGTCGCCGTCGGCGTCGATCAGCACCTCGGACGAGAAACCGTCATCGCCAAGCGCGGTGACGCCCAGCGGCTGCGATCCGAAGCCGCCGATGGTGCCAAGGCTTTCTACGGCGTCTGTGCGGCCGTCGCCGTCGGTGTCGATCGGCTTTTCGAAATACAGGTTTCCGTCAAAGGACGCGGCGATGATTGCGCCGTCCAGCGCGCCGCCGAAGAAGGTCGCCGTATACTCGGCCAGACCGTTGGTGGACGCGTTCACCGTCTTCAGCGAGCCGTCGTTGTTCTGGTTCAGCAGCTGGCTTTCCGGCGAATAGGCCGTGCCGTCCATGACGCTGCTGCCGTCGTAATACGCGGTGGGGTCGGACAAGGAACTGCCCGGGTGCGCCCACAGGTAACCGTTGACCACATCGAAGAAATCGGCCGGCAGCCCGGTGTCCGAGGTCACGTCGACCCAGTTCCCGTCGCCCTGCTCTTCGTAGATGATCAGCAGGCTGGCAAGATACGCGCGCGCCTCGGCCTCGTTCGCGAACAGCTCGACACCATTAGCGATAACAGGATCACTGCTGGTGGCGCCGGTGTAGGTGCCATCGGGGTTGAACGCCGCCTGTATCGCCTCGTGCGCGGCGCGGATCGGGTTGGCGTCGCCGCCATACGGCCCGTAGGCGTCGGTGGTTTCGCCCAGGTAGTGCAGCTGGTCGCCGAAGCCGTCAGAGCCGCCTTCGTTGAACTGGTTGGTCGCAAATTCGCTGGTCCAGTCGTCGACGATCTGGCCATCTTCCTGCGACAGCGGCTGGCCGCCCCAGCCGCCGTTGGGGCCGTTGTCCCACGTAAAGACCTCGTTCTCCTCGGTCACCAGCACGTCGTACTGGTTGCGGAATCCGGGCGAATGCACCGCCAGCGGGTTGTCGACGAAGGTCAGTTCGCCGCCGACGCTGACCAGCACCTGCTCGGTGATCTTCGCCATGTTCAGACCGTTGTGGCCACCCGCGAAATCGGGGTTGCCCTCTTGTCCGAGGGGGCCTTGGTCGATCGAGAAGTTTTCGGGAATTTCGGACGGATCGAGCCCGAGGTCGTTCACCAGATCGACGTTGTCCCGCGTCGGGTCGTCCAGCGTCGGCAGGTCCAGCACGTACAGATCGCCATTGGCGTCGGTACGGATGTCATAGTTCTCCATCTCGGTCAGGTTGACCTTCAGGATCGTGCCAGACAGCGCGTAATCCACCGTGCCGGCAAAGTTGTTGCCCGGCGCGCCCTTGTTGGTGTTGCCGCCCTGCGCGATCCACAGGATTTCGTCCCCGGTGGCCGGGTCGATCGAGATGTCGAGACCGTTGGTCGAGTGGTTTTCTTCCGACCGCGGCAGGCCGCGCAGGATCGCGACGCTGGACAGAACGTTCCCATCCGGGTCGACCACGATCTTGTGGATCTGCCCCGAGTTCGTATCGAGCCCCGAGTCGTTGCCGACCGCGATGCGCCAGTCCGAGGACGACACGTACAGCACGTCGTTGCCGTCGTCGTCCTTGGTCACGACGATGCCGGTCACCTGCCGTTGCTGCGTCGTGTTCAGGGTGCCGTCGTCGTTGTAGTTCTGGATCGTCTGGGGGATCAGGTCGATCAGGGTGGTGTCCGAGACCACGAACTCGTCGGTTCCGTCCCCGTTCGTGTCGTCCTGACGCTCGATCTCGTAGCGGTAGATATTGCCGTCCTGCTGCGTGACATACAGCACCGGCGCTCCGGTTTTGCTTGTGTCCAGCGCCGTGGGGTTATTCGAGGATTCTCCCTGGAGCCCAGTCGTACCAAAGGTGATCGAAGGATTATTGAAAGCCATTTTACACTCCAGGCAAGCAGCCGTAATACTTCGCCGAAGTCAAAGCTTTCGGCGGTAGGTCAAAAACAAGGATCGAAATCGCGGCACGTAGTCGTGCGCGGATCAGCCGTCCGGTATGTCGGAGATTTTCATGCCTCTACCCCCCAGAAGAGCCATTCGATACATCGCAAGCACGGCCCCACGCCGGCTAACGTCATTAAAATACTTGCCTGTCGCCGTTTCCACTTTGGAACCAATGACCTGAAGGTCGTAAGGATCACAAGGCGACTGACATGATCGCAATTCAGTTAAATTTTACGCGTCGTTCTTTAAACCTGTCAACGAAATCACAAATGCATTTCAGATCAGCAAGTTACGCGCGGAAACTTTCAATTATCGCCGCGGGGTCACGCGTTATGATTGCGTTAACCTTTCTGTGATTGCGAATGACGCCGGGGACAGGGAATCACCTAAGGGCGAAAAGCGGTGACTGCCGAAGTGTCTAATCTCTACCTCCGATGGATTAACACGATCATTAATCAACCAAAATTCCTGAAAGCGCATACCGCCCTGATCGCCGAACTGCCGGACAGGTGATTGAAATTCAATGATGTCCGGCGATGCGCCGTCAGCCACGCCGCTGCACGCAGGCGTACGTCGCATAGCCGCGCCGAAGGTGTTCCACCCGCGCCACGCGACTGTCACCGGCCAGATCGGTCAGCACATCTGGCAGCGTATCGCGCGGTGCGACGTGGAACCGCGCCAGCCACGCGCGCAACATTCGCTTGAACCACGCCGGCAGCCCCGCCTGATCGCCGAAGTCCACGACATGCAGCGTGCCCCCGGGCGCAAGGTGGCGCAGCGCCTCTGCCAGCGCGCCCTCCCAGTCGGGGATCATCGACAGGCTGTACGAGAACACGATGTGGTCGAACCGGCGCGTGCCGAACATCTCGAACGGATCGAACGCGCAGGCGTCGCCCTGCGCCAGCCACGCCCGCCCGTCCAGCTTGCGGCGGGCCGAGATCAGCATCTGCTCCGAGATATCCAACCCGCACAGACCTGCACCGGGATAGCGTCGCCCGATGGCCGCAAGGTTGCGTCCGGTGCCGCACGCGACCTCAAGCACGCGGTCGCCGGGACGCACGTCCATCGCGTCGATCAGGTGGTCGCGGCCCAGCAGGTAATGCTTGCGCGTGATGTCGTAGAACAGCCGCTGGTAACGATAGACATCGTCCATCAGCTGGCCGTGGGATGCAGCATCGGTCATGACGTCAGCCCCGCAGGCGATACAAGTGAACGCCGCCGTAGATCGCCGAGCGGTCGGTGGCAAAGGCGCGGGAGGACGCGGCGATATCGTACTGCCAGCGGTTCAGGATCGCGGGCGGCACCCGCCCCGGCAGGATGTCGTCGGTGCCGCCGGTGCGGAACAGCACCCGCGCGCCGGGCATGGCAGTCCGGGTGATCTGGTCCCACAGGGCGGTCAGTTGCGCATCGGTCATCCAGTCCTGCGCGTCGAGCAGGATATAGACCGACTTCGACGCGGCGGGCGCCCCGGCCAGCACGTCGGTGACAGAGCGGTTCAGCACAGTGACCCGGCCCGCCCCCTCGCGCACGGCATGGAAATGGCGCGGCTCAAGATAGGGTGGCACCGGGCCGGTGCCGTCGGGGCGGTAGGCACGGGTCGCGGCCTGCCATGCAAAGTAATTCTCTGAGATCGGGAAGTCGCAGAACAGCTTGCGCGCCCGTTCGGTCAGCACCGGCAGGATGTCGCCCCCGGCATCTGCGGCCAGCTTGTCGTACTGCGCCGGCGGGATGCCCAGACCGAACAGCGACGCGCGCCGGCGCGCGGCGAAGCGCACCAGCCGCGACCGGAACAGCGGCGCGATCTCGGCATCGAAGAAGACGCGCTGTTCGCCCAGCGTCTTGGCGGCCAGCAGCCGGTCGAACCGGACACCGCCCAGACGGGCGACGACATGCACCGCGCCAAGGAAAGCGCCCAGCACGCCGAAACGATAGAACCCCCGCGCGAACATCGACTTGCGCGCCCGGAAGCGGACGCTTTCGTTCCAGAAGCCCCGCGCCTCGACGTCCATGCGCGGCAGCACGTAGCGGTCCAGCAGATCCACGTTGCCGGGCCGGTCGGCGTGGCCGAACAGGCTGTAGAACGCGGCGTGGTCCGGCAGCACCTGCGCCGCGCGCAGCTTCAGCCGGTTCAGTTCGACATGCCACGGCGACAGGTCCACCGCCGTGATGCTTGCCGGAGACGCCGTCAGGTAGGACATCACGTTGCACCCCCCCGACGCGATGCAGACCACGTGGTCGCTGTCCGTCAGCCCAAGCGCCTGCATGTCGCAGTCCGGGTCCTCCCAGATCTGCGGATAGACCAGCCCGCGGAACAGGCGCGCGAAGGCGCGTTCCGACAGGGTCCCGACCGAGAACGACCGGTTCTGATAGACGGCCTCGCCGATGATGTTGCCTGTGGTGTCGCTCATGATGCGTCCTGTTGCTCGGGGGATTGGATCGCCGCCGCACGGGCGCGTCTGCGGGCGCGGCGGTCCAGCATCCGGTCGCGGCTGATCCGGGCTTCCCAGTCGACCAGCCGCAAGGCGCCGTCCTCGCCTTCGATGACGGCGGTGCAGCTTTCGACCCAGTCGCCGGTGTTCACATAGTGGATGTCGCCGATGTCGCGGATGCAGGCGTGGTGGATGTGGCCGCAGATCACGCCGTCATGGCCCTTCTGCCGCGCGTCTTCGGCCAGCGCCTCTTCGAACTTGCAGATGAAGTTGACCGCCTGCTTGACCTGCTGCTTGCTCCACTTCGACAGCGACCAGTAGCGCGGAGACCACAGCCGGCGGATCGCGTTGATCTTGGGGTTCAGCCAGATCAGCGTGGCATAGGCGCTGTCCCCAAGATAGGCGAGCCAGCGGGCGTTCTTCACCACCGCGTCGAACTGGTCGCCGTGGGTCACGAAATAGCGTTTCCCGGTGGCGGTGACATGGGTGTCGTGCGCCTTGACCTCGATCCCGCCGAAATGGATGCCGTAATAGTTGCGCATCACCTCGTCGTGGTTGCCGGGGATCAGCACCACCCGCGTGCCCCGCTGCGCCTTTCGCAACAGGGCCTGCACCACGTCGTTATGGCTTTCGGGCCAGTGCCAGCCCCGCTGCAGCCGCCATCCGTCGAAGATGTCGCCGACCAGATAGATCGTCTCGGCGTCGTGCCGCTTCAGGAACTGAACCAGAAGCCGAGCCCGGCACCCCCGGGTGCCCAGATGGAAATCCGACAGGAAGATTGCACGATCCGTCACCGCTCTGCCCATTCGTTTTCTCGTTGGCAGGGGTGGTAGACGGGGAAGACTTCACCGACGTGACGGTTTTGTACCAGTCACGTGACGATGCGGGTTGGGGTGCGAGGTGGCGGATGTTGTGAGGCGTGGGTGGATGGTGGCGAAATGTGGTGTGGGGTTGGGGGAGCGTGCTGTGCTTTCGGCCCAATGCTGCCGTTCCCGTCAGTCCCTGCGAATGACCGATCTTATTTACCTTAAGTCTTCGCCAGGGTCCGCGTCGAATTGCTTGCGGTTTGTTCTCAATCACCTTCGGCTAGATGAGCGAAGGTCGCGGATTTCCCGCGCTACTCCTTTTCCGCAGTCATCCGAACCCGTAATTCGACCCGTTGCGCACAGACACCTTCCGGCACAGGTTCGACCGTGCGCAGTCGGTAAGTCTTCGGTTCGCACCAGCCAGCAAAACAACGGTTCGCAACAGAGTCCTTCAATAGTGTCTCGCTGCTCCACTCCGGCTGGTCCGGGTCATTGCCGTCGGTCTGGATCGGGGTCCAGTTGGACTCGTATGCTGTATTCAGGCGCTTGAACGTCACTCCCGAGGGAACCGAGCCCCAGCCGACGACTTCGAACCCCTGATTGCCGCACGCCTGGGGTGGCGCCCAGTCATCGACAGTTCGCCATTCGCAGACAACAAGGTCCGACCCGGTGTCCGTCGGCAGGGGCGCGCGGCTTTCCATAGAGAGGATCGCGATCTCGTCGCAGGGCGCAGCCGAAGCCGATCCTGAAGCATGCACACCCAGCACAAGGCCTATGGCCATTAATACCCTTGGCATCCGATTACTCGGCCTCGAGCGGCGGGCCCGTAAACGTCTGGCCAAAACTTTCGGAAATCTTTTTCATCTCGTCCATTCCTTCCGGCATCTTCACGTGCTTGGAGGCGTCAAAGAACCCTTCGAAGCCTCCAGGCGCGACGACGACCAGCAATTTGCCGCCAGATTCTCCTAAAACGCGGAACGTGTGTTCGGCCCCCTTCGGGACATATGCCGCCTCTCCCTCTTTCACGATGATACGGTCGCCGTCGTTCAGGAACTCTGCCTCGCCCTCGAGCACCAACAGCGCCTCGCCCGCGTCCGCATGGACGTGCCGCGGCGGTCCGCCGGGACCAGAAAAGCGGACGGTGAACATGCCCATCTCTCCGTTAGAGTCGTCCTTTTCAAGGATGACCTGAACCTCTGATCCCTGCCACTCAATGGGCTCGTGCGCATGGGCCGTGGCCGCCAAGGCCAGCAAGGGCAGTGCGAAATAGGATTTCATCGGGAACCTCCGGGTTGGGGACATGCCGCAAGCTTGGTCCGTTCGCGGCATTCGTTTAATGTCGAAAAGGAAGCTCACCGGACCGGCGCAGGGCAAACGAAGACACGTGAAGATTTACGAATTCAAAAACGGAGATGTTATACTGGATGTCTCGACCGGCGCGCTGTCGGACCGTTCGGGTGAGGCTGTGGACCTGCGTCCGCAAACGCGCGACGTGCTGCGCCTGCTGGCGGAAAATCCGGGGCAAACCGTTGGCAAGGAGGTGTTCGCGCAAGAGGTCTGGGGCGGCCGCCAGGTCGGCAGCGACAGCCTCGTCCAGTGCATCGCAGAAATCCGCGCGGCGCTTGGCGACGAGGGCCGCGCCATCCTTCAGACGGTGCCGCGGAAAGGGTATCGGCTGATCCTTTTCGAGACATCACAGGATAGGACGCAAGGTCAGACCGGCCCCTTCCGTCAGCTCGTGATCCTGGGGAGCGGCCTTGCAGTCGTCCTGTGCGTCGCATTCGTCTGGATCGCCTGGCCCAAGCAGGATCCCGGCCCCGAAGTCGTTGCCGTTCTTCCTCTAGCCGATCTGAGCGCTGCGCCACACAAGGGCTATCTGAGCGACGCGGTCAGCGAGGGGATCATTACAGAGCTGGCCCGGTTTCCCCAGTTCAAGGTGATTGCCCGCACCTCGAGCTTTCAGTTTCGCGACGGCGCACGCGATATCCGCGAGATTGGCGACGTTCTGAGCGCGGATTACCTAGTGGAGGGAAGTCAGCAGTTCGACGGAGACAACCTGCGGGTGACGATCCAGCTGATTGATGCCCATGACGGACACCACCTGTATGCAGATCAATTCGACCGAGGGATCGAGGACCTTTTCCTGATCCAGGACGAAATCGTGCGTCAGGTCGCCTCTGTTCTGGGGCAGGCGATCATGGACGACCTGCCGCGGCGGGCGGCGTCCCGCGACGTAGATTCTCGTCTGCGCGGAATGCAGGCCCGCCAGATCATGACCCAGTTCAACCACGAGAACTGGACACGTGCGATGGCGCTGGAACAGACCTCGCTGCGAGAGGAGCCGCAGTCTCCTTGGGGGTATATCGGGGTCGCGTTGATGCTTGTGAACGGCTCCTTCCAGGGTTGGACCGATCCCGAGATTGACGCTCTCGCCGAGGCTGCAGGTCTTGCCCGCAAAGCGCTCAGGATAGCGCCGGGCAACTATATGTCCCACTACACGTTGGCCCGGGTTGTTTCAGCGCAGGGCGACAATCGCGAGGCGCTGATCCACTACCAACGTGCAGCCGAGCTAAACCCGTCGGATTCAATCGTCCTTATCGCGATGAGCGAACCGTTGATATTCACCGGGCAGACCGACCGCGCGATCGAGGTGCTTCTGGCGGCCAAAGCGGTCGATCCACTGCACGGCGACTGGCTGCGATGGCAGTTGGGAGCGGCCTATTGGCAGAAAGGCGACTGCGAGAAGGGGCTGGAAGAAATGAAGGCGATGACCAACCCGCCGATCCCATCCCGCAAGTCACTGGCGGCCCTCTATATCTGTCTTGGACGATTGGAGGAGGCCAGGAAAGAAATGGCGGAATTCATGGGGGCCCGGCCCAATCACGACCTGACGTCTGAAATTCGGTTTGCGCCGTCAACATGGAAACCCGAAGGGATGGCCAAGCGCTGGCTCAGTGCGATGGCCGACGCGGGGATGCCTGCACGGCAGGATTAGACTTCGATGAACCACATATTGCTCGGGGAGCTCAAGTTAAGACCAAGTGGACGACAAGCCACCGACGCGTCGCGAAATCTATGCCAGCTTCTATGATATACAATCGACAGGTCCAGTAGTTTTCACGCTTCCTTGGCCTGCCTCGCCGTTTTCACCGGGCAAACTCTTGTTCATTGGTCAGTGATAGACTCCTCCTCACGCTGAGAGACTACGACCACTCGACGCTGCAGAGCGGACGTTCGAACTAAACGCAGCGAACGACCGCTTTCCGCCCTTTTAGACAAACCGCCTCGTCTGCGCCGCAAGCAAAACCCGTTCCCCACCCACGACAGATCCCCCACACCACCAAAAAGGGCCACGCCGAACTCCGGCGCGGCCCTTCCGCATAACAACCGTCTGACGTCAGACCGTCAGAAATGCACCGACCGGCCGGTGCCCGCGGCTGCGGTGGGCGGGGCGAACTTGGTCAGGTCGATGCCTTCCACGGCGGTCTTGTACTCGTCCGAGCTGGGCGTGCGGCCGAGGATGGCGGACAACACCACGACCGGGGTCGAGGCCAGCAGGGACTCGCCCTTCTTCTCGGCGCTGTCTTCCACCACGCGGCCCTGGAACAGGCGGGTCGAGGTCGCAAGGACGGTGTCGCCCTTCGCGGCCTTTTCCTGATTGCCCATGCACAGGTTACAGCCGGGGCGTTCCAGATACAGGATGTTCTCGTACTCGGTCCGCGCCTGCGCCTTCGGGAACAGGTCGTCGAACTCGAAGCCCGAGTACTTCTGCAGGATCTCCCAGTCGCCTTCCTCTTTCAGCTCGTCGATGATGTTGTAGGTCGGCGCGGCGACGACCAGCGGGGCGTTGAACTCGACCTTGCCGTTGGCTTTCTCAAGGTTCTTGAGCATCTGCGCGACGATCTTCATGTCGCCCTTGTGAACCATGCACGAGCCGACGAAGCCAAGGTCCACCTTCTTCTCGCCGCCGTAGAAGGACACGGGGCGGATGGTGTCATGGGTATAGCGGCGCGACGGGTCGGCGTTGTTCACGTCCGGGTCGGCGATCATCGGCTCGTCGATCAGGTCGAGGTCGACGACCACTTCGGCGAAGTACTTCGCGTTGTCATCGGGCATCAGCGCGGGCTTCTCGCCGGACTTGATCTCGGCGATGCGCTTGTCGGCCTTGGCGACCAGACCGGCCAGCGTGCCGGCGGCGTTGTCCATGCCCTTGTCGATCATCACCTGGATGCGGTCCTTGGCCAGCTCCAGCGAGCCGATCAGGGTTTCGTCGTTCGAGATGCAGATCGACGCCTTGGCCTTCATCTCGGCCGTCCAGTCGGTGAAGGTAAAGGCCTGGTCCGCCAGCAGGGTGCCGATGTGCACCTCGATCACGCGGCCCTGGAACACGTTGTCGCCGTGCTGCTGAAGCATCTGCATCTGGGTGGCGTGCACCACGTCGCGGAAGTCCATGTGCGGCGCCATCGTGCCCTTGAACGTCACCTTTACCGAGTCCGGGATCGGCATGGTCGCCTCGCCCGTCGCCAGAGCCAGCGCCACGGTGCCCGAGTCGGCGCCGAAGGCCACGCCCTTGGACATGCGGGTGTGGCTGTCGCCACCCACGATGATGTCCCAGTCGCTGACGGTGATGTCGTTCAGCACCTTGTGGATGACGTCAGTCATCGCGTGGTATCCGTCCTTCGGATCCCGCGCGGTGATCAGGCCGAAGGTGTTCATGAAGGACATCAGCTTGGGAATGTTGGCCTGCGCCTTCTTGTCCCAGACCGACGCGGTGTGGCAGCCCGACTGATACGCCCCGTCGACGCTGGGCGAGATGATCGTCGCGGCCATCGCCTCCAGTTCCTGCGCGGTCATCAGGCCGGTGGTGTCCTGCGAGCCGACGATGTTCACCTTCACCCGCACGTCCGAACCGGCGTGCAGGGTCTTGCCCGGCGTGGTGCCGCGGGCGTTGGCGTTGAAGATCTTCTCGACCGCGGTCAGGCCCTGCCCTTCGTGGCTGACTTCCTTCGACGGCGCGAAGACGGCAGGCGGGGTGACGCCCAGCGTTTCGGCGGCGAAGGTCTGCAGCATCTTGCCGAAGACGACGGCATAGGACCCGCCGGCCTTCATGAACTCGACCTTCTGCGGCGTGAAGGCAGAGGACACGTCGGCCAGTTCCTCGCCGTCTTCGCTGCGCAGGGTCTTGGTCTTGGTGTCGATCTTCAGGACGGTGCCCGTCTCGACCGAGTATTTCTGGTCAAGGATCGGGTTGCCTTCGTTGTTCAGGATCGGCTTGCCGTCGCTGTCGACCTTCTTGACCCAGTTCTTCAGGTCCAGACCGATGCCGCCGGTCACGCCAACGGTGGTCAGGAAGATCGGCGAAATGCCGTTGGTGCCCGCAACGACGGGGGCGATGTTGACGAAGGGCACATAGGGGCTGGCCTTCTTGCCGGTCCACAGCGCCACGTTGTTCACGCCGGACATCCGCGAGGACCCGACGCCCATCGTGCCCTTTTCCGCGATCAGCATCACGCGCTTGCCGGGGTGCTGCAGCTTCAGCGCCTCGATCTCTTTCTGCGCCGCCTCGTTGATCATGCACTTGCCGTGCAGTTCACGGTCCGACCGCGAGTGCGCCTGATTGCCCGGCGACAGCAGGTCGGTCGAGATATCGCCCTCGGCGGCGATGTAGGTCACGACCTCGACCTCGTCCTCGACGTCAGGCAGCTTGGTGAAGAATTCGGCCTGCACGTAGCTTTCAAGGATCTCCTTGGCGACCGGGTTGCCCGCCTTGTAGGCGTCGGCCAGACGGCCGGTGTCGGCCTCGTACAGGAACACCTGCGTCTTCAGCACCTCGGCCGCCTGCTTGGCGATCTCGGCGTCGTCCCCCAGCGCAAGGTCCAGCAGCACGCCAACCGACGGGCCGCCTTTCATGTGCGACAGCAGTTCGAACGCGAAGGCCGGGGTGATTTCCGGGACCGTCGTGTCGCCGACGATGATCTTCTTCAGGAACGCCGCCTTCACGCCCGCAGCACTCGTGGTGCCCGGCAGCGTGTTGTAGATGAAGAAGTCCAGCGAGTCCTTGCGGTGCGGGTTGTCCGCATCCTCGATCTGCGCGATCAGCTCGGCGACCAGCGCGCCGTCGTCGATGGGCTTGGGGTGCAGCCCCTCGCCTTTCCGCGTTTCGATTTCGTTCAGGTACTCGGCGTACAAGCTCATGGCGATCCCTACGAGTCAGTGTTGGACTGGGCTGGAGCACCGGGCGGCAAACGCGCCCGGTCCGCGGCGGCAAAATTCTGTATGCGGCAGTATACCAAACCGATATTCAAGGCAAGAGACAAGGATCGCACCCGCCGGACGGGATGGCGCCCCGCCGGTTCGCGGACCGGACCGCTAGACGTGGTGGCCGCCGCCCTCGACGATCTCCAGCGCCCGCACCGCAAAGCGCCGCGCCAAGGGCGCTAGCCGGTCGGCATCCTCGCCGGCGGCGCTGCCGGCACGGGCGCGGTCGGCGATGCCCACGAAGATGACCGCGAAGCGGAACAGCGCGAAGACCTCGTGGAACGGCAGCAGCGGCGCGACGTCCGGCGCCCCGGCGCGATAGCGGGCGACGAACTCTGCCTGCGTCGGGATGCCCTCTGCCGCAAGGTCCAGCCCCAGCAGCCCGCCGTATTCGTCGGGCGCGGAATGCCACGGCATCGCGCAGAACCCGACATCCGCTAGCGGGTGCCCCAGCGTGGATAGCTCCCAGTCTAGGATGGCGACGACGCGCGGCTCGGTCGGGTGGAACAGCATGTTGCCCATCCGGAAATCGCCATGCGCCAGCCGGACCATGCCGTCATCCTCGGGCATGTTTTCGGGCAGCCACTCGACCAGCCGGTCGATCTGGGGGATCGGTTCGCTGTCGGACTCGTGCCATTGCCGGGTCCACCGGGCCAGTTGGCGTCCGAAATAGTTGCCGGGCTTGCCGTAATCCTCCAACCCGACCTCGGCGGGCCGGACTGCGTGCATCCGGGCCAGTGCATCCGCCAGCCCCATCCAGATCCCGCGCCGTTCGGCGACAGGCAGGTCCGGCAGCGCGCAATCCTCGAACACGCGGCCCTCGACCCGTTCCATCAGGTAGAACGGCGTGCCCAGCACCCCGTCATCCTCTTCGATCAGGATCGGGCGGGCGACGGGAACACCGGCGGGGTGCAGCGCCCCCAGAACCCGGTATTCGCGTTCGATGGCATGGGCGCCGGGCAGGATCGGGCCCACGGGTTTCTTACGCAGGACCATCCGCGCAGTGCCGTGATTGACGAAATAGGTCGGGTTCGACTGCCCGCCCGAGATCCTTTCGACCTCTAGCCGCCCTGCCCCGAACGCCGCGTCCAGATACCGGCCAAGCGCCGCCTTGTCGAAATCAAGGCTGCCGCTCATCCCTGCGCCACGTCCCACGACCAGAAATCGCGGCCTTCGGCGGTCAGCGTGCGTTCCAGCACCATCTTGTGCACCTCGTCCGCGCCGTCGACCAGCCGCGCCTGCCGGGCATAGCGGTAGATCCATTCCAGCGGCGTGTCGGCGGAATAGCCGCGCGCGCCGTTGATCTGGATCGCCGTATCGGCGGCCCGGTGCAGCAGGTTGGCGACGTGGATCTTGGCCATCGACACCTCTTTGCGGGCAAACGAGCCCTGATCCAGCGCCCACGCCGCTTTCATCACCAGCAGGCGCCCCATTTCGATCTGCATCGCAAGATCGCCGAACATCATGCGGATACTTTCCCGCTCGATCAGTTTCTGCCCGAACCCCTCGCGCCGCTGGGCGTACTCGGTTGCGATCTCGACGCATTTCTTCGACAGGCCCAGCCAGCGCATGCAATGGGTCAGCCGCGCCACGCCCAGCCGCATCTGCGTGACCTTCAGCCCGTCGCCCTCGTTCAGCAGCACATTCTCGGCGCCGACCTCCAGCCCGTCGAAGTCCAGTTCGCAGTGGCCGCCGTGTTCCTCGGGCCCCATGATCGGAATCCGCCGCCGGATCGACCAGCCGGGCTGGTCCGCGTCGAACAGGAAGGCGGTCAGCCCCTTGCGGGCATCGTCCGAGGTTTTGGCCACAAGGATGAAATGCTGCGCATCGCCCGCGCCGGTGATGAACCACTTCTGGCCGTCGATGACATAACCGCCGCCGTCCCGCCGCGCCGTGGTGCCGATCATCGACGGGTCAGAGCCGCCGCCGGGATGCGGTTCCGTCATCGCAAAGGACGACCGGACCTGTCCCGCCACGATGGGCGCCAGCCAGCGTTCCTTTTGCTCGGGCGTGCCCGCCGCCTCCAGCACCATCATGTTGCCATCGTCGGGCGCTGCCGAGTTGAACACCACCGGCCCGAAGATCGACCGTTGCATTTCTTCGTAACAGACCGCCATGCCCACGCGGCCCAGTTCCTGCCCGCCGGTCTCTTTCTTCAGTTGCAGGCACCACAGGCCTTCCGAGCGGGCCTTCTGCCGCAGCCGTTCCAGCGGTCCGGCGGCGATGTTGTCGTGGGCATCATAGTTTGCGCGATCGGCCTCGACCGGCAGGATCTCGTCCTCGACGAAGCGGGCGATACGCGCGCGAAAATCCTCGACGCGCGGTGAAATGGTGAAATCCAAGAACAGGCTCCTCCCTCTGCCGGTCCCGGCGGTGCGAACCGCCGACTTGCGGCAAGCCTAGCAGAAGGATCGGCGCCGGGTCTCGCCCCGCGTGACGACCGGCGGGACGGATCTTAAAGGTCGACCTCTGTCCCCAGCCCAAGTGCGCGCGCACTGGCCAGCGCCGCTTGCCCCACGGCAAGGTCCTGCGCCGCGATGCCCAGTGACTTGAACAGCGTGATGTCCGTCGCGGCGCCGCGCCCGGGCGCGTGGCCGGCGATCACGTCCTGCAACTGGGTGCCTGCATGGTCCGCCGCCACGGCGCCCTCGGATCGCGCCAGCAGCAGCTCTCCGCACTCGGTTTCCGCCTGCGCGGCCGAGTCGAGGATTAGCCGGGACGCCGCGACAAGATCGCCCGCGATTTCGCGGGCGGTCGGGCGGCTGGCGCCGACGGCGTTCACATGGGTGCCGGGGCAAATATCGCGCACCGCAAGGATCGGCTCGTAGGCGCCGGTGACGGTGCAGACGATGTCCGCGCCAAGGGTCGCCTCGCGGACCGTATCCGCCTTGAACAAGGCAAGTTCGGCAGCCAGCGCCGACGCGTTCGACCGCGCCCAAAGGGTGAAGACCGCAGACGGGTACAGCGACCGAAGCGCGGCGACATGGCTGCGGGCCTGCGTGCCGCCGCCGAGGATCGCGATGCGGGTCGGGTCCGGGTTGGCAAGCGCGACCGTGGCCACGGCGCTGGCGGCGGCGGTGCGCAGCGCGGTGACGCTGGTGGCGTCGATCATCGCAAGCGGCTGGCCAGTGCGGCCGTCCGCCAACATGACGAACCCTTGGTGGCTGTCCAGCCCGTGTGAGCGGTTGTCCGGGCCGACCAGCACCACCTTCATGGCCCAAGACCCGTCTTCGGACAGGTCCGCGACCGGCATGACACCCATCAGCGCTCGCCTCGGACCGGCGGACAGCTGGTGGCGCGGGAAGGTGCCGATCTGGTCGCGCGACAGCCGCAGGAACGCGTCGCGCACGGCATCGAACGCCAGCGCGGGCGACACCGCGCGGCGGACGTCATCGGCAGAAAGGATCAGCATGTCAGGGAATTCTTTGGGATCGTCCGGCGCAGGGATCAGCCCCCGCGCCGGACTGTGACCGGCCTACTGGCCAGCCATCAGTTCGTTGACGCGCTCGACGTTCCAGGTGTCGACCTCGGTCAGTTCACCCTCTTCCGAGATGCCCCAGATCAGGTAGGGACCGGACACGTCGCCGTACTCGTCGAACTCGATCGGGCCGGTCGCGCCGACGTAGGTGATGTCGCCGCCCTCGGCCAGCACGTCGATGGCGCGGGCAAAGCCCTCGGGGCCGGGGTTGATCACTTCGCCGTCGCCGCCGGTGATCTCGCGGACCGCGTCACGGATCGCGGGGCCTTCATAGACACCGGCCTTTTGCGCGGCCAACAGCGCCACGGCAGCGGCGTCGTACATGGTGTGCAGACCGGGGCCTTCGGGGGCCGAGCCGTACTTTTCTTCCCAGCTGGCGTTGAACGCGTCGACCGACGGGCCGTCGAACTGGGCGTTGTCGATGCCCACGGCATTCGTCAGGTACTCGGCGCCGACTGCCTCGACGAACTCGCTGGCGCGCAGCGCGTTGCTCAGCAGAAGGTTCTGGGTGCCGCCGAAGGACAGCCACTCGCGCATGGCGGTGGCGCCGTCCGCCGGGAAGGCCACGAGGAACAGCGCGTCCGGCTCGCCTTGCAGCGCGGTCGAAACCTCGGCGCGGTACGAAGCCTGTTCCTGGTTATAGGCGACCATGTTGGTGATGGTGCCGCCCGCTGCGGTGAACGCCTCGTTGAAGGCCTCGGTCATGGCGACGCCGTAGTCCGAGTTCACATAGATGATCGCCACGTTCTCGTATCCGCTTTCGCGGGCGATGTCGGCCATGACGTAGCCCTGCGGACGCACGGTCGGCAGGGTGCGGAACCAGAAGCCGTTGGTGTCGCCGGCGGCGGCCAGTTCGGTGAAGTTCGGCGCGCTGGAGCAGCAGCTGATCTGGGTGACTTCTTCCGGCACCGCGACAGAGGTCAGGACGGGCATGGTGATGCCGGACTGGATCGCGCCCAGCAGCACCTCGGCCCCCTCGACCGACACCAGCGACATCGCGGCGTCGATGCCGACGTTCGGCTGGCCTTGGTCGTCGCGCAGGCGGTACTCGGCGGTGCAGCCCAACAGGCCGCCAGCTTCGTTCATGTGATCGACGGCCAGTTGGCCGGCGTCACCGATGGCGCCACCGATGGCAGCCATCGAGCCCGACAGCGACAGAACCGCGCCGATCGGGTACGAGCAATCGCTGTCCTGCGCCGCGGCCGAGGTGGCAAAAGCGCCGCCCGACACGGCCAGCGCAGCGGCGGCAAGCGTGGATGTTGTCTTTTTCATAACGTTTCCCTTTTGTTGGACCAGTTGGGCATTTCCGGTTTCTTCTTTGGCGCCATCAGCCCTTTTCGATGGCGCCTTCCGTTTGGCCCGCGCTGCCGGTCTCTGCGGCATGGGCCGAAATCACGTCTTCCTCGCCGATCAGGCCGCGCGGCCGGAACAGCAGCGTCAGCACGATGACCGTGCCGATCAGCATCGCCTGAAGCGACCCGGCCCGCGACTGGAAGACCGGCGGCACGAGGTTCGAGATCACATAGCCGCTGGCGGTCCACAGGCCCCAGACGATCAGGCAACCCAGCACCGCACCCCGGTTGTTGCCCGAGCCGCCGACGATCAGCATCGCCCAGATCTGGAACGTCAGGATCGGCAGGAAGTCGATCGGGCTGACATAGCCGATGAAGCCCACGTACAGCCCCCCGGCCAGTCCCATGATGGCAGAGCCCAGCACGAAGGACTGAAGCCGGATCATCGTCGGGTTCTTGCCCAGCGACCGGGCCGCCGTCACGTCCTCGCGGATCGCACGCAGCACGCGGCCCCACGGGGACCGCACCGCGCGTTCCAGCGCGACATAGACCACCGCCGCCACCACCAGCACCATGCACAGGAAGAACACGTTGTAGACGCTTGTTTCCGTGAACAGATCGCGGAACGGGCGCGGCAGGCCGACAAGACCGTTGGCGCCGCCGGTCAGCGACGAGAAGTTCAGCGCGACCAGTTGGATCGAGATCGAGACGCCGAAGGTCGCGATGGCAAGGTATTCCTCGCGCAGCTTCAGCGTGGCCAGCGCCACGATCAGCCCCGCCAGCGCGGCCAGAAGGATGCCTCCGATCACCCCGAACAGGTACGGCAGTTCGAACCCGCCGATCAGCCGCGCGTTGTCCGGCCCCGACAGCACTGCCGTGCCGTAGGCGCCGATGGCGAAGAAGCCCACCACGCCCGCGTTGAACAGTCCGGTATAGCCCCACTGCAGGTTCAGCCCCATGACGATGATGGCGTAGATCGACACCACGGTCAGGAAGAAGACGATGTAAAGTCCGATACCGATCATCACTTACCTCCCGAGGTGCCGGCGAACAGGCCGGTCGGGCGCACGTACAGCACCAGAAGCATCACGATGAACGGCATCGCCAGCTTGTACCCCGCCGGGATCACGAGGACCGAGAAGGACTCGACGATGCCGATCAGGAAGCCACCCAGAACCGCACCCACCACGTTGCCGACCCCGCCGACGATGGCGGCGGCGAACAGCGGCAGCAGCAGTTGGAACCCGAACTCGGGGCGCAACTGAACGGACACACCGTACAGGACGCCCGCTACGGCCGCGAGCGCGCCGCCAAGGATCCAGACCCAGCGCACGACACGCGACAGGGCGATGCCGTTGATCTCGGCCAGCGTCGGGCTTTCCGACACCGCGCGCATCGCAAGACCAAGCCGGGTTTTCTGCAGGAACAGTTGCACCGCGACGACCAGCACCAGCGACATCACGAAGATGAACACCTGATCCGGCATCACCCGCAGCCCCGGGGCCAGCAGGATCGCCATTTGCAGCGTGTTCGTGTAATAGGTCGCCTCGCCCCCGAAGATCAGGCTGATCAGGTTGCGGATCAGCAGGGCGACGCCGAAGGACGCGAAGACCAGCGTCAGGTGGTTCACCCGGCCCCGCAGGCGCGCGAAGATCAGCTTGTCGATCAGCAGCGCCAGCGCGATGGTCAGACCGATGGCGATTACCGTCGCCCCGATCAGCGGCCAACCGAAGGTCAGCGGCCCCAGCGGCGCGGACGGCAGGCCGAATACGGTCAGAACCCCCAGCGCCATGTAGGCGCCCCACGTCATCATCTCGGCATGGGCGAAGTTCGCAAACCTCAGAATCCCCATCGTCAAGGTCAGCCCGATCGCACCAAGGGCATAGATTGCCCCGGTCAGCAGACCATCGGCCAAAGCCTGCGCCATCATTGTTTTCTTCCCGCTCTTCCAAGGTAGATCTGGGTGACCTCGGGGTCCTCCAGCAGGGCCGCCGAGGGCCCGTCCAGCCGGTTCTCGCCCTCGGCCAGCACGTAGGTCCGGTCCGAGATGCGCATCGCCGCCTTTGCGTTCTGCTCGACCATCAGGATCGAGACGCCCGCCGCCCGCAGCGCGACCAATTGGGCGAACACGTCGTCGACCATCTTGGGCGACAGGCCCGCGCTGGGTTCGTCCAGCATGACGATCTCGGGATGGGTCAGCAGCGCGCGTCCGACCGCCAGCATCTGCCGCTGGCCACCCGACAGGACGCCCGCCTTCTTTTTCGCGAAACGCCGCAGGTCGGGGAACTTTTGATAGGCCTCTTCCACCCGTTCGCGGGCGGTGGCCTTCGACAGCGCCTGCGCGCCCAGCCTCAGGTTCTCGTCCACGGTCAGCGACGCAAAGATGTTGTCGGTCTGCGGCACATAGGCCAGCGCGGCATCCGCCATTCGGTGCGTGTCGATCCGGGTGATGTCCGAGCCCGCAAGCTCGACCTTCCCACCCTCGACATGAAGAAGCCCGGCGACCGCTTTGATAAGCGTGGACTTTCCGGCGCCGTTCGGGCCGATGATCGTCACAAGCTCGCCGGTGGTCACGTGCATCGTGACGTCGCGGATGATCGGCAGGCCCGGCTGGTAACCGGCGGTCAGACCCTCGACCTTCAGGATCGGTGCGGTCATGCCACCACCTCGCCAAGGTAGGCGTCGATCACGGCGCGGTTTCCGGCGACCTCTTCGGGCGCGCCCGCGCAGATCACCTTGCCCTGCGCCAGAACGATGATCGGGTCACACAGCGACATCACCATGTCCATGTTGTGCTCGATGATCAGGAAGGTCTTTCCGCGCGTGTTCAACTCGACGATCTTCTCGACCAGCGTGTCCAGCAGCGCGGGGTTCACGCCTGCGGCGGGTTCGTCCAGCAGGATCAGCTTCGGGTCCGACATCAGCACCCGCGCCAGTTCCAGCAGCTTCTTCTGCCCGCCCGAGATCGCACCGGCGAGGTTCCGTTCAACGGCTGTCAGGTTGCAGAACGCGATCACCTCGTGCGCGCGGTCGCGGATTTCGCGTTCCTGCCGCGCGACGGCGCCGGGGCGGAACCACGTGTTCCAGAACCGTTCGCCCAACTGGTCCGTCGCGGCCAGCATCACGTTCTCAAGCACGGTCATTTTCGGAAACGGGCGCGGGATCTGGAACGTGCGGCTCAGGCCGCGCGCGTAAATCTCGGTCGCGGACCGCTCGGCGATCTCTTCGCCCGCGAAGGTCACCCGGCCCGAGGTCAGCGTGGTCTCGCCCGCAACGGCGCCGAACAGGGTCGACTTGCCAGCGCCGTTGGGACCGATCAGCCCGGTGATCGAGCCTTCGGCCACCTCGAACGACGCGCCATCCACGGCGCGCATCTGTCCGAAGGTCTTGACGGCATCGGTGACGGTCAGAAGCGGTGCCGCCATCAGACCGCTCCGCCCGACGTCGCAAGGCTGCGCTTCATGGCCGTGACCTCGATCTCGACCTGTATTTCCGGGTCGGCGAAGCCGCAGATGATCGTGGTGTTCGTCGGCTTGGTGGCGGCCAAAGCCTCGCCCAGCACTTTCGAGGCCGGAACGACATGGTCCGCGCTGGACAGGTACACGCGGACGCGCACGATGTCCGACAGGCCGGCCCCGGCCTTGGACAGCGCGTCCTCGATCTGACTCAGAGAACACCGCGCCTGTTCCGCCGGATCATCCGGGAACAGCCCGGTATCCGGATCGAACCCCGCGGTCCCCGAGACGAAAATCCATTCCCCGTCCACCACGGCACGCGAATAACCCGCCAGCTCTTCGTACTTGGAGCCGGTCCGGATCGTCCAGCGATCAGGAGCCATCTTGTATCTCTCGTTATTTCCCCGTTGTTCGGATCACTTGATCATGTGATCAAGGCTTCGTCAATAGCTTTAGGTGCCTCCGAAAAGGCGCCTGAACGTCTTTGCGTAGACACTTGTAATCATGTAGTTTTAGCGGAACCCACACGGGCACGGGCGACCACGGCCGACGATTGCCGCACCGCAGCACCACCGCATTCCGGGTGACTCTTACAGCTTTACAGAGGCGCGCGTCAGTCCGCCGGAAGCCCCATCTGCGCCCGCACCAGCCGGTTCAGGCGGTCTTCGGGCGACGCCAGCGCGTCAAGCAGCACGGTGATGTGGTTGGTTCCCGGCGCATGGTACGACACGACGCCGATCCGGTCCGCGAAATCGTCGGTCTGGCGCAGGAACTCTTGCGTTTCGTCCCCGCCCACGGTGACGATCATCGGCATCCGAATATCCAGCGGCCGAAGCAGCGGAGAGTAATTCGCCACCTCGTCCGCGGTCAGTTGCAGGTCGTCGTTCTGGAACGACTGGACCACCGGCGCAAGGTCGTACAGGCCGCTGATCGCGGTGCCGCCGCGGATCCGCTCGGCGCCGGGACGGCTGGCAAGCTCGGCCACAAGGTGCCCGCCGGCAGAGTTGCCCGAAATATGGACCCGATCCGGGTCACCACCGTGATCCGCGATGTTATCGCAGACCCAGCTCACGGCCCGCTGGCACGACGCGACGATGTCCGCCAGCCGCACCGAGGGGATCAGCGGATAGTCGATCACCACAAGGCAGACGCCGAACGGCACGAAGCCGGGCGCAAGGAAGCTGAACAGATCGGCATCCAGCGACCGCCAGAACCCGCCGTGGATGAACACCATCACGGGCGCGTCCTTGCCGGCGGGGAAGATGTTCAGCGTCTCGCCAGGACCGTCGCCATAAGGCACCGCGCGCCGCACCTCGAATGCGTCCAACCCCTCTTGCGCCGCCTTGCCGCGCCGCTCGAACAGGGCGTCGAGATCCGACACGTCATCCAACGACATTTGCCGGTCCATTCCAGTACGTTCGCTCATCGGGGGGTCCTTCCACTGGGTCCGGGGCGCAGAAAGGCACACCCGGAAAGTCCCAGCAAAGACAGACGGCTACCCGGTGGAATGTCAACACGAACCCGACGGCCATGAACGCGCCGCCCCGTTCAGCGCCCTTTTGCGGGCATCCTGCCAAGACGGCGGGCATTCGCGCGGGTGCGGCGGCGATAGGGCTTCACCGCCGCCTCCATCGCGTCCAGCGGCGACCCGAAGGCGGTGACCGTGCCAGCGCGGACAAGGTCGTTCCACGCCTCGACCTTCTCGATCACCATGCGGTTCGCTTCCGAGCGCGGCACGGGCCACAGCCCCGCCATGCCCATCATCCGCATCGTCATGACGGACTGCGCCTCGGCGGTCATCGCAAGGACGCTGATCCAAAGGCCAAGCACGCGGCCGGGATCGGGAAACATCAGACGCTGTTTCCGGTAAGGATGGGTGTGGTCTTGGTCTGGCTCGACATGGCGCCGCCTTTTCTCATGGACGCCTCCCTAACATGATACATAGGGCGGACCGCGCCGCGCGCCGAGTCCGCCCCTTGCATGGCTGTCCCCCGCAGGCGGATTACAGCTTGCCCATGACCTTCTGGTTGAAGCCGTAGACCTCGCGCTTGCCGCCGAAGGGAACAAGGTTCACCTCGCGGGTCTGGCCCGGCTCGAACCGCACGGCGGTGCCGGCGGCAATGTCCAGCCGCAGCCCCTTCGCCGCGTCGCGGTCGAAGTCCAACGCGCTGTTGGTCTCGGCGAAATGATAGTGGCTTCCGACCTGAACCGGCCGGTCGCCGGTGTTGGACACCGTCAGCGTGACGGCCTCGGCCCCCGCGTTTAGGGTGATCTCGCCCTCGGCGGTCATGATTTCACCTGGGATCATGCGAAGTCTCCTGCATGGGATATCGTCATTGAACGGGTCTTCAATCCTTCGGACCGGGCCACGACCGGCCCGTCAGCTTCGGCAGCACCAGCCCGACGCAGGCGCCCAGCAACAGCGGGATGGCCTCGCCGTCCGCCAGCAGCTCTGCCACGATGGCGGCCCCCAGCAGCGTCGCCAGCACCGTCGCCAGCCGCAACTGGCCGCGCGACAGCCGGATCTCGGCCATGAACACGTTTTCCAAGCCGCGCTTCACGTGCGGTTCGGCCTTGTCCACGAAGGCCAGCGCAAGCATCCCAAGGATGAAGGTAATGATCATGGCCCGCAGCCTAGCGGATCGGGTGGTGGACAGTCACCAGTTTCGTGCCGTCCGGGAATGTGGCTTCGACCTGCACGTCGTGGATCATCTCGGCGATCCCGTCCATGCACTGATCGGCGCTGATGACGTGGGCACCCGCCTGCATCAAGTCCGCCACCGAGCGGCCATCGCGCGCGCCCTCGACGACGTAATCGGTGATCAGGGCGATGGCCTCGGGGTGGTTCAGCTTCACCCCCCGTTCCAGCCTGCCCCGTGCCACCATCGCTGCAAGCGATACCAGCAGCTTGTCCTTTTCCCGCGGCGTCAGGTTCATGTGTCCTCCGTCAAATCTGCCAGACGCGGGGCAAGGGCCCCGGTCTCAGGGTCATAAGCACCTGCGCCACCAACCGGCGCAGGGGAAATCCGTCATGGGCCAGCGCGCGCACAACGCACTTGCCGTCCCAGCCGCTGGCGGCGGCCTCGACGCCGTCGGCGTCCAGCACAGCGCGCACCCGGTCCAGCGCATCCTCGGCCCCCGGCGCGACAAGCGCAACCGTCGCCATCGCCCGCGCACCGCCCAGCACGCCCGGCGCATGGCCCCGCGCCAGCGCGGCGTCGGTCAGGCGCAGCGGTTCCAGCAGCACCGGCACGCCGTCGCGCGTCACCTCGCGCCGGTCGGTCACGTCCAGCGTCGTCAGGGTCTCGCCCATCGCCGCGCGGCCCAGCACCAGCGTTTCGACCGTCAGGCAGGCGGCGTCACGGTCCAGCGCGATGCGGGTCCGGCGGTGTAGGGCCGAGCGTTCGAAAAGGATCGTCTCTTGCGGCAGCCAGTCGACGTGGGCCCCCGCGCCCGCGCGGATATCGACATCCAGCGTCGCGTGACCGGCCGACGCGGCATAGGCGCGCTCGGCGGTCTGGGTCGTCGCCGTCACCCGGCACCCTGCCCCCACCTCAAGCGAGAACCGCATGTCGTCGCCGCCGGTCAGCCCGCCCGCGGTGTTCAGGAACACCACCTCGGGGGTTTCGGAATGCACGCGCGGCAGCATCGCCTTGGCCGAGCCGGACTGATGCAGGTCCTTCAGCCGCGCCCTGCCCTTGCCCATGACAAAGGACACCGTCGCCCGGCCTTTGGCGCGCTGCATCTGCGGTGCGGAAAGTGTTTCGTCGTACATCCGGCGTTCTGTCTTTGGCTTCGAAGGCTTAGGCGGCGGCGTCACCGCCCGCAATCGCCCCCCGCGCGCCCCGACACCTTGCCGGGCCCACCCGGTGGAGCGGGCTGATTTCAGACGCAGATTGCCCAAACCCGGAGCGGTTTGTGAAGCCCTGCCGTGAAGGCGTGTTTCGGATGGCGCAACCTGTGGCTTTGCGCTATGGCCTCGCGCATGACCGAAAGCCTGACGATCCGCCGCCCCGACGACTGGCACCTGCACCTGCGCGATGGCGCGATGCTGGAGGGCGTGCTGCCCGAAACCGCCCGTCATTTCGCCCGTGCCATCATCATGCCGAACCTCGTGCCCCCGGTGGTCACGGGGGACGATGCCGCCGCCTACCGCGACCGCATCCTTGCCGGCCTGCCCGACGGCATGAAGTTCGAGCCGTTGATGACGCTGTATCTGACCGAGGCGACCGATCCCGCGGACGTGGTCGCGGCCGCGAAAAGCGGGCTGATCAAGGCGGTCAAGCTGTACCCGGCCGGGGCCACGACGAATTCCGCCAGCGGCGTGACGGACTTCGACAAGGTGCGCGGCGTGCTGGAAGCGATGGCCGAGATCGGTCTGCCGCTGTGCACCCACGGCGAGGTCACGACGCCCGAGATCGACATCTTCGACCGCGAGGCGGTGTTCATCGACCGCGTGCTGGACCCGATCCGCAAGTCCACCCCCGGCCTGCGCGTGGTGATGGAGCACATCACCACCAAGAACGGCGTCGACTACGTCAAATCGCAGGACGACATGGGCGCGACGATCACGACGCACCACCTTGTCATCAACCGCAACCACATCCTCGTGGGCGGGATCAAGCCGCACTATTACTGCCTTCCGGTGGCCAAGCGCGAAGAACATCGCGTGGCGCTGGTCGAGGCGGCCACCAGCGGCAAGGGCCCGTTCTTCCTTGGCACCGACAGCGCGCCGCACATCGACGCGCTGAAGGAACACGCCTGCGGCTGCGCGGGCTGCTTCACCGCGACCAACACCCTGTCGGTGCTGGCCGAAGTGTTCGAGAAAGCGGACGCGCTGGACCAGCTAGAGGCGTTCACCTCGCTGAACGGCCCCGCATTCTACGGCCTGCCGGTGAACGACGCCACGGTGACGCTGACCAAGGGCGATGCCGTGAACTATCCCGCCAAGATCGAAACCGGCGCAGGGCCGGTGACCGTGTTCGACCCCGGTTTCCCGCTGCACTGGTCCGTCGCGTAATACCCTGATCTTCAAGAAAGGCCGCCTCCGATGATCCCCACCTCGTTCCCCTCCAAGGAGGAAATCGCCCGTCTGTCAGCGCAAATGCTGCTGGAGATCGGCGCGGTGGATTTCAACGCGCGCGAGCCGTTCACCTATGCGTCCGGCCTCAAGGGGCCGACCTATGTCGATTGCCGCAAGATCATCTCTTACCCGCGGGTGCGCGCCACCCTGATGGACTTTCTTGCAGTCACCGTGATGCGCGAGGCCGGGTTCGAGGCGTTCGACAACGTCGCGGGCGGCGAGACGGCGGGCATCCCCTTCGGCGCGATGGTCGCCGAGCGGCTTGGCCTGCCGATGACCTACGTGCGCAAGAAGCCCAAGGGCTACGGCCGCAACGCGCGGATCGAAGGCGTGATGACCGAGGGCCAGCGCGTGCTGCTGGTCGAGGACCTGACCACCGACGGCGGCAGCAAGCTGTCCTTCGTCGATGCGATCCGCGACACCGGCGCCACCTGCGCGCACACGGCGGTGATCTTCTACTATGGCATCTTCTCGGAAACGATGCAGACGCTGGGCGACCACGGCATCACGCTGCACAGCCTGTGCACCTGGTGGGACGTGCTGGCCCACGCCCGGCAGGTCGAAGCCTTCGACAAAGAGACCCTGTCCGAGGTCGAAGCCTTCCTGACCCAGCCCCGCAAGTGGCAGGCCGCGAACAAGTAATCACAGCCCGGCGGACGTCCGCCGGCGTGTCTGTGGACGGGCTGTGAAAAGATCCTCCACAGAATCGGGTTGATGGTCTATATGTGGGTACAACGCGGGCGGGTCTTGCCAGATCTGGAATCACGCGACCTCTGAGGCAGCAAGGCGGCGGGTTACCAACCGGGTTATCCCCGCATTTTTCCAGATAGGACGGACCGTCCGGCTGGGCTATGAGAGCCGAACCGACGGGACAGAGGTGAGGAATGAACGAGATAACTGCCATCCGGCAGACGGAGAACGAGTCCGACAACGGCACCGAGCAGGCCGAGGCTCTTCCGCACAACATCGAGGCCGAGCAGCAGCTTCTGGGCGCGATCCTGACGAACAACGAATCGTTCGACAAGGTCAGCTCGATCGTGAAGCCGCAGCATTTCTACGACCCCGTGCACCAGCGCATCTTCGAGGTCGCCGCCGCGCGCATCGCCAAGAACGCGCTGGCCTCGCCGGTAACGCTGAAGGCGTTTCTTGAAGACGACGAGGGCCTGAAGGAACTGGGCGGCGGCGCGTATCTCGTGCGTCTGGCCGGTGCCGCGATCTCGACCTTCGCGGTGCGCGACTATGCCCAGATGATCTACGACCTCGCCATCCGGCGCGAACTGATCCGGCTGGGTCAGGACATCGCGGCCAAGGCGAAGAAGGTCGACGTGGCGTCCGAGCCGCGCGAACAGATCACCGAGGCGGAACAGTCGCTGTATTCGCTTGCCGAACAGGGTCAGGCCGAACGCGGGTTCCAGTCGTTCCTGCGCGCCGTCACCGACGCCGTGAACGTGGCCAACGCGGCCTACCAACGCGAAGGCGGGCTGGCCGGTGTGTCGACCGGCCTGATCGACATGGACAAGAAGCTGGGCGGCCTGCACAAGTCCGACCTTCTGATCCTTGCCGGTCGTCCCTCGATGGGGAAAACCTCGCTGGCGACCAACATCGCGTTCAACGTGGCCAAGGCGTACAAGAAGGGCCTGCTGCCGGACGGCAGCGAGGGCACCATCGACGGCGGTGTCGTCGGGTTCTTCTCGCTCGAAATGTCGGCCGAACAGCTGGCCGCCCGTATTCTTGCCGAAGCGTCGGAAATCTCGTCGCACCAGATCCGGCAGGGTGACATGACCGAGGGCGAATTCCGCCGCTTCGTCGAGGCTGCCAAGTCGCTGGAAGCCTGCCCGCTGTACATCGACGACACGCCCGCCATCCCGATCAGCCAGCTTGCGGCGCGCTGCCGCCGGTTGAAGCGGACGCACGGGCTGGACGTGATCATCGTCGACTACCTGCAGCTTGTGCGCGGTCAGTCCGACAACCGGGTGCAGGAGATCGCGGAAATCTCGATGGGTCTCAAGGCCATCGCCAAGGAACTGAACGTCCCGGTCATCGCCCTGTCGCAGCTGTCGCGTCAGGTCGAAAGCCGCGAGGACAAGCGCCCGCAGCTGTCGGACCTTCGGGAATCGGGCTCGATCGAGCAGGACGCCGACGTCGTGATGTTCGTGTTCCGCGAAGAATACTACGTCGAACGCGAAAAGCCGTCCGACGACAAGCTGGAAGAGATGGCCGCGTGGCAGGAACGCATGAGCCGCTTGCACGCCAAGGCCGAGGTGATCATCGGCAAACAGCGTCACGGCCCCATCGGCACCGTGGAACTAAGCTTCGAGGCGCAGTTCACCCGCTTTGGCAACCTCGTGAAGCCGTGGCAGGACGGAAACGGCCACGGCGACGACTACTGACGGCAAGAAACGAGCAGACGACAACGGGGAGCCTTCGGGCTCCCCGTTTTTATGGCCGGTTGGCTACGTTGGGTGCCTGGGTCAGGACGCGGCGCGCCTCAGGCCCTGCGCTTCGGCTGGCGCCGCAGCGCCACAGCTTGTGGCAAGCGCATCCGTGGCCGTCGCAAGATCGGCGCTGTCGCCCACCCACGACACAAAGCAGTCGGGCCGCACCAGCACCAGCGCCGCACCGTAGTCGCGCGCCTGCCCTTCGGGGTCGGCCGTCATCACCTGCAACGGAATGCCCGCCTGTGCCGCCGCCGTGCGGAACGCGTCGGCATCGGCCTCGCGCCCCAGCGCGATCAGGCTGAACCCGCCGTCTTGCAGGTCGAACAGCGTCTTGCCGTCCGACAACTCGCGGGGGGCAAGGTGGAAGCCGGGCCGTGCCTCGAAGCTGTGCGGGAACACCGCGTCGGCGGTGCCGTCCCGCGCGCCGTCAACAACCGGCGAGCCGCGATAGTTCGGCTGGAACGCGTCGACATCCGCCGAGGCATTCGATCCCCGCCCGTTCCATGCCTCTTCAAAGGCCGCAAGGTCGGTGTCCGGGTTGTAGGCCGCAAGAAAGTCGCGGTCGGTCTCGATCGCCTTCTCGATATAGTCCTTGGCCGTCGACCAGAACACCGGACGGCGTTCAAGGTCGTACGAGGCCAGCAACTCCGGCCCCGCCCAGCCGTCGTGAACGGCGGCCAGCTTCCAGCCCAGATTGCGCGCGTCCTCGAAGCCGGTGTTGATGCCATAGCCGCCATAGGGCGGATGGTTGTGCGCGGCGTCGCCCGCGATGAACACCCTGCCCCGGCCATAGCTTTCCGCGATCGCCACGCGGCAATCCCAGAAGCCGCGATGGCGGATTTCCATGTCGATGGGCTCTCCCACCGCCTTTTGCACGTAGTCGTGGAAGTCGAAAGTCTCGGGGTCGGCATCCGCCGGGATCGGCGCGTGAAAGAAGAACTCGCCCTCCAGATCGACGCGGCCGAAGAACAGCCAATAGCCTTTCAGGTCCGGGTGCAGCACGTTCAGGAACGACTTGCCGGGATGCTTTTCCATCAGCCGCTGATGCAGCTTGTCGGACTGGAACACCAAAAGCACCATCGTGCGGTCGTGGTCGAACACGGTCTGCCCCAGCTTCGCGGCCTCGCGGACAACCGAGCGGCTGCCGTCGGCGCCGACGCACCACGCGGCGCGGAAGCTGTCGGTGCCGCCGTCCTCGCGGCGGCGGGCGGTGACGGTGACACCGCTGTCGTCCTCGGTCACATCCTCGGCCTCGTACCCGGCCAGCAGGCGAATGTTCGGCAGGTCCGCCGCGCGGGCGCGCAGCACGGCCTCGGTCTGGTACTGCGGCAGGCGTTCGTTGTCGGCGGCATAGAAATCACGGACGAGTTCGCGCTTCAGCCAGTCATAGTGGTACTTGCCCAGCAGCGTGCCATAGGCGGTCATCCCGCCGATCCCGAAGGATGCGGGCACCGTCTTGGCGGCGCGCAGTTCGTCCTCGGCGTTCCACGCACGGAAGTGTTCCATCGTGCGCTGGGTCAGGTTCTGGCCCTTGGGGATCAGCTGAGGGCTGGGGTATTTCTCAAGAACCAGAACGCGCATCCCGCGCTGCGCGAGGTCGATGGCCAGCCCCATGCCGACCGGCCCGCCGCCGACCACGATTACGTCCTGATGCTCTGCGCGTTCCACTGGAATCCTCCCCGCGTTATCCGTGCACCCTTTATGCCTGCGGGGTCCGCAACTTACAAGTTATCTCGCAATGTGAGATTTGACCACTTCGCGATTTCCGCGTCCCCGGACACCGTCCGCATCGCCAGCCGCGCACTGATGTCGGCGGCGCCGTCAAGGACGCGGTCCGCCAGCCGCGCGCGGATGTCGGCGTCGGTGTCGGTTTCGCGCAACGTCAGGCACAGGGCCCCGACGGGACTGCGCGCCTGATCGAACACGGGGGCGGCGGTGCCGACGACGCCGGGAGTGACTTCTCCAAACGCCATCGAATAACCGTCGCGCCGCACCTGCCGCATCGCGCCGTGTACGGTCTCGGCGGTGTCGCCCAGCCCCAGAGCCTGCCATTCGGGCAAGTGCGTCTCGATGATCGACAGCGCCTGCGGCTTGGGAAGGAAGGCAAGGATCGCGCGGGCAATCGCGCCGCGCCCCATCGGCATCGGGCGACCGCGCGGATAGCTCGACAGCGGTTCGGGCTGATGGTTGACCGCGTCTACGCACAGCATCCGGTCCCCGTACCAGCGCACCAGAAGCGCGGTGCCGGGAAACGTCACGGCCAGATCCTCGAGCACCGGGTGCGTCGCAAGGATCAGCGGATCGGACAGGCGCAGAAGATAGTCCATCTCGACGATCTTCGGCCCCAGCGTGTAGCCCGCGTGCGGGTGCGACGCCAGCAGCCCCGCCTCGGACAGGGTCTTGAGATAGCGGTACAGTGTCGGGCGGGCATAGCCCAGCCGCTCCATCATCGCTTCGGGCGTCCACTCCAGCCGGTCTTCCGTAAACAGTTGCAGGACCGACAAAAGACGCTCGAGGCTGGAGGCAGGTTTCATCAGGGCTCCGTTTGGGAATTGCGCATCTGGAAGGGAAGCAGAAGTGTTGCCGCTCCGGCCAGAATTGCAACCACATTGACCACGTGCCCCAGCCCGGCGATCTCGATCGGCAGAATCGCAACCAGTGCGCACGCCATCAGGAAGATCCGCATCGGCATCGACAACGGACGCCGCAGGTAGCCGAAGATCGCCCCGGTGGCGAAATAGACCCCGGCCAGCGCGCCAGCGGCCTGCCACACGACCGTGATCGTGTCGGCCTGCATCACCAGCCCCGGCTCGAACACCATGACGAACGGGATGAGGTAGGCGACCCAGCCGATCCGCACGGCGGTGAAGCCGGTTTTCATCCAGTCCGCCCCGGCCATTGAAGCGGCGGTGAAGCTGGCCAGCGCCACCGGCGGCGTGATCATCGACAGCATCCCGAAGTACAGCAGGAACATGTGCGCCGCGATCGGGTTGATGCCCGCCTGCGTCAGCGCCGGGCCGATCAGGCTGGCCAGCAGAACATAGACGCCCACCGTCGGCATCCCCATACCCAGCACCACGCTGACGCCGCCCGCAAGCAGCAACAGCAGGAACAGGCTGCCCTCGGCCATCGACACCAGCGACAGCGTCAGCGAGAACGACAGGCCCGACAGGTTCAGCACGCCGATCACGATGCCAGCGGCCGCCGAGATCACTACGATCTCGATCATCGCGACACCGGCGCGGGGCAGCGAGAAGGCCAGTTCCGGGATCGTCGCGCGCTTGCCGCGATACGGCAGGATCAGCGCCAGCACCGCCAGCAGCGCGGCCGCCGCCAGCGCCGCCATCTCGGGCCGCCAGTTCAGCACGAACAGCCCGCCGATCAGCACCACGAAGGGCGCGACGAACTGCCAGCCGTCTTTCAGGACATGCAGCAGCGGCCGGATCTCGACATCCTCGGGCAGACGCAGGCCGGTCGCGGCGGCGTGGTTGTCGACGTAGAAAAAGATCGCAAGGTAGAACAGCGCCGAGGGGATGATCGCCGCCAGCACCACCGTGCCATAGGGGATCTGCAAGAACTCGGCCATCAGGAAGGCCGCCGCGCCCATGATCGGCGGCGCAAGCTGCCCGCCGGTCGAGGCCAGCGCCTCGATCGAGGCTGCGAGGTGCGGCTTGTAGCCCGCGCGCCGCATCAGCGGCAGCGTCACCACGCCCGACGCCGCGACGTTCGCGACCGCGCTGCCGGACACGCTGCCGAACAGGAAAGACGACACCACGGCGATCTTCGCGGCACCGCCGCGCGTGCGGCCCACCAAGGACAGCGCGAGGTCGTTGAAAAACTCGCCCCCGCCCGACCGGGTCAGCACCTGCCCCATCAGCACGAAGGTCATCACCACGACAGAGGTCACCATCAGCGGCAGACCCATCATGCCGTTCGTGTCCATCGCGACATAGATCGCCAGCCGGTCCCACTGGATCTGTCGCGACATGCCGAAGGGCAACAGGTGCCCGAACAAACCGTACAGGATGAACACCCCGACGATGATCGTCAGCCCCGGCCCGGTCATGCGCCGCACGGCTTCGACGGCCAGCCCCGCCAGCACCAGCGCCACGACCAAGCCATCCAGCGGCTTGTAGACCAATTCGTTCACCAGAACCGGATAGGTCCAAGCGACATATCCGGCCGCAACCAGCGCGACAGCCGCCAGCAGCGGGTCGAGGACCGCAAGCGCCCCCCGAAAGCGCGGCGCGATCAGGAAGGCCATCGCCAGCCCAAGGCCAAGCACGGCGGCAAGGTACTGTTCCGTGTACAGCGCGACGCCAAGCTGGCGCGGCACGTCCAGCGCGAACGCCACCGCGCACAGCATCATCACGCCGCCAAGGATATGCGCAGCCGTCCGCAGCGCCGGAGAAGTCGGGGTATCAGTCATCTGCAAGCTCCGAGCGAAACAGGGCGGAGACCGAAGCACCCGCCCGATGTCCGCGGATCAGTTGTCGCCAAGCGCGGCGACGGCACCCGGGTGATAGGGCACGTCGATGTCGACGATCATGTCGTCCGGATCCATGCCCCGGAAGCCGCCGAAGGACTCGGCCAGCACGTCGGCGTTGTCGCGCAGGATGGTGACGATTTCGCCGACCGTCTCGTCCGGCACATGCGCGCCGACAACCAGCATGTAGTCATAGGCCATCACCGGCATCGCCTCGTCCACGCCGGTGCGGTTGTCGGCGGGCTCGATGGTCGTGACATAGGCCTGCGGCACGATCTCTTGCAGGCGGGCGACGGACGCCTCGTCGTCGGGGACCGGAACGAAGTGCAGGCCGCCCACGGCGGCGTCGGTCTCGGTCACCTTGCCGGACCCGATGGCGAAGAACGCACCGTCGGCGCGGCCAGCGGCGAAATCCTCGGCGCCACGCACCACGTTCGGCACCATGACCGGGGTCACGTCGGCTTCGCTCAGTTCAGCCGAGGCAAGGATCGCATCCACCACGCGGTTGATCGTCACCTGGCTGGTGTAGCCATAGGTGACCGACTTGCCCGCAAGGTCAGCGATGGTCTCGATCCCGCTGTCGTCGCGCACGAACACGCCGACATGGAACGGGTACAGCCGCGCGGCGGGCGCAATGTTGGCCAGCTGCTTGCCCTCAAACACGCCGGTGCCGGTCATCGCCTCGGCGACCTCGATCGCGTTGGCGATGCCCAGATCCAGCTCTCCCATGTCGATCAGCGGCAGATAGGCGCTGGTGCCCGCAGAGGGCTGGACCAGCGCGTTCACGCCGTTGTCGGCCAGCACCTTGGCGATGGCAGAGCCCATCGAATAGCCGCTGGTGCCCTGCCCCATCGTGCCAATGCCGAGGGTCTGCGCCTGCGCGCCGCCAGCCAGCGCGCCCGCAAGCGAACCGGCAACGAGAATCCCCGCAAGGGTCGATTTCAATGTCATGTCGTTCCTCCCAATCATCGCTCCGGTCCGGCTGTAGGATGCCCACCGCGAAGCGTTAACATGCACCTGTGTCCCACATTATGAGATTTTGCGCAATCCCGACCGCGCGACTATTCTGCGGGCTCGCCCGCGGCGATGCCGGTCGCGTCATAGTCGAACAGCCAGTCGTACCGCTGGCGGACCTTCTCGGGCGCCCACTGGGTTTCGACATAGGCCACGGCCTGTTCGGGATCGTTCAAAGCGGCGTTGTGAAACCGGCCCGTGTTCTCTGACGCGCCGTTCACGATGGCGGTGGTCCGGTCGATCCGAAGCCTTTCATACCGCTGCAACGCCTGCCCCGGCGCGTCGGGCGCGGCGGCAAGGCAGTCCGCCAGCACATAGCCATCCTCGATCGCCATCACCGCGCCCTGCGCAAGGAACGGCAGCGTCGGGTGGCACGCGTCGCCCAGCAGGCTGACGCGGCCGCGCGTCCACTCGGGCAGCGGATCGCGCTGAACCAGCGCCCAACGCATCGGCTTGTCGAGCGCCGCGATCATCTCGTGGATCACCGGGTGCCAGCCCGGGAAATCGGCCTGCGCCTCGGACACGGTCCCGGCGTCGGTCCACGACTCGCTGCGCCATTCGGCGTTCTCAACGACCCCGACAAAGTTCAGGATCTCGCCGCCCCGCAGCGGATAGGTGATGACATGGCCGCCGGGGCCGACCCAGTTGGTGCCGACCGGGCGGCGCAGCTCCTTTGGCAGACGGTCCATCGGCGCCAAACCCCGCCACGCCATCAGGCCGGTGAACCGCGCCTTGGGAGAGCCGAACAGCGTGTCGCGGATCGCAGAGTGCACGCCATCCGCGCCGATCAGCACGCCCCCCCGCGCCTCGCCCTTCGACGTGTGCAGCGTCACGCCGTCCGCGTCCTGACTAACGCCGGTGGCGCGGTGGTCCAGCCGGATGGAATCCGGGTCGTTCCCCCGGACCGCACGCGCCAGCGCCATGTGCAAATCGCCCCGGTGCATCATCCAGTAGGGTGCGCCAAACCGGCGCACCGAATCCGCTCCGAGATCGAACAGCGGCCACGTCTGCCCGGTATTCCACATGCGGACCTCCTTGCCCGCCGCCTCGCACAGCGTCGGCTGCAACGCGGGCTCCAGCCCCAGCGCCTGCAAGACGCGCGTTCCGTTGGCCGAGATCTGAACACCCGCCCCGAGCGGCAGCAGGTCTGGCGCCTGCTCGTAGACCTCGACAGCAACGCCTTTGCGCTGCAATGCCAGCGCGGCAACAAGACCGCCGATCCCGGCGCCTGCAATCAGGACTTTCACCATGCTTCCCCCCTTGGTTTCGTATTTGATATAATCTGCTTGCACATTATACAATCGCAACAACACACGGACAGGAGACCCCATGCCCGACGGCACCGACACGCAAAGGCGCGGCATTCAATCGGTCGAGGTGGGGTTCCGCCTGCTTCAGGCGCTGGCCGACAGCCGGGGCCGCCTGCCGCTGAAAGACCTTGCGGCAGCGGCGGACATGCCGCCCAGCAAGGCGCATCTGTACCTTGCCAGCTACATGCGGCTGGGGCTGGTCCGGCAGGATCCGGTGACGGCGCGCTATGCGCTGGGACCGGCCGCGATCCGGATCGGGGTGGCCGCGATCAACCAGACCGACGTGATCGACATCCTGCGCCGCCACGTCGACGACACCGCCGCCGCGGCCGGCACGTCGATCAGCCTGTCGGTCTGGGCCAACAAGGGGCCGACCATCGTCTACCGCCACGACGGCGCGCAGCCGGTGCCGATCTCGATCCGGCTGGGGTTCGTGTTGCCGATGCTGACAACCTCGACCGGGCGGGTCTTTCTGGCGCACCTGCCGGAACCCGCATGGGCGGACATCGTCACCGCCGAGGAAGACATCGCCCCCGGCACGCTGAACCGCGTGCGCGAAACCCTGCCCGGCATCCGCGAACAGGGCTACGCTGTCACCGAAAGCCGGATGCACGAAGGGTTTTTCGGGGTGTCGGCGCCGGTGTTCGATAGCGGCGGCGCGCTGGCCGCTGCCGTGACGGCGCTGGGTCTGAGTGCGCGGCTGGACCTGTCGCCGGACGGCCCGGTCGCACCCGCGATCACCGCACTGGCACGGCAGGTTTCGGAAGAACTGGGCGGCACGCGCCCCTAAGCGAAGACGGGACCGGCACCACTGCTGCGCCGGTCCCGATCAGATCAGTGCGCGGGCGCGGGCTCTGGCGCCGATTCCTCGGCCAACGGCGTCTCTGACGCCTCGGCCTGTTCCTTGCGGTTGAAGCGGATCGACGACCACAGGGCCACGCCGATCATCGCCGCGCCGCCAAGGCCGGTGATGACTTCGGGGATGTGGACCTGCGACTGCGCGAACATGATGATCGACAACGTGAAGATCGCGTAGAACGCCCCGTGTTCCAGGAACCGGTATTCCGCCAGCGTCCCGTTCTCGACCAGCATGATGGTCATCGACCGCACGTACATCGCGCCGATGCCAAGGCCGATGGCGATGACGAACAGGTTCTGGCTGAGCGCGAACGCCCCGATCACCCCGTCGAAGCTGAACGACGCATCCAGTACCTCGAGATACAGAAACGCACCAAGCCCGCCCCGCACCGCGGTGTTCTGCGCCTCTTGCGTGCTGTCCAGCAGGCCGCCCAGCACCTCGACCAGCAGGAAGGTCAGCAGACCCCAGATCGCGGCGCTGAAGAACACGTTGCGTTCCTCCCCGTCCAGCAGGCTGGAAAAGCCCATCACGAACAGCAGCGCGATGGCCACCTCGACGCCCCGGATGGTCGCGTATTTTGTCATGCGGGTTTCCAGCCAGCGCACCCAATGCACGTCCTTTTCATGGTCGAAGAAGAACGACAGGCCGACCATCATCAGGAAGGTGCCGCCAAAGGCCGCGATAGGCAGATGCGCCTCGTGCATGATGCGGGCGTATTCCTCGGGCTGACCGGCGGCCAGTACGATGGCCTGCCACGGGCCGATCTTCGCGGCGATCACCACGATCAGCAGCGGGAAGATGATCCGCATCCCGAACACGGCGATCAGGATGCCCCATGTCAGGAACCGGCGCTGCCACTCGGGCCGCATGGTTTTCAGCTTGTTGGCGTTGACGATGGCGTTGTCGAAGGACAACGAGATTTCCAGCACCGCCAGAACGGCGCAGATGAAAAGGATCGAGCCCATCCCGGCCACGGTGCCGGTGGTCTGCCAGCCAAGAAAGGCGCCAAGCGCAAGGCCGGCGACGGTGACCACGAAGGCCCATTTGAGGTACGAAAACATCGAGCGTTGCCCCGCAGCGCCTGCTGCGGTCGTGCCCTGCGGGCGATTTCCCTGTGTCATGCGAAGGTTTATCCAGGCGGCTGGAACAAAACTGGTGCCGACATCACGAAAGCGCCGCCACTTCCGCCAGAGGGGCCCGGTCACCGGTTGGACGCGGCTTCGGCCATCATGGGGCGCAAGCTGCGTGGGCCGGACCCTAGGTGACCCTTGGTGACTTGGCAACCGGCATTTCACCGCCGTCCAAGCCGCGCCTGCCCGTCATGTTGGCCGGGCCGCACGCCGAAGACACAACACGGCATTGCCGGAACGATGCACAAGGGGTCCTGTGCGCCTTGGCCGTGCAACCGGCAGCGAATGTGGATACCATCGGGGCGCGCTCAGGCGCGGAAACCGCCACGCACCCAACACGCGCCTTAGGGGGCCCCGTGAAGACATATACCGGCCTGAACCAATTCCTTGCCGTCTGCGCCACCCGCAACCTGACAGCCGCCGCCGAGATCTTGGGCATCTCGCAGCCCGCGCTGACACAGGCCATCGCAAAGCTGGAGCGTCAGCTGGGCGTTCAAGTGCTCGACCGATCCACGCGCCCGCTGGGGATCACGCCCTATGGCGAGTTGGTTGCGGACTACGCCCGCTCGCTTGACCGCAATGCCACCGATTTCACCGAGAAGCTTCAGGCGATGAAGACCGGGACCGGCGGCATGCTGCGGTTCGGATGCGGCCCGGACTGGATTCACGAAATCCTCCCCATCGCCGTCTGCCGCCTCGAGGACCGCAATCCCGAGCTGCGCATCGAGATGACCGTGACCCTGAACGACCAGTTGCGCGCCAAGCTCGACAGCGGCGAGATCGACATGTTCTTCGCTTCGGTCAGCGACATCTATTTCTCGGGCGACTACGAAACGAAGATCATGGTCCGCGACGCGATGCGTGTCGTCGCGCATATCGACCACCCGATCCACAAGGGGGCGCCCAAAACCCTAGCCGAGCTTGGCCGCGAACGCTGGACCATGACGGGCGATGAAACCTTCGGACGCCAGCTGATGCGCCGCATCTTCGCGCAGGTCGGGCTGGAGCCCCCTCGCCCGCACATCGAGACGAACTCGGTCCGCGCGATGATCAACATCCTGCGCAACGGGCCGTTCCTGGGGTTCCTATCGCAGACCCATTGCAACGCCTACCACGACATGGAGCCGGTCGCTCTGGCGGACGAACTGCCGATCCGCGAGGGCGGCGTGACCTGGCGCAAGGACAGGCCGCTGCTGCCGTCGGCACAGGCGCTGATCGAAGAGACAGAGCGCGTGGTGGCCGAGATCCTCGCCCGCGAATAAGCCGCCCGACCCGCCCGCTTAAGGCGCGCCGACGACCTTGGACGGATCGTCGGCGGGCGGCTGCGGCAGGTGTACGCCACGCTGGCCCGACAGCCCCCGGTTCGCCCGCGGCGTGACGGGCATGGCTGGGCGTCCGGTCAGCACGCCGTCCGTGACCGCGTCCAGATCCTCACCGTAAAGGTGGCGGACAAGCTGGCTGGTCAGCCGGGCGCGTGTCCCGGCGTGGTCCGCGTCTTGCGCGAGGTCGTCGCATTCACCCGGATCGTCCCGCAAGTCGAACATCTGCACCGCGTTCCCTTCGGGATACCAGATCAGTTTCCACCGCCCGTCCGTGACCATGCGCGTCGCGGCCCCTCCCTCGCCGGATTCGCAATACAGGACCTCGCGCCGATCCTCGGCCAGCATGGAACGACCCGTGACGGTGCCGGGGCAGTCGATGCCCGCAAGGTCCAGCAGCGTCGGCATGATGTCCTGCATCCCGACAAGCCGGTCATCGGTGCCGCCCACCGTCAGCCGGTTGTCCCCGGCGGGCCCCATCAGGATCATCGGCACCCGCGCCGATCCGTCGTACATCAGCCGCTTCGCCCACAGGCCGTGGTCGCCCAGCATGTCGCCGTGATCGCTGGTGAACAGGATCGCGGTATCGTCCAGCAGCAGGTGTTCGCGCAGCATCCCGATGACAAGGCGCAACTGGTGGTCGATCAGCGTGCACTGCGCATGAAACGCCCGCTTCATCGCCGCCAGCCTGTCGTCGGAAAGCTCAGGCCACGCCGTCCGCGCACGCTGCAGCGCCGGGGGCAACTCGGCATCGCTCCAGTCGCCGCGCAGGGCCGGTTGCATGTCCCGGTCCGCATACATCGCCAGATAGGAAGCCAGCGGCACGATTGGCGGATGCGGCGCATTGAACGACAGGTGCCAGAATGCCGGGCGCGTCGGATCGCGGCGGGCGATCATGCGGCACATCTGCCGCGCCAGCCACACGGTCGGATGCGCCTCTTCCGGAAGGTGCCACGGACGGTGTTCGTAGCCGTTGTTCGACATGGCATGCGCGTGGCCCAGCCCCGCCATCCCGTGATCCGAAAGCCAGAGTTCCCAGTCGTCCGGTCCACCAAGTTGCGGGCGCCCCTCCTCCATCGACACGACCTCGTCGAACCCGATCCGGTCGCGCGGCGGGTAGACGTGCAACTTGCCGACCGCGCCCGTCTGATACCCGGCATCGCGGAAGACCTGCGCGATGTAGGGAAGGTCGGCCCGCGGCAAGTCCGGCTGGAACACGCGGTCGCCGTGCGTGCGCGGGTCGGTGCCTGTCATCATGCTGCGGCGGGCCGGAATGCAGATCGGACATTCCGAGTAGGCGTTGGGATACAGGATCCCGTTCCGCGCAAGCTGATCAAGCGTCGGCGTATCGATGTCCGCCCGCCCGCCAAGGCTGATCAGGTGGCCCGGCCACTGGTCGACCGTCACCAGAAGGACATTGGGGTGCGTAAAGGACATGCGCCGTCTCCAGAGATTCTTGTTGCCTGATAAAAGACATTAGCATAACGTGATTATACAAAAAAATACAATAACATAAGCTAAAACTTATAGTGTTACTCAGGGAGGAACTGATGAAGACACTTGCAGGACTAGCCGTCGCTGCCTTGCTGGCGGTGACCGGATCTGCCGGCGCGCAGGATGCGTGGCCCAACAAGCCAATCAAACTGGTGGTGCCGTTTCAGGCCGGGGGAACCTCGGACCAGGTCGGGCGCACGCTTGCCAATGCCATACAGGAGGGCAACCTTCTGCCGCAGCCGGTGACCATCGTGAACGTCGGCGGCCATTTCTCGATCGGATCGCGGAGGGTCATGGAGGCCGCGCCCGACGGGTATGAATTCCTGCTGATCCACATCGCCCTGATGGGCGGCGAGGGCACCGGCGCGCTGGACTTCGGGTGGCGCGACTACAAGCCTGTGGCGGCAACGGGCGAATTCTGCGTGATGCCCATGGTCCGCAAGGACAGCGGCATCAACTCGATGGAGGAACTGCTGGCGAAGGCCAAGGCAGAGCCTGACACGCTGATCTTCGGGGCGAACCTTGGCGCGATCAACCACCTTGCCGGCCTGATGATCCAAGAGGCCGAGCCGGGGGCGAAGTTCCGCTTCGTGCAGATCGGCGGCGGCACCGCAAACTTCACGGCTCTGACCGGCGCCCAGACGAACACGACGGTGCTGTCCGGCGCCGAGGTGATCAACTTTACCCTGATGCCCGACGGCAGCGAGAACCCCGATTCGCAGATCAAGCCGCTGGCCTATACCGGCGCCGAGCGGTTCGAAGGGCTGGCCGAGATCCCGACGATGAAGGAACTGGGCTATGACGTCGAGTTCTGCATCAAGTCGTGGATCTTCGCACCCAAGGACACGCCGGACGAGGTCGTCAGCAGCTTTGCCGACGCGCTCGAGACTGCCGCGGCCAGCGACGCCTACAAGAAGTTCAACGAGGACAAAGGCTTCGCGAACGTGTTCCTGCGCGGCGAGGATGTCGCTGCGGACCTGCAGACGACATGGGACGCGATCGAGCCGATCGCGGAACTGGCCAAGCAGAAATAGGACCGCGGACGCCCGGCCGGTCACGGCCGGGCGTCTGTGCCCGCCCCCACAGCTTTCATCAGGGATAGACCCATGGACCACCGTCCCATCGCGGAGATCGGGGTCTCCTGCCTTATCATCGCGGTCTGCGCGGTGTTCTGGTACGAGGCCGCCCAGCTTCCCCCCGGCTCGTTCGAGCCGCTCGGCTCTGGCCCCGTGCCGATGTACACCGCGATCGTCATCATTCTGTGCTGCCTTTTCGTGATCGCGCGCGCGGTCGGCAAGGTACGCAATGGCGGCGGACTGGCCGCCGACTTCCGGGCCGAGTTCACTGGCGGCTCACCCGCCGGTGCGCTGATCATCGCGGGCGGTACGCTGATCTACGCGGGGCTGCTGCACTACAAGGTCCTTCCCTTCGGCCTTGTGACCTTCGCCTTCCTGTTTCTGACGATCTGGACCCTCGAGAACCTGTCCCTGAAACGCGCCCTGCCCGCTGCCATCGTCGCCGCGGTCATGAGCTTCGGGACCGAGTACCTGTTTACGAAGGTCTTCATCGTCGATCTGCCAACATGAGGAACTGAGATGGATCTCGGCGCTCTGTTCACGGCCATCGGCGGCATCCTGTCGCCTGTCCCGCTTCTGATGCTGTTCATCGGCACCACGCTTGGCATCGCGGTCGGTGCCATACCCGGCCTGACTGGCGCGATGCTGATCGCGCTGACCCTGCCACTGACGTTCTACATGGAGCCGTTCAACGCGATCGTGCTGCTGGTATCGATGTATGTCGGCGCAATCAGCGGCGGGCTGATCACCGCGACGCTGATGCGGATGCCCGGCACACCTGCCGCCGTCATGACGACCTTCGACGGCTACCCCATGGCCCGAAGCGGGCGGCCCGGCCGCGCGCTGGGGCTAGGCATATCCGCGTCATTCGTCGGAGGGCTGATCAGCTGGGCGGTGCTGGTGACGATCACGCAACCGCTGTCGATCCTTGCCACCCGGTTCGGTCCGTTTGAATATTTCACCCTGATCATGATGGCGATGGTCCTGATTGCCTCGGTCAGCGAGGGATCGCTGGCCAAGGGTCTGATCTCTGGCCTGCTGGGAATGCTGGTGTCGATGCCGGGCGTCGATCCGGCGATCGGGATGCCGCGGCTGACTTTCGACTGGTACCAGTTGAACGGGGGCCTGCAGCTGCTGCCGGTGCTGGTGGGGACCTTCGCGGTCAGCCAGATCATAAAGGACGCTTTGGACCTGCACAGCGTGCCCCAGCGGACCGAGGTGCGCACCGACGGCGTCTGGCTAAAGTTGAAGGATTACCGCCGCCACGGGGTCAACATGATCCGCTCGTCGGTCATCGGCACATGGATCGGCATCCTTCCCGGCATTGGTGCGTCAATCGGATCGGTGGTTGCCTATACCACCGCGAAGAACGTGTCACACACGCCTGAAGAGTTCGGCAAGGGATCGGAAGAGGGCATCGTCGCCTCCGAGGCGGCCAACAACGCCACCGTCGGCGGCGCGCTGATCCCCCTGATCGCAATGGGCATTCCCGGCAGCGTCATCGACGCCATCCTGATCGGGGCGCTGACCATCCACTCGATCCAGCCGGGACCGACGCTGTTCCTGACCAACGGCGACATCGTGTGGGGCATGATCGCGGCGTGCCTGTTGGCCAACATCCTGATGTTCGTCGTGATGTCCTCGTCGGTGCGTTATATCGCCGGGCTGATCTACCTGCCCCGCAGCTTCGTGCTGCCGGTGGTCATGATGTTCTGTGTCATCGGATCCTATTCGCTGAACAACAACATGTTCGACGTCTGGGTGATGCTGATGTTCGGCGGGCTGGGCTTTCTTCTGGAAAAGGCGAAGATCCCGCTGGGGCCGTTCGTCATCGGCTTCGTGCTGGCGCCGCTGGCCGAACAGAAACTGCGCAGCGGTCTTATGATGACGGCGGGCGACATCAGCCCGGTGTTCACGCGGCCGTTCTCGCTGGCGTTCACCATCGCGGCGGTCGTGCTGCTGGTCTGGCCATTCTACAGCGACTGGCGCCGCCGCAAGCGGGCAGAGGCGAACGCGTCGTGAAGTCGATCCTTGTCCTGTTCGACTCTCTGAACCGGCGCGCGCTGTCGTGTTACGGCGGGCCGGTTCCGACGCCGAACTTCGACCGGCTCGCGGCGCGCGGCATGGTGTTCGACCGGCACTATGTCGGCTCGATGCCCTGCATGCCCGCTCGGCGCGACATGCAGACGGGGCGTCTGAATTTCCTGCATCGAAGCTGGGGACCGCTGGAGCCGTTCGACCGCACCGTCACCGGGGACATGCAGTCCGCGGGCATCCATGCCCACCTTGTCACGGACCATTACCACTATTTCGAGACCGGCGGCGCGACCTATCACACCGAATTCACCAGCTGGGACTTCATTCGCGGGCAAGAGGCGGACCCGTGGAACGCGGTCGTCCGGCCCCCGGTGGACCAGTATCGCGCGCAGTACCATGCCGAACAGGTCGACGACACGCGGTCGGGCTACCGGCTGCAGGGGGCGCTGAACCGCGACCTGATCCGCGAGACGCCCGAATTCCCTTGCGTGAGATGCTTCGACAGCGCCTTGTCCTTCCTAGACCGCAACGCCGCGTCGCCGGACTGGCACCTGCAGCTTGAGACCTTCGACCCGCACGAGCCATTCCACGCCCCGCAGGAATACCGCGACCGCTTCGCCACCGGCTACAACGGGCCGGTTCTGGACTGGCCCCGCTACCGCCGGACCGACGGCGACTCTGACGCCGAGATGGCGGAGATGCGCGCCAACTATGCCGCGCTCGTCGCGCTGTGCGACGATCAACTCGGGCGTCTGCTGGACTGGATGGACGACACGGGTGCGTGGGACGACACCGCGCTGATCGTGACCACCGACCATGGCTTCCTGCTGGGCGAGCACGACTGGTGGGGCAAGAACCGTGCGCCGTTCTACAACGAGATCGCCAATATCCCGCTTGTCGTCTGTCTGCCCGGCGTGGCGGCCGGGCGCAGCGATGCACTGTCGCAGAACATCGACATCGCGGCGACCCTGCTGGACCTGCACGGCCTGCCGCGCCCCCCCGCGATGGTCGGCCGGTCGCTCGTGCCCTGCGCGACGGACGCGTCTTCGGGCCGGGCGGTGGCCCTGTACGGGATATTCGGCGGCGCGATCAACGCCACGGACGGCCGCCACACCTATTTCCGCTATCCCCCCGAGATGGAGACCGCACCCCTGTTCGAATATACGCTGATGCCGCAACACTCGACACGGCCCTTCGCCGCCGCGGAACTCTCGCGGGCCGAACTGCACCCCGGCTTCGACTTCACAGGCGTGCCGGTCCTGAAGGTGCCCGCCCTGCCGGATGCCAAACGGCCGCCGATGCAGGGCGGTGGTTTCGCCGACACGGACACCGTGCTGTACGACCTGTCCACCGATCCCGGCCAGACCACTGCGGTCACGGACTCCGACACCGAGGCGCGGCTGACCGGCGCGATCGTCACCGAGATGCGCCGCCACGACGCGCCGCCCGAGTTGTATGCGCGCTTCGGCCTGGAGACGGCCCCGTGACCCGGCGGCCCAACATCCTGTGGATCTGTGCGGATCAGATGCGGTTCGACACCATCCATGCGCTTGGCAATCCCCACATCAACACACCCAACCTCGACCGGCTGGTCGCGCAGGGAACGTCCTTTCGCCGGACTTATACGCAGAACCCGGTCTGCACGCCCTCGCGCGCCAGCTTCCTGACCGGACGCTATCCGGCGGCGCACAGGGTCTACCGCAACGGCGTCGAAAGCTTTCCTCCCGACGAGGTGCTGGTGACCAAGCTGTTCGCAGAGGCAGGCTATGACTGCGGCCTTGTCGGCAAGCTGCACCTCTCGACCGCCACCCGGCACGAGGTGCGCCCGGACGACGGCTATCGGTTTTACCAATGGTCGCACAACCCGATGACCGGCGAGGCGGATGCCCACAACGCCTATCACCATTGGCTGCGCGACGAGAAAGGCGTCGATCCCGATGCGCTGTTCGACACCCAGCGCGGTTTCATCGGCGCGGGCGTCCCCGAAGAGCTGCACCAGACGACATGGTGCGCTGAGATGGCCGCGCGCTTCATTCGCGAGCCGCGCACGGAACCGTGGCTGCTGAGCGTCAATCCCTACGATCCGCACCCGCCTTTCGATCCGCCCCAAAGCTATCTCGACAGGTACGATCCCGCCAGCCTGCCGCCGCCCCTGTTCCGCCCCTCGGACCTTGACCGGCAGCCCCAGTTCGCGCGCGTCCGGTCGCAGACCGTGACCGCCGCCAACCCGCTGGCCGAAGACACCGGGCAAGAGGATTATGCAAGCCAGTCGGAACGCGGCTACCGACCGCCCGACAGCTATGACGGGCGCAAGGTCAAGGCCGCGTACTATGCGATGGTCGAACTGATCGACACGATGGTCGGCCAAATTCTCGACGCCGTGGACGCCTCGGGTCAGGCGCAGGACACGCTGGTCATTTTCACCTCGGATCACGGCGAGCTGCTGGGCGACCACGGGCTTCTGTACAAGGGATGCAGGTTCTTCGAGGGGCTGACGCATGTCCCCCTGATATTGTCTTGGCCGGGCCATGTGCGCGCGGGACTTCGGGCGGACGGGCTGGCGGAACTGGTCGATCTTGCCCCCACGATCCTAGAGGCGGCGGACCTTCCGGTCCCCGACCGGATGCAGGGCCAATCCCTGCTGCCCATCGCCACCGGGGCCGCGCCCCCGGACCGGCACAAGGACCTTGTGATCTGCGATTTTAACGATTCCGTTGGCTACAGCCCGGTCCCGGACCGCACGCAGGCGACGATGACCTTCGACGGACGGTGGAAGCTGGTCCTGTACCACAGCCACGACATCGGAGAGCTGTTCGACCTTCAGACCGATCCCGGCGAGTTCGACAACCTGTTCGGCAAGCCCGAGGTCGCAGAGCTTCAGGCCGATCTGGTGCTTCGTCATGTGAACGCCTGGGCCGCCACGGTGACGCCGCGCGGCAGGAGAGTGTCCAATGCCTGATCATGCACCAAGCTTCCCCGACATCGTTCTGCCGCACCTCGACGGGATAAAGCTTCCCCGGATGCGGCGGGTGCGCGTGCGCCAGCCGGACATTCCGCCGCTGGACGATCCGGCGGCGGCGGTGCGCGCCGCGCTGGACGGGGCGGCGGGGCTGTTCGCCCTCGGGCCCGGCGCGTCGGTCGCGGTCGCGGTCGGCAGTCGCGGGATCGCGGACATCGACGTCGTCGCGGGCGCGGCGGTCGGATGGCTCCGGTCGCGGGGCTTCGCGCCGTTCATCGTGCCCGGCATGGGCTCGCACGGGGGCGGCACCGCCGAGGGTCAGGCCGCGGTTCTGGCCAAGCTGGGCATCACCGAGGCAAGCATGGGCTGCCCGGTCCGCGCCACGATGGACACCGCCCGCTACGGCGAGATCGAGGGCGGCTTCACCTGTCATTTCGACGCCAACGCCGCCGCGGCCGATGGGGTTCTGGTGATCAACAGGGTCAAGGCACACACCAGCTTTCCGCGCCCTGTCGAAAGCGGCCTGACCAAGATGCTTGCCGTCGGGCTGGGCAAGCAGCAGGGCGCGCGCACCGTACACATGATCGGCCCGCAGGGGCTGGCGCGGACCCTGCCCCGGCTGGCCGCGCGGATCGTCGAGCGCGCCCCGCTGTCGGCGGGGCTGGCCATCGTCGAGAACGCGGCCGAGCGGATCGCCCTGATCGAGGCTGTGGCCCCGGCGGAGTTTTACGACACCGACGCGCGGCTGTTGCAGGTCTCGAAGGGGGCGATGGCGCGGATGCCGTTCGACCAGCTCGACGGGCTGATCGTGGAACGGGTGGGCAAGGACATCTCGGGCGCCGGGATGGATCCTGCTGTCTGCGGGCGCACCGACATCCGGGGCGTCGACAACCCCGAAACCCCGTTCGTCCACAAGATTGCCGTGCTGGGGATGACCGAGAAGACCGCCGGCAACGGCATGGGCGTGGGCGTGGCGGACTTCGCCCCGAAGGCGCTGATCGAGGAGCTGGACCTGAAAGCGATCTACATGAACGCCGTGACCGCCACGGTGATCGAGAAGGCGCGGATTCCCGTGGTGCTGCCGGACGAACGCGCGGTGCTGCGCGCGCTTGTGGCGACGTGCTGGGCCAGCGGCGAACCACGCATCTGCCAGATCCGGTCGACCCTGCACCTTGAAGAGATGGCCGTCACCGACGTGCTGGCCGAAGAGCTGCGCGCCCGCGATCTAATCCTGTCCGAGGATCCGCCCGCGCCGATGACCTTCGACGCGGAGGGGCGGCTGGTCGAAAGGCTCGATCCATGACCGCCACCGCGAAGAACCTGCTGTTCCTGTTCTCGGACCAGCACGCCCAGCGTATCACCGGCTGCTACGGCGACGCCCATGTGCAGACGCCTGCGCTGGACGCGCTGGCAGCGCGGGGCGTGCGGCTGACCAACGCCTACTGCGCCTCGCCGATCTGCGTGCCCAGCCGCATGTCGATGCTGACCGCGCGCTACCCTTCCAGCCAGCAGTGCTGGACCAACGACGACCACCTTGCGTCCGACATCCCGACATGGCTGCACGCGCTGGGCGCCGCCGGCCACCGGCCCGAGCTGATCGGGCGGATGCACGCGATGGGCCCCGACCAGATGCACGGCTACGTCCGGCGCGAGGTGGGCGAGCATTCCCCGAACTGGGCCGGCATCCCGCGCCACGACATGGGCGCGCTGAACAACACGAACGAGCCCTGCCCCGAAAGCGTGGACGCCTGCGGCGCGGGTCAGGCCGCCTACGAACTCAAGGACCGCGACGTAACAGAGGCGGCGCTGTCCGCGCTGGACCGGATCGCCGCCGAGGGACGCCCGTTCTGCCTGACGGTCGGACTGATGCTGCCACATGCGCCCTATGTCGTCGCGCGGAAGTGGATCGACCACTACCTGTCCGTGCTGCCGCCGCCCGAGATCCCCCCGGCGCCTGCCAGAACGGAACACCCGTGGATCGCGTGGTGGCGCCACAATCGGGGTATCGACACCGTCCCGGACGAGAAGTCGCGCCTTGCCCGCGCCGCCTACTGGGGGCTGGTTTCGGCGATGGACGAGATGATCGGCCGTATCCTGGACCGGCTGCGTGCGCTGGGGCTCGAGGACGATACGCTGGTTGCCTACGCCTCGGACCACGGCGACCATGTGGGCGACCGGGGACTATGGTGGAAGCACACGCTGTTCGACGACTCCGCCAAGGTGCCGGTGATCGCGGCCCTTCCCGGGCGGCTCGCGCCCGGCACGACCTGCGACCGCGTGTGCAGTCTGATCGATCTTTCGCAGACGATGATCGAAGCGATGGGGGGAACGCCCCTGCCCCATGCCGATGGCCGCAGCCTGTGGTCGGTCCTGTGCGGCGACGACGACGCGTGGGACGACACCGCGTTCTGCGAATACTGCACCGACACCGTGCCCGCTTGGACCGGCGGGCGTGCCGTGCGGCACAGGATGCTGCGGCAGGGACGGTGGAAGCTGCATTATTACTGGGGCGAGCCGCCCTTGTTGTTCGATTTGCAAACCGACCCGGCCGAACAGACCGATCTTGCCGCTGACCCGACCCATGCGGACCGTCTGTCCCGCATGACCGCCCGGCTTCTGGACGGCTGGAACCCCGAAGAGATCGACCGCCAGATGAAGATCCGCCGGGACCGCAAGGACGTGCTGGCGGCGTGGGCGGCGAAGACGCGGCCCGCCAGCACGCACATCTGGCCGATGACACCCGACATGAACAAACTGGACGAGGAGTGAAAAACCCGATGAGCGCGCAGATTACCAGGGTCGAGGTCTTTCATTTCCGCCACCCGCTGGCCGCCCCGGTCACCACCGTCATGGGCCCGATGGTGGCCCGTCCCGCGCTGCTGATCCGGGTCGAAGATGCCGACGGGGCTGCGGGCTGGGGCGAAATCTGGTGCAACTTTCCGCCGGACGGCGACTTTCACCGCGCGCGCCTTGCGGGCAACATCCTGCCCGCTGCCCTGCGCGGCCTGACCGGCGAAGAGCCCGCGCCCTTCGACGTGATCACCACCCGGCTTCGACGGCTGGCGATCCAGGCAGGCGAGCCCGGACCCGTGTCGCAGATCGCGGGGGCAGCCGATATCGCGCTGCACGACCTGAGGGCGCGGCGTCAGGGCGTGCCGCTGGCCGTTCTGCTGGGCGGCACCGCGCGTCCGGTGCCGGCCTATGCCAGCGGCATAAGCCCCGACAAGTTCGAAGCGCAGTTCGAGCGGATGCGCGCCAAGGGATACCGCCGCTTCAAGCAACGCATCGGCTTCGGCAAGGACGACGGTCTGGCCGAGCTGAAGGCTGCCGCGGCGCAGCTGCGCGAAGGCGAGACGATGATGTGCGACGCCAATCAGGCGTGGGACGCAGACACCGCCATCGCGCGGCTGGACCGGATCGTCCCGCTTGGCATGACGTGGCTGGAAGAACCGATCCCCGCCGACGATCCCCTGTCCGACTGGTCGCGCGTCGCGCAGGCCTCGGGCATTCCGCTGGCAGGGGGCGAGAACTTCGGCACCCGCCACCAGTTCGCCGAGGGCATCGCGTCGGGTGCCTACGGCTTCATCCAGCCGGACATCTGCAAGTGGGGCGGCCTGTCAGGCGGTGCCTCGGTCGCGCGCGAGGCGCTGGCGGCCGGGCTGACCTATTGCCCGCATTTCCTGGGCGGCGGCGTCGGACTGATCGCCTCGGCGCATCTTCTGGCCGCCGTGGGCGGCGACGGGCTTCTGGAGGTCGACAGTTCGGAAAACCCGCTGCTCGACCATTTCTCGGGGCGCGGCCTGTCGCTGGAAGATGGCGCGTTTCCCGTCTTGGACCGGCCGGGGCTGGGATACGACCCCGACGTCGCGGGTGCGTCGGACCGGATGGTGTCGCATACCGAAGGCCAGGTGGCTCGATGACCCTTGGGGCCGTGATCCTTGACCCCGGCGACAGCGTGCTGTGCCTGCTGCGCGCACACCAGGCCGGCGAGGCACCGATGACAGCCTCAGGCGCGGGGCCAACGCTGACCGCGGACACGCCGCTGGGTCACAAGATCGCCCGCCGCGCCATCGCCGCCGGCGACGTCGTCACGAAATACGGCGTGCCGATCGGACGCGCGACCAAGGACATCGCCGAGGGCGACCATGTCCACCTGCACAACCTTCGCGGATTCCTCGAGGCAGGTGAAACCTCATGACCGGGCTTCCGGCAGAGTTTCTCGGCTATGCGCGCACTACCGGTCCCGCAGGTGTGCGCAATCATCTGTTGATCCTGTCGGTCTGCGGGCTCAACGCACCGCAGGCCCGCAAGCTTGGCGCGGCCTTGCCCCATGCTGTGCTGATCTCCACCGACTACGGGCGCGGACAAGTCGGAGAGGACAAGGCCTTTCACGCCCGCATGCTCACGGCGTTCGGCACACACCCGAACACGGGCGCGGTGATCGTGCTGGCTGCCGATGCCGCGATGCGCACGCAGTATCAGGACGCGATCGAGGCAACGAACCGGCCCTGCGCCGGTTTCTCGTTGCAGGAAGAGGACGAGGATGCCGAGGCGATGCTTGCCGCCGCAACGCAGGCCGGACGCGCCCTTGGCGCCGCGCTGGACCGGCAACCCCGCGTCCCCTGCCCGGTCACCGACCTGTTCCTTGCGATGGAATGCGGCCACTCGGACGCGTCCTCTGGCATCATGGCGAACCCCCTTGTCGGCGACGTGGCCGACGCCATCGGCAAGGCGGGCGGACGGGCGGTGTTCAGCGAAACGCTGGAATGGACGGGTGCCGAGGACAGCCTTTACCGCCGCTGCGCCGACCCGCGCATCGCCGACACCCTGCGTGCGCTGGTGGCGGAGCGGCACCGCATTGCGCGGACCGCCGGGCACGACGTGGCGCTGGGTAATCCCGGCCCGCAGAACCACGCGGGCGGACTGACCACGCTTGAGGAAAAATCGCTGGGCGCGGTATCGAAGGGTGGGACAGGCCCGATCGTCGGCGCACTGGAACAGGGACGACCGCCCGAGGCGGGACCGGGGCTGTACCTGATGGACACGCCGACCCTGTCGCCCGAGTCCCTGTCGTCGATGGTCGCCGCCGGGGCGCAGATCGCCTTTTTCACCACCGGCCACGGCAACCCCTACGGAAGCGCCATCGCCCCCACGATCAAGGTGACCGCCAACCCCGACACCGCCCGACGCGTGCCACGGCAGATCGACTTCGACGCCTCGGCGGCATTCGCGGGGGCAGTAACGCGCGCCGACCTCGTGGCGCCCTTGCTGGAGCTGGTCATCCGCGTGGCCGAGGGTGCGCCGACCTGCGCCGAAACGCTGGACGAATGCGCAGAGGCGATCAGCCGTCTGGGTCCCTCGATATGACGCGTCACGTTCACCTGACACCGCTTGGCGGGCTGGCGGGTGACATGTTTGCCGCCGCGATGCTCTCCGCTTTCCCGGACATGCGGGACGGCGTGCTGGCTGCGGTGGCGGCGGTCCTTCCGGCGGATCATCCGGGGGCCGCGCTGATGCCGGTGGTATCGGGCGGCCTGTCCGCGCATAGGTTCGAGGTCGCCGCGCACCCGGCGCGGGCGCCGATGCATTATCCCGACTTGGACGCGCTGATCGCGGGGGCGGGATTGCCGGACGCGGTACGCGACACCGCCGCCGCGCTTCTGCGCCTGCTGGCCGAGGCCGAAGCCTCGGTGCACGGATGCCCGACGGACCGCGTCCACTTTCACGAGATCGCCGACTGGGACACGCTTGCCGACCTGACGGCGGCGGCGGCGATCCTGTCCGGGCTGGATGGCGCCGGGTGGAGCATGGACCCCCTGCCGCTGGGCGGCGGCACCGTCGTTACGCAGCACGGAACCCTGCCCGTCCCCGCCCCCGCGACCGCCGCGCTTCTGGCCGGACTTCCGGTGCACGACGACGGTCTGGCCGGAGAAAGGGTCACGCCCACGGGCGCCTGCATCGCGCGGTACATCGTCAACCGACTTGGCCTGTCGCCACGTCCGGCGGGGACGCTATCGGCCATCGGTCGCGGCGCGGGCAGCCGGACCTTGCCGGACCGGCCCAACATTCTGTCCGTGCTGGCCATCGAACACGCCAATCACGGGACACCCGGCACCGACCGCGTGACGGTCGTGGAGTTCGACATCGACGACATGACCGCCGAGGAAATCGCCTTTGCCACCGACCGCCTGCGCGGGACCGGAGGCGTCCTCGACCTGACCACGCATTCCGTGATCGGCAAGAAAGGCAGAACCGCCACCCGCCTGCGCCTGCTGGTCACGCCCGGATCTGGTGACGCGGTGGCAGAGGCATGTTTCACGCTGACCTCGACGATTGGCCTGCGCCTGCACGACGAACGCAGGATCCTGTTGCCTCGCAGTGGCGACGTGGTTGGTGGACTGCGGCGGAAGGCCGTGACGCGCCCCGGAGGCTCGGTCACGCGCAAGGCGGAAAGCGATGACCTTGCCGGGGTGGACAGCCTTGCCGAACGGCGTAGGCTGGCCAGAAGGACGGAGGAGGAGGACGGCGAATGAGCGCGCTCGCGCGGCTTCGAACAGTCCTGTCGCGGCATGATCGCATAGCGGTCGCCGTCAGCGGCGGCGTGGACAGCATGACGCTTGCGCATGTGGCGCACGGCATCGGCGGTACGGTGATGATCCACGCCATCTCGGCGGCGGTTCCCGCCGAGGCGACCGCCCGTGTCCGCCGCCACGCGGCCGCCTCGGGCTGGCGGTTGCGGATCGTGGACGCCGGAGAGTTCGGCGACCCCCGATACCGGGAAAATCCGGTGAACCGCTGCTATTTCTGCAAGCAGAACCTGTACAAGACGATCCGCGACTTGTGCGACGGCGCGGTGATGTCCGGCACCAACCTCGACGACCTCGGTGACTTTCGCCCCGGCCTGACAGCGGCAAAGGAACAAGGGGTCGTCCATCCCTATGTCGAGGCGCGGATCGGCAAGGACGATGTCTACGGCCTGGCCCGTGCGCTGGGTCTGGGCGACCTGCACCGCCTGCCCGCGCAACCCTGTCTTGCCAGCCGGATCGAGACCGACATCCGCGTCGAGGCAGCTGACCTTGCCTTTGTCGATGCGGTCGAAAGCGGCGTTCGTCGCCTGCTGGGCGCCGCAACGGTCGTGCGCTGCCGCGTCACCCACGGCGGCGTCGTACTTGAACTCGACGGGGACGAAGGCCCCGGGGCCACGCGGGCCGCGACGCTGGCGCAGCGGTTGTGCGATGCATCGGACCGGGCGTTTCTGGGGGCGCGACCGTACCGCCAAGGCGCGGCCTTCCTGCGGGGGACAGCGTGAGCCGGGTGGTCATGGACTGGGACCGCGAGGCACGCACCGGAACCGCCGAGGCCGTGCTTTGCGAGGGCAAGTCCCCCGACATCGTCGCTGCCATCGTCGACAAAGCTCTCGACCACGGCCGACGTCTGCTGCTGACCCGTATTTCGGAACACCATTTAACCGTGTTGGACCGTCCGGGCGTCGATCTCGACCGCGAAAGCGGCACGGCCATCCTTGGCCCGCCATCATCCGACACTCGGGCCGGCGCCTGCATCGTCACCGCCGGCAGCTCGGACATCGGCATCGCCCGCGAGGCATCGCGCACCCTAGCCTTCCACGGCTACGCGGGCCCGGTGATTTCGGACGTGGGGGTCGCGGGGCTGTGGCGGCTTATGGAGCGACTGGACGAGATACGGTCGCACCGCGTCCTGATCGCGGTCGCCGGGATGGAGGGGGCACTGTTCTCGGTTCTGACCGGTCTGGTGCGCGCGCCGGTGATCGCCGTGCCCTCGCCCGTGGGCTACGGGGTCGCGCGCGACGGGGCGGCGGCACTGTCCTCGGCGCTGGCGACTTGCGCCGCCGGGCTGACCGTGGTGAACACAGGCAACGGGTTCGGCGCCGCCTGCGCCGCGATCCGGATGCTACGCATGGCCGACCCCGAATGAGCTGCTGTCCCTCAGGGCGCCCCGACGCCGCCCCGCCCCGCCAAGCCACGACCTTCGACACGCGCGAAGGCGATACGGGACGGCCTGATCCGGTCCGGTTCGAGGGCGGCCGCAGTCACGTCGGCACCGACCGCGCCGAGATCCCCGGCGATGGCGAGTCCCCCGTGCGAAAGGTCCGGCTGGCACCGTTTCGGCTTGATCCGCTGACGGTGACCAACGACCGCTTTGCCGCCTTCGTGCAGGCCACCGGTCATGTCACGGATGCGGAACGGTACGGGTGGTCAGCCGTGTTCGGCGGCCTGATGGCGCCGGATCGTGCCGCGCAGATGCTCGCCTCGGACCAGACGCCCTGGTGGATCCGGGTCGACGGCGCAACCTGGCAACAGCCCGAAGGCCCCGGCTCTGACCTGTCGGGGCGCGAGGACCATCCGGTCACCCACGTCGGCTGGGCCGATGCGCAGGCCTTCGCCCGCTGGGCCGGGGGCCGCCTGCCGACCGAGGCCGAATGGGAGCACGCCGCCCGCGACGGAGCCGCGCCGAAGCGGTTCCCTTGGGGCGACGCAGAGCCCGACGAGGCCGGCGACCTGTGCAACATCTGGCAGGGCCGCTTTCCCACCCACAACACCTGCGCCGACGGCTATTACGGCACCGCACCCGCGCAGTCTTTCGCGCCGACGCCCTCGGGGTTGTTCAACATGGCTGGCAACGTGTGGGAATGGACCGCCGACAGCTATCAGGTGCGTTCGCTTGCGAAGGCCGCCAAGGCGCGCAACCTCGTGGCCCGGCGTCAGACGCAGAAGGTGCTGAAGGGCGGCTCGTTCCTGTGTCACATAAGCTATTGCTATCGCTACAGGATCGCGGCGCGATCCGGGGTAGACGCGGACACCTCGGCCAGTAACGTGGGCTTCCGGGTCGCCTACGACTGACCCGTCAGCCCCCGTCCTGTATGTTGTCCGGCCCGCCGTGCGAGACGATCCGTCGCCGTGCGTTTTTGGTATGCACCGCACTGTCGATATGCCAGTTCATCAGGACTCCCATCAGATCGGCACGCACCCCGGCACACGCGGGGTCGTCCCACCGATCATCCGTCTCTCGCGGGTCGGCCTGCAGATCGAACAGCTGTCCCTGTTCCATCCCCTTGAAGTGCACCAGCTTGTGGGTGCGCGACCGCACCATCGTCAGGTACTCGGCCCCCGTCAGGTTCACGTCGCCGCCCTGTTCGCAGAACACGTGGCTGCGCCCCTCGAACGGCGCGCCCTCCAGCGCCGGGTTCAGCGATTGCGCCTCGAATGTCGCATCCGGCGTGACCCCGGCCCATTCCAGGATCGTGGGCCCCAGATCGAAGAACTGCACCAGCGCATCCACGGAGCGCCCGCCCTCGAACCACCCTGGCGCGCTGACGATCAGAGGCACGCGCGTTACCTCGTCGTAGGGCGCCCACTTCTGGATCAGCCCGTGATCGCCCAGACAATCGCCGTGGTCGGACGTGAAGATGACGATGGTGTTGTCCAGGTTCCCCCGCGCCTCCAGCGTGTCCATGATCGCACCGACCTCGCGGTCGATCATCTCGACGTTGGCATAGTAGTAGGCGCGCATTCGGTGCAGTTCTTCCCGCGTCGGATCAAGCTTCCACGCCACGGAATCGTGGTCCACCTCGACGTCGTGCCTGCGTTTTTCCTTGAACACCGGGTGCAGCGCCTGCATCTCGGCCTCTGTCACCTCGGGCAAGGGCACGTCGCGGGCCATGTACTTCTCTGCGATTTCCGGCGTCGGGTCATAGGGCGGGTGCGGCCCGGGAAAGCCGATGACCATGAAAAGCGGCTCTTTCACCGGCTTCGTCTCAAGCCACCACCGTGCCATACCGCCCACGAAATTGTCTGACTGAAGCTGCGGCGGCAGGTCCCAGGTAAAGGCCCCCAGTCGGTCGCGGTAATCGTCGCGCTTGCGGTATTCCACCCGCTGCTGCTTCTTCAGCCCGTGCGCCGCAAGCGCCTTGTCCCATTCGTCGAAGAACCAGCGCCCCTCCATGAAGCGGTCCTTGTTCTCGACCACATAGCGTTCATGGAAACCCGCCTTGGCGTCGTAGGGGATGGTGTGCATCTTCCCGATGTTCACACAGTGATACCCCGCCGCCGCAAGATCCGAGACCCATGTACGGTTCCAAGGCTGTCCGTTCGCCACCACCCCGTTGGTGTGGGGATAATACCCGGTGAACAGGCTCGCCCGGCACGGCACGCAGGACGGCGCTGTCACGTGGCACTCGGAGAAGGACACCCCGGTTTCCGCAAGGCGGTCGATGTTGGGCGTGTCCATGTGCGACGCGCCCAACGCGCGGATCGTGTCGTATCTCTGCTGGTCGGTCACGATCATGACGATATCGGGTCGCTGGGTCACGGAAGGCTCCTCGGTTGTCTTTCGGGTCGTCAGTAGGTCACGGTCAGAGGTTCAGGGCGTGGAACCGCTCGGCCAGCACGTCGAGGTGCGACTTCATCGCGGTCATCGCGGCATCGGGGCGCTGTCGGATGATGGCGCGCAGGATGGCGCGGTGATCCTCGACGCTGCGGCGGCGGTTCTGGATGGTGCGGGTCTGATCGTACCAGCGCGCCCACATCGGGCCGCCGCGCATGGACCACAGGTGGGCGACGTATTCTTCCAGCAGGGCGTTCCCGGCGGCCCGCGCGATGGCGGCATGGAATTCCGCATCGACCGCGTCGAACCGCGGGACGTCGTCCAGCGCTGCCTCGGACTCGTCGATCAGGCGCTCCATCTCCGCGATCTGCGCCTCGTCCGCGCGCTCGGCGGCAAGATAGGCGACCTGTCCCTCGATCGCGCGCCGCGCCTCGAGCTGTTCCCACGGGCCGGTCTCGCCCGTGGCGACCTGCCGGGCGGGCACGGGCTCGCGCATGGCCTCGGGCAGGACGAACACGCCTGCGCCGGTGCGGATCTCGATCTGGCGCATGATTTCCAGCGCCAGCAGCGCCTCGCGCACGGTGGTGCGGCTGACCTGAAGGCTGACGGCAAGGTCGCGTTCGGGCGGCAGGCGTTCGCCGGTACGGTATCGGCCCGCAGCGATATCGTCGGCCAGTTTCTGGGCGATCCGCATATACAGGCGCCCGCCGCCGGGCAGGTCGAGGGGGCTCATTGTCGGGCTTCCTTCTTTTCGCGTGACCGTGCGCCCATACGCGATGCAAGCGCCGGCCAGAAGACCGTCAGCACGGAGACGACGAGGAAGGCCATCGCCCACGGACGATACAGGATCTGCGTCACGTCGCCGTCCGTCATCATCAGCGACGCGCGAAGCTGTTCTTCCGCGATGGGGCTTAGCACGAAGCCGATCACGAACGGCCCCAAGGGCACCTTCGCCGCCTCCAGCCCCAGTCCGATGACCCCGAAGGCGATCATCACCCAGACATCGGTGAAGTTCGAGTTGATGGCATAGGATCCCACCACGCAGAACACGAGGATTGCGCCCAGAAGCCCCGCCTGCGGCAATCGCACGACCTGCGCGATCCACCGGACCGCCCCCCACATCACCAGCATCATGACCACGTTCGCCACAAGGTAAGCGGCGATGATGCCATAGGCGATCTCCGGCGAGTTCTGGAACAGCAGCGGACCGGGCTGAAGGTTGTGAATGGTCAGCGCGCCGATCAGGATCGCCTCGGTGACGCTGCCGGGAATCCCCATCGTGATCAGCGGGATAAGCGCCCCGCCGATCGAAGCGTTGTTGGCGGCCTCTGCGGCCACCACACCGGGCTCGTGCCCCTTGCCGAACTGCTCGGGCTGGTGCGAGACCTGTTTGGCGGTGCTGTAGGACACAAGGGCCGCGATATTGCCGCCGATGCCGGGCAGCAGTCCGATCCACGTACCGATCACCGAGGACCGCAGCGCGTTCGGCCCGTGACGCGCCACGTCGCCGCGGTACAAGGGTAGCCTGCGGTCCGGCAGACGCATCCGGCCCATGTCGGATGGCCGCGAGACGTCACGCAGCACTTGGCTGATGGCGAAGGCGCCGATCAGCACCGGCAACAGGCCGAACCCGCCCAACAGCTCGCTTTGTCCGAACGTCAGGCGGGACTGCCCCGTCGAACTGTCGATCCCCGGCAGCGCAAAGGCCATGCCCAACGCCGCGCCCAAAAGTCCCTTGGCCAGCGACCCCTGCGCCAGAACAGCCAGCATGACCAGCGCCATCAGCACAAGCGTGAAGTATTCCCACGGCCCGAACTGCAAGGCGAAGCGCGCCAGCGCCGGCGACATGCCCGCAAGGAACATCCACGAGATGATGCCACCGGCGACCGACGCGGCGATCCCAAGGGCTAGCGCGCGTTCCGCCTGATTGTTCAGCGTCATCGGATAGCCGTCGAAAGTGGTCACGATGGACGCCGGCGTGCCGGGCATTCGCAGCAGAATGGACGTGATCAGCCCGCCCGAGATCCCGCCGACGTACTCGCCGATCAGCAGCGTAATGGCGCTGACCGGTTCCATGTGGAAGGTCAGCGGCAGGGTCAGCGCGATCAACATCGTCGCGGTAAGACCGGGGATGGCCCCGACCACGATGCCCAGCCCGACCCCCGCGCACAGAAGCACGAGGTTGGACAGGGTGAACAGGGCGTCGAATGCGGCAATCATGGGTCAGCCGAAACTCACGTAAAGGAACGAGGACATCACCCACGTCAGCAGCGCGGACAGGGCAAAGCCGAACAGGCCGTAGATCACGCCGCTGCGCAGGCTGGGTCCGGCAATCACGAGGCCGGTGATCACCATGAACCCCGTCGCGGCAACCACCAGCGGCAGCCGGAAGATGTCCAGCGCGGCCACGAAGGCGACAAGGGCCGCGAACACGATGACCCCGCGCAAGGGGTTCGCCGTGGTCTCTGTTGTCGTCGCCGTGTCGAGGTCGGCGGGCGGTGTCTCGGCCATGCCGGGCCGCGCCAGCCGGCGGACGGCGCCCAGGGCGATCCAGGCCGCGAAGGCCAGCATGATCACCGCCAGTCCACGCGGCAGCGCGGCCGAGCCAAGCGGATCGAAGCGCGGCGGCGGCAGACCGGCGGCCCCGATCAGCAGAACCGCCGCGCCAGCCGCGACCGCAGCGCACAGCGCAAGATCGCCTAGGGCGGTTTTGCGGGCAGAGGTCATCAGATGGGCCTTTCGAACTGGTGCGGACGGCGGCGCGGCGGCGTTATGCCCCCGCGCCGCGCCTTTGGGCTACTGGATGGTGGCGGCCACCGCTTCGAGCTGCTCCAGCAGCTTTTCGGACTCGGCCATCGCCGCATCGCCCGGCGTCCAGTAGGGCTGTAGCGTGTTCTCGGCGAACCACGTCTGGATCTCGGGGTCAGCGATCGCCTTCTCCAGCGCCGAGGCGAGTTCGGCCACAGCCGCATCCGGCGTGTCGGCGGGCGCAAGCCACCAGTTCGGGTTGGCCCATGCCACGTCATACCCCAGTTCCCGCGCCGTCGGCACGTCCGGCAGGCTGGGCAGACGCTCCGGCCCGAAATAGACCAGCGCCCGCAGTCCCTCGCCCTGCGCGGTGTATTCCGACGCCGCGAACAGCGCGATGTCGGCCGTGCCCCCCAGCAGCATCCTCAGCCGGTCGGCTCCGCTGTTGGCGGTGACATAGCGGGTCTCGAACCCGGCTTCCTTCGCCAGCATGGCGCCGACGAAATGCGGAATGCTGCCAATCCCCACGGCCTCGACCAAACCGCGCGGGTTGTCCTTGAGGTAGGTCACGAGGTCCTCGAAGGTCTGGAACTCGGAATCGGCGCGCACCGCCCACAAGGGGCTTCCCCCGCCGGTGAAGCCGATGGACTTGAAGTCGTCGAGGCCGAAGTCGCCAAGGTCCATCGCCATCGCGATCAGCGACTGATGGTGCCAGTGGACGATCGTGTGCCCGTCGGTCTCGGCGCGACGCATCCGGTTGACGGCGTTCGCCCCCGCCCCGCCATCGGCGTTCACGATGGCCATGGGTTGCGACAGCCAGCCGTTCTCCTGAATCTTCTCGGCCAGAAGCCGCGCGACGGCGTCGGTGCGCCCGCCCGGCTTGAACGGCACGATGATCTCGATGGGTTCGGTCGGAAACTCCTGTGCGCCGGCTGGCAGCACAGCCGCCCCGGTCGAAACGGTTCCCAACAGTGCCGCCGCCACGCAGGCGCGGGTCGCATAGCCAATTTGGCGCGTGAACATCTTGGTTCCTCCCTGATTTCTCGCTCCCTGGGGCTGGAGACTGGTCCAACCAATTTCAAATGTCTAGAAAATTGTCTGGACCAATGGCGGGAGCCCATTGAAGATGCACTGGCGGACAGCGACGCTGGCGCACGGGACGAAAGATCATGAGGGAGGAGAATCCATGACCGTTGCCACCATCGCGGACCTGCGTTGCCGGGTCCTTCGCATCAGCGACAAGACGGAGTGGACCTTTATCGAACTTGTTTGCTCGGATGGCGTGACCGGGATCGGCGAGGCTTCGGTCAACGGCGGAGGGGCAGTCCTGAAGGCGCACGCCAATTCGCTTGCCGAGCGTCTGCGCGGCAAGCCCGCGCTGCCGAACAACGTCCCGGTGCTGTCCGAGCCGCCACAAGGCGGACTGCTTCAGAACGCGGTCGCCAGCGCCACGGAGCAGGCGCTGTGGGACGCGCAGGGGCACCGGTTGGGCCAGCCCGTTACAGCCCTTCTGGGCGGCGCGCGGCGCGACAGGGTTGCGGCCTACGCCAACATCAACCGTCGTACGCGGGACCGGACCCCCGAGGGCTTTGCGGACTCGGCCCGGCTGGCGCGCGACGCGGGTTTCACCCATGTGAAAATCGCCCCCTTCGACGGCGTGGGCGACGGCGACCGGATGACCGAGGGCGGACGGGTCGCGGCTGGACTGGACTGTATCGCGGCAGTCTGCGCCGAGATGGACGACGGCGCGCGGGTGCTGGTGGACTGTCACTGGCGGTTTGACGAGCCGACGGCATTCCGCGTGCTGGCGGCCGCCGCAGAGATGGAACTGTTCTGGCTGGAATGCCCGGTGCCGGAGGCGCCCGCGCACAACCGCGTCCTGCGCGCGCTCAAGCAAGAGGCCGCGCGACGCGGGGTGCGAATGGCGGGTCTGGAGGGGTGCCTGAACCTTGCCGAGATGCGGCCCCATATCGAGGGCGGGCATTATGACGTGTTGATGCCCGACGTGAAGTACATCGGCGGCCTCGGAACGACGCGCGCGGTAGCGGAGCTTGCCGCGACGGCCGGTCAGCACGTCGCGCCCCATAACCCGACCGGGCCGGTGTGCCACGCGGCCAGCGTCGCGGTGTCCGCCACGCTGGCCAATTTCCTGACCCTCGAGGTGCAGTTCGACGAAAGCCCCCATTTTGATGGGCTCGTGCGCTGTGGACTGATGGTCGAGGACGGAACCCTGCCCGTTTCCTCGGCTCCGGGGCTGGGCGTCGCGCTGGACGCCGATCTGGTGCGCGAGTTGGAGATCCCCTGATCAGCCTTGCGACAGCCCAAGCAGGCGCGCCATCGTCCCACCCATCGCCGCCTCGCGTCCCGCCGAGGTCAGCGGGGTATGGCGCAGCACGGCGTTCATGCTTTGGCGGTATGTCGTGTGCCGGGAAGACACCGGGAAATCCGACCCCCAGACGACACGGCCGGGAAACAGCTCGACCATCATCGCGCGCAGCCAGTCGAGGTCGGGATAGGGGTATTCCTCGTCCGCGCCGGCCACGTTGCCCTGCCCCGACAGCTTGACGAACACGTTGCCGCACGACGCGATCGCATGGGCCAGCGGGCGGTCCTTCAGCGTGGTCGCGCTGCGGGGGCCGAAGTGGCAGTGGTGGTGCAACAGGATGGTCAGGCCGGGATGGCGGCGTGCCAGCGTCGCGCAGGCGTCAAGGTGATGCGGCGTCAGCGACAGGCTGGCGATCAGTCCCCGCTGTTCCGCAAGGGCGAAGAACGGCCCGGCGTCGTCCCCCCTCAGCCAGTCGCCATCCTCTTCTTCGGTCAGGTAGGTGGTAAACCCGCGCATGTCCCAACGATCCAGCGCCGCACGCAAGCGGTCCACCGCTCCCGGCGTGCGGAACGTGGGCGACCAGCGGCATTCGAGATCGGGAAACACCGTCAGCCGACCGGGATGCGCCGCCGCCGCGGCAAAGGCGTCGGCGGCGTTGTCCAGATTGTCACCGATTGCCGCCGCGATCACCACCGCATGATCGACGCCGTTCCGGTCCATGTGCCACACAAGCTGATCCACGCCCGCCCGGGTGTCCGGGTCCGGCACCGGCGGCTCGTAGGGCCAGCGGCGCCAGACGTGGCAGTGCGCATCGACGATCATTCGGCCGCCACCGCCGCACGAGCCTCTGCCGCGCGGCGCTGGATCTCGGCCCCCGTGGTGTGCGCATCCGTTTCGTCCAGCCAGCAGGCCGAGGCCCGAAGCGGATCGGTATCGAACAGCGGGGGCCGCTCGGCTCGGCACCGGTCGTGCGCGCTGGCGCAACGGGGTGCGAACGGGCACCCGCCGTCGGGAAGGTTGTGGGTGTCGCCGATGTCGGTGCCGTCGCCAAGGTTCCAGTCGACCGAGGGGTCCGGGGATGGCACCGCGTCGATCAGCGCACGGGTATAGGGGTGGCGCGGACGGTGGATGACCTCTTCCGCCGCGCCGATCTCCATGATCTGGCCGCCGTAAAGAACAAGGATGGTTTCGGCCACCTGATAGGCGGTGGTCAGATCGTGCGTCACGTAGATCAGCGCGATGCCTTGGTCTCGGTTCAGCTTCCACAGCATCTCGAGGATGGTCGACCGCAGCGAGGCATCCACCATGCTGACCGGCTCGTCCGCAAGGATCACCGACGGCCGCAGCGCCAGCGACCGCGCGATCATGATCCGCTGGCGCTGTCCGCCCGACAGCTGGTGCGGGTACTTTCCGATGGTTTCCTGCGGGCGTAGGCCGACGGTCTCCATCGCCTGCTCGACAAGGTGCAACGCCTCGTCCCGCGACCGCGCCAGCCCGAACGTCCGCAACGGCGTCACAAGCGGATGTTCCACCTTATAAAACGGATTGAAGGCCTCGAACGGATCCTGAAAGATTGCCTGAACGTCACGCCGGAACGTCCTGAGATCGCTTCCGGAAAGCGCATTCATGGGCTGGCCGTTATACAACACCTCGCCCGAGGTGGCGGACTGAAAGCCAAGCAGCAGCCGCGTCAGCGTCGTCTTGCCGCTGCCGCTTTCGCCGACCACGGCGGTGATCGACGGCTGCGCGCCTCCGACGGAAAGCGACACGTCGCTTAGGGCCGCTTTGCGAACCCGGCCGCCAATGCCGGACGTGAACACCACATCCACGCCTCTCGCCTCGATCGTTCCCGTCATCGCACCTCCTCCGCGCGGTGGCACGCCGCCAGATGCGCCGGTTCTTCCGGGTCCACCGCCCGCGGCTGCGGCAGGGACTGGCGGCATGTGTCGACCGCCATGGAGCAACGTGGGTGGAACGGGCAGCCCTCGACCCGGCTCAGAAGCGAGGGACCGACGCCGGGGATGCCCTTGAACACACCGCGGCGCTCGAAAGACGGTAGCGAGTCGATGAGCATCCGCGTGTAGGGATGCCGCGGCGCCTCGAACAGGCGGCGGACGGGGCCCGTTTCGACCAGCCGTCCGGCATACATGACGCCGAGACCCTCGACGAAATGCGCCATCAACGCCATGTCGTGGCCGATCAATACGATGCCGGCACCCAGCTCGCGCTGAACCCGCCCCAGCGTGGCCAGAACCTGTTTTTGCACCATGACGTCCAGCGCCGATGTCGGTTCGTCCGCAAGGATCAGCTTCGGTCCCAGCGCGATCGCCATCGCGATGCAAACCCGCTGTTTCATCCCGCCCGACAGCTCGTGCGGATAGCGGTCCTGCACCGATGCGGGCAGTCCCACGCGCTGCAACAGGTCGCCAAGCACCGCACGCCGTTCGGGACGGGTGTGCCGGATGCCGTGATCATCGAAGATGTCGCCCATCTGCTCGGAAATCCGAAGCACCGGGTTCAGGGACGACATCGCCCCCTGCGGCACCATCGACATGTCCGCGAAGCGCAGCGATCGGTAGGCCCCCTCGCCCAGCGAGACTAGGTCGCGGCCGGATAGCGTGATCCCGTCCGCCTTGACCTCGCCGCCGCGCAGCAGCCGCATCAGCGCAAGGATCGTGGTCGACTTCCCCGACCCGCTTTCCCCGACCAGCCCCAGGCGTCCGCCCTCGCGAAGCGAAATGGTCAGGTCGTTCACCGCGTAGGCCGGACCCTTCGGGGTGCCGTAGCGCACGCTCATGTTTTGAATATCCAGCAGCATCAGCCCCTCGCCAGTCTCTTGTTCACCCGACTGTCCAGACCGATCGAGGTCAGCATCAGCCCCACGAAGATCAGCGACAACACAAGGATCGGCGGCAGCCACCACCACCACATGCCGCGCACGATGGCGGCGTAGAACTGGGCCCAGTAGATCGTCATGCCCAGCGTCAGCTCGTTCTGCGGACCAAGGCCAAGCGCCTCTAGCCCGATCGTGGCCATCATTGCCTGACTGACCGTCATCACGAAGCTAGCGGCGATGAAGGGCAACAGGTTCGGCAGGACCTCGACGAACACCAGCTTCAGACCCGACTGACCGTTCAGGCGGGCGATCTGGACATAACCGCGCTCGCGGACCGACAGGGTTTGCGCCCGTATCGTGCGGGTTGCGATCATCCAGCTGAGCGCGGCGACGATCACGGCCATGATCTCGACCGTCATCACCCTTACGTTGGCCGCGACCAAAACCATCACGGCGATGCCCGGGATCGTCATCATCACGTCCGACGCCGTGCGGATCGTGGCGTCCAGCCAGCCCCCGACGAAGCCCGACAGTAGCCCAAGGAACGTCCCAACCCCCAGCGAGATCAACCCGGCCAGAACCCCGATCTTGAGCGTCTGCGGCAGGCCGTAGATCAGGACCGAGATCATCTCGCGTCCCTGCGCATCCGTCCCCAGCCAATAGTCGGCCGAGGGCGGCTGGCGCGGGATGACGGCCCCGACCTGCGAAAGGCTGCGGTCGGCGACAAGCGGCCCCACAAGGGCGACCAGAAGGATCGCGCCAAGAATGCCGATGCCCCAGTGAAGCGAAGACCGCAGGCTCATCACGCATTCCTCCGGGACGAGATCCTCGGGTCGATCAGCGGATAGATCATGTCGAGGATAAAGGTGGCAACGGCCAGCGAGATCGACAGGACAAGCACGATCCCCTGGATCATGAAATAGTCCTTGGACTGGATGGCTTGATACAGGCGGAACCCGATGCCGGGATACGAGAAGATGACCTCGACAAGGATGGCGCCCGACACGATGTGCCCCATCGTCAGCGCTAGCTTGGTCAGTTGCGGCAGCATCGCCGAGCGCATTCCGTAGCGGCGGAAAATACGGCTGTCCTTCAGGCCCTTGGCCTCGGCCAGCGCGATATGGTCGTCGCCAAGCGCCGACACCAGCATTCCGCGCATTCCCACCGCCCACGCGCCGGTCTCTGCAAGGATGATCGACAGCGCGGGCAGCGTGCCATGCAGGACGATGCCTTTGACCGTGGCCCAGTCGAGCCCCGGATTGATGCCATAGGGCAGCCCGCCCCCGGCCGGCAGCACCCGCAGAACAACGGCGAACACGTACAGCAGGATCATTCCGATCAGGAAGTACGGCACCGACGACATCAAAAGCACCACTGACCCAACGCCCTGCCAATAACGGCTGGCCCTTGGCCACGCGATCAGGCCGCCCAGTCGCGTGCCGATCAGGAACGACACCAGCGTGGCGAAGCCCAACAGGCCCAGCGTCCACGGTAGGCCCGCAAGGATCGCCGGCCCGACGCGTTCGGGGTAGTTCGCCAGCGAGAACCCAAGATCCAGCCGGAACAGCGCACCCCAATAGCTGAGGTACTGATGCAGGAACGACTGGTCGAGACCGAACCTTTCGCGGTAGGCCGCCACCATCGCCTCGACATCCCCGACCGAACCGCCCCCCTGCGCCAGAAGCTGGCTCAGCTGGCTTTCGATCGGGTCGCCCGGCATCAGGCGCGGCAGGATGAAGTTGATGGTGACCGCCAGAAAGATCACCAAAAGCATGACGCCGAAGCGTCGGGCGACATAATCGAGGTACATGCTAGCGCCTCATGCTTTCCAAAAGGGCATCCGTCATCTCCAGCCCAAAGCCCGGCGCATCCGACGGCGCGATACGCCCGCCGACAGGAACCGGCATCGTGGGAAACACGCGGTTTTCCTCCAGCGGCACGCCCGGCGCGCCGCCGACGAAATACTCGGCCCAGCGGATCGCCGGAGACGTCACCGACAGGTGCTGGCCATAGGGCGTATTCGCGCCCGCGTGCAGGCAGACCTCCAATCCGTGCGCCTCGGCCAGTTGGGCGATCTTGCGACAGCCGGTGAATCCACCGGCCCAGCAGATGTCGGGCTGCAGGATGTCGGCCATCCGTCGCGTGCAGGCGGTCGCGAAGCTTTGCAGTGCATACCAGTGTTCGCCGGTCGCCAGAGTCTGGCCGGGCAGCCTTCGGCGGAGTTCGTCATGCGCCTCGGCGTTCTCGGGCAGCAGGCAATCCTCGATCCAGCGCAGGCCGTAGGGCTTCAGCCGCTCGGAAAGCCGGACCGCGAACTCGACGTCGAAAGCCATCCAGCAATCCAGCATCAGCTCGACGTCAGGCCCGACCATCTCGCGCCGCTCGGCCACTAGCGCCTCGTTCCGGGCCAGCCCGTCCAGCCCGTCGAACAGACCATAGGGACAGGCCAGCTTGGTTCCGCGAAAGCCAAGCTCCATGTGCCAGTCGGTATCGTTTCCGGTGGCGTAGACGAACAGGTCATCCCGTACCGGCCCGCCGGCCAGCGCATAGACGGGCTGGCCCAGCAGCTTGCCCTTGAGGTCCCAAAGCGCAAGGTCGACCGCCGAGATCGCATAGCTGGGGATGCCCGCGACGCCATAGGGTGATGCCATGCGCACCATCATGTCCCACAGACGTTCGATCGCCATACAGTCCTCGCCCACCAGAAGCGGAGCGAAGTGGTCGTTGACGAGGTGAATGACCGGCAGGTCGTAGCGTGTCATCCCAAAGCCGGTCGTGCCGTCCTCGGCGGTGACAAGGCAGCCGACCGCGCCGTCATAACGCCATGTCGACCGCAGTTTCTTGAACCGCGCATAGCCCGACATGGGACCAGCGACCTCTGCCCCTTTCGTCCAGGGCGGGCGCCGCCCCTCGGTGCCATCGCCCTTGTACAGGGCTCCCTTCATGTCCGACTGGATCGGGAAGGCTTCGATACGCGCGATCTTCATTCCGACCGCCCCGGGACAAGAAGGACCTTGGACACGTTGCCGGGGTTATCCACCAGACGGTCGAACCACTTGCCACCGTCACCCAGCGGCGCCTCGACCACCCAGTCGCCCAGCGACAGGCTTCCGTCCGCGACCGCCGCCAGCGCATCGGCGAAATCCTCGGCGGTGTAGCAGAAGGCGCCTTTCACCACGATCTCGCGGCGGATGACCTCGGACGCGGGAAAGTCGCTGGCTTCGGCGTGCAGCCCGGACAGCAGCACCGTGCCGCCGGACCGCGTGGCCGCCACCGCCTGCGCCCGCGTCTGCGCCGAACCCACGGCATCCACGGTCAGAGCAACGCCGGATCCACCGGTTCCATCGCGCACCGTCTTGACAGTGTCGGCGGCGTTCGGGTCGATCACCTCGGCACCGAAGCTGCGCGCCATCTCCAGCCGGTCCGGGTCGAGGTCGGCGCAGTACACCTTGGCGGCGCCCTGATTGCGCAGGACCTGTATCGCCAGCAGCCCGATGGGCCCTGCCCCGATCACCAGCACCGAGCGCCCCGCCACATCGCCCGCAATGCGGCCGATACGGATGCCGACGGCGAAGGGTTCGACCATCGCGCCATCCTGCATCGAGACGCCTTCGCCGATGTGGTAGGTTGCCCGCGCTGGCGCCGCGACCTGCGCCGCAAAAGCACCGGGACGGTGCGCGCCGATCAGCGACCGTCGTGCGCACAGATGCGGCGCGCCCTCGTCGCAGAACTCGCAGTCGCCGCAAGGGACCATCGGGTTGCACGTCACCCGGTCACCCGGCTTCAGGTCCGTCTGCGTGCCCTGCCCGACCGCCGTGACCGTTCCAGAGAATTCGTGTCCCATCACCAGCGGCGGCACCCGCAACGCGTTGTGCCCAAGGTATCCGCCCAGTTCAGAACCGCAGATACCCACATAGGCCACGTCGATCAGCACCTCGCCCTCGGCGGGCACGGGATCGGGCCACTCGCGGAGCGTCATGCTCCTGGGGCCTTCCCAGACCAGAGCTTCCATATTCGTTATCCAATCTTGCCTGTCGCTCCGGGCGCCGGTGTCCGGCGCCCGGTCTGCGATACGGATGCGTTTACTGCGTCGGTTCGAGGTTCAGGATCACCAGCTCGAAACCGGCCCACGGCAGGTAAGGCGCGATGTAGGGATCTTCCGCGTTCGGATATCCGGTCCAGTAGGTCGAGTTGAACACGAGCGTGTGCAGTTCCTCGGCCAAGCTGATCTCGGGGAGTTCCGACACGAAGATCTCGGCAGCTTGACGCACAAGCTCCATGTACTCGGGATCATCGGGCGACGGCTGAAGCGCCTCCATCTGGTCCAGAAGCGCGTCCAGTTCGGGGTTCTCGTAGCGGGTCGGCGCACGGTTGTTCTTGATGCTTTCGCCCGCCGGCGCCGAATACTTCGAGTGGAAGTGTTCGAGGGTCTGCCACGGATCGTACAGCGCGCCACAATGCGGGCCGACGTCCATCTGGTAGTTCCCGGCGATGTAGGCCTCGTTCTTGGCAGTCAGCTGCATCACCTTGAACAAGGCATCGAACCCGGCCTGCTTGAACTGTTGCGACAGGACCGGCCCGATCGGGTCACCCTGCGCGACCGCAAGCTCAAGCTGAAGCGGGCTGCCGTCCGCGTTCGCCCACATGCCGTTGTCGCCCTTGACGTAGCCACCGGCCTCCATGTGCTCGGCCACCTTCTCGACGCTGGGGTTGTCCAGTGCCTCAAGATCGACGGACTCGGCGATCTTGTCGACGTATTCGAGCATGCCGGAGTAGGAGCTGAGCGGCATCATGGCCTTCAGCACGCTGCCTTCGTAGGCAAGGTTGACGATCTGATCGCGGTCGATGGCATAGTTGATCGCGCGGCGAAGGTTTGCGTCGTCGAACGGCGTCACCTGGTTGTTGAAGCGCAGAGCATAGGTGCAGCCGTCGGGCGCGCCCCAGACCGGCCCCTCTTCGTTCCACGACACCAGCGCCGGGTTCTGAAAACGGATCGCCTCGTAGGCGCCGGGCTGGATCGACCTGCCCATGTCGATCTGGTTGGACGCGAACAGCTGAGGCATCGCCTCTTGCGTGCCGGGGACGTAGACGATGCGCTCTACCTTCGGCATCTCTTCGACAAAGCCTGTTTCGACCGCCCACCAGCTTTCACGCCGGTCAAAGGTCAGGGCCGACGAATTGGACGCGACCAACCGGTAGGGTCCGGTACCGACGGGCAAGCCGGCCTCTAGGTCGAAGTTCGCGAACTCGCTGGCGTCGGTGTCTGCCCAGATATGTTCCGGGACAACCACGAAGCGCGAAGCCTGTCCGGTCGCCAAGGTGTCCTGCGCCCAGCGAGGTCCGGGTTTCTTGAGCGTGATCGTCACCGTCAGCGGGTCCACCGCCTCGGCGCTTTCGACCCATTCGTCGATGGCCGACGAGAACAGCATTCCCGGCGATTCCGCCTTAAGCATGTTCAGCGAATAGACCACGTCGTCGGCGTCGAACGCTTCGCCGTCCGACCACTTCACCCCCTCGCGAAGGTTGACCGTGACGGTCATGAAATCGTCGCTGGTCTCCATCCCGGTCGCCAGCCACGGGATCCTCTCGTTCGTGTTGTGGTTGGTGTAGAAAAGCGACTCGTAAACCGTGTAGTGCAGGTTGTTCCGCATATGCAGAAGCACGCCGGCATACGGGTTGAAGTTGTCGATCGACGGGACCTGGTTGTAGAAATCCCAACCCTGCGAAATCAACGTTCGGTTGCGGGGGACATCCGGTATCCCCTGGGCCGTCGCCATCGTCGTTGCAGCCGACAGCACGGCGGCAAGTCCGTACATCGAGACTGCGCGTCGGGCACGCGCCCGCGCGGTAGAACCGTTTTGCATCTTATCCTCCCATTTGCATGAACCCGGTCTTTCGAACTCCGGACTCTTGACAGTCCGGTGTAGTTCACATATGCAAACCTAGGTTCACAAAAACTATGCACGCGATTCGGGATTCGGTCAAGCCGCCCGCCTTACGCAGGGAGACCGCACATGGCGAAGCCACCCTCGACCCCCGAAACCCCGGCGCCGGCCAAGTCGGTGAAAAGCGCAGAGCGCGTGCTGGACATTCTTGAACAGGCGATCCCCGCCGAACATGGCATTACCTTCACGGATCTCCTCAAGACTTTGAAATTCCCCAAAAGTTCGCTGCACGCCCTGCTCGACGTCCTTGTCCGCCGCCAGTATCTGGAGCTGGACGAGGACAGCCGCCGCTATACGCTTGGCATCCGGACGCTCGAGGCGGGTGAGGCCTATCTGCGCTCGCACGACATCATCAACGTCGCGCGTCAGGCGATGGAAGCGCTGGTGCAGCAGGTGAACGAAACCGCCCAGCTCGCGCGGCTGTCCGGGACGGAAAACGTCTACCTCGCCCGCGTGGACAGCACCCACGCGCTGCGGCTTCTGTCCGAAACGGGGGTGCGGCTTCAGGCCCATGCGACCGGCGTCGGAAAGGCGCTTCTTGCCGGTCTGGACGACGACGCGCTCGGGCGGCTGTATCCGTCCGAAACGCTGCCCGTCTACACCGACACCACCCTGTCGAACCCGTCCGCGCTTGCCGAAGAGCTTGAGCGCACACGCCGCCGCGGCTTCGCCGTAGACAACCAGGAGTACACACCTGGCGTGTTCTGCCTCGCCGTGCCGATTCCGGGCAACGAGGGCCGCGCCGAGGTGTCGCTGTCGGTCTCGGTGCCGATGACCCGCGTCTCTCGCAAGGCGTTGACGCACATCCTGTCCCAACTTGCGGCGACCAGCCTCGACATCTCGCGCCGCATCGGCAACACCGCCGGGAACGCCAAGCTTGCAGCCCTGAGCGACCCGGACATGGCCGGCGCGCAGATCGAGGCTTTGGTGCATTCGCCGCATTACGGGCTGGAACTGGACTGACCCCCAGCACCGCCCGCAGCGGTCAGCCGGAAGACCTTTTCCACCGGCACCCGCAGCGGTTGGTCGCCGTCCATCTCCAGCACATCGGCCATGTAGGCGCGCCAGCGCAGGATCACCGGATCCTCCGTCTCTGGCGGCGGCCCGTCGCGCAGCATGTGGCCGAACACCTGCCCGCCGGCTTCATCAAGAAAGATTTCGTACACCACGACCCCCGACGCCCGCAGCGCCTTGGCCATGTCTGGCCAGATCTCGGCATGGCGGCGTCGGTACTCCCCGGCCATGCCGGGCCGAAGGCGCAGCACGAAGCCCGTTCCGGTCAACGCCTCCCAGCTCATCGGGTCACAACCCCGACCATCTCGCCGCCCTTGTCCGCCGACGCCAGCATCGCGTGGATCGTGGCCGTCGTCATCGCCCCAATGGCGCCTTCCGACTGGTTCCTGCCGCGTCCCAGCGCAAGATCGACAAGTGCGTCCACCGGCGCAGCGCTGTTGACGGCCCAGTCCCCGGCCGACAAAGGCAGGGTCTCGCGCGTGCCGTCGTTCAGCTTGATGTCGCACCGGTCCAGATCGAACTCTGCCGTGACAAGCCCGAGGCTTCCGGCAAGGAAGACACGCATCAGTGCGCGTTCCCCTTGTGGCATCGCGACCGAGCCGGATACGGACACCGTCGCGCCCCCCTTGCAGCCCAGCACGGCGGAGTCCGCGATGTCGACACCCTCTGCAACGCGGGTCAACGCGGCCACCCGGTCCGGTACCAGCCCCGACAGATAGAACATCAGCGCAAGCGAATGGCTGAGCTGGCCATAGGCGAAGCCGCCACCCCCCTGCGGGTCCTGCCATGTCGATCTGTCCGGCCGGAAGAACGCCTCGTCCCACCGCTTCAACCCCGCTGCGCCGGTAAAAACCTCGCGCGTGACCGAGATGAAGGAGCACGACACGTGTTCGATCTCGCCGATCAGACCGTCCGCGATACGGTCGCGAAGGGCGCCGACATGCGGCAGGTAGTTGTGGGAGTTCGCGATCAGAAGGTGCCGATCGTTGCGCCGCGCGATCTCGACAAGATCCCAGGCTTCGTCCGGGTCCAGCGTCATCGGCTTCTCGCACATCACATGCGCGCCACCTTCAAGCGCCGCCCGCGCCTGTTCATAGTGGAACCTGTGCGGCGACGAGACGATCACAACATCCGGCCTGCGCGCCAGAACCTCGTGGTAATCCTCGGATGCGAACGCGAAACCGAACGCGTCCCGAACCCGTTCCAGATCATCGACGCCCAGCCTGCACACGCCATCCAATTCCACCTCGGCTCGCGCCGCGAGCGTGGGAATGTGGCTGTAGGCCGCGAACCACCCGGCACCGATCACGGCCGCCTTCAATTTTTGCATGACGTTTCCCTACATCTTCGGTGGCGCGAACTCGCCCACCTCCTCTGCCGAAAAGGCCGGAACGAAGGCCGGCTCCAGCGCACCTGCCGCGCGGTCCAGCAGTATCCCGCGAAACCGAGCGACCCGCGCCGCATGGGCCGGGTCGGCCGCCAGATTGTAACGCTCGAACGGATCGGCTGCGGTGTCGCACAGAAAGGGGTCCTCGTTTTCCGCAAGCACGTGGCCGCCGTCCTGCCGGACGTTCATATCGAACCGCCACCTTCCGCTGCGAATGCAGGCGCGCCGGGGCCATCCCCGGCCATCCGGCCAGCCGCCGACCTGTGCCGCCGAAGAGGCCGCGGCACCCGCGTGCCCCTGCCCGATCACCGAGAACACGTCGCGCTCAGGCGGATCGTCGAACAGGTCGCACCCGGCGAACTCCGGGTCCGGCGCGATCCCCGCCAGCCCGGACAGGGTGCGCGCAAGGTCCAGCGCCTCGGACGCGTCATTCCGCACCGTGCCCGCAGGCAGGCCCGGCGCACGCACGATCAGGGGTATCCGCTGAGACTGCGGCGCGTGGACCACCTTGGCCAGCAAGCCGCCCTCGCCCAGCGACGCCCCGTGATCCGCGTTCAGCACCACCACGGTGTCCGATCCCAGCCCCGCCTCATCCAGCGCCCCGATCAACCGGCCGACCTGATCGTCCAGCCATGTCACCAGCGCGGCGTAATCTGCCTGGGCCTGCTGCATCTGCGCCTGGCTCAGCTCTGGCCCGCCGACCGCCTCGGCGAACAGCGTCTCGTACCGGCTTGGGGTGCCCGCGGGCAGGTCGTGTCCGGGAAAATCCGCCGCGTGGTAGCGGGCCCTGTAACTGTCGGGGGGAAGCACCGGGGTGTGCGGCTGAAGGTACGACACCCGCAGCAGGAAAGGCCCGTCCCTTGCCGGTGCCGCATTGAGCCAGCGCAGCGCCGCGTCTGTCACCGCCTCGGGCGGATAGGCCACGTCATCCGGGAACCGCCCGCCGACCGGCGACGGAATCCCACGCGGCACGATGGCCTGTAACGCTTCGCTGCCAACGGCTTGCGCGAAAATGTTCATCCCGCTGCCGCGTGTATCGCTGTCTTGCCACGCCGCGTATCCGGACGGCAGGTGCGCCTTGCCGATGTTCGCCGTGCGATAACCCATGTCTGCGAAATGTTCGGGAAAGGTCCGCGCGATCCTCGGGACCGGATAGCTTTTCCACGCGCCTTCGTTCGAATAGATCCCCGTCCGCTCGGGCGGCTGCGCGGTTAGCATGGAACAGCGCGACGGCACGCAGGCCGGTGAGTTGCACCAGTGCCGCGAAAACCGAACGCCACCCGCCGCCAATGCGTCGATGTGCGGGGTCGCCGCACGGTCCCAGCCGGGACTGCCAGCGTCGCCCGCATAGCAGCCAAGCGATGACGCACGAAGCTCGTCCGCCATGATCCAAAGAATGTTCCGAGCCATCGCCAGACTCCTCCTTCCGGCAAGTTCTCATATATGAACCTCGGTTCTCGAAAACTGTAACCCACGCTCGTTCACAACTCAAGCTCCGGTTGCGACGTTAAGAACATCGTTGCGGACGGCGCGGACCACGCCCGGACAATGGGGGGGGCATGACCGATCCACGAGGGGTCGTTGACAATCTCCGTGCGATCGAACAGCCTGCGCGCACATCACCAGGGGTGCCCCGAGCGGGGCTGAGATGCGCGACGACGCGCGAACCCTTCACAGCTGATCTGGGTCATGCCAGCGGAGCGAGGGTCTTATGTTCATTGGCGCGCAAGTGTCTCTTTATCCGATGACGTCCGATTTCGTGGATGTCATCCTCACCGGGCTGAAAGGTCTGGATCCCTACAGAAACGATCTGCGGATCGAAACGGACGACATGTCGACCCTGATGGTCGGCGCTCCCGGTCCGCTGCTGGACGCGATCCGCGACCTGTTTGCCGCCGCCGCCCGGCGGCCCGAGCACGTGACGATGCACGTCACCCTGTCGCGCGGTTGCCCCGGCGAGCCCGACGACCCCAGCTGCCGGTGCGAGACGCTGACCCGCGCGCAGCACCAGCCGCTTGACCAGCGGCAGGCCGAGGCGCGCGCGGCGGTGGCCGATGCGCCGGTCACGGGTGTGGGCATCGACGTGCAGTTCTCGTTGTACGTGCTGGGTCAGGACCGGCACATGGACGAGATCTATGGCTGCATCGACTTCCTGAAGGCGTCCGGCACCTTCCTGAGGTCCAAGAACTTCTGCACCCGGCTGCGCGGCGACGCCGGCGCGGTGTTCGAGACGGTCCGGCAAGCCTTTTTGCGCTTCGGACCGGCAGAGGGTCACGTCACCATCGACCTGACCGCTTCGGCCAACTCGCCCAGCCTGCGCTGATCCCTGCCCTGCACCGCGCGGCGCCCCACGGTGTCCGCGCGCCCGGAGCCGTCATGTCCGCCGTTACGCGTATCCCGCCCGCCCTTGTCTTCGCGGTCCTTCTGCTGGCCGCGTGGGAGACCTATTGCCGCCTTGCGCAGGTGTCGCCGCTGGTGCTGCCACCGCCCAGCGGTGTGATGCGCGCATTGGTCGTGGAACGGGCCGAGATCCTGCGCCACGCGGTCAGCACCATCGCCGTCGCCGCGCTGGGGTTCACGCTTTCGGTGAGCTTCGCCTGCGCGGCCTCGGTCGCGCTGCACTTCGTGCCGTGGCTTCGGCGCGGGCTGATGCCGCTGCTGGTGGCCAGCCAGACGGTGCCGCTGGTGGCGCTGGCGCCGCTGATGATCCTGTGGTTCGGGTTCGGACTGCTGCCGAAAGTGCTGCTGGTGATCCTTGTCACCTTCTTCCCGATCCTCGTCAGCCTGCTGTCGGGCTACGCCCGTGCGCCCCGCGCCTATGTGGATCTGCTGACCTCGATGGGCGCCGGACCGGGGCGCGTGTTCCGGCGGGTGATCCTGCCGGTCGCGCGCCCCTCGTTCTTCGCGGGGCTTCGTATCTCGGCAACCTATGCCATCGTCGCGACGATCTTCGCGGAATACGCGGGCGCGCGGCGCGGGATCGGCATCTACATCCTGACCGCCAAGAACAACTTCCGCGCCGACCTTGTGCTGGCGGGCGTGGTGGTGTCGGCGGTGTTGACGCTGTGCCTGCTGGGCGCGTTGCACTTGGCCGACCGCTTGACGGCCCGCCGGTTTCGCGGAGGCGCCGATGCTGCGGATTGACGACCTGACCATCCGCGCCGGCGACGCGGTCCTGATCGACGCGCTGTCGCTGACGGTCGCCCCCGACGGGATCACCTGCCTGATCGGCCCGTCCGGTTGCGGAAAAACGTCCGTGATCAAATGGCTGGCGGGCATCCTTGATCCGGCGCTCGAAGCGCGCGGCACGGCCACCCGCGACGGCGCCCCGCTGAACGCGCCGGATGCCGCGCTGGCCTATCAGCCGCAGCAGGACGCGCTGTTCCCGTGGTTGACCGTGGCCGAGAACGCGGGGCTTGGGCTGGAGATGCGCGGGCAGTCGCGCCGCGCCGCGCGCGCCCGCACCGCGCCCCTGTTCGCGCCGTTCGGCCTGTCGGGATGCGAGGATCGGTTCCCGTCAGAGCTGTCCGGCGGGATGCGCCAGCGCGCCGCCTTCCTGCGCACCATCGTGCAGGACACCCGGTTCATCCTGCTGGACGAACCGTTCTCTGCGCTGGACGCGGTGACGCGCCTGCGGATGCAGGACTGGCTGTGCGCCCGCCTGACCGACACCCCGCGCGGCGTGCTGATGGTCACCCACGACCTGCACGAGGCCACGCAGATGGCCGACCGCATCCTTGTCATGTCCGCCCGGCCCGGCCGCATCGTCACGGACATTCCCCTGACCACGCCCCGCGCCGCCCGGACCGAGGCGGCGCTGGCCGACACACGATCGAAACTCAGAACCCTGTTGCTGGAGGAGACCTCATGATCCGCACCCTGCTGACCCTCGCCGCCCTGTCGGCCCCTGCCGCCGCGCTGGCGCAGGACCCCGTGACCATCGCTCTGGACTGGACGCTGAACACCAACCACGTCGGCCTGATCGCCGCCCGCGACCGGGGCCTGTACGACGACGCCGGGCTAGAGGTGGACATCCTGCCCTATTCCGACACCAGCTCGACCGCGCTGTTGGCGGCGGGCGCGGCGGATTTCGCCTATATGACTTCGCTTGGGTTCATGAGCGCACGCGCGGGCGGTGCCGACCTTGTGGCCCTGTGGGTGACCATGCAGCACGAAACGGGGCGGCTGGTCTACGGTGCCGACAACGCGGCGATCACCCGGCCCGCCGACCTGTCGGGCAAAACCTATGCCGGGTTCGGCAGCGACTGGGAGCACGCGCTGATCTCGACCATGATCGAGACCGACGGCGGCGATCCGGTCTACGACACCGTCACGCTGGGCACCGGCGCCTATGAAGCACTCGCCACCGGCGCGGTCGACTTCACGCTGGAGGTCGCAACGTGGGAGGGCGTGAACAGCGAATTGCTGGGCCGCGACCAGGCGTCCTTCGCCTACGCAGACTACGGCATCCCGGACCAGCAGAACGGCTATATCGGCACCCGAAGCGATTACCTCGGCGACCACGCCGACATCGTGGCGCGGTTCATGCAGGCGACGCAGCAGGGGTACGAATGGGCCGCCGCGCACCCTAACGACGCGGCCGAACTGATGATCGCCGCCGGAGACTTCCCGAACGCGGCGCTGGTCGAAGGCTCGATGCAGGCGATCGTCGAGGGCGGGTTCCTGACTGATGGCGACACCCCCGTCGGCGCCATCGACCCCGAGCGGGTCGCGCGGATGGCGAAGTTCCTGTTCGACAGCGGCGTCCTGAAGGGCACGGACGGTCAGCCGCTGGACTGGCCCGGCAGCGTGGCGGACTGGTACGACCAAGGCTGGATGGATCAATGATCCTGAACGCCGTCCTGTTCGGCCACGGCAGTCACGAAGCCGCGTGGCGGCATCCGGCGGTGCGGGCGACCGCGCCGCTGGACCTGGCGCACTGGACCGCCTGCGCCCGCGACGCGGAAGCCGGCGGCTTCGACGGGCTGTTTCTTGGCGACATCCTGTGCCTGCAGGACCACCCCGACCTGCACCCGTCCGAAACGCTGGACCCGTTCATGGTTCTGGCGGCACTGGCGGCGGCGACGACGCGGCTGACGCTGACCGGCACCGCCTCGACCAGCTTCAACCATCCGTTCCACCTTGCCCGCCGCATCCTCAGCCTGCATCACCTGAGCGGCGGGCGCGCGGGGTGGAACATCGTCACGTCGTCCTACCCGCAAGAGGCCACGACCTTCGGCTGGGACGCGATGCCGCCGACCGACACCCGGTACGAGATCGCCCAAGAGGTGGTCGAGGCGGTGCAGGCGCTGTGGTCCGCTTGGGACGGCATCGACCGGGTGGCGGACAAGGACGGCGCGCGATGGCTGACCGCCGCGCCGCAGCCGGTCCGCCGCGAAGGCCGCTTCGGGCGGCTGGACGGGACAGTCAACCTGTCGCCCGCGCCCTATGGACGGCCGGTGCTTGCGCAGGCCGGGTCGTCGGCCAAGGGCCGCGCCTTCGCGGCGCGCCATGCCGATCAGGTGTTCACGGTCCAAAACGACCGGGCCAGCGCCCGCGCGTTCCGGGACGAGGTGCGCGTCCTTGCCGCCAGCGCCGGGCGCGACCCCGACGCGTTGGCGGTGCTGCCCGGCGTCGTGCCCTTCGTGGCCGACACCCGGGCCGAAGCCGAGGCGCAACTGGCCGAGCTGTCGGAGCTTGTCGGGCAGCAGCACGTCCTGACCAAGCTGGCGCGGTTCATCGGGCTGGACCTGTCGGGCGACGATCCCGACGCCCCCTTCGCGCATCGCCCCGAGGACCTGCGCGACAACGCGTTCAGCAACTCGCGGGCGCGGCTGTTGGTAGCGGACGCACAGGACCGGGGGCTGACCCTGCGCGACATGGCGAACCGCTTCGCCGCCGGGCACGGTCACCTGCTGCTGGTCGGCACCGGCGCCGAGGTCGCGGCGACGCTGGACGACTGGATCGCCCACGGCGCCGCCGACGGGTTCAACGTGATGCCGCCCATGCTTCCCGGCGGCATCGCGGATTTCGGCGGGCACGTCATCCCTCACCTGCGCCACCGCTGACGCACAGCGATCAGCCGTGGATCGCCAGCGCGTCCATCTCGGGCCACAGCGCGTCAGGCAGCGGATCGGCGAAGGTGTCGAAGTTCCGCGTCAGGCTGGACGGCTTCGACGATCCGATCAGCACGCTGGCCACCACCGGGTTTTTCAGCGGGAACTGCAACGCCGCGTTGGCCAGCGTGACCCCGTGGGCCTCGGCCACGGCCTGCATCCCGCGCACCCGCTCCATCACCTCGTCGGAGGCCTCGGTATAGTTGAACGTCGCGCCCGGCACCGCGCCGGTGGCAAGGATGCCCGAGTTGAACACGCCGCCCACCACCATCGCGGTGCCGCTGTCCTCGCACATGCCCATCAGCCGCGTGCAGGCAGAACGATCCAGCAGCGAATAGCGCCCGGCCATCAGCAGACAGTCCAACCCGACCCGTTCCATCACGTTGACGCAGGCCTCGGCCTGGTTCACCCCCAGCCCGTAAGCGCCGATGGAGCCTTCGGATTTCAGTTGCTCCAGCGCCTTGATGCCGCTTTTGGCGAAGGTCTCCAGATGCGCCGCATAGTCGTCGCCGGTGAAGGTATCGGGTTCAAGGTCATGGACGAACAGGATATCGACCGAGGGCAGGCCAAGCCGCTGCAGGCTGTCTTCCCACGACCGCATGATGCCGTCGTAGGAATAGTCGTAGCGCACGTTGAACGGCAGCGCGTCGACAAAGCCGTTGTCGGGCAGCGGGCCGTCGGTGACCGGCGACAAAAGCCGCCCCACCTTGGTCGACAGCACGAAGTCGCCGCGCGGTTTGCCCTGCAGGTAATCGCCCAGCCGCCGCTCGGACAGGCCCTGCCCATAGTAAGGCGCGGTATCGAAATAGCGGATGCCCGCATCCCATGCGGTGTCCAGCACCTGCATGACCTGCGCGCGGTCCACCGGCTGGTACAGGTTGCCGATCGGGGCCGCGCCGAAGGACAGCTCGGTCAGGTTCAGCGCGGTGTTGCCAAGTCTGCGCGTCTTCATGCGGCTTCCCCGTCCAGTTGACGCGAGACGGTGCGGATGATGCCGCGCAGTTCTCCCAGCCCCTTGAGGCGACCGTTGTACGAGTAGCCGGGGTTCGTGACCTTGTCGATGTCGTCGCCCAGCAGGTGCCCGTGGTCGGGGCGCATCGGGATGTCCGGGCGGCGTCCCTCGGCGGCGGCGGTCCGTTCCTCGCGCAGCAGCGCCTCGATGATCGCGATCATGTCGCCGCGCCCTTCAAGGTGATCGTCCTCGAAGAAGGACCCGTCTTCTTCCACCGTGACATTGCGCAGGTGGGCGAAGTTGGTGCGCGAGGCGAATTCCTGCGCCATCGCTGTCAGGTCGTTGTCAGCCCGCGCGCCGTAAGATCCTGTGCACAGCGTGATGCCGTTGTGCGGGCTGTCGACCGCCGACAGGATGTTGCGCACGTCCTGCGGGGTCGAGACGACGCGCGGCAGGCCGAACAGCGAAATGGGCGGATCGTCGGGGTGGATGGCCAGCCGCACGCCCGCCTCTTCCGCGACCGGAACGACCTCGCGCAGGAAGGCGATCAGGTTGCCCTGCATCGTCTCGCGGTCGATGCCCTTGAAGCTGTCGATCAGCGCCGCGATGGACGCCCGCGTCTGGACCAAGGCGCCGCCCGGAAGGCCCGCGATGACGTTCTTTTCCAGCAGCAGCTTTTCGTCCTCGGACATCTCTGCCGCGCGCGCTTCGGCACGGGCCACCAGTGCTGCGTCATAGTCGTCGGACGCGCCGGGACGGTTCAGGACGAACACGTCATAGGCCACGAAATCCACCATCTCGAACCGCAGCGCCAGCCCGGTGCCCGGCGCCTTCCAGCGCAGGTCGGTGCGGGTCCAGTCCACGACGGGCATGAAATTGTAGCAAACCACCGGCACGCCGGCCCGGCCCACGCGCATCAACGTGTCTTTCCAGCGCCCCACCGCCTCGGCCGCGCCCTTGCCGCCGCTTTTGACGCACTGCTCCATCGGGATCGACTCGCAGACCGTCCATGTCATGCCCGCAGCTTCGATCATCGCCTTGCGCTTGAGGATCTCTTCCTCGGGCCAGACGGTGCCGTCCGGCACCTGATGCAACGCGGTGACAATCCCCGTGGCGCCGGTCTGGCGCACATGGGCCAACGGGATCGGGTCCGGCTCTCCGTACCATCTCCAGGTTTCCTGCATTCACCCCTCCTTGGTCATGCGGCGCAGGCAGGCAAGAACGCCGTGTGTGCGAATATCGGTGTAGGCGGCGGTAAGGTCCGCCGCAAATGTCTGATCCGGCGTCGTGCCGAACACGCGCGCGAAGCCTAGGAACCGCCGCACCACGTCTTCGGGCGGCAAGGCGTCCTGATCCGGCGCGTCCCAGTCGTGAAACGCCGGATCGTGGATCGCGACCCCCTGCCCCTTTTCGTTCGTCGCGGCGCAGGACCGCAGCCACAGCGCCAGCGCCAGCATCGGCGCCCCGTGCGGCTGACCCGCCGCGCGCAGTTCGCACAGCGGCGCAAGGATGCGCTGCGGCACCTTTTGCGACGCGTCCGAGGCGATCTGTTCCGCCTTGTGCTTCAGCGACGGGTTCGCGAACCGCTGCCGCAGCCCCACCACGTAAGCCGCGCCGTCGACCTCGGCCCGCAGCGTCGGACCTACCTGCCGCCAGTACAGGTCGATGAAATCGCGCACCTCTGGCACGGCATAAACCGCGTCCACCGTGGGAAGTCCGGCAGACTGGCCGATGGCGGCGATGGCGGTATGCGCGCCGTTCAGCATCCGCAGCTTCATATGCTCGAACGGTTCGACATCGGTCACGAACTCGGCGCCCGACTGTTCCAGCGCGGGGCGCGGCCCGGCGAAGTCGTCCTCGATCACCCAGCGGAAATAGGGTTCCGCCACCACCGGCCACGCGTCGGTGACGCCCAGCCCCGCCGCCACGCCGTCACGGTCGGCGTCGGTCGTCGCGGGCACGATCCGGTCGACCATCACGCAAGGACAGCGGATCGCGTCCCGGATGTGGTCCGCCAGCGCCGGATCGCGCAGCGCCGCGAAATCCGCCAGCGCCCCGTGCAGGATGCGCCCGTTCGAGGGAAGGTTGTCGCACGACAGCAGCGTCAGCGGCGGCGCACCGGCCTCGTGCCGTTGGCGGATCGCCTCGGTCAGGTAGCAGTAAATCGAGCGGGGTGCCTCCGGGTGGGCAAGGTCATGCACGATATCGGGATGGTCCGTCAGCAAGCGCCCGGTGGACAGGTCGGCGAGATAGCCCTTTTCCGTCACCGTCAGCGTCACGATCTTCACACGCGGATCGGCCAGCGCCGCCAGCAGCGCGGCGGGGTCCTCGGGCGCGACCAGCACTTCAAGGATCGAGCCCACCACGCGCAGCGTCTCGCCCTGCCCGTCCCGCTCGCAATAGGTGTACAGGGTATCCTGCGGCGCCAGCGCGTCGCGGGTGGTCGCGCTGCGCAGCGAGGCGGCGATGATGCCCCAGCCGGTTTCGCCCCGGTTCAGGCAGTCGTCGATGAACACCGCCTGATGCCCGCGATGGAACGCGCCCACGCCAAGGTGGACGATGCCGGGTGTCACCGCGCGGCGGTCGTACTGCGGGCGGGCGACGCCATCCGGCAGCCGGGTCAGCGCCGCGTCGTTCAGTCTGTCGGTCATACCGTCCCCCTCAGCCGAACTGCAGGCCGCCGTTCATGTCGATGGTCAGCCCGGTCATGAACCCGGCCAGCGGCGAGGCAAGGAACCGCACCGTATGCGCCACCTCTTCCGGCTCGCAGAACCGGCCGACGGGAATCGCCGCCAGCTGGCGTGCACGGTCCTCGTCGGACAGCTGGTTCATGATCATCGGCGACACGACATAGGCGGGGGCGATGGCGTTCGCGGTGATTCCGGTGCCGGTCAGTTCACGCGCGGTGGAATAGGTCAGGCCCACCAGCGCGGCCTTGGACACCGAATAGGCGGTGCCCGCCGTCAGCCCGCCGGATTTCCACGCATAGGACGCCATGTTGATGACCCTGCCCCAGCCCGCGTCCTTCATCCCCGGCACCACCGCCTGCGTCAGCAGCATCGCGGCATCCAAGTTCACGGACATCAGCGCGTGCCAGTCTTCCAGCGTGATCCCGGCCAGCTTGTGCGGCGTCAGGATGCCGGCGTTGTTGACCAGAATGTCGATGCGGCCGTGCTTGCCCAGCAAATCGGCCGCCAACGCCTGAAGCCCCGGCCCGTCGGACAGATCGGCAACGGCGGCGGAACAGTTCGGCCCGACGTCGGCGCACAGCGCGTCCAGCGCGTCGGCGTCCCGGTCCAGCGCGATCACCTGCGCGCCTTCGGCCGCCAATGCCGTTACCACGGCGCGGCCAATGCCGCCGCCCGCGCCGGTGACCAGCGCGGTCTTGTCCTGAAGCTCCATGAAGTTCCTCCCAGTGGTCCTGTATGTGCGCCCGTTCAGACGGGCAGCTGTTTCCTGTCCTCTTCCGGCATCTGGTCGAAGATGACGAATGCCATGTCGAGGTGTGTGGCCAGCGCCTCCTCTGCGCCGTCCACGTCGCCCCGGTCGAGCGCGTCCAGCACCGCGAGGTGCTCGGTCAGGACGTCCGGCAGACGGTCCGCCTGCGCCCAGTAGCGATAGAATCGGGTCAGCGAGACCTTCGCCGCCTGTATTGCGTCCCACACTCCCGCGCGGCCCGAAAACCCGGCCAGCGTGCGGTGAAATTCCTCGTCGGCAAGAAAGAACCCGTCGGGGTCCTCTGCCGCGATCACCTGTCGCTGCTTTTCCACGATGTCGCGCAGCGTCTGGCTCATCTCGGGCGTCCAGATCGCGGCGGTCTCGCGCAGCAGCGCCAGTTCCAGCGAACGGCGGATGAAATGGCTGTCGCGCAGATTGCCCAGCCGCAAGGGCGCGACGTAGCTGCCGCGCTGAGGCAGGATGTCGACCAGCCCCTCTTCGGACAGCCGCTGAATCGCCGAACGCACCGGCGTCCGCGACACCGCGAACTGGCGACAGATCGAATTTTCGCTGATCGGCGCGCCGGGCGCGAGCCGAACCTCGATGATCGCGCGGCGCAGCGCGTCATGCACCTGATCCGAAACCGAGCCGTTCCGGCCAAGCACAAGCTCCAGCTCTTCCAGCCCTTGCGCGCTGGCGCCGAACAGCTTGCCGCGCGGGCCCTGTGGCGGTGGCTTGGTCATGGCGTCGATCCCCTGAGACCTCGGTTTGGATGCTATCAGCAAGTTTCGACTTGCCAACTTGTATACAAGCATACTAGGGTCCGACCAGCGAAAGCAAGTGGACAATGGAGGGTCCACGAAAACCGAGGCCGGATTGTCCGCCCCGGTTCGACAAGGAGGAGATCACCATGAAAAGTCTTTCCCGCAGCGCGGCTGCGATTGCCCTTCTGTGCGCCGGCGCCACCGTGGCCAGCGCCGCCGACGACAGCACGCTGGCGCTGGTTCCCGGCGGCCCGCACCCCTATTTCGCCGCTTGGGAGCAGGCAGGCGTCGATGCCGCCGCAGACCTTGGCCTTGGCGAAGCCAGCTACAAGATCCCGCAGAAATGGGAACTGGCGCAGCAGAACCAGCTTCTGGAAAGCCTTCTGAGCCAAGGCTACAACGGCTTCCTGATCTTCCCGGGCGACCCGGTCGGCGCCGTGTCCACCGCCGAAGAACTGGCGGGTTTCGGTTCTCCGATCATCGCGGGCGGCGGCTGCTACAAGGATCCGTCGCCGGCGGCGTTCTGCCTTGGCACCGACACCGGCAACTCGGCCTATCTGGGCGCGAAAGAGCTGATCAAGGCGATGGGTGACGGCGAGAAACGGATCGCCCACTTCACCGGGTTCCTCGTCGACCCCAACACGCAGCTGCGCATCGACGCGGTGCTGAAGGCCGCCGAAGAGGAAGGCGCCACCGTGGTGCAGGTGATCGCCGATATCGACGCGCCCGAACCGGCGGAAGAGAAGATCAACGCCTATCTCGCCGCCAACGCGGGCGAGGTCGACGGGATCATCGCCACCGCATGGGTGCCGGCAGTGGTCGCCGCCAACGCGCTGCGCCGCATGGGCACCGATGACATCGCGATGGTCGGCATCGACCACGACGAGGCGGTGATCAGCGCGATCAAGGACGGCGTGATCGACGGCACGATGATCCAGAACCCTTATGGCCAAGGCTATATCGGCGCCTACGCGCTGGACAAGCTGCGGTCGGGCTGCACGATCAAGGACGACGCGCCGTTCGGGTCGAACGCGCTGACCGAGAAGTTCATCGACAGCGGCACTGCCTATGTCGATGCGTCGAACGCCGACAGCTATCTCGACACGATGCGCGCCGAAACGGACCGGATTCTGGCCGACTTCGACGCGACCTACCTGAACTGCGAGTAACGACAAACGGGGCGGCAAGGGGGCTCTCCCGGCCCGGCCGCCCCGCTCCCCTGCCGCCGGTGCTGAGCGCATCGGCGGCCCATTTTCCCGACCGCACGAGACCTGCCGCCCCATGACGCTGCAAGACGCTTCCTATTCCACCGGCTCGGACAGCCCGCTTGGTCCCCGGACCGGCCTGTCGCGCAGCCGGTTCTTCCTGTCGAACGAGTTCGGCCTGATCCTGCTGATCGTGATCTTCGCGATCATCTTCGGCTTCGCCACACGCGGCTTCTTCTCGCCGTTCAACATGTTCGCGCTGGGGCGAAACTCTGCCGTGAACATCATGATCGGCCTGTCGATGATGAGCGTCATCGTCACCGGGGGCCTGAACCTTGCGGTGGGCGCGATGGGCGTCTGCGCCGCGATGGCGACCGGCTGGATGATCGAGGGGCTGGGCCTGCCCTGGCCCGTGGCGGTCGCCGCCGGGCTGGCCTTTGGCGCGCTGCTGGGCTGGATCAACGGCTGGACGGTGGTCCGCACCGGACTGCACAGCTTCATCATCACGCTGGCGACGATGAGCATCTTTTTCGGCGTCATGATCTTCCTGACCAAGGCCGAGGCCTTCCGCGAACTGCCCGGCGCGTTTTCCGACTTCGGGCGGGCCCGGGTGATGGGCTATGTGTCGCCGCTTCTGCTGGTGACGCTGGCGGTCGCGGTCGTGCTGGCGTGGCTGTACCGCGGCACCGTGCTGGGGCGCGAGATGCTGGCGGCGGGCGCCTCGCCCGCGGCGGCGGAACTGTCGGGCATCCGCGTGGGCCGCATGGTCATCCTGTGCCACATGCTGTCGGGCGCTCTGGCGGGCATCGCCGCGCTGATGCTGGTGGCGCGCAACGGCGCCGCGATCCCGTCGATGGCGGGACAGCTGGGACAGGACTGGCTGCTGCCCGCCTTCCTTGGCCCCGTTCTGGGCGGCACGCTTTTGCAGGGCGGCAAGGTGTCGGTGCTGGGCACCGTGCTGGGCGCGTTCCTTGTCACCATGCTGACCAGCGGCCTGCTTATGCTGCAGATCGGCGCCTTCTGGGTGCAAAGCTTTCTTGGCCTGATGCTGCTGGTCGCCGTCCTGCTGGACAAGGCCCGCCGCAGCTATCTTGCCCGCCGCAACCTTGCCTGAGACCGGAGCCGGACCCATGCAACAGATCTCTCGCCTGTCCCGGACCGACTGGTTCGGCCCGCTGCTGGCCACGGTGCTGGCCATCGTGATCATCGGATCGCTCAGCAGCAACTTCCTGTCGTCCTACAACATCCAGATCCTGCTGTTGGCCATCGCGGTCAACGCGCTGATCGCCTTCGCGCAGATGATCATCATCGCCATCGGCCAGATGAACCTGTCGGTCGGCGCGATTGGCGGTCTTGCCGCGATCTCGTTCGCCGGCATGATGGAGGTCTGGGGCCTGCCTGCCCTGCCCGCCGCCCTGCTGGCGCTGGTGATCGGGCTGCTGTGCGGCGTGCTGAACGGCGTGCTGGTGCGGATCACCGGCATCTCGGCCTTCGTCATCACGCTGGCGACGCTGTCGATCTACAAGGGCATCAACCTTGGCATCACCGAGGCGCAGCCGTTCTACGGCGTGCCAGACGCGGTGAAGGCCTTCGGCGCCGCGACCATCGCCGGACCGATCCCGTGGCTGCTGGCGCCCACCATCGTGGCCACCGTTGTGCTGTGGTACATGCTGCGCCGCCTGCCGGTGGGCCGGTTCATCCTCGCCGTCGGCAGCAACGACCATGCCGCCGGTCTGTCCGGCATCTCGGTCAACGCCACGGTGATCATCGCGCACGGCATCTCGGGGGTCCTTGCCGCGCTGGCGGGCATCCTTGTGGTCGCCCGGCTTCAGATCGGGCAGCCGTCCATCGGCGACGACTGGCTGATCCTGTCCTTCGCCGCCCCCGTCATCGGCGGCGCGGTTCTGGCAGGCGGGCATGTCAGCGTCACCGCCACCGCCCTTGGCGTCGTCATCGTCGCGATCATCACGCAGGCGCTGGTGCTGTTCTCGATCGACCCGTTCCTTGTGCAGGTGGTGCTGGGCGCGCTGATCCTTGCCGCCGTCGGCCTGAACAAGCTGCGCGCCCGCGACACCGCGAAAGGAACCCTGTGACATGACCCCCATCTTCGAAGCCAAGGGCGTCCAGAAGGCGTTCCCCGGTGTCATGGCGCTGAAGGGCGTCACGCTGTCGCTGCTGCCCGGATCGGTGCACGCGCTGCTGGGCGAAAACGGCGCGGGCAAGTCCACGCTGATCAAGGTGATCACCGGCGTCCACCAGCCCACCGCCGGCACCCTGCTGCTGGACGGACAGGACACCCAGTTCCACAACCCCCGCGATGCCATCGCCAAGGGCATCGGCGTGGTCCACCAGGAACGCAACCTGTTCCCGCGCTTCTCGGTCGCCGAGAACATCTTTCTGGAACAGATTGGGTCGAGCTATCTCAAACCCGTCGACTATGCCCGGCTGAACCGCGAGGCGCGGCGCTGGCTGGACGCGCTGGAACTGGACATCGACCCGGCCACCCCGGTGTCGGACCTGTCCGTCGCGCGGATGCAGCTGGTCGAGATCGCCAAGGCCCTGTCGCTGCAAAGCCGGGTGCTGCTTCTGGACGAACCCACCGCCTCGCTCACCTCGTCCGAGACCGACCGCCTGTTCCAGATCGTCCGCCGCCTGCGCGACGACGGCACCAGCCTTGTTTTCGTCAGCCACAAGCTGGAAGAGGTGCAGGAGATCTGCGACCGCGTCACCGTGCTGCGCGACGGGGCCAATGCCTGCGAAAGCCGCTCGATGGAGGGGGTGACCCGCCACGACCTTGTGCAGATGATGATCGGCCGCGCCGAGGGCGAAGGCGCATGGCGCGCCCGCGACACCTCGGCCCAGCCCGAGGTGCTGGGGCTGACCGGCGTCTCGACCGCCCTCGGCCACCGCGACGTGTCGCTGTCGGTACGGAAGGGAGAGATCGTGGGGCTGTATGGCCTTGTCGGCGCGGGCCGCACTGAACTCGCCAAGTCGATCCTCGGCCAGTCCGCCGTCACCGGCGGCGAGGTGCGGGTCGACGGCAAGCCCGTCCGCATCCGGTCGGTGTTCGAGGCGATCCACACCCACGGCCTTGGCTATGTCAGCGAGGACCGCAAGACCGAGGGCCTGATCCTGCAGCATTCGGTGCTGGCCAACGCGGGCGTCCCGATCTGGCGCAAGCTGGGCGGCGCGCTGGGAACACTGACCGACGGCAAGATCCGCAACGCGGTGCTGCCGTATCTTAGGAAGCTCGAGGTCAAAACCCCCAGCCTGTCACAGACCGCCGCGAACCTGTCGGGCGGCAACCAGCAGAAGATCTCGGTCGCCAAATGGCTGGCGGCGGGGGTCCGGCTGTTGATCGTGGACGAGCCCTCGGTCGGGATCGACATCAAGACCAAGGCCTACCTGCACGAGCTGCTGCGAGAGCTGGCGGACAATGGCACCTCGATCCTGCTGATCACCAGCGACCTCCCCGAAATGATCGCCGTCGCCGACCGCATCGTGGTGATGGACGGCTACCGCGTCACCGGAGAACTGCCGAACACCGGAGAGTATGACAGCGTGAGCCGGGCGGTGATGGACCGGATCCATGACATGGGCGAGGTTGGGTAGTGGGGGTGGCCGGGGATGGTTGCGGGGGCCCAATGCGCCGGACGACCGGTCCCGAGAGCAACTCGGAGTACTACAGCCATTCAAATTGCCGCCGGATCATTCCTCTGTCAGAACTTTACCAGGGCAAGAGGCGTAGTGGGCAACCAGGCCCCGGACAATCAAGTGAGTCGCGAACTAATCCTTTTACATCAGATTCTCGTCCGCCTAATATTCCATGTTCTAATATCTCGTCGATATCGGCACGTGTAGCATTTTCAGGTATTCGCACAGTGCCAACCAAGCAAGCATCTATTTCCACAATCTCGATCGTTTCCGATCCATCCTCGCCCCTAATCGTGACCTTACAGAATACGATATCGTCACCTATCGATACCATATCTCTCTGGACTTGTAGCTGATGATCAGGTCTGGGGACGAATTCATCTGCAGACACCGAATTGCTCGGAATCCACAGGCATAGCAAGAGTGCGCCACCGTTGAGATAGAGTCTCATCCCTTCTCCAACGCCCTGAGAACTTTTTGTTGCCACGTGCGCCACTCCTCTATTTTTGGTAGTTCCTCAAGCGTCTTGGTCGATTGGCTTTCGTCCCAGCGAATGAAGCCTTCCAGTACCACACGCTCGGCGGGCGGCGCATACACATTGTATCGGGATATCTCTCCTACGAGTGCATCCCTAGCCGCCTGACGATCAGCCACAAAACGTTCCTTTCTCTCGGCAAGATGTTCGACTGATTTCTCAGTGCCAAGTAGACCTTTCTCATGCGTAGCGATTTCGATCAGCCGCCGCCAACAAATTACGTATGCCGAAAAAAGTGCAGATATACTTTCCCGTAGGGCTTGCCTTCGTTCAATAATAACTTTCCGCGCAAGGTACCGATCCTGCCAACGCGGAAATACTATTGATGCTAATAGCCCCCCCCAATAAGATCGAGAGCAGCGCAGGCACCCAATCTGCCAAAACAATTTGCAATGGAGCATGCTCCTGCAGTGGCTCGGTCCACCATCTCATACAAATTCAAAGCCCCGTTTCTGTTTGGTCCCAGCCATGCCGCCATAGCTAGGTTCACCTACCAGCCCATACCCAATGCTAATAAAAAGAACGCAATTTTCCTGAGTAGAGTGTACTACCGTTTTGTCTCCATCCAAGCCCCAAACTTCGGCAATACTGCTCTGTCGACTTCCAGGCCAAGCTCCAGAAGCGCGGCATCCTTGTCTCCATGAGTGGCAAGGGAAATTGTTATGACAACGCGGAGGTGGAAACCTTCTTCAAGACCATCAAGTCGGGGCAGATGTGGCCAGTCGTCTGGCATTCCCGCCGGCAGCCGGAAAATGCCGTCGCCAGATACATCGACGGGTTCTACAATCTCGTCGGACGACATTCATCGCTCGAATTCCAAAGCCCGATCGCCTTCGAGCGAAAGGCCCGCGAAGTGAGCTAAACGCTGTCCACAAAATCCGAGCAAGGAGAAGGTGCGGCCACCTCCTCAGCCCAGCCCCCCGCTAGCCTACGGGTCGGTTCAGTACCGCTTGCACATGTCGTCCAGCTGGTACGCGATGCCCACCGCCTGCACTCGCGTTGGGTAGATCACCTTGGCGATCCGCAGCACGCAGAGACCAACCTGGGCGGTCATCTTCATGCTGAAGTCCAGCATCAGTGGATCACTGTGCAGATAGATTGCCAGCATCTGCTTCCCGCCATCTGGCAGGTCCACGATGTCAGAGTTCATGGACGCGCCCCGCTCGTTGGGGTGCCCGCCGTAGTCAATCGTCTGGTCATAAAGTTGAGTGTAGATACCGCCCAGCTTGGCATCCGCCGCAATCAGACCATCCGCGACGGCGCGATGGGTGAACTCCCTCCGCACCGCCTTCATCGTGTCAGGGGTATCGTGGCGGTCCATCCACCGCTCCCACCGGGCTTGGTCGTTACCGATGAAGTGTCCGTACCCCGCCTGCTCCAGACCGGCTCGCAGCAGAGGCTGTAGCTCGTGTAGCTGCCCCGCCATGACCGCACCCACGGAGGCGAGGTAGGCGGAATGTGCCCGCAGCAGGAACCCCAACGGCAGGAGCGGCTTCGGGTCAATGGCCCCGTCCAGCAGCTTGCGGAACATACCGTCGATAGCCGTGAGGTCGAACACCTCCGACCGCCGGTTCGCGAAAGTCGCGTACTGATTGCCCCGGCAGGCGTCGAGGTATTGGGTGACGGGGTCGTTTCCCCATCCAGGGGGTGGAGGTAAGGAGTCGCCCATAGCTGCGCCGCTTACCACATATTGAGGTTAAGTGGCAGGTATTGCGTCGAAACCTCCATAGCAGCGACAATTCTCACTCTGCACTGCCGGCGTCCGTAACGCCGGACTCAAAGCTCTAGGACCTAGATGCATGGCGCAGCGAACGTCAGCCCCCCTCAATCCACATGAAACACCTCTTCCATCCCGGCCCACCATTCGCCCTCGGCGCGGGTCTCCAGAGGGACCTGCATCGGGTCGGTGATTTCCCACCAGCGTTTGGTTTCTGGGTCGGCGGCGATCTTGGCGGTGTCTGCCTCCCAGTCGGTGCCGTGGTATTCCATGTAGGCGAACAGCAGGTTCTCGGGGCGGCGCAGGAAGATGGTGAAGTTGCGGATGTTGCTGGCGGCGATGCGCTCCAGCACGCCGGGCCAGACCTCGGCGTGGATGCGGGTGTATTCCTCGATGACCTCGGGCTTGATGCCGATGACCTGTCCGATGCGGATCATGTGCGGGCTCCTTACAGGTGGGTTGTGAATTCGGCGACGGCGCGGCGGGCGATCTCGTCCTCGTCCCAGTCGATGCCGATGCCGGGGGTGTCGGGGGCGTGGGCATAGCCGTCCTTTATCCGCAGGCGGTCGCCGACGATGTCGTCCAACTGCGGGATGTATTCGACCCAGACCCCGTTGCGCACGGCGCAGACCAGCGAGGCGTGCAGTTCCATCAGGAAATGCGGCGCGACGGCAAGCCCGTGGCACTCCGACATGTGCGCCACCTTCAGCCAAGGGGTGATGCCGCCGATCCGGCCCGCGTCGACCTGTATGACCGAGGCCGCACCCCGCGCCACGTAGTCGGCGAAGTGGCGGATCGAGTACAGGCTTTCCCCCACCGCCACCGGCATCGGCGCGATGCGGGCAAGCTCGGCATGGCCCTCGACGTCGTCGGCGGGCAGCGGTTCCTCGATCCACGCTAGGTCGTGTTCGGCCAGCGCCAGCGCGCGGCGGCGGGCGGCGTCGCGGCGGAAGGCCTGGTTCGCGTCGGTCATGATCTCGTATTCGGGGCCCACGGCATCGCGCACCGCGCCCAGCCGGTGGGAATCCTCGGCCGCCGAGGGCTTGCCGATCTTCACCTTGCTGCCCTTGAAGCCCTTCTGCTTTGCATCCAGCGCGTCCTCGACCAGCGCCTGTACGGGCAAATGCAGCCAGCCGCCCTCGGTCGTGTAGCAGGGCGCCTTGGGCTTCGCGCCGCCCGCCAGCCGCCACAGCGGCAGCCCGGCGCGGCGACAGCGCAGATCCCACAGCGCGGTGTCCACCGCCGCCAGCGCGATCGAGGTGATCGCCCCAACGGTCGTCGCGTGGGTGAAGAATTCGAGGTCGGTCCAGATCGCCTCGACCTCCTCGGCCTCGCGTCCCAGCAGCCGGGGGGCAAGGTGGTCGGACAGCTGCCGCATCACGGACGAGCCGCCGGTGCCGATGGTGTAGGAATACCCCTGCCCGACCGCGCCGTCGCTGTCGGTGATCGTCACCAGCGGCGTCTCCTGGCTGACGAAGGACTGGATCGCGTCGGTGCGCTGCACCTTCGGCGCAAGGTCCACCATGCGCAGGGTGATTTTCTCGATGGTTGCCATTGCCTCGGCCGCCTCCTCACGGCCGGGCGCGGACGGCCGCCGCGCCCCTCCTCCAGAGACGACGCTAGAGAACCGGCGGCGCGGACGCCACCGGGTTTTCGGGCAAAGGACTGTTCATTGCTTTGCAGCCTAGCTGGCGCCGGGCACGCGGCGGTACACGCGCCAGATCGCGTTTTCTGCGACCACCTCAAAGCCATCCTCGACATAGGCACCATAGGCGTCCCACATCAGCCGCGTCGCGTCCGAGAAGCCCAGCTTCGGCACCATGACCACCTCTGCCCCGGACAAAAATGGGTCGGCAGGTGGCATCGTTCCTTCCGAGATGTTTCTTCCCGGATGGAACCATATGTGGATGTCCTTCATCGGCGGCGCGCCGACGAACATCGGGAATGGGTTCAGGAAATCGAAGGCGATGATCCGCAGGTCGGTGAGCTCGTTTTCTTGCAGCAACGTCACGCCGCTGTCGATCATCTCAAGCATTTCGCCTTGGGAATACGTGTGGGTATAGCGGTCAGAGCCGATCAGCCGCCCTGTCACGAACGCCTCTTCCGGCGTCGACGCAGCAGCGACAGCAGACAGTGCGCTATTGCGGGTGTCCCCGACATAGTACGTCTCGAACCCCGGATAGCCGATCGCAACGGAACCGTCATCGGCGTTACGGGCAAAGGTCAGCGTGGACATCGCCGTCTGCGCCATGTGCGGCACTGCGAAGATCGCGAACAGCAAAGCCGGCAGTTCCGGGCGCGGCGGACCTGTGTGGATGCGGGCGCCAAAAAGAAACAGGACGGCCAGCAAAAGCGGGCCGTTTGGATGGTGGTTCTGACCCAGGATGATGATCGCGGCGACAGGCACAAACAGGAACACGGCTATGTCGTACAGCGTCGGACGCGCGACGGTCAGCAAGTAAACCGCCAGCACCGCGACCAGAAAGAACTCTGCTGCGTTGTCGATAATCAGCCCGACGAAGCCGCCACGTACCACGCCCGAGGCCGCCCCCGCCTCGCGGATGTCGTTGACGTACGCGCCAAGGCCTAGCCCCGCGAGGCCTGAAATTCCCACCAGCGCCAACGTGATCGCCCCGGCGGCGAACGCCGTCCACCGGAGGCGCGGCGCGATCAGGAAGGCCATCGCAAGGAAAGCGCCCCCAAAGGCGAAATAGGTGACCTTCAGCCAGAACAGGAAAAACAGCAGTGCCGCCACGAAAGCGACGTCCAGCGCCGTTCTCCAACGCGATCGGTTGGTGTCGCGCGGTGCGATCCCCAATAGCATAACCGTGGACAGGATCGGCCAGCCCCAACGGTTGTAGTGCATCGACTGGTTCGACCACAGGCCGGGCCAGCCCGGCTCCATCGGCACGACGATCAGGACGAAGACCCAGACCGAAAACAGCGCCGCAAGGATCGCGCCGACCCGCGCCTGCGCCATGATCATCGCCATCGGAGTGACGATGACCGCCAGCAGGACCGACGCGAATTCCATCGCGCCGCCGAACTGCCCCAGCGCCTGCCAACCAAGATAGGGCAGCCAGTAGGACATGAAGCCAAGCGGCGAGCGGAAATCGATACTGGGCCATTGGCCCGCGTCGATCCGGTACGCGCCTTCCAGAGCGATCAGCACGTCGCCGAGATACGCGCCGGAATAGGTTGCCCCGGGATAGAGGAACACGGCAGAGAGGATCACGGCCACGACCGCCAGAATGACCCACGCCAAAGCATAGTTTCGGTCAAGCCGGCCCAATGCCCAAGGCTTGGCCCCGTTCGGCTGGTTCGCCGAAAGGCCGTTGCGCGGGATCACACCGCCTCCTCAAGCCGGCTCGCAAGCTCGGAGCCAAGGCGCCGGCCTTCGCGGATGGCATAGTTGGTGCCCCGGTCCTCTGGATAGATCTGCGCCATTGAGCAGACCCAGAACCCGTCACGGGGCCCTGCCTCGGCGGGAATTTTGCTGCCGTAAGCTTTGCCCACGACCGGCTGCGACCAGCGTTCGCGCCAAAGATGATGCTTGTGAATCCAATCCTCTGAGAACTCGGGGAACATCTCTTTCAGGTAGGGCAAAGAGAAGTCCAGCGCTTCGTCCGCGTCCATCGAGTACATCGCATCCGTGTGCGGAAGGTACTTGGACAAGTACACGATGTGGCTGCCGCCGTATGTCTCTGCCCGCTCGAAATTGGTGTGCTCAATCACCGCGACGAAAGGGAAACTCGGGTCGTTGACGTTCAGCCAGTACGTTTCGGACAAGGACCGCTTCAGTTCGAGAACGAGACAGACGTTCGACAAATAGTCGATGCCGTTCAGGCGTTCGACGTAACCCGGTTCGGCCCAGCCCTTCACCATTTCGCCGATCAGGGGCAGCGCCGGGGTGGCGACGACCTGATCATAGGTCTCGGTTCCGTCGGGTGTCGTGACCTGCCAGCGACCGTCCTCATCGGGCCGCACCTCGGTCACGGGCGCATTCAGCAGGATCCGGCCACCCTTCTCGTCCACGATGTCGGCCAGTCGCTCGGCAAGACGCACGAAGCCGCCAGTCAGGTACGCCAACCGTTCCTCGCCAGCCTGCCCGCGACTGGAGCCCCGCAGTTTAAGTTTGTTCCACATCCACACCGCGGAGACCTTATCGGCATAGGGACCGAACTTGCCCTCGAGCAACGGTTTGAAGACGACGTCGAAAACGCGCTGGCCCGCCATACTACGAAGCCAGTCGTACGCGGTTATGTTCTCAAGCTGCTTCCAGCTTTCGATCTTGCGCACCTTCAGCGTCAGCAGGCCCAAACGAATCCGGTCGGGAAACGACAATGCGGTGAACTTCAGCAGGTCCATCGGCGTCGACAGCTTGAAGAACTTGTTGCCGTAGTACATCCCGGTGTTGGTCGGGTTGATCACAACAGAGTCAGTCATGCCGATCTCTTCGATCAAATCCATCACCGCCAGATCATTGGTGAACCAGTGGTGATAGAAACGGTCCAGCCGCTCGCCGCCCACGTCGAAAGCCGATGCAAGACCGCCGACTTCGTCCGCCGCCTCGTAGACGGTGACGGTGTGCCCCGCTTGCGCAAGCTCGTACGCGGCCGACAGCCCAGTGAAGCCGCCGCCGACGACCGCGACCGATTTCGTGTTACCCGATGTCATTTACTCTACCCAATTCCTCAAGAAACGTCCTGCGCCGCCCGTCGTGCTCCGGGTGCGGCGATCACCAACCACAACCCGCCGACCAGCGTCGCGGGCAGCCACAGAGCGGCATGGACAAGCAGCGCATAAGCCGTGGCGGCCGAGACCGCGTTGCCGATGGACGTCATCGCCTGGATGACGAAATAGTCGAAGGTGCCTGCATAGCCCGGAGTGCTGGGAATAAGCGTCGCGAGGGTGCCCACCGGCAGTGCCAGCCAGCCCCCCATCGCATCCGCGATTGCGGGAAGCGACTGCGCGACCGAGTAAAACACCAGTCCCTCGAACAGCCACGCCACCACCGACCAAGCCAGAAGACGCGGCATCACCGCGCCCTTCGATAACCAGATCGCAGTATCGAGGACGCTCGTCGCGTGGCCGTCGACCCAACTGCCCACCTTGGGCGACAGCCGCCCCAACAACCGCACGCCCCAAGTCACCAGCGGCCGGAACACCTGTGGGAAAAGCAGCACCAGCAATATGCCGAATGCGATCGCGATCAGTGCCCCCGCGCCCAAACCCAACAACGCCATCGTGTCCGGCTTGAAATACAAAAGCGCGCCGCCCATCAGCATCAGAAGCACCAGAAGGTCCAGCAGGCGCTCGACAACCAGTGTGGCAAGAACCTCGGCCCCGCCGACACCGATCCGGCGGCGAAACGCGAAGACCCGCAGGATGTCACCCGCACGAAACGGCAGCACGTTGTTTGCGGCGATTGACGCCATGAACGGCCCCGCACAGGTGGCCCAGCTTACCGTCGGGTTGTCCCGCTGCAGCATCGCGCGCCAACGCGCGATCCGGCAGGCATACCCGGCAAAAAAGACCGCGACCGCAGCGACCAGCCAACCAATGCGCGCCTCGCTAAGATCGGCAAGGAAGGTCTGAAAATCCAGCTGGCGCACGATCAGCCAGCAGAAAAAGGCGGCGACGGCGAAGCCGACCGCCAGATGACGGGCTTTTCCGGCAGTCATGTCAGTCTCCTACCGCCGTGGCGCGTTCCAGCGCCGCTACCGGCCGGGGTGCCGTTACATGAGGCTCGAAGCCGATCCGCTTCTGAACGATGTACAGAGGGCGACGCTTTACCTCGCGATAGATCTTGCCGGTGTACTCGCCGAGAATCCCAAGACAGACCAACTGTACCCCACCGATCAACAGCACCGCGATCATCAGCGCCGTCCAGCCTTCGACGAAGTTGTCGGTGAAAATCCGCATGAACAGGGCATAGAAGATCCCTAGTACCGCAAAGAAGGCGAACAGCACCCCAAGCGTGATCGCCAACCGCAGCGGCACCGTCGAGAACGAGATGATGCCGTCCGCCGCGAACATGATCATCTTGCGCAGCGGGTACTTCGACACACCTGCATGGCGCTTGGCGCGACGGTATTCGATGGCGGTTTGCTCGAACCCGACCCAAGACACCATTCCACGCACGAACCGGTCACGCTCTGGCATGCTTTTCAGCGTGTCGACCACGGGACGGCTCATCAGACGGAAGTCGCCGGTGTCCAGTGGGATCGGCACCTCGGAAAGTCCGTTCAGGACGCGGTAAAAAGCGCGGGCAGTGGATAGCTTGAAGGCGGACTCCCCCTCCCGCTCGCTGCGGGTGCCGTAGACAACGTCGAACCCCTCGCGCCATTTCGCGATCATCTCGGGAATAACCTCGGGGGGGTCCTGAAGATCGGCGTCGATCAGAACGACGGCATCGCCGACAGCCGCGTCGATGCCGGCGGTTACGGCAATCTGGTGCCCGAAGTTGCGCGCGAAACTGAGGACGCGAACGGCATCATGCTTCTCTGCCAGTCCTTCAAGGATTTGCAGCGTGCGGTCTTGGCTTCCGTCATCGACACAGATGATTTCTGTACGGCAATTCTCGAACCCCGACGACACGGACAGAAGCCGATCTATCGTGACGGAAATCACTTCTTCTTCGTTGTAGCAGGGCACAACGATCGAAATTAAGCTTTGCGTCCCTCCGGGAGCGTTCGTAATCATAAAACCAGTCCAATTCCCGCCGCAATTGCCTTAATTTAGCTCTAGTTGCCCACTCCATCAACCCGAGCCGCGAACCCGCCCGTTCTGTCGCCTGCTACCGGAAAGCAATCTTCTCGATTACATTTCCGACACTTAGCATACACGCGCACCGCTCTAACGCAGCCAATCAAGCTTCGCTGCACCTGCATTCTCTGCACGATCAGAAACGTGCAGGCAACATGCGCCAATAAATTATGCAAATGCACCGCACGTGGCCCGAAAACCTTCGGACCACGTCGCAACAATCATGGTCAATTCGCCTGACTGGAAACGCGAGCCGCTTCTGGCCGCCGCCGCGTGCGGCCTACTCCGCCAGTTCGAAGCGGATGTCCTTCGCGCCTTCCCACAGCACGAGGTTGCCCAGCTTCATCAGGTTCTCGTGGCCGCTGGTCAGCGTGATGAAGTGGTTGCCCGCCAGCTGGCCCATCTTGGACGAGAAATCGACGCCGCCGTAGGCCAGCAGGATCTCGGTCTCGGAGATACCGCCGGGGTACAGGATGATGTGACCCGGCGCGGGGTGCGAGGTGTGGTTTTCGTAGCCGACCCCGAAGTCATGGTCGCCCAGCGGAATCCACACGCCCTCGCCCGACCACCGGACGTGGACGATCTGGCTTTGATACGGCAGCGCCTTGCGGAAGGCGGCGCAGGTCTGGGGCGCGGCCTCTTCCTCCAGCTTCGCGTCGAAGGTGTAGGGTCCGGCGTGGATCACGAGCTTGGTCATTGGGTCTTCCTTGCAGTCAGAAACGGTCGAAGTCGAAGGGGGCAAGGTCCTGTCGGGCCCTGCCGTGAAGTGCGAGGGACGCCGCCTCGCGGCCCATCAGGGGGCCAAGGGTGTAGCCGTTGGCGGAGGCCGCCACCGCGACACCGGGCACGCCCGGAAGCGCCCCCAGCAGCGGGGCGCCGTCGATGTCGATGTTCATCGCGGCCCAGCTGCGCAGCACGCGCAGGCCACCGACGGCGGGCACGCTGCGCGCGGCGACCCACAGGTTGCCCTCCAGGCTGTCGGGCAACACCTGCGGCTGGCCGGACGGCCCTGTGCGCGCGGTCCATGCGCCACCGATCAGAACGGTCCCGGCGGCGGTCTGCTTCATGGTCAGGTGGCGGTCGGCATGGGCCAGCAGGCAAGGCAGGATCGGTGCGGTGCGTTCGGTCACCACCATCTGCAGCGGCGCGCCCTTGACGGGGATCGGCGCGCCCAGCATCCGGCCCAGTTCGCCAGACCAGCCACCCGCCGCAAGAAGCAACCGCTTCGCGTGGACGACCCCGCGCGTGGTCTGCAGGTGGTGACCGTCCGACGTGGCGGCGATGGCAGTTACGCCTGCCTGCTCCTCGAAACGGACGCCGGCGGCGCGCGCGGCGGCGATCAGCGCGTTGGACGCGGCCAGCGGGTTGATCTTGCCCTCGCCCGGACACCACGCGGCGGCGACCATGCGGTCGGACACCTGCGGCGCGATCTGGCGCAGGCGGTCGGGGCCGATTACTTCGGTGTGCACGCCCAACGTCGCCTCGGACGCGGCCTTTTGTTCAAGGAACGGGATCTGCGCCTCGGATTCCGCGACCATCAGGCCGCCGGTCACCGACATCTCGAAATCCGCGCCAAGTTCGCGTTCCAGGTCGCCCCACAGCGCGATGGATTCCTGCTGTAGCGGCAGGGTCGCCAGTTGCAGGCCGCCGCCGCCCACCGCCTTAGCGCCGAAATCCCACGACAGCAGCTGCAGGTGAAGGCTGCCGGCATTGCCGCCCGAGGCCTCGGCGTTCAGGCGGCCCCGGTCCAGCACGACGACGCTGGCGCCTTCGCGGGCGGCGAACAGCGCGGCCGAGATGCCGGTAACGCCGCCGCCGACGATGGCAAGGTCGGCTGTGATCTCGCCGAAATCCGCTGCCTCGCCCGCAGAGGGCCGGGCCGAGGGGCTGCTTTCCCGGTGGCCGCCCCATTCGGGCTTTTCCACGGTCAACGCCGCGACGGGCACCGGCCTGACGGGGATCTGCGGCGCCAGAAGCGTCTCGGGCGCGGTGTCCCTGCCCGCCTCTGCCAGCAGCCGTAGTGCCGCGGGAACGCAGTAACGGCCCTGACAGCGGCCCATGCCAAGGCGCGTGGCGCGCTTGACGGCGCCGGGGTCGGTGGCCCCGGCCGCGATAGCGGCGCGGACGCTGGCGGCGGTCACCGCCTCGCACCGGCAGACGGTTGTCTCGTCAGGCACCGGCGCGCGCGGCGGCGCGTCGAACAAGGTCCACAGCGCCGACTGGAACCGGCGGGCCCGGGCCATCCGGCGGGCGTGCGACGGGTCGGCGGGAAGATCCTTGCCGAGGTATCGCGCCACCCCATGCGCGGCCAGCGCGCCCTGCGCCTCGGCCACGCGCGCGCCGCCCATGCTGCCCGCGTCGCCCGCGACCCAAAGCCCCGCGACGGCTGTCGCGCCGTCGTCTTCGCGGATCACGAGGGGTGCGCGCGTTCGCGGGTCCAGTCGCAGCGGAGCGCCCAGAAGGCGGGCGATTTCCAGTTGCGGCGCAAAGCCTTCACCGATGCAGATCGCGTCGGCGGCGATGGTTTCGGTGCGGCCGCTGGCGATGTGGCGCAGCACGGCGCCGTCGGCCTTTGCGTCCCCCGTCACGGCGGCGACGTCCCAGCCGGTCCTCAGGGGCACGCCCGACCGCCGCATCCCCAGCCGATAGCGCAGCCCGTCCAGCGCCAGCCCCGGCGCGGCCAACCCGGCCCGCAGCAGCGCCCCGCGATCCGCCACCGCGGCACGTTCCAGCACCGTGACAACATTGCCGCCGAGCTGTTTGATTTCATGTGCCAATTGCCACGCGAGGGGTCCGTTGCCCGCGATCAAAACCCGCTTGCCCGGCACCACCCCGTAACGGCGCGCCAGCGTCTGGGCCGAGCCGATGCTTTGCACCCCCGGCAGCGTCCAGCCCGGCACCATCGCGGGCACTTCGTAAGCGCCGGTGGCAAGGATCACCGACCGCGCCGCGACGGCCAGCCCGCCGTCGCCCCCCAGCGACCGCAGGTCGAAACGACCCGCTTCGTCCGCGCGGGCGAACCAGACGGTCTGGCCACCCGCAATCCGCACGCCCGCGTCGGTCGCGGCTTGGCGGCGCGCATCGCCTTCGCGGTGCTGGGCGTCGGCGGCGGCCCCGCCCCGAAAGCCCGCGCTGCGCGGTTTATAGTACTGACCGCCCGCGTCAGAGCGTTCGTCCAGAACCAGCACCTGCAGGCCTGCCCGCGCAAGGCGCGTGGCCGCGGCCAGCCCGGCCGGTCCGGCCCCCAGCACGGCGACATCCACGGTCACCTGCTCAACATCAAGCGGCGCGCCCTCGGTCGCGACGGAGGGCGTCGCGCGGTCGTCCTGCGCCTCGATCTCCATGCCATCGCGCAGCGTGGTCATGCAGGCCAGCCGCCCGGTCCGGCCATCGACCTTCACCGCGCAGTCCTGGCACACGCCCATGCCGCAGAACGGTCCACGCGGCTGCCCGTTGCCGCCGGTGCCGAACCGCGTCACCTGTGCAGCCGAAAGGGCGGCCGCGATGCTGTCGCCCGGCCGCCCTGTCAGCTGCTGTCCATTCCAGCGAAACCGTAAAGTCATCGGGTCAGACCCGTTCCTCCTGCATCAGGCCCGTGGCCCGCATCGCGCGCAACAGTTCGGGCATGTCCTCGGGCGGCAGCGGGAGGCGCGGCGCGCGGGGATTGCCGGTGTCCATGCCCATCAGCTTCAGCGCCGCCTTGGTGGCCGAGACATAGCGGTGACCGCCCACAAGCCGGATCATCGGCAGGATCTCATGGTACAGGGCCCGCGCCGCGTCATAGTCCTGCTTGTCCGCGGTCAGGGTGAACAGGTCGGCGCATTGCCGGGGCAGCACGTTCGACGCCACCGCGACCCAGCCGACCGCGCCGTTCACGAAGCTTTCGAAACCCATGATGCCGCCGAACACCGTCATCCGGTCGCCGCACATGTCGATGATGTCGCGCACCCGCGTGACGTCCATCGTGGACTCCTTGATGTAATCGACGCCGTCGATCTCGGACAGCCGCGCGACGATCGGCGGCGTCAGGTCGACATTCGCCGTGGCCGGGTTGTTGTAGATCATGATCGGCAGGCGCGTCGAGGCGGCGATGCGCTCGTAGTGGCGGTACAGTTCGTCCTCGGTCGGGGTCGAATAGAACGGCGGGATGATCAGCATCCCCTGCGCGCCCACGTCCTCGGCCATGCGACAGTTTTCGATCACGTCCTCTGTCCGCTCGGCCCCGGCCCCGATCAGCACCGGCACCCGGCCAGCGGTGGTGTCGACGACGCAGCGGGCCACGGCCTCGCGCTCTTTCGTGGTCAGCGACAGGAATTCGCCGGTCGAGCCAAGCGGCATAAGGCCATGAATGCCCTCGGTGATCTGCCAATCGGTATAGCGGGCCATCGCGCCGGGATCGAAGGCGCCCGCATCGTCATAGGCGGTCACCATCACCGAATAGGTGCCACGAAATTTTGCCGTCATGGGGCGGTCTCCTTCAAGGTAAGCAATCGGACCGGGGTGTCCCGGAGCAGCGCGCCGATCAGGTCGGCGCCGAAATCCAGCCGCTGCATAAGCGCCCGCACGTTGCGCAGGATATGGCCATAGCCATGCCCGCCCCAGCGGCGCAGACGGGTCTTGGTGCAGATGTCGTGCGACACCAGAATTCGGTCGGCGAAACCGCGCGCGGCAAAGTCGCGGATCAGCCGCAGGCGGCCAAGGTCGGTGGGCAGTTCGACGTCGTCGGTCATCCAGTAATGCGACTGTTCGATACCGAAAAAGTCCCATTCCACGTTCGCGCCCCGCTGCAGCAGCGGTTCGATCCCGGCGCCATCCGGGTGGGTCCGGTCCATGTGACACAGCACGACCCGTGACAGATCGGCGCCGTTGGCGGCAAGGATGTCCAGGATCTGGCCGCAGGCGTCGGGATGCCGCCCCGGATGAACGCTGATCGCGGCGCCGGTGCGGCGCTGCGCGTCGGCGGATGCCTCCAGCGCGCGGGTCTCGGATGGCAACAGCGGCCATGAACAGCCGATCTCGCCGATCAGCCCGGCACGCAGGCCGGTGCCGTCGGCGCCGTCCAGAACCTCTGACGCGAACCTGTCGGCCAGCAGAGCGACCGGCATCGTGCGGATCTCTGGCGTCATGTAGGCGTCCACGTAGGTGCCCGCCGCCGCGACGACATGCACGCCGCTGTCGCGCGACGCCTCGGCCAGCCCGGCCATGTCGCGGGCCAGACCGAAGACGCTTTGATCCACGATCAGCGACCCGCCGTCCGCCGCATAGGCCGCCAGTTCCGAAGCCGCGACCGCGCGGTCTGTCTGCAACGCGTTCCGGGCTGACTCGTTCGAGCGGTAGTCCATTTGCCAGCGGTCCTCGATCCCGATCGGGCCGTCGCGGTCCCCGTCCAGCCCCGGCGGCACGATGTCGAACAGCACATGCTCGTGGAACATCACGGGTCCCACCGCATCGGGCGTCACATCGCCCAGAACTGTCCGGATAGAAGCCACCACGCCCGCCCTACAGGATCTTCGACAGAAAGAGCTTGGTGTGCTCGGACTTCGGGTTGGTGAAGAACTCTTCGGGCGGCGACTCTTCCACGATCTCGCCGCCGTGCATCAGCAGCACGCGATCCGCCGCCGCGCGGGCAAAGCCCATCTCGTGCGTCACCACGATCATCGTCATGCCCTGCCGGGACAGGTCGATCATCACATCCAGCACCTCGGAAATCATTTCCGGGTCCAGAGCCGAGGTGGGTTCGTCGAACAGCATCACCTTGGGCCGCATCGCTAGCGCCCGTGCGATGGCCACGCGCTGTTGCTGGCCACCCGACAGCTGCGCCGGATAGGCGTCGGCCTTGTCCGGCAGGCCAACACGGGCCAGCAGTTCACGCGCATGCGCCTCGGCCTTTGCCGGGTTCTCGCCCATGATCTTCACCGGCGACAGCGTGATGTTGCGCAGCGCCGACAGGTGCGGGAACAGGTTGAAGGACTGGAACACCATGCCCATCTCGCGCCGCTGGCGCGCGACCTTGCCGTCCCCCAGCGGCACAAGCTTGCCGCTGGAATCCTGCCGGTAGCCCATCAGGTGCCCGCACGCGGTGATGCTGCCGCCGTCGATGGTTTCCAGATGGTCCACGCAGCGCAGCAGCGTCGACTTGCCAGAGCCGGAGCGACCGGCGATCACCACCACCTCGCCCGTGCGCACCGTCAGGCTGACATCGCGCAGGACGTGGTTCGAGCCGAAGTGCTTTTGCACGTTGCGGATCTCGACGATCGGCGGGCCAAGGTCGCGCGGCCCGACCGACCGCGGCGCGTCGGCCACGCCATCGGCGGCGGTCAGGGGTGTCTCGGTATCAGTCATGCTGTCCATCCTGTCGCCTCGGTCACACCTGCGCCGGGGCATCACCCGAAAGGGGCGTGCCGGGGGTTTTCTTCGTGTCCGCGACCGGACCGAATGGCCTGTCGTAATGCCGCTCGATCCGCTTCTGCATCTCGCCCCAGACGGTCGTCATAAGCAGATACCAGCAAGCCGCGCACAGGTAGGCTTCCAGCACGCGGAACTCGATCTGCGCCAACTGCTGCGTCCGGCGGAACAGCTCTTCCATCGAGATGACAGAGGCGATCGAGGTCGTCTTGATCATCAGGGTGAACTGGTTGCCCAGCGGCGGGATGATGATGCGGGTGGCCTGCGGCAGGATGACGTAACGCATCCGCTGCGGCCATGTCATGCCAAGGGCAAGGCTTGCGTCGGTCTGCCCCTTCGACACGGACAGGATGCCCGACCGGACGATTTCGGCGAAATACGCCGCTTCGTGCAGCGCCAGCGCAAGGATCGCGCTTTCGATCACGCCCAGCTTAAGCCCGGCGTGGGGCAACACGGCGTAGATGATGACCATCTGCACCAGCAGCGGCGTGCCGCGCCAGATCCAGATGAAAGTGATCGCGATGCGACGCACCAGCCAGAACCGGGACATCTTCATGAAGGCGACCACGACGCCAAGGGCGCAGCCTATGAACATCGCGACGCACGACAGCCATAGCGTCGTCCAGACCCCGTTCAGCATGTAGTCGCTGAACAGGTAACGAAAGAAATGGTCCCAACTGAAACTCATGACGTGCCTTCTTGCGGTAGAGGTTCAGGGCCGGACATGCCGCCCGGCCCTGCTGCGGTCGTGCGCGGCCTCAGTCGCCGGTGTAGAAATAGGTGAACTCGCCCGGCCAGCGGTCCCAGACGTCGATCTTGGTGGTGCCGTACTCGTCCATCATCGCGTCGTAGGTTCCGTCTTCCTTCATCGCGTTCAAGGCATCGGCCACGGCCTGTGCCAGCGTGGGCTCGTCAAAGGCGAAGGCGCCGGGCGTGCCGGGATACAGACCCGTCGCCGCTTTCGAGAACCGGCCTTGCTCTTGGTAGTAGGACCCGATCGCGTCACCGGCGAACACGGCGTCGATCTGACCGCCGCCAAGGGCAAGGAAGGTCTCGCCGTAGGTGTTGAAGGCGCGGATATCCATCGGCTCCATCCCTTCGGCGACTTGCGCGTCGTTGATCTCGTTGATCTTGCGCTCTTCGAAGCCGGCGATCTCGACGCCGACGGCATGTCCGGCCAGATCCTCGGGGCTTTCGATGCCCAGCGGGTTGTCGGCCGCCGCGATCAGCGCCAGCGCGTTGACCGAATAGGGCACCAGCTGCATCAGCCCGGCGCGTTCGTCGGTGAAGTACAGGCCGGTGTTGATCATGTCCCAGCGGTCGGAATCGAGACCGGGGATCTGAACGGCGAAGTCGACGTTCATGTAGACCGGTTCAAGGCACAGGCGCTTGGCGATCTCGTCGCCCATGTCGCGGTGCAGGCCGACGATCTCGCCATCTTCGTTGATGTACTGCTTGGGCGGGATGGTCGCGTTGATCGACATGGTCAGCTTGCCGGCCTCGACGACCGGAAGGTCGGCGGGGCAATCCTGAGCCGACACGGCAGCGGCCGAAAGGCTAAGCGTGGCCGCAAGGGATAGGCGGAAGGTCTTGGTCAGTGTCATCACGGGTTCCTCTGTTGGGTGTGTATCCGGCCGCTTTCCGGCCTTTTCTTGCTTGTTATTCTTTTGATCCCGCACCGCTGCACCAGTCGGTGACGATGCGGGCGGTCACGTCGACCATGCGCAGGAAGTCGGCCTCGTCGACCCACTCGTCATGGCGGTCGTTCTGGCTGAGATCGCCCGACAGACAGCCCAGCCCGACGCAGGGAATGCCTGCCTCGACCGCCGGGTTGCGGATGTCGGACGAGGTGTGCATCGCGTTCACGAACGGGGCCTCGCCGGTGACCGCGCTGACGGCGCCCGCAGACGTGACGTACAGCGGGTGGTCGTCGGGCACCTCGGCGCCGGTGACGCCGGTGATCCAGTCCACCACGGGCGGGTTGTCCTTCAGCCACGGATCGGCTTCCGCGGCCTTGGCGACGGCGGCTTCGACCTCTTCTTGAACCTCGCGATAGGTTTCGGACGGCGGGAAGGATACGGCGCCACCCAGAATGCAGGTGTCGACGATGCGACCGAATTTGCGCAGCTCGCCGCATTGCATCCGCGAGACGTGCAGGTTGGTGGCCCGGCCCACGACCGCCTCGATCAGCGGGTGCCGCACGCGCGCCGCACGCTCGTCCGCCAGCGCCATCAGGGCGTCATGGATCAGAATGGCCTTGGTGACCGGATTTTCGGACAGGTGCGAGAACGCGGTGTGGCCCGGTTCCGTGGTGTCGGGCTGGCGGCCTCTCACCGTTACCGTGAATTCCAGATGGCCCGAGGCGAGCGCCTTGATCTCGCGCATCCCGACCCCGGATTCCGCCGGGTGCAGATACAGCGCCGCGTCGGCGGTCAGCCCGTCGTGCAGCAGGGCCGCAACCCCGCGGGCATACCGTTTACTGGGGGTCGAGGCGAACACCGCCCGCCCCATCGGCTTGCCCGTGGCAGCCGCCTTTTCGATGGCCAGCACGGCGGCGGCGCAGCCCGCAAGGTCGTCGGCGACGCCCCAACCATAAATGCGGCCGCCGTCGACCTCGCCCGCAAAGGGATCGTGCGTCCATCGGTCGGTGCCCGCCACCGGCTCGCCATCGGGGTGCGCGAACATCAGCAGGCTGGGCAAGGCGTCATCGCCGGGCAACGTTCCCACGACGGCGCGGCGGCGGGTTCCGTTGCGCGCGCCATCCTGGGCGAATTCGCCCACGACCGGCACCGCGCCCGGATCGTAGTCGTGAGTGGTGACGTCGCACCCCGCCGCCGCAAGCCGGTCCGCGATGATCTGCTGAACCTGCGCTTCGCCGTCGGCCTGAGCCGCGATCAGCTCGCGCAGGAAGGCAATCGCCGCCCCGGCATCCGTTTCGGTTTCCGCAACCTGTGCTGTCCCTTCGGGCACAAGATCCTCCCCGTCCGCTTTTCGGACACTGCTTGTATACAATTCATCATGAACAGTGCACAGCGCGAACGCAATACGCTTGTTGCCGGCAGGGAAAGAAAACCCGAAACCGGACAAAAAACGCATTCGCAACGGCCGGTTTCGACCGTTTTATGGGCGATTTATCAATGCGTTGGAAACAGGACCCGGGATCGGGTCAGGACACCGCCTCGATGGCGAATTGGAACAGCGACCGGATATGGGTCGCCACCGCCTTGCGGGCGGCCGAGGCATTGCGAGATTCGATGGCGTCAAGAATCGCTTCGTGCTGACGGCTGTCCGGCTCCAGCCGTTCCGACAGGCGGTCGATCTCGAACATCTTGGTGCTGGCGCGCAGCCCCATGATGACGTCCGCCATGACCTGATTTCCGCAATTCGCGATGAACAGGCCGTGCACTTCGTCGTCGGACCGCCAGTGCGCAAGCATGTCATAGGGGCGCTTCGCCTCGACCGCCTTCAGCGTCTCGCGCGCGGCGTGGATATCCTCGTCCTTGACCCGGTCGACCGACAGCGCCGCCGCTTCGGCTTCCAGCAGTTCGCGGGTCTTGAGGCTTTGCAGGTACTCGCGCAGTTCGACCTTGCGCACCTGAAACGAGCGATTGGCCGATTTCACCAGAACGCCCTCGGCTTCAAGGCGCTGCAACGCCTGCCGCAGCGGGGTCCGCGAGATGCCAAGATGGTTGGCGATCTGCTGTTCCACGATCACGCTACCGGCGGCCAACTGCCGCTGTTCGATCATCGTCGAGATCTTGTCATAGGCCCGGCCCGACAGGGTGCCGCGCTTCGGGCGCAGGATCTCTTCGGACGGGTGCTCGATCGATTGCGTCGGGTTCGTCATCGCTTCACTCACTGACTTCTGGCCTTCCGGTGGCACGCAATTGCCCGGTGACGCCCTTTGCCCCGCGCGCAGGTCATCGAATACATGATGTTGACCCATAGTGTACCGGACGCCCGCGACTGTATACCGTGCGGTCGCGTCATCGGGCAAGTGTGTGCACCCTGCGGCACACTCGCCGCGTTGCGCGCATCACCTGCCAGCGTCCCGTCCACCGCGGCGCCGCGCCTTAGGCCGCGTCCGGCGGCGCCAGCCGCGACGTGGAATCGCGGACGGTGCGCCCGCCCTGGATCACCGACACGACGCGGTTCTCGTGCTGTCCGAAACAGGACAGGTCGTCGAACGGGTTGGCCTCGACCACCAGAAGATCGGCAAAGGCGCCTTCAGAAATTTCACCGACCTGCCCCTCCATCCGCACGATCTTGGCGTTGTTCACCGTCACATGGCGCAACGCCTCTGCGGGTCCGCAGACCTCTTGGTGGATCATCAGACCGTCGCCCTGATAGGTCTTCGGCGACCAGCACAGGTCGGTGCCGTAGCCGATGTTCACGCCAGCCGCCTGCGCGACCCGCAGCGAGTCGAGACCCGAGGCCAGAACCTCGTCGTTCTTCTCGGCGTTCTCGTCGCTCCAGCCAAAGCCCTTGCCGTATTTGCCGTCGGCTTCGTAAGTGATCAGCGTCGGCACAAGGTGCGCGCCCTTCTCGGCCATCAACCGCGCGGTTTCGGCGGTCAGGAAGTTGCCGTGCTCGATCGACCGGACACCCGCCGTCACCGCGCGCCGGATGCCGACATCGCTGTAGACATGGGACAGCACGTAGCGGCCGCAGCGTTCGGTCTCGTCCACGATCGCGTACAGCTCGTCCATCGAATACTGCGGATGGATCAGCTTGTCCCCCGGAGAGCTGACGCCGCCGCCCGCCATGATCTTGATCTGGTCGACGCCCTGCCGCGCGTTCTCGCGAACCGCCTTGCGCACCGCGTCAACACCGTCCGCGATCACCGAGGTTCCGCCGATCTCTGCCGAGCAATGGCAGGTATCGGCCCGGCCCCGATGGTCGCCGTGCCCGCCGGTCTGGGACAGGATGCGGCCCGACACGAACAGGCGGGGACCGGCGAAGACCCCCTTCTCGACCGCCGCGCGGTGGCCCTGATCGGCGCCGCCCGCGTCGCGCACCGTGGTGAAGCCGCGCATCAGCATGCCCTTCAGGTGCTTGCCCGCCCGCGCGGTCAGTTCGGACGGCAACACGTTGGTGCCATCGTCGAACCCGCCGATGAAGCAGTGCGCGTGGCAATCCAGCAGGCCGGGCGACAGATAGCGGCCCTCGAGCGAGACTTTAGCGACGCCTGAGTCGAGTTCGCCTTCCGGCACGATGGCGGCGATCTTGCCGCCCTTCACCACCACGGCCAGTCCGGTGCGGATCTCGCCTGCGGCCACATCCACGATCTGCGCGTCCGTGAGGGCATAGTCGGTGGGGGTCATCCTGATTCCTTCGCTGTTGGTCGTGTCCCGGGGCGCCGCAGCCCTTCGCGGGGCCAGCGCAAAGCGCATCGTCCTTCCGGGGTTGGAGTGATCGTTTCATATCGCTTTCGGATTGTATACCGTCAGAATGCAGAATTTAGCGACGCCCCGCGAAACCGGGGGACGGGGCCGCTTGGCGATAAGGCCGGGACCGATTGATACCGCCCCATTCCGCCGCACCCGCCCAAATTTTGCTCATCCCACCATGCGGGAGAGCCCAGACTCGTCACAGCGGTTGACAGCACATTGCGTCCTCATAGTATACAATCCGCATACACAGAGAAGCCTCAGCGGCCACACTTTCCCACACATCCAACCCAGTTGACCGGCGGACAAGCCGCCGGCATCGACCCCGACAGGAGTTATCACATGTTATCGCTTCGCACCCGCAAGGGCCTGACAGGTCTGGCTTTTGCGATTCCCTTTGGCCTGATGTCCATGACCGCGCTGCCCGCGCTGGCACAAGAGACGCTGGTCGTCGACGCCACCTTCCAGCTGAAGACCGCGGACCCGGCGCGCGCGTTCGAACCGACCGCCAGCCTTGTGCTGCACCCGGTTTACGAAACGCTCGTGACCTTCGATGGCTCGGACGTGACGCAGGTCGTGCCGCTGCTGGCCAGCGTCCCCGAGATTTCGGAAGACTTCAAAACCTTCACCTTCACGCTGACCCCCGGCGCGACCTTCAGCGACGGCTCGCCCGTCGAAGTGTCGGACGTCGTCTTCTCGCTTGAGCGTGCGCGCGACCTGAAAGGCAGCCCGTCCTACCTGATGAACGGCGTATCGGTCGCCGCTGGCGAGGCCGAGGGCACCATCGTCCTGACCACCGAGGAACCGGACCCCGCCCTGCCCTTCAAACTGACCAACCTCGCGCTTGGCATCCTGAACGCCGAAGTGCTTCAGGAAAACGGCGGCACCGCGACCCCCGAGGACGGCGCCGAGACCTACCTGTCCGGCACCTCGATCGGTTCGGGCCCCTACACGCTGACCAAGTTCGACACTTCGTCCGAAGTGATCCTGACCGCGAACGAAAACTACTGGGGCGAAGCGCCGGTGTTCGACCGCATCGTGGTGCGCAACGTCAACAGCAACGCCCAGCAGATGAACGTCGCGCGCGGCGCGTCGCAGATCGCGCTGGCCCTGCGTCCCGATCAGGTCACCTCGATCGCGGACAGCGTCAACGTGATCTCGGTCCCCGCCGCCGACATGGGCTTTCTGTTCCTGAACGGGAACCCGGAAATCTCCGAGCTGTCGACCAACGCCGACCTGCGCGAAGCCATCCGCTACGGCATCGACTATACCGGCATCATCGACTTCATCGGTGAAGGTGCGGTGCAGCCCGCCGGCATCATCCCGACGATGATCGAAGGCTCGCTGCCGCTGGACGGCGTGCCGGTGCAGGACCTCGACCGCGCCATGGCCGCGCTGGACCGCAGCGGCATCACCGATCCGACCCTGACGCTGAGCTATGCGGCGGACATCGCCAAGTACGGCATCGCCTTCGCCGACATCGCGGCGAAGATCCAGTCCGACCTTGCCGAGATCGGCATCAGCGTGGAACTGAACCCGGAATCGGTTCAGGCCAACCTCGACAACTATCGCGGCGGTACGCTTGAGATGAGCGTCCAGTGGTGGGGCGGCACGCCGCACCCCAGCAACTCGCTGCCGTTCACGTCGGGCCAACTGGTCGGCCTGCGCGCTGGCTGGGCCGAGGGTGGTTCGCCGGAACTGGAAGAACTGGCCGCCAAGGCCGAGGTCGCAGCCGATGCCGAGACGCGCATCGCGCTGTACCAGGAATGGCAGACGGTGCTGAACGAGGTCGGCCCGTTCATCCCGCTGTTCCAGCCGCCGGTCACGCTTGTCGGCTCGACGACCATCGAACCGCTGGAGTACAACCCGATGTGGACCGTCGACCTTGGCGACGTCCGTTTGGCTGACTAAAGACCCCGGCCCGGGCAGGAAGACACCGTCATGATGAGCACTTTGAAATCAGGATGGTATCGCCTGCCCGGGCTGCTGCGCTATGCGCTGCAGCGCCTCGCGGTCGGGGCGCTGCTTTGCGTCGGCGTGACGTTCATCTCCTTCGGGCTTACCCAGGTGGTGCCCGGCGACCCCGTCGCCGCCAACCTTGGCGAACGCGCCGCCGCCGACCCCGAGATCGTGGCGCTGTACCGGGAACGCTATGGCCTCGACCGCTCGCTGCCAGAACAATACGGGCGCTATCTGTTCCGCCTGTTGCAGGGCGATCTGGGCGAGTCGCAACAAACCCACCGCCCGGTCGCCGCGGACCTAGCCCAGTACATGAGCGCGACGCTGGAACTGGCCATCGTGGCGATGATCCTCGCCATGGCGGCGGGCGTCTCGCTTGGCCTGATCGCCGCCGTCTGGCGCAACCGATGGCCGGACCAGTTGATCCGCGTGGTATCGCTGGCCGGTGTGTCGGTCCCGACCTTCTGGCTGGCGCTGGTCTGCCTGTATGTCTTCTTCTTCGTGCTAAACCTGTCGCCCGGCGTCGGACGGCTGGGTCCCGGCACGCCCGCCCCTCCGGTCGTGACCGGGCTGTTCACGCTGGACGCGCTGCTGACCGGCCAGTGGTCGACCCTGCGCGAGGCGCTGGCCTACATCGCCCTGCCCGCCCTTGTGCTGGCCACCTATACCACGGGCATCGTGACCCGGTTTACCCGCGCCGCGATGCTGGACGCGCTTGGCAACGAATACGTCCGCGCCGCCCGCGCCAAGGGCCTGCCCGCGCACACCGTGATCCTGCGCCATGCCCTGCGCCCCGCGCTGGCGGCGATCATCACCGTGTCCGGCATGGCCTTCGGGCGGATGCTGGCGGGCGCGGTGCTGGTCGAGTCGGTCTATTCATGGCCCGGTCTGGGTCTGTATGCCTATCGCAGCGCGCTGACGCTGGATCTGCAGGCGATCATGGGCGTCAGCCTTGTGATCGCGGTGATCTACATCCTTGTAAACCTTGCCGTCGACATCCTGTACGCGGTCATTGATCCGAGGATCCGCTACTGATGTCCGACGCAATCGCAAACCCGCACAAGGCCGGTCGCCGCCTGCGGTCCGAGTGGATGCAGCCGCTGGGCCTGATCGGCGCCGCGATCCTGATCGCCTTCGCCGTCGTGGCCCTATTGGCGCCGCTGATCGCGCCCTATGACCCGCTGGCGCAGGATGGCGGACGCCTGATGCCGCCAAGCGCCGAGCACTGGTTCGGCACCGACCAGCTGGGCCGCGACATCTTCAGCCGCGTCTTGCACGGCGCGCGCCTGTCGCTGCCCTATGCGCTGCAACTGGTCGTCATGGCGGGCATCCTTGGCACGCTGCTGGGCGCCATCGCAGGCTTCTTCGGCGGCTGGGTCGACAGCGTGATCATGCGGCTGGCCGACCTTGTGCTGGCCTTCCCCGACATCATCCTAGCGATGGCCGTGGTCGCCGCGCTGGGACCGGGGCTGTTCAACGCGGTGCTGGCGGTGGTGATCGTCAGCTGGCCGATCTACGCCCGCGTCGCGCGCTCGATGATCCTGACGCTTAGGCAGGAACCCTATGTGCTGTCGCGCCGCCTGCTGGGCGCCTCGTCGCTGCGGACCCTGTGGTCAGAGGTCCGGCCCAACATCACCGGCCCGCTGGTGGTGCTGGTGGCACTGGAATACGGCCACGCCGTGCTGATCCTGTCGGGCCTGTCCTTCCTTGGCCTTGGCGCGCAGCCTCCGGCGGCGGAATGGGGGGCCATGGTGTCCGAGGGCGCCAAGTACTTCGACAAGTGGTGGATGAGCGTCTTCCCCGGCCTTGCGATCCTGCTGGTGGTGATGGCCGCGAACTTTCTGGGCGACACGCTGCGCGACGTGATCGACCCCCGCAGCCGGAAACACCTGTGATGTCCGACCCGCTTCTGAAGATCTCCGACCTGTCGATCAGCCTGCCGAAATCCGACGGCACCCGCCTGTTCGCGGTGCGCGAGCTGAATCTGACGGTCCGCAGGGGCCAGATTGCCGGGCTTGCGGGCGAAAGCGGGTCAGGCAAGTCGCTGACGTCGATGGCGCTGATGGGCCTGCTGCCGGACACCGCGCGGGTCAGCGGGACGGTGGCGTTGAACGGCCGCGACGTGCTGAGCATGTCCCGGCGCGAGACGACGGCGGTGCGGGGGCGGCAGATCGCGATGATCTTTCAGGACCCGATGACCGCGCTGCACCCGATGCTTAGCATCGGGCGGCAGATGACCGAACATTACCGCCGCCACTTCCGGGCGTCGCAATCCGTGGCCAACGCCCGCGCCGAAGAGATGCTGGACCTTGTCCGCATCCCCGACCCGCGCACCGCGATGAAGCGCAGCCCGCACGAGTTCTCGGGCGGGATGCGCCAGCGGATCGCCATCGCGATGGCGCTGTGCTGCGAGCCCGCGCTGATCATCGCGGACGAACCGACGACGGCGCTGGACGTGACCGTGCAGGCGGGCATCCTGCGCCTGTTCGAACGGCTGCGGCAAGAGCTGGACCTGTCGGTGCTGCTGATCACCCACGACCTTGGCGTGATGTCCGCCGTCGCCGACGAGGTGTCCGTGATGTACGCGGGCCGCATCGTCGAAAGCGGCGCCCGCGCCGACGTGCTGACGCGCCCGCGCCACCCCTACACCCACGGACTGCTGGGCGCGCTGCCCGATGGCGCCGCGGGCGGCGGGGGGATGCAGCCCATTCCGGGCCTGCCGCCCTCGCTTGAAACGCACCCGCCCGGATGCGCCTTTCACCCGCGCTGTCCGTTCAGCACCGAGACGTGCAAGACCACGGCGCCGCCGCTGGTCCGGATCGGCCCGAACCGCCGCATCGCCTGCACCCCCGACCCGCTGGCCGAAAGGGAAACCGCCTGATGTCCTTGCTGGAAATGCGCAACGTCGAGGTCAGCTATCCCGGCGCGCGCGGCCTGCCGGTGCGCGCCGTGGCGGGCATCGACCTGACGATTCAAGCGGGCCGCGTCACGGCGCTGGTGGGTGAAAGCGGCTGTGGCAAATCCAGCCTTGGCAAGGCGGCGGTCGGTCTGCTGGCCCCCTCGGCAGGGTCGATCCGGTTCGAGGGCGAGCCGGTGCTGCCACTGGACCGGGGCGCCCGACCGGCGCGCCTGCGGGCGTTGCAGATGGTGTTTCAGGACCCCTATTCCTCGCTCAACCCGCGCCGCCGGATCGGAGAGCAGGTCGCCGATGGCGTCCGCGCCGGGACGGATCGCGGCGGCGACGTCGACCGCAAGGTCGCAGAGGTGCTGGAACGCGTCGGCCTGCCCGCCGGGATCGCCACGCGCTACCCGCACGAGTTCAGCGGCGGCCAGCGCCAGCGCATCGCCATCGCCCGCGCCCTTGCCGCCAAGCCCCGGTGCATCGTGGCGGACGAACCGATCTCGGCGCTGGATGCCTCGGCGCAGGCTTCGGTCGCGCGGCTGCTGGCGGATCTGGTGAAGGACACGGGGATGGGGATGCTGTTCATCTCGCACGACCTGTCCATCGTGCGCCGGATCGCGGACGACATCGCGGTGATGTACCTTGGCAAACTGGCGGAACAGGGCGAACCGGACGACCTGTGGCGCGCGCCGCGCCATCCCTACACCCGCGGGCTGGTCCACGCCATTCCGCGCGCCGACGGTGCGGGCCGCCTGCCCGATGACCTGCCCGGCGACGTGGCCAATCCAGCGTCGCCCCCGTCAGGCTGTCGGTTCCACCCGCGCTGCCCGATTGCGCAGGATATCTGCACGCGGACCGATCCGCCCGTGGTCACCGACCCGCAGGGCCGCCGCGCCGCCTGCCACTTCCCGCTGGACGCGGCAGCGCCCGCAGACGCCGGTCAGGTATAGTCGGGCACCAGCCCCATGCGCCGGGCCGCCGCCAGTTGATACAAAGGATCGCCGTACAGCTTCATTTCTTCCTGACAGCTGAAGGTGATCGACAGGTCGTGCTCGTCATAGGACTGCGCCGCCGCCGCGTTGATCTCGTCCCACGAGGGAACCGGCAACCGACGCCATGCGTCCAGCGTTTCCGCCGACGGCAGCGACGGGAACCCCATCGAGCCCATCAGGGCCGCGACGCCCTGCCAGAAATGCCGCAGCATGACGTCCGGCGTCGGGCAGTGCGGCAGCACGATCCGCATCCAGTGCATCCCCGTCACCGCGTGCAGCGCGCAGAAGTCCTGCGTCGCCGTGAACAGAGCAATCGACGCGGACGCCATACGCGCGACGATGTCGTCGTCCACTTCGATCCAGTCGACCACCGGCGCGAACTCGGGCACCTCGCCGACAGCCATCATGTTGTGCCAAAGCAGTTCCTTCTGCGGCAGGCGGTGCAGGGCGTCGATGGCGGCGACGCGGGTCAGCACCTCGGCCGGGTCCTTGGTGACGGGCGCGGCGCCGGTCGTTTTCGGCATCTCCAGCCAGCAGGCGGACCAATAGGCCAACGACACCGCCACCTCTGTCGCGTCCTTGCGCAACAAGGCATAGGCCATCCGCATCAGCGCGTGCAGCGCAGACGCACCGACCCCCGGCGACAGGCGCGGCAGATAGGCGGCCAGCGCGCCCTCGATCCCCAGCCGGTCGACCTCTGCCACGAAGAAATCGCGCAGGTCGGTCTCGCGGTCGCGGTGACCGATGGCGGTCTCCCATGTCTCGGCGGTCAGGGGCGCCTGCCGCGCGGGCGGGCCGAACAGCTTTTTCTCGTCGCGGTAATGGTCGAACCAGTCGTTCATCCGTGCGCCGTCGCCACCGATCCGGTGCAATGCCACCAGCACCATCGGCGCGTGGTTGGCATATGTCTTGGCAAACTCGGAATGATAATCCGGCATCTGCGCCATCAGGCGGTCCAGCGCCGCTGTGTCCTGCATTTGCGGTCGGTCAAGCGCCATGAGAACCTCTTTCGTCATCGGTTGAGGAGTTGCCATAAACCTAGCCTCCGACAGCGTATCCGCACAGGGGCCAGTACAGGGGCCGGTGCGCGCGCCAACTGCCATCCAATGCCGCCGCACCGGGAAAAGACCGGAAAAATAGCCGTCGTTGCAGGGCGGGCAACGGGCATGTTCCGAAAAGGGGGCGCCTCGCCACGGGCGGCGGCCGTCTTAGCGCTGAATTTCCAACCAGCGCGGCGCCCGCTGCCGAAGAACTGTGCGCCCACGAAACGTGATTCAAGCAGGCCACCGCGTTGCCTTTTCGGCATCACACCCCTTGCGTAACATGAGTGGCACCCAAAGGAGCACCGCCATGCCCGCCTCTTTCGTTCACGTCCACCTCGTCGCGCTGCGCTATTTCAGCGAGACAGTGCGCTCTGGCTCGATGCGGCAAGCGGCCGAGCATCTGTCCGTTGCGGCCTCGGCCATCAACCGGCAGATCATCAAGCTTGAGGATCAGCTTCAGTGCCGCCTGTTCGAGCGTCGCTCTGAAGGCGTGCGCCTGACCGCCGCGGGCGAGGTGCTGTACCAATATGTCCAGCGGCTGGATCAGGATCTTGAACGCGCCATTGCCCAGATCGACGACCTGCGCGGCCTGCGCCGGGGGCATGTCCGCATCGCCTGCGAGGCCGCGATCGGTCGCGATTTCCTGCCGCCGATCCTTGCCGCCTTTCACGCCGACCACCCCGGCGTCACCTATTCGGTCGAAATCAAGTCGGCGTTGGACACGCTGGATCTTGTCGCCTCGGACGAGATCGACATCGGCATGGCGATGATGCCGCCGATCCGGTCCGACGTTCAGATCGCCGCGCGAGCCGAGATGCCGGTGGGCGTGATCGCGCAGAAAGGCGCGGCCCTTGGCGACCGTGCGTCGCTGCGCCTGCACGACCTAGCCGGCGAACGGTTCATCCGCGCGAAAGAAGGCATGGTCGGCGGCACGACGTGGCAACAGCAGATCGACCGGTCGGCGCCGCAAAGCACCGTACTGGAAACCAATTCTCCGGACATCATGACCGTCATGGTCAAGGCCGGGCTGGGCATCGGCGTGCGCAATCCCGTCGGCATCCTTGGCGATCTTGAACAGCAGGCGATGGTCTTCGTGCCAATCGTCGACGCGCTTGCCCCGAACCCGTCGCTGGGGATTTTCGTGCGACCGCAGCGCCTTTTGTCCAGCGCCGGTGCAGTGATGCTGGAGCTTCTGAAAGACGCCCTGCCCGAGTTCGCCGAGCGGGTCTGGAACCTGACCGGGCAGCCGACACCCGACGGTGGCATCAGCACGGGCGCCGCATAACCAAGGGCGTTGCCGGAATGGCAACGGGGCGTCCGATACTGGATGCTACTCTGCCGCAGTGCAGCACGGCACAATGACACGAAGCCCGCGAACCGAATGTGTCGCGCGGCCCGATGTCTCCGGAGCCCTTGATGAATATTGCCATCCCGCACCGTCCCGACACCCACGCCGAGACCCGGCTGGCCCAGCTGGCCGCACAGGCGCGGTCGGACCTTGCGATGCTGGACTATGCCACGCGGCCGTGGGTGCTGCCCCGCCAGTGGAACGGCCAGACGATCCCCGACGTGGTGATCATCGGCGCCGGGCAATCCGGGCTGGTCTTGGGGCATACGCTGAAGCGGCGGGGCGTGGGGAACATCCTGCTGCTGGACCGCAACCCCGAAGGCTACGAGGGCGTGTGGGAAACCTACGCCCGCAACTACGAGATCCGGTCGCCCAAGACGATCACCGGCGCGGATCTTGGTATCCCGTCGCTGAGCATCCAAAGCTGGTTCGTCGCCCGCCACGGGCAAGAAGCATGGGACGCCATCGACCGCGTGCCGCGTGTCGACTGGATGAACTACCTGCGCTGGTATCGCGACATCGCGGACCTGCCGATCCGCAACGGCGTAAACGTCGTGGACGTGGACTATGACGCTGACGGCGTGACGCTCAGCCTCGACACGGGCGAGACGATCCGCACGCGGTATGTCGTGTTCGCGACCGGGATGGAGGGCGGCGGCGACTGGATCGTGCCCGACCCGATCCGGAATGCCCTGCCCGACCACATGTACAACCACAGCTGCGAGGTCTACGATTCAGACCGGCTGCGCGGCAAGGACGTGGGCATCCTTGGCGCCGGCGCGTCGGCCTTCGATTCCTCGGTCGCGGCGCTGGAGTCCGGCGCGCGACGGGTCGACACCTTCATGCGCCGCACACAAATCGGTCTGCTGGACCTTGTCCGGGAATTCGAAACCGGCGGCTACCTGAACCACAGCCACGAGCTGTCGGACGAGACCAAGTGGGAACTGGGCACGTTCCTGACCGGCCTGTCGCAAGCCCCGGCGGAACATCACTTCAACAAGGCGCTCAGCTTTTCGAACTTCAAGTTCTGGAACGGCGCCCCGTGGGACAAGGTGGCCTATGACGACGGCAAGGCCGTGGTCACCACGCCGCGCGGTGTCTTCAAGCTGGATCACGTGATCGCCGCCACCGGGGTCACGGTGGACCTGTCGATCCGCCCCGAACTGCGCCGTCTTGCGGGCGACGCGCTGCTGTGGCGCGACCGCTTCACCCCGCCGGATGGCGACATGAGCGCCGGGCGGCTGAAGCTGCCCTATCTCGACCGCGACTACCGCCTGCAACAGCGCGTACCCGGCGCCGCGCCCGGGATCGAGCGGCTGTTCATCTTCAACGCCCTTGCAACCCTGTCGATGGGCGGCCTGTCGGCGGTGTCGATCAGCGGCCACCGCTTCGGCGTGCCGCGCATCGCCAGCGGGCTGACGCGGGCGCTGTTTCTGGACCAAGAAGATCAACTGATCCCGACCTTGCGCGAATTCGATACGCCTTCGATTCAGTTGACCCCCTATGCGCGGGCGATGCTGGGCATGGACGACTGAACGACCCACTGCACTCACGGACACGAAAATGCCGTCCCCGACATTATCGGGGACGGCATTCGTGTTTCAGCAATGGCGCGGCGCTTATGCCGCGACGTCCAATGGCGCTGCGGTCACGCCGCGACGCGCAGGCCCCGCACCTTGTCCATGAACCGCATGACCCGGTCGCCGTCGACCGCGTTCCACGTGTCGCCGTCGACCTTGAAATGCGTGCCGATCACACAGCCGTCGGCCACCGACAGGATATCGGTCACGTTGTCGATGTTGCATCCGGTGTTCGCCATGATCGGCGTGTCGGGCAGCGCCGCGCGGACCGAGCTTAGATGCGCGGCATCCACCGGCTGACCGGTGATCGGGCCCGACACAAGGATCACATCGGCCAGCGACGAGAACACCGCGCTTTTCGCGCGCTCGGCCACGGTGCGGCTGTCCAGCGACGACGCGAATTCGGCGTTGATGTTGAACAGCAGCGTCAGGTCGTTGCGGCCAAGGTTGCGGCGCAGACGCAACGCCTCGCCCGCGTCGGGCTTCCACAGGCCCATGTCGGATGCGAACAGGCCGGTGAAGATCTCGCGCGCAAAGCTGGCGCCGGTGGCGCTTGCGATCGCGACGGTCGCCAGCGGATCCCACAGGAAATTCACGCCGAACGGCACCTTCAGCATCGGCTTGATCGCCGACACCACGGCGGTCATCGCGGCGATGGATTCCGGTGCGGCGGTCAGTTGGTAAGGGCGGTCATTCTCGTTGCCGAACATGATCGCGTCGACCTCGCCCGCCTGAAGCTTTTCGACGTCGGATGCCACGTCTTCGATCAGCTTCTGCATCCCGCCGTCGGCATCGTACAAAGGGCTGCCGGGCAGCGCACCGATGTGCGCCATTGCGACGATGGTCTTGGTGGAGCGGGTAAAGAGATCCATTTGGGTTCCGGCTGTAGAGGGTGTCATGAAGGGATCACCACCCGCGTGCCGGCCCGTGCAAGGGCCTCGGCAATGTCCGCGGGGGGCGGAGCGTCGGTCACAAGGACATGGACCGCGCTGAAGTCTGAAACGCGCGACATGGCGCGCTTGCCGAATTTCGAGCTGTCGCACAGCACGATGACCTGCTCGGCGCGGGCCATCAGGGTGTGCTTCACCTCTGAATCCTCGGGGGAATAGTCGGAAAAGCCCGAACTGTCGGCGCCCGACACGCCAATGAAAGCGCGGTTCATATAGTAATTGCCGATGCCCTCGACCGCCTGCGGCCCAATGACCGACAGTTCCGGCGCGCGCACCCGGCCACCCGGCAGATAGACGGCGCAGCCTGCCTCGGCGAGGTGCGACGCGGCACGCACGCTGTTGGTGATCACCCGCAGCCCTTCGACCTCGGTCAGGCGCCGCGCAAGTTCCAGCGTCGAGGTGCCGACGTCGATGCCAATCGCCTCGCCCGGGCGCACCATATCGACCGCCAAAGCGGCGATGGTGGATTTCTTGTCCGAATGTTCGCGCAAACGGGCATCGAAAGCGGGTTCGGACAGGTCCGGCGCGGGGTCCAGCAGTTCGGCCCGCACCGCGCCACCATGCGTGCGCTTCAGCCCGCCGCGTTCCTCCAGCTGGCTGATGTCGCGGCGGATCGTCATCCCCGAGACGCCAAGCTCTTCGGCAAGATCGCCGATCGAGATGAAGCTGTCCCGCTCGAACGCGGCCATGATCAACGACTGCCGCACCGGCGCCGGCATCCGACTGCGCCCGCGTTTCGCCACTGCGACCTTCACCTCGTCCTCACCTTCCGTACTCATCTGAATATCCTGACGTCCTTCTCCCTTCCTACACATTACCATGTGGCTTTCCGTTAATGAAGGTTGTATTTTGTTAAATTGTGTTACACGCCGTTCCGGACCTCCCCGGACCGGGCAAAGGGACAGGACATGCCTATGAAACAGACGGAAGCGGGATCGGAGTTCGACGGCAAACGGGTGATCGTCACCGGCGGCGCGACGGGAATCGGCGCCGCCATCGTGCGCGCCTTCCACGCAGAGGGGGCCGTGGTGCGGATTCTGGATCTGGACACCGACGGCGCCAACGGTCTTGCGCAAGAGCTGGGCGCGCGGGTCACCGTCGACGCCATCGACGTGCGCGACCGCGCCTCTGTCACGCAGGCGATGGACAAGGCCATCGCGGATCTCGGCGGTCTGGACGTGCTGTGCGCCAATGCGGGTGTGTCCACCATGCGCCCGGTCGTCGATCTCACGGATCAGGACTGGGACTTCAACATGGACGTCAACGCGCGCGGCGTGTTCCTGACCAATCAGGCGGCGTGCAAATACTTCCTCGACAGCGGCCACGCGGGCTGCATCGTCAACACCGCATCGCTTGCGGCGAAGGTCGGCGCGCCGCTTTTGGCGCATTATTCCGCCAGCAAGTTCGCGGTGCTGGGCTGGACGCAGGGCTGCGCGCGCGAGATGGCGCCGCACGGCATCCGCGTCAACGCGGTCTGCCCCGGCTTCGTGCGCACCGGAATGCAGGACCGCGAGGTGGAATGGGAGGCCTCGCTGCGCAGCATGACCCCGGACGAGGTGCGGCAGGACTACGTCGACCAGACCCCGCTGGGCCGGATCGAGACGCCCGAGGATGTCGCGGGCGTCGTGGTTTTCCTTGCCTCTGACGCGGCGCGGTTCATGACCGGACAGGGCATCAACGTCACCGGCGGCGTCTACATGGGCTAAACATGGGCGCCCGGCCCCGCTAGCGGTCCGGCATCCGCCACACGGGGCTTAACGCCTTGTAAAGCGAACGGAACTTGGCATAGCCCGCATCGTACACCGCGCGGTTGTCCGGGTCCGGCGTCAGCGTGTTCCCCGCCACCGACAGGGACGAGACCTGCGCCCAGTCGGTCACCACCCCTGCCCCGATAGCCGCCACGAAGGCCGCCCCGCCGGACGAGCCGTTGTCAGCCTTCAAAAGCGTCACCGGCAGGCCGATCACGTCGGCCACGATCTGCATCCAGACCCGGCTTTTGGCACCGCCGTCGGTGACCAGTACCCGCTGCGGCGGATGGCCGATTTCCGTCAGCACCTCAAGGTGATGGCGAAAGCCATAGGCGACGGCCTCTAACAAAGCGCGCCACAGGTGCGCCTTGCCGTGGCTCAGCGACAGACCGGTGAAGGTGCCGCGCGCCAGCGGGTCGTGGATCGGGGTCTTCTCGCCCAAGAAATACGGCAGGCACAGCACCCCGTCCGCCCCCGCCGGGACCGTTGCCGCCAGCGCATCCAGCCGGGGGTGCGGACCGTCGTGCCCGTCCAGCAACGCGGCCAGCCAGTTCAGCGCCGCGCCCGAGGCCGCCATGCAGCCGTTCGGCGCGTAAAGCCCCGGAACAAGGTGATAATCCATGTACAGCCGCGCATCGGGCCGGGCCGTATCGGTCGCGACCACCACGTCGCCCGCGCCGCCGAACTTCAGCAGCACATCGCCCGCCTGCGCGATCCCCGCCGCCAGCGCCGAGGCGATGTGATCTGCCGCACCGCCCATCACCGGCAGCCCTTCGGGCAGGCCCGTCTCTGCCGCGGCCTGCGGCGTGACGTGGCCGATAACCTCGTGCGACACGGCGATCTCGGGCAGCGCCCCGGCAGGCAGCCCCGCCAACGCCACAAGGTCGGGGTCGATCGTGCGCCGCGACAGGTCGGTGAACCCGGCCTCCAGCGCCCAGTTCTGTTCCACCCGCAACCCGCCCGTCAGGCGCATGGCGATATAGTCGTAAGACCCGCAAACCTTGTCGATCCGGGCAAACACGTCGGGCTCGTGCTTTGCGATCCAGCGCAGCTTGGCCGCGACGAGTTGCTGGTTGATACCGTTGCCGGTGCGGTGCAGGAACGCGGCCTCGTCGACCTCGGCGCGTAGCTCTTCGACCTCGACCGCGACGCGCCCGTCGCTTTGCTGGATCGAGGGCCGCAGCACCGCACCGCCCTCGTCGAGCAGAACCACCGCCGGCAGCATTCCGGTGACGCAGATGCCCTTCACGTCCACAGGGTCCGCACCCCGCATCACCTCGGCCAGCACCTCGCGCGCGTTGGCCCACCACTGCGCCGGGTCCTCTTCGGCCCAGCCCGGCCGGGGCGAGGACAGCGTCACAGGCCGCGAGGCCGACGCGTGAATGGTGCCGTCCGCGTCCATGCGGATCGCGATGGTCGAGGTGGTCCCGATATCAAGCCCGATCACGTCAGCCATTTGCCCGCCTCACACCAGCTTGCAGTCGCGCGCGATCACCCGACCGCCCCGCACCGACACACGATCCGGCGAAGCGCCCGCGACCGCCTCGGCGACACAGCTTGCGCGCACCAAAAGCATGTCGGCCCGCGCGCCTTCGGACAGGCCATAGTCGGACAGGCCCAGCAACCTTGCCCCGGCGCTGGTGGCCATCGACAGCGCGACCTCTAGGTCGGAATCGTCCCTGAAATCCTGCATGTAGGCGATCAGCCCGGCCCGGCGCAGCATGTCGCCGTCGCCGTGCGGGCTCCATGCGTCGCGGATGTTGTCGGACCCCGCAACGACGGCCACCCCCGCCTTCCGCAGCATGGCCACCGGCGGCATCGCAACCATGCGGTTCGGGCCGTTGGTGACGATGGACACGCGCGCCTTCGCCAGCGCCTCGACCACCGCGCCGACGCCCGGCAAGCCCGAGCCAAGCGCAAAGGCGTGCGAGACGGCGACCTTGCCCTGCAGGCCAAGCGCCTCTGTCCGTTTCGCGATATCGGCCAGTTCGAACAGGCCCAACTCGCCCGCGTCGTGCAGGTGGATATCCACGCCCACGCCGAAACGGTCAGCAAGCCCGAACACCACGTCCAGATGACCCGCCACGTCTCGGTCGATCCCCGCCGGGTCCAGCCCGCCGATCAGGTCAGCGCCGTTCGCCAGTGCCTCTGCCAGCAGGTCCGCGACCGGCGCGTCGCGCAGGATGCCGTTCTGCGGAAAGGCAACGATCTGGATCTCTGCAAGGTCTGCCACGGACTCGCGCAGCTTCAGAAGATCCTCCAGCCCGCTCAGGCCAAGGTCGCCGTCGATGTCGACATGGCTGCGCATCGCCTGCGTGCCGTAGCCCGCCACCTGCCGCACCAGCGCGCCGCCACGCTCGAAGGCCGACAACGGCAGCGACGCGCGCAGGCTTTTCTCCTGCGCGATACGATCAGCGACGGTGGCGCCCGGCAGGTGCGATTGGAACGGCAGGCCCAGCAGGGTCTTGTCCAGATGGATGTGCGCCTCGACCAGCGGCGGCAGGGCGACATAGCCGGTCATGTCCGTCGCGTCCGGCAGCATTCCGGCCGGAAGGATCGCGGCGATCCGGCCATCGGCCACGGCGATGTCGGCCCGGGCCCCGTCCGGCATCGTCAGGCCGCCAAATCCGGTGTGTGTGTCGTGCGTCATGCTGTCTGCCCCGGTCTGCCTGCAAGGAATCATGGGCAGAGATGATACCGAATGTGAAGATTTGGGAAGCGGATAGTGCCTGCAAACCGGGGGACGCGGGCCGAACCACGCCAACAGACCGGCCCAAGGGCACCGGCAAGCCGGACGGCGCGCGCCTGACGGAAATCCATCGCAGCTGTCGAATCGGATTAATATTCGATCCAATCGAATGATGGCCAAAGCTCTGCTTCTTGGCGGAGCAGCCATACAAGCATCTGTTCCAACGACAATATTCTCATCGGCCACCGCACCACTCGCCACCATTACACCAAGGATGCAACGGCCACCTCCTGACCTCCGCTCCAATTCGCGCACCGCCAATTTGTTGAACACGCGGGCCCCGAACCTTGCTGAAGCAACAGGCAAACGCAGCATCCGCACTCGCGATCCCTGTGCGTAGCCGTTATTATTCGTTCCGTTATGTTCACTTGTGATACCCAAACGTCAAAACACCCGCACCCTGCGGGACCAAGACACGGGGAATACAACCGGCATGACTTCCGATGCGCTGAACTGGTGGTCCTTCTCGACCGCCCAATTCGCCGAGCGCGACCTAAGCGACGCCGTGGCGCTGCTTCCCATCGCGACGGTGGAACAGCACGGGCCGCACCTGCCCGTGGGCGTGGATTCCATGATCAATGCCGGGATCGTCTCGCGTGCGATGGCGAAACTGAAGGACGCAGGCGACACCCAGACCGTCGTGACGCTGCCGATGATGCCCTTCGGCAAGTCGACGGAACACCTGTCCTACCCCGGCACGCTGACGCTAGACTGGGACACGGTCGCGAAGGTCTGGTTCCAGCTTGGCGAATGCGTCCGGCGCACCGGATGCCGCCGGATTATCCTGTTCAACTCGCACGGCGGACAGGTCGCCCTTAGCCAGATCGTCGCCCGCGACCTGCGCGCGAAACTGGGCATGATGGCGGTCGCCGCGACATGGTTCCATATCACCCCGGTGGATGACCTGTTCTCTGCCGAAGAGGAAAAGCACGGCTACCACGGCGGCGAGATCGAGACGAGCGCGATGCTGGCGCTGCACCCCGACCTTGTCGATATGTCCCGCGCGCGGGATTTCCGGCAGCTGTCGCTGACGATGGCGGAAGAGAACGAGATCCTCAGCCCGGGCCTGATGGCGTGGATGGCAGAGGATCTGCACGGCTCGGGCGTCAGCGGCAACGCGGCCGCGGCGGACGCCGAACGCGGCGAGATCCTCGTGGACCGCGCCGCCGACCGGCTGATCACGCTGATCAAGGAAACCGCGGCCTTCCCCATAGACCGGCTGGACCAGCCCGCAGATTACAAGGTGGTGCAGGCATGAGCCGCGATTACCTTCGCCTTCAGCAGCTTCAGGCGCATTACGGCAAGTCGCTGGCTGCCGACGACATCACGCTGAACATCGACAAGGGCGAACTGATCGCCCTGCTCGGCCCGTCCGGCTGCGGCAAGACCACGACGCTGCGCATGATCGCGGGGTTCGTACAGCCGACCTCGGGCGAAGTCATCGTCGACGGCGAGAACGTGACGGCCAAGGCGCCGCACAAGCGCAACATCGGCGTCGTGTTCCAGTCCTATGCCCTGTTCCCGCACCTGACCGTGCTGGGCAACGTCGCCTTCGGCCTGTCGATGCGCGCGATCCCCAAGGCGCAGCGGCTGGAACGGGCCCGCGCGACGCTGGATCTTGTGGGTCTTGGACCCTTTGCCGACCGCTATCCGGCGCAGCTGTCGGGCGGCCAGCAGCAGCGTGTCGCCTTGGCGCGCGCGCTGGTGATCGAACCCTCGGTGCTGCTGCTGGACGAACCGCTGTCGAACCTCGACGCCCACCTGCGCGGCGAGATGCGCAGCGAGATCCGCTCGCTGCAAAAGCGCCTGTCGATCACCACGGTCTTCGTCACCCACGATCAGGCCGAGGCGCTGGCGATGGCCGACCGGGTCGTCGTAATGAACGCGGGCCGCATCGTCGAGATCGGCGAGCCCCGCGCCCTGTGCGACCAGCCGGGCGACGAGTTCACCGCCTCGTTCCTTGGCGAGCGCACGGTGATCACCGGCGAGACGCAGAACGGCGTGTTCCGCGCGCCGGGCTTCCAGTGGGACGGCGCCCCCGACGGCGCAACCCGCGCCGTGCTGCGCGCCGCGCGCCTGCGCTTCGACCCCGCCGCCGGACCGAAAGTGTCGGACGGCACCGTGCAGGCGTCGGCCTATCTTGGCGACACCGTCGAAACCGACGTCGCCATGACATCCGGCCGCGTGCGCCTGCTGACACCTTCAGACCAGCCGGTCCCGCCGGTCGGCGCCGCGTGCGCCATCCACGCGCTTCCGGGCAGCGTGACCTTCATCTGAGCCACAACGAAACCAACGACAGGGAAAGTAGAACATGACCAAACTGAACAGACGGACTTTCGGCAAACTCGTGCTTGGCGCGGGTGTGGCCGCCCCCTTCCACTTCACGCGGACCGCCATCGCGCAGCCGAAGCCCGGTGACGAACTGGTCGTCGGCATCTGGGGCGGCACCCAGGAACGCATCGTGCGCTCGCTGATCGAACCGCAGCTGGTCGACAAGTACGGCTGTACCGTGTCCTACGTGCTGGGCGGCACCGGCGAACGCCGCGCCCGCGCCTATGCCGAACGCGGCCGCCCGAGCTTCGACATCGTTTACCTGAACATCTACGAAAGCCGTCAGGCCGTGACCGACGGCGTGACGCAGGCGCCGACCGACGCCGTGCCGAACTACGAACACCTCTACGACGCCGCGAAGATCGGCGGCTATGGCGTGGCGTTCAACCCCTGCACGCTGGTCTACAAGGGCGAAAAAGCGTCGTCCCCGATCACCTCGTGGGAAGACCTGTTCAACGAAGAATGGGCGGGCCGTTTCGCCGCGCCGACGCTGCCGGGGATGCAGGGCATGGCCGCGCTGCTGATGCTGGCCAAGACCTATGGCGGTGACGAGTTCAACGTCGATGTCGGCTTCGAGAAACTGGCCGAACTGAAACCCTTCGCGGCGATCCAGACCTCGGCCGAGTCGGCGTGGCAGATGTTCGAGCAGGACATCGCGGACATCACCGTCGAATTCGGGTCGCTGGCGCAGCGTGCCAAGGAATCGACCAACCCCGAGATCGTCATCGCCGACCCGACCGAAGGCATGTGCGCCGCGATGAACTTCGCCTGCATCACCACCGGCGCCCCGAACCAGGTGCTGGCCGAAGAGTGGATCAACCTCCACCTCTCGCCCGAGGTCATGCAGGAATACATGCGCGAGGCGTACTACTCGCCCACCGTCGACAACGTCGAGATCCCCGAGGATCTGGCCGGCAAGATCATGACGCCCGAGCAGGTCGAGAACCTTGTCGCCTTCGACTGGGAGCACATCGCCGCGCAGCAGGCCGCTTGGTCCAGCCGCTTTACGCGGGAAATCGCAGGGTGATCCTGTCACGCAACGTCGGCCGGAGCCTTGCGGCTCCGGTCACCCTATGGCTGCTGGCCGCCTTCGCGATGCCGCTTGGCGTCGTGATGTTGCTGTCGCTTCACGAATATTCCGAGATTTTCGGCCCGCTGCTGCGGCCCCCCAGCTTGGCGCAGTTCCAGCTGGTGCTGGGCGACGGCTTCTATCTGGGCGTCCTGCTGGAGACGCTGCTGCTGGCCGGTGGCGTCACGCTTGTATCGGTGCTGCTGGGCTATCCGCTGGCCCTGTGGCTGGTCAGCGTGCCGACCAAATGGCGGTCGCTGGCCTTCATGGTCATCCTGATCCCGCTGCTGACCAATGTCGTGGTCCGCTCGCTGGGGATCGTCCTGCTGCTGTCGCCTGACGGCATCCTGAACAACATCTTCGGGCTTGTCGGAATCGGTCCGTTCCGGAACATGCTGTACAACCATTTCGCGGTCATGATCGCGCTGGCGCAGGTGTTCATGCCCTTCGTGGTGCTGGCGCTGTACGATACATTGCAGGGCACCAATCCCCGCGTGAAGGAAGCCGCCGAAAGCCTTGGCGCGTCGCCGTCGATGGTGTTCTGGACCGTCCGCTTCCCGATGGCGCTGCCGGGCCTGCGCGCGGGCATCATCATCGTGTTCCTGATGGCATCAACGGCCTATGTCTCGGCCACCATTCTTGGTGGCGGACGGGTGCAGACGACGGGGCTTCTGGTCTACCGCGAAGCCATCGTGAACCTGAACTTCCCGACGGCGGCGGCGCTGACGCTGGTGATGACGCTGGCCAGCCTTGGCTTTTCCGGTCTGGTGATCTTCGCGTTCAAGTTCCTGATGCCGTGGATGAACACCGCCCGGAACAGTGGCCGCCCCAACGCCACCCTGCCCGCCGTTCCGCCGGTCCTGATGCGCACGCAAGAGATCCTTGGCCCGGTGATCTACTGGATCCTGCTGGCGGCCGCGATCGGGCTGCTGTTGATGCCGCTGTATCTGGTCGTCGTGCAAAGCTTCAACGACGTGCCGCAAGCCTCGTCCGCGCGGTTCCGGGGTTTCACGCTGAAATGGTACGAGATCGTCCTGTCGAACGGGAACTACACCGACGCCTTCCTGAACTCGGTCAAGCTGGCGGTGGCCGCCACGGTGATCGCGCTGGCGCTGTCGATCCCTGCCGCCTTCGCGCTCAGCCGGTTCCGGTTTCCGGGGCTGCCGCTTCTGGCGGTGTTCTGGGCGCTGCCGCTGTCGCTGCCGGGGGTGGCGATCGGGGTGGGTATGCTGAAGCTGCTGAGCATCTTCATCATCCTGCCGCCCTTCCTTGGGCTGCTGGCGGTGCATGTCGTGCTGGTGATCCCCTTCTGCATCAGCCTGCTTGTTGCCTCGGTGCATCAGCTGGACCGCAGTCAGGAAGAGGCCGCGGCCTCGCTTGGGGCGAACGGGGCGGTGCGGTTCTTCCGGATCATCCTGCCGGGCTTGGCGCCCGGACTGGCGGCAGCATCGATCATGGCCTTCCTGTCGAGCTTTGGCGAAGTCACCGTCACCGGCTTCCTGACCACGGCGCGGATGACCACCCTGCCCGTCCGGATCTACGCCGACGCGACCTTCGCGCTGGAACCGACGGTACACGCGGTATCGGCCCTGACGATGATCGTGACGCTGATCGCGCTGGCGGTGCTGAACAAGATCTTCCGGGTCGACAGGCTGTACGCCCGCTGACCGGGGACCCATCAACGAACAAGGCCCGGACAAGTGTCCGGGCCTTTTCATGTTCGGGGGCCTGAATGTCAGTCCTTCGACAGGTGTTCGGCCAGCAGGCGCGGCAGCAGCGCGCCCATCGTCTGTTCGATGGTGTCGACCATGACCATCGTCTGATGATCGACCTCTAGGTTCAGCCGGTCGCCGGGGCGGTACAGCGAGAACGTGGTCCGTTCGACCGTGTCCGGGATCAGGTTGATGCGGAACACGTCGCCCGCCTCGCCGCCGGCTTCCTTGTCGGCCACGGTCAGGCTGCATCCGTTCACGGCAAGAAAGCCGCGCGGGAAGATGTACCGCGACCAATCTGCCGCGACACGGAAGCGGATGAAGGACTGCGGCGCGTCGGTGACGATCTCGACGATCTCGGCCGTGGTCGCGATATGTCCCGCGATGTCGTGGCCGCCGTTTTCCTCGTTCGGCTTGGCGGAGCGTTCGACATTGACCACACCCCGCCCGGCGATGTCGCCAAGGTTGGTGCGGTCCAGCGTGGCGTCCATCGCGTCGAAGGTCACGCCGTCGCCGTCGATGCCGGTGACCGACAGGCACACCCCCTCGATCGAGACACTGGCGCCCAGTTGCAGATCTTCCAGCAGCCGGTCGGTGAAGCCGATGCGATAGGTGTTGCCGCCCGGATAGGGCGTGACTGCGGATACGGGCCGTACGGCCTGAACGATGCCTGTGTACATGGATGCCTCCGGGGACTGTCCGGCCCGAGATACGACCTTGCCCGGCGTGGGACAAGGCCGCAGACCCGGCGGCAACGCACAGGCGCGCCCCCTTTCCCGAACAGCCCCGATGCCGTCCGGGAAACGCGGGGCGCGCGTCAAAGACCGAACAGCGCCCGCGCGGTCTGCCGGTGCGGCACGTCGCGGCTGTCCAACAGCGCCAGCCGACCCGCCATGTCGCCGATGTTGTGCGGATAGTCAGACCCGAACAGCATCCGGTCCGCGCCCACCGTTTCGATACACAAATCCAGCGCGCCCCCGGTGAACACCACCCCGTCAAGGTAAAGCCGGTCGAGGAACTCGGACGGCGGGCGCGGCGTCCCGGCGCGGCAGGCCGGGATGTTCGCGTGGCAGACGTCCAGACGGCCGATCAGAAACGGCAGCGTGCCGCCCCCATGCGCAAGGATCATGCGAAGATTGGCGTAGCGGTCGAAGAACCCGTCGTACAGCATCCGGCTGATGGCTAGCGTGGTGTCGAACACGAAGCCCACGGGCGGCGACAGGTTGTAGTCTCCCAGCCCCAGCGCCGCCTCGCCCGGCGGAACCGAGGGGTGCAGGAACACCGGCAGCCCGCTGGCGTCGATGGCCTGCCAGATCGGCGCATAGGCCGGGTCGGTCAGTGGCGCGCCGTCGACGGTCGCCACCGCGATCACCCCCGACGCCCCCATGTCCACCGCTCGGGCCAGTTCCGCCACCGCCGCCTCGGGATCTGTCCACGGCAGCGCCGCGAACCAGCGCAAGCGGTCGGGATAGGCGGTGCGAGCCTCGGCGAAAGCGTCGTTCATCATCCGCGCGGCGCGGCGGCTTAGGTCGAGATCCGCGAAGATCGCGTTGGGCGAGGTCAGCGAGATCACCGCCAGATCCACCCCCGCCGCGTCCATATCCTTGATGCGGCGGTCGAAATCCCACATGGGCGGCAGCAGCGTGAAGAACGGCACGCCGTCCTTGTCGATCACCTCGCCGCCGCCCGGCAGGGTGCGGAAGGTGTACTTCGGCCCGCCCTCGGCGCGCAGAAGGTCAAGGTAGGCGTCGCTGACCATGTGGGTGTGCGTATCGACGATCATGCAGCGGCCTCCGTCCGGCTGGCGCCACGCACAAGGTCGATCAGCGCCGAAGGATCGCGCGGCAGCCGGTCCCCGCGCCACGCGATGTGGTTGTCGGGACGCGCCAGCACCAGCGCCTCGGCATAGGGTGCGGGAGCGTCGCTGAGGTCGATCAGCACCAGCGGCACCCCCGCCGCGCGCGCCGCCGCCAGGAGCGGTTCGACCGCAACCGATGGATCGGTGCGCACCAGCGCGAACCCGGCACCCTGATGGTCGTACAGCCAGCGGCCGTCGTCCATCGGCACGTTGGGCAACCGCGCCCCCGGCACGGTCGAGGCGGTGAACGAGCCCATCGCGTAAGGCGGCGGCGTTCCGTCGGCGTCGATCATGGGCGAGGCGTCATAATAATAGCCGAAGTTCAGCCCGGCGCAGCAGTATTGCTGGACGTTCAGGTCGTACAACTCGGCCCCGACCCGGTCCCGCGCCGCCGCGCCATCGGGCGTGTCGTCGTCGATTTCGTCCGGCACCGCCTTGCGCTTGCGCGCCATCTCGTGCGCGTGGTTCATCGCGAACCGCGACACCTGCTCGGTGATCGGCAGGCGCTCGGCCTCGTGCGCGTCCAGCGCCGCGTCGCCGGCCCAGCCGCCAAAGACACCGCCCATGTGCATCGCAAGGTTATGCGCGTCGGCGATCCCGGCGTTCATGCCATAGCCCGCATAGGGCACCCACAGATGTGCGGCGTCGCCGCAAATGAACACGTTGCCGCGCCGCAGCCGATCCGCCACCAGACGACGGCCGAACCAGTCCTCTTTCGACAGGATGTCGTAAGCAAAGGCATCGTCCACGCCAAGAATGCGGCGGATCGCCCAGTCGCGGTCCACGCTGTCGAAATCCGCCTCGTCATCCTTCAGGTAGTTGTGGATCAGCCACGTCTCGCGCCCGTCGATGGAATAGACCACGCCGGACCGCACCGGGTTATAGGCGAACATGCCCCACGTCGGCGGCACCTGCATGCACGCGATCAGGCCCGGCGCGCGGATGTAGGTCGACTGCACCCGCTGCACCACCGCGTCGCCCTGAAGCGTCGCGCCGATGTCCTTGCGCACCTGCGACCGGCCCCCATCGCAGCCGACCATGTACCGGCCCCGGACGGACAACCCGGTGCCATCCGCGCAGGACACGGCAACATCGACGCCTGCCCCCGTGTCGGTGAAGCTGGTGACCGTCGCCTCGTTCACGATGCGGATGCCCGCGCGGTCCTGCGCGGCGGCGAACAGGATCGGTTCAAGGAAGATCTGGTTGATCCGGTGCGGCGGCTCGGGCGTGGGCCAGCCGGTGTCCGGCCCCGGCTCGCCGCGCCTGCGCCCCGCCGTCGAGGGGATCGGAACGCAGGTGATCTCGCGCCCCGTCACGGTGGTGCGGTAGCTGACGCTGTGCGGATAGTCCTCGGGCAACCCCGCCGCGCGGATACGGTCCGCAATGCCAAGGCCCCGGAAAATCTCCATCGAGCGGGCCGAGACGTGGTTGCACTTCACGTTCGGCGGCTGTCCGGCGCGGCGGGTCTCGACGATCAGCGACGACACCCCGCGCCGGTCCAGTTCCATCGCCAGCGTCAGGCCCACCGGGCCCGCGCCGACGATGACCACATCTGCCGACAATGCGGTCATTTGATGCCGAACACCTTGCGGGCGTTGTCCTCGTAGAAGGCCTTAAGCACCTCGGGCGACACCGGCATCGCGTCAAGATAGGCGGTCTCTTCGACGACGTACTGCCACGGGTAATCCATCGCGTACATCATCCGGTCGGCGCCGATGACGTCCTGCACGTACATGATCGGCTTCGGGTCCCCGACCCCGGACGAGGTGTAATAGAAGTTCTCGCGCAGGTAATCCGACGCCTTCCGCTTCAGCGGCTGCGCCCCGGCACAGCGGTTCGAGTTCGAGATCCGCGTGTGCATGAAGTCGATCCGGTACAGCCAGAACGGCAGCGCCTCGCCGGTGTGGCCCAGCACGACCTGCAGCTTGGGGAACCGGTCGAACAGCCCCGACACGATCAGGCGCAGTGCGTGCAGGCCGGTCTCGCACGAGAACCCGTAGACGGCGGCATCAAGCCCGCGCGACAGGAACGGCTCCAGCATCTGCGGCGAGGGTGTGTTCGGGTGCAGGTAGATCGGCACGCCAAGCGCCTCGGCGGCCTCGAACACGTCCCAGTATTTCTCGTCATCCATGTAGGTGCCAAGCGTGTGCGAGTTCAGGATGCCGCCGCGCAGGCCCAGCTTGGTCACGCCGCGCTCAAGTTCCTTGGCGCCGCCCTCGGGGTCCAGCGGCGAGAACGCGGCAAGGCCGACATAGCGGTCGGGGTGCTTCGCGATGCCCTCGGCCAGTTCGTCGTTGGCGCGGATCGACAGGCTGGTCGCGGTGGCGGGGTCGAACAGCTGCACACCGGGCGACGACAGCGACAGGACGGCGATGTCGATCCCGGCCCGGTCCATGTCCGCCAGACGCTGTTCGCCAAGATCCACGATCCGGGCGTTGTGCGACCGTGCGATGTCGTTGTCGCCCGCGAAGAACCCCCACAGCGACTGGAAACCCGGCTCGTTGATGGTCTTGTCGCGGATCTCGGCGCGGTAAAGGTCCATGATCTCCTGCGGCAGCCAAGCCTCTTCGGTGGCGATGCGCTTGTACGGCGGGTTGGGGTTATGTTCGGGCATCGGATGCTCCATTCTGCAGGGTGTCGCTGGTGAATTTCGGTTGGGGCGCGGTGCGCCGTGCCTGTACGGACAGGGCGACCAGCAGCGCGATCCCGGCCACTGCCGCGATCATCGAAACCGGGTGATAGGGCCCGGCAATCGCGGTGATGCTGAACAGCAAAAGCCCGCCCGCCGCCGCCGCCAGTCGTCCCACGCCGCCGCCGAACGCGGTCTTGCGGGCCAGAACCTCGGCCATGACGTGACCGCCGCAGTAGACCGTGACGCAGGACACGCCGATGGCCAGCCACGACCCGTCCATCAACAGCGCCGGGTTGAAGGCGAAGACGAAGGGCAGCAGGTAGGCCACGAAGGCCAGCCGCACGCCGGTCACCCCGGTCTGCCACATGTTGCTTTTGGCGATCGAGGCGGCGGCATAGCTGGCGATGGCGACCGGCGGCGTCAGCATGGACAGCAGGCCGAAATACAGGATGAACAGGTGCGCGGAGGTGATGTCGATCCCGTGCCGCACCAGCGCCGGCGCCAGCAGCACCGCGACGACCACATAGACGCCCGAGGTCGGCATCCCGACGCCAAGCACGATGGCGATCACGGCCGTCGTCACCAGCAGCGGCAGGCTGCCGCCCAGTTCGGCGATCTTGCCAAGCGCCAGCGTCAGCGCAAAGCCCAGCCCGGTGACGTTGATCGTGCCGATGATGATGCCCGCGATGGCGCAGACCAGCAGGATCGGCACAAGCGTCTCGCCCGCCTGCACAAGGATTTCCGGCAGTTGCCGCAGGCCTTTCCTGACCCGCCAGCCCGACAGGACGTACAGGACCAGTGCCGCGCCAGAGGCATAAAGCGCCGATTTTCCGGGGGCATAGCCCAGCCAGAAGAGAAAATACATCAACACGCCCAGCGGCACGATCAGCGGCGTGCTACCCTTCAGCGCGGCGCCAAGCCGCGGAAGGCTTTCGCGCGGCTCGCCGTGCAGACCATTGGCCGCGGCATAGCTGTCGACCTGCCGGTACAGCAGCAGATAGTAGAACGCGGCAGGAAGAAGCGCGGCGACGACGACCTCGGCATACGAGATCTGAAGAAACTCGGCGATGATGAAGGCGGTGGCCCCCATCACCGGCGGCGCGATCTGGCCGCCGTTCGACGCGACGGCCTCGATCGCGGCGGCGTGGCGCGCGGGCCAGCCGGACTTTTTCATCATCGGGATCGTCACGACGCCGGTCGACATCACGTTCGCCACGGTCGAGCCCGACAGCGTCCCGAACAGCGACGACCCAAGGATCGCTACCTTGGCCGGTCCGCCGCGCCGGTGCCCCATCGCGGCCATCGCAAGATCGGTCATCGCCGCCGAGCCGCCCACGGCGGTCAGCACCGCGCCGAACACGATAAAGCCAAGGATCTGCGTGGCGCCCACGCCCAGCACCATACCGGGCACGCCGTTGGCATCGTTGTAGACGTACAGCAAATAGCGCGGCGGCGAGAGATACGCGGCCTCGAAGATCCCCGGCGCGAAATGGCCAAGGAACCCGTAGGCCATGAACCCGGCCCCCAGCAGCGTCAGCACCAGCCCGCAATGGCGCCGCGTCGCCTCGAACAGGCCAAGGATACCCAACAGCGCGGGCACCCACTTTTCCGACCCCCGGTTCAGCGGGTCCAGCAGCCAGTCCTGATAGTTCAGCGACAGCCACCACCAGCCCAACATCGACGCGACGCCCAGCACGATGTCCGCCACGACGGGCACCCCCGGCTGACGCCGCAACAGCAGACCCGCCGGGATCGTCAGGCCTAGGATCAGCGCAAGGTACTGCTCGGTGATGTAGACCTGTCCGAACAGCTCGGGCAGGTTGAACGTCCACGCGATGCCAAGCACGGGCAGGACGGCGGCAAGAAGGGCGGCAACGGCGCGCATCGGGGTCTCCGGGATGGGCGTGCGTCAACAGACCGGCGGCAATGGCCGACGCGATGAAGACGTCAGAAATCCGGGGTGACCGGCGCGTGGCCGGTCACCGATACTGAGATTACTCGGCGAAGGTGGCTTCGCGCGCCTCGTTCTCGTCGGACCACAGCCCCTTGTCCTTGAAAAAGGCAATGGCGGCAGGGTGATACGGAACGGTGTTGCTAGAGAAGCCAAGCCCGTCCTGAGACCCGCCCCGCAGCGGCGGATAATCCTCGCGCAGTTGCGGGAAGGCGTCGTACAGCGCCGTCAGGATGTTGGTCGCCTCTTCGTCCGACAGCGAGGCGCTGGTCGTCAGGAAGATGTCATAGGCCGACACCACGACGGGTTCGGTAATCTCGGGCATCGCCGGGTTCGGCCCGACTTCTAGCGGATAGACCCCCGGCAGTTCGGCGTCGAAGAACTCGGTCGTCGCGTTCTCGCCGGTCAGGCTGAGATAGCGGATGCCGCCCGGAATGGTCGCGTTCGCCTGCTGGGTCAGCGGGATGCCGATGGCGGCGGCGGTTGCGTCCACGGTGCCCTCGACCAGCGCGTCGAGACCCGCTTTCAGGCCCGACACCTCGATCGCATCCACGTCTTCGGGCGTCAGCCCCGCCGCCAGAAGCGTCGCCCGGTTCACCGTCGACACACCCGTCAGGGCGGTCATGTCGATGACCACGCGCTTGCCGGCAAGTTCGCCGACCTCTGTAATGCCGTCGTCGGCGCGGGTGATATAGGCCTGCCGCAGCGGCCACAGCCGTGCCAGCACACGCAGATCCGACAGCGCCTCTCCCGAGGTCTCGCCGGTGTACCAACCGCCCGCGTCGATGGCCGAGTTCAGGCCCACGGTCACCTCGCCCGCCGAGATCAGCGGCAGATAGACCGACGACCCGGTGAACGGCTGCACCGTCACCGGACGCTGCATCTCTTCCTGCAGCACGGCCGCGATGCCGCTGCCGATGGTGTAGTAAAGCGAGCCCTGCGGGTTGGTCCCGATCGTGACCCGACCCTGCGCCGCCGCATCGCCACCGGCAAAACCTGTGACCGCGGCAATCGCCGCAGTCGCGGCAATTCCCTTAAGAAAAGCTTTCATAATGTCCTCCCTACGTCCGCCGCCCTCCTCGTCCGGCAAGCTGGACTTGCACGAAGGCTAGACCGGCAAGCTTGATAACAAAACTGAATTTTAATAAGACATTCATGCAGTCATTAAATGAATCTTGGATGCCGGTTTCTAGCCTTACCCTCAAACAGCTTCGCGCCATCCAGCAGGTGTACCGCACCGGGCAGGTCTCGGCGGCGGCAGACGCGCTGAACATCACCCAGTCTGCTGCCAGCGTGCTGATCCGGCAGGCCGAAGCCGCGCTCGGCGCCACCCTGTTCGACCGCACGACCCGGTCGCTGTCGCCGTCCGAGGCGGGCGAAAGCGTGATCGGGCTGGTCGAGCGCATCCTTGGCGACCTGTCGACACTGGAAGAAACGATCCGCGGCCTGCGCGACCTTGAACGCGGGCGGATCCGGCTGACGGCGACGCCCGCCACAGGGCTGACGCTGTTGCCCGAGACGGTGCGCCGCTACAGGGCCGCCTACCCCGCCGTCAGCCTTGTGATGGACGACTGCGCCCCCGACCAGTTCTATGCCAACATCCTTGAACAGCGCGCCGACTTCGGCATCGGAACCGAACCGTTGGACAAATCCGCGCTGGATTGGGAAAGCCTGCACTTCGACCCGCTTTGCATCATATGTTCAGAGGAACACCCCTTCGCCTTCCGCGAGGCGGTCGGATGGGCCGAACTGGACGGGCAGCCCCTGATCCTGTCGCGCCGCGACTACGGCGTGCGCGGCATGGTCGAGGCGACGCTGGCGCGGCTGGATATCCGCCCCAACGTGGTGGCCGAGGTCGGATTCCTTGGCAGCGCGGCGTGGATGTCGTCTTGCGGCATCGGCTTGGCCGTGCTGCCGGGGCGGCTGGCCCGCGCCCAGCCCGCGCCCGGCGTGCGCAACGTGCCGCTGGTCGATCCCGTGGTGCGGCGTGCGGCGGGGCTGGTCAAGCGGCGCAAGCACAGCCTGTCCCACAGCGCGGAACGGTTTGTCGAGATGCTGGCGAAGGACCTGCAGGACTCGGCGGCCTCGCCCACCCCGGCCCACGCCTAGACCAGCGAAATCGCCCGCTCTTCCTTGATGCTCTGTTCGGCGGCCAGCACGATGCGCAGGCTGTCCAGAGCCGCCTGCATAGACTCCGACAGGTCCAGATCCTCGCGGATCGCTTTCAGGAAGAACTCCTGCTCGCGGTCGCACAGTTCCTGATGACCCGGCTCGTCCTCCATCGACATCAGGTCGTCCGGCTTGACGAAATGCTTGTCCGGCCCGACCTCGGCATGGTGATAGCGGATCGCGTCGGTCTTGGTGTGCTTGTCGATATCGGCGCTGTCCGACAGGTCATCGCCGTCGCCGCGCGCTTCTTCGTTCGGCACAAGGCTGACCGAGCCCTTCGGCCCCACGATGTCCTTCACGAAGAACGCGGTCTCCGACATCATCGGGCCCCACCCGGCCTCGTACCAGCCGACCGAGCCATCGTCGAAGGTGACGTGCAGGTGGCCGTAATTCTGCTTGTCCGCCTCGCCCCACAGCCCCGCGCCGATGCCGTGCACGCGCACCGGCTTGGCGCCGGTCAGCTGGCACATGACGTCGACATAGTGGACGCCGCAGTCGACGATGGGGATCAGGCTGTCGATCAGGTTCTTGTGCCAGAACCACGCATCGCCAGATGACTGCTGGTTCAGGTTCAGACGCATCACCAACGGCTTGCCCAGCGTCTTGCCCAGTTCGATGAACTTGATCCACGACGGATGGACCCGCAGGATGTAACCCAGCACCAGCTTGCGGCCGGTTTCCTTGGCCTTGGCGACGACGGCTTCGGCTTCTTCGTTGGTGGTGCCGATGGGCTTTTCCATGAACACATGCGCGCCCGCGTCCATCGCCTTGATCGTGTAATCCGCGTGGGTGTTGGGCCATGTGTTGATCGACACCGCGTCGGGCTTCAGCTCGGCCAGCGCGGACTCGTAATCCTCGAACAGCGGATAGCCCTGAAGCTCGTCCGGGATCGTCTTGGACTTGATCGTGCGCGAGCACAGGCCGACGATCTCGAAGCCGTCGTTGCGGTGATAGGCGCTGGCATGGGACGCGCCCATGTTGCCAAGCCCGACGACAAGAATGCGTACCGGATCGCTCATTGCTGGTCCTCCCTGCGGGCTTTCGCCCCTGTTCGTGTGCGGACCGGCGGCACGAGGCAACGCACCGCCGGTGGTGTTGCAGGCCAGTCCGGGTCAGACCCGGACCGGCGTGCCGTCAGATTGCCTGATCGAACATCGACGCGCGAAGCGCCTCGACGTCGACCGCCGCCAGATCCTCGGACACCTCGGCGCCCTCAGCGTCGGCTTTCACCGCGTCGTGGTCGAAGTCGTTCGCGGCGGGGATCAGCATGTTGGTGCAGACGTCCTCGGCACTGATCGGGCTGGAGATCTGACCGATCTCTGCCGACGTGTCGAAGAAGGTCTGCCAGCTGGACATGTCGTGCCAGCCCCAGCCTTCGCGCATGCTCATGTCGCCCCGGAACACGTTCATCTGCTGGATGATCGACATCAGGCCCAGTTCCGGCCCGAGGTTCGACGCCAGCGTCGGGAACTGTTCGAACACGGCTTGCACCGCAGCGGCGGGGTTGTGTTCCGCGAACTCCAGCCCCATCGCCCAGCCGCGTAGGTACTTTTCGAGGAATTCCACCTTGTCGGGATCCTCAAGGTCGGCGGCGCGCACCACGAAGGTGTTCGCCGGCATCGGCGAGTTCTGCACGCCCAGCCAGTATTCGAACTCCAGCCCGGTGCTGATCCACTCGGCCCGCAGACCTTCCCACGACAGGGCGGCGTCGCCCTGCCCGGCCGCCAGCGCGGTGCCCCACGTCGGCCAACCGGCTTCGACATAGGTGATGGTCGACACGTCGACGCCCATCGCGGCCAGAAGCGGATCGCAGATCGACTGCCACGCGGCAGAGCCCAGAAGGATCGTCTTGCCCTCGATCTCCTTGATGTCAGACGGGCCTTCGCCGGTCCGGAACGCAAAGCTGAACGTGTCCAGCGCGCCCATGTGGAACGCCGATTTCAGCGCCATGCCGTTTTCAAGCGCGAACGAGAACACGCCGGGGCTGGGGAAACCCATGTCGGCCTGCCCCACATCGACGAATTTCACCGTCGCGGTGCCGTCGGACGGTCCGGGCTGCATCTCGACGTCGAGATCGTCGAAATAGCCCATCTTCTTGCCGATCCAGAACGGATAGTCGTCCAGCACTTCAAGCGTGCCGCGCGGGCTGATCCAGGTGAACGTGTCATCGTAGGGTTCCGCATGAAGGCGCGGGATGTTCAGGCCAGAAACGATCACGCCACCGGCGGTGACCTGCAAAAGCTGACGACGTGTCAGCATGGAACTCGTGCGGTTCTTCATCTTGTAACTCCCTGTTGTTGCTGCGGTTACCGGGTTCGGCCGCCTCAGGCCTCCCAGCTTGCCCACTTCTTGCCGATGAGAAAAAAGATCACGTAAATCAGGATGCCAAGCGCCGACAGCATCAGCACCACACCGAAGAATTGCGGCATTTGGATCATCGAGGAATAGGTCGTCAGCCGGTTGCCCAGCCCAAAGCCGCCGCCGACCATCTCGGCGCCGACCGCTGTCAGCAGGCCGAAGATCGCGCCGATCATCAGGCCGACAAGGATCATCGGCAGTGCCATCGGGGCGCGGATCTTCCAGAAGATCTGCAGCGTCGAGGCGCCGTAGCTGCGCGCCAGCGCGATCTTGTTGGCGTCGACCCGGCGAAAGCCGGTGGCAGAGTTGATCATCACCATCGGCCCCGAGGCCAGCGCCACCGCGATGATCCGGGGTTCATAGCCGAAGCCGAAGCGCAGGATCAGCAGCGGCACCAGCGCCAGCATCGGCGTGGTCACAAGGATCAGGATATACGGCGCGATGATCTTCTCGGCGAAGGGAAACTGGGTGATCACCGCCGCAAGGAACATGCCGATCCCCGCCCCGATGGCGAAGCCCGACAGCAGCACCACCAGCGTGTGCCCCAGATGCGGCAGGATCAGCGGGAAATCCGTGACCAGCGCCACCGCGATCTGCGAGGGCGTCGGCAGGATGTATTGCGGCACCTCGAACCAGCGCAGCAGCACCTCAAGCCCGCCGATCACGATCACTGCGGTGGCGATGATGGCAAGGATCTCGTACTTGGTGCTGCCCGACCCGAAGCTCGACAGCGACTGAAGCCCCTTGCCGACCCGTGCGCCGACGACCTCCGCGTCCTCGCTCATCCCAGTCTCCTATTCCGCCGCCTTCGCGGTCCGCTTGCTTTGCTGATGACCGTAGATGTCGGCCTTGATCCGGTAGGTCAGGTCGTAGACCTCCTTACCGGCCATGATCTCCATCGTGCGGGGCCGCTCGAACGGCACCTCGTACTCGCGCAGCACCCGGCCCGGTCGCGGCGTCAGCACGACGACCTTGTCCGACAGGAACAGCGCCTCTTCGATCGAGTGGGTGATGAAGACGATGGTGGTGTGCGTTTCTAGCCAGATTTCCTCGACCAGCGCGTTCATCTCTTCGCGGGTGAAGGCGTCCAGCGCGCCGAAAGGTTCGTCCATCAGCAGGACCGACGGGCGCAGCGACAGCGCGCGCACGATAGAGGCCCGCTGCTGCATCCCGCCCGACAGCTCGTTCGGCATGTTCTTCTCGAACCCTTTCAGGCCGACCCGGTCCAGCAGGTGGTCGATCCACGCCATGTCCGGCTTCTGATGCTTGACCTCGAACGGGAACAGGATGTTGTCGATCAGGTTGCGCCAAGGCAGCAGGTTGGCCTCTTGAAACACCAGCCCGATGTCCGGGTGCGGTCCGGTGATCTTTTTGCCGTCCAGCAGGATTTCCCCCGAGGTCAGCCCGTGCAGACCGGACATCGACCAAAGCAGCGTGGTCTTGCCGCAGCCCGAGGGGCCGACGATCGAGACAATCGTGTTCGGCGCAATGTCCAGCGAGCAATCAAGCAACGCGTCCATGTCGCCGTAACGCTTTCCAGCGCCGCGTATTTCAAGCTTTGACGGATGACTCGAAGTGCTGGACATGACGCCCCTGTCGATTGGCAGCGAAGGAATTACGACTCGCTTGCGTCAACAGTGTAACTCACTTACATTTCTGTCAAGTTTGGCGAAAACTTCAGGGCCCGAAGCCTTCATACGTCTGATTTTTAAGCTTCGGTTCGTGTAAGTAACTCACATGGCGGTCAAAACTTCACGTCACTTGAAATTGCCGCCGGAGGAGACAGCGCATGACGTCGACGTCCGATCTTGCCTCGCCCGCAGCGCGCGCCTCAGAGCGGTCGGACCGGATTCCCGACATCATCGGAGAGATCAAAGACCGCTACGCCAGCCTGCGCCCCGCGGAACAATCCGTGGCGGATGCGGTGTTGGCGGACGTGCAGGAAGCGGTGCGCGCCTCTAACGGTGAAATCGCCGACCGCGCCGGTGTCAGCCAGCCCACCGTCACCCGGTTCTGCCGGTCCATCGGCTGCGCCGGGGTGCGCGACTTCAAGCTTCAACTCGCCCAGTCGCTGGCGGTCGGAGAGACCTTTCTTGCCATCGACACCCCCGAGACCCCGGCCGGAGAGCTACCGCCCTTCTGGCATTCGGTGCTGGGCGAGGCGCGCGGCGCGATCCGCGAGGTCGAGCGGCAGGTGAACCCCGACGACGTGCTGGCCGCGGCAGAGATGCTGGCTGGCGCCGGACGGGTCGCGACCTTCGGCGTCGGCGGCTCGTCCAGCACGCTGGCGATCGAGGCGCAGGTCCGGCTGTTCCGCTACGGGCTGGCGGTGGATTGCTCGCTTGAACCCTACATGGCGCGGATGACCGCCGCGACGCTGCGCCCGGGCAACGTGCTGCTGGCCTTCTCGGCCACCGGGCGCACGCCCGAGGTGGTCGAGGCGATCGAGATCGCCAACCACTACGGCGCGGGCACCATCGCGATCACCCGCCCGGGCTCGCCGGTGGCCGACGCGGCTTCGGTCGCGCTGACGGTGGCGGTGGGCGAATACCCCGACGCCCTGACCCCCACCGCGTCCCGCTTCGCCTTTCTTGCAATCCTCGACGTGATCTCGGCCGCGACGGGCTATCGGCTTGGCCCGAGGGCCCGCGAAAGCCTGCGGCGGATCAAGTTCAACATCCTTCCCACGCGGCCCGGCAGCGGGCTTGAACCTCTTGGCGACTGAGATCCGAATGAACACACAGATAGACGACTGGCTGTCGCGCTTCGATGCGGCCCTGACCTCTGGCGACGTTTCCGCCGTGACTGCCCTGTTCGAACCGAACGGCTACTGGCGCGACATCCTCAGCTTCACCTGGAACCTCGTGACGCTGGAAGGCCGCGACAGCATCGGCGCCATGCTTGAGACCTGCCTTGCCGGCACCGCGCCGTCGAACTGGCGCCGGACGTCCGAGGCCGAGGATACCGAGGACGGCGCCGCCGCTTGGATCGCCTTCGAGACCGGGGTCGCCACCGGCACGGGTCGGGTCGCCGTGCGGGACGGGCTGTGCCACATCCTGCTGACCACGACCGAGAACCTGAAGGGCCACGAGGAACCGCGCGGGGCGCTGCGCCCCAAGGGGATCGAGCATCGCGCCGACCGCCACCGCGTGACGTGGTCCGAGAAGCGGGCCGAGACATCCGCCCGCATGGGGTTCGAGGATCAGCCCGAGGTTCTGATCATCGGCGGCGGACAGGGCGGCGTGGCACTGGCCGCGCGGCTGAAGGCGCTTGGCGTTCCGGCGCTGGTGGTCGAGAAGAACCCGAAGATCGGCGACAGCTGGCGCAACCGCTACCGCAGCCTCGTGCTGCATGACCCGGTCTGGTACGACCACCTGCCCTACCTGCCGTTCCCCGACACGTGGCCGGTCTTCACTCCGAAGGACAAGATGGGCGACTGGCTGGAAAGCTATGCCTCGATCTTCGAACTGGACTGTTGGACCTCGTCCAGCGTGGACCGCGCGACGTGGGACGCCGAGGCCGAAACGTGGACAGCTGAGGTCACGCATGAAGGCCGCACCGTCACCGTGACGCCGAAGCAGCTGGTGTTCTGCACCGGCGCCTACGGGCCGCCCAACACCCCCAGCTTTCCCGGTCAAGACAGCTTCGGCGGCACCCTGATCCATTCGTCCGCCTATCACGACGGCGCCGACTGGGCGGGCAAGCGCGCGCTGGTGATCGGCGCAGGCAGTTCCGCCCACGATGTCGCTGTCGACCTGTGGGAGGCCGGCGCCGACGTCACCATGTACCAGCGACGCCCGGCGATCATCGTGCGGTCTGAGACGCTGATGGAGCTGGCCTTTCCCACCTACTCGCAAGAGGCGGTCGACAACGGCCTGACCGTCGACATGGCGGACATGCTGGGCGCCTTCACGCCTTTCGCACTGGCGACCGAAAAGAACCGCCGCCTGTACGACCACATCCGTGAACGCGACGCCGACTTCTACGCGGCGCTTGGCAAGGCGGGGTTCCAGTACGACTTTGGCGAGGACGACACCGGCCAGATGATGCGCGCCCTGCGCACGGCGTCCGGCTATTACATCGACGTGGGCGCCTCGACCCTGATCAGCGAGGGCAAGATCAAGGTGCTGGGCGGCACCATCGACACGCTGACGCCCGACGGCGTGCGGATCGACGGCACCGATCACGGGTTCGATCTGATCGTCGCCTGCACCGGCTATGCCTCGATGAACGAGGCGGTGGCCCCCATCGTCAGCCGCGAGGCCGCCGACATGGTCGGGCCGTGCTGGGGGCTTGGCTCCGGTGTGCGCGGTGATCCCGGCCCGTGGCTGGGCGAGCTGCGCAACATGTGGAAGCCCACGGCGCATGACAACCTGTGGTTCCACGGCGGCAACCTTGCCCTGTCGCGATTCTATTCGCGCTTCGTGGCCCTGCAACTGAAGGCACGGATGGAAGGGATACCGACTCCGGTCTACGCCAGACCCGCTCCGGCGGCCTGACACCGGGCCCGGTTTCCGTCCTGAACGCACCGCACCGCAAGACTCTGTCCGCCGGGATTTACCCTGCGGTAAAAGGACTTGCGCCTCGAGGCGAACGTGACCTCGACGGAACTCTCGTTAACGTTGTTGACTTTAAAAAGGGCCGTGGATTTAATCATTCGTGCTGGCATTTGAGGCGGACATGAATTGACGAATACATACTGAAATAAATCCGCCGAGCCGGCTGTTTCTGGGAGGAAAACATGTCGGACGAATTGGAAAAGCTTAGTGAAGTTGTGTCTTCGCGCAGGGATGTGCTGAAGACTTTGGGGGCGACCACGGTCGCGGGGGCGCTTCTGGCAACGGCCGGGTTTGATCCGGCAATGGCGCAAGAGTTGATGGCGGCGGGATCGCCGCTTAAGGCAGGGATGAGCAACGCGGGCCTTCAGGCGACGTGGTGTGCCCAGGGCAAGCAGACAGCCGAGGCCTGGGGCAAGCTGATGAACGTCGAAGTGACGTGGTTCGACGGCGAGCTTTCGGCGACCAAGCAGCGCGCGACGATCGACAACATGGCGGCCCAGCAGTGGGACCTTGTGGCGATCCAGACCTTCGGGATCGGCACGCTGAACGACCCCGTCAGCCGGATGATCGACGCCGGCACCCCGATCATCGCGATGGACACGATGATGGCGCCCGAGGGACAGCTTGCGCTGCACACCTTCATCGCGCCGGACAATGTGTTCATGGGCTCGGTCACCGCGCAGGCGCTGTTCGACTCCATCGGCGGCGAAGGTCAGGTGGTCATGACGCAGGGTGCGCTCGGGCACACCGGGGCACAGGGCCGGGCCAAGGGCTTCAAGCAGGTTCTGGCCAACTATCCCAACATCGAGTTGGTCGACGAACAGCCCGCCGACTGGGACGTGACCAAGGTGGCGCGGATCTGGGATTCGCTGCTGACCAAGTTCCCGGACCTGAAGGCGGGCTTCTTCCACAACGACGACATGGCGCTGGCCGCCAACAACGTGATCAAGGCCAAGGGGCGCGAAGGCATCAAGCTGTCCGGTATCGACGCCATGCCGCCCGCCGTGAACGCGGTTCTCGACGGCACGCTGGTCGCGACGGTGCGCAACCCGTCCTGCCGGATCCACGGCTGGTCCGTGGCCGCGGGCGTCGCGGCGGCCGTCGGGGGCGAGACCTCGGGCACCGACATCCCCGCCTACATCTGGGCGGACGGTCCGGTGATCACGCAGGACACCGCCGCCGGCCACCTGTGGCTGCAGAAGAACTTCCTGATCTAGCATCGTGGCGGAAGACATTCTGTACCAATCCGACGGGAGGGCCTCGGCCCTCCCGTCCCCCGACGCGGCTCCGCTTCTGGAAATGCGCGACGTGACGAAGCGGTTCGGCGGCATCGCCGCCCTGCGCAACGTGGATTTCTCGATCCTCGAGGGCGAAGTCCACGGCCTTGTCGGAGAGAACGGCGCCGGCAAGTCGACGATGATGAAGATCATCGCCGGCGTGTATGCCGATTTCGAGGGCGAGATGTTCGTGGGCGGCAAGCCGGTCCATTTCCGGTCCGCGCGCGAGGCGCTGGATGCCGGGATCGGCATGGTCCATCAGGAACTGTCGGTGGTCCCCGACCTGACCGTGGCCGAGAACGTGTTCCTTGGCCATCAGCCTGTGATGGCGGGCGGCCTGATCGACTGGCGGCGGATGAACCGCACCGCGCGCACCCAGATCGCCAGCCTTGGGCTGGACATCGACCCGACGACCCGCATGGGCGCCCTGCCCGTCGGCCTGCAGCAGCTGGTCGAACTGTCGCGCGTGTTGTTCTCGGGCGCCAAGATCATCATTCTGGACGAACCCACCTCGGCCCTGTCCCCGCCCGAGGTCGAACGCCTGTTCGGCGTCCTGCGGCAATTGCGCGAACAGGGCCGCAGCCTGATCTTCATTTCCCATTTCCTTGACGACGTTCTGGAAATCTCGGACCGGGTGACCGTGTTCCGCAACGGCGAGCGGGTCGACACCTCGCCCGCCGCCGCGCTGACCAAGGACGAGATCATCAGCCGCATGATCGGGCGCGGGTCGGCCGAGATGACGATGGGCGAGGAAACCGAACTTTTGGGCGACGACACCAAGCCCGTCGTGATGGAGGTGAAGAACATCAGCGACGGCAAGGGCTTGGCGGATGTTTCGCTGTCGCTTCGCAAGAACGAGATCCACGGCATCTACGGCTTCATGGGCTGCGGCCAGATCGAGCTGTCGCGCGCCCTGTTCGGCAAGGGCAACCTGCGGGGCGGCACCACGATCCTTGACGGCAAGCCGGTCCGGTTCCGGTCCACCGCCGCCGCGCGGCGCGCCGGGGTCGCCTATGTCCCGGAAAACCGCAGCATGATGCTGTTCCGCACCGAGCCGGTGTTCAAGAACATGTCGATCTCGATCCTTGACCGGATCAACCGGATCATGCTGCGCCCGAAGGCCGAGCGCCGGATCGCGACGGGCCATATCGAGGATCTTCAGATCCGCCCGCCGCGCACCGACATCGACCTAGGCAACCTGTCGGGGGGCAATCAACAAAAGGTGGCGCTGGCAAAGTGGCTGACCCACCTGCCCAAGGCGCTGATCCTCGTGGAGCCGACACGCGGCATGGACGTGGGGGCCAAAGAGGACGTGATCCGCATCGTGAAGGCCCTGCGCGACAAGGGCGTCGCGATCCTTGTGCTGTCTACCGAGCCCGAGACGATCCTGACGCTCGCCGACCGCGTCACCGTCATGAAGAAGGGCCGCGTCGCGCGGGAATTCACCACAGGACATTTGGAAAAGGCAGATCTGCTGTCAGCCGCGTAGGCGGGGCAGTCGAAGGGAACAGGCATGGCTGACACGACCCAAACCACGGCAGGCGGCGGCCTGCGCAAATTTCTGGCCGAGCAGATGCGCAACATCGCCCCGGTCTTCACGCTTCTCATCCTCATCGTGTTCTTCTCGGTGCAAAGCCCGGTGTTCTTCACGGTGGACAACGCGCTGAACATCCTTGCGAACTCGTCGATCACCGGGATCATCGCGGTCGGGTTGACCTTCGTGATCCTGACCGCCGAGATCGACCTGTCGGTCGCGGCCATCGCCAACGCGATCGGGATCACGGTCGCCTATTTCACGATGCAGCCCGAGTACGTGAACATCAACACTTGGCCGATGTACGGCATCTTCGCCATCATCCTGACGCTGCTGGCGGCGTTCGGGCTGGGGTCGATCACCGCCTTCGGGGTCACTGTGATCGGCATCCCGTCCTTCATCATGACGCTGGCGATGATGCAGATCGCCGACGGCGTGTCGGCGGTGCTGGTGCGCGGACAGATTGCCTATAACTTCCCGGAATTCATCACATTGATCGGGTCCGGGCGATTGTTCGGGCTCAGGTACTCGATCATCGTCTGCATCCTGTTCCTTGTCGTCGCGCATATCGTGCTGAAATACACCCGCTTCGGGCGCTACGTGTACATGGTCGGCGGCAACCGCGAGGCGGCGGAGTACTCCGGTGTGAACGTCCGCCTGATCATCGCTTCGGTGATGATCATCTCGGCGGTTTGTTCCGGGATCGCGGGCATGATCGGCGTGGCCTATTTCGGATCGGCGCAGCAGAACGGGTTCAACGACTTTCTTCTGACCGCCATCGCGGCGGTGGTGCTGGGGGGCACCAGCCTGTTCGGCGGGCGCGGCGGCATCGGCAATACCGTGGTGGGGCTGTTGGTGCTGGGCGTGCTGAACAACGGGCTGGACCTGATCCAGATCGACAGCTTCCTGAAGATCCTGATCCGTGGCCTGATCCTGTTCGCGGCTCTCGTCATCAACGTCTACGCGCAGCGCCTCAAGGAAGCGTCGGGTTAGCGGGGGGCACCAGCATGACTGCAAATCCCGCATACGAGGCGCTGACCATCGACACCCTGCCCACCCGCCTTGGGCAGGTCGCGGCCCTGACCGCGCAGGTCGGCGGCGGCGACTGGCAGGTGCAAGAGGTCGGCGACGGCAACCTGAACCTTGTGTTCATCGTCACCGGCCCGCGCGGCAAGGCCATCGTCAAACAGGCCCTGCCTTACGTGCGGCTGGTCGGCGACAGCTGGCCACTGCCCCTGTACCGCGCCTTTTTCGAGTACAACGCCCTGACCCGGCAGGCCGCCCGAGACCCCGGCTCGGTGCCGGTGATCCATCATTTCGACGAGACGCAGGCGCTGATCGTGATGGAGTTTCTCGAACCGCACCGGATCTTGCGCCGCAAGCTGATCGACGGCGAACGGGTGGCCGGGCTGGCCGCGTTTCTGGGTCGCTTCTGCGCCCGCACCGCGTTTCGAGGGTCCGAACTGTCGATGGCTTCGCCCGACAAGAAGGCCGATGTGGCGCTGTTCGCCGGAAACGTCGAGATCCCGGCAATCACCGAGTCGCTGGTGTTCACCGACCCCTACTATGCCGCCGAGATGAACAGCCACACGCCGGGGCTGGAGCCGGTGATCGCCCGCCTGCGGGCGGACGTGGACCTGAAGATCCGGGCCCAGCAGGCGCTGCAACGCTTCGTGTCGAACACCGAGACGATGGTCCACGGCGACTTGCATTCCGGCTCGATCATGTCGACCGCCGACGACAGCCGCGTGATCGACCCCGAGTTCGTTCAATACGGTCCGATGGGGTTCGACATCGGGATGCTGTGCGCCAATTTCCTGATGGCCTTCTTCAGCCAGCCCGCCCACCGAGGCGACGATCTTGCCGACTATCAGGACTGGATCCTCAGCGTGATCGCCGACGTCTGGTCCACTTTCGAGGCAGAGTTCCGCAGCCTTTGGCAGTCGGAACGCACCGGCATCCTGTTCCCGGCCACCCTGTTCGAGGATCAGGGCCACGACAGCGCGCCCGCCTGCGACGCCGTGCTGACAGGCATCCGGCGCGATGCGTGGACGGTCTGCGGGATCGAGATGCACCGCCGCTGCCTGTCGCTGGCGCACAACGCCGACTTCGAGGATATCGAAGACCCGACGATCCGCGCCCCGTTAGAGGCGCGGAACCTGATGCTGGGGGCAGACCTGATCCGCACCGCCGAAACGATCACCGGCGCCGAAGAGGTCTGCGACCGCGCGCGGGGCTACAACACCACCGACGTGATCTGACACTGCCGCCACCGGGCGGGACCGTCGTGAAGCCGGCCCGCCGCGGCGCAGACGCATCAGGTCAACAGATCGGACCCGGTGTACAGGAAGGTCCCGCTGGTCAGATCCAGATCGTAGACCCCGTTGAGCAGGCCGACCAGTTCGGTACCGCCGCCCTCGGACAGATAGATCGCGGTGCCCGGCGTAAGGCCGGCCTGATCCTCGACAAGGACATAGTCCGTGTCCGCGCCCCAAAGCTGCACCTGATCCTCGCCCGCCGCGAAGTCCCACACGAAGCCGTAGTCGGCATCGCCGTCGGTACCGTAATAGGCCCCGTCCACGTCGCCAAAGACGAAGATATCCGCCCCGCCCGCGCCGACGAACACGTCCAGCTCGCCCCCGCCGGGGTTGGCGTCGCCGGTATCGACCGCGGCAAGGATCTCTGCCGTGTCGTCGCCCTGCACGATGTCGCGGCCCGCGATCTCGGTCACCGTCAGGTCCCCGAACGACACGTCGTTGTAGTGCGCGTTCAGATAGATGCTGCCGGTGGCGGGCGCCTCGTCCAGATCGAAGGTTTGCACGCCCTGAAGCGTCCAGTCGATCGGCTCCGACGTGCCCTCTTCCCAGACCTTGATGCTGTACAGGCGGTCGTACAGGCCAACCTGCTCGACCTGCATCGTGATGTTGTAGGTCAGATCCTCGTCCATCAGGATCGACTGGTTGCCCAGCGTGTTGAAGAAATCGACCGACGGGTGCAGCGAAAGCTGCGCGATACCGTCGCCGTCAGTGTCCTGGAACACGAAGGCAGCACCCGGCTCCCACCCGGAATGCGGCTGGAACCCGGACACCGGATCGTCGGTGTGACCGCCCCACAGCATCCCGATGCCGAACGCCCCGCCATCGCGACCGCGCGGATCCTGGTTCAGCAGGTCGTGCGGCGTCACGGTCATCGTCAGCTGGTAGTTGTCCCAGCTGTCGTCGCCCAGCGTCAGCAGCCGGTCATAACCAAGATCCACCGGCCGCGCCCCGTCGCTGCCGATCTCCCACGTCCCGTCGACCACCTGCACCACGTCCTCCAGCGCGGCAGCGGACTGCCAGTCGATGCTGTAATTCGGGCTCCAAGTGTTGCCGGATTCATAGTCGATGGTCACGTCGCGGGTAAACACCTCGCCCGAGGACATGACGGCGGTGATGGTCACCAGATCGTCGGTGGCCGATCCGTCCAGCGCGGAATAGGCGATCTCGACGTTGAAGTCGCCGGTGTCGTGCAGGCGGCGGGTATCGGCACCGATGGACAGCCCCTGCGGCGCCCCGCCGTTCAGCGTATAGCTAAGCGAGGTGACGTCACCGTAAACCGTGCCAAGGATGTTGACCCATTCCTGCGTCTCGCCGATGGCACCGAAGGTCTGATCCGACCCGTACCACACGTCGATCACGTTGTTGGACAGGATTTCGACCGTCGCAGTGTCGGTCAGTTCGCCATCGGACACGGTGTAGACGAAGCTGTCGGTGCCCGAGAAGCCAAGGTCCGGCGTGTAGCTCCATGTTCCATCGCCGTTGTCCACCAGATCACCGTTCGACGGAGTCCCGACATCCACCACGGACAGCGTATCGCCGTTCGGGTCGCTGTCGTTCGCCAGCAGATCCTCGGCCGTCAGGACGATGGTGGTGTCCTGCGCCGTGTAGAACGTATCGTCCGACGCCTCGGGCGCGACGTTCACCGGCTCGAAGCTGGCATCCTCGTCGATGATGGGCACACCTTCGAACTCGATATAGTCGACCATCCCGGTGAAGCCCGGCGCGTCGCCCACATTACCGGCGAAGACCCCGGCCGAGCTGACATCCAGCGCGTGCGAGACCGTGCCCGCCGTCAGCCAAGTCTCGTTGTCTGTCGAGTATTCGAAGGTCCAAACGTCGCCCGTGCGGTCCAGCCGCAGGAACGGCGCGCTGCCGCCGGGGATCACGATATCGAACGCGGCCGAGGACACACCGTTCACCGTGATCGCGCCGAAGGCCCGCAACTGGCTGCCGTCATGGTAGACGTCGAAGCGCACCCAGTTCTGCGCGTCCTCTTCCACAAGGAAGCCCTGCATCTGGTACTGCTGCGACGGCATCGACAGGAACCGCGTCTCGACCGCAAAATCCTCGTCCGCGATGGTCTGCATCACCCGCGCCGCGTTGTTCACGTTCCAGATGTCGTGGTCTCCATCCGGCGTGATCAGCGCAAGGAACGCGTCGGTCGCATTGGTGGCGAGGGCCGAAGAAATAGTGCCCGGCCCCTCGATCCGCCACACGGCATCCAGCGTTGCGTCGGCGAAGTCGTCAGACACCAGTGCGGGCGGCTCCGCGACGGTGATCGACACCGTGCCGGTGTCCGTGAACTCGCCATCGGTCACCGTGTAGGTAAAGCTGTCGCTCCCCTCGAAGCCGGTATTCGGCGTGTAGGTGAACGTACCGTCGCCATTGTCGACCAGGGTGCCGTTCGACGTGGTGCCGATGGAGGCAATGCTCAGCGGATCGCCATCGGGATCGCTGTCGTTGCCCAGAAGATCGTCCTCGGTCAGCACCAGCACGGTCTCGGGGTCGATTTGCACCTCGTCATCCACCGCGACCGGCGCGCGGTTGTCGCTCAGATCGCCGTCCTCGTCGATGATCGGATCGGTGCTGCTTTCGAAATAGTCCAGTTGTGCGGTATAGCCCGGCGGCGGATTGTTCTGGTACGGCGCGGTACCGGCGAAGGTACCGACCTCGGTCACCGTCATGTCGCGCGTCAGGGTATACGCCTGCTGCCAGTTGACCCCGTCAGAGCTGGTTTCGAACACGAAATCATCGCCGGTGCGGGTGATCCGGAAATCCGAAACCTCCCCTGCGACGATGCTGCCGTCGAACAGCGGATAGGTCGTCGACCCATTCACGATCTGGCCGACGATCAGCGTCAGGCCAAGGTGGGTGAAGGCAAGGTCGAAACGGATCCAGTTTCCGTCGTCCTGCACCACCAGCAGCCCGTGTTCCTGGTACAGCGTCTGCGGCTCGTTTAGGAAGCCCGCGCTGATCTGGAAGTCACCGTCCGCCACGTCCTGCATCAGACGCGGCGTGGTCATCACGTCGGATGCCGACACCGGGATGCCTTGCGGCGAATCCAACAGCACGATGGCGTCGGTCTCGGTGGTGGCCAGCGTGGCCGATCCGGTGATCCCCTTGAAGGTCCAGCCATCGTCCAGCGCCGGGCTGGAGAAGTCGTCCGAGAATGCATCGAAGACCGAGGGCGGCTGAACCGACACGACGACCGTGGCGCTATCCGTGTTGTCCCCGTCGCTGACCGTATAGGTGAAGCTGTCGGTGCCTACGAACCCGGTATCCGGGGTATAGGTGAAGGTGCCGTCGCCGTTGTCGACCAGCGCCCCGTTCGACGGGGTCCCAACCGACACGACCGTCAGCGGATCGCCGTCCGGATCGGTGTCATTCGCCAGCAGGTCTTCGGCGCTGAAGGTCAGACCTGTGTCCGGCTCGGTCGACAGCGCATCGCCTACGGCCTCGGGCACGCCCGAGGGCACGAAATCGCCATCCTCGTCGAGGATCGGATCAGAGGCGAACTCGACATAATCGACCTGCGCCGTGAACCCGTCCGCACCTTCAAGATTGCCCGCGAACAGACCGAACGTCGCGGCCTCCATCGCGTGGGTAAAACTGCCGGCCTCGGTCCACGTCTGCGCGTCTTGGGAATACTCCAGCGTCCACAGATCCCCATCCCGGCTCAGGCGCAGGAACGGGGCGACCCCGCCCGGAACCGGAACCTCGAACGCGGTCGCGGACACACCGTCGATCGTGATCGCGCCGTATGCGAACAGTTGCGCACCGTCCGAATAGGTGTCGAAGCGCAGCCAGTTGTCCGCGTCCTGTTCGACGATGAACCCCTGCATCTGGAACCGCTCGGACGGGATGCTGAGGAACCGCGCCTCGACCGAGAAATCCTCGTCCGCGATCTCCTGCACCACGCCGGCCCCGTTGTTCACGCCCCAAACGTCGAAATTGCCGTCCGGCGTCACGAGCGACAGGAACGCGTCGGCCGCGCCGGTGTCCAGCGACGACCCGGTGCCCGCAGGCCCCACGAAGGTCCACGCCGGGTCAAGCACCGCCCCAGCGAAATCGTCCGACGTCGGCCCCGGCGCCGGGATCACGCTGACCTCGACCGTCGCGGTGCTGGTCGTGGTCCCGTCGCTGACGCTGTAGGTGAAGGTGTCGGTGCCTTCGTAGCCGTTGATGGGCGTATAGGTCACGGTGCCCGCAACCGCGTCGTAGACGGCGGTGCCGTTCGCCGGCTGGGTCGCGATGCCGGTCACCGACAGCGGGTCGCCTTCGGGGTCGGTGTCGTTCGCAAGCAGGTCCGCCACGTCGATCACCAGCGGCGTGTCCTCGTCCGTCGTCACCGCGTCGTCGGCGGGCGTCGGCGCGTCGTTCGTCGCACCCGAGGTCGAGGCCAGCGTCGCGATCTCTTCCGGCGACAGCTCGGCGTCATAGATCTG